>NZ_BDBR01000014.1 GCF_001613085.1 Nocardia salmonicida NBRC 13393
AACAACGCAATCACACCCAATACCATTGTCCTACAACCGAATTCGAACAGCAACACCCCAAATACGTTGTGGTACAACAGCACACATACACCGGTGACCGGCAACCAATCCTATCCGTGCGTTATCTAATTGTTACTCACTCCATTCTAACCTTATCGCCTATTGTCGGTATAGTCATTGGTATGAGCACTTCAGCCCTCACCGCCACCGCCGATTACAACCTGTTCGACATCGGTGCACTCGCCCAAACCATCAACGAGTACCGACAGGCCGCCGAGGGCAGCTCCAGCGACACCAAGCACGCTGCCGCCGAAGACCTCGCCGCCGCTGCCGAAACGCTCGTCGAGTGCTTCCGCCGGAACGCGGGACTGACCAGCACAAATGACACATCCCCCACGGTCAACCACGCTTGGGGTCTCGCCTACGCACACTACGAACAGCAACTCGACGACCAACTCCACGCCGCCTACCAAGCCCCGCGCGACCAGGCCACCGAGTCCCGCCTCAACACCCTGCTGCTGCAACGGATCGCGCTGTGTCTTTTCGAGTTCACGCCCACCGTGCGCACCGTCGAACTCGACTGGCGCGACAACGGACTGACCCCACTGGTCATGCGCGACGACACCGGCGCTGTCGACACCACCTACAACGCTCACCTGGCAGCCATCGACGTCCACGACTGGACAACACACCTCAACCCCCGCACCGCCGGTCTCACCAAGAACAGCCACGGCCACTACATCCTCGATCTCCGCCCGCACCTCGCCCAGCTCGCGGCACTACTGCCATCCGCATGACGCCCACCCGGAACACCTAATTCCGAGTCGTAGCAACCCAGCCCTCGCGGCTGAACCCCAACCAACCGCAGGGAGTACACCGTGAAGATCGCACAGAATCCAGCCGTCGCCGACTTCCGCACCGCGAACGAGATCCTCGTCCTCCGACACGACGACATCCCCGTCGACGCCTACGGGCGGACCAGGTTCACAGCCTTCTGGCTCCGGGACGGCGAGATACAGCAGCAGACCTGCACTCATGACCTCGACGCGTACATCAACCGCGTCACCCGCAACAGCGGACGCGAGTACCGCCTCATCTAGGCGCCCCTAGCCCCGGTGCCGCGGCGGCCGGAACCAGTCCCCCGGCTGGCGCACCCCTCCGCGGCACCGGATCTCACCCACTCACCACACACCCGACCCTCCGAAGGAGGTTGATCAGCCATGCCCACGAAACGCGAACACAGCATCGCCGAAGCCGTCGGAGCGGCCTGGTATGCACACGCGCACTCCAATGACATCGCCATCCCCCTGGGCACCGTCGCCGCCCTCACCATGTTGCAGGTCTCCGACATCGCGACACCCGCCGCGATCGCCAACGCCTGGGAGCACATGCCCGACGACAAGCTCGTGCATGTTCTCCGCCGGGAGCTGTGGGCCCCGTTCTGGGTTCGATTCCCCTACCTCGGGCGCATGTCGCTGCCGATCAGCCGATGGATCCTCGACGAGGAACCCGACCGCGCCACCATCGCCGGCGTCCGCGCCATCGCCGCGGCCGCGTTCCGCCACGGCCTGCTCGACATCACCGCCTCCGCCGATCCTGCGAACCGGTCCGGCGCCGACGTCCTCGGCGCGGTACTGACCCAACTCCGCTCACGCGGAGCCCGCCAAGCCCTCGGCGAATTCCACACTCCCGCAGACGTATCCGACCTGATGGCCTATGTGACCACCATGACCGAGCTGCCCCAGACCGGCGGATGGCTGGGCGAACCAACCGCCGGGACCGGCGGCATGATCCGCTCGGTCGCCGAAGTCCTTCGAGTACGCGGCGCAGATCCGGCCGACTACCGATGGTTCATGGGCGACATCGATGCCCTCGCCGTCGCTGGCTGCGCGGTCAACACCTACCTGTGGGGCCTCGGCGACGCGGTCGTGCTGTTCCACGGCGACATCCTCACCCACGGCGACGCCCTCGAACTCGCCATCGCACAGCGCGCCGAAATCCTCGGCCACCACAACGATCTCGTCGGCCGAATCGCCACCGCCACCGCCATCCGCGACGCCGTCCGCGACGTCGAAAAGCTCGTCGCCGACATCAACACCAAGAAGTCCGAGAAGGGACACGCAGCATGAACACAATTCGCTACAACGTCACCCGCCATGCCGCCTTCAGCGATGCCTCGGGCACCCTCGTTGACACCGTCGCGGTCAACCGCACCGCCAGCGAGGTCGTCGCCTACCTCGACACCATCATCTCCACTCCCGCACGGCCTGGCCGAATCATCCACGACCACAGCCGATTCTGGAACGTCCTCACCCGCTACTACACCGACGGCTTCGAAGAATTCTCGATCGTCCCGAGCAACAACGCCCACAACCGAGACGCGCGCCGCGAGCTGATGGAAGCCGCACTGCACCACCGGTGGCCCGGTCTCGGGTGGCAGCTCGTCGACATCGGCGAGAAGACGCACGTGCATTGGCACGGCGCGCTCGCCCCCGCCGACGTGGCCGACTACCTCGCAGTGGTGTGCTCCCGCAGCATCGTTCTGCACCGGCGCCAGCCCGGCAATTCAGATCCCGACCGCCTAGTCGACGCCCTGGCCGCCAAGCACGCCGAGATCGACGAGCTAGTCCGCGCCTACCAAGCCGACCCAGGAGCCGAGAACGACGGCGCGCGAACCGCTTCGCACAACGACCGCCACGCCGAGCTCACCAGCGAAGCCCTCGACATCGCCGAGCAAATCATCGCCAACGCCGAACTGGGCCGCATCCCCACCACCTGGATGCACGTCCCACCCTCCTGACCAGCACCGATGGCACGTCCCACGCCTGCGGTCGATATCGAGCCACTCGCTCGGCCGCGGCACCACCAAAAGAACCCAAGCACAGGGACGTGCCATCGGCCCTGGTCACCGCAGTTTTCGTCGATCGCAACCGCCTCCAGCCGACCGGAGCCCACCGATGACCACCACCTTCCCGACCGATGACCCGAAATCGCGCGCCCTATACCGCGAGCGCGCCCAGCTACTGGCCTGGATCACCGCAGCACTCGCACCCACAGCCGTGCTGTCGATCTCCGACCCGCAACACGACTGGATGGCAGTGCTGCACGTGCCCAGCGCAGCGGGAGCCCTGACCTGGCACATCCACCCTGATGACCTCGATCTCTTCGCCCACCTCCAGTTCGTCTCGCCGTCGGATCCTCGTGCCCGGTGGGACGGCGCCGATAAGACCGAGACCTTGCGCCGGCTCACCACGTTGGCCCTCGCCGCCGGCGGACTCGCCTGAGACACCCCGAACTCAGGGGACGTGTCATCTGCGCTGGTCACAGCCATAAACGGTCCAAGACCAGCACACGCTTGCCAACCACAATTGCGCCTCTGACCAGCACAGATGACACATCCCCGCCGCCTGCTAGGCGAAGCCGACGAAATCCTAGGGAAGGACCGACCATGACCGACAACGACGCCACCCCTCAGCCGGCGGTCGAGTGGGGCCCCTTCGGCCTCGTCACCGCCGACCCTGACTACACAGCTCCGCCCGCCAGTCAGAACCGGCAGGGCCGCGCTGCCGAGACCTTCCACACCAACCTCGTCGACGTGCTCCTCGCCCTGGTGCCGCTGTCCATCGCCGAAATCCGGACGTGGTCCGACCACCGCCGAAATATCACGCGGCAGAAGGCCGTCGACACGATCGCCGCCCATGGCGACGATTTGCAGTTCGGTGGGCGACAGCGTGGGTCTGCGCTCGGCGCACTTGCCCAGGGCATCGCGCTAGGTGCCTACGCCCCCGGCGGCGTCACTCAACTCGGCATCCACGCATGTACCCGCCCGCACACCGGATGCCCTGGCCTCGTGAGTCGGGGCGAACCCCGCGGGGCCGCCTGACCGCAGCACCGCCACCCGTAACCACCTGCTACTTCCACCGAAAGGCCCTGCCATGACCGCGATCCTGTCCACCACCAGCCCCCTCTCGCCCGCCTTCCACATCCACTTCAGCCAGATCGCCGCTACGTCTCCCGACGACTGGACGCTGATGGCGGCCACCTTGCGCCGAGTCGCCACCGCCGCACGCGCCTCACTCCTCTGTGGCACCGGCACCTCCCCCAAGGTTGCCCAGATGGCCGCCGAAATCAGCGACCAGCTCGACCGCGTCGCCGACCAGCTCGATCGCTAATTCCACGAATGTCGCTGTGGGGCAGTCAGCTTCCGCCCGCTCCACAACAGCGCCACTCCTCTTGAAGGACGACTGCCATGACTTACTCCAGCTCGCCGTCACCGCGGCGAGCCAGGCTTTCCGACGCGACAGTGCGACGCATCGTCCAGTTGCATGTCCAGGAACAACTCTCGGCCACCGCCATCTCTGAACTGACTTCGGTCTCGGCCGCTTCCGTCAGTCTGATCCTGGTCGGTCGCTCGTATCTGCACGTCACCGGCGGCATTAACGTCAGCCGAGCCCGCCGTCTGACCGGGTATCGCCGCGCTGTGCTGCAGTGGCGACGAGCACAGGACCCCTCCGTGAGTTTGGGGACGGTCGCAGCCGAGCTCGGCATCTCGCGTCAGGGCGTCCACAACCTCAGTACCGCGGCTACCCCCGCCCACTTCGCACGCCGCCAGCCCGGAGCCCCCGCCACCATCCGTACCAGCGTGCTCACCAGCGACACACGCTGGTACGAGATCACCCCAGGCACCTCGGCGGCGGACAAGGTCGGCTACCTCGCAGTCACCACCGCGAACCCGAGCAGCTCAGGCCACGGTCTGACCAGCATTCTTGCCTGCACCAGCAGCGGCGCCATCTCAAGTACCAACGACCTGTTCGGCGGTCCCTTCGACGTGGCTGGCGACCACGCCGCCGCGCTCCGGATAGCCGGCTACCTCCTCATCGACTGCTCAACCAACTCGACGACAACCCAGGGAGAACACTGATGACGCACACACCGGATACCCAGCTGGACCTCGCCCACGCGCACCTCAGGACACGCGCCGAATCGCTCTGGCCCCGCACACAGTTCAGCTGGCAGCGCGGCGGTGAGGGCATCGTGTGCACATGGACCGACGGTCCATCAGTGAACTCGATCGGCCGAGTCATTCACGAGCTCCCACGCAGCCTCCGAGCATCCATCCCAGCGATCCGAGTCCAGCGCAAGCTCGGGCCCGCTGGATGGGACCGAGTGGTCGCCGCGGCCGAGCAGCGCTATTCGATCGAGGTCCCCCGGACCGAGGCCGGAGCAATCGATTGGCGCACTGCCGCTCGCCGGCGACTCGCTCGAACCCGGACCCGAACTAACGACGCACCTTCGGCCGGCACCGAGGTGACCTACTACAACCTCGCCGAACTCCTTCGCCAGGAGGTCGATCGCACAGACATCACGCACATCACATAGGCCACGCCTTACACACAGGGAGGGTGACGACATGAGCTACCCATCGACCGTCGTCGTCGAGATCTTTCACAGAGCAGCAAACGATTCGGCGTCGTCTAACGACACGCCGCCGGTCACCAAGGTGTTCGAATTCGTCACCGACAGCGGTGATCCAACTGGGACCGCGTTTGCGGTAAGCCACGGCGCGCCGACAGACGCTCGTGCGATCGACGCCGCTGTCCGGTATGCCGACCGTGATTTGCGGCCGATCGAAGTCGGCGACCTGCTGAGAGTCGGCGGTGAATGGCGCGGGTGTGTCACCACCGGTTGGACCGCTGACGTCGACGAACCAACCCTGGTGACGCCGTGAAGCGGCCTGCCTGAAATTTCGCACACCGCAGGTAACTCGATGATGGATCTAGGAGGGTTCTCGACGGCCAACTGAGGCGGCGACGTCATCACGATCGATGGCAGGAGTGCTGCGGCTGGTGCGGCAAGAGCTGCGGCGATAGCCGTCGACGATCACGTTCAGACAAGGCCTGAGGGCCTCGGCCTCACCGCTGCAACTGAACCCGCTTCGTCCCATACTGGTTCGCTCGGGTGAGCTTTGGCCGCAGATGTCGATGAGCAGAGACCGGGAGCGCACCGACGAGGCGGCATTCTGCGGTCTGAGATGGCCATCGCCTAGCTGTGGAGCACGAATCGACGTGCGGCGTCGCCGTTGACCTCGGGGGATGGTCCTGGATAAGCAGCCCAGAGCGGGAATCCTGTTGGGCCGACTATCCACAGCCGATCCGGAAGCCACCCTAACAGGTAATCTTTCATAGGGGGTTTAAATACAGGGGGATCGCGATTTATGACCTCTGACCTGCATTTTTGGGTGTGTCGCGTAAACCGTTTCTTCGCTGTCAAGTAAACCGTTTCTTCGTTGTTTCCTGGGGAAATGCCGCCTGTGCGGTAAACCGTTTCTTCGCCGAGAAGGCTGCGATTTATCCACAGGGGAAACTGTTTCTTCGTACTCATCCACAGGTCAGATCGGTAAACCGATTCTTCGCCGACCGTAAACCGTTTCTTCGCTGAACTCCCGGCGAGTCTCCGTCACTTGCGGCGAAACTGTTTCTTCGTTCGAGGGTGCCCCGTGCGCCCATCCTGCAGGCGAAACTGTTTCTTCGCTGCGCTCGCCGTGGTGTCGCCCGGCCGCATCTTCGCAGCTCGCCTCCCTTTGTAAACCGCTTCTTCGCTGCGCAGATCGACTCGCCCGTCTCGCCTACCGGATCGTCGGTCCTGGACGTAAACCTCTTCTTCGTTGGGGGCCGATACCCGTACTCACCTGCGGCAACGCGCTGTCCAACCCGGTGTGGCCAGCTGAAGGTAAACCGTTTCTTCGCTGCACGGGCGCGCGCCGGCTGCTGGGATGTAAACCAATGCTTCGCTGACCGGGGCGGATCTCTCGACACGACCAGCACTGAACCTCGCCACAGCACGAGGGGTGGCATGATCGCGAGCATGGCTCCCAGCATTCAGTCAGCGCTGGACTTGCCGCCGGGCGAGACCATGCCGCTGCACCCCATCTCGCAGCAGCCCGCGCCGAAGAAGCGGAAGGTGCGTCTAGCACCGAAGCACATGGCCATCACCAGCATGCCGTACAACAAGCCTGACATCACGGTCGACAAGTGGGTCCGCAAGAACGGACCGCAGACTGTGACATGGCAGGCCGGAACCGGCCAAGACGAGAATGGTGAGACCATCTCGATCGGGCTCCCATACGGGATGATGGCCCGGCTGATCGGGGTCTGGTGCGCCAGCGAGGCCTACCGCACCAGGAGCCGCAAGCTGGTCCTCGGCGACAACCTCGCCGATTTCATGGAACAGATCGGAATCGAACGAGAGCAGCAGTCCGGCGGTGCGCGGGGCAACATCACCCAGGTGCGCGAGCAAGCCGACAAACTTTTCTCGTCGTTCATCTCCGTCCGCGTCGAAGCCGCCAGAGACGGCAGCCGCCCCCTGGATCATCAGCAGAGCTCCGTTGCCGTCGGTCACACCCTCTGGCTGAAACAGAGCGAGACCCGGCGACGGAAGACGCAGATCGCGCAGATGGACATGCTCGAGTCCACGGTGATTCTCTCCCAAGAGTATTTCGACATGTCGATCAAGAACCCGGTGCCGGTGGACGCCAACACGATTCGCAAGCTGCGTGGTGATGCGCGCGGGTCGGCGATGGCCTTCGACCTCTACGTGTGGTTGACCCGGCGAATGTCCTACGAAGACGAGTACCGCCTCGTGAGCTGGAACGCCACCATGCCGCAGTTCGGCAGCACCGTGACCCCGAACAGCAGTCGGCAGGCCATCCGCAAATACAAGCTCTCCCTGAGCAATGCCCTGGAATGCGTGAAGCGCGCGTATCCGAAAGCCAACGCGCGCATCGTCGAAAAGGGAATCCTGGTCGGGCCCGGTGGGACTGACGTGCCGCCGAAAGGCTGGAACGAGAACAACGGCTACGAGGAAGCCTGGTACGAGGAGAACGGCCATCCACCGTTCTGAGGGAACGAAGCCCTTCCACGTGTCCGAAATAGGGTGCAGGACGGGCGTTTTCGTCCTACGTTCCCGGTCGTCACCGTCGAGTACGCGCCCCCGGTTGTGGATGTACCACGCATGGTCGATTTCCCGAGCCTGGATGTGGTGATCGGGGGCGGGCTGCTGCGCGGGCAGGTCGAGGGGCTCGAACGCCTGGAAGATGATGACTCACGCGCCTCTCGCAGCAGTTGGTTTGTTCAGGCGTCGCACCGCGTCACCACGACGCCGCCCAGTGTCGCTCTTTGCTCAAGCTCGGGGACGCGTGCCTGGTCCGATGCAGACATCGACATCCAGTGCGTGTTCCCTGTCCGACCCGGCGCCACCCCAGCGCGGTCTCCGCCCGCTACGGCTGGCTACCGTTCGAAGTACGTTTTCGAAGACTTCGCGGGACGTGTCATCTCTGCAGGTCAGTCCTGGTTCCCTGTCCGACACGCCGCCAAGCCAGCGCGGTCTGTGGCAGCCAGCCGGAGCGGGCATCGCTGCGGGAGCTCCGCCCATCATCGCCTTCGCGGAGCTCAAGCCCCTCGACTTCGCCGCGTAGCTTCCCGCCCCCGACAACGACGTCTGGATCGGGTAGCCGGCCGTCTTCGAAGTACGTTCTTGCAGACCTCTCGGTCAAGCCGTGGATCTCGCCGAACTCTTTGTACGACAGATACGCGGTCGGCTGCTTCCGTTCCCGGGCCACGGGTGCTAGGTCGGTCCGAGCGCCGCGGCCTACTCGTTCCCAGCTCACGGCGGTCTCTGGCAGCCAGCCGTAGCGGGCATCGCTGCGGGAGTTTCGCCCATCATCGTCTTCGCGGAGCTCAAGCCCCTCGACCTGCCCGCGCAGCACTCCGCCGCCAATCACCACATCGGGGTCAGCGAGCCGACCGGCTTCGAAGTACGTTCTCGCAGACCTCGCGGTGAGTCCGTGGATCTCGCCGTACTCCTTGTACGACAGGCATTTGAGGGTCACACGGCGAACTTTACTGCTAATTGGCGGGCAACTCCGCGAGTGCGCGCCGAACTGCGGGCCACACAGGCAGACACCGGGGTTGTGTGGTCGGCCGATGGCCGATGGCCGACGGGCCGGCGCCGGCGCTGCGAGGTGGGTGGGGGACATGTCATCTCCCCTGGTCAGCGGCGCGAATCATCCCTGACAGCCGGTGACGGTGCACCCCGATGCCAGATGCACCGGCCAGTGGGGTGATCACGTGCTGCCAGACCGCGACGACGATTGCGGGGATTCCTTCGGCGTGAGCGCCATGACCTGTTCGGCGAGGAGATCAGTGCGGGCTGCCTGATCTCGGACCTTCGCAATAAGCGCAGAGGCCTCGGTGAGCCGAACGTCATAGGGTTCGACGACTTCGTCGAGCCGGAGCAGTCCGTGCGCTGCGGACAAGATGCGAATGTGACTGTCGCCGACGTGGGTTCGGGCCGCACGAAGGCAGAGCTGGGTGAAGGGCCCCTGATACAACTCGAATGCTGGCAACGGCTGGGGCGCCTTCTGCTTGCTGCAGGCCACGATCACGAGGCTGGGCTGAGACACCGGTCTGCCTTTCCGTGGGATATAGCGGTGGGCTGGTTCGAAACACGAATGGCCCCGCCGTGGTGTTGGCGGGGCCATTCGCTTGGTGTTGGGTCAGCTCTCGCTCAACGCGGTGAGAAGCAGCGCCGTGATGTCGACAGTGACGAGCACCTTCTTCGGCGCCGCTGGTTCGACCGGGGTGCTTGCCGCCCGGATCGGCGCCTCATCGGTCGACGTGAGCCGGGCAGCGATCGCTCGGTAGTCATTGGAGCTCTCGGAGCGCTCGGGGATGTCGCCGTTGCCGACGGCGTACTGGTTTCGCTCGTTGTAGGAGACGGCATTGGCTACCGCCCGACGGATGGCGCGCCGCTCGGCCTGGGCCAGGTCATTGGCCTCGACCTCCACCGTGAAGGCGGGGCCGGTGACGATGCCGATCGTGCCGGTGACGATGGGCTGGACCTTGACGGCGTAGATGCTCTTCTGGGTCATCGGTTCTCCTCGTGTGTGGTTTGTTGAACCCAACCTTATCGCCTATTGGCGATAAGGTCAAGCGCTGAGTCTCCTTCCCGAAACTCGCTCGGGCCGCAGCTCGACCTGGCGCAGCCTGAGCAGTCGGCCCGTGGAACATCGTTCCGTCGCCGCGATCGAATCGTCCGAGTCATTTCTCGGAACAGTCGTCGCCTATGGGGCACAATCGCCGAGGTGAGCGAAACCCCTGGCCACGTTGACGTTTTGGAACTGGCCGACCGTGTGCACGCCGCGCACCTGCGCGGTGAGAGTGAGATCGCTGCGGCGATGCACCACGAGCTGCTCGAGCGACATGGGGGCGCGGCGATTGCCGAGGCGATGGCAGCCCGCGACAGCCGCGAGCGGTTGGGGGTTGAGGTCGAATTGCTGCGACTGGTCGGAGCGAACACTCTGTACGGGCAGGACGAAGAGCCCTCTGTGACACCGTAGGCACGTTGACCAAAGGTCGACATCGAGACCGTTCGCGTGAACCAATTCCGGCCACCTGCGGTATGCGGGTGGCCGGAATCAGTGGCGGGGTCGGGTTCTTCAGTTGAGCTGGGGTGCGGGTTCGGCGATCTCGCGTTCGACCTGGCACAGCTCGACGGCCAGGCCGAGCGACTCGGCGAAAACCATTTCGGCGCGGGTCGAGTCGCCGATGTAGCCGGTCCGGTCGGTGATGACGACAATGCGCCAGGTCGCGAGCCTGATCTTGTCGCGGTGCAGCTCGTCGAGCGCAACCTTGGCCATGGTGTCCTGGTCGCTGATAGCCACGACGCAAAACGGTGTGAGGACGATGCTGCCCGCGGCGGTGAGTTCGGCCGCGACGGTGAGCATCTGGTCGAAGAACCGCATCGAGCCGCAGAGCGTGACAACTTCGGCCTCCACGTCGGACACGATCGCGTGGTGGGCATGGCAGTCGGTGGCGGGGTGCGTGTTGCTCATCGGGTCGCCTCGCTCTTGACCTCGGCAGGAGCGGTGGCCTGAGAGGGCGGGGTTGGGACGAGGGTGGAGAGTTCGATTTCCAGCGCGCCATCGGCGTTGTCGAAGTTGGCGAGCACTCCGTAGGTATCGCGCAGGACCACCATCACTCGGTGGTTCCATTCGTCGGTGGTCGCAGCGGTCGGGTTCCACACGCTGATTACGTCGTCGTCGTCGGCGACGGCGGTGGCGCGGATGCCGTGGTGCAGAAGCAGCGACATGATCCGGGCGGCAACCTCGGCGGCGGGCACGGCGGCACCGAACCCACCCATCTGCTCAGCCGTGCTCGGGTCCAGCGCGAGAGGGCCATGGTCGGCAACTAGGGCGCGCAGCGGGATCGGCCAGGCCACCTCACCCGAGACAGGCCACGCGACCAGGCCTTTGCTGGTGTGGTGAGGACCCACGGCCCACTCGACGCCGTCTCGGTCGATGGCGTACAGCAACCCTTCCACGTCGTCGGCGAGCAGACCGTATGTCGCGGCCATGGCCTCGACCGACCGGATGGTGAGGGTGGCCGAGTCGGGAGCGTCGGCTGGGGCCGGGGTGTCGAGCAGGGCGATCACTCGACGGGCGGCCGAGAGCGCGGCGGCGTCGTCGGTCTGCTGACCCTCGATCTCGTAGTGACTCTGGGCGTGCATCCGCGCGCGGAGCGCGGAGGACACATCTGCCAGGTGGTCGGGGGCAGCGTAATCACCGGTGGTGATGGTCATTTCGACATCCTTCTTGGTGTGGCGGAAATCGGCCGAGCGGGCCATAACTGCAGGTTCTGCGCGATCTACGGGACGCGGTCCCCACCGTGCGGCGACTCACGTCCGGTTGGCTTCAGGTGGGTTCGGTTCGGGGAATCGTTTCGAGGTGCAGGTTGCAGTCGTCGCAGATCAGCGCGAGGTCTGCCTCCCCTACTTCGGTGACGGTCGAGTTGTTGTGCAGGCAGGCGCTGAATTGCTCAAGCGTCGAACTGCCGAATTCTGCCTGGATTTCGAACATGGCCACTCCTTCGGTTTGTCTTTTAGGCCTGGTGACGGTCTGTGCGCGGGTCCGGTACGTCGAGCTCGGCTTCCCAGAGCCGGAAGTCGTCGTCGGACAGCGGCTCGTTGTGCCGCGCCGCCCCGTCGGCTTGGCGCATCGCACGGCGTTCAGCGGCACGACCACGGCGCTGCTCACGACGCTGCTCGGCCCGTTCATCCCGCTGCTCGCGACGCTTCTGGGCGTTCAGGTCACGCTCCTTTGCCCGCTGACGCCGCCGCTTGGCGCGGTACAGCGGGTCGAGTACGTACAGCGGTGTCCGGTCGAAGAACGCGAATGCGATGCGGGACTTCCAGCTGTTCTTTCGGTACGCGGTGAGCAGGTGGCCGATCAGCCACAGAACGAGCCCCAGCATCAGCGGCACGAGAGCACCCAGCGGGGCGAGGCCCGTGACGAGCCCGATCGCGGACAGTGCCATCAATGCCGCACCGACTACTCGAGCAACGAGCGGGGCATAGCGCCAGACAGCGAGTCCGATGAGCGCGACGGCAGCGAGGGTGGCGATGAGCGTCATTCGCGGGTCCTTTCGAGTGGTGGCGACCCGTCTACCTTATCGCCTATTAGCGATAAGGTCTAGTCGGCGTTCTGCATCCGTTCACCGACTCGCCGATGATGCCGGGGACGTGCTATCAATCCTGGTCAGCGGCATTATTGCGGCTGTCTGCAAGATCCGGATCTGGCAACTCAGCATGTGACATGGAGGGAAAGGTAGAAGCTCCGCGGCGAGGGGGCTTTCCAGCTCGTCGGCGCGGGCGCGGTGGCGGCGATGTCGACTTGACCCGGCTGGGACCAATCTACCGAGGTCAGAGCGGCCAGATACCGGTTGGCGGTGTCGATCTCGGCAGCAGCGAGGTTCTGATCGCTGTTTTCCACCGTCAACGTCTGCTTCGGCTTTCGTGCGGTGATCCGCCAGCCATGTGGTGCGGCGATATCGACAACCAGCTCATCGCCTCCCAGCCCTGAGCACTTGGCCGTGACGTCGGAGGGCTTGGGGGTCGTGATCTCATCTGCGGAGTTTCGCTCTCCCCAGCCGACGATGATGCTGCCCAGATCAGTCGAGTTTTCGGTGATCACGGTGCCGCTGGTCGACGGGGAGACCGCAGCGGCTGCTCGGACATCCTGGTCACTGCCGCATCCGGACAGCGCGGTGAACGTGGCGACGGCAGCGGCCAGCACGGCGCTCGTCTTCTTGATTGCGTTGGCAGGCTGGGCCATTGGAGGTTCCCTATCGGTTGTCGAGGTGGGGGCTATTTGAAGACGTCGACGAACCAAAGCCCGTCGAGTTTCTTGGTGGTGACGGTGTGGGCGTACTGCTTCGCTGGCAATCCGGGACGGCGCTCGATGAGCACCAGGCCGAACACTTCCTCTGTCCCGGGCGCTCTTTCACCGAGGGAGGTGGTGCGCACGCAGTGGGTTGTGCCAGCTGGCAGCGCATCGATCAGCGGCTGCAGCGCTTCTGCCGTCATCACCGTCGACGTCGGCGTGACGAACTTGCGTGCGGCGGCCGCCGACCGTTCCACGTAGTACGCGTATTCGAATGCCTTGACGGCTTCGGCGCCGGTGCTCTGGTTGCCGTTGGTGGCAACGCACTCTGCGGGGTCGGCCTTGGTGGGTGCGGGGCTGGCGGTGGCTGGAGGCGCCGCGACTGGCGCGGGTTCGGCGCCGCGGTCGGTCGGGTGTGTGGCAACCCAGACGAGCGCGCCGAGCACGAGGAGTCCAGCCAGGGCGAGCATGGCGGGGCGAGCGAGCTTGGAGAGGCGTCGACGATTGGGCGTTGATCTGGCTGCGGATCCGCCGAGGGTTTCGATGACCGCGGGATGCCGTGTCGCCCTCGTGGTGAACGGCGTCTTCATGGTTCGGCATCCTTTCGTTGGGGAGGTAACCGGAGAGGAGTGAAAAGGTGTCAGCGGACGATCAGTTCGATGACCCATGAGGCGATGTTCGTGAGCGAGTCGGTCGTGGCTCGTCGAAGCTGACTCGGGACGATCCGCTCGCCGTTGGCGAAGAGCGGTTCGTACGGCATGCGCAGGACTCGGATCCCGAGGCCCACGAACGCCTCGACGGCTTCCTCTTCGACCATCGGTTGGTCACCAGGGCCGTCGGTGATGATCACCAGGGTGCGAGCAAACAGGGCGTCGTCTGCGGTCTCTGCTGCGTCGAGAAGCATCCGGTGCGCTGCCACCGCCGCGTCGCGGCGAAGCGGTACCGGGACGACGACCACCGACGCGCTGTGGAGGGCCCACTGCCAGCCGCCGGCGAGGCGATTGTTGCCGGTGTCGGCGATGAGGATCTCGCGATGGTGCGAAACAGCTTCGGCCAGTTGCGCAGCGTCGTCGAAGCCGATGCCTCGTCCGTTGGAGGGGTATGTCGCGCCGCCGGCGATGATGTCCTCGCCCGTTGGCTGGCGGGTCATATAGCGGGACAGGGCCGCTGGCCGTGCCGCGATCGCGTCCGCGTCTTCGAGGAGCGCGACGAGGTCCTGGCCTTCGAATGGCGGGACCGCGACTCGATCAGCCAGACTCCCGCCGATCTCGGCGAGGTCGGCACAGACTACGGATCCGCTGCCGCGGTGCTTGGCGATGGTGCTTGCGAGCCCGACCGCGACCGGCGTCTTCCCGACACCGCCTTTGGGGTTGACCACCGCTACCTTCTCGAAGCTGGCGATGGGCGCCGTGATCATGTCAGCGGCCACTCGCAGCCGCATCTCGGCCGACCCTTCCTTGGGCGGGAGACTGAGCGGGAGCAGGTTATTCATGCGGCCGCGAAGGCCCCGCGAAGCCGGCTCGCGCACCGCGGGGCTTGTCCGGGGTACCGACAGCGAAGGCGCGGCAAGCGCCGTGGCCGGGCCGCGACTGTTGGTGGGCCGTGCGTGCTGGGTTCCTACCCCGACGTTCGACTTCGTGGGTGCGCGCCGTGGAGGAGGCGGTATCGACGCCGCCGACACCATCACAGGCTCGGCGGGGACGGGCCCGCTTCCGGTCGATTCATCCGGGGCCGGATCCGGATCCTTCGCGACCACGGGGATTGGCCCCGACGGTGCGGATGGCGCTGCAGTGCCGTCTGGCGAGACGGTGACGTACCGACGGCGGCCCGCGTCCGCGATCGTGACTTCGACTGGGCCACCGTCACTTGCTGCTTGCTGCTGTGTGAGCGAGAAGACCTTCCGCAGGAGTGCGCTTCGGTCTTCGGCCTGCAGTTCGACCGAGGGCAATCCTGCGCGACTTGCGCGCGCAGTCGTTTCGGAGGTGATCTCGACATCGACGTCGGTCATCACGCGCTAATCCCGCCCATCACGCTGACACCTGCCAGCTCCGTCCCCATCTCCCGCGCGATGTCCTCGGCATCAGTCAGCCGGGAGAGTGCCTCGTCGCGAATCTGTCCATCGGGCAGCACCTTCTCGATGAGGTCGCGATGCGTCGCGATTGCTTGCTGGATCTGCTCGAGCCGCGGTGCGGTGAGCTCCTGAGTCTCGTTGAGCTTGTGCAGCCAGTCCGGGACGGCGTCCTTGAGCAGGTTGCGGAACGCCGCGACGACGGGATCGTTGGCGCCCCGGTTGGTGAATGGCTCACGCAGCGCGGCGACATCTTCCGCGGTCGGGGTGATGGACTGGGAGATTCGGCGACTCATGATGATCGGGTCCTTCCGGAGAGGTGTGGTTCTAGGGGTGGCCGTGAAAGTCGGTTTGGCGGCGGGCCGCGAGGTGGTGCTGCCTGGTCTTCACGCGGATCCACAGCAGCGCCCTTCGTAGTCGTCGATTCGCAGTCCGATGTCGGCTTGCACGAGCGCGAAGGTGCGCATCGTCCGGCTGAGCAGAATGGGCATCGTGGCGGTGCGGCGGGCGCGCTGGTTCGTTATCGCAGGAGCGCCCTCGACCGACGCTTCCTCCTGCTGCTCGCCAGACGAGCGCGAAGCGGGTGCGGGACCGCTGGGGCGCATACTCAGGAGCCGACGAACCGACGCGCTCAGTCTGGGCACTGCGCGCTGCTCAGCGGCGACGTGGATCGAGATCCGAACGGTGGTTCCGGCGGCCGACACGTCAGCGAGTGCGCCGAGTGGGTCAAGCTCTCGGATACGTGCGGCGATCGCGGGTTCCTCGTGTGCAGCGAGCTGCCGCCAAGTGGCGAACAAGGACGCGTCGACGAACTCAGCAGCCAGCGGTGTCAGGGCCTCCTGCTCACCGAAGGCGAGGTACTCCTCGCGCGCCTTCACTTCGGCGTAGAGCGCTCGCATCATCATCGCGGATCTGATCGGTTCGTACGGCCGCGAACCGAACCCTGGCAGTCGACCGATTGAGCAGGAGAGCGCGGGCACTCCGAGAGTGCCGGAGGCGGTCATTGCTCGTCCCGCTTCGGGGAGCGTGCCGTGATCGTCCAGAACAGGGTGAGCGCCGGGCCAGCCGGGGCGTAGGCGCAGTAGAGAAGACTGGCGCCCTGCAAGGGGTCGCTCGAGCTGCCGACGGATGTGTTCGCGGTAACGCACGTATTGAACATGGGTTTGGTCCTTTCGCTGGTTGGTCATGCTGCGTCGGGAAGCTCGTCTGCTTCGGGCAGGAAGACCACTTCGTGCGGCGCGAAGGTGGCGGTCAATTTGGCGCGGCCGTTGGTGGCGATGATGAGGCGGGTCTGCACCACGTCACCGGCGCTATCGCGAACGACGTCGACGGCCTCGACGGTGACCGGGATCAGGCCGCGGTCATCGTCGTCGATCAGCACGGTCATGCCGGCGGTGACGGCCGAGGCCGGGATCGCGTCGGCGAGGTCGTCGTCGCCACCGAGGATGAACGGTTCCGGTGCGTCTTCGTTCTCGCGGGCGCGCTTGGCCAGCGCACGCTCGGATTCGAGGAACTCGCGCAGTTCACGGCTGTAGCAGACGAACTGCGGCGCCTCGGTCGGCATGAGACCTTCGATGAGCGCCTGTTCCTCGGCGGAGAGCTGGTCCCATTTGTTGGGGTGCCGGTCGACGTTCGGGGTCCACCACATCTGCGCGGGGACCGGTGATCCGTCGGGTGCTGTGACCATGCCGCGGCCGGGGATCGAGGTGTCGACGTCGCGGCCGACGTGAGCGTCACCCCACATCATCAAGGCACCGTCCTGGGACAGGTTGCCCAAGCTCATTCGGGTTCCGAAGTTGTCGCGGGCGTTGCCGGAGCTGTTGCCGAACAGCGAGGCGTCGGGCCGCTGCACGCCGAGCAGAAGGCGGATACCGGCCGAACGAGCGAGAACGGCGAGGTCGGCCCACGCGCCCAGTGGGTCGAGTTCGGCGAGGATCTTCCGGGTTGCCTCGTCGCCGGTCTTCATCAAGCGCTGCCACTTGCCGGACAGGATGAAGAACTCGTCGAGGACCGCGAGCAGCAGCGGCAGGTCCGACGGCTCGATCTTGTGGACGTGCACGTAGTGGTTGCGCGCCATCATCTCGCAGTGCAGGGCACGCACGAGCATGGCCGAACGGATCGGGTCGTAGACGATCGCACCGCAGCCCGGGTAGCCCTCCAAACCGTCGAGTTCGATCATCTTCGGATCGACACCGACGAACGGTATTCCGCGGCGTGAGGCCTCGGTCAGAATCGTTCGAATCACCGAGGTCTTGCCGCCGCCGGTGGGGCCGACGATGAGGCAGTGCGGTTTGTTCGACTTCGTCGACACATCCCAGAACAGCGTGAGGTCGGCGGCACCGGTTGCGTAGGGCAGGTGCCTCAGGTCCTCGTCGACCAGCTCGAGCGGGTGGTTCTTGCGGTTGGGCAAGGGCGCCTGGAGTCGCATCAGGAGATAGCCCTCGTTGGCGTGCCATTCGGTTACCCAGTGGCGGCCTGAGTCGTGCTTGCCTGCGAGGTTGGCCAGAGCCTCTTCGACCCGGCTTTGGAACGCGGCCGCGCCGGTGTTGAGGGTGGGTTCGAAGTCGATGCGGTAGGCAGCTTCCGCCCCATCTTCATCGTGGTCTACAACGCTGACCTTGGGGTCCTTCAACGGGCTGTCTCGCACGACCTTTTCCAGGGTGCTCAGCGGTGAGCGCTTTCCGGTTTCGATCAGCTTGCGCGACACGATCAGCTGGTCACGGTGGACCTCGTGATGCACCGTCATGGCCCAGCCCTGTGAACGCCCCGACATACCGATGAAGTGGCGTGCGAGCAGCGCCAGGACAGCGGCGCGCAAGGCCAGCAGAGGCCCGCGGTACATGAGCCCGGACTTCTTCACTGCAGAGGCGAGGTCGTCGAACTCCTTGGGGCGGATGATCGTCGCGGTCGGCAGCTTTACCCGCGCGGTCCGCAATGCCCAGAAACCTGGCCAAAGTGCCACCCGCACCCGGACGGGCTCGTGGCGAGTGGTCTGACGCACCAGCGCTTCCACGATCGTCTGGTATCGGTGCCGCCGAAACCGGATGGTGTCCAGCGTGATCGCGGCGCCCGCGATGAGCGCAGCCTCGAACCGGTGCTGATGAGCTACAGCAGCCACCTCAAGCAGCTTCGGGTTGCCGCCGAGGAGCACCGCGATCTGCGGTGCAACAGCTGCGAGAATCGCGACAAGGGCGACCAGGTGCGAGAACGGCTTGAACTTGCCTGCGCCGGACGCCCCGTCAGCACGCTCCGGCGACCGCTCACCAACCAGATCACGCCAGGTGGCGACCAGCCAGTCCTTGACCGGGTCCGGCTCCCCTGCGCTCATCGCACCTCCCCTCAACGTGTTGACGTGGACAGACGGGTCGATCCCGCCGCGTTGAGTGCACTGTGACAACTTTTGCTAAGCGAGTTCAAACATCTATCTCCGCAGCGGTTCGACCGCGCTGTTCAGAGCGCTATTTCGACCGCTCTCCGCCTCACTCGACGACCGCTGAATGGGGCGGTCGAGCAATGATCGACGCAGCGGTAGGAACGCACGGACTGGCCAGTCATGAATGCGCTTGACCATCCGGTGGTGCGACCGCTGGAAATACCGATCGATCAGGGCGTGCTGAATGATGTTGGCGCGAGCGGAATTCCAGTAGTACACTCCCCCCGTAAGGGGGGAGTGACCCCAATGGGGCGCGGATTTTCACCGGTTTTCGGACCGCTCAATTTCTGCGGATTGCACCCCCGGTGCCATGTCCGCTCGCCGCGCACGGTCCCATCGAGCGCTCATCAGACCGCTGGAGCGGCGGTGCGCGGACCGCTAGAGCGACCGCTTCCCCACAGCGATTTCACCAGGGCTTCCCTGCGCTCACCTCGGCCGTTGATGCGGTCGCGAGATAGATGTTTGAGTTCGTCCCCTCGTTTTTCCTACGGTTCGCGATGACCCCCCTTTGAGCACACCGAACCGTTGGAGAAGTCATGTCCGTGGTCGCAGCCGCACTCGAATTCCACTCCGCCATCCCGAATCCACCGCCTGTCAGTCACGGTGCTGCCCTCGCGCAGCAGACCGAGGTTTCGACCACCGGACTTCGGCAGTGGATCAACGACAACGCCTTCGTTCTCATCATTCTGCTTATCGCCTGCGCGATCGGTCTCGCAGCCAATAAAGGCAATGTCTCCGCTGTCGTCACAAAGGGCGGGTTGTCGTTGGTCGCAATTCTGTTCTTCGCGCTCGCTGGTAGCACCGGCGCGCTCAGCGGCCTCGGTGCGTTCCTTCTCAGCCTGATCGGCATCCAGGTCTGACGACCGATCGAAGCGACTAGGAGCACTCCGTGATCGAGAACGACGACCTGCTCTATCGGGTCGACCGGAACTGGCTGGGGCCAACCGGCCATGCGCTGCCCTTCCGGATCCGCTACACCGCGATCGGGGTCGGGCTATCAGTGTTCGTGACGACCCTGTTCATCGAGATGTCGGTGCTGCACCTCACCTTCGGGTTCCAACCGGTGGCAATTGCGATGGCGGTGACGGTGCTCGTCACCAGCCGAGCCACCAAGTACGTCAACGCCGATCGGCCGCTGCGCTCGATCATCCGCGCGGCCTGGAACGACTTGACCGCACCACGGCCGCCCAAGCAGAGCCAGACCGTCTCCGTTTCCCTCCCCTCGCCCGCCCAGCAGCCACGCCGATCGCGCCGCACCGAAAGGGCCAGCCGATGAGCCTGCACGACAACGACATCGCCGCGCTGTTCGATCCCAATGTCGACGAACCACTGCCGGTGGTGCCGCCGGGTGCGCTGCCGCCTTCGTGGACCGCACTGTCGAAGGCCCCTGAGCCCAAGCAACAGCTGGCGTGGTCCTTGGTTCCTGAGGCCCGCCCCGCCGATCGCCCCGAAGTGGATCCGCATCCCCGCGAGGCCGAACAGCCCACTCGCGCAAAGCGCAAGCGCGGGAAGAAGCGCGTCGCCTCCGATTTGGACCGCCAACGCATCGCGGCGCAGAAGCGCGCCGCGCGGGAGCGCAAGACCGTGCGGTTGCAACTGGTGGGGACGACCGGAAACATCACCCGAACCCGGCGCACGTCCACCGCCTGGTTCGTCCAGCCTCCCGGGCCGTGGAACATGCGCCCGACCCGACGGCAGCGGCGCTACATCCGAGATGAAGCACTGGTGCTGGCGAACCTTGCCGACGCGGGCGCGACTTCGCTGCATCGGCGGCTGGTCCGCACGCCGTGGCCGGTGCGGCAGTGGGCGCAGGCGCACGACCAGTGGGCCGACCCGATTCCCGACGTGCCAGGTGCGCTGTCGTGGGCGGACTATCTGCGCGGCCAACAGCACGCGATGCTCTGGGGCAACCCGACACTCAAAGGCCGCTACTGGGGAATCGAACTGCCCGCACGGTCTGCCTCAGGGCAGGCGCTCGACGCAGTCGCTCGGATGCTGGCTGTCGCCATCAACTGGCCGGTGCTCGGTCGCGTCGCGAAAGTCGTGCACCAATGGGCGGAAGATGCCTTCGCGCGTGAGCAGGAAGCGCTCCGTGAACACATGACGGCGTTGGAACGCATCATGGCGGGTCAAGGCGCGCGTGCGCTGCCGGCCACCGAAGCGCAGATGGACTACCTCCTCCGGCGCAGTTCGACGATCGGTCTGCCGCTCGATGTCGACGGTGTGATCGCTGGCGGAGGCGACTGGGACGAACCGGATGTCGCTGCGCTCGAGGACCTCACCGACGTGACCATCACACCCGGCGACGGCTACACGACAGTGAGCGGCCTGGTAGACGGTCAGCGATTCACCGGCGCGGTGATCGTTCTGACCGTCGGCCGAATGGCCGCACTGCCGATCCCCGAGCAGATGCTGCCGTGGCAGGTCATCGGCGACCCGTCCGGGGAGCCGTTGGAGTGGAGTGAACGCATCACGCTGGTCCCGAAAGGTCAGACGATCGCGCGCATGCGGCGACAGGCCAACAAGATCAAGTCCCAGTGGGAGCACTACACCATCGAGCACGATGAGGATCCCCCGCAGGAACTCACCGATCAGTACGCGATGTCACAGCAGGTGATTTCCGACGTCGAAGAGGACCATTCGGGTCTGTCTGCCCGTACCGAGGGCTGGTACCGGGTCGCCGTGGTCGGCGCGACGCCCGACGACGCGCGCCGCAAGGCGTCGATGCTGAAGGAGATGTACTCGCCTCACATCTCGCTCGAACTCGAGCACGGCCAGTACCAACTGCTGCGTGAGTTCATCCCCGGCGAGCCGCTCGCCAACGTCGCCCACTTGCGCCACATGAGCGTCGGATCCCTCTCGGCAGGCATGGCCGCGGTCGGCGACCGGATCGGCGACCGCACCGGCGTGGTCCTCGGGCAGACCGCATCCATCGCGCCCAGGCCAGCAGTGTGGGACCTCTTCGCCGCCCACGAACGCAAGCACAAGAGCGGCCTGACCCCGATCGTGGCCGTCCCCGGATCGGGCAAGACCTTCCTCGCGGGGATGATCGTCTACCAAGCGGTGCGCGCCGGCGCCTACGGCGTCATCCTCGACCCCTCTGGTCCGCTGCGCGAACTCGCCAACCTTCCCGAGTTTCGGGACATCGCCGAAGTGCAGGCCCTCACCGGTCGGTCATCGCGGCCCGGATCGCTCAACCCCTACCGCGTGATTGTGGATCCGCGCCGCGATGATCCGGAGTACGCATCGACCCACCCCGACTTCCGCCGGGACTCCGATCCTGTGGCCGCGGCGACCGCCCAATACGAAGCCGACGTGCGTGCCGCGGCGGCCGAACGCATCTCGGTCGCCGTGTCGGTGCTGAAGATGATGCTGCCGCCCTCCCGACTCGACCTCGAGTGGACCGAAAGCGTTCTGCACACCGCGGCCAACGTCGTCGGCGGCGAGCGTCACCACAACCTGCGCGAAGTACTCAACGCCATCGCGCAGATCGCGGAGACCGACGAGGACGTCCAGATCCGCACCTGTGCACGCAGCATCCACCAGGACCTCAACGTCATGAGCCAGCTGGCCGAAGCACGGGTGCTCTTTCCCGATAGCGGCACCGGCGCAGAAGCCGACTTCGACAGCGACGTGCGCCTGACGATCCTGACCATGCCCGGTCTGCAGCTGCCCCCAGACGGCATCGACCCGTCCCAATGGACTCCACAGCAGCGGATGACCGGCCCGTTGATGCACATGGCGGCGTGGCTGGCCAACCGCCTGGTCTACGAAAAGCCTCGGCACGTGCGCAAGGTGCTGTTCCTCGACGAGAACAAATATCTCGAGAGCACCGGCGCCGGAAAGACCCTGAACCTGCGAATCTCTCGCGACTCGCGCAAGTACAAGGTGCGCGCACTGGTCTGCTCACAGCTTCCCGATGACTACCTGGGTACCGACGGCACCGACGACAAGTCCGCCCTGGCATACGAGGTCATCGTCGGCGACCTCGGCGGCAACGAGCACGCGATCCAAGGGGCGCTGAAGCTACTCGGCCTGCCCACCGACCAAGGCTACGAAGCGATGCTCGCCGATCTGGGCGGCGGCGGCGAGGACACCCTCGACGAAGACACTGACACCAGCTGGCAGGACCAGGCCAGGCGGTTCGTGATGAAAATGGCCGACGATATCGAGCTCATCAGGTCGGACTGGACCCACTTCGTCCACCTCTCCCACGTCTTCGCCGCACTCAACAGCGCCGCGATCTCCGCGCCGGGTGCAGCATGAGCGCCCACACCGAGCGGGGACGTGACATCTCCGCTGGTCAAAGCTCCCGAGTAGGCGCTGTCGCAGGACAACTCGCCAGAGTCCTCGCCGTCCTCGCGCTGGTGATGTTCGGCCATATCGGTCCGGGAAGCCCCACCGCGGCCGCCGTCGGCTTCGACTGCAAGGAGATCCCCGCACCCGAGCTGCCCAAAGCCGTCATCCCGTCCCTCTTCGACGCATCGAGTGCTGAACGGCCGGCACCGACCCATGCCGACCCGACTGGGTACCAGACCTACGGCTGGGCCGGCCTGCGTTGGTACACCTACGACCTCGGCTGCGGCGAAGATCTGGTCAGGGCTCCGAGCTCGGTGCTCGACACCAACTACGGCAACACCTTCCTCACCATCGGCGAGTCGATGGCTGCCGCGGCATTCTGGCTCGACGAGCAGACCAAGACCGGTGCCTCCGCGCAGGCCGCAGGAGTTGAGTCGGCGCTGGAGAAGTTCGACGACATCGTCACCTCGGTGTCCCGAGGCATGGTCGGAATCTACGGAACCTGGCTGGGCATCGGCCTGAGCGTCGCTGGTGTGATCATGGGCTGGCAGGCGCTCAAGTCCGACACCGCCGGCGTTACGAAGTCGGCCGGTGTCGGACTGGCCGCGATTGCCCTCGGCGCCCTGCTTGTCGGCGCACCGCAGAAGGCCATTCAGGTCAGCGACGACACCTTCGGCTCACTCATCACCGACACGCAGGACCAGATGTTCTCGGTCAGCATCGACGACGGCGGCGGCACGCTCGGAGTCGGCGTCAATGATCCACGCAATGTGTTGCTGGACAAGATCTTCCTCGACGACTGGCGCAAGGGCTGGTTCGGTGCGAACTACACCGAACTGCAGGACCGTCAGCCCGACTTCGGGTTTGGCCCCAAACTGCGCGACAGCCTGGCGTTCACCTACGCCGAGCAGGAAGAGATCCAGAACAATCCGGACGCCGAGGCACGAATCATCCAGGCCAAGCAGGACAAGTTCCGCAACGAGGTGGTCAAACCGCTCGAGGAGCACAAACTCAGCTTCTACACCTTCCAGGGCAAGGAATCCGGACGCGCTGGCATCGGCTTCATGGCCATGCTCAAACTGGCCATGCCGTCGATCCTGTGGATCGGCGCGTCACTTCTCAAACTCACTGCCCTGCTGGCTATTCGGTTCGCCATCCTGTTCGCGCCGATCTGGATCCCGATCGCGGCCGCGCACGGCGGCATGCTCTCACGGGTGCTTCGCACCCTGGCGACTGCCTACATGTGGGGCGTCGCAGGCGCAGTCATCGTCGGGCTCTATCTGATCGCGTTGGTTCGGCTGTATGTGACCGACAACGGGATCGTCGACGGTGCATGGCGACTCTGGTTCATGATCCTGTTGACCGCGATCTGCTGGTTCATCATGCGACCGTTCAAACGCATGTCGCAGACCATTTCGGGCAATCAGGCGAGCCTGATCAACCGCAAGGCTCGTGGTGCCCAGCAGTCGATGAAGGCAGCGTTCCTGCGGCGTGCAGGGGCCGCGCTCGGCGGCGGACCGGCAGGTGTCGCGGCCGAGAAGGCCGTGAGCCAGTTCAGTAAGGGCGGTGCTCGCCGCGGCGGGGACGAGACGCTCGACAACGACACAGTGCGGCCGGTGCGTCCCGAAGGCCGCGACCTGACTCACCGCCGCCAGGCCGACGTCAGCCACGCGCGTAGCGACGCCCGCAAGCACCTGCACGAGCAGTCACGGCGGTCCCAGTCAGCGAAGATCACCGAGGCGCGCGACGCTCGGATCGCGGGAATCGCGGCATCGGCGTCGGCCGAGATGGCCCGTGGCATCAGCGGCGGAGGCGAGCTCGGCAAGACTGGAAAGAACGGCAAGCCGGGGATGCTCGACGACGCCGAGGCCGCCCGCGCCGTCGAGTACGGAGCGGCGGCGCTTCGACGCTTCGATGAGGAGAACACGCGTAGCCGTGAAGAGCAGGAAGATCGCCCGGTCACTCCCCAGGTGAGCCAGCGCTGGGATGGCGGTGACGGATCGGTCATCGCGCCGATGAAGGTCTATACCCCGACGCGGGGGAGCAACACTCTCAACGGCGTCGTGCCGATGGTGGCGATCTCCTCGCCGGTGAGGTCGACACAACGCGCCGAGCCGCCTGCGCGGCCGCGCCATCAGGTGTGGGATCCGCCGCCGCCGAACGGCAACGCCGGTCAGCGCCAGAACCGAAGGTTGAACTGATGGCTGGGTTCGAAGGCGGCAACCCGGTGTTGGCGCCGCTCCGGCGTTGGGTTCTGTATTCGCGGACCAACCTCACGATCACGATCGCGGCGTTGATCGCTGCGCTCGTGATCACGGGGATGGCCACGGCGAAACCTCAACGGGCTGGCACCAATTCACCCGCTGCCACCAGCTCGGGTCCGGTATCCGGCGCTGCCATGCCGATCAGCTATGACCTCGTCGAAATCAGCGAGTCGATGGTGACGGGAAAGCCACCTCAGTGGGTCACAGCGAGCGCCCCCGCCACCGCGATGTCTTATGCGCACACTTTCGTCGATCAGAAGCTCGCAGGCACCCAATGGACGTACAAACTTGGGATCCTGACCGCGGGCCCGCCTGGCGACAAGTTCCTCCAGGCGCGACCGAAGAAGCCCGTCACCATCACAGGACCGACGCGCAGCGAACCTGTCACCGGCGACGGCGGCGCCCGCGCAGCGAAGGTTTCGATCCTGACCGACGCTGGCCCGCTGATCGTGCTCCTGACCGCCTCGGAGCGGCGCTGGACGGTTTCCGCCCCCTACCCGACGCTCGACCTTGCCGTGGTGGGAGACCAGTCGCCCAAGAGCAGCAGGACGCCGGCACTGCCGCCGTCGACAACGCAGTCATCGCCGACGCCGTCGGGCTCGGCAGTACCCAGTACACCGAAGTCGTCGAATTCGACTCCGCCACCTGCGAACCGAACAACGACTCCAGCTGGTCCTCCCCCGACCGGCGACATCCCGTTGCCCGAGCTCGATACCCCGCTGCCGGGTGCCTTGTGAATCTGACCAGGACCCACAAATGCCTCGCCGCGGCCGTGAGCGTCACGATCGCCGCGGGAGCACTCGGATGCAGTACCGCCCCCGTCATTCCGCGCGCCAAGTGCCCGACCAACGAGATCGCGACCTCCGGATCGACCAATGGTGGCAAGCTCGCGCCGTCGGGCCCGATTCAGCAGCCCACATCCGGCACGACCATGAGCAGTGGGTTCGGGCCACGCTGGGGGACGATGCATCAGGGCATCGACTTCGCCGGGGCGATAGGTACCCCGATCTACGCGGCGCTCGACGGCGTCGTGGTCAAATCCGGTCCGGCATCAGGATTCGGCAATTGGATCATCATCGACAGCCTGTACCAGGGCAAGACAGTGTCGACGGTCTACGGCCACATGGAATCCAACGGGTTGCGTGTGCGCGAGGGCCAAGAGGTGAAAGCCGGCGACCACATCGCCGACATCGGAAACGCTGGGGAGTCCACGGGGGCGCACCTGCATTTCGAGTTCTGGGAAGGCGGACGCCTACAAGGCGGAACCGCGGTCGATCCAGCACCACTCCTTGCTGGGGCACCCGCAGCCCAAGCGGATGGGGTCAAGCTCGCCGCAGCATCGCGATCTACTGGATGCGCGGGCTTCGGAATGCCCGGCGGCGGGGACCTCGCAGCCGGAAAGGTCCCGCCTGAGTTCGAGGAATGGCTGCGCAAGGCCGGAAGCCTCTGCCCAGGCATCCGCCCGCCCGTCCTGGCAGCGCAGCTGAACGCGGAGAACCAATTTCGCTATGGCGCAAACGCTCCGGTCAGCCCGGCTGGAGCCATGGGCCCTGCTCAGTTCATGCCCGGGACCTGGGCCACATGGGGCAAGGACGCCGACGGCGACGGCAAAGCCGACCCGAACTCGATCGGAGACGCTGTCATGGCCCAGGGCAACTTCATGTGCGCGCTCTACACCGAGGTCGACACAGCCCAGGCAGAGGGCAAGGTCAAGGGAGAGACGGTCGAACTGGCGCTCGCGGCTTACAACGCCGGATCCGGCGCCGTGCTCCAATATGGCGGGATCCCGCCCTACGCGGAGACACAGGGCTACGTCGCCAAAATCATGGCTGCCACAGCCAATTACGAGGCGCCCAACGCGGCCGGACGCATGACGCCGCAGAGCTCCGGGGGCGACGCTGCGCAGGCGGTGGAGGCTGCGCAGCAGTACCTGGGCACTCCCTACGTCTGGGGTGGCGGTGACATCGGAGGTCCGACCAAGGGCGGATTCGACTGCAGCGGGCTGACAAGCTACGCGATCCACGCCGCTAGCGGCGGGCGGATCTCGCTGCCCAGAACATCCGAACAACAGTGGACCGTCGGCACCGAAGTCTCGCTCGCCGACGCCAAACCGGGCGATCTTGTCTTCGGATCATGGGGCTCCGCCGGCCCGGGCCACGTCGGAATCTTCGCCGGCAACGGTCAGATGGTTCACGCTCCGACCACGGGCGGCGTCGTCGAGAACGCTCCATTGCAGCCTGGCATGCTGGTTCGGCGGGTCATGTGATGAGGGGACGTGTCATCACCGCAGGTCAGGGCAGTTCTTCCCCGGTCCGTCTTGGCGTTAGATCTGGCACTGGGCTCTACCGCTGGGCGTCGCTCGACGAGCGGTCGACGACTTTCCGTCGATCGCCGGCACCCTGCTTCGATTCGCGGGACGTGTCATCTGACCAGGTCACCGCCAGTTTTGTGCGATGCTCTGTTGCTGTGAGGGGAGGAACGCAATGAGCGCACGGTCGTGGTTGATCGGTTCTGCAGCGCTTGCAGCCATCGTGGCGGTCGTGGCGATTGCGTTCTTCCGCAGCGCTGATCCTGACGTGCCGGCCCAGCCGGCACCGGCGACTTCGATCGAATTCGTGCCGCCGAGCTCGTCGGCACCTGTCCCCGAAACCACCTCGAAGAGCACTGCCGGCTCGGCGGCCGCCGAGGACACCCTGCAGCAGGCCTTCACCGTGGCCTACACCTGGCGACCAGGCCAGGGCGACGTCACGCCGAACGACGCGTTCATGCGGGCCCGTCGCTGGTTCACCGCGGCGCTGGCTCAGAACTACAGCGTTGATGCCCGCACAGAGAGATGGCCCAACGCCGAATGGGCCGAATGGGCCGAAGCCGGCACGACAGTGATCGCCGATGTTCGAGTCGACTGCTCGGGATGCCCACCGGACACCGATTCCGCGGTACACCGGGCGATTACGATCCGACAGAGCGCGGTGACCGGGGATCGGGTCACCGCGATCGAGCCCGAGCTTGTCGTGTGGGCGACCGTGATTCACCAAGATGGCCAATGGCTTGTCGACAGGATCAGCTACTAACCGGGCTCTAGCCCCCGAGAAGGAGAAGACCGATGCCGAACCCAGGTCGGATCGCCGTCATCGCTGTCGCCAGCACGGCCGTGGTAGCCGCTATCGCAGCTGGGGCGCTGGTGTCCTGCAGCTCGTCGGACGACGAGGACACCTCCAACGGCACAGTCACATCAGCTGATAGCCGCAACCATGCTGATCCTCGCGCGGCGACGGGACTCGTGATCGGACTGGACGACGATGTCGCGACCCATGTGGTGGCAGGGACCGCCAACAAGTTCCAGGCCCGCTGCGAGGATGCCGCCGACGACGAGCGAGTCGAGATCACCACCGAGGACGGCTGGAAGGTACAGCTGACTCACGGATCCCAAACTCTCACTGCGGAGAACGAGAAGCTCGGTTTCCCCGCGGCGACATTCACCACCGCCGAATCAGCCATCGCCAATTCCCGCGCACGCAACCCCGATGGCTTCCCACTCGGGATCACCTGGGATCGCCCGAACACCGGCGAGGTGGAGGTCAAGCTGAAGGAGGAGATCCCTTCGAGCTGGAGTGCCGCTCGACGCAACACCGAGCTCCTGGTCTTCCTTCACGTCGCGTGCCCGTAGCCGAACAACGCTCAGCCGCCTGTTTGCATCGCCCACATCTTCGGCTTATTGCCGATCGCCAGCGAGAAGGTCTCCGTGACCTTGAACCCGAACCGCTCGTAATAGGCCACGTTCTCCGCCCGGGTGCAGACGAGATAGGAGGGGGTGCCAGCGGCGGAGTCGAGCCGGTGCTGCAGGAGCTGGGCTGCGAAGCCCTGCCCGCGGTGGCTGAGCGGTGTGCCGATGTTCGCCAGATACCAGTGGGCGTTTGCCGGGTGATGCCCGTCCAACGTCCGGCGGACCGTGATCGCTCGTCCGGCGCGCAGCCGAAGAGCCGGCAACAGGTCTGGAACGGCACGCATCGTCTGCATGAGCCCCTGGTCCCACCGCCCCGGCGGATCCCAAACTGCCACTCCCCCAATGTTTCCGCCGGGGTCGGATGCGATCTGCACCCCACCGGCTGGGATGTGGAAGTGTCGCAATGAGGCTGCGAAGTACCGCGGCAAGGCGCGGTGACGCTCCTCGGCTTCAGGCCAGATTGCGGCCATAAGCGGGTCATCTGCGAAGGCTTCGGCAAGGACCTGCGAGCAGCCTGTGACGTCAGACTCAGTAGCGGTGCTAACGGTGTTGGGCATGTGGATACCTCCTAGACGTTGCACACTGGCAATTATGAGTTTGGGTCAACGGTGTCCATTCGAAGCCGGCACTCACACGGTGAACGAACTTCACGAAGCTCTCAGGACGACGAACGGGGGTGTGCACCAGGCCGAGCTGCCGGACGGCTCTCCAGTGTGGATTGTCACCGGATACGACGTGGTGACCAGGCTACTGGCCGACCCGGTGATGTCAGCGGCGAAGGCCGACTCCACCACGGGGTTTCGCGGGCAGAACCTCCCTCCGGCGCTGGATGCGAACCTTCTCAACATCGACGGCGATCAGCATCGGCGAGTACGCAAGCTCGCTGCCGAGGCCTTCGCTCCGCCCAATCATCCAGCGCACCGACAGGTGGTCGAAGACGCGGTGCAGGAACTCGTCGACGCGCTGCCGATCGAAGGTGATATCGACCTGATGAGCGGGCTGTGCGAGCCGCTGCCGCCGCGGGTGATCGGAACGCTGCTGGGACTGCCAGAGGATCGGCTCGACGAGTTCCGTGACGCCGCGCGGCCGATGTTCGCCGTCGATACCTCCCAGCAGGGGGCAGCGATCCAGGAATCTCTGGGCAAAATGCTGATGCTGGTCGCTGGTGTGATCGCCGAAAAGAGGGCTGATCCCGGGACGGACCTGATCTCGCACTGGCTCGAGGCCCGCGACGGCCAGGACCGCCTCAGCGAGAACGAGCTGATCTCGCTGGCCTTCGCGGTGATCATCGGAGGGTTCGAGAACGTCACCTCGCTGGTGGCCGCTGTGCTCGACGAGCTTGTGCGCGCCCAGAATGCGGCAGCGCGACGCCTCCTCGATTCCGAGGAGGAGTTCAGTCGCCTCATTCGCGACCTCATCGGCCAGGTCGCCCCGGTCAACTACGCCCTGCGGCGATTCCCCTTGGCAGACCTCGAGGTGAATGGTGTGACAATCCCCCGTGGGCACACAGTAATTCTCTCGCTCCGATCCGCGCACCTCGATCCCGCGGGAATCGGGCGCCCCGATGTCGTATTCGGTCGAGGGCGCCACTTCTGTATCGGAGCAGCATTGGCAGAGATGCAAGTTGTCACCGCCGCCAAAATGGTTCTTCGAAAGTATCCGAAGCTCGACCCGATCAAGCCGCAACAGCAGTATCGATTGCGGCCCTCTTGGTTCACCTACGGGTTCGCTGAGCTGACAATGACCACGACACACTGAGACGCAGGGCTTCAGCCTCCCCTAATGTGCGGTCGCTATGATCGAACTTCCAACAAAAGAGCATGCAACCTATGGGGGGTTCGAAATGCCGAAGTCTGGATGGGTACTAGTCGAAGCGTTGGAGGCGACCCGGCTGACGGTCGTCGCGCGGTCAAATGAGCCGCGAAGTCGCACGTCGTTCGAGCGCGCGGTGCAGGATCCCCTGGGCGGCAGTAAGGGCCCCGGCACCGAGGCGGCTCGATGGCTCGAGGCAAGCATCGCCGAGCTTCGTCGGCAGCCCGCTGCCACATCGATCAATCACACTCTGCGCAATGGGCAGACGGTTGCCGCTCGGCTGATTCCAGTGGTCGGTCCGGATGGGGTTCTTCATGGCGTGCAAGTCTGGATCGGCGCCGACAACGAAAGTCCGTCGACGCCACCGATGTCCGCGTTCGCTTTCACCTGGGATTCGCATCAGCGACTCGCGGATATTCCCGCAGCCCTGGCCAACGGTCAACCTGACACCCGGCTGACGGCGCCTGAGATCTTCCGGTTCGTCGAGCCCGTCGACGCGTTCGCTTTGATCAAAGCGCTGCTGACGCATGAGCCCGGCTCGTATTGGGAGGGGCCGGTGTCGATGACTTTTCACAAGCAACAGACGCCAGCACAACTCCTTATGGTGGCCGGGCCAACCGACGAAACTTCTCATCACTGGCGCGGACTTATTTTCCAGACCACCAGCGCAAGTTCTGGAGCTCCGAGCCTGGAAGCGGCTGCGTTAGCTGCGATTCCACGAATGTCGCAGGTCCATATGGCGCTCGTCGACATCGCCAAAATGCGGCTGCTTCGATGGATCACCGACCCCATGTCCGATGTGCAGTGGAAAGGTCAAGTCGACCAACGCGACACGCCACATCCCGACGACGTCAAACGCATCTTCGAGGCCGCGACAGACGTATTCACCGGCAAGACCGAAACAGGATTCGTCGAGGGCATCCGCCTTCGCCGCCGCGGCGGCGGCTGGGTGGTCACCGACGGCACGGGCGCCATCATGCGAACGTCACCCGACGCCCCACTGCTAGGCGTCGTCCAATTCCGGGTCACCGGATACAGCGACGAGCCAGACCCGGTCGAACCCACTGACCAGGGACACCCCGGGCTGAGCGATCCCACCTAGACGACTCATACCAATCTGCTACGATCCAAACCGACTACCCGGTACCAGTCTCTGACGGCCGCCGGAAGAAGGCTCTCCGCAACACGTGGGCGAGCCCAATTCCCGTTGGCCAACGTCAGGAGACGCCGATGATCCCCACACTTCCCGCTCACGACCACCTTGATGTGAGCGTCGAGCCGTCAAATGGCGAGCGTGGCAGTCGCGCAGCGAAATCCAGTGTCGTCGTCGGTCATGCCGGTCCGCGCGTCATTGCAAGCCGAGGGCACAGCAGATTCGAACAGGCTGGTGAATGCGCCGCCCTTGAGCCCGCGGCGGTCCTTGACCGCACCAACGGTGGCGGTGCTGGTCCACTCCCACACCCCGCCGCACATGTCGTATATCCCGTAGGGGCTGGCGCCGGATCGGTAGTTGTCGACCGGAGTCGTGGTGCCGGGCCCGGACCCGCGGACGTTGCACTTGGCCGGTGTCGGCTGGCTGCCCCAGGGGTAGATATTTCCCAACGACCCACGAGCCGCCTTCTCCCACTGCTCGTTGGTCGGCAATTGTTTGCGCGCCCAGTCCGCGTAAGCAGTCGCGTCGTGCCAGCTCACCCACACGACCGGATGTGTGGCGATCTCGGGCGGCGGGCTCGCCGATTCCCAGTGCCGTGGCGCCGAATGGCCTGTGGCGGAGACGAATCGATGGTAGTCCGCGTTAGTCGTGGGATAGACGTCGAGATAGAAGCCGTCGATGTAGACCGGCAGATCACCGGTGCCGGAGAGGAATACGCCCTCGGGGATCCAGGCCATGAGCTTGCCGTCGCCCGGGTGTCGCACCACCGTGGATTGCTCGGGCACGTCGGTTTCACGGGTGTCGACAATGTTGTCCTCCCCGACGAAGGCGATAAACCGCGCGCGCTCGTCGCTGGTCAGTCTGGCGAGCGAGGTATCGAGCGCGGCCTGATTGATCGGGCGGGGGAAGATCTTGCTGCGACCGGCCTCCCACTTGGAGACCATCCGGTCGCTGACACCGAGGTGTGCGGCGAAGTCTCGAACGGAGAGCCGACGGGCCTCTCGCAGCGCCTTGACTTCGGTTCCACTCCAACGCCTCACTGTGGCAACCACGCTGCTGCACCCCTTCCCTCGTCGCGAGAAAGAGTATCGAGCAATCGTGTGTGGTTCGACTGGGAGGGTTCAGAGCCGCTCGGTCGGGATCGACTCGTAGTCGGCGCGCAGCTCGGCGATCATCGGATGATCGGTGCTCCACGTCGTTTCGTCGACACTGTGCACAGCGCGGACTCCGATGGCCACATTGGTCAGGATCGCGGCTCGGTACTGGGGCAGGTCCGACAGCGCGATGTGCTTGGTGAGCACTTCCTCATCGCGGGCTTGGCAGAGGAGGCGCATGGTCGTGCCGGCAAGCACATCGGCCTTCGGCCAGATGATGCGGTTATCGGCGTCGATGAAGCCGATGTTGGCGGTGGCGGCTTCGGACACGGTGCCGTCGGCAGCGGTGAACAGAACGTCGTCGTATCCGTTGCGCTGAGCCGCAGCCCTGTGATGCACAGCGCCGAAGAGCCCGATGTGCTTGACCCGTGCGAGTTCTCGGGTGAAGACCGCGGTCTGCAGTCGCAGCGGTGGCATCGGAACGGGCGCGGCCGAGGTCGTCGTGACAAGGACGTTCGGGTCGGCCGCGGCGCCGGGCTTGCCGAGCTCGAGTCGGGGGTCATAGACGGTGGCCCGCATGACAATTGGGCCGCTGGCGTCTGCGGCAGCGCTGCGCAGGTATTGCCGGACTCGGTCGAGATCGAGCTCGGTGGCGAATACCTGGCGGCAGTCACGAGCAAGCCGCTCCAGATGCAGCGACAGGCCACGGACACCGCCGTCCTCCACGCGCATCGACGTGAAGTGTCCGAGGTTGACCAGCGCCAGTCGGCTGATCTGGTCGACGGTGGGCGGCTGACCGTTGAGCAACATAGCGGCCAGTCTTTCATCGCGACGCGTCGGCGTCGCGGTTCTGCATCGGCGAAGTTCAGCGGAAGTTCGACGCAACGCGGTGCTGGGTCGGTTCCGCATACCAGCGACTCCCGCCATGCTGATGATCATGATCAGACGCAGGGGGTCGGCGAGGTGAACACGTCATGCAGGCACGCCGGGTCCGCGCTTCCTGGTGTTGTTCCATGCCCTGATCAGCTCTTGGTCGGTGACTCCCAGCGGCTTCGCGAGGGCTTTGACGTGGCGGGGCAACAGCTGTTTGACGTCGCCTCGTTCGATCTTCTGCAAAGTCGGTGTCGTCATACCTGCGGCGCCGGCGAGCTGCGGCTGGGTGAAGCCTGCCGCGACACGCAGGTCGCTGAAGAGCCGAGTTGCCGGGTCGGTGATCACGACGTCGGTGATGCGAATGCCGAGCACTCGGACGACGCGGGCGAGAAGATCGACCGTGGGGTGGGTCTTGCCGGACGACCAGTTCGACAGCGTCGGCGCCGAGATGTCGGCCAGGCGCGCGATTTCGTTCCGCGACATGGGCGACTGCTCGACGGCCTCGGCCAGCCGCTGAGGTTCGAAGCCGCGGAGGTCGCGCCGGCGGGTCACCTGTCGCCCCTGAGTGTCACGGTGCAACGGTGTCTCACCCACCTCGTTTGTAGCGAACTTTGCGACCTTACAATTCGATCATAGATTTACTAGCATGGGAGGGAGGTAGCTAGAGCTCGCTGAGTTATCGGATTGAGAAAGACCCCCGAGGACGTCTGTGATTGGCGTCGCGTCGCCCTCGGAGGCCCTGAACCACTAGCGGTTGCACGCGTGCTGTGGCGTATCGATGCTACGTCTTGCGCGTGTCAACCGCCTCAACTGGAGGCACGCGTATGAACACGACCGCACAACCCTTCTCTCGAGATTGCAGTGCGCTGCAACCTCAGGCACCGCGGCGGCACCGACGAGCTCAGGCTCGGCGCCGGACAACAGCCATCCCCGTCAGCGTTCTGATCGCAGCGACGATTGCTATCGGATCCGGAACGGCGGCCGCGGAGCCGCAGCCGGGCGTCACCGGCCCTTCGACCAGTGAGAATCAGCCGGGAACCAGTGGGGCACCGCAGCCCGGCACCACGAGTCCGGCGACTCCGCCGACTCCGCCTCCTGCCCCGACGCCTCCCCCGCGTCCCCAGGAACAGTCTTGGCAGGGCAATCTGCTGCCCGAGCCGCAGTACGTGCCGCCGGAGCAGTATCGCCCCGCGCCTTCTGCGCCTTCTGCGCCTTCTGCGCCGTCCTACTACAGCAATCCTGGGAACGGTGACGACTCCACCGGCTACAGCGACTACAGCGGGCCGAGCTACGCCACGCCGCAGACGGCTCCCTCGTCTCCCTCTACCTCGCTCGGCGAGGATCTGGGCAGCCTGCACCTTCCTCAGCCGGTCGAGCCGCCCAAGGTCATCGTTCCGCCGGACCCGGAGTGGCTCGGCGTCGGTGACGCGAAGATCGCGCGGCCCGAGTGGTTGCCAGTAGATGCGACGTGGAAGCTCAACGGCCAGGCGGCGCTCGCGCAGCGCGACGTCGACCATTTCTTGACCTCGATCGGCTTCGATCCGAGCCGCAGTACCCGAATGGGGACCGGCATGGTCGTCGGTGTCGCCACTGGGGCGACCATTGGATTCATCGTGCTCGGAGCCCCTGCAGCCATCGTCGGTGGTGTCGGCGGAGCACTTGTCGGCGGAACGGTCGGTGGGATCGTGGGTGCGGGATTGGGCACTCTTATCCCTGTTCCCGTGATCGGCGCGATCACCTCCGGTGTCGCGGGTACCGCGATCGGCGCGGCCGCAGGCGCGGTGATCGGCGCAACCGTCATCGGCGTCCCCGCAGCACTGTTCGGCGCGGTCGTCGGTGGCGCGCTCGGCGGAACCATCGGCACGATCGTCACCGCTGGCGACGGCTCCGACTACACCCCTCCGCCGGAGACCCCGCCTAGCCCTCCAGCTCCCGCTCCCACCATCGAGGAGCAGGTTGAGACCGCGGTGGACAACACGATCGCGGCCGGAGAGCAGGCTGTCGGTTGGGTGGAAGAACAGCCCGGTGGTCAGCAGGTTATCGACACTGCGCTCGACGTCGCGGCCGAGGTCACCGCCACGGTCCAGCAACAGCCCTGGGCAGAGCAGGCGGGTGCGGTAGTCACTCAGGCCGCCCAGGACCTCGTCGCGGTCGGCACATCGACACCGGAGACGGCGGAGGTGACCGAAGCGGTAGTCGACGCGATCGTCGAGCAGCCGCAGTTCGCCCCGGACCAGTTCGGCGCTTTCACTGACGCCGCCAACGGCGCTCTCGCAGCAGCCCAGTCGACCCTGCGCTGATTTTCGTCGCCGGTGCGGGAGGACACCCTTCCGCACCGGCATGCGCGCAACACGCTGCCGCCTAACCACATTCATCGCGAGCGTCGTGCTCGTTGCAGCTGTCTCACACGGAAGGCAGACCATCATGAACACCTGCGAGAGCGCCCCCCGGAGGCGCCGCATCAAGGCTCCGACCCGCCCCCCGACTCAGGCCGAGCTTCTCCAAGTTGTGGCACTCCACGTGCACAAGGACGGGAAATGCACGGTGTGCAAGAGGCCTCGTACGAAGAATCAGCCGCTGTGTGACTCAGTGGCCCAGGCCCTGAAACTTCTCGCGTCGACCTCGATGACGAGCCCTGCCCGTTCGCTTTCCCGACTGTCGATGGCAGAACTGCGCAAGCTCGCATTCGAGCACCGCCCGGACGCACACGGTCATCGGTGCCGCCGCTGCGGCCTGGCCTACGGCCCGCGGTCCGGCAGGCGCAAGGAGTGCCCGACGTTGCGAGAAATACGCCGGGAACTGGGAATTCGTTCACTGAGCGTCACAGTGACCGCTGCGGCAGCGCAAGGCGTCGCTGTGTGCAAGGGACAGGCGGAACTTTGGACCGTCGACCGAAACTGCGTCGCCGAGTGGGAACTGGCGGTCGCTGCTTGCAACGCCTGCCCGATGCTGGCGGCCTGCCGCAAGACTCTCGACCAGCAGATCGCCGACGGCCAAGCGCCCCCCTCGATGATCGTGGCCGGCAAGTTGCTCGACGCCGCCGGTGAGGTCGTCGATGATTTCCAAGCTCACGGTCGGCGGCGCAACGCATTCGCGGGCCGTCTCACCGAGCGGACCAGCAAGTACCGCCGACAGTCCACGGCGGTGGCGTGATGGCGGTCTGGGGTCGAGTCCTTGATATCGCCGCGGGCCTGCTCGACAGCCCTGCTCCTGACGGAGCGCCATCCCACCTGAGGTGGGAATGGTTCGCTCGCCTCTACACCGATCCCGAATGGGGGTTGTCGGCAAACATTCCTGAATTCCCGGATGCGTTTGCCACCACCGTGGCCGAAAGCTGCCGCGCGCTGCGCGACCCGAGCGACGCCGCATTGCTCGCTGAGCAGTGGCGCCTCCTCGGTCAGCTCGCCGGAACTCAGCTGCTGGCCGCAACCGATCATGGTGCGATCCAGGCCTACACCGCAGTTACTTTCACTGCGCTCGACGCCGAAGATCACCTGTACGGCCACGCATTCGGTGGTGTCGAAGCGGTCGTCAGCGGGTTCCTCGCTCTCCTGGCAGTACAGCCGATGCCCATCGCTGATGCGCGCATCAGCTCTGCTCTTGCCAGCTGGAGCACTACAACAAACCACATCTGGAGGGCTGCGGCATGACATCGTTCCTGGGCATCGACCGAGAAGGTCGGCAGTGGGCACTTCTCGCAGTCAACGGAGACTCGCGGGCGCGGCTGGTCTCCGGCGAGCATCACCCTGCCGTACTGGCGACCACCGAGCTTGTTAACGCCCATGGGCCACTTGTCCTGGTGCCCAACCACTGCGGGATGTCTCAGCTCGGCCGCGATGCATTCCTTGACGTCGTCGACCTGGTCGCGGCCGACCCCGAAACCGCGACCGTTGATCAGATCGCCGCCGTGGCAACCTGGGCGCGCAGTCTCCTACGCGCAGGCACCGAGCAGGCGCTATGAACAGGCCACTGTCCTGGTCGTCGTTCGGACACCACGTCGCGGACTTCCTTGCTGCCCAGCGCATATGTGCCGATCTCGACTGGTCCAGCTCGGCAACGCCGAACTCCGACACCGTGATCGAAATTCACTCGGTGGCGTCGCTGTGGGTGGTGTTCGGGCTACTCGCCGAGCCGAGGGAACGCAGTGTTCGGGGCGCCCGGCATGCTCGGTCACTGCCGGAGCCCGGAGCACATCTGGATGTGCTCGACAGCGAAGGGGCGCAATGGCATGTGCGCTGGCAGCGTCATGCTGGGCATGCCTACCCGATCCTGGTTGGCGTATCGGCCGACCGACGGCACGTTCTCGCTGCCGATGAACTGGTTGCGCGATTCGGCCAGATCTCGGTGAAGTGCCACTGCCCCACAGGAACCCATGAGCGCATCTCGGATCTGCTCGCTTCAGCCGAGCTCGATCGGGGAGTCATTCAGCCACAGGCTTTCTGGCGGAAGGGCGCGTGAACATGGCTGGCATCACGTCGATTTCGCATGCCCTCACACCGCTTCCGCGCGCAACCGACGGCTGCGAGGCCACTCCAAGCCGCGATAATTTACGACAAAATATTCGGCGCGTCGGTAGCCATAACTCGAGGTCTCGAGGCACGATCAACGACCATGAAGGACTCCTCTATGCCACGGCCAGTCGGCCGTCCTCCCAAACATGGGAGACCTACTGGGATCTCGGCGCCGGAAAGTTTCGTGCAGGCCGTCGCCAGCTGGGGCCCCGCTTCTATGTCGGTCACCGACCGCATCGAGGCGCTCGTGGAGATCGGCTTCAAAGTCGCGCCCCGGCATCACCGACCGATCACCGCGACCTATACCGGACCGGCGACCCATATCCGGGCGAACCTCTCTCCCGAGGTCGCCAGGAAGGTCTTGCAACCGGTCCGGGCGAAGCGCACGAACATCACTCGACGAATGATGACGCTGCTGCACTACGCGATGGTGTCGGAAGGCGTCGAGCTGGCGTTGGAGGCCGCGGGGATGCTCAGCGACGGCACCGAGGAGCTGCACCGGACCGGGACGACGTAGTACCCCAGACGCACGAAAACCCCCTCAGCTTTGGCCGGCGGTCGGGGGTTTCGCGCCATATCGAACCTGCATCCATTCGACGATTGGAGGAACGTGATGTTCCCGCCAACTGCCCTGGCGTTCATATGACGATCGCCAGTGTAAAGCATTTTGATCCGAACCCACCAGCACCGCGTGCTATCGCGCCGTCCCGAGGTTCGACGACTCCAGGCCAACTACCTGCGCCTGCTCCGGATTCACCGCGGTCCATCGCGGTTGCGCCCCCTGCTCGGTCGCTCGATCGGCATCGCCTGATCGCCCGAGTCTCGGCTCCATCTCCCCCGCTCGGCCGGGAGGTGACGCCTCTGCGCTGACGCGCCCACACCTAATTGCAGATTTCGTGCCAACAGCACGCAAGCAGCATCGAACCCATCCGCCACAGAGGGATTCGATACCGAGGGCCAGAGAGCCCATCGAGTGCTCATACCGGGGACCGACCCACACCGGCCCCGCGTGCTGTTGATGTCCCAAGAAAGGAACTGCCGTGAGAAGCAGCTCCCATGGTAAAGCATGCCCTCAGCAAGGTGCTGATTTCGGGGTTGAGGACTCGACCACAGCCCTCGACTGGACCGACATATCTCAGGCCGAAGCCAACGTGCAGCGGCTCGAGGAGCTCAATGCCGGTCAACGCGGCCGCTCCTGGTCGCTGCCGATCCCCGCGCACAGCGCAGGTCGCGTCCCCGCGATCGCTAGCTGCTCGATATGGCTCGATCAGGTGCGCGTCATACTCGCCTCCGACCGTGGTGCCGCCATACGCGGCGCTCAGGGCATCAGTGCGGACTTCGTAGTCGCAGTCGCTGAAGCAATGACCAAGTTCGCCACAGGCGGCACAGGGCGCGATGTGACCGCCTCTAACGAGGCACTGGCCCTGCGTGCAGGTGTCAGCACGCGGGCTGTGCGGCGGGCCCGGAAAGTGCTCTCAGATCTCGGCTTGGCCGTCGAGATGGCGCGCGGACGTAACCGCCTCAGCCGCCTCGAACGGCTGCTGGCTGAAGCACACCACGGAGGCCGACAGACGAGAGCTGCCTCGGTTTGGTACCTCACTTCGCCTCGCGAAGCCGCAATGTTGCCCCGCCGCGGCTCGGCGTCGCTCGGTCCCCGATCCATGGCTATGAAGGCGGCGCTTGGATATACCCAGGTCAACGGCACTGGCCACCTACCCACCTCTAGGTGGGTTAGTAGTAAATCTCTAGTTAGGAATTACTCACCAACGCGCGCGAACGCGCACGCGGGCGCGAGGACGCCACGAGTAAAGAGCGAAGAGCGCCGCCCACGTGCTCTGCATCTGCAACAAGCTGCTGCTGAGCTGGTCCATGAGTGTATCGGCATGGACCGCGGGCAGTGGCAACGAGTCGATCGAGATCAGTGGCTTCGCCTGGCCGGCACCCATATCGGCGCGGTTTGCGACGTGATCGCCTCGGCGAACATCGACACGACTCGATGGGATGGCCGTGCGATTGCCCGCCGGATTTCGGAGGAGAACCGCCGTCGAGGGCTGGCGTGGCCTCAGGTTCGGCGCCCGATCGGATTTCTGAAACGCCGTCTCAGCGAGCTCGATTGGACCGAAGCGACGCCCGCCGAGCGTGCCGCTGCACGCCATGCCGCCGACCTCGCGGCCGCGGCGAAGCGTGCGGCGGAGAGGGCCGCTGTACCGGTGGTCACCGCGGGCGAATCCCCCGCCATCCAGGAGTGGAGAAAGGCAATGGACGGCAAGTTTCCGAGCCTTGCCCGCAACTCCAAGCTCCGCGGCCGCGTTGCGGTTTCGCGCTGATCTCACCACGAAAGGACCAGTTCATGATCACCGTCTACAGCACGCCGGAGTGCGTTCAGTGCCACGCGACCTACCGCGCCCTGGAAAAGGCCGGCGCCGACTATCACGTTGTCGACATCAGCCACGACGCGCGCGCCCGCGATTTCGTCATTGGCTTGGGCTACAGCCAGGCACCTGTGGTTGTGAGCGGAGATGACCACTGGTCAGGTTTCCGGCCTGATCGGATCCGCGCCAGCATCGGTAGCTCGGGGTCATGAAATGCCCGCCGTACGTACGGAATCCGAGCGATATGTTGCCGAGGACTTCACCCGCCAGCCCCCGCACGACA
>NZ_BDBR01000015.1 GCF_001613085.1 Nocardia salmonicida NBRC 13393
CGTGATCGAGGTGCTGCGCCCCGGCGACTTCTACCGCCCCGCGCACCAGGCCGTCTACGACACCATCCTCGACCTCTACAGCCGCGGCGAACCCGCCGACCCCGTCACCGTCTCGGCCGGTCTCGACCGCCGCGGCGAACTCAAGCGCATCGGCGGCCCGCCCTACCTGGTCACCCTCACCCAGACCGTCCCCACCGCGGCCAACGCCGGCTTCTACGCCGAGATCGTGGCCGAGAAGGCCATCCTGCGCCGCCTCGTCGAAGCGGGCACCCGCATCGTCCAGTTCGGCTACGCCGGCGCCGACGGCCAGGACGTCGCCGAGGTGGTCGACCGCGCCCAGGCCGAAATCTACGAAGTCACCGAACGCCGCACCACCGAGGACTTCACCCCGCTGGAAGAACTCCTCCAGCCCACCCTCGATCAACTCGACGTCATCGCCTCGCTCGGCGGACAATCTGCCGGCATCCCCACCGGCTTCACCGAACTCGACGAGCTCACCAATGGGTTGCATCCGGGCCAAATGATCATCGTTGCGGCTCGGCCTGGCCTGGGGAAATCCACCCTGGCAATGGATGTGTTGCGGAGCTGCTCAATCAAACACGGCCATGCCAGTGTCATCTTCTCGCTTGAGATGAGCCGGACCGAGATCGTCATGCGCCTGTTGTCGGCCGAGGCGAAAATCAAGCTCGCGGACATGCGTTCTGGTCGGATGAACGACACCGATTGGGTGCGACTCTCCCAGCGGATGAGTGAAGTCGCCGACGCGCCGCTGTTCGTCGACGACTCACCGAATCTCACACTGATGGAGATCCGAGCTAAGGCCCGTCGCCTCAAGCAGCGGCACGGTTTGAAGTTGGTCGTCGTGGATTACCTGCAGCTGATGAGCTCCGGCAAGAAGGTCGAGTCCCGCCAGCAGGAAGTCGCCGAATTCTCACGAGCACTCAAGCTTCTCGCCAAGGAGTTAGAGGTTCCCGTGATAGCGGTCAGCCAGCTGAACCGAGGGCCCGAACAGCGGATCGATAAGCGGCCAATGGTGGCTGACCTGCGCGAAAGCGGTGGGATTGAACAAGATGCGGACATGATCATCTTGCTACATCGGCCCGACGCATTCGACCGCGACGATCCGCGAATAGGAGAAGCGGACTTGATCGTGGGCAAGCACCGCAATGGGCCAACAGCCACGATCACCGTGGCCCATCAGCTGCAGTACAGCCGGTTTGTCGATCTCGCCAGAGGCGCTTGAGCCCCTGCCCGGTGGGGACATGTCATCGGCGCAGGTTACTGGGCGCTTTTCAACGTTCTGGCGCTGCTGGTCGTGTGACTCCGCGTCGTCGTGCGGATTGGTGGAGTCGGCCAGGCGAATAGATGTTTGAGTTGCCTGCCTCAAATTTCGCACACTGTCGACAAAACGTCCGCTACCAGGCGGATTCACCAGCCCACGAAGGTGGCGAGATGACCATCTTGTCAGCTCCGGCGAAGTTGAGGTGCACAACATGACCATCAAACGCTCGAAATCTGTTCGAGCGATCACAACGTTGGTGACCGCTACGGTCGCAACGGGTGTCGCGAGCGCGGCTCTCCCTGCAACAGCGTCAGCTCTGCCCACTGGGTGCGCCGATACCTTCAACCTCATCATTCCGGGCACCTGGGAGACCCGTGAGGACGCGAACCCCAGTGAGCCGGTAGGAATGACTGCCCCGATCGCGCAGGCGATCAAGAGCCAGCAGGGCGATCGCGCGGAGGTCTACAACCTGCCCTACATGGCCCGCGCCTTCGACAACGGCCACACCTACGCAGACTCCAAGAAGACCGCAGTCGATGGCGGGACGGCCGTGCTGCGCGACTACGCCGCAAAATGCCGTGGCACGCAATTCACGATCGTTGGCTACAGCCAAGGAGCCGATGCGGCCGGCGACATTGCCTCCGCTATCGGGAACGGTCGAGGCCCGGTATCAGCGGATCGCGTACTCGCTGTAGGCCTGATCTCCGATCCAGGAAACGGGACGAAGGGCGAAACGACAGTCGGGCCAAAGACCGCCAACTCTGGAATCGCTGACCCTCGCCCTGACGGCATGGGGGCGCTGTCCGGGAAAGTAGCGTCGATCTGCGCCTCCGAGGACCTGTACTGCGCGGCGAACAAGACATCGAATCCCGTCCTCGGTGCACTGGGCACAATCCTGAGCAAATCCCCGAGTACTGACTCCGGCACCGGCACCGGCACCACAGGCGGTGACTCCCCCGGAGTTGGCAACAACAACTCCAAGATCGCGACAGCTCTCACCTCCGACTTCTCGAAGGCGGATCTTCCCAACATGGGCTCAGCAGCCAGCGAACTCATCGCTGGTCTGACGCCACAAAACGGCACCATCGATCTCCAGAAAGTCGCCAAGTCGGCCAACACCCTGCTGGGCTCAATCACACCCCTCACCGATCTGCTGAGCTCCGGAGCAGGGTCCGCAGCCACTGGCCAACTGTCGACTGCTCCTGCCGGTAGCCCGGAGAATTCGGCCAACCAAGTCCTGACCGCCGCTGGGCAAAGCGACCTCTCCGGCGCACTGTCCACTGTCACCTCGATCGCGAACACCGCGGCCAACCTGATGGGGGCCAACACCAACACCCTGTCGACGAGCGCACCCGAAGCATCCCAACTCTCGTCGGCCTCCAACGGTCTGAGCACCCAGATCGCTCCACTGAGCTCCACACCCAGCGACGTACTCAGCTCGGCGAGTAGTGTCCTGAGCGTTCTCAAGCCGGCGACAGTGGTGAGCCAGGCACTCAACGTGGTCACCGGCGTCACCAGCCTCGACCTTGCGGGAATTCTGGCGAATCTGGTTCTCCTCCCCCAGAAGGTCGCAGCGCTCGACGCCCAGGGAGCCCACGACGTAGCCCGGAAGCTCAACACGCAATTCGAGCCCCTGGTCAAGATGGCCGCAAACGTCGACCTGGAGTGGATCTCCTCGATCCTGTCGATCATCCCGGACCCGACCGGCGGCTACATCCAGATCGCCGCACTGGTCGTATCCATCCTGTCCAAAGTCGACGTCGTCAAGCTCGCAAACCTCGTCGGACAGATCCAGGAAGTCGCCTGGTCCGTCATCGAAAAGCTCGCTCCCCCAGCGGGACAAGCGCCAGATCCCGTTGGCGCCGGCGCAGCGCTCACCGGGCTCCTGCCGATCGGGCTCGATCTGGCCAGCGTCGCAACGAACATGCTCACCGGCACAGCGAGTAAGACGCCGGTCGAACTGCTCGGCAAGCAGTCGAACTCCGCGGTTTCCACCATCACCAAGCAGGCCGAGAACTTCGATCTGTCCGGCCTCACGAACTCGGTCGCCTCAATGGCGCAGTCGCAGGGTGCCTCCGACCTCGCGACCCTGGTGAGCGAAGGCCTGACCGCAGCCAGCTTCTTCGCTGGTGGTTCACATACGAGCTACGGAAACCTTGTCGTTGACAACGCAGGCAGAACGGCGATCCAGTGGATGAGCGACTGGATCAACCTGCAGATCGGACGGTCGGTATGAGGGCCGCCCCACGAGCGCACAAGCCCACAGACCGGTGGACGTGGTGCGGTAGCTGCAACCATCGCGGCTACCTGACGAGGGCGGATGCGAGAGCTGCCCGAAAGCGATACCGGGGCAAGGGAATCTCGGTATTCGTGTGTCCAGGAAATCAATCACTGTTCCACGTCGGGCGTCGCGAGAACGCCGGGTGGCCGGTCGGCTCTGGATGCAGCCCAGCAGCAGCCAACGGTCGATGAACTCGGGCGCCGTGCAGGATGCTTGCCAGTTCGATCTCGGCCGAATTCGGCTGGAAGGGAAGAGCTCCGATGAAACCATCGTGGTGGGTAAGCGTAGTTGCAGGTTGCGCGCTGATGGCGGTAGTCGGCATCGAGGTGACCTCGGGCGCACCACCCCAGCCAGACGCCCCGACCATCTCTCCGAATTCGACTGCTGTGGTGGACATTCGCGAGCTGGTCGGATCACTGACAGTCGTCGACAAACTTGATGCGATCGGAGGGTATGAGCGCAGTTGCGCTGCGGGCAAAGGATGTTCATTCGGACAGTCGTGGACTGACGACTACGACGGTCCAGGCGCGCACAACGGGTGCGACACCCGCAATGATGTGCTGGCCGCTCAGCTCGAGGATGTCGTCCACAAACCCGGAAGCCGCGGCTGCAAGGTCTAATCCGGCACACTGCACGACCCCTACACCGGGGCAACGATCGCCTTCACGGGTGAAGAACCCAGTCAGGTCCAGATCGACCATGTATTCCCGCTCGCGCGAGCATGGAAGGCTGGGGCGTCCCGCTGGACAACCTCCCAGCGGGTAAGGTTCGCCAACGACATCGATCTGAACCTGCTTGCAGTGGCGGGCATAGCGAACCAGTCGAAGTCGGATCAAGGTCTCGACACCTGGGTGCCAAAGAACGCATCCTTCGCGTGCGAGTACGTCCGCCGGTACCTGAGCGTTGCCCAGCGCTACCAGTTGATGGTCACTCGCGCAGAAGTCGCCACCGCACTCGTCGGCTGTCCCTGAAAGATCGAATGTCACAGTGACGAAATAGGGTTCGATGCAGGTTCGCCCCCGTTACGAGGACGAAATCGACCCGCTGATGAGTACGAATGATGTTTGACCTGCCGTCGCCGTCCGGCGTACGTTGCGAGACAGGTCGCCGGGCTCCCCCCACTCGGTCGACTGGAAGTGCCCCCGCAGCAGCCTCTCCCCCCCAGGCTCCTCGGGGGCACTTCGATGTCCAGGGCTATTCCATTGGAATACCCTGCGGCTCACCCGCTTCGAAGCCGCAGGTCGTCGGGCTGAGTGCGGCGAGCTATTCCATTGGAATAGTCTGGACCGATCCGTCGCTTCGGGGTGGCCGTCGGGTGGCTCGGTGCGACTGAGCTATTCCAATGGAATAGCCCATAACCCGCCGCCGGTGAGCAGAGGTAGACGCGGCGTGTATGCGCGGTTTTGATCGGCGTGGTGAATATTCCATTGGAATACGGAGTGTCGCTCGAGGAGGCTGTACGTGTCGGCGGAAGCTCCCCTATGCTTCCATGCTGTAAGCGATCTCAGGCCTGCGCGCCGATCGCCACACGGGCCCTCCGCTATCGGACTGCTCGCCACGCTCGTAGGGCTCACACCTTGAACTCACCTACCAACAAGCTTGTATTCCAATGGAATACGTGTGACCATAGTATTATTAATGTCGCCTGCGGCTGGTGGGCGCAAACATGCTTCACTCCCAGGAGGTGCATATGGCACGCGGAAAATCCGGCAGTGCGGCGGCCGAGAAGGCGACGCAGACTGCCACAACCCGAACTGCCTCAGGCGGGGAAATGAAGTCCGCCGCAGGGCTCATTCAGGAAGCGCAGAAGCAAGCGGAGGCGATGAGCCCGCTGGAGGTCGCGGAGCTTCCTCGTATCGCGCTGGACCGTATCGGCCCTCACCCGCTCAACCCCGAACACCGGCACCTCGACGAATCCGAACTGACGGAGCTCGCCGCCAACATCGAACTCGTTGGCGTCTTGACTGCACCTCTGGTCGTGAGCCGGGCATCGATTCTGTCGTTCGAACCCGAGATGGCGGAGCTCATCCCGGAAGAACACGAAGTCATCCTCATCGACGGCCATCGCCGATGGGGCGCTTCGAAGTTGGCTGCGGGCGTCACTGACCTCCCGTACATCCTGCGCGAGGAGCTCGCTGACCCCGCGGTTGCAGCAGCGGTCTTCCTTGCCACGAACATCCTGGGGAAGCGCCTCTCGCCGATCGAAGAGGCCAGAGGGTATCTGCGCCTACAGACCTACGCCAAGATCAGCCAATCCGAGCTGGCGGCGACCGTCGGTTTCGGTCAGCCGCGGATCAGCAAGTCGATGCAGCTGCTGAAGCTGCCGAAAGTAGTTCAGGACGCAGTCGATGCACGCACGGTTAGTCCCCACGCCGCCCGGGAACTGCTCAGTCTCGCCGAGGACTCGCAGGAGTCAGTGTTCCTGGAGGCCATCGCCTCTTTGTCAGAGGAAGAGCGCGACCGGCCTGATCGTGTAGCAGAAGCTGTCCGGGTCTCGGTCAACAAGGCGACGGTCCGTGCGGAGAAGGAAGCCGCCGCCGCAGCAGCGCGGAAAGCGTTGGCCGAGGGCAGCATCGCCGAAATTGATCCCAAGGAACTATTCGGCGCCGATGCTTGGCAGCACGAGCTCAGAGACACCGAGCTCGACGAAGTACAGACCGCAGGCAAGCTCGCCGGAGCCGTCGTTCACGACACCGGGAGGGTGACCTACTACTCTCAAGACGCGGCTCCGCGGTTCCATGTGACCGAGGCAGAAGCCGAAGAAGCCGAAGAAGGCGTCGCCGACGTCGCCGATCATTCCAATGGAATAGTCAGCGAGCCCGAAGGCGGGGGAGAAGCGGGTTATTCCAATGGAATAGCCGACGTGCCCGCTCCGCACGATCCTGCTGACGTCGAGGCCATCGACCAGGCACTGCGGGCCGCCAAATCCGCCCACGAGGACCGGCTGGCCGCGATGCGTCGGCTGGTCGCCAAAGCGCCCGACAACGGCCTCCTCGCCGATGTGCTCGCCGACGCCGTCCTTGCTGCCCACTGGGTCGACTTCGAAGACGCCACAGAGTTCGCCGAAGGCGCCGGATACAACATCAGCGCCGAATCGATCGAGGCCACACTCGCGACCGCCAACCGCGCCGACATCCAACGCGTCGCGTTTGCCGCCGCGCTCGGCGCGCTCGAAGCCGAAGCCGCCCGTGACTACTACGCCACGAACGGACCCTGGCCGATGCCCGTCCAGCGCCACGTCAAACGGCTGGCCGCCCTCGGTCACTACACCCTCGCCGACTACGACCACGCGCATCTGAGTGATACGGAGAACCCATGAGCAGCAAAAGGCCCATCCGCTTGGTAGTCGTCGGAGCCGGCGGATCAAGCGGCAAGACCACTGAGTGCGTCAACCTTGGTTGCGCCCTGGCCCGCCGAGGCCTGACCGTGCGCTTCATCGACGGCGACCAGCAGGGCGACACCAGCAAATACCTGCACTACAACATGCCCGATTTCGTGCTCGGCGAAGTACTCGGAGGCGTGGAAGTCGTGGAGGATGCCGCGGCCCCGTCCGGACGACGAGCCCCCACACTGCGTGAAGCCGAGGTGCCGATCTATCGCGCGACCGAGGAAGAGGCCGCAGACAAGGGCGGAATCGCCCCGCAGACACCCGAACAGGAAATCTGGCTGCGGCGACTGACGCTCGTGCCTTCCGGGAGTGGCTCCACCGGCGCCACTTTGGGATCTGCCGTCACCGCAATCGACCGCGATCCGATGGGTGCCGAAAAGGCCCTTCGGGCCCTCGACCGAATCGATGAAGGCCGGCCGGACGACGAGATCCCGGATATCGAGATCTTCGACCTGCACGGCACTGTCACCACGATGACCTACCTAGCGCTCCGGTGGGCAGCTCGTGGCGCAAACAACGACGCTCAAGGCCGATCTGGAGCCTTCTGTGTGGTGACTCCCGACGACAAGTCGACAGGAGACCACCTCAAGGAAGCGATCGACCTCGTCGCGGAAGTAGCTGAGTTCGACAAGGTCGAGGTGCTCGGGATCATCCCGACACGCATCAGGCCGGCAACCCACGGCCGCTTCTACGTCGACATGTACGAGCGACTCTGCGAAAGCTACGGAGACCTGGTCACTCCGACTGTGCGTGAAGCAGTTACCGCGGCCGAATCCTATGCCGCACGCGAACCTCTGCTGCTTTGGGTTCCAGACTCTCCGGTCACACAGGACCAGGAGAACGTCGTCGACTGGATGGCCAAGAAGGGCGTGGTCGTCATTTGAGAGGCGACGAGGTGTTCGTAGACGCATCGAGAGGCGTCCTGCTGCAAAGTGAGATCGCTGCCGACCTCGCCCACGAGGTGATCGGCACCGTCACTGGCATGCAGGACGACATCGACAGCACCTACAGCCTCCGGCAGCTCGTCGAAGACGCGATCTCGGCCTACGGCGCAACCCTCGAGGATGCCTACAACCGGGGTGAACCATGGCCTGCTGCAATCAAACTGCGCCGCGGCGGCATCAACCCGAAAGCTCGAGCAGCTGGAGACGTTGAGCCGCTGCGATCGTGGATCGCTCCCCACATCCGCGGCCGCTGCTTCGGAACCGTCAACGCCATGAAGGCTCGACACCCCACCTACACCCTCAGGGACTTCCTCGAAACAGCTCTCAGCGACCACATCGCGGACCTGAAGCGACAGCACGGTCGGAACTGGATCCCCGCCGACCGGCTCCGGCGGGGCCCACCGCGAAAGCACACGAGCTGAAATCCACCCAAATTCCCAGTCGTAGAAGGCATCCGGTGATGACACACCCAACAGATCTGACCAGCGAAACCCCGGCTCAACCCGACAGCGTCGCCGCACTGGCACAGCAGATAGATCGCGCGCGCGGGCGCGTTGCGATCCAGTCCGACCCCGCGCTCATCGAGATGCTGACCGATGGCGAACTGAAGGCCGCGCAAGACGACGCCCAGAAGATCCGGCGCCGCCACCGTAGTCAGCAACGCCGAATCGCCACGGCGACAATCAAAGCCGAAAAGCGTGCCGCGATGGACCAGCTGCGGGCCGAGGCCGACGAACAGCGCATCCAATCCAAGATCCGAGCGTCCGAGCTTCGCGACCAACTGCGCGCTCAGCGCGCTCTAGCAGAGCACCAGCGCACCGCGAGTCCTCACGCACAGCTCGCCGACCTCTACACCCACCGGAGTAGGTCGGCGTGGGCTATGGCGGCGGTGGTCATCGCTGCCATGGTGATCTCGGCGACGAACGTTCAGCACAATCTGGCCCCGAACACCACCTGGGCCGACCCCAGTTGGTGGACTGCATATTTCATCGAGGCGCTCGTCTCTGTGTGCTTGGTCGTCCTGATGGTCGGCACACCGAAGGCGGCTCAGTGGGGGATCACAGATGGCCGGGGCAAGGTGATGGCGGCGGAGATCGGCCTTCTCGTGCTCACGATCCTTCTCAACACGTTTCCGTACATCCGCAACCCGGACCTCTTCGGCTTCGGCACGCACGCCGTGGCACCGACCATGATCGGTGTCGCCATCCTCATCCACCACGCGATGAGTCAGCGCTACAGCAAGGCCGTCGCGAAGGCTGCCGGCGAGCTCGACGGTGCCGCCGCCGCGACGAACCATCCGGAAGCGTCCAAGGTTGCGGGCCATTCCGGGCAAGCGATCGCGGAACACCCCATCGAGACCGCCGTAGTCGAATCGGAGCAGGTCGAGGTTTCGTCTCGACGCCGGAGTCCCACCTTGCGGACCGCTCGACGGGCTGTGCAACCACGTCGAGTTCCCTACCACCCTGCGCGCCGCAGTCGATCCCTCCAACTCACGCGCCAGGGCGCAGTGGGGGAGAAGCAGGTCGCCGAGGTCCTGAACCTGCGGGCCGATTCCGAACCGGCCCGGCCGGTCGAGCCTGCTGTCGTCCCGATCATCCGCGAAGTGGCATCGGCTTCGGGGACAGTTCGCGACTGGACCGAGGTCGCGCAGCGTCTCAGCTCGAGCGCCATCGGGCGGAACCCTGCGGTGGTCGCCGAGATCCTGCACCTGAGTTTCGACCGAGCGATGAACCCCACACAGGTCGCAGCCCAGGTCGGGATGCGGGAGCGCACCGTCTCGCGAATCGTCGATGACGCCCATCCCTACCGTCTGGCATCCGCACTCGCCAGCTAACACTGTGCGTCCCCCGACTCCAGATTCCCCGCAGAGGAGTCAGGCGTCGGGGGACGTGTCATTTATGCAGTTCAGCCGCCCGATTTGGCCGACAATGAGGCGATAGCCGACGAGCATCTTTGGTGGTCGCCCCTGTCAAGTGTTTCTATTCGGGCATGTGCCGCAGCAAACATACGGGCGGCCGCCGATGCCCGAACTGCGGAAGCGTAGCCGCCGCAATGAAGGCCAATGGCAACCGTCGGCTAGGCCGCCTCGCCCGCAAAAAGGTAGTAGACCACCTCAAGAACGAGGGATTGGTCGAGACCGCTGCCGCGGTCCTAGCCGCGCCGCCCAGCATGCTCCCAGAGCTGATGGCCGGCCTCGGCATCGATCCCAAGATCCTCGGCGACACCCCGATGCCGAGCGACCACGCCAATCCGCCCTCGGCGAAACTTCTCATTGCTCTCGCCCAGGCCGAGCGAGACAAACTCGCAGGCCCGAAGATCACGCCCGCCCAGGCCGCCGTCGAGGCCGCCGAAGTAGCGCTCGCGGCCGCCGAGCAAGAACGCTACGAAGCCCACAAGAAGGTCAACAGGCTCCGCAGCCACGCCCGCACCGCAGCCAAGGCTGCCGAAGCCGACCAAGCCGACCAGGCCAAGATGGAAGAGGCAGTCGCCAAGAAGGCCGCTGTCTACGTCGCCAAGGCTGAATACGCAGAGGCGGTTACGCGGAAAGAGCACGCTGAGGACGACCTCGCGGCCGCCAAATACGGACTGCGCGAAGACCTGGCCACCGACGCCGAACGCGACGCGTACCTCGCAACCCTGACTGACGACGATGTCGAGGCGATCGCACGATCGGTCAACCGCAGCCATGCCGCCGACGCCGCAGCCGCGCTGGGTGAATCCGGCCCTGTAGCCCTGGCCGGGACAGCCCGTGACACCACGGTCTACACGACAGCGAAACTGCCGCTCGAGACCGGCGACGGGGTCAACATCGTCGAGGGCCGCGTGCTCGATGGTGACACCGCCATCTACCGCCGGTACTCCGGCGACTTCATGGTGCTGCAGAAGAAGGGGGACGCCTACCATCCGGTGGCCTCGGCGGGCAGCAAACACGACGCCCTGACCAAAGCCAGCAGGATCCCGATCCTGTCACCGATCGCACAGCCCGGCGCCGACGCGGCGCCGATGCAGAAGCAGGCCTACGAGACGAAGGCCGACCTCATCCTCGAGCTCGCAGGAAAGGCCGCTAGTGGCAAAGCCACGACCCCTGAAGCGCAGCAGGCCATCATCGACGCCGGAATGTCCGAAGCGCAGACCAAGCTCGCCGACTCTGTCGGCGGCGGCCTGGTCCGCGCCGAAGTCTTCGACGGCGCAAAACGCCACAAGCGCGCCATGCGCGAAAAGGCCGCGAACGAAGCAGGGGAGAAGGCCCGCACGGCAGCGCTGGCGGCCGGCGCGACCAAATCGCAAGCCGATGCTGCCTACGCCAAGGCCCGCCGCAGCGCGCTCGGAACACCTACCCGCGGTGGCGGCACGATTCCGCACTTCGACCACGGAATCCCACCCGGCACGCTGGGGGAGGAGAAGTACAAGAATCTCGCGCGCAGCGGAATCCGCGCTTGGGGGAAGGAAACCTCCACCGACTACGCGGTCATCGGCCAGCGCGCGGGAAACCTCGCCGCATGGGGATTCAACACCAGCGGGGGACAGGTGAAGACCTCCAGCATCAGCACACTGACATCGTCGAACGCCGAATTCGTCCAGAAGGAGCTCACCGGCAAGGAAAGGTCCGCCCTGAGGACCTATACGGGCGGCAGCTATCGGTCGATCAATGCAGCGATCACCGGCCGCGACTCTTCGCCGGCGCCGAGCGTGAAGTCGACCGTCGCCCAACTGGAGTCGGCCTTCGACAAATTCGGTGAGAAGAACCCCAACATGACCCCTATGACCGTCATGCGAGGAACGAAGGTTCCCTCAGGATGGAAAGGCACGACCGACGAGTACCTCGACTCAGCATTCACGGTCGGGGCACGAGTGGAGATCGGCAAGGTCACGAGCTGCTCGACCCGGCAGCAGACGGCCGTCAACTTTGCTGGCCACCCGCCCTACATGATGGTGATCCGCACCCGAGACGGCTTGCCAGTGAAGTCGATCAGCCAGTACTCCGGCGAAGACGAAGTCGTGATTCCACCTGGCGCGAACCTGCGATGCGTCAAGGTCGAGAAGAACGGCGTCGCGGGCCGGCCGACGGTCTACCTCGTCGCAGAAGACCTCGTCGCAGAAGCGGAAGACCAGACGTACGCGGCCGCCGCATGACCCCGACCCTGCTGCATCCTGCGGAAATAGCATGTCCCTGGCCTATCGTGGTCAGCACGGGAATGACGGAATGAGAGGACGCTACCCATGGCCGAGCTGAGTGAGGACGAACTCGCTGAGATCCGACTGCGACTCGACGCAGGGATGAGCCCAGAAGCCATCGCCGCGTCAATCGCGCGCATGGCCGACCTCGACGAAGAAGACGAAATCGTCATTCGTGATGCCGCCATCGCACTCGCAAGCACCAACCACTCCTGAAGCCAGAACGCCGTGAGCCTGGGGGTCTGGTGATGAGGCTCCCGGTGCGTAGTGAATCCGCAGGGACATGCCATTTGCAAAGCTCATAGCCCTTTTTCGAGCACGGATGCCAGTCCGATATCTGTGCTGCGGGGTGGACGAGCAGGCAGTGGGCGATTGCGAGGCAGTGGGCGATTGCGAGGCTGCCTAGGATGCGAATCCCGGATTTCGTTCTCGCGCCCGACCCGCCGATCCGGCTCAACGACGTTTCTACCTATATGGCGACCAGCGGGCATTGTCGTTCCGTTGGAAGCTGGTAAAGCGGTGGCGCCATTGCTCGTTCAGAGACGGATTGGCGGACAGCACAGGGAGCACGCTCGTAACCAGTTGAAATTCCCGTAGGCGCCTCAGGATCGGGAACCCACTCCATGTGGTCACGTCTATTCCGTAGGTGTCGACGACCTGCTGATGGAAGTTGGTGGCGTAGTCCATTCGAAGATGCCCTACGGCGACGGGGGTGAGGTCCCATTCGGGAGGGCCGTGTGCCGCGCCGTCGAAGTCGCAGATGACCGCGCCTGCGCTGCTCTGAATCAGGTTGCCAGTGAAGGCGTCACCGTGAATCGGCCCGGGGGGCATCATCGGCTGCATGGATGCCAGGCCCTCGGAGAGCTCCTCGACCGTGTCGAGGAGGAACTGGTGGTCGACGGGGCTGAGGACGTCCTCCTCCTGGATTCGCTGGGAGATCGCGTGCAGAGGGTTCCACGATGGCAGTGGGTCGGATGGCGGTGGGAGTGCGTGGAGTTGGCGCAGGATCTCGCCGAGCTCGATGCCGTTGGGCGACGACGTGGTGGGCGAACCGGGAGTGACGGTGTGCCAGAAGGTGATGGTGTGCTCGCCCAGACGGAGCGGTTGTGGGAGGTCGTCGACGAGCCGGACCGCTGGGAGGTCATGTAGGGCCAGCCAGCGTGCGACGGTGATGACCTTGGGCACCCGTTGCCGGATGGCGGTCGAGCCTGGAATTCGGACGGTGATCGGGCTTGCGGTGAGGTTGTAGACCGCGTTGTTGGTGAACTTCGCCAGCGTCGCGCCGTCGGCGTCGAGGCCGACTTCCGTGCAGGCTGACTCCAGGACGGTGCGGGTCCAGTTTGCTGTTGGGGCAGTATCTTCCGAGGTCGGCTGTGTCATACCGACTCCTGCAACGTACGAATGGACTGGGCCAACTCGTGGAGGTCCGGTTCCCGTGCGGGTTCTAGGGCGAGGTCTTGTAGTGGTTTGAGTCGGTGGATGGTGCGCACGGACCGCACTGTAGATGCCGCGGTGACTGCTTGTCGTCCGGCCTGTAGGCCGAGCTCGGTCGCTCCGATGCGCAGATAGGCGCATCCCAGGGCTGTGGATTCAAAGCATCGACTTCGGGTCATCTCGGGCCCGCGCATGCTGATGGCGCGTGTGAGGTGGTCGATGCCGACCTGCATGTCGGCCGGTGTTGGCGAGGGTTGGGCGGTGAGCGCGACGCCGATCGAGGCGTTGAGGTCGGCGTCGCCGAAGAATTGGATCCAGGCTTGGACATTGTCGGGGGTGGAGCGGGTGAATTCGTCCTGGGCTCGGCCGAGGGATCGCTGCATCTGTGCGCGGTCGTCGAGCAGTGCGTAGGCCCATGCCTCGTTGGCGCACAGCATGGCCACGGTCAGCGGGCAGCCGGCGTTCTGTGCCTCCAGTTGGCCGAGCTGGAAGAACTTCAGCGCAACTCGATACATCGCCGGATCGGGCTTGTTGCTGTGGCTCGTCTCGCCGCCGCGGTGCAGGTGCAGGCGCCCGGCGCGGTAGAGCACGTTGGCGGCGAGGGAGTGATCGCCGACCTTGTGCGCGATCGTGTGGGCACGCTTGAAGTGCTTGCGGGCCGATCGGTAGAGCCCGAGGTCGAAGCTGGTCCACGCGGCGAGATTGTGCATGTCAGCCAGCGCTGAGCGCAGCTGCCGGTGGGTGGCTTCGGTACCGGAGGAGTTGAGCAGTTGCTGTGACCAGCGGACCTGGGCCGCGATGGCGTCGCGACAAGCCCCACCGCCGAACCGATAGTCCAGGGTGCGCATGGCCGCGGTCAGCGAGGTCATGCGCGCGATGTCGGTGCTCCCGATGCTCTCGGGCGCCGGCGCGGGCTCTGCGTCCGCATCGAGGGGTTGCCACCAGATGGCCGCGGTGTCGTCGTCGGTGCCCATCGTGACGTTGGCTGCGTGGGACAGCAGTTGCTTGATTTCCTCGCGCTCGGTGGCATCTGCGGTGCAGGCCGCAGCCGCCTGGTCGAGGCTGTAGGAGAGCGGATCGTCGAACGCCAAACCCATGTAGCCGCGCGGGACGCCGAGCCCGTCGGCGATCCGCACGAGGACGTCCCAGGCTTGGATCCGTCGGCCCTTGCGGATCACCTCGTAGACCTCGGACTGGTACAAGCCAGTCATCCGCGCGATCTGACGTTGGCCGATTCCGCTGCGCTGCAGCAGGTCGAACACCACCTTGAGATCGCGGGCAGCCAGGGCGCGGCGCATCTGCGGGGATTCCCAGGTCGCCGCCGCGACTTCACTTCGCTGTGGACTCAACGCGAGTGCTCCATCCTGATCGGTGGCCACCTGATCTCGACCACGTTCCCAGGTCCTCGGTCATATCTCCGGGAAATGCTCGGCACCAACGAAATTGACTAGTGCCGCCTGTCATCGAAGTGACGAGTCGAGCAGACCGGCGCCGCCGCTTACCTGCACCGGGCCAGCAGGTGAATCCTCGATGAACTAGCGAAAGCCACGGCTGGTCAAGACGTTTCGCGGAGCATCGGTGGGAGCCGAGTGCATGCGGTGACGGTGTGGTCAACCGCGTCGGGAAGGTGGCAATCCATGGTCCAGATCGTCTCGTGCACGCAACCAGAAACCGGTGAAATGGAGACCGATCCAGGAAAGCTCGCCGCGCCCGATCATAGCCAGCCAGAAGCGGGAGTTGCTGTGCGGCCCTTGCGGGTTGTGGTGGTAGGGCAGGGCTACGTCGGGCTGCCGCTGGCGCTGCATGCCGCCGATGTCGGCCACCACGTAATCGGCTTCGACACCGACCGAGCCAAGGTCGAGAACCTGAAATCGGGCCGCTCGCCGATCGAGGACATCGCCGACAACGCACTGGAATCAGCCCTGAGCAGCGGACGCTACAGGCCGTCATCGCGTCCGCGGGATCTGGTCGGCTTCGACATCGCGGTGATCGCCGTACCCACACCGCTGACAGACGGAGCACCTGATCTGTCCTTCGTCCGGAGCGCCGGGCATCTGGTGGGTGTCCACCTGCGTGCAGGCGCGCTCGTGGTGTTGGAGTCCACGAGCTACCCAGGCACCACTCAGATCCTGGGTGATGTGCTCGAGTCAGCGTCGGGCTTGAAGCGCGGAGTCGATTTCGGGTTGGGCTTCAGCCCCGAACGCATCGATCCGGGCAATCGGCACTGGACGGTAGCCACGACACCCAAAATCGTCTCCGGCATCGACGCAGTCTCGCTGGCCCGGGTCGCCGAGTTCTACAGCGGCCTGGTCGATCGGGTCGTGCTGGTGGACCGGTGCGAGGAAGCCGAGCTGGCCAAGCTGCTGGAGAACACCTTCCGGGCCGTGAACATCGCCGTGGTCAACGAGCTGGCCGAGATCGCTCGCCGGGCCGGTGTCGACTTCCGACGGGCGCTGGCCGCGGCAGCGACCAAGCCGTTCGGGTTCATGGCCTTCGATCCCGGCCCCGGCATCGGCGGGCACTGCCTGCCGGTCGATCCGATCTACCTGTCCTGGTGGGCCGCTCAGCACGGCGGTAGCCGGTCCGCGCTGATCGACCTGGCCGCTCAGATCAACAACAGTCGACCCGGCCAGGTCGTCGACCGGCTCACGCACACACTGCGCGCCCGCGACCGTGACCTGGCCGGTGCGCAGATCCTGCTGCTGGGGCTGGCCTACAAGCCGGGCAGCGGGGACATCCGCGAATCTCCCGCCATCGAGGTCGCCCGGTTGCTCACCGCGCGCGGAGCCCGCGTTGTGGCGTGCGACCCGTTCGTAGGGGACAGCGCGGCGGCGGGGATCGCCGTGACCGACGACGTGGGCCTCGAGCTGGCAGCTGCGGACGCGGTGGTGGTGCTGACCGACCACGATTGCTTCGACTACGACCAGATCGCCGCGGAGGCGGCGTTCGTGCTGGACTGCCGCGGCCGCCTGGCCGCGGGTGCGACCGTGGAGCAGCTGTGAAGCCCGGCCTGCGGGTCACGGTGACCGGCGGCGCCGGGTTCATCGGCTCGAACCTGGTCCACCGGCTGTTGCGGGACCCGGCGATCGGGGCGGTCACCGTCATCGACGACTGCTCGACCGGCACCGTGGAGAGCCTGGGCGCCGACCGGTCCGCGATCGACTTCCGCCTCGCCACCATCCTCGACGCTGATGCAGTCGCCGACGCGGTCGCCGGTGCCGATGCGGTTGTTCATCTCGCCGCGCTCGGGTCGGTGCCGCGTTCGATCCAGCACCCGCTGGCCAGCCACCACGCCAATGCCACTGGCACGCTGCAGGTCCTGGAAGCCTGCCGCCAGGTCGACGGTCCGCTGGTGATCGCGGCCTCGTCGTCATCGGTGTACGGGGCGAACCCTCAACTGCCACGCGTGGAGAGCTCTGCGGCGATGCCAGTGAGTCCGTACGCGGTGACCAAACTGGCGTCGGAGGCCTACCTCGGCGCCTACCACGCCAGCTTCGGGCTGCCGGTCCTGCCGCTACGGTTCTTCAACGTCTTCGGGCCAGGCCAGCGGGCCGGACACCCCTACGCCGCGGTCATTCCCCGCTTCATCGCCGCCATGCTGGCCCAGGAACCGATCCGGGTGCACGGTGACGGCACCCAGACCCGCGACTGGACCTTCGTCGACACCGTGTGCCAGGTGATCAGCGCCGCGATCGTCGACCAGGTGACCAGCCCGTGGCCGGTGAATCTGGCCTTCGGCACCCCGCATTCGGTCCTCGAGGTCGCCGAGGAGATCGCCGAACTCCTCGGGTGCGAACTCACTGTCGAGCACACCGCGCCCCGACCCGGCGACGTCGCCCATTCCCACGCCGATCCGACGCGACTGCGCGCGCTGTTTCCGTCCGTCACCACCTGCGGGTTGCGCGAGGGCCTGGAGCGCACCATCGCCTGGCATCACCAGCTGAGCGAGGTGAGTCGATGCACATCCTGATGTATCACCTCGTCGACGACGCGGTCACCGACCCGATGTCGGTGCCCCTGAACCGATTCCGCGCCCAGATGCAGCTGCTCGCCGAGCAGTACACGGTGCTGACCGAGACCGACCTGCATCGGATGCTCACCGCCGGTATGCAGCCGCCGGCCAGGTCGGTGCTGCTCACTTTCGACGACGGATACACCAACACGATCACCACGGTCCTGCCGGTCCTCGAACAGCACGGGCTGCCCGCGGTGATGGCCGTGTGCGGCGGGTACCTCACCACCGACCTACCGCGATCGACACCACATGTCGTCGAGCAGATGGCGGATCTGGTTGGGGTGCGCCGGTGGCTCGCGAGCGGGCGCACCGTCGCCGCACACGGCTACACCCACCAACGTCTCACCACCGCAACCGATCTCGGCCTCGCGTGGCAGGTCCTGGGTGACCGGGAAACGCTCACCGAGCTGCTCGGCGATCCACCGACCACCTTCGTCTACCCCTACGGCGCCTACGACCTGCGGGTGCAGCGCGTGGTGGCGCGCGTCTACCCGCTGGCGATGACGACCGACGAACACCACCGCGTCGACATCGGCCACCCCTACAGCCTGCCGCGCATCCAGGTCGACCCCAGTTGGAGCCTGCCCGCGTTCCAGGCCGCGCTCGATGCCGACACCGACCCGGCGACCGCCCAGCACAACGCCCGACGCGTCGACACCGCCGCCGGCAGAACCACAGGAGTACTCCGATGACCCTGCACCCGCGCACCGTCGCGCTGTACTGGCACAACGGCAGGTCCCTGGGCCACACCTCCGGAGCAGCCAAAGTCGCCCATCACCTGCTGCGATCACCGGGGGCGTACTCGATCGCGGGGATCACCGGCGCCTACCGGGGCCTGGACCTGTTGCCAGACGAGGTCGACCTCATCAAGATTCCCTCGTTCGCCAACTTCGACGACCCGAGCGGATGGAACCTACGCCCGCGCCTAGCCATCAGCGAAGCGACCCTGCACCAGGCCCGCGCCGACCTGATCACGACGTTCCTGCGCCACTACCGACCCGAAGTGCTGATCAGCGACCACATCCCGCGCGGCACCGACGACGAACTGGTACCCGCACTGGAAGCGCGATACCCCACGCACGCGGTGCTGAGCCTGCGCGGGGTGCTGTTCGACCGGGACAAGACCATGCGCAAGTATTTCGGTCCCCAACACCGTGGTCCCTGGGTGCTCGATCACTACTGCCAGTTCAACGTCCACATCCACCCGGAGGTGTTCGACCTCGCCGAGTATTACCGTCTCACCGGCGAAGCCGCACAACGGTTGCACTACACCGGATACCTCGCTGAACCGGTCTCCTACACCCGCGATCAGGCACGCACCCTGCTCGGTGTCGACGCTGATCAACGGTTGGTGGTCGCGGCCATGGGCGGGGGCCAGGGCGCGGGCGAGCTGTGGCAAGCGCTTTCGCGGGCGCTGACCACACGGCGTAGTGCGTTCGATCGGGCGCTGCTTGTCACCGGCCCCTACCTCGAACCGGCGGATCTGGCGGCGCTGCAACAGTATTGGTCTGACGACGACACGGTCGAGGTTCGCGCCTACGAGGCGGATCTGAAGCCGTGGATGCGGGCCGCGGACCTGTTCATCGGTGCCGCTGGCGCGAACATGCTCGGCGAAGTGCTCGCGACCGCCGTCAACACGATCGCGATTCCGCGCCAGATACGGGAGGTCGAACAGCAAGTCCACTCCGAGCGGCTGCACCAGCTCGGCATCCTGCGCAAAGTCGGCCTCGCCGAGGCGCTGACCGGGGCCCTCGACACCGAAGTCGCACGCGCCCTGCATGATCCGCTCGTCACCGATGGCACCCGCTACCTGTGGGACGGTGGCTCCTACGACCGCCATCTGCCCGGCTCCGACGCCGGGACACGATGCGCCTGCACGAGCTCGCCGCAGCGTGCGCCGATGGTGCAAGCATGAGGCCGCCCGGGTGCCTGATCGTGCGGTCGTCCAACCTCGTGCTGGCCGACCCCACGCACACCGCCCAAGGACAGATCGCGGTCTGCGAAGGGACCGTCACGGCGGACCCCACCGGCTGCGGCCACCACCCGCGCGTGCTCGAGGCCAACGAGAAACTGGTCGGGCCCGGCCTGGTCGACCTGCACCTGCACGGCGCTCTCGGGCACGACTTCACCGAACCCGACCCAGCGGCCTGGCGCCACATCCTCGATACCCACCTGCGAGCCGGAACGACCACCGCGCTGGCCACTCTGGCCAGCACCACCGCCCAGGCCACCGCCGCGGCCCTGGCCACTGCTGCTGATCTGCTCACCGACGACGACGCGACCACCCTGGCCGGGGTGCACCTGGAAGGACCCTGCCTGGCCGCCGACCAGCGCGGTGCCCACGACCTCGCCCATCTTCGGTCTCCGGCCAAGCTGCTCGCCGAGCTGACGCCGGTGCCGACCGCCCTGCAGATGGTGACCCTCGCACCGGAACTACCCGAGGCCGACACCGTGATCTCCTACCTCGTCGACCACGGCGTGCGGGTCTCGGTCGGCCACAGCCAGGCGACCCCGGCCCAGCTCCAGACCGCCCGGAACCGGGGAGCGACCCATCTCGCGCACCTGTGGAGTGGCCAATCCGCGCTCACCCGGCCCGGCGTACACCGGATGCCGGGCCTGCTCGAGGCGTCGCTGGCCTCCGACGAGTTCACCGCCGAACTCATCGCCGACGGCCATCATCTGCCCGCCGAGCTGCTGACCATCGCCCTACGCTGCCTCGGCCCGGAACGGCTGTGCCTGGTATCGGATGCGACTGCGGGGATGGGCCTGCCGACCGGGTACACGTTCCGCACCGGTGCGGCTACCGGGCGCGTGCACGACGGCTACGCCACCACGACCACGGCGAACAGCCTGTGCGGCAGCATCGTCGCGCTGTCGAGCACACTGGCGCGGATGCGGGCGCTGACCGGCGCCTCGGTCCGTGAGGTTCTGACGATGGCCACCGCGACTCCGGCCAAAGTCCTGGGCCGCTACCCGAGGATCGGGACACTACGGCCCGGGGCCCGCGCGAACCTCACCCTCTGGGACGCCGATCTGACCTTGGCGTCGGTCGTGCTCGACGGCCGACTCGTCGCCGACGATGCGGACGGCCCGCGATGAGCACGCCCATGCGGGTCGTGTTGATCGGGGCGGGCACTCGCGCCCGAAAGCTGTACTTGCCGTGGCTCAACGGTGCCTTCGGCGCGCGGGTCGCCGCCGCGGAACTGGTCGCCGTGATCGACCGAGATCAGCACACACTCGACCACGACGGCCACCGGTTCGCGGGCACCGTCGCCGGGCCCGCAGACATCGACCAGGTCCTCGTCGACACCGAACCCGACCTGGTCGTCATCGCCACACCGGATGCCGAGCACCGCCACTTCGTCGAGCGAGCCCTCGCGGCGCGGTGCGCGGCGCTGGTGGAGAAACCGTTGGCGACCACTATCGATGACGCGGTAGCCCTCGCTCACGCCGGAATGCAGGGCGGGGCAGTGCTGCTCGTCGCGCACAACCTGCGCTTCACCAACGTCCACACCCAGGTCCACCAGATGCTCGCCGACGGGCTGATCGGCACGGTGGCCGACGCCGAATTCCACTACCGGCTCAACGTCTCCCATTCGGCCAGCTACTTCCAGCGCTGGCACCGCCGCCGCGCGGCCTCTGGCGGGCTCGAGGTCACCAAGGCCTGCCACCACCTCGATCTGCTCGCCTGGTGGCTGCACGCACACCCGAGCACCGTCACCGCGACCCTGCAACACCGGCACTACAAGCCAGATGACCCAATGCTGCTGCCCGGCACCGACATCCACGACACGATCGCCGCCGACATCGCCTACGACACCGGCGCGTACGCGCGCTACACGCTCACCACCAACGCCGACGACGAGGGCTACACCTGCCACCTGTTCGGTACTGCGGGCACCCTCACGATCCACTACGACGCACACGCCGGCCCGCACCTGATCGACCTGCGCCCGCACAACGGCCCCGGTGCCCGCTACCAGATCCCGCGAGAACCGGGCACCCACGCCGGCGCCGACACCGCGATGCTGGCCGCCCTGCCCGCCGCCGTGACCGACCAGCACAGCATGGCCTTCGCCACCGCGGCCGACGCGGCGCGCGCGGTCGCCACCGGCGCCACCATGCACCCCGCCAGCCTCACCCACCACCCCCTGCCCATTCCAGATCCCACGACGACGTTCGGAGCATCGAGATGACCACCGCGCTGGCTCGCACACCCAACGGCCTGACACTGACCCGGCACCTGCTCACCGCAGGCGAGCACCTCGCCGTCGAGGACCGCCCCGACCAGGAAACGGCCCTGATCCTGATCGCCGGCCACATCACCACCCGAACCGGCGATGACACCCACATCGCCGAGCGCGCCGACCCCTTCACCGCGCCCGCCGTCGGCTGGTACTTCCCGGCCAGCACCGCGGCGTCGGTCACCGCCGGACCCGACGGCGCGGACCTGATCCAGGTCCACGCCCCGCTCGGCGACATCCGCACCACCGGGCCCGCTTCCCCCGTCACGGCGGTCACCCCGGAGACGCGCGGGCACCGCAGCTGGGAACGTGAAGTCACCACGCTGCTGGCACCTCCCCGAACCGGCGGATTGCTGCTCGGGGAGACCATCGCCCGCGACGGCCGCTGGTCGACGTATCCACCACATCGCCACTCGATCAGCGACCCGCCCCGTGAAACCGCGCTGCAGGAAGCCTTCGCGTTCCGGGTCCGCCCCGCCACCGGCTTCGGCGTGCTGCTCACCTACGACGACACCGTCGCCGACGCCTGCTCCACCGTCGTCCTCGACACCAGCATCGCCACGGTCACCCACGGCTACCACGCGATCGCCGCGGCTGGCGGCCACGACCTCTACTACCTGTGGGCCGCCCACGGCGACACCGATCACCACTTCGCCCTCCACACCGACCCCGCCCACGCCTGGCTGCTCGACACCTGAGCCTCGCGCCCGGCGCGGTTACCCGAGAACTCCCATCCGATCCCATCCGAACACTGAGGAAGGACACCCATGACCACCACCCAATCGCGGGGCCTGGCCGTCGTCACCGGCGCGAGCGTCGGCATCGGCGCGGCCACCGCCCACGCCCTGCACGCGGCCGGCTACACCGTGCTGGCGGCATCTCGACGCCTGAGCACCGAGAACCCCAGCGCCACCGGCATCACCAACCATCACCTCGACGTCACCGACGCCGACTCCGTCGCGGCGCTCGCCCGGACCGTCGCCGAGCACCCACTGCCGCTGACCCTGCTGGTCAACAACGCCGGAATCCCCACTCCCGCAGCTACGATCGCCGACAGCGACGTCGCAGACTGGCACGCCACCTACGACACCAACGTCGTGGGAAGCCTGCGGACCAGCCAGGCTCTGCTCCCGCAGCTCATCGACAACCGAGGGCACATCGTGTTCCTCGGCTCCACCGTCGGCCGTGTCGCCTACGAACGCGGCGCCGCCTACGCCGCCAGCAAACACGCCCTCGCCGCGATGGTGGGGACCCTGCGCCTGGAGCTCAACGGCGAACCCGTCCGGATCACCGAGGTCGCCCCCGGGATGATGCGCGGCGACGAGCGTGGCGGCGAGTTCATGCGCTCCCGATTCGGCAACGACCAGACCGCGATCGACGCGGTCTACCAGGGCGTCGAGAACCCCCTGGTTCCCGCCGACATCGCCGAGATCATCGTCTGGTGCGTCACGCGGCCCCCGCATGTCGACATCGATCTGCTCGAGGTCCGCCCCCTGGCCCAGGCCGCCCAGCACAAGGTCCACCGCACCGCCTGATCAACCCCGGCTGGGCCCAGCCCGCGGCGGCGGGCCCAGCCTCTCAGCAAGGAGAAATGCGATGTCCACCAACCGGATCGTCCTCATCCTGCGCCACTTCACCGTCGGCGGCCTGGAACGGGTACTGCTCTCGCACACCCGCGTCCTGCTCGACGCGGGATACGAGGTCACCGTCTGCGTGCTCGACCCCGGCCGCGACAACGCCCTCGTCGCCGAACTCCCCACCGCAGCCGAACTCGTCGTCGCGCCACGAAACCGGCTGCGCCGCAACCTGTTCCTGGCCGCACTGGTCCGCGACAAGGTCGTGGTGCTCGAATTCGGCGACGGACGGCTCTATCCGTCGATCCGGCCCGCTCTTCGACTGGCGCGCACCGTCATCCGGTTCTGCCACTCCGACTACTCCCACCTGCGCAGCCGTGGCAAGAACCGACTCGACCGAGCCCTCTCCCGCGGCGAAGACCACATCGTCGCAGTCGGAGGAAGGTCCACTCGGTTCCTCCTCGACGACGTCGGCATCCCGGCCGCCAAGGTCACCACCTTGACCAACGCGACCGAAACCCGCACTGCCGCTGTAGCGCCGCCGGGAGCGGCTTGGGCGCAGGACCGCTACATCGTTGCCGTGCAGAGCCTTTACCCCCACAAGGGCCACGACAGCCTCCTGCGTGCCTTCGCCCGCGCGATCGCCGACACCACGGCCCCTGCGCGCCTGGTCATCATCGGTGACGGCGATCAGACCATCGCGTTGCGCCAGCTCGCCGCGACACTCGACATCACCGATAGCGTCGTCTGGCTCGGTGCGGTCTGGCAACGCGACCTCGTCGACAGCGTGCTCGCCGGTGCGGCAGGCTTCGTCTCGATGTCCCGCTTCGAAGGCGTACCCATCTCGGTCCTCGAGGCCCGCCAACACGGATTGCCGCTGATCCTGACCGACATCCCCGGCCACCGTGACAGCGCAGGGGGCCGCGGTCGCGCCGAGTTCGTCGCGGTCGATGACATCGTCGCGTTCGCCTCCCTCATCCGAGAACTGCTCATTGACGCAGACGCTGCCATGGCAGCCCACCACCCGGATATCGACGCGCTCGCCCTGGAATGGGCCACCTACCGCGACCAGTTTCTGGGCATCATCGAACAGGCCAGCGGAACGAAGATGCCTGTTCAAGTGCCCCAGAGTTCCGTATTCTGATGGCCCTGCCTCTATGCGCCGCTGCGCCATCGAAATCTCGAATCGATCTGCGCCTCCAGGTGTAATCTGCCCCCGCCCGGCCTGACCATGCCGGAACCCAACCCCGTGAGGAAGCCGTGCCACCAACCACGTTCTCCGAGCTCAGCCACAGCGACCAGCTCCATGTTCTCGACGGATTGACCCGCGCCGCCCTGCCGATCCACTACGGCATCCCCGCAACCGCCGAACTGGAACTTCAGCAGTACGAGGACAACGCCGTCTGGCGGGTCACCCCCGCCGGAAGCGAGACCTCCTACGTCGCGCGCCTGTCCATCCGAGACGGCCGACCAGCCGACCAGCAGCGCAGCGAAATGGCCTGGCTGGAAAGCCTTTCCGCATCAGGGGGCGTCGCCGTTCCCGGTCCGGTGACCACGACCAGCGGCGACCATGTCGTGCCCGTCACGGTTCCCGGCCACGACCAGCCCGCTACGCTCGCGCTGCTGCACTGGGTACCCGGCACCGCCGAACCGCCCTACCAGCAGCCCGGAGTCGCCCAGCAGATGGGCGCGGCCACCGCACACCTGCACCGCAACGCCGCCACCATCGACATCCCCGACTTCGACCGGCCGACATGGGACTACGAAACAATCCTGCTCAAAGGGGCGGCTCTGACCGATCCCGACGCCACCGTGAACCTCGGAGACCGAGGCCGGGAGACCTTGCGCGCCGTCGCCGACCGGGTTACCCAGGTCCTCGCCGCAACCGACCCCTCAGAGCACACGCGAATCCACGGTGATCTGCACCGCGAGAACATGATCGGCTTGCCGACCGGCGGCGTCGGGGTCATCGACTTCGACGACTGCGGGTGGGGAAGTCCGATCCTCGACCTCGCGACCGTGCTCTCCTCGATCCACCGGATCGCCCACACCATTCCAGGCGCCTACGAAAAGTTCGCGCACGACTTCCTCGACGGCTATGCCGAGGTCTTCGCGCTGCCCGACGATCTCGACGACCTGCTCGAGCCGTACCTGATCCTGCGCGACTGCTTCGTGCTGAACTTCGTCAGCGGTGCCCTATCCAACGCCTCCGTCGCGGAGTGGGGACACGACCGGATCGCCGGCATCCTCTCCAACATGGACGCCTACTTGGCTGGCGAGCCCTATCCCGGTGGAATTGGGTGACATCCGGACATCCACCAGAAGCTGAGCACTGTCCCGGCGCGCCGATCACTCCCTGTGGCAGCGGGTTCAAGATGACGCCCAATGCTCTCGCCCCTGAGGCTGACCGCCCCAGGGGCGAGAGCAATGTAGCCCCACAGGTCACCGCGTGCCGTCACCCCGGATCACTCGACTCCGCCCAGCCTCGCCCTCAACTGCGGATCGGGTGGTTTGGCACCAGCCTCATGCAACATCTCGAGGCCCACAATCCGCGCCTGCACTTTCAGACCGACCTGCCCGAAATCGGCGAGACCATCGAGGTCACCGAGCACCGCCACCGCGGCTACGTCACCGCCCTGATCACTCACTGGCAGACCGTCTACCCCTGGGTCACCATCACCTCCGACAACCACGGCGAAGGCGGCGCGACCTCCCGCGACGTCCTGACCAACCTGCGTGCCGCCATCGACGACGGCAGCTGGTGGGACCTGGCCGTGCTCGGCGTCGGCATCAACGACGTCTGTTCTCTAGCGAAATTCATCTGTTGTTCATCTGATTACAGGCGGGGGCGACGCCCCCGGGTTGCACGGTCTTCTTCGACGAGCGGTCAGGCAACAGTTCCGAACATGGCTTGGGTCTGCGGCGCTGTCAGGTGACAGGTGTCACCTATTCGAGCAGCAGGCCCTTCCTGTTGGTCGGCGTATACAGCCGGCCACCGATCTTCATGCCGATCACCGTCAGCGAACAGCTTGCGGGAGCCATCCGGCAGAAATCCAGCCTGCCCCTCTGCCACATACCTGACGCAGTCCTTTTTTATTGTGATCCACCAGCTGCGTCACCTGAGCTGGCGACGGACATCTGCAACTGGGAGGTGGAGGGGCATGTTGCGTGGAAAAGGAACAGGCAGAACGAGATCCGGCGGTTCGCTTCGCGAGTGATCGCGACGATTCCGGAGACGGTGGGGTCATTGCTTGGTCGGGTGATTCAGTCGTTGCCATTCCACGGCCCAGGCGGTGTTTCGGCGGCGGTCGACAAGCAGTCTGCCGCACCAGATCAGCAGGGCTGCCGTGAACCAGACTCCGCAAAGGACCGCCACGCCGGCTCCGACGCCCTCGAGTACGGCGTCGCTGGTCTGCCGGGGCGGGTCGACCGAGGTGCCGTCAGCGCCGATCCATACCGAAACCCGTTCGCCGCGTTCGGCGGTGTGCGGTACGGAAGCGATGACGGTGTTGTCCTGCCCGTCGTGGTGCCACCGGACTGTGGCCTGGAACCGCCGCTCCGATTTCAGGTGTACCGGATCGTCGGTGATCGTCACGGTGGCCAGTGTTTTCGTCGCGATGTCCGTCAGGATCCGGGCTCGCATACCGCTGTACGCCGCAGTTCCCACCGCCCCAGCGATCGGTACGACGACGATGCTGACAGCCACCAGCAGAGCTACCGTGAGACTCTCGAATCGCAAATGCGCATGCATCAGCGGGTTGGCGTTCCACGGCCGCATCCGCCAGATGCGGATCGGTGCCGAAGGGTAGCCAGACATCTCGCTCACCCGCTTTCGGTGAACTGGCTGTCCTCACGCGATCACAATCGTTCTGCTTCGAGTATCCCATACCGGGTTGTTCGAACCGTGAATACGGCCGGTCACATCGGCAGGAGGGCGATCTCGTCAGTCCGGCTTTTCCGTGGCATTGAGCGCATCGGGCCGTGTGGGCTCTTCCGGAAGCGGTCGACGGATGCTGAGCACCACCGAGATCGTCAGCACGACCACGATGACTCCCAGGCTGACCAGCGACGGAATCTCCGGCACCGCGGTGCTGATCGTTTTGTGGGCGGCCTGGAGCATCAGCTTCACACCGATGAACGCCAGAATGATCGCAAGACCGGTCGACAGATAGTGGAAGCGCTCGAGCATCCCGGAGAGCAGGAAGTACAGGGCACGCAATCCGAGGATGGCGAAAGCGTTGCTGGAGTACACGATCAGCGGGTCGTCACTCACCGCCAGCACCGCGGGCACGCTGTCGACGGCGAATACGATATCGGCCGCCTCGATGGCGGCGACCACGACCAGCAGGGGTGTGGCTACCCATTTGCCAGCCGACCGGACGAAGAAGCGCGCGCCGGAATACTCCTCCTGGACCGGTATGACCTTACGTACGAGCCGCACCGCCATGCTCTTGCCCGGATCGTAGGTCTCTTCGTTATTTTTGAGAAGTTTGTAGGCGCTGTAGAGCAGGATCGCAGCGAATACGAACAGGACCACGGTGAACCGCTGCACCACGGCGACCCCGAGGAGCAGGAATATTCCGCGGAAGACTAACGCGCCCAGAACACCCAGGAAAAGCACCCGGTGCTGATACTCGCGGGGCACATTGAAGTACCCGAAGATCAAGGCGAAGACGAAGAGGTTGTCGACAGACAAGCTCTTCTCGAGCAGCCAGGCAGTAGTGAACTCCACCGAGGCGGTCGGACTCACCGACACCGCGACGAGCACGGCGAAGACCAGCGATAGACCGACCCACAGCACACTCCACCGGAGCGCTTCCTTGAAGCCGATCACGTGCGGACCGCGGTGCGCCACGAGATCGACCAGCAGACCGGCGATCACGGTCGCGCCGAACACCGCCCAGAGCCAAAGTGGAACGTCCATGAGTTTGTCTTCCTCGCGTCTATTGCTCGGTATGCAGTTCGGTCGTGCTCAACTCGCTCCGACTCGGGCTCGCGGCCCATCGGGTGCGCGCAAATAATCGGTGGCGGTGTGGATTCAGGTGGGTGTCAGGGGTTGCAGAAGGGGCAGCCCGCGGGGTCGGCGAGTTCGTGACGCTCGATTCTGGTGCGGTGTTCGCAGCGGGCGCAGCCGTGGATGTCGGTGGCTGGCTGCGGGGTGGCGGTGAAGCAGAACCTGCAGGGGAGGCCGGGTTCGGTGGCGACGCGACCGAACCCGGGGGCGCCGCAGCTCTGGCAGAACCGGTCGAGGCGTTCGGCCAGTTCGGTGGCCAGTCGGGCGATGCTGCGCATGCGGGTGGGGTTGAGGTGGGCGCGCATGTCGGTTTCGATGCGCGCGTGCCCGTCCGAGGACGCCGCCGCGCAGCAGGCGAGGGCCGCGGCGAGAGCGGAGCTGGTGCGGATGCCTTTGTAGAGTGGTTCGTCGGTTGGGGCGATGTTCGGCCGCACGATCACCGCGTGGCTGCCGAATTGGACGGATTGCAGGAACTGTGAGGTTTGTTCGTCGAGTTGATCGGTGACGGTGTGGTCGAAGTTGGTGTCACACTCGAGATGGTGCACGACGAGTTCGAGGCCGAGGTCCTCGTCGACGAAGGCGAGGATTTCCAGTCCTGCGGGGATGAATCCAGCGATGGGGTGGGGGCCGAAGGCGCCTTCGGAGGCCAGGCCACGGGGCAGTCCCAGGGCCTGCATGGCGAGGCGGGCTTTCCTCAGCGCTGTCTCGCGTGGTGGTGCCGGGCGTTCGATCTCGCCGGTGAAGGTGCCCAGTTGGTCGGTGTCGACCTCGGTGGCGACCTGGACCATCAGGCCGGGCCGTTCGGCCAGGGCGGCGGCCAGCACACGCTCCTTGCCGTGTTTGGTGGCCAGGGCGACGTCACGGTCGCGGTAGGGGTGTGGTGCGCTCATGCGCTACGGCCGGGGGCGGTCTTCGGCTCGGAGGTCAGGACGCTGAGGATTTCCCCTACCGCGTGGTCGCGTTCGAGGGGGTGCCGCAGTGGCAGTTCCTGGTTCAATCGGTAGCGGTTGCGGCGCCCGTCGCGGACGCGGTCGAGGTAGCCTGCCTGTTCCAGTTCGGCCACGATCCGCTGGGCCGCGCGTTCGGTGATGCCGACCGCGTCGGCGACGTCGCGTAGCCGCATCCCGGGGTCTTGCGCGATGCACAGCAAGACGTGCGCATGGTTGGTGAGAAACGTCCAGTCCGCCACCGTGATCACCCTACAATCTACGATCCCTGTTTGCCATTTTGTCTTACGTGAATTGATTTGCGCATGTGATTGGTCGCGCTCGCCTCGCGTCGTTGCCACGGCTCTTCTCCTACTCGGCGCATGTGCTGGTCGACGCGGTTCCCGTGGGGCGCGGGGCGGATGCGCGGGTGAGGCGGTCCGCGATGGCCAGACCGACACCCGCGCGGGTGGGGAGTGAGGCGATGACGACCTCGCAGCCGTGATGATCGAATTCGCGCAGGAGTCGATACAGATCGCGGGCGTAGTCGCCGATTGCCGTCGGCACCTCGATCACCAGCGCGCTGCCGGTGATGGTTGATGCCGTACTCGCGGGTGGTCGCAAGACTCCGACTCTCCGGCCGTGCGACTGCTGTCGATGGGCCTCGGCGACGACCTCGCTCTCCTCGACCAGGACCACGCGCGCGCGGGGGGCGTAATGCGACGGATGCTGCCCGGGTGCGCGGTGCCCGCGTGACGGTGTGGTTGTTCGGAGCGGCCGGCCCAGTGCCTGGGCGAGATCGTCCACCCCGACCGCGCCCGGGCGGAGCAGGATCGGCTCGTCGCCGGTGACGTCGATGATCGTCGATTCGATCCCGACCGGGCAGGGGCCGCCGTCGAGGATGAGGTCCACGGCGGGGCCGAGTTCGTCGGCGACGTGTTCGGCGCTGGTGCAGCTGAGGGCACCGAAACGGTTGGCCGACGGCGCCGCGATCGCCCCGCCGAATGCGGTGAGCAGGCGCTGGGCGACGGGATGATGCGGGACCCGCACCGCGACGGTGTCGCATCCACCGGTGACAACGGACGGAATGCGGGGACTACGCGGCAGGACCAGGGTGAGCGGGCCCGGCCAGAACCATTCGGCGAGCACCCGAGCGTAACCCGGAATACCGGTGACCCAGTCGCCGAGCTGGCCGGCGTCGGCGAGATGCACGATCAGCGGGTGTGTCACGGGCCGCCGCTTGACCTCGAAGACTCGGCGGACCGCCTCGGCGTTCTCAGCATCGGCACCGAGCCCGTACACGGTCTCGGTTGGGAAGACGACCAGACCGCCTCGGCGCAGAATCTCCGCAGCGCCGCGGACGCCCCCTGGCGCCTGGGCCGAAGCGGGCCGGGCGACGGTGGCCGCGCGGGAGATCGTCCCAGGGGTGGCGAGTGTCGGCGGTCGGGCTGTGTGCGTCATCGGTCGATCCCGGAGTAGGTGATCAGCCCCTGGATGCCCTGATCGTCGTCGACGACGAACCACCGATCGGCCACCAGACGCGGATGGCGGGCACGCAGATCCGCGACCTCGGCGGCCACGAACTTCGAGGGGCGGCTCGCGGCGAAGCTGGGGTAGAAGATGCCGCCCGAGCGCGACCCTCGCGGCTCGGAGGTAGCCGCGACGAACGTGTCGAGGACGTGCCGACGGGCCTGATCAGTGGTGTCGGTCGAACGCAGCAGGGGGCCGTCGATCCAGCACAGCGTCCACAGTCCCGACAGCGACACTGACCTGCGGACCCCAACCATGGCCTCACCCATGGCCGCCTGGGCCACCTCGCCGTGGGCCGCCGCGGGGGTGGCCGCGGGGGTGGCCGACTCGTAGTGCAGCCATTCGGGCAGTCCCTCCTCGAGGTCGCTGCGGACCCAGATACCCAGCAACGTGCTGTCGTGCCGACTGGCCGGCGAGAGACTCTCACGCAGGTGGTTCAGGTAGTCGTTCACCGCGGACACGGCCGCGTCAAGATCGTCGACGCTGCGCACCAGCAGCACCGTCCACGCCGATGTCGTGCCGACCAGCCGCGGCTCCAGTCGAGCCACCGAGGCCACGGACTCGTCATCTCCGGTGGGGTGGTCGAGCAGGTCGAGGACCTCGCCCACGGCGACGTCCCGATCCGTCCGTGGTCGGAACGGCAGCTCGCCGTTGAGGCGATAGCGATCGGTCAGACCGTCACGCTTGCGCTCGAGGTACCCCGCGCGTTCGAGTTCGGTGATTATGCGCCGGGTCGCCCGCTCGGTGATGCCGACCTCGTCGGCGATCTGGGGCACCCGCATCTGATCGTCGCGGGCGATGCACAGCAGCACCCGCCCGTGGTTGGTGAGAAACGTCCAGTCCGTCACGCATCGAACGCTACAACATGCGACAGTGATTTACCACATCGGAATACGTGTTTTAGATTTCGTGTATCTTGAATCGCGTTACGCCGTGATCGACGGCGTCCGATCGGGTTCCCCGACCGCTCCCGGCAATCCGGTGGCAACCGGGCCATGTTCGGTTGGTCGCCGGGAACAGGTGATCGCGTCGGTGAGTGATCAGCGGGTCGTCCGCTGGGAGGGAGAGGCCAGTGAGTGTGCTGCTGCTGGTATCGGTGCTACTGCCGGCGATGACCGGCCCGCTGTTGCTCGCGGGATGGCGCACCGGTCGCTGCGGTGTCGCGGTGACGGCGTTCGCTGCCGTGTCGGCTGTCGTGGTCGCCATGGAGGTGGCGGTGCGCGGCCCGGTCGCCGCGGTCATGACCACCGGCCCGGAGGGGTCGGCGGTGGCCGGGTTCTATGCCGACCGGGTGTCGGTGCTGTTATTGCTTCTGGTGCTGGGTGTCAGTGCCGTGGTGCAGGGTTTCGCCACGAGATACCTGCGCGGAGACGCTCGGGCGGACCGCTTCGCCGCGCTGACCGGGTTGCTCACCACGGCGACCGCGGCGATGGTCACCGCCGCCACGCTGATCGGGCTGGCCGTGGCCTGGTCGATAGTCGGCATCGGGCTGTGGTGGCTGTTGCGGGTGTACCGCGCCGATGCGTGGGTACCGGTGGCGGTCGCGCGGACCGCACGCATGGTGCTCGTCGGCGACATCGCGCTGTGGACGGCGGTGATCGTGGCCACCGTGCAGTGGGGGAACGTGGACCTGCGCGCTCTCGAGCTGCCGACGACGACATCGGCGGCGGGTCCGATCATCGCGGGAGCGCTCGTGATCGCGGCGGTGGCTCGCTCCGCGCTGGTCCCTATGGCGGGATGGCTTCCGGCCACCATCTCCGCGCCGACACCGCTGTCGGCTCTGCTGCACGCCGGCATCGTCAACGGGGGCGGCGTGCTGCTGCTGCGGTTGCACCCGATGATCGACTCCTACGCCACGGCGACGGGTCTGGCCTTCCTCGCCGGCGCGCTCACCGCCGTCTACGGCACCGCGCTCATGCTGACCCGGCCCGACGTGAAGTCCGCACTGGCCTACTCCACCGTCGGCCAGATGGGATTCATGGTGATGACATGCGCTCTCGGCGCCTACTCCGCCGCGCTGTTCCACCTGATCGCACACGGCATGTACAAGGCCACGCTCTTCCTGGGGTCCGGGTCCGCGGTCGGCGACCATCTCAGAGAACGCACCGCACCACCGCGACCACTGGGCAGCCCAGGTGTGCGGCGTGCCTTCGGAGCGCTCGCCCTCCTGGTGCCCACGGTGGCGCTCGCCGGTGCGGTGTGGCTGTGGGAATCGGTGTTCGGGCTCGCCCATTCCGGGACGGTGCTGCTGCTGGCGTTCGCGTGGGTGACGGGCACCCGCCTGGTGTGGGGCTGGGCCCGACGCGTGACGAAACCGGGGCCCGCCAGCGCGTTCATCGCGATGCTCATCGCGGTGATGGTCGCCTACCTCGGTGCGCTGTCGGTCTTCAGCACCTTTACCGAACCCACGCTGCGGGCCGCGGGCCCCGCGGTAATGAGCGCGTGGACGCTGATCCCGGTCCTCGCGGTGGTCGCGGCGCTCACCACCGTCCGGGTCACCACCGTCCCCGCTCTGACCTCGCTGCACAAGACCCTGTACGTGGCGTGTCTGAGTCTCGGTGATCTCGGTCCGCGCGCTCGCAGGACCACGTTCACCAAGGGCGCGCGTCGCGTCGTGCCCACCAGATCGTTCGTTCCCGTTGTGGTAGGAGAATCATGACACTCATCGTCGACTCGGTCCCCGTCGATCAGCGCGCGATCGAGCGCGCACAGCTGCGAGCCGAGATCAGTGTGGCCGCCCGCGTCCTCACCCCCGTGTGGCCGTTGAGCAGTTTCATCGCGGTCAACCCGCTCGGCGGGCTGGAACATCGCCCCTTCGACGACGCCCTCGCTCTCGCCGGTGACCTCTACGGCCTCCGAGGCACCCTCGGCGAGGCCGGGTTCCGCGCGGCCCACGCCACCGGCCGAATCACGAAGGCCGATCTGGGCGAGGCTCTCGAGCGCCGACTCCCGGACACCATTACCGCGGCACCGGTCGAGGTCGACGGACGCATTCACACTGCCGTCGAGATCCTTCTGGCCGACCTTGTCCGCGGATCGATCCCGCCACCCCCCGCCCGCCGGCTGCTCACTCTGAGTGAACGCGTGTGCGCGCGCACCGCGGCAGCGATCGACGCCCAAACCGTCAAATGGTGCTCGGCGTATCTGGATTCCGGCGAGGCCGGCTGGACACTGCCCGGCCGCGACCGGGGCTTCTACCCGGCCTGGGCCGATCTGGCGCCACGCGATCCCCGGCTCCCCGCAGCCGCTCGCCGCGCGCTGCGCGACCTGCCCTCCGATCCCGCTGATGCCGTCTCGCACGCACTGGCACGACTCGGTGTCGGACACGGTGGTGAACGCATCGCCTACCTGCGCGCGCACCTGACGCGGCTGCCGGGCTGGGCCGGCCACATCCTGTGGCACAGCAACACACCCGGCTCGGCAATCGACCTGGTCGACTATCTCGCCGTCCGGCTCAGCTACGAGGCGCACCTGCTCGACACCACCGAACTGCCCGCAAGGCCGGCCCCAGTTCCCGATCACCCATCGGACACGGCCACAGACCGTGCCCATCGCGTGGCACAGGCATTGGGCACGACCGGTCTCGATGCCGCCGCCGAGGCGTCGATCGTCCGGATTCTCGACCGTATGCCCGTCGATTCGCGGCCACTGGTGTGGCTGGACGCTTACGAGACGCACTATCGCCGCGGTCTGCTCGAGGAACTGGACAAACCCGTCCCCACCCCGGACCTCACCCGCGCCGGCGCGCAATTGGTGCTGTGTATCGATCCCCGCTCGGAAGGACTGCGCCGGCATCTCGAGGCGCTGGGCAACTACGACACGTTCGGATTCGCGGGGTTCTTCGCCGTGGCCAGCCGCATCCACGCCCTCGCCAACGGTGACCCCGCGATCGCGGCGCCGGCTCTGGTGACACCTCACATCGACCTGTACGAACAACCCGACCCGGCAGCGCTCGCCGCGGCGCAGCGCCACATCGCGGGACTGCACACCCTCGCAGCCACCACAGAGGCGGTCCACACCGCCAAAGCCGACCTGGCGGCACCGTTCGCCCTCGCCGAGATCCTCGGCTGGGCGAGCGGGCCCGTGGCCGCCGCGAAAACCATCGCACCCCGCCGCTACCGGCGATGGCGCACCCGCACCCGGACCCTGATCGCGCCCCCTGCCCGCACCGTGATCGACACCGCTGGTGGGCTCAGTCTCGTCCAGCGTGTGCAGATCGCCGAAACCGCCCTCACGGTCATGGGACTCACCAAGGGTTTCGCTCGGCTGGTGGTGTTCTGCGGACACGGCGCCAATACCGAGAACAATCCCTTCCATTCGGCGTTGGCCTGTGGCGCCTGCGGTGGCAACCCCGGCGGGCCGAACGCTCGCGCCGCCGTGGACATCCTCAATGACACCGAAGTGCGCGACAGGCTCGCCGGCCGCGGCATCGAGATTCCCGACGACAGCTGGTTCGTCGCCGCCGAGCATGACACCACCAGCGACCGCGTCACCATCCTCGACTGTTACCGGGTGCCCGATACACATCGGCACGACCTCGATCGGCTCACTGCCGACCTGGCCGAAGCCGGGCGTCGCCTCGCCGCCGAACGAGCCACCCTGCTTCCCGGCGCACCCGACCGGCCGAGCCCGCACACGGCGGCACGCCACGCCGGAACCCGTAGCGCGGACTGGGCACAGGTGTATCCCGAATGGGGCCTGGCCGGCAACGCGGCGTTCATCATCGGACCACGCGCCGTGTCCGCAGGGGTCGATCTGCACCGCCGCTGCTTTCTGCACTCCTACAACCCCGACGACGACCCGACCGCGACCGCGCTGGAAACGATCCTCACCGCACCGGTGATCGTCGCGCAATGGATCAACTGCCAGTACTATTTCTCCACCGTCGCCCCCGACATCTTCGGTGCCGGCACCAAAACAACCCACAACGTCGTCGGTGGAATCGGCGTTCTCACCGGCCCTTCCGGAGACCTGCGAACGGGCCTGCCCTGGCAATCGGTGGCAGTCGGGAACCGCCTCGTGCACGAACCGATGCGCCTGCTCGTCCTCGTCCACGCCCCACAGCAGCGAATCGACACCATCGTGGCCCGCAACCCCAAGGTGCGCGATCTCGTCGACAACCACTGGATCACCCTCCTCGCCCGCACCGACCAGAGCTCCCCCTGGCAACACCGCACCCGCGAGGGATGGAGTCCCTACCCCACCTCGAACGGAGTACAGCCATGACCCGCGCCAACCTCGCGAAAATGACCAGAATCGAGGTCATCGTCTCGGGAACCGACGCCCCCGACGTTCGCCGCCTCATCGAGCACTCCGGCGCCACCGGATACACCACCATCTCCGGTGTCTCCGGTCTGGGCCACAACGGATACCACGAAGGACGGCTGCTGTTCAACGAACAAGACACCCTCGCCCTGCTCATCACCGTCATCCCCGACCACCGCGCCGACGTCCTCATCGCCGGCCTCCGCCCCCTGCTCGAGAACTCCTCCGGAGTCATGTTCGTCACCGACACCTACGTCAGCCGACCCGACTACTTCACGTGAACGACCCGCCACGCGTTCGGTGGACCGCTGCGGTGGTGCGTCGCCAAGGGTCGGCCCACGGGCAGGGGACGAACTCTCCTACCACCACACCGACGAGTGCTGCATCCCGGTCGGCTCTCGCTCCCCGAACCGGCCGGATGACCAACCACTTCCGCTGAATCGAACAGAAACGGGTAAGACGAGACCATGTCAGACAGCCACCCTGAGCCGCACCCGCCCGAGGCAACCCGCGCCCCCGTCTCGCCGACCTCGGTTGCGGGCAGCCGGGAGTGGTTCCTGACACAGCAACGCACCCGCCCGGATGTGCCGTTGCCGGTCCTGGTCGAACGTGCGGCCGTGATCGAGCAAGCCATTGGTGTCCTGATGGTGGTTTATGGAGTGCCCGCCGCTGGCGCGGCGAGGTTGCTCACCTGGCGGATCCAGGACACAGGTTCGGATGCGCGAGCGTTCGCCACTCGTCTGATCGCCGAGCTACCCTCGCTCCCTGCACCCTTACCAGAGCAGCGGGCCGTGTTCGACCGGCTGCTGTTCACCGCACATCAGCTTCCTGGCGGCGACCAGCGCACGCGGTAGCGCTCCGACGCGGCCGAGAGCAGCTGTCCCCGAACGTGACCAGTGGTCGCGACCCCGAATCCAGCGACAAGCCCCCGACTCGGTGTTGTCCGCGAACCCTGCGGACGCGATGTCAGCGCAGAGGATCTCGCCTGCCCCGACAGGGCGATTACACGCAACCTAATTGGCGAAATAGAATTCGTAAGTTTACAATTCCCTGTATCGGGGGCGGTCGCCCACACCCCTCGACCGTGGTGGCGCCCCCGATGCCCACTACCGCAGCGCCGGTGCGCTGCCATCCGAAGGGGGCCGTCGTGGCTGCTGCCGTCGATTCCCCGGTCGTGCTGGCGCTGGATGTCACCGATCCCGGTGTGGAAGATGTCGATGCCCGGGTAGTGGCGGGCCTGGTACCCGACCGCGGAGTTCTGATCGTGGCGGTGCTGACACCTCCGGCGCGTGCCAGCCTGAACGCGCGACTGCTGGCGTGGCGCCAGGCCCAGCGCATCGACCGCGCCGACACGCTGGCCGCGCGACTGCGGGCGACCGCAGCCATGGGCGGGCGCGGGATCACGGTGAGCGCGGTCTCTCGGATCCTCAGCGGCAGCGCACCGACCGCGCAGTGCCGGAACCCCTGATTGCGGTTGATTGCCAGTGAGGCAGCACTGCCCCGGCGCGCCGTTCATAATGCCGCCGTGATGAAGTGCCGCATGAGGCGGGCGGCGGTGATGGCACCGAGCAGCTTCAGCTTCACGCCGTTGCTGTCGGGTTCGACGACGGCGACCAGGGGGCTGTGGGTGCCGGCCATCAGAATCGCAACCTCCATGGGGCGCGCGTTGGCCCCGACAACAGGCAGCGGATACCAGCGCCGGGGAGCCCACGGTCCGCCCGGCCAGACGCGCGGCGAGTTCGCCATCGTGGGCCTCGGTCACGACACCGGCCAGCACCGGGTCTTCGGCGCTGTAAGCGGGGAGGAGCTCCCGGAGCAGCTGGGAGCTGGGCGCGATGGCGTATGGCCGCCCGTCGGCATCGAGGACCAGCGGGACAACCAACGACTGGTCGGCCAGCATCCAGGCCGCGTCGATCGCCCTCTCGCCCGTGGTCACGGAGGGATAAGGCGCGGCGAGATTTCCGTGCGCGCATGGCGGGCTTCCTCTGGGCCTGTTGATAGATGTCGGGGATGCCGTCGGCGTCCTCGTCGCGTGTCTCCGCCTCCCACAGGCGGCGGTAGATGCCGTTGCGGCGCTTGATCAGAAGCGCTGCCACGGCCGCGGTGATGAGCGAGCCGAGCAGGACGGCGGTGACATCGGGTGACCTGGCGCACCACCTCCGGCGGCAGGACACGGCCACCAAGGTGGGAGGGCAGCCGTGGTAGACCAACACCAGCCGCACTCCGGTCTAGCAGCGCAGAATGAGCAGCCCTTCGATCGCCGCTACGCGATGCGCGCAGCAAGATGCTCTGGTCGATCTCCAGCGCCACCACCCGCGCCGTTGCTGCCTGCCAGGCTTGCTGTGCGAGCAGCTCGGCGGTGAACAGTGAGCGAGTCCAGCTCTCCGGTCCCGGCCCCGGGCAAGTGGAATCCTTCACAAGCAACCCCAGCTTCTAGAGCTCGGGGAAGGTGTCCGGGCGGCGGAAGGTGAGAATCTGCGCGCCGTTGGTGGAATGTCCAGTGAAGGCTGCATTCTCGCAGGCGAGCGTGTTGATCACTGTCGCGTACAACTGGAGTCGTTGTTCCAGGTCCGCGACCTGCTTGAGCAAGGCAGCGCGCTCGGCGCGAAGGCGAGGAACGTCGCTGCCGCATCGGCAGCTCACCGCTGGTTGGGACACGGTGGCTTTCACCCTGGCCTGGAACTGCTCCTTCAGATCGAGGTGCCGGTGCGTCAACTGCCAGCGTTTGACGCCGGCTTCGATCGCCAGTTGGGACACGCTGAGCCGTCCGGTAGCGCGGAGCGGAATGCCGGCGAGCAGGCGATCCATTGCCGCGATGATCGCTGCCCGGGTCGCGTGAGGTTCGGATACGGATTCAGACACCTGCGCTCCTCTCTCGTGGCGGTCGTTCGTGGATGTCGAGAATCGTTGCCAGACGGTGCAATTCGTATCGTTCGCGTTCGTGGCGGATCGGTGGAGCCAGCGGATCGGAGACCATGGTGGTGAGCGCGTCGTGGCGGGCGCGGATCACTGCGATGTCCCGGTCGGTGCGGGCGATGTTGCGGCATTTGGGTCGGCAGTCGTCGAGATCGGGAGTGACCAGCGGATCACCGGCGGTGCCGCGGATCTGGCAGGCGGCGTGTGCGGGGTCGAATACACAGGTCATGCCGTCGCCATGGTGGATTTGCAGCAGCGGGTTTCCGAGCAGGTCGCGGGTTTGGCGAATGTTGGTCAGTACGTGTCCGGCGAACTGGCCGTCCGCAGCGGTGACGCGCTGACGATACGCGTCGGCGGCCGGACCGCTGACGTGCTCGCCGTCATCGAGCGCGCGGTGATCGTCGGCGATATTCTCCAGCCGGTACAGCCAGTCCTCGAAGGCATAGTCGTCGGGGAACCCGGATTCGTAGGTTCCTGCGTATCCCTGCAACATTCGGGTATGCGCGTGCCCATACTGAATCGACGCGGCGATCAGGCCGCGGGGGCGTCGGCGGATGAACCACGCCAATGTTCTGCGGAATCGTGAGGCGTTCAACCCTCCGCTCGGGTCCTCAGGTATCGCATCGGTTCGGCCGCCGCGGCGGCATTCGTCGTTGACCCAGGTGACGAACCGGGTGATGTCACGGGCAATGGTGGTCGAGGTGCGGGCCTTGCCTTGGCGTTTGAGATTGTGCGTCCGCCGATCGGGTTGCAGCCACGTCGGGAACAGCAGAGGCTGCGGGTGCAACTGTTCGAGTACCCCGATCGCGCGGGCGACGATGTCGATGACCACCCAGGGAACGCGGCGCTGCTGCCCTGCCGGCAACTTGTTGCCGTCGGTGTCTACGGCGTTCTTGAAATACAGTCCCTGCATCAGCCACAGATCATTCGCCGCGTCGTATTCCAGGCATCCGCGCTGCAGATTCAAGACCTCGCCCGGTCGGGCACCCGAAAGGTAGGCGATCACGACGAAGCACGCGGTGCTCAACAGCCGCGCCATTTTCGGTGCCTCGTGATAGCTGATCGGGCGGTCTCGCCACGGCTGACCGTCGAGTAGCGCGGTGATCGGCGTATCGAGGTCGGCCTGGTCGGACACCTCGAGCCCCAACTCGAGGACCCTGCGCCCAGCGGCGGTCCTGCCCAGGGTATCGCCGACCGCGCCGATGATCAGACCGATATGGTGCCAGTCCACGACTGTGTCGCCGTTGTCGTCGAGTGTCCCCGGCAGGCATCCACCGTGGTTCCGCAACCGAGCGGCGTAGTCGTCCAACCGGCGGGGAACATCGCCGTGCGGCGGGCGAGCGCTGCGTCCGGTACGGGCTCGTTCCTGGGGTTCTTGCGCGTGCAGCGTCAGATGCTCGGAATACGCGGCGAGGATGTCGGCGGCGAAATCATCGACGAACCGGATCGCCCACCACAACAGATGCTGCATCGTGAGTTCGGCGATCCTCGGCGTCCGGTTCTCGATGTAATTGACTGTGCGACCGAAGATCTCGAACGATTCCTCACCATCCCACGGCGGCGAGGACGGCAACCGCATATCCTCCGGTAGAGCGGTGCGGTAGGACCACAACCGTTTGACTTCCATCAACCGCTGGTACTTCATTTGCAGTCGAATCGGCTCCTCGGCGAGGGCAAGCAGATAGTCGTCGAGCATCGGGTTGGTGACCTGTCCGAAGCTGGTCAGGCTTCGCTCGTTCATCCAAGCAAGAAGTGGCCGCAGCAGGCCGAGCGCTGCCATGACCGTGCGCACCGACGGTCGTGAGTTCCCGCCTCGCAGCCGCGCGGCACCGGTGTGGTTGAGCAGCTGCCAGAAGTAGATTTTCACCTCGTGTCGCAAGGGCGGCGGGATCGTCGCGAAGTTGATGCTGTGCGCGCAGAAATGGTCCTCGAAGATCGCCGGGTCGATGTCCCATCGGTCCTGCCCGAATCGCGACAGTCGGTCGGTGTTCGTTCCTGGCCGCAGCGGACGCGACATCAGCACCAGCGTGGATGGCTCCGGGTGCGCCACATTGGTGTCGGTCAGTGGCAGCGGATTGTGTGTGGTCATCGCAGATCGAGCTCTCTGCTCAGGAATCGGCTCACCAGGTCGCGCTCGGCGTCGGTGACGGCGGCGCGCGCGGTGGCGATTGCGGCGCTGTCGTGCTGGGCGAGCAGGTCCGAGAGTTGGGCGTGGGGGCGGGCGAAGCGCTGAGTCCACCGCAGCGGTGTGATCTCACTGCGGCGTGCGGTCAGGTGATCGTGGACGAGAACCTGCACGGGCAGGTGCCGGGGCAGCGCCCGTGCACAGGGACATTCCAAGCACAACATGAACGAGGCCCGGCACGGCTGCCCGGCAGGCGAGTGTGGACTGTTCGTATTGTCTGCGCAGGCAGCCAGCACGGTATCGAGCCGGCCGCCGATCATGCGCTCGAGAGTTCGGGCATTCACACCGTGAAGGGCAGCGACCGATTCCGGGTCGATGCGTGCTGCCTCGATCTGGGCTGCCGACAGGGTGGCCATCACGCCCCGCGTTCGGGCCTTGGCCACTTCTTCGGTCAGCGCCGCCGCCACTACGCGCTGGTATTCGCGCAGATTGCCGCGATTGCGAGCGAGATAGTCGGTGGCCAGCGTCTGCTCGGTATGTGCGACCGGCTTCTGGTGCAGTTCCAGGTAGGTCAGGCGTATCAGCTCCAGCGTCAGATGCAGCCGACTGGGCTCGGCATCGGGTCGGGGGGAATCCGCGATCAGGTCGTGCTGTGTCGCCCATTGCTGGATCTGCTGGGCGTTGGCAGTGAGCGGCCGGAACGAGCGACCGGACCGGGGCTGTCCTTGAATCGTGCTGCCCGCCTTGCTGGCCCATCGGACCAGCAGTCGGTCGGTGTCGATCATCTCGCGAGTGCGGGCGGTCAACTCGTGCAGCAGCACATAGACCCCGAAGGGGGTGTGCAGCCTGTCGCGGGTCGACAACTCACCGGGGTTCTCGGGGACGCTGATCCAGTCGGGGACCTCGCTGAGCGCGATGCTCATGTGTGCGAGAGACCCTCGGCGCGGTTTGACCGCGGAAACGATCGCGGTCGCCGTTGAGCCGGTGTGGCCGTCGGCGCGATGGTGCGCGGCCGGAGTACCGAGGATGACACTGGGGTTTTGGCCGGTCATCGCGGTCAGCAGAATCGCCGCTGCCAGACACTCCTTCGTCGACAGGTGTAGCCAGCACACCACGTCGTCGGTTCGCCCGAAGTTGTGGGTGACCCACTCGCGGACAACTTCCTTCCCGTCACCGTTGATGCGCCGGGGCACATCCCCATGCCGGTCCACCCAGTCCAGCAGCTGGGATCGGCGAAGTTGTTGCGGCGCAACATCACCGGCCCGGAACTGACGCAGCAGCTCCCGGTTACCACGTATTCTCACCGTCGCCGCCCGTAGGTCGGACCGGGCGCTGTCGGCGATCCGGCGCAACTCGTCGCGGCTGTAACTGCACTTGGCGACCGCGGGGTCGGCGCGACGCGGATTGCGTTCCTTGAGCTTGCCCGCGAGCTCGTCGCTGATGCCTTCGGCCCGGCGTAGCGTCTGCTTGAGGATGCCCAGTTCCTGCCCGGCGGTCCCGATCGTCAGGGACATTCGGTACCCGTCGATGTGGACCGGCGCGATGTCCCGTATCCGGATCGGCGGATGGGTCACCATGGACAGATGCTGAGCGAACCGGACAATCGCTCGGAAGCTGGCGATCATGGGGCTCATCGATGTCAGTCCCTGGCCCGGTGCCACCCGCTTGGCGAACGCTGCCGCAAACCCTGCTTGAATCTCACCCGACACCGGCAGGTCACCAAAGCCGAAGTCGCGATGACCGCCGTCTTGGGCATAAGCGCGGACCATCAACCCGTCCTCGCTTGCCAAGATGCCGCGCTCGGTCCTGGGAACCTCAATGGATGGCAGCGCCGCGTGGCGCCCGCGTCGATTCATCGATTCACCGCCAGTGGGTCGGTGCGCACCCGAGGATGGCTGGCGAATACCTCGGCCATGAATTTGCTGATCGGGAACCCTTCCGCGTGTGCGAGGAGCAGTTCGACATCGAGCGAGCGAAACGGTTCCAGGTACACGTTTTTCGTGGTCTCCACCGATCGATGACCAAGCATGGTTTGCACCAAATGCCATGTGTCGCCGAACTGTTCGCGAAAATCGCGAGCTTCGTCCTCGGTCAGGTCGTGGAGACGGCCGGCGGTGGCGAGCTTGCCAATCGAATACCACCGAAGCGCGAACGAGTGCCTGGCCATATGCGGCGAACACGTGAACCCACCCAACCCCATCGCGTGGATCCGCTCATTGGCGTCGGTGAAGGTGTGGTGCCAGCCGTGAGCGTCCCTGGGGAGCCCATCTTCGTTAAGCCATAACGAAAGTGGCGCTATGCCGTGCCCGGTTTCGACGAACAGTCGACGTCGGGCAGCGGGGCCGAGGTCGTTGAACGCCGTCCGGTTCGCCTGTACGGTCCTGTCAGTCGATCGGACGGATCCGCCCCGCGTCGTGTCGACTGTCACGATCTGGCGTGCGAGGATCGTGTCATAGCGACCCGCTGCCTGGGCGCGCCGGATCGCTCTGGCGCGTGCCCCCTCGATGTAGGCGAGAGTGGCGGTGAGGATGTTGCGGGGCATCCAGTACTTGTGGCCGTAGCCGCCCTTGCCGCAGCTGTCGGCGAGTCGGCAGGTGAAATACGCACGGCCAGCGGTGTTCTGGGGCAGTTCCGGAACGATCACGCTGGCCCACTCCGACAGGCGTAGACCGGTGCCGAGCAGGCCGTCTGCAAAGGCAGCGTTGCGTTGTTCGTTTCGACCTTTCCACGCCGGATCAGCCGCCGCTGTCAGGTCGTATCCGCGCAAGCCGAGGTCGCGCCAGCGAGCGAAGCCGGCCGGATCCAACCACTTCACCGACGCATGTCTTTTCGCACGTGGCGGCTCGGCGTCAGCGAACGGGTCGGTCACCTGATAGCGGGTCGCGGCCCACTTGTGGAACTTCTTGCAGGCTGCCAGATCCTTGGAGAACGTGGTGGCCTGGACCCGTCCAGCGTTCGCTGGATCAGTCATTCGCCAGAACTGAAATTCCTCGACGTCGTCTTCGCACGCCTCCCACCAGTGCCGCCCGTGGACGGTGAGGAAGTTGAGCCACAGGCAGACACCGCGGGCATAATCGCGGTTGGTCAGCTCCGACCGATTGCGCATCTTGGCCGATGCGAAGAAGGCGTTCACCCGGAGATCCGGGAAGCCGTCCGGACCGAGTAGAAATCGCACGCCCTCCCGTCCCCCATTCGCAGCCACCCACGAATCCAGATCCGGCACCAAGCCAGCGACTAGATCCGGCAATGGACCCCAATGGCGTTGCAGCTCATACCGATACACCCGCCACACGTCGGCACGACTCCGGGCGACTCCCACCTCTACGGCGCTCACGGCAACCACTACAACAGATAACAGAGACCGCGGGGCTATAGATCGTGTGGCGCCACCACCAAGGCCGACTCAGTGAAGCCGTTGACCTCGACGAATACGAGGCGAACCTGGCCACCCTGCTGGCACTGCTCGGTGAGCGGGCACGTCAGGTCCTGGTGATCGGGGAACCGCCGATGGGCTGGGAACCAGGCATCAACGTCCCCGCTGCCAATACCGAACTGCTCACATACAACGCCGCCGCCCGCCGCTCCGCGGAGTTCGCTGGCGCACACTACATCGACTTGTGGGACCAGATCGTCGACGCCGCAACCTGTTACGGGTGGCACCCGAACAATCCGGCCGCGCCTGCTCCCGGTGCTGTGAGTGTGTGGAGCGACGGGGTCCACCTATCCGAACACGGCGACGAGTTGCTGCGTAGGACCGTCGCCGACTACATCGCCGAACGCCGCCTGCTCGCGGACCTGCTCATCACCCGCGACCACGACGGCGCGGCATCTGACAACCTCGCCGACTAAAGAACGCCCGAAGTGTCCTGGATAGGCGCGGCGCCTATGTCGCAGACCCGTTGTGCCCCATTGTCGGTGGTGTCACCGGTCGGCCAGAAGTTCGCTCGATTGCACCGAGCCCGGATCGAGCCGCCGCATCATCACGACCTCAGTTAGCGCGGAGTTGTTCGCGTAGGGTCGGCGCTGCGCCGTCCGGGTATAGCCGTTGCGCTGGTAAAACCGCACGGCGCGGGTGTTGGTCTCTACGACATCGAGGCCGATCCAATCGACTCGCGCCTCATCGACTGCCCAGCGGTGAACGGTCGCAAGCAGCTGATCAGCCAGGCCCGAGCCGCGCGCACGGCGCCGGACATACGCACCCCAGACCATCGCCCATCGGGCACCATCAGGCACCGGTACCAGAAGCTCTGGCCGGTCACGTTCGGAGTCGATGAAGCCGCCCAGCATCCCCACAAACTCGCCCTGTTCGCTATCGGTGGCCACGGCAAGAATCTGGCGGCCGGGCGCGCAGCTGCGTGCAATGCGCGCTTCCCAGTCCGCCGGGTGAAGTGTTGCTGCCTGCTCGGCGGTCTCGCCGAAGGCACTCGGGTACTCGCGTAGGGCAGCCAACCGGACCGCGCGCAACCGCTCACCGTCACCGGTCTGGACACGTCGGATTTCCCAGGTCATGAGTCGAATCTAGGCCCGTCGGCAACGAGATATCGGCGACCGGTTACTTCGTCTTGGTCAACCGCGGATTGCGGGCGCGGGCTTCCGATTGTTTGGAGGTCCGGCCACCGGGTTCGGGGTAGGGAAGGGCGGCTGCACCCATTCAGCGTGATCTGCGGTGGATCAGGTCTGGTCCGGTCAGCACCGATGGCGTGAGGGTCGTTGTGGTGGGGATCCGCCAAGCACCCTCGGTGGCCTGTTCGAGTAGGAGGTCGTAGGCACGACCTAGTTCATTCACCTGCTCGCTGGCGAGCGCGAGTTCGCTGCTGCTCGGCCGGATGGGAGTCCGGTCCCCCAGGAGCAGGCACCAGCTCGCCAGTCGATCGACGATCCCGCCGACCGATTCCGCATACGCCGGTGCGGCCATTCGAGGCTTCGGAAGCGTGGCCAAGGCGAGTGCGTCCAGCGCTAATGCGCACATCCGCCGTCGCTGATCGACCCCGGCGACGTTGATTAGCATCAGCCGATCGCGGTGCAGCTCAGTCAATTCCGAGGCCAGCTCGATCGCCGAATCACACGTTGCGACACCAGTGCAGACCATCGGCAGTCCCCGGCACGCGTGTTCGAGGAGGACCGAGTCAGGCAGTCCGGAGAGGTTTGCTCGGCCGACCGTGAGATTCATCGAACGCGCCGTTCGCCGCGCGTTCCGCTACGCATCCGCTGGTGAACAGCGTCCTGCAGATGTCGATCGGGCCGGATGATGGAGTGCGGCCGACCGCCCCCACGCGGCCAGCACAACGGCGGATCCACCGTCCAGACTTCGACCGTTCGTCGCACGGTGTCCATCCAGCCCCGCAGGTGTCGCTCCGACGGCACCAGAACCACATCAGTCCTGGTGGAGTTCAGATGGGCCAGCAAGACGACCAGGTCGGTCACGACGTGGGTGTCGCGGGCAGACAGGTCCAGCTTCATCCGTCGTGCCAAGGCGCGCACGCTGTCCACCTCGGCCTGGACGCCCTGGCCCGAGAAATCCTGGCGGACAATCGCTATCGCCCTCATGAGGCGGCGCTTCTAACCGAACTCACCGACACCGACGGTGTCAGTGCCAGCGGAATTCTGGCCCAGGTCAGGGTGTCACCCGCCGGCGGCATCACACGGCCGTGCTCAGCGAACTCCGTCAGCGCATCAAAGTCGGCGCTCCAGCGCCGATGTATAGACGCGGAGGTCAGGAGGACGCCTGCGGCGACGGCAACGGTCAGCGATGCCCAGAGTGCAAACTTTCGGATCATGTGGACTGTCGAATCTCGTCGTTGGGTGGTTGGGGAGAAGCGAGCTGCGTTGGCGCGCAACAGGCTTGGGAACTGGGATCGGGGAGGTTCAGGACAGCGGGCGACGAGGCGTAGGTAGTCGACGCGCTCCAGTTGCGACTTCTTCGCGCAGGGCGTCGTAGGCGCCGAGCAGTTGGAAAAGTTCGAGTGCTTCGGGTAGTTCGGTGGTTCCATCACGGTGCGTGTCGATCTCGATCCACAGCAGAACCACGCGCGAGAGGACTGCACCGACGGATTCTGTGTGGTGGGGGGCGGACGAACCGACCGCGACGCTGCCGGACTCGATCCGCCGAGCTATCTCACAGTCGATCTGGAAGATGGTGTGCTCGACATCAGAGGCGACCGCGGTGACTGTCGCGGCGGCGACGGTCAGCACCGCCGGTGGTAGGCCCTCGGTAGCAAGGTCTGTCGCGGCAGCACGGTAGGCACGATGCTGGGCGTGCAACTGCTGCAGGGCGATGATCAACTCGGGGTGCCGATGGGGGAGCACAGCATGTGGAGTTGCGAGGGCTTCCAGAACTGTTTTCGGGCTCGGCAGAATTGGGCGCGTGTCGGATCGGGTCATCATCGAGTCCCAGCGTTGAAGCGTTCGTAGTGGATCGGTGTGTGGGTGACCAGGTCAGACCACTCATCGGCTAGTACGGCGACTGCTGTCCATGCTGCGTGGACTGCATCCCCTGCCGGATCTGTCGTAGCCAGCAACCGGCGCGCGCAGGCGCCGGCGCGAGTCAGTTCGTCGATGAGCGCGCCCACCGAGGCGGTCTCCGCGACGGCTACACCGACATTTGCCGCCACCCACAGATCGATAGCGTCGACCAAGACGCGACGCCGTCGTGCCGCGACCGCCTGTTTTCGCGAAGGCCACCGCTTGCGGTGAAGTTTCGCCAGCGCGCGAGCCAGTCGAGTGAGCGGATGTTCGAGTGCGGCGCCGCCGCCCACGGCGGCGATGTGGAGCTCGTGCCAGTCCGGTAGTACACCAGCGCTGTGGTCAGCTGACATTGTGTACACCGCCGGAATTCGGAGACGTGTCGCCACGTTTGGTGGTTCGACGGACGGAATCTACGACCACTAATCCCGAGGGTCTGAATGTGTCGCGCGGTTCTTCGACCCAATGCCGAAATTGGTCGAGCCGTGATGCAGGAAGCGCGATTTCCGCTCCGTTGCGCACCACCGAGACATTGAGCCGGAACAGTTCAGTGAAAAGCGGCGGGACGTCCTCATTGGGCAGATCGGCTCGTACGAGAAACGTCCATCGGCCTGATCGCTGATTGCCCACGATCGGACCGAGGGCAAAGCCGTGGTCTTTCATGTCGTTGGCGACGGCTTGGCCTCGATCGCCCGGCATCGTGATGCCCACGATCCGACCGGTCGTCAGCAAGATCCGTTCCGTTGCCGAGTCCAGTGCCACCGGCATTCCGCATGTCAGGCGGTAGAACCGGGAACTCTGCTCGGCGGCGCTGGTCTGTACTTGATGGTCCATCGGAGCCCCCTTACTTCAGTCGATTCGGCAGCGACGCCGCGAAATTCGTGCTTCGCGTTATCCGATCCGGGTAACTTTTCGGCTCGTCGCTTCAAATCAGTCTGCGGGGCGCTCTACGCTGGCCGTAGAGCTTCGATGCGGACATAAATCTGTCCGCATCGATCACCGAATCCCAAAGGGGATCAAGCGATGCCACAGCAGATGCGCCAGCTGACCGTCGAAACACCGCACCAGGTGTTCGGCGCCGAACTCCGGCACTGGCGCACTTTGCGCGGCCTCTCCCAGGCAGCGCTCGGGGCGATTACCTCCGACAGCGGCGCACTTATCGGCAAGGTCGAGAAGGCCGATCGAGTCGGCAACCTGCCATTCGCGCAGCGGATGGACTCGGCACTCAACACCGGCGGGGCACTCGAACGCATGTGGCGACGCATGGAACAGGCCGCCGCCAATCCAAGCACCGACACCGCCGATGCCGCCGAGGAGTTGCTGCCGAACAACCCATGGGCCACGCTGCCGGTGCCCGAGCTGCTGCGCGAATGGCAGGCCAGCGACGTCCCCGACATCGGCCAGAGCGGCACCAACAGACGACGCATCGGCCAGGCCGACATCGACATCATGTGGACGATGTGCAACGCGCTCACCGCCGCCGATCGACATCTCGGCGGCGGCTACGCCCGCGACACCCTCACAGCATTCCTGCGCAGCACAGTCGCTCCCGCACTACACGGCACATACGACGCATCGATCGCAACCGAATTGCACACCGTCAGCGCCCGCCTGGCCGACCTCGCAGGCTTCATGGCTTTCGATACGGCACGACAGACCGCAGCCCGCAAATGGTTCGGCACGGGTCTCGTACTGGCCAGGGCCGCTGGCAACGTGGCGCTCGGGGCACATATATTCGCCGACATGGCCATGCAGGCGCACCACACAGGCCGCCGATCCGACGCGGTCACGCTCGCCGAGACAGCCGTGAGTACTGCACGGCAGTCCGGTTCTCCCTCCACTGTTGCGCGCAGCAGTGCATTGCTCGCGCGCGCCCACGCCCTTGCCGGTGACCGTGCGGCGGCAGCACGGGCCTTGGCCGAGGCAGAACACCAGCTAGACCGCGCGCAACCTGCCGAAGAACCCGCGTGGATCCGGTTCTTCGGCGTCGAGCAACTAGCCGCCGAAGCCATGTACGTCGCGAGCGACGCAGGACAATTCGACCTTGTCCAGCACCATGCGCCCCTGGTCCTGGCCGCCACTGGCGATATGGAACGGCGCTACGTCCTCGCCTCATCAGCCTTAGCCAGTTCGCACATGGCCGACCCCTGCAACAGCGACGCCGACCACGCCGCGCAGATCCTCATCGAAGCAATACCCGCCGCCAGCACGGTGGTGAGCAGCCGTGGACTCGACGCGATCAACACCGTGCGCCGCCAGCTCGCCCCCCATTCATCGCGAGACCTGGTGCAGCAGGTGGAAAAGCAGTTCGCCGAGGTGATGGTGCCGATCGGATGATGACCGCACCCGCGAACCTTCACTCAACCCTTCACGCCGCCTGCACCGCGCGAGGCCTTAGCCCGGTCGGCGCGCACCTCATCCACCACTCCAGCAACGCTGTCTTCGTCCTGCCCGAACACCAAGCGGTGGCTCGAATCTCGACAGGAGCCGCGGACCTTCCGAGGGCCGTGCGAACTCGTGGGCTCACTGAGACGTTGTCCCAGCGTGGATTCGGCGCCACGGCACCGCTTCCCGAGGCCGAGCCGCTTGTCGTCGATGACCACGATGTCAGCTTCTGGAACTTCTACGCCCAGCCGACGGCGGCACCGGCGCCGACGTCACGAGAGCTAGGCAGGCTACTTCGCCGACTTCATTCCCTCGCTGTGCCCACTCAGATCGAACTTCCGCGCTGGGTACCTCTGGAGTCGCTGCATGCCGCCTTGACCGATCCGCGGACCTATTCCGAACACCTTCGCGCGTGCGAGCGTCAACGACTGCTCGAAATGGTCGAGGAAGTTCGTCTCGACATCGCGAGCATCGATTGGCCACTGGGCGAGGGCATGATCCACGGCGATGCCTGGGCAGGAAACCTGCTGTGGCACAACACCGGAGCTGCGCTCAATCCGATTCTGGGCGACTGGGACTGGGCTAGCATCGGTCCCCTCGAAGTCGACTTGATCCCCACGTGGCACGCAGCCATTCGATTCGGTCGCGACCGTGAATGGGTTGAGGCTTTCGTCGACGAGTACGGATACGACCTCACCGAATTCGGCCGCGGCTTCCGAGCCCTGCGCCGGATGCGTGACCTCGTTCAAGTGAGCGGCCCTCTCCGTCGCGCTGGTGCGTCTCCAGAGCATGCCGCGAGGCTTCGGCAGCGGGTCGAAGGCATCCTGTCCGGTGATGAGTGCGGAATATGGAGCCAGTACGCCTGACTTGTTGTCGGTGGGCGCCCGCAGGAACAGGCGCCCACCGTGCCACTGGGATGCTCGGCCGTCTCAAAGTGATCACCCGGGGTAGCGAGAGCGACGCTACTGCCGAGACCACGTCAGCGGTTGTCCAGTGGGACATGGGATGTGGGTCCTGGACGCTGGACATTGATGCGTAGAGGATCTCGCTGGTCGGCGTGAGCGGAAACCGAAATGTCCCGCGATGCGTGGGCGGCGGGGCAGCGTGTTGGACAGCGGTTGCGGAACTATCGACCGTTGACAGTTCGGACAAGCTCGGCCCAACTGACCGCTGCGGCATCGACTTCGGCCCACGCTGAGCGCTTCTCTGCGTCGGTGGCCGGGGTGGCAGGTGCTATTCGGTGATCGGCTGGCAGAGACAGGTGCTCGGCGCGCAAGTACGCGGCGGCGAGCGCGTCGATGGATTCGCCGGGAGATCGGAGGCCTGCTGCGGCGAGCGGACCGTCGAGGACGTGGAGTTCGGTCCAGTCGTCGATCGCACGGACCAGCTCGGCGCGGCGGACGGTGATCGCCGGGAGCCGGTCCGGGGTGATGACGGCTTGCCGATGCAAGGTCATCGTCTGGCTTGCCCACTGGCAGATCAGGTGATCACCGCGGTGATACCCGGCAGCGCCTTGGAAGGACTCGATGACGTCGGCCGCCGGCGGCAGCAGTGCGTAGGGCGCGGACGGCGTGGTGGTCGAGTTGGTGCCGAGGGCCGTCGAGGTCACAGGAACAGTCCTAGGCAGGGAAGTGTCTTCTGGTCGGCGTGGACGTGGTCGTCGACGACGACGACCGCCAGGCGGGCTCGGTTGGCTTCGTCAGCGAATTCCCTTGCTGCGGCGGCGGGTGCGCGGTAATCCAGCACAGGGAAGCCGTCGAAGGCCACGGCTAGGTGTAGCTCGGTCGCTTCCATCACCGCTGCCCCACGCTCATGTCGTAGTACTGGCGCACGGCCGCGCCAAGGCGGTCGTCGTGTGTGCTGTGGCTGGGGCCTAGAGCCAGTTCGCAGCGGGTGAGGGTGCCGGTTCCGGATGCGGCGGGCTCGCGCGTGAGGGAATGGGAGTGTTCGCCGCAGGCCGCGCGCAGCGCCTCGCTGATCGGCACCGTGCTGATGTCGCGGGTCTCCTCGACCTCGACGAGGAGCACGGCAGCGCCCGGTGGAACGATCAGCCGGATAAGTGCACGCTCGGAGAGGGTTTCGGTGTTGCCGCGCCAGTATTGTTCGACGTCGCCGACGACCTCGGCCAGTACGGTGGTGACGATCTCGATCAAGGCATGGAGTTCTGCGCGGCGCAGTGCTTCGGTGGCCGCGTGTTGTGCGGGGACGGTGGCGAGTCCGAACGGGGTGACCTTGTGCTCGAGGAGGAGTCCGGTCTGCAGGCCGGATGGTGCCACCGGATGGTGTCGAAATCGGTGCCCGGCGTCCTGGCCACCGGTGTCGAGCCACATCACCCGTGCGCCGAGGGTCGACAGCAGTTGCACGACGGTTTCGGGTTCGATGCCCAGGCCGTCGAAGTGGTCGAGGGAATGGACCAGGACCTTCGAGTTCGGTGTCGTGCGCACCGCCGCGATGAGCCGCCACAGCGCAACGCTCGGGGGCGGCATCGTGAGGATCTGCTGGAGGTCGATCCGGTTGTGCCGCGCGATCGACCGGATCAGCGCGACGAGATCCAGGCCGCAGTGGCGAGCGGCCTTGTCGATCAACGACCACAGGTAGCCGACCGGAGACGGCCGCTCGTAGTAGATGCGGTTGGCGATGGTCGTGTCGTAGATCGCGGCGACCTCGCGCATCCGGGCCTCGATTGCGGCCATTTCTCCTGCGGTCCGGGCAATTTGGATGTAGCCATAGACGGGTTCAGTCATCGTCGCCGTCCTCGGTCGCCGAGAGATAAGCGCTGGCGGCGACGAACGCGACGCACCCGTACGCGTGGGCAACGTGGCGTCGCAACAGCGCGCGGGCCGAGTGCCAGGTGAGTTGGTCCGGATCGGCCGCGCACTCGGCCATTCGGCCGCTCGCGGCGGCCGGACTGAGGGCTGCACTTCGGCTGTTGCCCATGACGGCGGTCATCGCGACCGCCCGGGAATCGGATTCATACGCACTGGCCCCTCCGGAGCGTCTGGGTACCGACAAGACGTCCAGCAGGGCGCCTCCTAGTGGACTATGCCACTTGAAAGGCTAGTGGCATAGGCCACTTGCGAGAAGTGTGGAAATTTTTCAGGAGTTCGGTCGGAGGGTGATCGGGTATTCCTGCCGGAACGCCCAGGTCCCCGGCGGATAGATCGCCTCGTCAACTTGTAAAGGCGTCTCGCCAGGCCCATAGGCCACCAGCCAGTACACCAGCACCGCCGAGCCTGCATCCAGCTCCAGGTCTGCGCACTCGGTCTCGGTCGCAAGCCGGGCACTGACCTGGTCGCGGGCGAAACTGGCGCGCAGATCGAGGGTTTCGGCTAGGTAGCGCAGCGTCCCGCCGCGGAGGCGTTCGGCCACCAGCAGCGATGGGGCTTTCTCCGCCAGATCGGCCGGAAACCAGCTCGTGGAGAACTCGATCGGTCCACGGTGCTCGTTGGTGATGACCCGGCACCGGCGCACGACCGCAGAGCCCGGCTCGACACCGAGTGCAAGGGCGACATCTTCGGGCGCTTCCACCACTCCGACGAATGGGAACTCGACGGTCTCTGCATCGCTGTACATCGTGCCGAGCGCTGCCGCGCGGTCGTAGCGCTCACGCGCGCGGGGCGCCGCCGAGACATCGCGAACGACCGTCCCTGAGCCCACCCGGGATTCGACGAGTTGCTGGCGGCGGAGAACGGTGACCGCGCTCGATGCTGTCGGGCGCGAGACTCCCCAGTGTTTGGCTAGTTCCCGTTCGGAGGGAATCTTGTCGCCCGGACGCAGGTCACCGCGCACTATCTGATCGCGCAGATCGTTGGCGATCTGCTGGTACGGCGGCGGCTGCTGCTTGATCTTCGACACTGGGCTCGTCTCCTCGGTCGTTCAAGTAGCCTATGTCCCGGATCGTAGGCATAGGCCACTAGCCACATTAGCCACTTTCAAGGCGAAGGACAGCAGGCGATAGATGAGAACCGCGGTGATGTTCGCAGCCGGGGGAGGTGGCGACGCTGTCACCGCCACCATGCTGGCCCGCGCGTTATCCAGCGAGATCACCGTCACGGCGATCATGAGCTGGTCATGGGACCGGCTGCTGGTCGACCCGCTGCCGGGCCCGCGCAGCGCCGACGACTTCCACGGGCTGATCGCCCATGGCGATGGACTCCACCAAGTTCCGTCCACCGCGACGTTGACCACAGGCGGAGAGTCCACCCTCCCACGGCTCGCAAGCCACCTGGACCCAATGCCGCTGCTGTTGGCTGATCCTCGGGCCGGCGCATTCGGACTCAGCCGACAACTCCAAAGGGCGGCCGACGTGTTCAGCGCCGACTTGATCGTGGTGGTCGATGCCGGCGGCGACATCTTGGCGGCCGGTGACGAACCTGGCCTCCGCAGTCCACTGGCTGATTCGCTGGCGCTGGCCGCAGCGGTGAGGTCGACGCTGCCGACCCATGTATTGGTCACTGGGTTGGGGCTCGACGGAGAACTGACCGTCGCCGAGCTCGATCAGCGGCTTGTCGACCTCGACGCACACGAACTGAGTTCGCTGGGTCCCAGGGAAGTGGTTGGCCTGGAGAGTATTTGGGCCTGGCATCCATCGGAGGCGAATGCCTTGCTGGCGCTGGCTGCATCGGGTTGGCGGGGACGAGTCGAGTCCCAACGCGAGACCACGATCTCCGTCGACTCCCAGTGCACCGCGGTATTCCGCGTGGACCCCGCCCGCCTCACCAGCAACTCCATCGCGAAGAGCCTGACCGACACAACCAGTCTCGACAGCGCAGAACAGGCGGTGCGACGGCTCCGCGGGTTCAGCGACATCGACATCGAACGCCGCCGACTCCATACCCGCAGTCAGCCGCAGCATCCAGGCGCGGAAGCCATCGCCCATCTGGATCTCTATGCGGCAGCCGCAGTGAACCGGGGCATCGATGCATTGACCACCCGTCGGGTTCTGGAGCTCAGCGCGGCGACTGATTCGCAGTCGACGCTAGCGTTGCGTCAGCTACTGGAACACCACCGGCCCAACAACTTTCGCCCGCCTCTCTATCTGACATCGAGTTCGGATCTGCGGCGGTAAAGCTGCTTGCGCAGATTTGAAACACCGCGTGCTCACGCTGCGCCGATTACCGTGGCCTCTGGCGGCCGAGCAGGAGCGGGCCGTTGACCGCGGCGAGGGATCAGCAGGCGAGGAGTGGCGAGGGTGGTCGCGAGGCAAGTGGCGGTCTGCGGACCGCGCGATTGCAAGGACATCGACGCCGAGCGCGCCGAAGAAGTCGGTCGCCTCCTCGCGGAAGCGGGTGTGACCGTGCTGTGCGGCGGCGGCCGCGGCGTGATGGCGGCGGTGGCCAGTGGTGCCACTGCCGCAGGAGGCGTTGTGGTCGGCATCCGACCCGACACCGACCGCGAAGCGATCTGCGACGGGCTGTCGGTGGTGATCTGGACGGGTATGGGCGAGGCTCGAAACTCGATCATCATCGAGTCCGCCGACGCAGTAATCGTCATCGGTGGCTCCCCGGGGACACTGTCCGAACTCGCCCTGGCCAACCGTCGCGGCGGAATACCGGTCGTCCAGCTAGGGGGCTGGGAAGTCCTCGAAGACGGAAAGCCTGTCGACCTCGGCGCGGTCGCCACCACCGCTGCCGAAGCTGTAGCCGCGGCCCTGGCCGGAAATGCTGCCACCAATATCGACTTGGCCGAGTTGCAGTTCCAGCGCTACGACGCGGCTGGCGCCCGAGCACACCGTGACCTCGTCGAGGACATTTTCCGCCGCAGCTACAGCGCCGAGATCGCCGCCGAGGTGGCATTCGAAGACCCGGACGCGTTCATGGCTCGATTCGACGCGTACACCTCAGGCGACAACGCAGCAGGATTCGATCTGATCATCGCCACACACGACGGAAAGGCAGTCGGCCAGACCTGGGGATGGCCACTGGGCCCGACAACACGGTGGTGGGAGGGCCTGCAACTCGACAACGCTGCCGCCGGCGACCATGATGCGTTCGTCGCGGAGAATTGGCGCCGAACCTTCGCCCTCAGCGAGATCATGGTCGACACCGCATACGCCCGCCGCGGCATCGGGAGATCCCTGCACAACGAGCTGCTGGTCAACCGCACCGAGCCACGTGGCACGCTCCTGGTCGACCCCAACAACTCTGGCCCGTACGCGGCGTACAGGTCGTGGGGGTGGCGCAAGGTCGGCACGCTGACCCCTCACTGGCCGAATTCGCCGACCTTCGACGTACTGATCCGTTCACTCAGCACGTAGACCCTTCGTGCATACCTTCGCCCATCGAATCGGGCAGGGGGGACGTGGCATCTGCGCTGTTCAGGGCATGATCCGCGTATGCAGGGGACTGCAGCGTCGGCTTCGGATGCGAAGGTCGGCTTCTTTCGCGGGTTGTGATGCGGATCGTGGCGCCGGCGGGATAGGTGCGCTCGCGTGCCGGAATCGGTACCTGGCAACGGAGAAGGTGCAAGCCTGGCTGCTCGGATCCGGGGTCATCGACGATCCATCGCAGGAAGCGGCTATCGGCGAGGCCTTGAGCTCCGGGGTAACCCTGCGTCGTCGACGCGTGCGCTCTCAATACCTGTGTTCGTCGCCGGTTCGCGGGTGAAGGAGACTCAGCGCGTGACAACCTTGCGCGAATTGCTCCAACGCGCCGCAGACCGCGGCTTGTCCACCCGAGCCATGGAAGCTGCCGTTGAACGGGTAGCGACGACATCCGGCACACGCATGCGGCTCAACCGAGGTACCGCCTCACAGATCCTGTCCGGCAAGTACAAGTCCAAGCCGTCAGACTCCACGATCCGTGCCATCGCCCACCTGGCCGGTGTGCCCGACCTGGTCGCGTTCGCAGCGGCCGATCAGCCAGCACCCGACACGCTCGCCTTCCGTGCCGAGATCCCCAGCGAAGCCGACAAGCTCTCACCCCGCCGTCGGCGGATCGCCATCGACGTGATCCGCAGCCTGATCGAGGCGCAACAGCTCGAGCACCAGTTAGCTGAGGGCATACGGATCACCGCAAGCATGTCGCCCGATGAAGCCCGTGCCGCCATGTACCGAGTAGCCGAGATCTTCCCCGGTCTGGTCGAGGTCGTCGAGCACCGCTCGGGTGGTCGCGATGTAGTGCTCGGCTTCGACAGGTGAAGACCGCAAGTGCGTTGGTGCCTATGTCCCAGGCGGCCGACCTACCGGCGGCCGATTGGCCCAGAATCTGTCGAAGGTGTGAGGGTCGAAGACTTCCGCGATGTCGCCGGGATTCAACGGCGTAGGCGGCGGATCGAAGCCTTCCGGGTTCTCATCGTGTGCCTTCTTGGCTGCCTGTAGGGCAAGGGTGATCGCGGCCCGGGAGACGTTGTAGCGACGCGCGAGACCCGCGCGGCTGAGTGGGATCCAGGCCTCCGGTGCAGGTGATGTGCTCTCGGGCTCGGTCATCGACTCTCCGAATTCTGGATCGAGGTGATCTTCAGCGTCTGACGGACGTGGACTGGTGGGGTCGTATAAGTACACATGACCGGGTTGCCCCGGCAGCGGAAAGGTGGGGCGGGTTCGACACTGGCCCCCACAACACGCTACCTAAATACTTAACATGTGTTTTGAATTTGATGTAGTGTTGCCCGTAGATGCTCCGCTTGCCGGCAGTGTCGGCGTAGGCCGATAGGTTCTCCGTAGCAGCGCATCTGACCAAAGATCCCCTCGACCGAATCGGACTGGACGATGACCACTCCGCACCACGCAGACGCCGACCAGCATGCTGTCCTGGTTGCTGCGGATCAGTCGCTCACCCCATCGGGATGTCGCCTTACTGGACCGGTAGACAGCGCGGAGAAGCTCGGCGAGCTCATCGCCTGGGTGCGCCGCCGGGGCGGCCTCCAGCCCATTGGCACCCAGCTTCCTCAGGTATGGATCCTCGACGTCGAGGCGTGCGCTGCCCTCGATTGGGCACCAGCTGGCGAAAACGCGCCCTTGTCCCGTACCGACCTAACGCGGCGGGTCGCGGCCTCTGCTGCCGCCCTCATCGAGCGTGGATGGGCATTGTCTGGTGCGGGATCGCGAGTCCGACTCGCGCACAAGGACATCGGTGAGTTCGATGTCATCATCGCTCCTTTCGCTGACGTTCTCATGCCGCCTGAAGCCTCGGCGGGCGAAGTTGGCCGCATCTTGTCGCAGTGGGCAGCGCGATTCGGTGTCCTGCCCGGTATGGACGGGGCCGAGTGCGGCGCGGCGATCGAGAACCGCATCCGCCGAGCCAAGACCAAGGGGTTGGTGGTGCGCGATCCCGGTGCCGTGCCTTCCATCGTGGGCGATCTGGCCACAGGTGCCGGGCCCGCGTGGTCGCGGCCTCTTCTCGTGGAGGACATCGACGATCCAGGGGCTGAGTTCCTGGTCGAGCTCAACCAGCTTGCCGGACCGCTGGCCTCCGCGGGAATGCTCGCCCTCCCTGCTGGGGATCCGACGGTGGTATCGGCCGATCATGCCCGTGAGCTCGCGGCCGGCCGCAAACTCCCAGCAGCGTTGTGGCAGATCACCTTGCCTCCAGCCAATGGCTTGCAGCTTCCCGAGAAGCTTCCGCTGCCCGACCCACGCATGCGTGCCGACGAACCCGTCACGGTCTGGGTCACCACGTCAGGACTGATTGGGCTTTCCAGCCGGATCTCCGATGGCGGGACCGGCCTGGACATCGCTCAGCTGGGCATCAACGCCGCGGTGACCTGGCCGGAGCAGGGCCGGGCGCTGGCCGCATGGACCGACGAACTGCGCGACGCCCGCCACGCGTGGGTCGATGACGTCGCGCTTCTCGACTTCGTTGATGCGACCTGGAGTGGGTATCTCGCCCACCTGGCTTACCGGGAGTGCTGGCACGACAAGGGCGGGATGCAGCACCTGCAGCCGGTTTGGCTCGCCGCGATCGTGGAGGAAACGCGATTCCGCGGACGCCGCGCGGCGATGGGAATCGCCGACCGCTACCGGGTGTGGCCATTGATGGTTGACGACGTCGCCACCACGTTGGTGTATGCCGTCGCGCCCGGACAGGACCTCTCCGAGCCAGCGGGCCGACTCGGCAAGCTGAACATGACGGTCCGAGTCGACCTGCCCGACGAAACAATCATGGAATTGTTCCTCGCCGAAGACCGGACCGACACGGTCATCACCGCATTGCTCGGCCACGACGATCCGAGCCCCACGCCCGCGCCAACTCACTCAGCCGCTAGGCCCGAGCCTCAGCTCGATGAGTCCACATCTCCCGCGGCGACCGAGACGGTCTCAGACGACAAGGGGACATGTCATCAGGCCATGTCAGAGGCGGTTTCTAGTTCGGTCGAACCGGATATCGCAGCTGCGGAACCGGTTCCGGGAACTGGAGGGGCAGCCGAGTCGGCATCGGCCCGGCCGGTGAAGACGATGCGCCGCCCGGAACCTGCGGATGCGGAGTGCTGCTCCGGTCCAGCTGCCGTCCTCGATGTCGACGGTGCGTGGCTCGGCGACGGAACCCGTATCGACCTCCCCGCTGAGATCGCGCATGTCGGGGACCTGGCGCGGTTTGCGCAGACGCTGCGCCTCGGGCACCGTATCTCACCCACATTCACAGAATCCGGGCAGATCTGGATCACAAACGAACTGGCAGAACAGTTCGGAATTGACGTTGATGCAGTCGGTGCCCGACGCACGCGCGCTGACGACCTGCGCAAGCTCACCGCCGACCTGCCGTTCTTCACCGGCGCCAGGGAAGCGGGTTGGAAGTTCGGCGGTCAGCGCGATGACGCAACTTCAGGACTGAGCGGCTGGACCCGCGTGTGGCACGACGACGTGCCGACGGTCTGGGTTGTGTTCCTGGCCGGGTTGACCGACGACCCCGACACCGACGACCCGGATATGCCTGTCCTGGAAGGTAACCCCGAACCAGCCGTACTGGCCCGTCGCCTCAAGCGGCTCGCCGATACCCTCGGCTACCCGTACAAGATCTCCGGGCCGACCACCGGCATGGACCTCGTCTTCGAAGCTCGACCGAGCACCTATGGTCCGAAGGAATGGCGCGAGAAGATCTGGGCACCTTCCACATTCGATCCGCCCGCAGGCGCGGGGATGATCGCCAACGACATCGAATGGACTCGGACCCCCACTCCGGAAGAGTCGACGAGGCGCTGGGTCCACGCCTACGATCGCGGCGGTTCCTACACCGCGGGCCTTCCCGGGCTGGAACTGCCGATCGGAGCACCGGTCCACCACGACGAGTGGGAGTTCGATCCGCGAGTGCCGGCCTACATCTTGACCCGCATTCCGCCCGCGCAGACCTGGCTGCTCCCGCACGTGCTCAGCCCGTCCGGTCGCGACTTCGGCGACAGCCCGCAATGGGTGTGCACCCCGCAGTTCGAACGTGCCCTCGCCCTAGGCTATGAGCTGCCGATCTACGAAGCCTGGGTGTGGCCCGAGCACGGTCGCATCCTGCGTGACTGGGCGAACAGGTTCTCCCGAGCCGCGAAAGAACTCGATACTGACGACGCCGATGATCAAGCAGTGCGCAAGCACGCCAAGATGATCCGCGTGCGCGGGTACGGGATGATCGGAAGCCAGCAGCTCATCGGAGACGACGGGAAGCCGCGCTCGCCCTACAGCCGCGAGAAGTGGCTCATGGGAGTCTCCAAGACCACCGCGAACATCGTCTACGCGCTCAACAACATCCTCGAACAGACCGGCGAAGCGCCGCTTGCCATCACCAAGGACACCATCGTCTTCGCCTCGAACGATCCGAACCCGCTCATAGCCTGGCCGATGGCAGAGATCGACACCGCCGCCGCAGCCGAGAACCCGAAACACCGTGCAACATTGGGCCGTGCCTTCGGACAGTGGAAGCCTGAAGCATCCGGCCTCCTCGCTGACCAGCTCAAATTCTTCGACGGCGGCCCCTACAAAGGCAAGCGCAAGCTGACCCGCTACGCAGACTGGAACGCCACTAGCGACGAAGGGGAGATCTGAGATGACCATCTCGCCGATGAAAATTGTCCGTTTGGGTGGCGGCTCGGCAGTGCGCGGCACCGTCGACATCAAGGCTGTCGCCGAGGGGGCCGACGTCTCGCAAAAAGCGGTGAAAGCAGCGGTTAAAGACCTCAAGGTCGAGGGCGTATCGGCCGTCTTCAAAGGGCTCTCCGGGCGCGAAGCCGCCGACGCCACCGGCAAGACGGGCTCTGACATCCGCGCAGCCCTGCTCGCCGCCTACGGGCCAGGACCTCGAGGCGGTCTGGTCAATGTGGCCGTGGCAGCGAAAGGCGAAGGAAAGTCGGCATCGACCATCAAGCGGTGGATCGCAGGAAAGGCCGAACCCAAACCAGACAACCTCAACCACCTGCTCGCCGCCGCACGCAAGGCCGCATCGACCAAGTCGGGCCGCACCACAGTGGTCAACGCACGCCTCGCCACACCGGCCGGCGCGAAAATGAAGAAATACGGCGCACGCCTCATCGTGTCCGGGATCCAAGGCCGCGAAGGCTACGAGCGGGACCGTACAGTCACCTGGGACCTCCCGCCAGATCTCGCCGAGGATGCGATGAAGGCCTTCGAGAAGGGCGGCGACGTCGGGCTGGCCGACTTCATGGCCGACTACGCCAACACCGACAACTACTCAAACCTCGACGACTGGAACGTCTTCAGCTTCGACCACGTTGCCCTCGACGAGAAGGCGAAATGAGCACCAACTCGACCTGGACTCGCGCCCGCCTGGTCGCTGCGCTCGCCGACTGCTACGGCCGCACCCCCCGCGGCGCAGTCGACACCAAAGCCGTCGCAGCCGACTTCGGCGTGACGCCCCGCACGGTTCGCAAATGGATGCACGGCGCCGATGCTGCCCTTGCAGCAATCCCTGCCGACCGGCTCCGCACCCTCACCACAGGGGGAGCCCGAACCGAACGCGAAGCCGACGGCAAAGCCGCGTACGCCCGCGAAGCCCTCGCCGCGATCGCGCTGCCGAAAGAGCGTGGCATCAAACAGCAATGGCGGGACCAAGGCTGGCTCGATACCCACTTCGTATTGCTCGTCCACCTCCACGGGCGTCCCTGGCATCAACTGATCCTCACCAAGCAGGGCAACGCCGCAGACCAAGCCCGCCGCCGCGGCGAGGTCCTCGACCAGACCGCGGTGCCCAACAAGTTCGCTGGCGATGTCCTCATCCACGCCGCGATGCAACGCCAAGCACCCTGGGCGATACGCCCATCCAAAGCGCAGCTCGCGGTCGGCCGCGGCCAGGTATGGACTGCCGACGCACCCGAGCTGAACCTGTCCGCACTCGCAGTCGACCTGGATGTGCGATGACCACCGCGCCCACACGAACAACCAGCACGCTGCTTGTCGACGTGCCCACTGTCCTGAGCTTCGCCTACCGCAGCATGCCGCTGACAGGAGCCACCACCGCTACCGGCCAACCGACCAACGCCATCTCCGGATTCCTCTCCGCCATCGTTGATCTGATCAACATCGAGCGCCCGACCCACGCCGCCGTTGTTCTCGACGGGCCGGGATCCAGCCGACGAGCTACACAGGTTCCGTCCTACCGCCCGCACCTCGCGCCCGCCGATCTGGCAGCTCAGCAACAGATCCTGCGTGAACTGCTTCAACTGCTGAATGTGCCCGTGCTCGAGGCACCCCCCGGGTATGAAGCGGCGGACCTGATCGCCTCCCTCGCAGGAGCAGCGCAGAGCCCCGTGCTCATCCTCAGCACCGATGAACGAATCCTTCAATGCGTCACCGACACAATCACTCTCATCCGCCCGAGACTGGACCGTGACCCCGAACGGTTGACCCCGACCGAGGTTCATATCCGGCTCGGGATCGATGCCGGCAGTGTTGTCGACTACCTGGCGCTGCGCGGAGACAAACCGCGAGGTCTCGCGCCAGTCCCGGGCGTAGGGGAGCGCTCCGCGAAGACCTGGCTGTCCGGCGCGGGGACCCTCGACGCACTTCTCGCTGAGGACCAGCCCCGCCGTGGCGGCCTGGATCTGCGTAACCACGCCACCAAACTGCTCACCTACCGCCAGGTGCTGCGCCTGGACCCCACGCTGGCCGGACACGGCTCCAATGACCTGCGCCTGGCCCCGCCCACTACGGCGCGTCAGGAAATCGTGCAACGCTTCGACGAGCTGGCCATGCCATCCCAGGGCGCAGCCGCACTGAAAGCCTTCGCCGGCTCGGACACGGACTCGCCGAGCACCCACCGCATTCCCGCCGACCACCTCACGTCATGGCTCACCGACCACGCGCGCAGCCGCGGTCGCCACAGCTTTGCGATCCAGGCAGCTCCCGTCGGGGAGGCCGTCGCCATCACCACGCCCACCGGCACAACCGGCTACTTCGACCTGGCCCAGGCCAGCGCCGGAGACCGCGATGCGCTCGCCGCCTGGCTTTGCGACACCGCCGTCACCAAGGCCGTACATGACCTCAAATCCATGATCCACGCCCTCCGCGCTGAAAGCTGGCCCATCGACGGCGTACAGATCGACACCGCGCTCGCTGCGTACCTTCTCGCGCCCAACGCCGCCGACTACACCCTCGGCGCGGCCGCCGCTCGCCACCTCGAAGACGTCAACCCCTCGACCCTGAACACCACCGATAACCTGTTCAGCCCGCCCCAGGGCGGATCCCCCGCCGCGGCCGCCGCCCAGGTGACTGCGAGACTCGCCGACACGCTGCTGGCCGAGCTCGCACATCGGGGGATGGCCGAGCTCGCGGCCACCATCGAACTGCCCGTTGCCGCGATTCTCTCCGACATCGAACACCGCGGCATCGCGGTCGATCGGCCTCACCTGATCGTGCTTCGCGCCGAGTTCGCCGCCGCCGCGGCCGCCGCCACCGCCGCCGCGGTCGAGATCCTGGGCCGCCCGATCAACCTCGGCTCGACACCGCAACTCCAGCAGGCGCTGTTCACCGACCTAGGACTGCCGCGCACCCGCAAGATCAGAAGCGGGTACAGCACAGCCGCTGACGAGCTGACCAAACTGCTCGACACGACCGAGCACCCGTTCCTGCAGAAGGTCCTTGACCACCGCGCCGCGGCCAAACTCGGCGCCATCATCGACGGCCTGCTCAAGCACATCGAGACCGACGGCCGGATCCACACCACCCTGTCGCAGACCACCGTGGAAACCGGGCGCCTGTCCTCCCTCTCCCCGAACCTGCAGAACATCCCGATCCGCAGTGCTGCAGGCCTGCGAATCCGCGAAGCCTTCGTCCCTGGGCCCGGATTCGATTACCTCCTCGCTGCCGACTACAGCCAGATCGAGATGCGGATCATGGCCCACGCATCCGGCGACCAGCACCTGATCGACGCATTCACCAGTGGCGAGGACATGCACCGCTTCACCGCTGCCCTCGCCTTCGGCATCCCCCTCGACGAGGTCACCGATACCCAACGAAGCCGCGCCAAAGCCATCTCCTACGGCCTTGCCTACGGTCAGCAAGTACGCGGCCTCGCCACCGAACTGAACATCCCGATCGCTGAGGCTCGAGAGCACTACATTGCCTACTTCGCCCGCTTCGGCGCCGTGCGCGACTACCTCGATGCTCTCGTCGAGAAAGCGCGACGTACTGGATACACCGAGACTTTGTTCGGGCGTCGCCGCTACCTACCAGATCTCAACGGCGACAACCCTCGCGCCACCGACGCCGCCGAGCGTGCCGCGCTGAATGCCCCGATCCAGGGCACTGCCGCCGACATCATCAAAACTGCGATGACCACCGTCGAGACCGCGATCCGGTCGGCAGGGCTGCGCGCGCGGATGATCCTGCAGATCCACGACGAACTGTTGTTTGAGGTGCCCGCAGACGAAGTCGACAGGCTCAGTGCCCTCCTGCGCGAAGTCATGCCGCGAGCAGCGAAATTCGCTGTCCCGCTTGATGTGACAGTCGGAGTCGGTCGCACCTGGGCCGCAGCCCACGGCTGAATCGCCATGAGCCATACGTGAGATGCTCGCTGGCATGGATGACCTGGCCCCTCGACCAGTCGATCACCGCGGCTTCTTCAGCGAGGTCCGGGCACATCGCGCCAAACATCTAGGCAAAGTCGGGCCGTTCCTGCATCGATGGAGTGCACGTCAGCGTGCGATCAAGGCCAGCCGACCGGACACACGCAATGCGTTGGCGCAAGATGCGACACGGTTACCGAGCGCGACCGAGCGGGTCGCCATCGCGAAGATTCTTGCCTGCGCGGTGACCGCATCGGTGGGCACAGTGCTGGTCGATGGCGATGCCCGATGGCTGCTGGCCGCACTCGGTTTCGCCGGAATAGCCCTTGTGCTCATGCAGCTGTTTCGATACACGATGTGGCGTGGTGATCGCGATGGTGGCGCCTTCCTGGCGCTGGCGCCGCATCATGGGGCGGTGCTGGTAATGGACTACGTGCGCTGGCCCTACCGCGGCTGCACACATGATCACGCGGTCGAGCTCGGAAACGATCTACTCTCCCTCGCACGAGAGCACGCCACGGTGCTGCTCGCCCTGACCTCGGTCGATGCGGTCGCCATGCACTACAAGAGGTCAGGGTTCCGTGAGCTCACTGTGGCCGAACAACATCGCTATCGGTTTCGGCATCGGCGCGGCCTGATATTCGATCCCTGTACGGCGTCGCAGGCTGAAGGGCCAGGCCAATGGCCATGATCTATTCATCCCGGCTGTCGTACCTGACGGTGCACAAGGCGCACTCCCAAGGCGGCCAGGTCGTCACCGCATAGCCCCGGATACCCGTGAACGATCCTGCGCCAGCGCGCTGGCACCGCCGACGCCCCATACCGCGCCCCGAGTAGTGCACCTGCGATCGCAGCGGTTGTGTCGGTGTCGCCACCGGCTCGGACCGCCAGCTCCAAAGCGCCGGGCAGGGTGTCGGCGTGGGTGATCGCCCACCACGCAGTCTGGAGTGCGTGGACGACCCAGCCGTTGCGGGGAAAAGCGGAGGCGCACTCGGCGGTCTCGGCCTGATCCAACAGCGGCTCCCAGTAGTTCGCGTCGACAACTGAGAGCGCGTCACCGACGCCGTCGAAGTTGCCGTGCAGCACCGCATGCCGGATCGCGAGCGACCATATCGTGCATGCTTCGGCGGCGCGCTCATCGTCGTGCGTAAGGCTGCTGACCAGTACGGCGGCGGCCGCACAAGTTTCAGCATCATCGAGGTAGACCAGGCCGATGGGTGCGGTGCGCATCAAAGAGCCGTTGCCGCCCTTGCGGCCGCTGATCTTGCCTGCGCGCGCCCACATCTGCCCAGCGCTCTTACTGCGTGCGCTCAGGACTTGGCGGGTTTGTCGACCGATGTCTCGTGGTTTGGAGTCCCACCAGGTGATGAACTGCGCCGCAACACCATTGAGCGCCTGGATGTCATGAAGGTTGCCGAACTCGTCGGCGGCGAGCGCAACGGCGACCATCATCGAGGTGTCGTCGGTCCATTCGCCTGGTGCCCATTTGAAGACTCCGCCACCGACCATGTCGATCTTGGTCCGGGGAGTGGGGTGAGTGAACTCGTAGCCTGCGCCGAGGGCGTCGCCCACCGCGGTACCGAGAAGAGCGCCCGCTGCTCTGTCAGCTAGCGGCGAAGTGGGATTCCGGTCAGCTGCGGTACCCCGCAGTTGCTGGGTGAGCCAGGTGTATCCGCGCGCGACGGCGCTGAGTGGGAGCGTCAGTGCAGTCTGCATTTGGTACTCCTGAATTGAGAGAGGGGGCCGGTGCGCGAGAATCCGCGATGATTCCCACTTGCACACGTCGTTGTGGCTGGCCTGGCCGATGTTGGACTGCTGCAGCCCGATAACTATATCGCCTATAGGCGATATAATGCAACATGTGGACGGTCTGAACTCGCCGTCTACCGGTTGATTTGGACCGAGCCGCGGCGGGTGAGGCCCGCAGTCGAACGTATGTGCGAAAATGGTGGACATGATCAAGGTGGAGGTCGCCGACCTGGCCGGGCTCTCCCGGGAACAGGCCGCCGCCTTCGTTCGCCGCCGGACAGCCGCGGAGCCAGAAGAGGACCAGTCGCGACCGAAGCTGCCCACGATCGACGCGCTGAACCGCGTGCTTCCCGGCGGCGGGCTGGACCGAGGCGCCGTGGTGTCCTACGCAGGCTCTTCCTCGCCGCTGCTCGGCATGCTCGCGGCCGCTACCGCCGCTGGCGAGTACACCGCCTTGATCAACACCCCGGACCGCCATGGAGCAGTCCGATCTCTGCATGCCTTCTATGAACTCGGGGGAGCGCTCAGCAGGTTGTTCGCCGTGAACTGCCCCACCGACGACGACCGGTTGATCACGGTCCTGCACAACCTCATGGACGGCGTGTCCTTGGTGGTCAGCGAACTACATCCGCGGCTGCTTCCGCCGTCTAGAGCGAAGATCCTGTTCGCCAGAGCGGCAAGCCGCCGATGCACTCTCGTCCTGCTCGGTCCCGAACACAGGATCGGCGGCGTCGATCTGCGCTTGTCCGCGTCCTGTGTCGGCTTGGAGGGTCTAGGACCTGGACGTGGCCGCATCACCGCCCAGACCTTTCGCATCGAAGCGACCGGGCGCGACGGAAGAACCAGGTCCGGCGACTTCCGCAAGGGGCCTCGGCCCGGAGGGCGCATGGACTGGGAATGGGTGGAGCCCTCAGCTGAGGTCATCGGCCTGTCGACGCGGGCGGGCTGATGGCGATGTCTCACTGGAACACCCCCGAGCACACCGCGGTACAGCCAGTTGCGCCGCCGGTCGGTCTCCGCGTCTTTCCCGCCCGGATCTGGCCACCAGCAAAATTGCGATGGGCAGCCGGGCTCGCGATGTGGAAAAAGGCACTCGGGGCAAAATTGGATCCAGTGCCTGGTGAGCTCATCGAACTGGTCACTACCCAGTCGGGGGATGTGCTCGGCTGCGTGAAATTCCAGATCGAAGTCGACCACTCCGCGAGAACAGAAGTCATGCTGCTCCCGCTGTCGGATCTGTACGAGCCGGCCACCGAGGCCGACCGTGCCCGGCTGCTGGCGCTACTGGCACCGTACGACCTCGGCTGGACATCGAGGCGGTGACGGAATGCGGCCGAGTACCCGAGGGTGGGGATCTGCGCGACCAGTAACCGACCGATCCTGCAGTGTGGGGACATGCCGTTTCGGCTGGTCAAGTCGGGTGGCGGCGAACATTTCGGTCGACGCGAAGAGCCGCTGCGTCGATGTCGGTGCGAAGTCATAGGCTGCAAATATGACTACCTGCGGTGACATTTTCGACGCACGGACAATCTCGGTTCGCGATCGGGTTCGGATCCGCCTCGTCGGCGCCGCGGCGAAGTGGAATAGGCGGCCCGACTTCGAACCGCACCATCGTGAAGATGAGCGACTGTTCGCAGCCCACGTGCCCGAAGCCGGCTACGGCAGCCCCGTGCCGGGAATGCGGAAAGGCGTGGGAGTGCGTGACCATCACGCTGCTCCTCGACCCGTTGCGAGGCGTGCCAGCGGTATAACGAGCGATGGCCTGGCAACACTGTCGTGGTGAACTGTGACTGTGAGTCCGATACTTTGTTAAGTGCGTTCTGACTATTCTGGCAGCTCATAGCATGATTGTGATGGTTGATACGGATCGCTCGACTCGTATTCGTGACATCTTTTCGGTACGCTTTGTTGTCATGAGGTCAGCAGTAGGTGCCGCCGCCAAGGCGTTGGAGTCCTACCCGGCCGGGAGCTTCGTTCACACGAGTCGCCTGCCGGGGACCACTGCTGCCGCCGCGTCGGCGATCAAACGCGCGCACCAGCGCGGTGAGCTGGTCCCAATCCGCCGAGGTCTGTACTTCAAGGGTGTCCCGACTCGCTACGGATTGACGCGCCCTACTGCCGAGGCTGTCGCCGCCGAGGTGTTGGGCAAGACCGGCGCGGGACCGACTGGGTTTTCCGCGGCCCGCGCGCTCGGGCTGACCACGCAGGTCCCGGCCAAACCGACCATGGTGGTGACCGGCGCCGTTCCGACGTCGATCCCAGGAGTGGAGGTGTCCAAGCGCAACAATTTGCGCCGAGCGACTCTGCGCCCGCTCGAGATCGCGGTCCTCGAACTGTTGCGCGGCGACTGGGAGACCACCGTGGACGAAGGCTGGACCGCACTGAGCGCCGCCGTGGGCAAGGCGGTAGCCGCTGGCAAGCTGCGTTGGCGTGCGCTCTCGTCCGCAGCCGAGGGGGAGCGCTCTCCGACGTTGCGGGACAACTTGATCCGACTGGGTGAGGACTTGCGGGTATCGGGCATGCTTGCCTGATGCCTGCGCTGCGTGAGCACCCTGATGACCTGGCCGCGCTGATCGCCGCCTCGGCTGAGCAGTTAGGTCTAGACCAGTCGTTTTTGGAAAAAGACTTTTGGGCCATGGAAGTCCTGCGGGCGACGACCTTCCCGGTGGAGGTGGTCGGTCAAACCGGCAGCGGTGAGCTGACAGTCATCTTCAAAGGCGGAACGTCGCTGTCTCGCGTCTACAGGCTGATCGAACGGTTCTCCGAGGACGTCGACCTGCTCGTCATCTTCCCCGATGTCGGTGCTGGTGCCGGCACCCGTGACAAGGCGCTCAAGCGTGTCCGTGACGGGGTCACCGAACACCTCGGGATCGGCAAGGACGCGACCGAGGCCAAGGAGTCGACAGCCGGCGTCAAGAGGAATGTGCGCTACCGCTATCCGGCACGCGTGATGCCCTCGGCAGCGGCCGAGCGGGCCATCACTGAGGGTGTACTTCTGGAGATGGGCACGCGCGGGGGCACTTTTCCCACGCACCGGCGCGAGATTCGTTCCCTGATCGCCGATTTCGCGATCGAGGTCTTCGGTGACACTCCGGACACGTGGGAGGAGTTCGCGCCGTTCGCGGTCGAGGTCCTCGCACCGGAGCGCACGCTGTTCGAAAAGCTGGCCGCCCTGCACGATGGTGCTTCGCGTGCCCCGGACGAGAAGGCCATCGCTGCGCTGCAGCGCAACGCACGCCACCTCTACGACATCCACTGCCTGCTCGCCAACGCCGAGGTGGTCGCCGCGCTCGAGGACCTGGGGCCCGACGGCATCGCGCGGTTGTGCGCCGATGTCGACGAGCACAGCGAAAGCGCCGGCTTCAGCTACACACCACGACCCGCGGACGGATTCGGGCACAGCCCCCTGCTGGACACAGCCGCGCACAGCCCGGCGCTGACTGCGGGATATCGCCGTGCGATGCAGCTGGTCTACGGCGCGCAACCATCGCTGCATCAATGCCTGGAGACGATCCGTACCCACGCGCACCTGCTCTAAGGAGCCGGCTTCGTCGACTCAGGGAATGCGAGGGACGTGTCATCGGCGCAGGTCGTGACGGTGATCAGTGGTGAGGTGTCGGTGGCGCGTGCGACGATGGGAGTTCATCGACGAGGGGGGTCCAGTGGCTGATTTGCGGAGTCGTCTGCAGGCGTTGATCGACGACATCAAACACGCACCGTCGGCGCCGTCGATCGAGGTACTCGAAGAGTTCACGCGTCGGCGCAAAGAGCTCGACGCCGAGCTGCTGCGCACAACGTTGTCTCCTCGGACAAAAATCGCGGCCGATGTGGCTCGCGCAGCGGCCGAGCGCGCACAACACGCCGCGCAGCATCCGACGATCCTTGATCCGGCTCCGAGGTCGACCAGCGCGCTGGCGCGACACTCCACGGGGAACGCCTTCGCCGCGGCAATCGACCGCTCAGACGACGGCTACGATCGGTAACCATCCTTATGTAGTCCACACTTCAGGGCATGGTGGACATGTCATATTGGCAGTTCAGAGACATTTTCCTTCGCGCGAACACTGGATTGCTAACTATATGCTGTGGTTTGTGCAGATGCCGCCGCCGATGTTGGCGTCATCCGGGCCGGCCCCAACGGACGGCCCGCGCTGGGCGGTGGAGTGGAAGTGGGATGGTGCCCGGTGCACAGCACGGGCGTCCGGGGGAGTCGCCACGATGATGAGCCGCAACGCGAACGCATTGCACTCGGCCTTTCCGGAGATCGCCCGCGCGGTGGTCACCGCGGCCGCGGGACGCGAGATCATCGTCGACGGCGAGCTCGTCGCCCCCGACCCCGAGACCGGGGCGCCGAACTTCGGCCGGCTGAGTCGTCGACTGGGTGTGGTGCGGCCGAGCCGCTCGCTGATGGCCGAGGTCCCGACTCGCCTGTATGTCTTTGACCTGCTCGGCCTGGACGGCGAAGATCTGCGCGGGCTGGCCTATCAGAAGCGGCGCGAGCTACTGGCTCAGCTCGACCTGGACGCGAACTCCGAGGTGATCGTCGTCCCGCCGTACTACACCGATGTGCCGGTGGCGACCATGCTCGAGGTCGCCGCCCAGAACGGGGTCGAAGGTGTGGTCGTCAAAAGGCTGGATTCTTCATACAAGGCTGGTAGATCGGCGCTGTGGCGGAAGGTTCCGCTGCGTAAGTCGACCGAGGTGATCATCGTCGGATGGCTGCGAAACAGCAGGGGCGGTGCGGAATTCGGATCTCTTCTCGTCGCCGCCCACGATCCCGACGGTGACTTGATCCTGCTGGGGGCCGTCGGTTCAGGATTCAGTCGCGACGCCCGCCGCGCGCTGCAACGTCAACTCGACGAGCTCGCCATCGACGAGTCCCCACTCCAGGGCCCGGTCCCTCGAACGATCGCGACGACCGCGTCGTGGGTGACCCCACGGCTTGTCGGCGACGTCCACTACCGCGAGCGCACTGTCGCAGGGTTGCGCCACCCATCGTGGCGAGGCCTGAGATTCGACAAGGATCTGACGAGCGTCACCGCGCCCCCGATCGGATAGCCGAAGCCGGAAAGGGGTGATGACCAGGGAGGATGACACGTCCCGATCGGGCATTTCGTTGTGCGCCCGACGTTTTCGTCGTCGAGGTGGCACCGATCCGACGAGCTCGCCTGATCAGCGGCGGCCGGTGGTTCCCGCGTTGGTGTCCGTACTGTTGTTGGCGGACTTCGGCTTCGTGTCGGTGGGCACCCCTACCCTGGTCAGGTCAGGGGAGCTCATCGTCGAATAAGGGGTCAACGTGCGGGCCGTGGTGGAGGGCGAATTCGGTTCAGGCGCTGAGCGGGCGGTGTTTCGGCGGCTGAAGGAGATCGACGGCCCGGCGGTCGTGGTGTTCAACGTCTTGGCCCACAAGAAGCAGAATATGGACCCGGTACAGATCGACGCGGTGCTGTGGACACCCCAGCGATGCGTGGCGATCGAGGTGAAAGGCTTCACCGAGCCGCGCGGTGGCGCGCTGACGGCGACATCGAACGGTCCCTGGAAACTCGACGGCACACCGGCGCCGGTGCATCGCCTCAAGTCCCACCCCAACGCCTTCCAGCAGGTTCATGCCCAGGCAATATCCTTGTCGGGCGCGCTGGGGTGGCGAATGGACCGGGAGGAGTTCGTCAACGGCCTGGTCGTGCTGGTGGCCCGCACCGGGCACGAGGTGCGCGTCGAGGTGAACGAGCCACTGAAGGGCACCCAGCTGGTGATCGCCTCCGACGAGGACGGTTCGGCGCTGGCCGCCGCGGTGACGGGGTTGTCGAAAGGCCGTGCGTGCTGGTCGGCGGGACAGGTCGTGCAGGCATTGCGGGCACTGAACATCGGCGCCGAGATCGACGAGGCCGCTTTGCTCGCCGACGGGTTCCCTGCCGAGCCCGACCCGCCCACGCCGTCTCGGTCGCCGAGGCGCCGAACTACCGTGCCGCACAGCGCACGACCTGGCCGACCTACTCCCCGCACCAAGGTCGCCCATGCAGCGCGGACCGCACCGGTGGCAGCCGGGAATGCGCTTCGGACAACCAGTCTCGCCGACGAAATGTCGACGGCCACCGTCGCGCCGGCGCTTGCGCCGACCGAAGCCGAACCTGTCGTCGGCAGCCAGACAGTCGACGAATGGGACTTCTCCACACCAGCAGACTGGGGCATCGAGGAACCAGCCCCCGCCGCCGAGCCAGATCCTGTTGTGCCCGACGAAGGTCCGACACGGCACAAGTGGTGGCAACGAATTCGGCTACCCCGGCGATCTACACGCTCGCCGCGGCCGCGCCGTCGGTTCCGGCTCCGTGGACCGTTCTGGTTGTTGGGCTGGCTGATCGGGTGGGTCTGGGCCAGGATCAGCAACGTCGTCGGGGCGGTGGCGGTGTTTCTCCTGGGCGCCGGCGTGCTGGGCGGGGTGCTTTTCGTGTTCGGCAATGCGGTGGCGGGGGTGTTCCCGTCGAGCACGGCACAAGTTCCGCTGGCCCCGGTGTCGATGATGACCGTCGACGGCAATATCGGTTGCGTGATCGGCACCGACGGCCAGGGAGATTTCGCGCGCTGCGACGTCGCGGACTTCAACTACCCGGTCCCCGCGTTGCCGAGTGGCTGTGCGCCGCAGGATTTCGGCCACACGGTCGTCCTACGAACGGGCCAGGAACCGACTTATGTGTGCGCGCAGGATTTCCTGCTGGCGACGGCGTTGCCGACGGGTGAGTCGATGACCTCGGGCAAGTTCTCCTGCAAACGGGTCGAGGCGGGGGCGATCTCGTGCCGCGAACGTGGCGGAAGCCAGTTCACCATCTCGCGAACCGAGTTCCGGATCCGGTGATCACCACCGTGCCGCGCGACCGCCCGCGCCGGAACCGGCTTACTCGCCGAGGTCTGCGTCGTGCTGAGCGGCGAGCTGGTCGCGGCGAGGCAGAGAAGGAGGGGCGCTCCGCGAGATTCCGGTGCGCTGTGGTTGCGGCCAGCTAGGGATATTCGTCGGATGAACGCCCGACTCCAACATTGCTTGCTCTGCCAGGTCCTCTACGAACTGGACGAAACCTTCGACGCCCATCAGCCGCATCGACCAGCCGTCCTGGACTTTCCACAGTGTTTCGCTGGTGTTCGTGGCACCGCGCGGATCGCTTCCGTGGCTGAGGAGATCGCGGAGACTCTTCATGTCGGAGAGGTAGAACTTGAGGCGTTGGCCGCGGAGAAAGGCCCATTCCGACCGGTTCCCAGGCCCGGTTGATTGTTGGCGAGCACGGCCCTCCCAGAGATTCGTCCGGAACCGTTGGGCCGGCCAGCGCACGTCGAGCTCTCGCTGGATCTTGTCGAGATTGAGCGGTAGTGCTCTGCCGTTCGTGCGGGTCGAGTATCCGGTGAGTTGGGTGAAGAAGTTCTCGATCGGCGCATAGGCCAAGAGGAACGCGCCATAGCGAAGGCTCGTATAGATCGGTGCGCTTGACTTGTTCACTCGATGGACATCGAGGATGTCGCACGGCATGCGGAGGCGAAGGGCGAGTTCGATCCCTGCGTCTTCAGCAAGGTCCGGCAGTGACCGCTCAGGCATGGCTGTGTTTCCTTCACGTGGGCTGTTCGCGGCCCACGATTGCTTTGGGCGACGAGACTCGGCGACGTGGCACAGGCAGGCAGAGGAAGACCTCTCGGTTGCGCTCCGCCCACAGGTGCCACGTGGAGTATGCCCTGAGCTGCAACGGAATTCGCAACACGTGCTGCATGCTGGTCGACATGGTTGATGATGTTGATGATGGCCGCGTGCGGGGTGTGTTCATTGTCGAAGGCTTCCGTCCGGACGCGGCGTTGCCGGATCTGGACATCGTGGTGAAGTCGATCAAGCGGACTGAGGTCGACACCCCAGCTCCTGACCAGCCGAAAATCTGGACATTGTTCGATTTCGAGGCAGCCGATTCAGCTGGTGAGAGGCTGGCAGATCTGTTTGCCTGGTCGCTACGTCCAGGCCCTTGGTATGTCGATTTCCACAGCGCGGAAACGACTTTCGTGGCCTTCGCCGGGCGTGTGTTCACCTACGCTCGCGGCGATGTCGACGGCCGTGCGCGGGCCGCTGAGCATGGCCGGGCGGTCGGTGTGCCCGAGAGCCAGCTCGATTGGCGCTGAAGGTTCGCTCAAGCTGGCACGGATCGTCATTTTTCCTTCGGTTCCGGCTGCGCCACGACTGATTGTCGGCCGGGTCGCATTGGCACAGGGGACGTGTCATCGGTGCAGGTCGAGGTGTGTTTCGACATCCAACTCGATCCAATTGGATCGAGTTGCATCGATTGCAGCCGCTGCGATTCCGCCTAGCTGCCGTCGGTGGTACGGACGTATTTCCGACCGCAGGGGGTGCAGTCGTAGCGGCGCACGAACAGCTCGGAGAAGCCTTCCCCGCGGAAGGCGATGGTGCCCGAGGTCGGAGGATTGCCGCAGCTGGGGCACTGGTCGTAGTCGTCGGGCATGTAGGTGATCGGGCGCGGCTCGGTCTCGACGTAGGTGGTGGCGCAGCCGCCGCAGGTCAGGTTGAAGCGCCGTGAGGCGGTGGGCAGCGTGCGTGGTTGTTCGGTGCCGGAGATCGGGGGGTGGCCACAGCAGGGGCAGTTGATGGCGGGAAGGTCGGCGGGATCCAGCGAGATCGGCGCGGGTCGCGGTGGCAGGGAGGAGAAGTCGGCGTAGGCCGGAGAGATCGGGTTGGTCGGGCGGCGGCGCAGTCGGGCCCAGGCGCGGGCGGCGCTGCGGGTGAGGGTGGTGGCGTTCATGGTGGCCGTCTTCCTCGAGAAGGTGTGCCTGCTGGTGTTGTCGCCGGCAGGCGGTGCTAAGTAGATTACTACCTAGATATGTAGATTACTACCTATGGCGGCGATGCGGATGACGTTCTCGATGGTGCAGGTGGCGGTCTCGGTGATGGACGCACCCGCCGCGCAGCACTACGGGTACGCGTTGCGGCGCCAGACGGGGCTGGCTACGGGTGTGCTGTATCCGATCTTGGGGCGCATGGCCGAGGCTGGATGGCTCACGGTCACCGACGAACCTGTCGCCGACGCCGACGGCGACCGGCCACTGCGCCGGTACTACACCGTCACCGACGACGGGCGGCGCGAGCTCACCGCGGTGTTGGAAAAGGCGCGCGTCGATCGGCGGTTCGAGTCGCTGTTCAGGACGCCCTCAGCGGGGACCGATGCGAAATCCGGACAGCTCTGATCCACAAGGGCTGGGTCTTCGCCAGCAATCCGGGAAGCAGAGCCCGGGGACATGAATCTTGGAGGTGTTGATGCGGGATCCGCAGACGCAGGAGTCGGGAGCGGTTGCGCCGTTGCGCGTGTGGTGGCGGTGGTGGCGTCCGGTCGATGCGGGGCCCGCGGTCATCGTGTTCGCCGAAGAGCCGGCAGGGATTCGGTGGGAGGTGAAAATTCGCCAGCTCTACACCGCCTCGCGCGCCGGGTCAGGCACTGACCTGTACGTGGCCGATGAGGGATACCGCGCGTTCTCAGAGTTCCCCGGCCTGTTCGCCGCGCTGGCATCCCAACGTCCGGCCACCCTCGACGCGGTGCTGGAGTTGCTGGTCAGGCTCGGCGTCGAAGAAGAGGTCACGCAACCGGACTCCTCCGACCAGTACGACGGTCGTGCGCTGGTGGGGTCGACCGCCATGCTCACCGACGCCGAGGGCTGGCCCTGCGTAAACACACAGCTTCGTGGGGACGGCGTCACCGACACGTTGACCATCGAGATGGAGACGGTGTCGAGGGTGCGGAACGGGCCGATGCGGGTTGTCCTCGACGGGAACGTGCTGTGCGAGCGTCATGCTTCTCCACTCGGCGGCGGCTGAATCATGGTTCCCGGCTGCCGAGTTCACAGTGCAGCACGGTCAGCCGTGTCGTCGAGGCAGTAGCGCGATCCTGGCTGTCACAGTGGGGCCATGGCATATGTCGTTCCGGGGAGCCAGGACCGCTTGGTGTGGAGCTTCCACGTGGCCAGCGACAAGCCCGTGTTCGACGAGGTCCCGGGCCCGGGCATCGAGGCCCCACCTGCGTGGGTGGACGCGGTCGTCGCGGTCGCGCGCGACCTGGGTTGCTTGCGCTACGGCCGCGAGGTCGAGCTGAATCCTCTGGTGTGGGAGCTGGGCATCGGCGCCGAGTACACGGTGACCCTCGGCTGGAAGACCTCCCGGGGTCTGGGCGGATTCACGGTGGGCGAGGGCATGCCGATGGACGCCGCGTTCTGCGCCGCCGCGGTGTGGGTCGCGGACACCGCTCAGACCGAGTTGGCCGGATACGAGTTCGTCCAGTGGCCGTGTCGAGGCCGCCACCTGCTCAAGCCCCGACAGGTTGACGGGACACCTGTGTGGGTTGATCCCCGCAACGACCACGTGATCTGCGCGATCGGCGAACTGTGTCAGGGACCGAGGTGGTGAACGTCGTCAGACGAGCTGCTCGCTCAGTGTCTGCGGGGCGGTGAACGATTCGCCGGCCGCTGGCTCAAGAGCTGATGAGATGAGGGGACGTGTCATCGGTGCTGGTCAGGGTTTCGATGCATGGTCGGTGAAGTAGCGGTCGATGTCAGTGCCGAGTGCCAGTGCGAACATTCTGGCCCCGCGCTCGGCGCCGGTGGGCAGATCGCCGCGGGCGATACGGGCGCAGGCGGCGTCGTAGAGGGCGGTGATGGTGGTGTCGTGCAGCGCGGCGATGGCTTCGAGATCGGCGATGCTGGCGCAGGTGTCGTGCTGGCTGGCTTCCTCGATGTCGCCGTAGCGGCCGCCGGGGATGCCGAGCTGGTCGGCGATGGTCATACGGTTCAGGCCGGCGTTGATGCGCAGCAGCGCGATCTCCATGCCGAGCGCGGTAGCCAGCCGCGACGTGCGAATGAAGTGGGCTCGGCGGGCCTGCTTGCGATCTCGGCGCGGCGCGCGCGGCAGACGCCGAAGGAATCCACCGCGCCAACTCAAGGGTTCTAGTCCATCGCGGCGCGCATCGAAATTGGCCAACGTGACGATGCCGGCGAAGAAGAGCACGATGCATGCGGTGGCGAGGACGATAGAGACGGCGCCGTGGGGCTGTGTAACCGCGGCCCAGGCAAGCACGGTGGTGCCGGTGATGGCGCAGGCCGATCGGAACGGGCGCGAACGCGCGGACGCCCATGCGGTGCCCAGGAGGAGATTTCCGACGAAGAGTGCGCCGATCAAAACGATCGTGATGTCGTCGCCGCGCCAGAACCGGCCGAGTTCGTCGAGCATGCTCTACCCCTAACTGTCTCGTTGCTGTTGAAGCCGCAACGCGAGTTAACCCAGCGTAGTTCGGGTGTTAGCCAGTTCGCTGGCGAATTCCTCGAACCAGCGCGGCTACTTCGATTCCGCAGATGCACTGCGGTTCTCGAGGTCGGCCGACTCGGGTTCGGCATGCGACAACGACCAGGTGTGGCCGAGCCCCTGGTCGGCAAGCTGATCGATGTGGGGAAAGATCCAGGCAGCCAAGCACACGGTGTCGTCGAACATCTCCAGCTCGTCGAGGTCGTCGGGCCCGAACCAGCCGAAGGGGTGTTCCGGAGTCCTGACGTGCTCGACGGAGTCGGCGATGGCCACGTACTGGTGGTCGAGGTGCCGATGGGGCTCCGCGAGATGGTTGTCGCCGGGCACGTCGGTCAGGGTGGTCCACCACGGCTCGTCGGTCACCACGTGCAGTGGATATCCCTGCGGTAGTGGCACAGTCGGTCGACGCAACAGCCGGACCCGCAACCCGGTCTCCTCGAGTACCTCGCGCACCGCCGCTTCGGCGGGTACTTCGAATTCCTCGACATGGCCGCCGGCGATCATCGTGCGCTTCAGCCGCGGGTGCTGTATCAATCCCAGGCGCCACCCGGTAGTGAAGCGGCCGAACACGAAAGTCGACGCCGTCGCATGCACTTTCAGAGGGGTCATCGGCTCAACCTATTTCGCGACAACGGCGGTCGCAGCCAGAACCGGGATCGCATCAGGGTGGACGCCTTCGAGGTGGTCGGCGTGCCGAGTTCCGAGCTCACGCGGGTGCCGGTTGTGGGACGCTGGTGTGGGGGATCGGGGTGCCCGGCCTCGCGGGGATGTAGCTGGTGTCTTGCACTTGTTCGCATCGAAAGATGTTGAAGGCACCGAATATTCGAGCATTCGACGACCTTGCCACCGGAGGACTGCATGCCCGTTACCCGTAACGCCGCCGCTCGCGCTGTGTGGAAGATCGTCGACGGGCAGGCGCACATCATGTTCGTCGACGACTCCGCTTCCGCAGTCCCGGCCCGGCGGTGGCCGGACGTGCCGCTGCCATCGTGCGCCCCAGGGCATCTGGCGTTCGACCCGCAGGACTATCCCAGCCTCACCCGTGCGCGTGGGCTGGCGCCGGAGTACGCCTCGCTCTGGGATGGCGTCGCGCGGGAACTGGCCGCCCGGCGGGGCGCTGCCGGGTCCGCGGCCCGCACCCACAACGCGTTCTTCGGTTTGCCGCTCACCGAGCAGGCGCCAACGGATGGTAGCCCGGTGGGATCACAGGACGAGGGACGTGTCATCACCATAGGTCAGCAGTGATGATCACCCAATTCTGTTCTGCATCAGCCCATTTGGGCATAGCGTGGTGACTGACGAACATCGGTGACAGCGCGCTGGCCGGTGACGCGCCCGAATGGGGGAGGGGACTGCTGTGTCTGACAACACCGCACTGCTGATGGTCGATATGCAGAACGGGTACTTGCGACAAGACCTGCGAGATCCGCTGGGGTGGCCGCCGATCTGGCGGCTTCCGGACATCGTCGATGAGTGCGCCCAACTGCTGGCTGCCGCGCGCGAGAGCGGCATACCGGTGGTGTACTCGCAGCAATCGCCCAGTCCTGCCGGGGAACTCGCAGCGAACCCCAGGGCTGCCCAACATCACCGGCTGCGTGATTCGGGCGTACCGGCGTTGACCGCTGCCGAGCGCCAGTGGAACGCCGAGATCATGGATGCGGTGGCACCCCAGACCGGCGATGTCGTACTGGCCAAGACGCGGCACAGCTTCTTCGCCTATACCGAGCTGTCGCCGGTGCTGCGGAGTCTGCGCGTGCAGCGGTTGATCGTCGCGGGCCTGCAGACCAACGTGTGCATCGAAGCGACAGTTCGAGCGGGACTCGAGCACAACTTCTCTGTCGCGGTCGCCGAAGACGCGGTCAGCACCGACGGACCCGACCTGCACTTCGCGTCTCTCAATGCGATGCGGGTGATCTATGTCGAGGTCGACGGTTGGCGGGAACTGATCCGGCCAGGCGCACCCTGGGATCGCGCGTACACGACCCCCAACTATGGCAGGAACCCCGAATACTGGTCTGACCCTGCGTTTGTCGAACGTTGAGTCTGCACGGTGCGGGCTAGGCAAAGATCCGAGCAGATGCGACCGACGGCGGAGGCCAAGGTCCAGGTCTCGTCGAAACGCGTTTCGTCGACGAAGGGCAGTGGATTCCAGCAGTGGAACCACGACCGCATGCTGTCGAGCCCGAACTCGGTGGCTTGTGGCCGCATCTGATGACGGCGTCCGGTTTCGGCGAACGACAGATCCCACGCATAGAAGTGTGACTGTGTCGCGTGGTGGCGCAGCCGCTCGAGCATCGCCGCGTAGCGATCGGCGTGGAGGATGCCTTCGACCACGACGGTCAGGCCGCGCTCCAGGCAGGCCGTGGCGATGGTCTCGATCAGCGTCACGTTGAACGCGCCTGGAGCATCGGGTTCGCGGAGGATGGTGCGGCGCACGACGTCTTGGCCGACCACGGCGCACCGGCCTTTCCCGACCCGTTCTTGCACCTGCCGGGCGGCAGCGGACTTCCCCGATCCTGAGTTGCCGCGCAGGACCACCAGCTGCGCCCCGGTCTCCTCGGTCATGTCCGCCATCATGGCCCATGCGCGAGGGTGGCTGGTCAGCTTTCGGCCCGCTGGCGCTCCCGGACTCGACCGGGGCCGAGTGCCGCGACCGCGGTGACCGTTCGCCCTCGTCGGGGTAGGACAGTGCGATGGGGGACGTGTCGTTTCTGCTGTTCACGGCGGCGATCGACCGTAGGCGGCGTCGGTGTTGAAGGTGTCTGGTCTTGAGGAGCCGGCTGATGTGGGGATGCTGCCAGCGGACTCCACCGCCGGGCGGAGGGATCCGTTCGCTGTTGAGCGTCTCGGCGATCTGGCGCAGGCTCTTCGAGTGGTCGTCGCGCAGGGCCAGGACGCGGTCGACGACCTCGGGCGAGCATTGTGGCGGGCGCCCGACCGGCCTCAGGCCGGTCACCGGTGCTTCCCGGCGACAAACCGTGCCAGAGCGGCGAGTGCGGTGATCAGAGACTGCAGTGTCTGCTCGGCGCGGCGACTGCGCGCGGTGTCGGCGAACAAGGCGACTGGTACGACCAGCAGAAGCAGCAGCGAGATGATCGTCACCGGCACCGCGATCAGAGCGGTGACGAGGACGACGCGCGGCGCCGCGACGAGGGGTGCGAGCACATCGATGACGGTGGCGTTCAAGGGTTCTCCTGCGGAGTTGTGCAGGATCGCCCGACGTGACCGACCGAGGGGGAGCTGGTCAGACGTGGGTGAGTCCTGCAGGTGATCGAGGGGTGGCGATCGACCTGCAGGTGTTGGGTCCGCGGCTGAGACGCGGGCGGGCGGCGACGATGTGCCCGGGTGGGTCGGTGTCGCCGTGATGGTGATTGTGATGGTGGCGTTGGCGTGCGGTGGCGCTGGATCTCAGGAGGGCTTCGCGTAGCCGGTTGCGGGTGCTCCTGAGTAGTTCGGTCAGACCGTAGATCTGGATCCCGGCTCTGATGGTGCGCTGTGCTGCGCGTTCGAGTTCGAGCGCGAGGAGTATCAGCGCACGGATCTGGTCTCGATTGCGTTTGATCGCGACTATCCGTTTTGCCCAGGAGGAGATTTCGTCCACGACTCCCTCGAGCCCGAGCATCCTCGCCGAGGACATCCACCGAACCGAGGACGTGTTGGCGGTGACGAAGGCCGGGACCAGACCATGGTTGGACCGAGCCGCGGTGCCAGCGAGCAGTTCGGTGGGCAGGGTGGCCCACCGTTGGGCGAGGGGGATGGTCGGGACGTTCCAGTGGGCTGCGTAGTTCGGTGCGGGCGCGAACTGCGCGGTGATGTTGCCCATCCACTCCGGCGCGGGGCAGATGTCGCCGAGGACCGATTGCAGGATGTTGTGATTGTTGGTGGCCAGCAGGGCCTGGAAGTCGTCGTCGTCGGCGAGTTGAGCGCCCAGTCGCGCGGCGAATTCAGGTCCCAGAAGATCGGTGGATCCACCCAGCGCGTCCTGGCCCGTCGGGGCCTGGGTCTGCGTGGGATCGGTGGTCATGAGGGTGACGATATCTGGCGTGCCGCTGAGTCCGCTAATGGTCATTCCCCGGCTGTGTTCCGGAGCGAGGGGACGTGTCATCGTTGCAGTTCAGCGGTGACACGCGGTCGGTTAGCATCAGGACTGCGCTGTCGGAAAGTAGCCAGTTCACCTCGGACACGGCCTCGGCGACCACTGCCCCGCTTTCGCTGACTCAGGTCTTCGGTGTGGCGATGAGTTGGAAGAACCTCGCGGTGTGGATGTAGGGCGCGCGGGTGGCCATCGCCAGTTCGAGTCGTTCGAGTTGGACGAAGAACCGCGGGTCGTTCTTGACAGCGTCGTCGACGAGCAGGTCGCAGACGCTGCGGATTCCGCAGTGCGCCCGCAGATGCAGTCCTGCCTCGGCGAGGTCGTGGGTGACCGAACCGGCGTAGCAGGCACGGGTTTCGGTGCCGTAGGTGACGGTGTGGCGAGTCGGGCTGTCAAGCTGGCGCAGCGCTACGTCGAGGTCGAGGTTGCGCACCGCGGTGAGTAGAGGATCGGCGTCGGCGTTCGGCGCGATGACCGACACCACCCCGCCCGAGGCCACCATCGAGGCCAGCACGGCGATCAGCGTTTTCGGATCGGGCACGTACTGGAGCAGGTTGTGGCAGAGCACGACATCGAACTCGTTGTGCGCGAACTGCTGGGCCAGCTCGTCGACGCTGAGTAGTCGTGTGCTGATCCGGTCGCCGACGCCATGCTTCTCGGCGAGGGCACGCGCATCAGCCAAAGCCGACTCGGAGATGTCGGCGATGGTCACGTGGTGCCCGCGGGCCGCGAGCTCGACCGCATCCAGACCATTGCCGCCGGCGACGTCGAGTACCCGGCTGCCGGGTTGGAGATGGGGCGTCAGGTTCGCGGCGGCGATGCTGTAGCGGAGCCTGCCCCACGGGGTTGTCTGCCACTGTTGGAAGGTCGCCAGCTTTGCGTCGAACAAGGTGTCGGCCAAAGTGGATCCCGCGATCGGTGCCTGCGCCGTAGGAAGAGGGGGCATCCTGTCACCGCCGTGGTGTTGGGGCGGGTGTGCGTCCTCGGCTCGAGGTGGCCCCAGCAGTGCTTCGGGGGTCTCGGCGGGGAACATCCTGGCGAGCACCCGCAGCGATTCCGTTGCCGGACGGCTGGTCTCGCCACTGATCCAGCGGGTCGCCTGACGCGTGGATACTTGTGTTGCGCTGCCTCCGACACCGGCGTTGCCCGCAGCGGCCAATTCCAGCGAACTCCGGTTGAACACCCTCACGAAGTCGCTCGTCGACCAACGCCGCTTGCGCAACACCTGATCCAGCCGTGTCCTCGGACCATCCCCGTCGACCAACACCGATGCCCTCCTCGAACTTTCAGACCTCCGCCGACACCGGGGACCCCGGAGTGTGGCCAGCCTACGGAGCGCCGGCACGGTGCAGATGGCCGAACAACCACGATGTCTCACGATGTCTCGAATTGGCTCGAAATGGCCGACGATGTCGCCGAACGCCACTCCACAATCGAGCGGGAACACTCACCGCACGAAGGGAATTCGCCATGACCTACACCTACACGAGCTTCTCCACCACTGGTCAAGACGGCCTTTCGGACCTGCAACACAGTCTGATCGACCTCGAGCACGCCACGGAGCTGCAACGCGACTGGAGTCCCCACATCGTGCACGGCCTCCTCCAGACCCCTGCCTACGCCCGCGCGATCCTGTCCACCTGCATCGCGATTCTCGAAGTCCCCGACGACACCGAGGAAACTGTCACCAAGCGGCTCGCGAGGCAGCGGGTGCTCGACGTTCCCGGCAAGCGCTTCCGGTTTCTGTTGGGCGAGGAGGCGTTGCTCCGCACTGTCGGCAGTCCCGCGATCATGGCTGAGCAGATCCAGGTCCTGCTCGACACCCTCACCGACCGCGAGCACGTCGAGATCGGCATCGTTCCGGTCGCCGCGCGGTTTGTTTCGCCCGCCTCGGGATTCATTCTCAGCGACGATCGCCTCTGCGACGTCGAAACCGCTACCGGGCAGTTGACTGTCACCGCCGCCGTCGACATCGCCACCGCGGCCCGCCATTTCGACGCGCTCGCCACCGTCGCAGCCTTTGGGCAGGACGCCCGCACCATTCTGGAACGCGCCCTGGCAACCCACATCGCCTAGCGCCGCGGCCCTTCTGGCGAATTCGGGACGAGCCTCAGCGGGGGCAGAATCCTGGTCCCACCCAACGTTCCGCGCACCTATGTCCTGACGACGGCGTCTCTGGTGGCTTGCGTGGTGGTATGTCAATCGGTGCGGAGGCGGGCGTGCAGGTGCATATCGTGGCGGCCGTCGTGGTGGCGGCCTGCACCACGAAGTGTGCCCTCGAGAGGGAAACCACACTTGGCGGCGACCCGGCAGGAGGCCGGGTTGCGGACCGAGTGGGTGAGCTCGATCCGGTCGAATCCGATGTCGTCGAATGCCCAGCGGATCAGTGTATTTGCGGCGCGAGGTGCGATAGCGCGGCCACGCCAGGCGGGCAGGGTCCAGTAGGCGAGTTCGGTGACGCCCTCGGAGAGGTCGGAATGCCGAAGTCCGATGCGCCCGGCGACTTCGCCGTTGCTGGTGACGGTCCATTGGCCGTTGCCGGCGGACCAGGCCGATCGCCACGAGAGGATCCATTGACGAACCTGGTCGACGGACTCGGCGGTCCGTACATGCCATTGGCGGATCGCGGGGTCTTGGAATGCTGTGAACACGGTGGGTGCGTCGTGGTCGCTCCAGGGCCGTAGTGCCAGCCCGCCGGTGCTGAGCAGCGTGGGCTGGTCGGTGGCGAATGTGTCGGGATCGACCACTGTCGACATCAACTCGGGCATTCCAGCATTGTCCGCCCATGTAGGCGCCGGTGTGGTGCGGTTGGAGTCGCCGATTCTGCCTCGATCCCGTTGTTGTCCACGTGGGTGCCCAAACCCCTTCTATTCCAATGGAATAGCTGAGGTTTGCTGCTCTTTCCGAGGGTTCGTCGGGTCTGCTGAAGCTGTTGCTGGGCCTCATCGGGTGTCGGCGGGTGAGTGTGGATGCGCGGGCGAGGATCATCAGGTCCGCGAGGGGGCGGCAGAGAGCCGGAGCGTCGCCTCGAGCAGATCACCACTGGCTTCGAAAAATCTCACTGCTGTCGCGTCGATCTCGGCTGGTTCGATCTCTGCTCTGATCTCGACAATGCGGCGATGGGTCAGGGCGTCGGGTCGTCATGTTGATGATCATCGTTCACCGCATCATCATCACCGGATCTGCCATGCACGGCCAGCGGATCAACGTCCAGGGACTGATCAGACCGGCGCGCGCTGCCTTGCCCCGCTCCTGGTTAGGCTGACCCCGAACAATTCACGGGTGCGAGGGGGTGCGAGGCTATGGCTGGGGATTTCGACGACATCGATCACGGGACACTGCCCGAAATCACGGCGTTTCTCCACGGCGCGATCACAGGCGATGTCAGCTCCGACCCGGAGGCTGTGCGGGCGATGGTCGCCGAGCTGGACAACACCATCAGCGGACTGACCACGCTGATGACGACGATGATCGACGCCGAACACCAAGCTCTCGCCACCGCCGCTGCGACGGGTGCCGAACTCGCGCGCGAGTACGCCACGACGGCGCGGACGGGCCGAGCTGAGCTCGGCAAAAACATCCTGGCCACGATGCAACTCCAGATCGCCTTCCTGCGCAGCGCCGACCTGCTCGACGAAGCTGACACGACAGCATTGCACCGTGACCAGTTCGCCGCCCGGATGCGGGAGATGTGACCGTAGCGAGGAGATGCCTGCGCTCCGAGGGCTAAGGCGAGCGAGTTGTCCTCACGATCAGAGAGCGGATATGACCACCAGCTTCACGCACCCAATTTTGGCTGATGTCACCGTCTACCCCGATGGTGCCGGGGTTCTATCCCCACGGCGTGAACACGAGATCGAGCACGACCCCGAGGCGCCGACGAAGCTCGGCCTCTGGATCGACGTCGACCTCGGGCTGCTGTCGCAGTCGATCAGCGTCGACCTCGACCTGCCGACTTTGGCGAAATTCGTTCGCCGGATCGAGAATCGTGGGCGCCTGCGTCCCGGCGAACACGTGCTGGATCTGACCACGAACGGCCCGACGCGGGGCGTAGTCCAGAAGGTCGTCGATGACGATCTCGTCGAGGTCGACGCGGGCTTCGGTGTATATCGCGTCGACGTCGGGCACTTGCACCGCCTGTATCGCACAGAGGAAGAGCAGCCGGAGTAACTGCTGGTTTCAGCGGCCGTCGGTCGTTATGTCGTTCAGGCTCAATTACGTTGATTGAGTCAGCCCTTCGAACAGAGACCCGATGTCAATCCCCAGGCGTCAGCGATCCGGAAGACGTTGTCGATCGAGATGTTCTTGCCTCCCTCAACTGCACCGTAGAAACTGCGATGCAGGCCAGCGGCCTGGGCCACCTCTCGCTGGGTCAGGCCGGCGACGTCAGCTACCTGCGCGGCGGCACGGGTGAGGTGAACGTCGACGATGTCGATTTCGGGGCTGTCGCGTCCTATCTCGGCGACGGCTGGCAGAACATGATGATCGACGTTGTCGCGGGCAACAGCGACCCGTGCCGTCCGCCTGGCTGCCCGCAATTGGATCGGATCGCCGCTCTCGTCGCCGCCGAAGACGGTCCGGACTGGGTCCCGTTGAAGCGCACCGCTATCGCCATTCTGGTAGCTCACACGCCACGAGCAGCGGCAAAGACCTCTACGACACGCTGGCACTCGGCGAGCGCCGTGCAGTGTGGGATGACCGAAGCGGAATCGACCAGAACTAGGCCGCAATACCTGGCCGAGGCAGTGCGGATCGAGACGACATCAGCAGCGTGGCGCCCACCAACACCTGCAGGGAACATGTGGTTCGACAGTGTTGTCGCGCAGAGGATATCGGTCGGCAGTACCGTGCGAGGGGGCGGACGACGACGCTGATCGGTACCAAATGTAGGGAGCGAGATCATGGCGTTGCAGCGAGCGCGGGCCGTGGCGGTGAGCCTTGGGCTGGACGTAGGCATCCTGCTCCTGCGCGCCGACCACGACGACCGAATCAGCCAAGTACGCAAGATGTTCGGAGAGGGCGGCCTGATCGAGCAACTCGATCTGCGGTCTGTGTCGGTACCACTACAGGCTTCGTTCGCGGCACCGCTCACGCGATGGAAGGCGCAGTACGTCCCGGAGTTCAGGCAGGTGCAGGTCTTCCACCCGGATGGCGAGCTGATCTTCGACGGGGAAATGCTCGCGCAGGACTGGTGGTTCGATGTAGCCGAGCGCGAAGACGGCAACGGCGTGGTCCTGATCTTGCCAATCGGGCAGGCGGCCACGCTGGCCGAGATGCGAGCGGCGATGGACGCAGGTGAGGCGGTGTGGGCTCGGGTACAATGGCAGGAGCTCGACGAAACAGCAGCACCCGCCCGAAAACCATAGGGCGCAACGCATGTGATGGCGAACTCACGCGGATCGGTGCGCCTGAGTTGGCTGCGGCGGGCAGGCGTCGATTTTGCACCCCGGAAGCCGCCGGATTATCAATCCGCAAACGGGCACCCCAACTCGTCACCGCCCGACCTAGCACTTGAGCTGCCCGTATGCCCTTCGACCTCGGCGAAAGTGCAGTGGCGCTCTCGTAGCCCGGATTCACCGATCAACGAATCCCGTTCGCGCCGTAGGCATCCAGATTCGACCTCTTCCGTACGCAGCCCTCGATAGTCTCGGTGTGTGACCGAAACTCGCGACCGTTTCACCTTGATCACTGTCAACGCCTGGGATCTATATGCCGCGACTGGCGAGTCTTCAGAGGCCCGCTATCGCGCTCTAGAAGAGTGGCTGGCGCGGCAGGATGCGGACGCGGTCGGGATTTCCGAGATCATTGCCGACGGTGAGGGCCGTGAAGCCAAGGCTGCCGGAGCGGAAGCGGGGCTTCGGCGGCTAGCGAAAGCAACCGGTATGGAATGCGAGATCGCGGGCGAACCGATCGTCGCTACGGGCGGCATCGTGCACCACACAGGGCTTTTGTACCGAAGCTGCCCAGAGATCCGGCCGCGACCTGGCAGTATCCACCGGTTGGAGCGCGAGATGGCGGGGATGTGGCACTGCGCCGTTTCCGCTATTTTCGAGTTCAACGGGCGGCCACTGCGCGTGATGTCGCTACAGCTCTCGCCTTTCGACCCAGCTTGGCGGGCTGCTGACGCATTGCAGATCCTGCGAACGGTGAACAAGGGAGATGTCCCCGCCGTGATCGGCGGCGATTTTAACTGTGTGAGCCTGACCGACCCAGATCCATACGCCGGGGTCGAATGGCACCCAGACCACGTCTATCAGCTCGACATCGACGGGCAGCTAGATCGACATGCGGCTATTCGACTCGAACGGCAAGGCCGGATGCGGGACTGCGCGGAGCTGGCCGGTGTCGAACTGGAAGCCACGACCGGGCACGCCGCAGTCGATCACCATCCGCCGCGGCGGATCGACCGATGGCTGGCCACCCACCAACTCCCCGCCGCGGTGGTGGCGGGATATCGGGTTACTCCACTTGGGGATCTGCTCCACGCCGACGACTATCTGACCGACCATCGCCCTGTGACGCTGGAGATCAACGCGAACGCAATCCCGCTGTAGCGGAAGCTCATTCGGAAAACAGCTGGGTGACGTTGCGCGCGCTCGTTTGACATCGCTCGGGCCCGTCGCGAGACGACGAGGGATTGTTGTCGCCAGTGGGCCGGGCCGGCGCGTTGAAGCCCGGCTGTCGGCCAGCCGGTGTGAAGGGCGTCGAGGACGTCCAGCAGCGTCCGTCACCGCTCCGACAGCAGGCGCCGACCGGCGTTCGCGGCCACTGCACCGCACCTTGGCTATCGCGGCGATAGGGTATCGGTGTGGGGAAAAGCGACGACGACGAATTTCATGCGCGCATGGAGCAGCAACTGCAGTTGCTCGCCTACGAAGTCGACTTCGGTCTGATCCGCCGCTCACGGCGAGGACAAGATTCCGCTCCGGCTCAGCAAACCCCACCGCGGCAGATCAGCATCATCACCGCAGTCGCCGAAGCCGACCGCCACTTTCTGCGCCAGCTCTACTCCAGCATCCGGGGCCAAGATCTTGGCCCCGGATGGGCATGGACTTGGGAAGTCCAACTCGACGGCGGCCCCCGCCCCACAGAGCCCCTTTTCGCGCGGGAGTTCACGGAACCGGATCCGCGGGTGCGGATGGAGTGGCAACCCAGGGCTGGTCTGCCCTACGCGCGCAACGCCGCTCTTGCCCGCGCGCACGGCACCGCGGACTATATTCGGGCCGTCGATGCCGATGATCTACTCACTCCTACCGCGCTGGGCGACGCCATCGCGATCCTCGAGGCCGACGCGACCCTCGGCTGGACAACGTCGTCGATCTTCGATCTCGATGTCGATCAGCGACTACGGCTCGTGCCCAACGAGCCACCGCAGGGTCGACTGGTCGCCGGAGACACCATGGCCGGCTGGCTCGCACACCCGGCCGCCCTGGCTGTGGAGCCATCGACGGTGACTGTGCGCACTGAACTTCTCGTCGAAGTCGGTGGCTGGCCCGCGCTACCAGCGCTGGTCGACCTTGGTCTGCTCGCCGCGCTCGACGCCACCACCGATGGCTACTACCTGCGTCGACAGGGATTGATGCGGCGCGCGCACCCGGGGCAGATGTCGCGCGCCCTTGAATACCCTGGTCAAGTCGAACAGGCTCGGCCGGTGATTGAGCAGCGATACAACACCATGGCTCGCCTGCGATAGCCGACCGATCCGTTGACCAACTGACAGTTCCTCGTGAGGCTGGTCTCGGATATCCGCTATACCCGCACGAACCGAAACCGTTGTGCCTGCTCTGAGATCATCTGTCCTACACGCCTTCTCGTGAATCTGATGCCGGAATGCGGTATGCCTGCTGGGTACAGATCCCCACGTAGGAGGAGATTTCGCCGTGTCCGAGGGCTCTATCGACCTGCGCACCGACGTGGCGCATTCGGCTCGCATGTATGACTATTTCCTCGGCGGGAAGGATTCCTACGAGGTAGACCGGATCGCTGCTGAACAGGCGTTGCAGCAGTTTCCCTCGGTGCGATTGACCGCCCGTACCAACCGCGACTTCATGCGTCACGCCACGGGATACCTTGTCGAGCAGGGTATCCGGCAGTTCCTCGACATCGGTACCGGCATCCCGACGTCGCCGAATCTTCACGAGGTCGCCCAGGCGCACGCCCCGGAGTCGAGGGTCGTCTACGTCGACAACGACCCGTTGGTGCTCGCGCACGCGCGAGCCCTGCTGGTCAGCGCACCCGAGGGCAGCACCGCCTACGTGCAGGCCGACGCGGCGGACCCGGCCGCCATCCTCGCCAGCCCGGAGTTGACGGAGACGCTGGACTTGTCGAAGCCGGTGGCGGTATCGCTGATGGCGTTGCTGCATTTCGTACCCGGCGACGTCTACGACATCGTCAACACCTTGATGGCGCCGTTGGCGCCGGGCTCGTATCTGGCGATGTCGCATGTGACCACCGATTTCGACGACGGTGATGCCGATCCCGACGGCATGGCTCGACTGCTGCAGGGTCTACGCCGATCGGGGGATCGCGGTACGTCCACGTACGCGCGAGGAAGTGGGAAGGTTCTTCGACGGGCTCGAGCTCGTGTCACCAGGAGTCGAGGTGATTCACCGGTGGCGCAACGCTGGCATCGAGCCCCCGGTCAGCATGGACAAGAAGATCTCGCTCTACGGCGCGGTGGGCCGCAAGGTGTGAGCTGGCCCGGCGCTCTTCGTTGCCGGTACCGCGAGTGAGTTCCCCGGCGGCCTATGCGATAGGGACGTGTCGTCGCCCCTGGTCAGGGCAAGTTCCTTGAATTTCTGTGATGCCCTTCGGCGCTGTGCTGGTGTGTGGGTCGATCATCGGGCTCATCAGAGCGGTCCAGGGATCGGGGTGCGCGTGCTCGTCGACGGGTAGGAGCCCCGCAGTCCATTACAAGGGGATCGCGGCGGTGGTGTCGGTGGTTCCGCGTCCAATATTTCAGCCGGTCGCGGGGATGTGCTCGACGACGTCGGGTGGGAATTCGTCGATCTCCACGCGGGTGCGCACAGGGTCATCGCCCCAGGAGCTGTAGAAAGAGAACGAACTGTCGGAGTGGTCGGTGTCGCGCAACCATGCGTTGACCTGGTTCAGCTTCTCTCTCGCGGCCACCAGCTCGGGCCACTCGCGTGCCCACTGGACCGGGCCGGGCACGTCCCAATGGTGGTAGGTCGCGGCCCCGTCGGTGGTGAGCCAGTGCGGAGCCCACTCTTTCAGTTTGCCGTTGAGCTGATATTGCATGTCCTGACGCGGCCATTGACCAGTCGTACTTGCCAGGAGTGGGTGTCGCGCGGGCGCTGGCGTGCTCGACCACTGTGCGACGGTACGAACCAGCCAGGGATAGATGAGCGGGTGGTGGATGTCGTGGCCGCTGCTACAGCTCGCCGTCGCGAGGTGTCCTTCGATGCCTGGGTGAGGTCCCGAGTGCAAGTCCCAGCGGTCGCTGGCCTCGCAGGTGGGGCAGGTGAGTTGGTGGCCGAGCCAGTATATGGCTCGCACTGAAATAGACACCGCCGGTGCGTGATTCAGGTCAGCCACGTTCATCTGGTCAGCCTATGCCAACCAGACCCGCGCAGTAGCGTGTTGTCCGCGGTGATCGAGCTGGCCAGCCACGGTTCTCCCGTCGCGGTCATTACGCGTGGTTGTGGTCGGACGTGACCCGGAGAATTGCGGACAGTGCGATGAGGCGGGCCCTATCGTTGTCGGGCATGGCGGCTATGACGATTTCGCTCGATGACACGCTCCTGGCACAGGTTCGGCACTCGGCTGGAGAGGACATCTCGGGCTGGATCGCGAAAGCATGCCGATCACGCCTGCTGGCTGAGGCGTGCCGGGCCGAATCCGACTGGGAGCGCGAACATCCGGAAGAGGCAGCCAAGGCCCGCACCGAACTTGCCCGGCAGTACCTGGAGGTCGAGGCCGAGCAGCACGCTCGACAATTGGCGGAACAGGCGTGGCAACGACGCGGGGGTGATGGGGAAGGGCCGAGCGCTCAAGACCGAGAAGACGCCGAAGTCTCCGCGCGCGCTCTACTGGAACAAGCCGAGCGCCAACTCATCGATCGGGACGGTGAACAGCGGGATTGAGCGCACCGGAGTGACTGGCATCCGGTCGTCGTCGCCGCCGGCTACTGATTGCTGCGGTCCTCGGCGGCCGCGATCTCGTGTTGCACCAGGGCGTAGCAGTGCGTGCTCACCAGAAGGGCGGCCCAGAACGTGAGTGGGACCGCCAGTAAGACGACGACATTCGCGAACATCGCCGCCGCCGAGAGGTGGCCGATGGTGTTGACGAGGGTGGCCACGGCAACCAGAACGGAGACAGCGGCACCGATCGCGGCTACCTTGCCGGTTTGGGCCATCTCGCGGTCGACCGAGATGTCGTGGGTGTAGGCGCAGACGCCCAATACTCCGGCGCCGAACAGCGCGACGCCGAAGCCGCTCATGTAGTCGGAGATGTCGGCGTCGGCGGGGACGCTCCAGCAGATGCTCGCACCCAGCCAGGCCATCTGCGCGATGATCGTCGCGACCAGGATCCGGAGCGACAATCGTCGCTGGAGCACGATCTCACCGATAGCCTCGGTGGTGCTCGCGGTGGCAAGGCGGTGGTGGGATAGGAACATTCCTCGAGCCTTCGTCTGGATGGTGCTGGCGCGCTGGGGTTTCGAGAAACTATGGACTGCAATCGTAGTGGAGACATCTGCATCGCTGCTCGTAGTTGGCTCGGGGAACCAACCCGATTACAAAATGAAGCAGTCGAAACCGGTCCGACTAGGCCAGGATCAAAAGGCAGCTGCTTGGCGGTCGCCGGGCCACGAGGGCCAAGTCGATAGGACGCGGCCTCGCTGACCTGGTCCCAGAGGTCGGCCCGTCAGGTTGGTTGGATATTTCCTGCGCGGGCTTCGCCGGTGTACAGAGCGGTGGCGGTGCGGCTGGCGGCGTGGCGTTGGGCGGGCGTCATCTGATGGCATAGCGCGGTGAGGGCCGGGCGGTCGTTGTGGACGAAGGTCAGTGCAGCGCGCCGGAACTCGATTGGCACAGGACTGCGCTCGGCGGCGATGTCGACGAGGTCGTTCGGGAGTCCGCCGAGGGTCCCGATGACCGCTGTGCAGGCGAGTTCGAGCAGATGCTCTGTGGTGGAAGAGTTTTCGCTGAGCTCGGCCAGCATCGTCTCTTCGCAGGTTCGGCACTGATCGAGTGCGGCGCCGAAGACCTTGCCGAGCAGGTTGCCGTCGATGTCGTCGTGGTGCTCGGGGAGCCATCGGGCGCCGTCGTGGATGTGGTCGCGCATGGTGGTGATGGTGGCATCGTTGCGCGGGCGAGGTATCTGATTCCGTCCGAATGAAGGTTGCCCTGTCGTGAGCTCGGGGAGTTCGTCGTCACCGGTCCTCTGATGTGGTGACGCTGGACACATCGCCGACAGGGTGTTCGCCATGACTGGGATGCAGATCGCCCGCTCGCCGCCGGGACAGCGCTGTGAACGGGCCTTACCTGCATAGATCGGTGCCGGTCAGAGATATTTTGTGGATTGCTACCAGTGTGCTGGAGTGTGCAACGGGTCGAAGGGAGTCGGCCCGTTGACAGGCCTGCTCGCCGTGCGCGGGCGGGCCGCTGAAAGGGAATTCTTGTGATCATCACGACCTGGGGGCAGCGCGCCATGGTGCTCGCGCTGCCGATCGCCATCGGAACGGCCGCCGCGGGGATCGCCTCGGCCGCACCCTCGGAACTGGCGCCGGTGCAGGCATCGGCCGCGGCGATCGACCAGCCGGAACCTGTGCTGCCTGGTCTGCCCACCCTGCCCGTGCTGCCTGGCGTGCCGGAGCCGTTCGTCGACGGCCGCCCGACCAGCGATGCCGTGACCTTCGGCGTGATCGAGGGCACGTTGCTCGGTGGCGGGTTCGGTGGCGCCGCGGGTGCTGCGGTCGCTGCTGTGCCGTTCATCGCGACCTCGGCCGCTGCCGGTCTCATCGGTGGCGCGATCGGCTGCACCGTCGCCCCGGGTCCGGGCTGCGTGGTCGGCGGTGCGATCGGTCTCGGCGTCGGTATGGCCGCTGGTGGGGTGCTGTTCCTGCTTCCCGCTACCGCGGCGGGCGTCGCGTTGGGCGCGGCGGCTGGTGGCGTCGCTGGTGCGTACGCGGGCGCGTACGCGGATTCGGTCCTGCCGAAGTGATCCCGGCTCCGCGCTGGTTGTGGCGGGGTTCGAATGCAGCGCCGTCGGCGAGCGCGCCGGATCCTGCCTTGGCAGGGACGTGTCGTTTCGGCTGGTAGAAGCGGTATTCGGGCTGGCTTCGGCGATCTATGGCGCCGGGGTGGGTTCGATCTCGTCGGGGGACGCTGAACCGGGGTAGTGGTAGTGGCCTTTGCTGATGCGGGTCAGTCGTGACCGGTCCACCCAGTAGCCGAGGGCGTTGCTGACTTTTGCTGGTGTGACCAGGCGCCCCCGCGTGTCGAGGCGGTCGGTCACGTCGGTGGCGGTGAATTGCTCGCCGGGCAGATGAGGTGCCAGATTGCGCGGCGCAGGGGCAGTTGCGCGAACACTGGGTCGATCTCGTGTGTCGTGAGGGGGGTCGTCGGCTTCTGTGATCAGGTCACGGCACGCTTGCACGAGCTGGACTGGGGCGGTGACCTCCAGGCCGAGGTTGCGGCCATGGCGCAGGGCGGCCAGCAACGCTTCGAGGTCGTCAGCTAGGGCGTCGACCTCGGAGCGCGCCGTCATCGCGCTGTGCGGAGCCGTCGTTGTCATGGGCACAGGCTAGTCCGGCTGTGGCGCATCGAAGTCGGCGATTCAGCCCTGCTGTTGGGCCTGCTGGTCGAGATCGTCGGGACGGATGTGGACATGACACGGGGAGGTCGGCGTGGCTTGGGTTTCCTCGATGTCTTCGGGGCCGGGCAGGCCGGCGGCCATTCGGTGTAGCTGTGCGATGTCGGCGCGGGCTTGAGTGGGCAGGTGGTCGTGTGCCGCTGTCCAGGCCACTTCCTCGAGGGGTATCGGGGGACGGCCGAGCAGTGCGAGCGTGGTGAAGCAGTCCGTCGCCCATGTCCACTGCCGATTGTTGAATTGGTAGGCGGGCTGGTGCAGCCAGTAGCTGTACCAGCGTTCGCAGTCGTCGGCGCTGGGCGATGACCACGGGTCGGGCAGCGGCAGTTCCGGGATGCGGTAGGCCATGCGGTGAAGCCCGCGGCTGGTGTTACGCCAGGCGAGGATTCGGCGGTGACGCAGTGGCGCCAGAAGTTCGCCGAGTGTGGCGGGGCTGATGGCTTGGGCGGCGGCGTGGCGTTCGTCTTCGGGCAGCCAGGTCAGTTCGGCAGGGTCGTCGAGCTGGTGGGACCAACAGACGTTGTGATCGTGCAGGGTGGTGCCGCTGGCGATGTCGGTGACGATGACCCGGGACACGGTGGCGTCGATGACGTTGATCAGCACGGCACGGGGGTCGGTGGTGAGGGCGCGAGCCCAGTCGATCGCGCCGGTCTGCATGGTCTGCAGGCGGGTGTTCCACCAGTCGTCTGCCGCAAGGGGGTAGCAGGATGGGCAGTAGTGGTTGCCGTCGCGTAGTTGCTGGAACGGGCGCGGTGATTGTTCACGGCAGCGTGAGCAGGTGCGGGCGGCGATCCAGACGGCGTGGCGAGCTGGCGTAAGCGCGCGGAGCGCGACCGCGTCGTCGATGGTGTAGAGGTCGTAGTAGTCGCGGCGGATGAACAACTCGGCGATCGGTGCCTGGTCTTCGGCGGGACGGGACCGGTATTGCTGGCGCAGCATGGTACGGGTGGCCAGCGCCGCGGCCGGGAGGTCGCCGTAGCGGTAGAGCGGCAATCCGCGCGCACCGCGGGTGAGCCGTCGTGAGGGTAGATGCCGCCGATCGACGTCGGCGGGCATCGGGGAAATGGTCCAGCGGCGGGCATCGAGGTAGGTGACTTCGGCCGGGGCCAGCCCGGTGTGGCCGGTGGTGACCGCGACGCGCAGGATGTCGGTGCCGGGGCGCACGCCGTCGGGAGGCAGGACGACACCGCGCAGTTGGTGGATCCCGTTGTCGAAGGCGACTTCCACGCCGTGCAGGGGAGTCCAGTCGATCCCCGCCGGGTTGCGTGGTGGGGCATCGGCGTTGCGTGGGGTGTCGTAGCGGGTGAGGGCTTGCAGGGCGCGTTGGTAGGAGCCGCCGTAGCGGGCGGCGCGGCGGCGGGCGGCGTCTCGCAGGTAGGTGTTGGTCATGATCGGTGGCCTTGTCCCCGCGAACATCCCACGCCCTGTTCGCGGTACCACGATCGAGACTCCGACGAGGACAACTACCGGTGCAGGTCAACGCTTTTCGCCGCGGTTCGAGCGAACCTTCCTCCCCACGAGTTGCGGCGTGGGACGCGAACTCGACGGGAGCAGCCACGCGCGAAGCGGCTGACGGATTCGCACTCTAGCCGGTGGTACCGACAGGAAACCAACGACCGCGTCGGCGCCCGAATCTTCGAGCGCCGCCGGTCTACAGCCGACCTCGGCGGCCGGCCAGCTCGACGATGAACAACGGCACCTCGAGGTGTCGGGGCCAGTCGATTTCGGTCAGCTCCGGGTCGGTGGTCAGCAGCAGCATCGTGTTGACCGCGCCGGTTTCGGCGTAGCGCTCGAGCTGTTCGTGGATCTTCTCGGCGTAGTGCCAGCTGCCTTCGGCTTTGACCTCGATCCCGACCGTGTGCTGATCGTCGAAGACTGCCAGGTAGTCGATTCGGCTTCCTTGTGCCTGGGATGTTCCTTCTGACAGCTGGTACTCGTGGTGGAGGGTGAGGTCGTTGTCCACACCGGCGTCGGCCCATGCTTGTTGGACGAGTTCGTGCAATTCTTCCTCGTGGCTGTACCGGCCGAGGTCGCGGTCGTCGAGGAACGGGTCGACGAACGGCCTGATGTAGTTGTTCCAGATCGGTGAGGAATTGGCCTGACCGGGGGACATGCCGAACACGTGGATGAAGTGCTTGTCGAAGTAGTCTTGGTCGTTGTTCTGGCCTGGATGCTGTCCCATGTCGATCCTCCGGTGGCGTGTCGTTTCTGTTGGTCGCGCTGGATTCAGCATGAACCTGGGGACCGACAAACTCGGCACGTTCTGTTGTGCAGTGCGAGGTCGAGCTGCACGGGGTGTTCTGGTGGCGCACACAGGCATTCGTCTGAGTGTCAGGGCCAGTCGTAGACGGTGACCGCGACGCCGTTGCCGCACAGCCTGTCGGTGATCAGCGGCTCGATCTGGTCCCAGACTCCTCCGGCCAGGCCTGTGCCGATCCGTGGCATGTGGACTGTCGCGCCGAGGGTGCTCGCGGTGGAGGAGAGGCTGGACAGGCAGCGGCCGAGGGCATCGTAGCGGATCGGTGCGGTCGTGGCGCGCGAGGTCCGGATGCCGTGCTGCCCGATCATGTTGGCGACGTGGAGATCGTCGTCGACAGCGACGAGTTGGACGGCGCCGAGGGCGAAGTCATTGGCGATGCGGTCGCGGTGCCAACGCCGATAGGACTGTTCTGATTCTGGCCACCGATGCGATATGGCGGTGACGAACCCGCGGCCCCAGCGTCCGGCGTCATTGACGATGTGGGCGATGATCTTCGGCCCGTCACCGGTGGGTGTGGTGGCGTCCTCGGTGATGTAGCTGATCGGTAGGGACATGGGGGAGCCTCCTCGTCGTCGGCGCGTGACGGTAGCAGCGGGTACCGACAACGAGAGGTAGCAGATCAGCTCGATCCGCCGCCGGTGAGCAGTTCCCAGTGGAGACGGCTCGGACCGGTCGGTCCCGAGACGTTGGGATGGGTGGCGAGCCAACGCAGGACACGCTGTTCGACTTCAGGGTCGGCATAGGCGACATCGGGGAGTTCCATCAGATGACGTACGCGTGCGTGCGCGCGCATCACCTGGGGGTCGTCCCTCGCGCACCAGGGCGCTGCTGCCGCGACTGCTGCGGAACGGTCGTCGGGCTGCTGCTCGGCGCTCCCGCCGAGGCGGGCCTCGTTCAGTGCGTCCGTGCGGACCTGATGTTCGAACCAGGGAAGCAGTGTCTTGCTGTTCCAGCGGTGATGCGCCACGGCGAGGTCGGTGTCGGAGACGTGATCGACGTGGTCGGCCACCCATTGTGCTGACAGCAGTGCCTGTGGAATGCCCAGTCCGAGGGTGGGGTTGGTGTGCATCGCGGCGTCACCGACGGTGAGCAGACCGGTGACGATCGGCTCACCGTCGGCGACAAGGCAGGTGGTGCGGTTGTCCAATCCGGCCATGGCGTGCACGTCGCTGACAGGGTCGCTGTCGAGATCGAGCCACTCGCGGCAGCCGGGAAATCGTCGCGCGACGGCTTCGAACGTCGCAGGGTCACGCAGCGCGGCCCTCGTGGGATCGCGAGTTGAGACCAGCAGGTGAACCGCGAAGATGCCGTTGTCGCTGGGGAATACGCCGCCGCGCGCGAATGGCGTCGACGAGCCGGTGACCGCGGGTTCGGGCTGGCGGACATCGTTGGGGCGGCGCCGGTACCACCGGCAGAAGTAGGCGATGTTGGTGCGGTGGCTTCGCGTTTCCGGTGCGCGCACACCAGCTTCGACCAGCCATCTCGGGATCGGCGAACGCCGTCCCGCGGCGTCGATGACCAGATCCGCAGGCACCACCGTGTGATCGCAGACGACACCGGTGACGCGTAGCGCGCGGGTTGCGCGGTCGATTCGTAGCCCGGACGGTGTTGCTCCGTGCGAGGTCCGGACGCGGTGTTGGTGGCCTACCGCGACGGCGAGTGCGTGCTCGACGACGATGCGGCGGGCGCGCACCGTCACCAGATCCTCATCACCTGGCTTCGGTACCGGTCGGTGCGGAAACGGGTCGAAGGCGTGGTGTTCTTGTGCGCCGAGCTCGATCATCGCGGCGTAGACGTCGGGAGCTCGAGCGCGCAGCACCGTGCGCACCGGGGCGTGCAACGTATGCGGTTGCACGGCCTGAGGCACGCTGGGGCGCCGCCAACCGAAGAAGTCTTCGTCGAGATCCACTCCGGCGCTTCGGCGTTCCTTTTCCAGCACCGTGATGTCGTGGCCGCGCCGTCCCAGGAACAGCGCGACGGCAAGCCCCGCGATCCCACCACCAACAACGACGACCTTCGCCATGCTGAGCTCCCCTCACCTGGGCCGGTTCTGAAGTTGAACGCCTGTGCGGGGCTGGGTTACCGCTGTTGGTGGGCGGTGTCGAGCTGGTCGCGGGCGAAGGTGGTGTTGTGGGGCCAGTCGGTGGTCAGCAGTTTCTCGAGTCCGGGGCTGTCGCTGGTGAACCGCTCGGGGGCGGGGGCGGTGATGTCGTCGAGCAAGTCGGCGATGAGCTGGGCGAGGGTGCTGGTGCCGCTGCCTCGATAGCCCCAGTTGATTCCCGGGGCGTCGCGGCGCGGGACGAAGTGGATGGTTCCGTCGGCCAGGCGGACCCAGATCGGTTTGTCGAGGGTGAGCGCGGCCAGCGCGCTGGTCGTCGGCAGTCGATGGGGGACGGCGGCAACGATGTCGCCCGAGGCCAGGCGGACTGCGGGCGCGTCGGTGGCCGGGTCGGTCAGGTAGTCGGTGATCGTGGCTTCTTCGCCGGGGGCCAGATGCCCGTAGAGGATTTGGAAGCCGGCGCTGGGGGCGGTGGGGAGTAGGCGGGCAGCCCATTCGACGCCGAGTCCAGCGCTGGGGTCGACACGTTCGGCGGCGGTGTACGGGAATCCGTCGGTGTGTCCGGAGGCGAGGACCGCGAGAACGGCCTCGTGAGCGAGGGTGTCGGTGCGCGCGGTGACGCTGAGCCACCCGTCGCGCAGCACGACGTCGTTGAGCTCGACGGGTTCGGGTGCCGGCGGATTGGTCGCGGCCAAGACAGTCCACTGCGCCCTGTTCGGGTCTGCGGCCATCTCCTTGACCGTCTCGGCGACGTCGTTGCTCGCGCGGCACAACGAGCCATGGGCGAGATTGACCAGCACGGCGTGGGCGGTGGTGGTGTCGGGCAAGGTGTCGGCCAGCCGCAACAGCGGCGCCGGGTCCGGTTGCGCGCCGGTGACCGACACGATGGCCGTCGGATCGCCGGGTTGCCACTGGCGCATCGCGGCTGTGTCGCGGAGTCCGTCGGGCCAATATGGTGCCCGTCCGCCCAGGAGCAACGCGAGCTCCGGCCAGACCGGTTTGACGGACTCGAGGATGGTGCCGTGCTCGTCGTGGACCGCCAACGTCGGCCCGCGGAACCCGAAGTCCGAGCGGATCCGGATCACCCGCGGCACCTGCGGGACCAGGGTGGATGCTTCGGCGGCCAGTCGGTCGCCCCAGAGCGTGAGCACGGTGGGCCACAGCAGCCGCAGCACGATGCCGTGCACCGACCAGTCTTGGACCACTGCGTCCTTGATCTCACGTGCTTGCTGGTAGACCGCGTCTCCGCGTGGCCAATATTGCAACGGCACCACGGCGGCGGCGTCGGGGGCGTGTGCAGCCAGCCATGCCCATACCTGATCCGCGTGCCAGCGGGGCTGTCCGTCGGCGTCGCGGTGGCTGTCGGGGAATCCCGGTTCGCGCAGCCATCGCCGATCGGCGCCGAATTCCTGGCTCAGCTCGTCGTAGTTCAGTTTGTCGATCTCCCACTGCGACATGGGGCGGCCCTCCTGTTCGACTGTGCCGAATGGGTGTTTCGGCAATGGATTTCGCTGTCACCAGCCTGGTTGTGGAGCTTCACCAGGCGCTGGGTTCGGGCCGTCGGGGCCTTCGTCGGCCTGTCGGGTTGTCGTTGCTGTCGGTGTTCGCCCAGGTCGCGCCGCCGCGCCAGAATGGAGCCATGTGCTCGCAGGTGTGATCGGGTTCGGTGTCGGCGTAGTCCTCGCCGGTGCGTTCGGCCATCAGCAGCCAGAACGACTTCGCCGTGGGCATATGGCGGCTGGTGAGCCAGGTGTAGCCGGGGATCTGCTTGCGTATGTCGGCCAGCACGCGGGTTGCGATGCCTTGTCCCTGCAGGCTCGGGTTCACGTCGAGGTTGCCGATGAAGGCGCGGCGGCAGTGGTGGCAAATCAAATAGCTGACCTTCCCGACCGGCCAGCCGTCTCGGTCGCGGTGGTACAGCGTGATCGAGCGGACGTCGGTGGCGGCACCTGCGGTGATCGGCGGGCCGAAGGCCTCGAACCTGATGGTGCGCAGGGTTTTCCATCGTCGGTATCGTCTCTGCGGGTTCAGCGCCCGCAAAAACGGGTGGGATGGAGGTGGCCGCAGGTACTGCGCGTACACATCCTCGGCCTGCTCATCGACGTCTGCAGAATCGCTGTCGGTGTGTTCACCCACCATAGTCATTGGCCCCCTTCGGCATTGCGCCGATTGTGCCCTCGGTCACCGACAGGTTCTGCTCATCCGCATCTTCTCGGGGAGCACGGCTGAGTTCTACGTGCGCGGCCTGACGTTTCTGAGCCTGTTCACATCGCGCTGGCTCATCCCGAGCTCAACGTTCGGGCCATCGATGTGCCGGTACGGGTATTTCGCAATGAGGGCGGCAGCGATGAGGTCACCGTTGGACACGTAGGAGCCGATCGCTCTCTGCACCACGTGTTTCATGTCGTAGGAGCCGATGGGGGTGGATTTGATCGGGCGGATGTTGTCTCGCAGCAAGGCCGCGATGTTCATGATCGCGGCCTCGTGGTTGGTGAGTGCGCGTCGTTCCTCCTCGAGCGCAGCGCGGTGCTGCGCGAGGGTGCTACCCGGCTCGCGGTACACGCCGATACCGGAGCAGTTGAGCGCTGGGTTCTGTTCCATCACCTTCGCCAAGGTCAGCATCGGCCCGAGGGCCGCGGAGTTGATCTGCGGGATGGAAGGCGGCGTCGTCGCCGGGCGCCGCCGGACGGGCTCGCCGCGGCGGCGACGGCAGCGTGCGTGGTCGCACCGGGAGCCGTCGGGGATTTCACGAACGGTCAATCGCGACAGCGCGCCGGCCGCTCTCATCCCTTCGAGCACGCCGGGCAGATGCTCGCGCTTGGTCACCGAGTAACCGCTCAAATTCCCGATCCATAGATCTCGTTCCTCGGTGGGCCGGTCCTGCAGTGCCCCGCAAGCCTTTCGAACCACATCATCGAGCTCCCACCACCGTGGGCCGGAGCTGACCGTGACCGCCATTAGCGGGCCGTGCTCGGCAGCGATACCTGTCCAGAATTTGCAATAGGTCCACGTCGTCCAGGGCCGCAGCGGCGGAAGGAGCTGCGAAGAGCTGGAAGGTATTTCGGTCCCGGCTGGGGCGGCGGGGATGTTGAGTTGGCGGCGCGCGACCATGTACGGGGTATCAGTCTGGGCCTGGTGGCTGCGGACCTTGGCCTTGGTGCGGCGGTTGCGAGTCATCGTGAGCTCCGTCTCGCGGGATGTCCCACGCCCGATCCCGCCGGGGTACTTGGATGACCTGGCGTTGTCGCTGCTGCTACGCGATTCGGGCGGGAACCTTGTCTTCGCTGCCGCGGGCGGGCGTGGGCCGTCGCGGCTCGGAGCGGGCACGCGTAACCGTGCCGCAGAGAAGTTTACCGCGGACGCGTCAGCGCGAGGTCGTGGACAGCTACAGTATTGGATGCAGTAGCGCCCGCCTGATTCCGAGCCGATCCGAGCCCCGCGTGCTCCCGGCTACGATCCGGAACAAGGTCCGCCCTTCGGGCGCGGATCGCGCCGAGAGACGCTGTTGGCCAGTCATATTCACCTGGCGGGGGACGCGGGACGCTGCCGGAGAGATGGTCTGATGACTTCCAACGCGCGCCGCAAACAACGTGCCCGATCCCGCAAAGCGGCCCTGAACCTGTCCTATGCGGCCGCCCGGCACATGGTGGTCGGCACACCGGATGAGCTGACGTTGTGCCCGGCCTGGTGTGTCGAGCACCGATTTCACGAAGGTGATGGGCTGGATCCGGCCGACACCGGATTTGCCGTCCACAACGGGGTCTCGGTCCCGGTCGGCCGCTCCGAAGCGGGTGGGGACACCGCGATCCAGCTCAGTGCGACGATCGACGCGCTCCCGGCGACAAGCACGATCGATGTCGTGGTGCATGCCGGAGTCGAGGGCGACCTGTGGTGGACCTTGTCCGAGGCCGCGGTTGTGCACGCCGCACTGGGCGAGTTGATCGACGCGGCCGACGAGCCGCTGGATGCCTCTGGATGTCCGAGCTGGTGTATTCGCCACACAGTCATCGACGCGGATCGCCTCGACCCTGCGAGCGTGGAGTCGCTCCTTCACGCGAGCGCGCCGATCCCGGTGCCTTCGATCCACGTGGGCGAGCTCGCCGCGCACGTCGAGACCGATGTCGACACCGCTGGCCGTCGAGTCGACGAGATTCTCATTACCGCCGGTGAATTCGCGCCGGTGGTGTGGCTGCTCGACGCCGCCCGTACCGCGCACTCGGTGTTCGCCGCTGCACTGCTCACCGCGTCGACCGATCCGCGGTTGCCGCCGGCGGCAATCCCCAGCTGAGCCGATGCCGCCGGACGGCAGGTCAAGGCGCGCCTGCCGTCTCGGCGAGACCGGCTACTGTCACGCTGGCCGGTCAGATAGTAGTGCCGCGAATTCTGCGTGGAGCACGCAGAATTCGTTCTTCCAGGGATCCTGGAGGACCCAGAATTCCAACCCGCGTTCTTGCTGGTGATCGACGCTCACGGCACCGAGCGCTTCGAGTCTGGCGTGTCCTCGGCGTCGGCATCGTCGGTCTCGATGTCGAGGTGCATCCGGGATTTGGACGACTTGGGGGTCGGTGGTCGCTTGGAGCAGTATCCGGACGTCGGTGTCAGGCATCTGGAGTCGGCGGTATATCCGTTGGCTCTGCTCGATGTTCGTTTCCTCGGTGGCGCCGAGGGCTCGGCATCAGAACCGCGTCGCACAGTCGAGGTCGTCGAACATCGATCGCCTATATGTGCGGGTCGTCTTCGACAGCGTCGTCCGGTCGGCTGAGAAGCAAAAAGCTCAACCGGCGGAAGAGTACCTCCCCGACTGCGAGTGATTCGCCGCCACCGACAACGAGTGGGTCGGCGAGCATAGCTGTTGCGGCCAGGACCGACAGTGCCGCATTCCTCATGCCGACAGTCGGCGCGATCTGCGTGAAGAGATCACGCAGATCGCCCGCTCCACGAGCGACCACCGTCGCTTCGAACACCCATACCGGGCCATCTTCAGGGGAAGCCACGATGGCATCGAGGGCGGTAAGAACCTCGTCGGGATTCCAAGTGTCAGGGTGGGCGTGCAGCCACGCGAGAGTCTGTGCGCGTTCGTCGTCATGCACGCTCGGGGCGAGGGGCTCGTCGACCGACGTCTCGTCTACGGGCGCGGGTAGGTTCACCACGACCTGCAGGCACGTTGTTCGCAACGGGTCGCTATCGAGAATGGTGAAGAACAGCGTGCGAGTCATCGCGGCGAGTCCGTGACCGACACCGGAGACCTCGTCGAACGGATTGATCTCCCACCCAGGCTCGGAGACTGCGCGCTTGGCAAGGGACTCCAACCGGTTGACCGCGTGCGTACTCATGTTCTCTCGCCGAGCCTGCGGATTCTTCTGCGCAGCCACGGCAGCTATGCGGGCGGATTTCCACACGAGGCTGTAGATCTCGCCCAGGGACCTGTGCTCGACGAGTCTTTCGATCGCGGCCCACATTCTGGCTTGCTGGTTCACCGGGACTGCGGGCAGATTGTGCTCTTTGAGCTGATCGTTGAGGTAGCGCGCTGCTTCAGCGGCGAGGAGCTCGGCAACCACATCCAGCAGTTCGATGCGACGATCTGTGGTCATGGTGGCGGGGTTGAGCGCAGCCACAAGCTGGGCATCAAGGCGTTGCGCGGCGGCTTCTGGGCTGCTTCCGCCGGGCACGTAGAAGAAGACCTTGGTCGGATAGTACGAGCCGGTGAGTTGCGGTGTCGGCAACGTGTCGAGATCACCATTGGCAATCCGCCGTGCGGCATCGAAACTCTCGTGCACCCATACAAACGCGGCCGCAGGGCTAGAAGCCGCGATGCGTACCAGGTCCGTGTCCACCAAGTCCCCCAGGAGCTCGACAACCTTGTGTCGGTCGGGGTGCCAGGGCTCTGGCCAATCTGCGACCGGCTCGATCGGCGCGGTGCTGGGGGCGTACCGCAGCAGTGCCAACGCGGCGATCTGTTCTCGCACTCCAGTATCGGGTAGCAGCCGTTCGGGCGAGGGGAACGCTGCCCCGTATTGCTCGTCGAGAACCTCTTGTTGGATCTGGTGCCACCGATCGCGCGCGTCGTCGCGCACTTGTGCGGCCTGTCTTTTGATCCTGGCCGCGTCTCTTCCTGCTTTGCGTGCGGGGTCGATGACCGTTTGGATCGCACGCAGCAGCGAGGGAGTGCACTCGACGCAGTCGGGTGGGTTGCCGATGCACAGTTGCGCGAACGCGGATCGAGACGTGAGGCTGAGCGGCCCAGCGCATCCGGGGCATGTTCGCCCCGGAACGACTGCTCGCACCCCTGCTGCGGCGACGGAGTGGGGCTGCTGACCCCACTCTTGGGTGTCGATATCGCGGACCTTCTCACTCCATATCGGCGTCCCGAATTCTTCGGCGAACCCGTCTATGGACCAGTAGCGTTCGCCGATCGTCACGAGCTCCGGATCGGCCACATCGTCGGGAATGACGGTGGGGACGAGAGCCGACAGAGCTTCGATGCCAGTCCGCGATTCGGAAGTCTCGGTCACGCGGGAGATTCTATGTCTCGCTACAGCATTCACGTTGGCGCATCCACTGCTCCCTGCGATCGGTTCCCTGGCCCTTGCCCCGATGCACCCCAGAAGGCGGCCCTGCGGTAGCTGCCGGGAGACCGTGTAGGGCCAGGGAACCTCGTACTGACATCGCATGCGCCTGTTCGAGGACCGCCAGACGCAGCTCCGTGGATTGCCGGCCGCCTCATCGACGGCGAAACGGCGGTCCGGTCAACCGTTCGGTTCTGAGCGCCGAACCCGGGCATCGTCTGAGGAGGCATCGGATCGATCTGGCGATTCGAAACGAGGTTTCGGCGCTCGGCCTTTACGGTGCGAGGATGTCCCGTCGCAAACCAACTATTCCAGAACGCGCGCAGTTGGCCCGCGCCGCAGTGGAGTACATCGCGCACCATGTCGAGCGGGAACCTGACCAGGAGCCCTACGATCTGGCGTTCCGTGGGCTAGGCAAGATCGGATGGCTGCACTCGCAAAGTCGGGACGGGATCGCCGCCTATGCCGCCGGGTGCTGGATCAAGGGCGAGGAACCCTATGCCGGTATGACCCCGGCCGATCTAGATGACGCCGAACGGGGTCGACAAGCACAGTCGCGGCACGGCCACCGCGTCGCTGCCCAGCACAACAAGGAACTCGAAGCAGCCATCGACACCCGTGATCACACCAGCGTGCGTTGTGTTGGAGCCACAAAGTCTGGTCGTCCGTGCAACATCGGGGCGCTTCCCGGACGAAACCTTTGCCATATCCATGCGCCCGAGCTGCAATGCGGTGCGTTGAAACCCAACGGGCAGCGCTGCGCGATTGCAACCGGCGGCCGCGGTTCGTGCGCCGCGCACGGTCGCTGACTTCGTTCTCGCTGGGCCGCTGACGTTGAACATGCCAGGGGAGGGGTCGGTGCCCTCGCTGATAGCACACGTCCTGACCGGGCGGTCCTTCCCGATGTTCGGCGAATAGACGATGGCCGAGATAGATGCGGCGGCGGCCGCAGTCGACCTGCATCTGGGCGGGTGCGATTGCGGCCGTCCCAACCTCGATCGAAGAGCAGTTCAGCATGGTGCTCGATCAACGCGTCAGATGTTGGCGCTGGTTCGAGCGAATCATCAACGTAGTCAGCGTGTCTGAGTGGTTTGTTGGCATCGCCACGACGGTGAGCGAGATGGAACGTGAGTGCCCACCGCGCTCCAGATCGCGCCCACCCAGAGCTATAGCGACCACAGGGCCGTGCGCCGCCGCTGGGTGACCTGCCTCCTCGGAAAGTTCAGTTCGCGACGACGTGGTCGACGACGGCCGGGCCTTGCTGTGCCAACCCCGAGTCCAGCACCGCGGTGCGGTAGTCGTCCCAGGCCGTGAGCTTGGGCTGATCTCGGTCGGCGCCGCGCTCGACCATGCGCTCTCGGATCCGGGCGGTGTCGGTGTTCACCCACGCCGTCCGGATCTCGACATCAGTAGTCTCGGTGACTGATCGGATGTAGTCGGAGAGGAGCACGCCGCTGTCCGCGGCGGCTCGGACGTGCCCCAGGAACGGGGCATCGACGAGGACCGGGCAGCGAGCCCCGACCCTTACCGCGTGACTCAGCAGAGCCGAGTAGACGTGTGGGGCGACGACCCGGCGGTAGAGGTCGCTGTCGCGGTCGAAGGGGCTGCCGTTCAATTCCGACATCACCGATTCCTCGAGCCGCGGCGCGAAGGTATCTTTGTCCAGCACGACAGGATCCACCAGGTCGGCCAGAAACCGTGTCGCCGTGGATTTTCCCGATGCCGGGAACCCGCAGATGATCGTCACCCCGCTTGTCGCCACCGTCGCGAGCTGCCGCAGCGAGGTCAACGCAATCGACGAAAACGGTAGAGGCCGTGGAGCATTCGCAGGAATTGTCATCCGACCATGTTGCCCCGGCAGCGCGCGTGAGTCGCGGCAAACACTCGTTGACGGCAATGAGAGGTGCCACTTCACTGTTTGATGGATGGGTTGCGGATCGGATGCCGCCGTCACGTCAAGGTCGCTGCTCGGCCTCGTACAGCTTGCGCGCGTTGGCCGCTGCGGCCTGGAATTCAGGGGAGAAGCGCAGGCACTGTTCGAGCAGGGCCTTCATAGGCTCGGTGATGGTGAGTTCGGTGAATCGAGCGACCAGCTCGGCGGGGCGGTATTTCCATTGGCCGTCACGGACCTCGATGAACAGGGCGGTGAGTTCGGGGGTTGGGTTGATGCGAGCGAAGAGGGCGATGTCGTCGAGCGGGAGCTCCTCGCGGTCCAGCGCGGTGAGGATCGGCGGCCACAGGAACAGCTCCGAGATAGGGACCGTGTCGGAGCCGAGCCATTCCATGGCTGTTTCCGGCGCCATCAGGTGTTCGAACCAGGGTCGCAGGTCCCACAGTCCTCGGGATTGGTCCCAGATGTCTTGGTAGTGCTGGCGTGCGTCTGCGATCGGGTCGATTGCGGTCTCGCTCAAATCCTGTGCCTCCTTGGTATGTGGCAGCCGGGGTCGGCGGCCGTGTGGGGCAAGCAGTTGGTTGCGGTTGTTGTCAGGACTGGCGTTTCCAGGCCGGTCGTGACCTGAGTGTCTCGGCGGCGATGGTCGATTTGCCGCGTTCGCCATTGGGGCGCTCGTAGACCACGGTGTTGTCGGGTTGGATGTACCAGGCGCCGCCGGCCACCGGGGGGTCGGCGGTTTCGACGTAGACCTCGGCGCCGGTGATGTCGATGTCCACGTCTTGCTCCTACCGCTCGTGGCAGGTCCTGTGCCTGCGCACATATGAGGTTATCGAACGTATGAGCGGCCACTGGGCGGCGCGTCCAGTGTGATCAGGGCTACGGCTTCGGCGGTAGTTCGTCGGTGTTCGGGCGTAGGTTCCGGCCAGTGACACCTGAATTCGTAAACCAAGTTCTTGCGGCGTGGTCGCTGGTCCGGGCGGACCTGGAAGCGCAGTGTGATCGGGGAGTCGGTTGCACCGGCCGCGCGGCCGTCGGGACACCGGCTTGCTACCGGCACCTGAGTAAGCAAGAGCGAGAGACAGCGAAGCTCATGCGGGAGGGAGCACGGGTTTTCGTCGATCGGTGGCTACCCGCGCTGTGGCCTGCATGCTGGTTCTGGTCGGTGCCTGACGGCGGATACTGGGCAACTCCGACAGCGATCTACCAATGGCAGGACGGCCGGTGTGCGATCTGCGCGGAACCCTGGGACAAGGGCGGGCACTGGGGCATGGTGCTCGACCACGACCATAAAACCGGGCTTGTACGTGGTTGGCTTTGCCGCAATTGCAATGCAGCCGAGGGCCATTCGACCGTGGACGGCCGAAGGTTGAACTATCGCAACCGACCACCCACCACGATCCTCGGCGTGTGCCGCTTGTACAGCAAACGCGAGTCCAAGACCCGGCACGTGCCAGGGCCCGGACAGCTGACCCTCGGAGATCTGTAGACACTCCACCCCGCACGCCGAACTCGCTCCCGAATTTGCCAGGCAGGCCAGACCCCGGGCGGTCTTGCCCAGCCGTGGCGCGGGCGTCCGGATATGCCCGCAGCCCGGTGACAGCCGCGTCGATACTGTGCCCGGTCACTGTGTTGCGCACGCCCGAGGGCTTCGAAACTGGTACGGTCCGCCGCGGCCCCCAGGACCTTCGCCAGCGACATCGAGGAGATTTGCCACCGATGAGCAGCATCGACCTCATCATCCTCACCTTCAACAGCGCAGACCTGCTGCCCGCGTCGGTCGAATCGGTGCGGACCCAATCAGTGCACGCCGACGTCACGATCACCGTCATCGACAACGCCTCCACCGACGACACCCTCGCTGTCGCCCGTGCCCTGGGTATCGAGCCGATCGCCAACCCGACCAATATCGGGTTCGCTGCCGCGGTCAATCAGGCCGCCGCACGAGGCGCCGGCGACTACGTCGCCCTGCTCAATCCCGACGCCGTGCTCGGCGATGCGAAGTGTCTCGAAGCGATGCGCGAGACCCTCGACGATCACCAGATCGGTGAAGTCGGCACCCGCATCATTACCGACGGCAAGCCCTACCCCAACGGCCGCCGATTCCCGTCGACGGCCACCGCCGCCCGCCACGCGATCATGGGTGCCTTGCGCCCGGGAAATGCCGCGAGCCGCGAGTATTTCGGTGAGGCATTCGGCAACCCCGATGCCGACCAGGTCGTGGACTGGGTTTCAGGCTGCTGTTTGATGATTCGCCGACCCTTATGGGAGGAGATGGGCGGCTTCGACACCGCGTACTGGATGTATCTCGAAGACGCTGATCTCGCCTGGCGTCTGCATCAGCGTGGCTACCGAACCGTGCTTTCCGGTCCTGCGTGGGTTACCCACCACGGCGGTCGATCGAGTCGCTTCCGCCGCAACAAGTCGCTGTGGCAACACCACCGCAGCGCGGTAATCTTCTACGCCCGCACGCGCACCGGCTGGAAGCGGGTCCTGCTACCGGCTGCGATCGGCTTTCTCGGTGCCCGACTGGCAGCATTGATTGCCCTCAACACCATCCGGAGGTTCACCGTCAGCCGGTGATGCCAGGTCTGTCCGACCCGCCGCTATGCTCGGGGCGATGAGCAGCGGCGCCGACGATTCTCCTACCAGCAACGATTCCGTGTCGTTGCAGATGGCCCGACGCTTTCTGGGTCGGTCGGTGGAATTGACGATCGACCGGCCACTAAATAGCCGCCATCCAGTTCACGGCTTTCGCTACGAGGCCAACTATGGGTTCGTCGCTGGGACCATGGCACCTGATGGTGATGAGCTCGATGGCTACTTCCTCGGCGAGACCGAACCGCTCGAGACCGCGTCCGGGGTTTGTGTGGCAGTGATCCACCGCACCGGAGATGACGACGACAAGCTGGTTGTCGTGCCCGAAGGCACCGATCTGGACGACGAAAGCATCTCCGCGGCAATCGCATTCCAGGAGATATCAGGGTGCTACATCATCGTCAGGTCACGGTGAGCGCGGCCGAGGTGACCGACGATCTGGCGCTGTTCGGGGGTTAGTTTTCGGTGTCGCTGCGGGTGCGCAGTTCAGCCAGGTCGATGCGGAGATGATCGGTGGGGCGTTCGGTTTCGAGGTCGAGCCAGCGACTCAGTGCATGCCGCCGGTCGTATTCGAGTTCGTCGTCGTGGAGTTCGCCGTGGTGGTGGGTAACGTTGGCGAGGATGGACGCGGCGAGGTGGCCGGGCGAGGAGCCGCCGTAGCCGAACTGCCAACCGTTGTGGCGGTTGGTGTTGCCGCGGGGAAGCAGGTGCAGTCCGTCCGGGGCTTCGAGGAAGACCGCGATCGCGCCGGGTTTGTCCTCGTTGTCGGCGATGATGCGCGTCGCGCGGTGCCAGAGTTCGCTGTCGCAATGGTCGGGCCATTCGGCGGCGATTGTCTCGGGCCTGTGTGGTCGTTGGGCGATGAGGTTGCCGTCGAGGTCAAGGCCGAATCGTGCGGTTTCACCGCCGATGAGCGAGGCGGCGAGTTTGCGGTGCCGGCGGCCGCGGCGTGCTCCTGCTGGTTCCCAGCTGATTTGGTCGAGGAAGCGTTGGCCGACCTGTCCGCGCACGTCGGCGACGAGGGGCTCGGGAATCGACGGCATGGGTGCTTCGATCCTTTCGGCACGCAAAGTAAAGATCACCGCGTCGACGGCGCGGCTGATCGCGTCATGGAGTTGTGGGTCGGGGTTGTCGGCGAATTCATCGGTGTCCTCGGCCCACTGGCGCAGTTCGGTCAGCGCGGTGGGGAGTTGGGCGATGGTTAGCGGCGCTCCGGCGGCTTCGATCGCGGCTTGGTCGGCGTCGGTGAGCTCGACAGCGGTCATGGCCACGGCCAGATGGTCCTCGTCGAGGTCGAGCGGGAGATTGCGTGCGCGGTCGCGTATTTCGCGCGCCAGCCATGTTCGGTCCTGGGGGCGGGAATGCCGGAATCCGGCGTCGCGCCCACGGAGCAGGTCTGCCAGCGCGCGCTCACCGAATCGGGCGGTCTGTGCCCGGTCGTTAGGTTTGCGGGCCAGTAGATGAAGGGCATCGGCGTAGAGGCGGAACTCGTAGGGGTCGACGAGGAATGGCACCGGTCCGCTCGGTCCGGTCGCTCGGGCGTGCTGCCATCGGTCGACGGTTTCGATCGTGTAGGACTCGCCGGGAAAGGTTTCCAGCGGTGCCCCGATGAGCCGGTCGACTTCGTGCAGGGAGTCGAGGGGATGGAAGCTCGGGTCATCGGGTTCCCATGCGGTGCTGGCGCTGACCGTGGGTCGTCGCAGAAAATTGCGCGCTGTGCTGGTGCGGGGGATCGCGGTGCGTAGGACGGCGTTTTCGATGCGGGGGCGTTGGTGTTCGGTGCGTTGGATGTAGACGATCCAGACCGCGTCGCGGCCCCGTCCGGCCAACACGGTTTGGTTGAGTTGGGCGGCGATGTCACGGATGTCGTTGTAGAGCATGTTCGTGCTGGCGTGCAGGGTCGAGAGCACGACGACGGTCCGTTCGGTCTCGCCGACGTGGCCGGAGAACACGCGCACGTGCTGCCAGGTGACGCTGCCCGGCCAGCCGGTGGGGCGGTCGATGAGCAGGTCGACGGTGCGGCGCAGTGGTTGTTCGGCGTCGGGCAGCAGTGAGGCGACCAGGGTGATCTCGCGGCCCGCCGCGACATCGCGGTAGACCTCGATATCGGCGCGCCGGTGCAGATGGATTCGTGCGTTGATCCGAATCGGCTGTGCGAGTCGGCCTTCTTGGACGAGCTGTTTGACGCGCTGGTGAGTGCAGCCGATCCTCTCGGCGGCGTCTTGCGCGGTCATCAGATCGGTCGACATCGTCATATCAGCAATAGAAGCAAATGAACTAGCAACATTGCAAGCGTTTATGCAAAGTTGCTTTCGGTCTCGGCCTCTGCGGCTCCTTCGGTAAACCCAAGGGATCCGATCACGACCGTAAGGAATGATGACAATATGTCCGGGACCTCGTCGTCTGCGTCGACTCCGCCGAGCTGGCCTGTGCAGCCCGGCTACCGCGAGGATCTGTTTCGCGGGACGGCGGAGTACTACTCCCAGTACCGCCCCGCTTACCCTGTGTCCCTGTTCGAGGACCTACTCGCTCGGACAGGGCAAGGCGGTGGCCTCCTCATCGACCTTGCCTGCGGCACAGGCGAAATCGCGATTCCGCTGCACGATCGGTTCACCCATGTCCAGGCGGTTGACCTCGAGCCCGACATGGTCGAGGTCGGTCGCCGCAAAGCCGTCGAATCGGGCGCGACCAATATCGACTGGAGCGTCGGCAGAGCCGAGGATCCGGTGGTCACCGCCCCGGCGCAGTTGGTCACGATCGGCAATGCCTTCCATCGCCTCGACCGAGGCCTGATCGCCGAACGCGCCGGTCAGTGGCTGGATCCAGGTGGTTGTCTGGCGATTGTGGGCAGCAGTACACCGTGGAGTGGAACCGAACCGTGGCAAGCGATCGCCGTCGACGTGGTGGCTCGATGGTCCGGCGAACCGGGACGCCCGGCGAGTACGTCGCCAGCGGCCGTCGACAGCAGCGTCTCTCCGCGGCGCACCCACGAAGAGATCCTCAGGGAGGCCGGGTTCCTCGACGTCACCGAGGACCAGTTCCCGACACCGCACGTGTGGACGGTGGACGAGTTCCTCGGATTTCTGTGGTCGACCTCTTACGCCACCCAGATTCGCCAGGACCCCGCTCTCGCAGAACAATTCGAGAAGGATCTTCGAGCACAGTTGCTCGACTTCGAGCCTTCCGGACAGCTGCAGGAGTCGATCGCGCACTACTACATCCTCGGCCGCACCCCAGACCCGTCGCGCACGTGATCGCCGTCGTGAGCGGTCCACCTGGATCGGGCAAGTCCACGCTCGCCCACGCCCTTGCCGAGCGCGTCGGCATCCCGGCGATCATCCGCGACGAGATCAAACAAGGCATGGTCGCAGCCACCGTGCCTCGCGACGGTGACTTCGACGACCTCGACATTCCCGTCCTCCACGTGTTCTTCGATGTGCTGACCGTGCTGGCCCGTGGTGGTGTCAGCGCGGTCGCCGAAGCGGCGTTCCAGGACAAGCTCTGGCGTCCTGCTCTCATCGGTTTGGCCGAGCTCGCGCAGATCCGCATCATCCACTGCACCGCGCCACAGCACGTGCTCTACGACCGGATCACCTACCGTGTCGAGCACGATCCGCATCGGCGCGCACACAACGACACCGGCCTCATCGCCGAGATCGCCACCGGCACCCGCTCCGCCGACTCGTTCGTGCCGGTGAAAATGGATGTCGAGCAGATGACCGTCGACACCACCGACGGATACAACCCAGGCTTGGACGCTATCGCGCGATTTGTCACTACGCCCGGTCGATGACCTGATCCGCTGATCACCGGCCTGTGATCAGCGGTGGGTGCCGGGCGTCACGTGGAAGGACAGGCAAAGCCTGGCCCGGCCGACCTACGACCGGGACCGACCTTCCTCGATTGCGCTGGTCCCCAACTCAATTGGGGCGTCGATCACGCTACCCGCCCGCGTGACCAGCGCAAACAACCTTGTGCGGGCGTGTCGGGTCTACTGGTCGCCGGTGAGGCGATCCATCTCGTCGGCGCCGTCGTTGCAGCACGGCCCGCAGAACAGGCGCAGCTCCTGGGGTGTGGATGGGTCGGGAATGTTGTACCGGGCACGGTCACCGTTCGCGCCGGGCCGCAGACTCCACCCGCACTCCGTGCAGGCGAGCGTGGTGTTGTCTGGTTCGAGCCATTCCGGCGGCGCGGTGGATTTCTTCACCGCCATCCCGTCGGTCACCGGCTGGTAGTAGGCGAAGACCTGCCCGTTTCCGGGCGTTGGTGCAGTGCTCACGCGATCCTCCTTCGGCTGTACGCCGCCGCCGCGTCGGTCCGGTGTGGCCGGGCGGGGTGACGCTGAAAGTGCAGGCTACACAGGGGGTTCGAGGCTCTAGAGTCGAGAAACTAGAGGTCACCGTGCCGAAATTGGGTTGCGCGCGCTGGCTCGCCGACTCAGCATCGAACCCATGACCACCGCCGAGCACTTGATCGTGCGCCCGCTCGGGCCAGGTGACGAGCCAGCCTTTCTCGAACTCCGGTCGGCGATCACACAGGACGGCACTGTCTTCGCCAAGGACTACCGGCCAGGTATGGCCTGGTCGGAGTACCTTCTCGTCCAGGACAATGCGCGTGCAGGGGAGGGCTTGGCCGAAGGCGCGGTGCCGTATACGTTCCTCGTCGCTGACCTCGGTGGCGGCGTGCTGGTGGGCAGCAGCGATATCCGCCACCGGCTTACCGAGCAACTGGCCCGGTGGGGCGGGCACGTCGGCTATATCGTCGCTCCCCGCTACCGCAGACTCGGGCACGGGACAGAAATACTTCGCCAAACACTAAGACTGGCAACAGATCTCGGCATCAATCCGGCACTTCTGACCTGTCGTATCGACAACGTTGGTTCGCGCGGGGTCATTCAGGCGTGTGGTGGCACTGTGTGCGCCGAAAGTGACGATGGCATCTGTTCCTACTGGATCTGACCCGACGCCGTACAGTCCGCGCGGCTAGGTGACCGGTTCGTCAGTCGCGACGGCACCGACCAGCCGGGCCAGCCGCGCTCCCGCGTCCGGGCGCCCGAGCTCCCGTGCGGCCTTGCCCAGCCGGGCACGGGCGTCCGGATCTGCCAGCAGCCCGGTGACAGCCGCGCCGAGACTGTGCCCGGTCACGGTGCCCGAGACCGTGATTGCGGCACCGGCCTGCTCGAGCAGTCGCGCTGCTTTCGCCTGCTCCCCACCTGCCGACGATGCCAGCGGTACCAGGACCGCGGGCTTACCCAGTGCGGTCAGCTCAGCGATCGTGCCCGCACCGGCGCGGCACACCACGACATCAGCCAGCGCCAACGCGTCGGCCATCCCGGCTCCGTCGACGAAGTCGGTGACGAAGTAGCGCCCAGCCAGATCGCCGGGCAACCCCGTCGCGGTGCTCTGCAACGCCGGAAAATCGGCGGCACCGGCCTGGTGAATCATGTTGGCCTGTCCCAGCAGCGACTCCAGTGCCTCGGCGACGGCAGTGTTGATCTGCCGAGCGCCTTGGGCGCCCCCGGTCACCAGGACCGTCGGCAGCTCGCGGTCGAACTCGTTCCCGAACCGCTCGAGCGCCGCCTGGCCGCTGCCGGCGAGCACGGACTCGCGGACTGGGTTGCCGGTGACCACCACGCCGGCTGCGGCCCGAGGCCCCAGTGCCGCGACTGTCGCCTCCGAGGTCACCGCCACCTTTGTCGCGGCCCGCGCGAGCACCCTGTTGGCTAGGCCCAACCCGACGGTCTGTTCATGCACCACCAGCGGAATCCGCAGCACGCGAGCGGCCACCCCGACCGGGACAGCGACATAGCCGCCGGTGGTCAGCACGACGTCGGGGGCGAATGCGCGCAATCGGCGCACGGCTTGGGCCACCCCCGATCGGTACCCGCGCCATGTCGGTGGCGTTGGCGCGGGTGAGCATCCGCAGCGGGTTGCGGTCCCGGCGCAGTTTCCCCACGGCCACTGCGCTGAAGTCGATGTTGTCGTCGGCCGCGGTCCGCTGCTCGAGCGAGTCCGCCTGACCGAGCCACAGCACATGCGCTGGGTCGGATCCGGCTCGTAATTCGCGCGCCACAGCGAGCGCGGGGAACACGTGCCCTCCGGTACCACCACCTGCGATCGCTACCCGCAACGTTGCCGCCTTCCCACGATCGACCGAGACAGTGCGATCAAGTCTGCCACCGTCCGATGCCCCTCCCGCGGTGTCACAGAGTTCTTCGCGGTTGCCGTGGCCAAGCAGTGAGCGGTCCGGGCTTCTCATCGTGGTTCGAACCTCGAACGGCGGATCGCCGTGGTGGCGGCGCTTGCGCTTGCGACGGGGTCTGGCGATCAGCGGCCTGATCTCGACGGCCTGCCTACTCTCCTACATGATCACCGTGGTCGCCGGGGGTGCGCGAGTCGGTTGGTGTCGCGCGGCCCGGCTTGGTCCCGCTGGACAGGCGGTTCACCGCTGGGTGTTGGCCCGACCGGCGTCGCGTTTGCCGATCGGACACGTTGTTGCGTGTGGCCGCCCGTGTCGGGCCGCGGTACCAGAACAACGCCATGTGCTCGCAGGTGTGCGCTGGTTCGGTGTCGGCGTAGTCCTCGCCGGTGCGCTCGGCGATCAACTGCCAGAACGACTTCGCGCCGGGCATGTGACGGTTGGTGAGCCAGGTGTAGCCGGGGATCTGTTTGCGGATATGGGCCAGCACGCCGGTGGCGACGCTCTGCCCCTGCAAACCTGGGTTCACGTCGATGTTGCCGACAAAAGCGCGGCGGCATGGATGGCAGATCAAGTAGTTGATTTTCCCGGCTGGCCAGTCGCCCAGGTCGCGGTGGTACAGGGTGATCGAGCGAATGTCGGTGGCTGCGCCCTCGGTGATCAGCGGGCCGTAAGGCTGATACCTGATGGCACGCTGGGTCTTCCATCGGTGGTAGACCCGCCGCGGGTTCAGCGTCCGCAGGAACGGGTGGGGTGGACGCGGGCGAAGGTATCCCGCATAGGGTCCGCAGTCTGATCGTCGGCGTCGGCGGGATCGTCGGTGGATCGTGCACCATAGTCTGTGGCCCCCTTCGGCATTGCGCTGATTGTGCCGTCGACCACCGACAGGTTCTGCTTATCCGCACGTTCTCGGAAGGGATTTGCTCGTGCCCAAGTTGCATCACCTGGCCCTTACGATCGACCTCGACAAGTCGGCACCGTTCTACGCCGCGGTCTTGCCCCTGCTGGGCTACGCGCTCGAATACTGCGGTGACAGGCTGCAGGTCTGGAAGGGCTCGGCGTTGTCACCGGAGGTTTTGCTCTACGCGGTCGAAGGCGAGGACAGCCGCCCCCACACTCACGGTCGTCCCGGGTTGCAGCATCTCGCAGTCGAGGTCGAGGACCGCGGCATTGTCGAGCAGGTCCACCAGGTGGTCGTGGCCGGCGGGTTTCCCGTTGTTCACGAACCCCGGGAATATTCGGACTATTCGAAGGGATATTGGGCGGTGTTCGTGACCGACTTCGACGGCAATCGGTGGGAAGTCGCGCACATCCCGTCGCTCACGGATTGATCATCGGGGCACGCCCACGCGACATAGCAAACCGCCGCGGCATCGGGCAGGTTTCACCGAACGCGTGTAGGCCTCTGGTCTACAATCGGAGAGGATTTCAACCTGCTTCGGCTGGATCCAACGCGGTTCGACCGCACTTCGCTTCACCTTCGCGGGCGTTCGCGCCCGCCCTTCATTGCCCAGGACTTCGCGCCGGGTTCATTCGCGTCAAACAGGGCTTGCAATTTCGCAGGCTCTATTGGCCGATCAATGGACTGACTCCCATCGAGGACGTGGTCCCACTGTCTATGCGACCAACCAGCTGTGAAGGAACACGCGATGACCTCTGAATCGACTACCGACCAATTCCTCGATCACGCGACGGCAGCGCGCCTGGTCGGCCGACATCCGGCCAACGTCGGCACCGACATCCTCGGCGTCAGCCCTGACGAGAACGGTCGGTACTCGCGCCACAAACTGATCGCAGCGAGAGGCCGGCGCCGCAACATCATGAAGGCGCGAAACCGTCGCTTGGCCCGCCAGATCGGCAACGCCGACTACAGCTGGTATTACGCCGAGAAGCGGCGGGAGGAGTTCCGGCACGCTCAGATCCTCACCGAGCGCATCACCACGGACTGTGTCCGGGTGGTCCAGGGCGGCCGCGAGGGCGCGATCTGGCGTGTCGACCTCCCGAAAGGGTTCACCTGGGGGCTGACATGGGATCCCGCCGCTAACCCGTTCACCGCGCCGATGTTCTCCCATGGCACGACATGGCAGGAGGCGCTGCAGCCGTGGGTCGACCACTGCGCCTCCATTGACAGACGATGAGCGGTCAGCAGATTCATTCCCGCGCCAGCGAGAGCGGTGGGGGACATGTCGTTGTCGCTGGTAGCGGCCCGCGTGAAGGGAATCTGCTGTCCGTCTGAATTCCACCGAGACGCGCCGATGTGGGCCCCATGGTCGCATTGGATGTTCGGCACTGGCCGCCGCCGCGGCCGACCCACAGTGCCCGCCCGCTGCACTCCTCGGCTGAGCCGGCCAGTTCGAGCGCCCTGCGACGATAGGGTGGGTCGAATTGGCTAGGGAGGCAACGAACATGCACACGCCCCGACGCGCCGAGCTGGCGCATGCGTTGTTGTTCGGCGCACTGGCCGACGGTGGCGTTCGTGGTGCCGTACATGCTGCGCAATCCGGTTCAATGACCGTTGCTGTGCTGATCGCGGTGGTGCCAATAGCGTTCTTCTTCGTGGCGAGGAGGGCACGCGAACTGCGTGGTCCAGTGACAGTTCCGGCCGCGGTTGAGCCCCGCTGGTAGGCCGGGTCCGGCGGTGCTGGTGGACTACGACCCGCACTGGCCGGTGCGCGCCGGGCGGCTGCTCGTAGAGGTGCGGGCCGCGCTGGCCGGGCTCGATCCCGACGGGGTGTTGGTGGCCGAGCATATCGGTTCGACCGCGGTGCCGGATCTGGTGGCGAAGCCGATTGTTGATCTGCAGGTGCAGTTGCCGGTGCTGGCACCGCTGACCGTCCTGTCCGAGGTGCTGGCGCCGACGGGGTTCGTGTCGGCGTTCGGTGCCAGGCCGGACTCACCTGGTGTGCACCACGATATTCCGCGGCCCGGCATGCCCGCGGAGCCAAGCTTGTACGACAAGCGGCTGTTCCATTCACCGTCAGAAGCGGCGATTCTGCACATCCGCCGGCTGGATTCCCCGTTCGCCGAATGGGTGCTGCTGTTGCGGGACTGGTTGTGTGCGCACCCGGCTGAGGCCGCCCGCTACGGGGCCCACAAGCGCATCCTCGCGGAGCGATTTGGCGGTGATGTCGACTACGACGACTACACCCGCGCCAAGACCCTGTTCTTCGACGAGATCGAGCCGGACGTCCGTCGCTGGTCACGCGGCCTGGCGTGATCGCTCACCGCGGCGGTGGTGAGCCCGGCGTCCAGGCGCCCAGCAGTGCCGCGCGTTCGGCCAGCAGTCCCCGCAGCGCGGCGACGTCGGCGCCGAAGTCAGGGGCGCGGGTCATCTGCTGATCGTGGTGGCGCCGGATCAGCCCGACCCGGTCGAGGTGGTAGCCGGGGCTCACGGCGTCAGCGGCCAGGAGCAGACCCTGGTCCTCGGAGACTTCGAGCCCCATCCATCCTCCCAGCGCGATCACCAGTTCCCGGCGAAGAGTGAGGGTTGAGGGGTGAATCCGTTGGGCGCGCGGGTCGGCGCTCCAGCTGGCAGCGAGTGACCTGCGCTCGCTACGGCCCGGGGGCGGCTCCTGGTCGTAGGCGTGGTGGCTGCCATCGGGGTGCAGGTCCAACAGTGGGCAGGTCGTCCACCCGACATCGGGGTGGACGGTGAGGATCTCGATCGCGGCGGCGAGGGAGTCGCTGACGAGCATGTCATCGACGTCGAGGGTGCGAATCAGGGCGCCATGGGCGCGTGCCAGCGCGGTGGTGCGAGCGACACCCGGCCCGCCGCGGCGCCGTGAGAAGCCGATCGACACTCGGGGGTCGTCCCGGACGACGTCGGGCAGGCTGGTCAGGTCGTCGGCGTCGCCGTGGATGACCCACTGCCATTGCCACATCGGGGGAAGTTGCTGGTCCACCAGGGAGCGGTAGGCGGCCGCGAGGTGTTGCGGATCCGGCCGGTGCGCGGCGGTGACGACGGAAATCGTCTGGTGCGCGGCGCTGACAGCGATGCCGTTCATCGGCCGCTCGCGCTGGTCGTTGTGCCGCAGCTGTGGATCTGGCTGCTGCCTGGAGGAGGTCGGTCGTCGGTGCCCAAGGTCGTGAGTGTCGACGGGCCACAGGAACAGTCCGAGACCTGGCTGATTCTGGTTCCGAGTTCGTCCTCGACGGCTGCTTCGTGCATCCGATGAAGTACCCGAACGAGTCCCGCAGGTCCCACAGACCGGCGGGACTGGTCCCACAGCGCTTGGTAGTGCCGCCGCGCGCCTGCGATCGGGTCGAGAGTGGTCTCGCTCAAGCCCTGTACCTCTCTCTCTGGTGCGCGGTGAACCCCTGATTGTGCGAGCCGACGTCACCGGCCCACGACGACTAGTTACTGGGCCGCTGCTTGTGCAAGTACAGCTCGACGAGGGGCCTCAGCAGTGCCAGCTCCTGCTCGAGTTCCTTGATGCGACCGATCAAATCGATATCGGAGCGGCTGACGAGGTCGGACAACCGTTCGATCTCGACGTCCTTTTCGGCCAAGGTCTCAAGCAGCGGCGCGGTGGCCTCAGATCGCACGGCATCGATGTCGATAGGCTCGGCGGCGAGAGCTTCAGTAGGCATTGGCGCGGCGGTGACGTTTTCGACATCGCGCAGCCCCGGTGTGGTGACGGGGCTGTCGGCGCGAACAGCATTCCGGTACTTGCGCTTGGGCTTGTCGACGGATTTGGTGCGTTTGGCGGGCGCTTCGACCACTCTGGCAGCCTCACCCCAATTGCGGACGGTGGAGGGCGATGGGCCACCACCAACATGGTTGGCGAACTGTGCCGCGGTGGCTGAGATTGCCGCGTTCGCGCTGTCGGCGCCCTGGAGGTGTTGCTGTAGAGCTTCCAGGACAGTGACTTTGAACTGTTGGTCGTATCGGGGGGCGGAGGTGCCTTTGGGGGCCATAGGGATTCTCTCCTTCAGAGTTCAGCGGTACCGGTAAATGTAGAGTGCCAGGACCAGACTCTGGCAGGCTGTCGTCGAAATCCGGTGCGATCAGCTAGGCCCATGTGGGCCGCTGGGACAGCAGCGTCGGGAATTCGGTGGGCAGCACGCAAAATTCGTTGCGCCAGGGGTCTTGGAGGACCCAGAATTCGAATCCGCGCTCGCGCTGGTGGTCGTAGCGAACGGCTCCGAGTGCTTCGAGTCTGCGGACTTCGGCGTCGAGGTCGTCGGTTTCGATATCGAGGTGCATGCGGGATTTGGCCGATTTGCAGTCCGTGGTCGCCTGCAGCAGCAGCCGGACCTCGGTGTCGGGCAGCCGTAGTCGACGGTAGATACGTTGGCTGTTGTCGCTGATCGTCTCCTCGGTGGCGGCGAGGGCTTGGCACCAGAACGTGGTGGCGCGGTCGAGGTCGTCGACGTCGATCACGATGTGGCACAGGCGGCTGCGGTGGGTCACGGCATCCAACGTATGCGGCGGCCAGGGCGGTCGCCGAGGTTGATCAGTTGGTAGGCAGTCTGGGGGGTGGTCACGGCACCCGTTGACGTGCGGATGTTGTAGACCCACAGGTCGGCGAGGTCATCATCTTTGCCCCACCACCGTCGAGCCGATTCCACGGTAGCGGGTTCGGGGGCGAGGTCGGCGCCGCCTGTCCAGGTGGGCATGCGGGGGTCGTTGCGGCCGGCCGGGATCACGCGCTGGCCCTCGCTGAACAGTGGTTGTTCGCCTCGGTCGTCGGGGAACTCGGGCAGCGGCGGTAGTGGGGTGACCAGGGTGGGATCGACGGTGAGGGGCTGATTAGCCACGATCAGTCGCAGCGCTCGCCACAGGCCGGTGGTACAGGATTCGCACAGCCACGCTTTCGCACTCGAGAACTTCCCGCCCGATGCCCGGAACATCCGTACGTCGTCGAGACTTCCACACCGCTCGCACCACTTGCGCCGGTCTTGCGGTGCCGGAACTGCTGCCGGGCTGTCGTCCATATCGACTGTGCTCCAGGTTGTTTCGGCCGTGGTCTTGATTTGGCTACCTGATCACCGTAATCGACACCGTCGCCCACCTCATCGAGTGCAACGGCTCGTGATGACTGCGAGCAACTCGATATCGAGCTCACGCTGCTGCATCTGCTCGGTCCCCGCCGCCTTGTGCGGCAAGGGAATTGCCACTATTCGCTGCAAACCTCCCACCAGAATTCCCATCCGCCCATGAAGGTCATACCCTGCCTGCATGGCAGCAGGCATGACCATCATCGGCTACGCGATTCTCAACGGGCGCCTGATCGAGGCGGAGGTCCTCGACGAGCTGCGACAGCTAGGCGATTCAGCAGACGGGTTGTACGGCGCGCTCTTTGTCTACGAGCACGACGACAACGGCACGACGAAGAAGTTCACGTTCTTCACCGCGGACGCAGCATATGCTGAGATGCTGACCAAGGAGGCCGGACGCGTGGAGCTGGATCCGGAGATGCTGCGTACTAAATTCCCTGCGTACCAGCCTGATTGGGTCATCACCACCGGCAGTTGAGTCACAGTCCCAGCTCGCGGGCATGAACCACTCGCGCCGTTGATCGGTGTCCGAGCGCGGCTTTCAGCAACACTGCGAAACCGAAGAACAGATGGCTTAGCCCTGCGATCGACACCATGCAGGCGTAGGTGTGGTACGCCTTGTCGCCAGGGTCCTTGGTCAGATCCACGAGCGCGTCTCGACGAGTTCCGAAATGGATTGTCCCGCCATAGTTGTAGGTCAGGATCAACTCCTCGGGACGGATTCCTCGAAAGCTCACCGGGTCGTTCTCGGTCGCGTTCGTCACTTTGCGGCACACCAGCGTATTCAGGGTGTGGTTCATCAAATCAGCACGGGCTTGCGACCACTGTGTGAGAACCACGCGCACATTCTCTTGCTGATCGGAGGGCAGCTTCGCGAGCGATTGGAACAGTCGCCCTTTGATCTTGTCGAACGATGCCTCTTCCTGGCCCGATTGCAGCTGACGAAACGACACTGAGGCGGCCACGAACGCCTCCTTGTTCGGCAAGTTCGCCTCGACGGTCCAATCTTGACCGTCTCGCATCCGCACGATCAGCTGGTCGTCGTGGGCAATCGCGGAAAACCCTGCCAACTCCTCACACGTCTGGATGAAGTGCTCCATCAGCCGCCGGTCATCCGCTGAAATCGTCATGGCCGGAAACGCGGCGGGATCTGGCAACTCGAACAGGTAGGTCAGCTTCTCCCAATGGTGAGTAATCGCCTTACCGCTATCAGTCGAGTGCTCCACCAACGGTGCAGGAAACCGAAGTGGCACAGGATGCACCGTCGACTCGAGGGGTACAAAGTCGAATAGCGCCGTTCCCCGCAACCAATCTTGCCGAATTCCAGTGCACTTCACCGCCAGTGTGATCGGCCCCGATTCGAACGTCATGATGTTGCCTACCTCGGGGACAACACCTTCGTCATCTACCGCTGGCCGTGTGACGGTCGTCGTCGATCGAGCGTTCTTGCGCGCCGCCGCGGCCATCGACCGCCGCTGCTTGCGATTCGGGGTGCTCATCGGTCTCCCTCGTTGCCCGGCTGTCTTTCGTGCCGACTATTCACCGCGAACAGCGGTTACGAACATTCTGTCGCCGGGAACGCCGATCGACCCGAATGTGGTTGTCGCGCCGGATCGCTGTGCTCAGGGGGTTGGTTGCCAGTGGAGTTCGAGGTGTTTGTGTCCACGCAGGCGTTCGAGCCAGGTGGGCTTGACGATGATGTGGATGTCGGAAGTGAGGACGGCGTCGCGATGCGTGCGCAGAGCTTGGTCGATCGCGCCTTTGGTGGCCTCGTCGCCGTCCATGTCGCTGTGGGCGACTGTTCTACCGGTGTCGCGCAGATGCGAGCCTTCGGCGTCGACCTGGGCGAGCCCGAGGGCCACTTCGGCTGCCTGCTGGTGCGACAGGTTGTCAGGATGCAGGAGGGGCTGCCCGAAGGTGTTCAGGGCGAATTGATTCCCCACCTGATAGGCGCGGTGGGTGAGGACGAGAGTGAAGACGTTGCTCATGGCTGTTGATTCCGTTCGCCGGTGTTGGGTCGGGTGGGTGCGCGGGATCGGTGTTGCGACTGGGCACGACTGGGCTACTGCTCCCCGAAGGGGCTGTCGAGCAGTAACTGCCAGCCGTCGGTGTCGGGTTCGGGTCGCCCGGCTGCGGCCCACTGGGCGTGTTGTTCGCCCCATTTCCACGGCTTGTCGAAGTAGTCGATGACGTCGGTGGTGGTGGTGAGCCAGTCGGCGGCGGTGAGGATGTGGGCGAAGCCGACGAGGGTGCTGTGGTCGGCGTACCAGGTGGTGGGGGCTTCTAGTACTGCGGTCAGGGGGATCTCCAAGGTGTGGTTGGGGTTCTTCGTGCGCCCGCGGCGAAGCGGGCTGAGCTGTCCACCCCAGACGAGGTCGGCGGGGTAGAGGCTCTCGCCGGTGCGGCCAGAGCCGCGGCCGACGGATTCGATGCCCCAGCGGTTGAGGGTGTCGCGGGCGGTGCGGGCGTTCTTCACGCCGAGGACGATGGCCGCTTCGGTGGCAGTGAGCAGCGACTTGGCGAGGAAGTGGTCGCAGTCGGTGATGCCGCGCTCGCGCAAAGTGTTTCGGGCTTCGGTGTGGTCGAAGTGTGCGGCGCTCATGTAGCAACAGTACTGCATTATGCAGTACTGCACAATGCAGTATTTGTGGATGGTCGGCGGTGGGTGCGATGACGCGCCGTAGTCAGCGGGTCGGGGGCGCCGCCGTGGAGTGGTCGAGGAAGAAGACCTGGTTGGCGCGAATGGTGTCGCCGTCGACGTCGATGAGTCCGTTGGTGCGTAGCTTGGACAGGTAGGTGCCGAACGTTCCGCCGGTGGGTTCGAGTTCGGCGTGGGCGGCCAGTTCGGCGCGGGTGATGGTTTCGGGCCAGCGGTCGATAACGACGTTGAGCATGGTGCGTGCACCGGCACGCAGGACCGATTCCCATTGTGTGCGGATCTCGGCGCTGGTCATGGGGGTGCTGGTGGCGGCTTTCCCGACGTGGGCGAGGCCGCGGTCGTTGAGGCACACCAGTTTTCCGTAGAGATCGATGAGCCCAGCTCGGCGCAAGGTGGAGAAGTAGGTGTTGAAAGTGCCGCCGCTGGCCTTGAGCCCTGCCAAGCTCGCCAGCTGGGCGCGGGTGATCTGGAGCGGGTACTGGCGGGCCAGCACGTCGAGCATCTTGCGCGCGCCGGCCTTCAACGCACCGGTCTCGGTCCGATCCTCGACCACGATGGCCGCGGGCTGGTGACCGTTGCCGACTGCGTCCGGTGCGGGAGTGGGCGCAACGGGTGAGGTGATGGGCGATGCGGTGGGCAGTGTCTGGGGTGTGACCGAGGTCAGGGTGCTGCGGATCATCGTGGTGAGGGCTTCGAGCTGGTCGGCGGTCTCGGCCAGCAGTGCGCGGTCGGCGTCGCCGAGGACGGGGACCTCGATGCGCTCGACGCGGGGTGGGCGCGCCCGTAGGTCGTCGAGTTTGTTCTGCAGGTGCCGGATTCGCTGCTGCAACTGTGGGCTGGCGGCGGTGTCGGGTGCGGTGGGGGCGCCCAGATGGTCGCGTACTCGGTCGAGATCGGCGGCGTCGACAGGGGCGAATGAGGTGGGCTGGATCTGGACTCGACCTTGCTTCGGTGTCGCCGAGGAGTCGAAGGTGTGGCGGCGCCGGACTTGGATGTTGGTCAGGATGTCGAGCCAGCCTGGTGACCACACCCAGGCGGTGCCGACGGGCAGGGAGGGCAGGCTGGCTTTTACCTGGTTCGCTTGCTCGGGCTCGGCGTGCACGCGCACCCATTCGTCGATCGCGCCGATGTCGTGGGTGCCGGTCATACGTAACGCGATCAGCATTTCGGCCTGGGACAAAATGTCCTTGTGCAGCGTGGCGGCGCGCTGGGTGATGCTGGTTGTGCCGATCCCTTTGGCGCGGCCGCGGCGCTGGATGTCGTCGTAGGCGCCGAGCAGCCGGGCTTGGCCGGCGGTCGCACGTTGTGGGGCGAACAGGTCGGCTTCGTCGATGATGATGTGCAGCGGTTCGCGATTGCGACGAAACAGGTGTTCGAAATATTCGGTCACCCAGTGCCGCTGCTGGGTTTTCGAGAACCGCGACAGGTCCACAACGAGTGGAAGAGGTTTCTCGACGATCAGGTCAGCGACAGCGATACCGGAATCGGGCGGCAGGTCGAGGTCTGCGTGGTCACCGCCGAGGATGGTGACCGGCAACCCGGGTCCGTCGCCGTCGGCGGCTGATCGCAGTCCCCACCACACCCCGAGGGGGTCGATCACGCATACCGGCAAGCCAGCACCGATCATCTCCTCGGCCAGCACCGACGCGGCGTAGGTTTTCCCCGCACCGCGTTTGGCCAGCACGACCAGCGTTTCGGTCACCATTTCCGGTGGCAAGGAGAAGTTCTCCGCGATCTGCAAAGCCACGTTCCGCACCTCCTCAACCGGCCCGACGTGTTGGGGATCAACGCAGCCCAGCTCGACGCGATCTCCCGCACATACCCGTCCATTGTCGCACAAATACGCAGGTAGAACGCTATTTATTTCAGCAACCCACAGCCTGTGTGCCTAGCGCGCGGCTTGCCGCGTCCAATGCCGTCCCGCAATTTTCATGTCTCCAGCCTGACTGGTGTAGCAGGCGCAGCAGCAGGCGTCAGCGGTCACGGCGCAGGCGCGCGACACCGATGACGACTGTTGAAGTAGGCGCAGAGCTGTCTGGCCGGCGTCCGCGGAAATCGTTCGCAGTCGGTGTTCGGCACCGAGCCCGCGCGTCCCCGGCTATCGACTTCCGCGCCAAGTCCAGTCGTCGTGCTGCAGGGTTCGGACGGAACGGGGTTGGTGTCGGACCTGCCCCGTAGTCTCTGGCTGCTGTGTTGACCACGAGGTTGAAAGAGGGCGCGCGCTGTGACGGATTACCTGGAGTTTGACACGGCTGTCGATTGGCCCGCTCGCATAGATGGCGACGGGGTCCTTGCCGAGGCAGTCGTTGCGGCGTATGGGAAGCAGCAGGATTTCAGTGGTTGTAGCTGGATCGGCGGTCGGAACCCGGTCGACGTTCGCTGGTCCGACATCACTGTCGATTGCAAACGAGCCTTTCTGAAAGAGACATGGGGGCCGACCGGGATTAAGGTGCCGAGTCTCGGGTTCATGGGCGCGGGTCGTGATGTGGAGGCACGCGTTGAGTATGTGACGCATTACGCGCTGGTGTACTTCCATGGGTATTCCCGATTTGACATCGCCGCGGACGGTGTCGTGACGGCCACGACGCAAAAGCCCACGATCTATTTGGTCCCGGCCGATGGCATCAACGCACACTTTCGTCCGGAGTTTCTGAAGGACGGTTCGCGAGAGGGCAAGGGCAAGAACCTATTCGTGTCGCTCGACCATGTCGACAGGTGGCGAGTGTTCGGGCCTGTAGTCGGCTCTGTGCGTATCGCAGGCGGATCGGATCAAGTGCAGGCGGATACATCTAGCCGATTGGACGACGAGACCATTTCGAGCTGATGTAGCGCGTCAGCGACGCGGTCGCGGGCTTGTTCTCTTAGCTCGCCCGCCGCGAGTGATTCGTCAGGTCGGCTGTTCGCCGCTGAACAATTTACGCGCTTGTGAGTCGATGTCGGCGTCGCGTTCTTCGTTCTGTTCGGTCATTCGAACCAGAATGTTGTTTTCCGGGCCGTTACGGTCGTACAGCAGCGACTCTACAAGCGCGAGCTTGACCCGCTCACGTGCTTCGAATCGATCGAATTCGCCGACGGTTTCCCGATGCTTCTCACACCACGCGTCGAGGTCCTCCATAATGCGGTGGTCATCCCAATGTGGTAGCAACGACGAACTCCTTCTGGTGCGGGCCGCATCAACCCTACCGTTAGGTCTTTAGTGGTTTGCGACACGCCTTTGCAGCGATGCCCGGCGACGAACTTCTCATTGGTGGACTTCCAATGTGGACCGGGTGCAGCAACGTGGTGGCCGAGGATTCGGTCTGGGCAATTGGCAGGTGGCTCTGGACGTTTCAGCGCTCAGCTACTACTTCTTGAAGTGCAGTCGATATGGCTGCCCGCAGCGGGTCGTGCCTGGATCCGAGTCGGTGTTCGGGTGCCTCGCGGTCAAGTCCGTAGAGCGCGACCGGGCCTATTCGTAGGTGGTCGGGTTCCCACTGGTAGCGGGCGTGGATGTGGCCGTGTAGGTGTTGCCACTGGTTGCCTTGGACTTCGTAGTTGATGCGGAGAAAGTCTGGGTCTGTGGCTCGGCATGCGCGCTCGACTGCTTCGCCGAGGAGCACCAGGTCTTGTATGAAGGTGAGGCGGTCGGCCCGCGGTAGTTCGGTGAGCTGGTCAGCGTTTCCGTCGTGCATGAGTATGCAGTACCCGGGCAGGTGCTGGGTGCTGCCCATGACTGCCCAGCCGCTGCGCATCCGGCCGATCACGGTTGGGTTGGTGCCCCGCCGCGCGGCGCCGATCGGATCCTCGAGGTAGTCGATCGACTCGCTGTTTGACTCGATTTCTGGCATACCGGCTTCCCCGTTCCTGGTGTCGCGCGAGCCCAACGCCGTGCCGTGGCTTGAACTTTGGCAGAATTTCGAAGCCATGCTGATCGTCGAGCGCTCGACGATCAGCATGGCTCGATCAGCTCGATCAGCTCGATCAGCTCGATCAGCTCGCCTGTGCGACTTCTGAGGCGATGGTCTTCGCTGCTTCGGCGGGGTCATCTGCGCCGGTGATTGCCCGGCCAAGGACGAGAATGCTTGCGCCACTGCGAATCGCTTCGGTCGGTGTTGCGACGCGCTGTTGGTCGTGGACTGCGCCACCGGCCGGGCGGATTCCGGGAACGACGGTCAGGATCTCGGGTGCCGTGGCGCGGATGACGGACAGGTCGCTGGCCGCGCAGACGACGCCACCGCAGTTTGCTGCGACAGCGGCGGCCAGTCGCTCGTTGAGCAGTTCCGGTGATGCGTCGGGCGCGCTGGTCAGCACGGTGACCGCGAGCACGGTCGGCGCTGCAAACCCGGCGTTGCTCGCGCCTTCGCTCAGTCCCTTCACTGCAGCTTCGAGCATGGCAGTTCCGCCGCCTGCGTGCACGGTCAGGAATTGGACGCCGAGGGCCCCGAGAACGGTGCTGGCTCCGTAGACGGTGTTGGGGATGTCGTGCAGTTTGACGTCGAGGAAGACGTCCATGCCGATGTCCTGGATGGCGCGCACGGCGTCGCGTCCGGCCGCGCTGAATAGTTGGAGTCCGACTTTGGCGACGCCGATGTCGGGTTGCACAGCTTTGGCGATGGACACCGCGGTGTCCAGATCGCTGGTGTCCAGGGCGATAGCCAGCCGGTTTCTGACCGCGGTGGTGGAGGTGGACATCGGGGTCTCCTTCTATTCGTTGTCGAGCGGTGCTTCGTATGTGTCGAAGGTGATGACGCCGCCTTGAGCGGGTCGAACGTTGATGACGGCTTCGAGCGGTTCGCCTGTGGCGCCGTAGGTTCCGTGGATGTGTTCGATGACGATGTTGTTCGCGTCGATGCCGAACAGTTCCTGCTCGGAGGTGGTGGCGTGTCGGGCTCGGATCTCGTTGGCGGTTCGCGTCACGGTGTGCCCGGCGTCTTCGATGAGGGCGACGACCTGAATGCGGTCGGCGGTTTCGAGTTCGGGAGCGGCTGCGGCGATCGCTTCCGGGAAGAACAGGATCGTGTCCTCGGTCGCGACGTCGTCGATGAAGGTGCGGCTGTTGCGGCGCATAACCCGTGCGCCTTCTTTGACGCCGAGCAGGTGCGCGATCTGCAGTGGGGCGGGTGCCCATTCGCGGCTGACGGTGTCCTTGCGGACGTTGCCGCTGACGTCACCGGCGAAGACCAGTCCGCGCGCGGCGCGGGCACGGGCATAGCGACCGTTCATCGGCCACCGAGTGCCGCGCAGTTCGGGCGGGGTGGGGACCGCTCGTAGCCCGGGCCGAGCGATCACCAAGCCTTCGGCGACCAGTTGTTGCACAGCTCGTCCGGCGGTCTTCATGTTGACGTCGAAGCGTTCAGCGACCTCGCCGTTGCCTGGAAGTGGCGCGGCGTCGTAGTCGCCGGCGAGCACTTCGGCTCGCAGCGTGTCTGCGATCGAGAGGTATTCGGGCTTTTTGGGCATAGCAAAGACGCTACCGGATTGCTAGTGGATATCCGCAAGCCCCCCACCACCTAGTACCTATCCACCTGGTGGACAACCCCTAGATTGGTGGGTACCGTGTGAGATCCAGGTAGCCCGTGCACAGCTTCCGAGCACCGCACATCGAGGCAACGACATGCGCGTTCACCCGCGCGGTTCGCTTTGTCCCGGGCTGTCTCAGGGTGGGAGGAGAGCCGAATGCGCACACTGCCAAGGATCATCAGGCCGCAGAGTCCCGCGAAGATGTCGACCCTCGACCGACGAGTGTTGGTGACCGGCGGGAGCGGGTTCATCGGCTCGGCAGTGGTCGACCTGCTGAGCGAGGTCGGTGCGGAGGTAATGTCAGTCGACCTCGTAGGGCCGCCACCAGGGCGCCGGTCGCCGCCGCGCATGGAGTTGTGCGATGTCCGCTCGGGGCGATTCGTTGATCTCATTCGAGACTTCGCCCCGCACATCGTCATTCACCTCGCAGCCCAGGTACTGGTCTCGGCGGCTATCCGCCACCCTGAAACCGACGCCGAGGTCAACGTGTGCGGCACGATCGCCGTCGCCGAGGCCGCAGCGGAAGCCGGTGTCGAGCTGCTGGTCTTCGCAGCGTCGTCGGCGATCTACGGTGCGACAACCGATCTTCCGGTCTCCGAGGAACACCGGCCGGTGCCGACCAATCCGTACGGCATGAGCAAGGCCGCCGCGCTCAGCTACGTCGAGTGGTTCTCGGACCAGGACAGATTGCCATCAACATCGCTGATTCTGGGAAATGTCTACGGGCCTGGCCAAGCTCCAGACCGGGCAGGAGTGATCAGCCGCTTCCTCGCCGATACCGCCGCCAGTCAGCCATCTGTATTGCACGGCAACGGATTCCCGACCAGAGACTTCGTCCACGTGCAGGATGTCGCCGCAGCAGTCGTACACGCGTGCGTGTCCGCGCCGGCGGGCCGGGTGAACATCGGCAGCGGCATCGAGACCAGTGTGGCCGAAATTCACTCGATGGTTCGCGATGTCACCGAACGCGAGGCGGCACCGAGTTCGGTGAGTTCGGTTCCAGGCGGCATCGAGCGGATGTGCCTGCGGATCGACAAGGCCGCAGCAGTTTTGGACTGGGCGCCTCGGATCGGCTTGGCCGAGGGAATAGCTGGACTGGCCCGATCAGCGATGGGAGCAGACGCATGAGCAGTAGCACCTGGCGCACGTTCGGTATCGACCTGGGAACGGTCACGGTTGCCCTCGAAACCGACCACGTCGACTTGGTCCGGTATTTGCGCGAGTTCTATCAGGTCACCGGCGGTGGCCCAGCCGAGTACCCGGCGGCCTGGACGATTCGCGCCAGGTCACGGACGCCGGAGCCGGACATGGCGTTGACACCGTGGAAGGTCGGCTACCGGGCCGACCCAGCGGGCCGGGTATTGACGATCCACTCGACAAACGAACGCGACCTGGCGATCACGACCCGTAAGGCGATCCGGGAGCTGCTGCTCGACTATTGCGAGGCCCGCCGCTACACCATGCTGCACGCGTCGGCGGTCGCCGACGACAACAGGGTGATCCTCGTGATCGGCGACAAGGGCAGCGGCAAAACCACCCTGGCGCTCAATGCCGCGCTGACACGGGGATACCAGTACCTGTCCAACGATCATCTGATCCTCTACCGCGGCACCGACGGTCTGGTCATCACGTCGCTACCCACGCCGATCCCGATCAAGATCGGCACCTATCTCGACTACGAGGATCGACTCGGTGAGCCATGGGAGAACGAGGGAGTCGACATCGACGCTTTCCGCAAGATGCCTCGGCTCGCACGGTACGGGCGCGACCGCAGGCTGCTGTTCACCTTCGCGCGCCTCGGACAGCCCAACCCGGTGCACACCGCTTTGGGGCAACGCGACGTCACCGTGGTGCTCGCTGGCTACGGGCCCAATGGTGACGTGAGTGTTCCAGCGCACGTGGGAGATCCGGCAGCGGCGCTGTGGCCGCATGTCCGGTTCGACTGGGTTTTCGATCCGGACCTCAACACCCGCTATCTTCCCCGCCGTGAACGGAGTCGCGACGACTACGCCCACGACTCCCGGGGTCTGTTGACTGACCTCGCAGCCTGCTCGCGGATCGTGCAGTGGCGCCATCGCGGCCAGCTGGGCCCGTTGTTGGACTGGCTCGCCGACGAGTCCGATTCGGGGGTGACGGCATGGACCCGATCGTGAGCGTGATCGTGCCGACGCTCGACCGGCCCGCCGAGGTGGGGCAGGCGTTGGCGAGCATCGCCGCCCAACGCGGAGTCGACCTGCACGAAATCGAAGTCATCGTGGTCAACGATGGAGGCTCCCCGGTCGAGGACGTGGTGCAGGATGCCCGCGACCGGGGATTGGCGACCCAGTTGATCAGCCATCCCCATCGCCGTGGCCTTCCGTGCGCCCGCAACACCGGCATCGAGCGCGCGCGCGGAAGCTATGTCGCGTTTCTCGACGACGACGACCTCTTCCTGCCCGACCACCTCTCTACCGCCCTGGCCGCCCTGGAATCGGGAATCGACGCGGTCGCCACCACGTGCCTGGTCGCCGAACATCGAATCCACCCGAGCACCGCGATCGGGCCCATACTTGCGGCCACGACCCCGTGGGATGCTGCGTTCGACCCGGTGTTGTTGGAGGCGTGCAACCTGTTTCCCGTCCATGCCGCGGTCCTGCGGTCGCCCCGCGCCGGGACGGCCCGCTTCGATCCAGGGTTGCCCGCGATCGAGGACTGGGATTTCTGGCTGCGGTTGACCCGCGAGCACGGCTACCGCATCGCGCGATGCGCAGCGCCGACGGTGATCTACCACCGGCTCCCTGCGACGGGCAGCATGATCGGCGCGGTAGCCGACAACGCCGCCGCGATGGCGCGCTTCGGCGCGCTGGTCCGCCGGATGTGGAACCGATGGCCGACCAGCACAGACAGATCCCACCGATTCCGGCTCTACACCTCCATCATGTACTGGCAGGTGCTCGGCCAGCTCACTGCCGGTGGACTGCTGAACCCGCACTACTACCAGCAGTCGATCCATGCGCTCGCCCATGCCTGGCGCGAACCCGACGCCGAGACCGATCTGATCGAGCGATTGACCGACATCATCACAGCGACCGGGGAGGATGCCGATGAGCGGCGCACCGCTTGATCTCGATACCGCCACTGCAAAACTCACCGAGGAACTCGGCGCGGATGTCACGGCCGGTCGCGTTCTGCGCGCCACCGACAAATCCCTGCTGGTCGTCGGCGACTATCATGGCCGAGCGGCCGTCATCAAGGTGTGCCTGACCGATGAGACGTTCTGGCACAACAAATTCGGCCACGAGATCGGCATCTACCGGGCGTTCGAGATATTTCCGCCCCCGACGCGGGTACCGGAACTGATCCACGCCGCGAACGGCCGGGTCATTGTCATCGAACACATCCCCGGCCGCGTCGTGGACACTGAGAGATACCCAATCGACCCGATCACCCCGGCGGTATTCGACGCGACCGTGAACACCCTGCTCGGATTCGGCGCATGGAACCCACCACCGGGAGCACTGTCGCCTGTGTTCGACTACCCGGATCGGGTCGAGCGCTACCACCGGATCGGGATCTTCGACGATGACGACCGAATCGCACTTCATCGACTGATCGCCGCCGTCGGACCCATCGACGCGGTCGCGCACGGCGACCCACTGCCGTCGAACCTGCTGATCACCGAAGACGGCAGCTGTGTCCCAGTCGATTTCGAGTTCACCGGGCTCTTCGCGGCAGGGTTCGACCTCGCAATGCTCCACACCCTGCTGGCAAGCACACCCGGCGCACAATCGAGCATCGAAGCGATCGTGGCCGAGACCGACATCGAGACACCGTTCTTGCTGAACCAGGCAATGGTGCTCTCGCGCGAACTACGTCTGCACACCGAGCTCGACGACGGCGAGTTCCGCACCTCCAGGCTGGCGTTGATCGAACCGCAATGGGAGGCGGTTCGCGCCAGCCTCCACGATCGGCGGTAGACGACGATGCACATCGCGATCGTCCACCGAGACCTGCACTCGATCGGGCGCGGGGGCATCTGCACTCTCTACCGTGCGCTGGCCCCTCTTCTACGCGACGCCGGTCACGAGGTCACTCTGATCACCCAACACACGCCACATCCATTGTTCGAGACCGGTATTCGCATTGTGACGTTGCCGCGCACCGAGGAGCTGACCGCCCACCGCCGGGCGGTGTCCGAGGCATTGGTGGCGCTGCGGCCGGATGTGGTGGAGTCCTCGTCCTGGGAAGCTGAAACTCTCGAATACCTGGGCCTTCCCGCTCAGGACAGGGCACCGGTCCTGATCCGCGGCGATCTGCCGGCCGCCACCATGCGCGCGTGGCCGCGCCTGATCACCACCGAGCACGAACTGCTACGCGTCGCCGACATCGTCGTGGCGGTCAGCGAATTCGCCGCCGCAGATCTCGCCGCCGCCTACGGCATTGCCCGACCGCGCGTGATCGCCAACGGCGTCGACCGGAAACGGTTCCGAGCCGGGCCGATCTGCCCACCTACCAGCGGAGAGCGGATCACTCTCGGGTCCGAGGGCCGCATCACTACCAGTCGTCGGCTGGACGACGAACTCACTGCGCCGCCACCCTGGACCGATCCGCCAGGTCGGCGACACCGATTGGTGTGGGTCGGCAAGACCACGCCGATGAAAGGCTGGGATCACCTCGAACGGCTCGCCCGCGAGCTCGCCGACTGCGCCCACATCACCGTTCTGCTCGGCCACGCCCCGGCGCTGACACCGATCACCCTGACCGGCACCGAAACTAACGTGACGATCCTGCGCGATCTGTCCGATGCCGACCTGCCCAGCTTCTACCGCGCTGCGGACTACCTGCTGTCGACCTCGAGGTGGGAAGGCTTCGGTCTGGCCATCGCCGAGGCGCTCGCTTGCGGCACACCAGTCCTGCTACCTGCTGACCTGGGCACCGCCCCGGAACTGCTCGCCGCCGGCGGCGGATACACCTATCGCACCGGACAAGACATTCGTGCTCGCCTCAACCAACTCGCGCAGCCCAGCGGCGTCCTCCCGGCCGCACTCGAATGGGGCAGGTCCGCATCGCAAACCCTCGCGACCTACCAGACGTTGCACTCACACCGGACAACGCAATCGAAAGCATGACCAATGCGAGTCTTGATTCTCGGCCCGAACCATCCGGGAGGCAGCCTGCCGCCCTACCTCGACGCCCTCACCACCGGGCTGCGCGAGATCGGTGTCCTGGTCGACCGACACGGTTCGACCGCCATTCCCTATGACCAGGACAGTCAACGATTCTGGTCGATCGAGCGCATCGTGGCCTCGGCCCGTGCACTGGCCGACCAGATCGACCCCGCAGCCTATGACGTGGTGGCACTGCACGCGGGAAACCTCGAGATCGACCATCTCGTCGCCGCCTTCTGGCCCCGCCGTTCGCGGCCCCCGATCGTCTACCACATCCACACTCTCGACCCGACCCTGTTTCGTGACCATGTGCCCCATGCGCGGTGGCACCGCGTTGTGCGAGAACAGATTACGGGCGCGGACGGGTACGTCTACTTCGGCCAGCACGCCGAAGCCCGACTGGCTGTCACCAGTCCCGCCCTGTGTAGTGGTCAGGTCGCCTGGCTGCCTACCACGATCCCTGATGGCACGCTGCCGAGCCCATCTCCAGCCCTCGCCGCCGCTTTACACGTGCCGCACGGGCTGCCCGTAATCAGCCTCTACGGGTTCGCGGCCCCATGGAAGGACGCCGGGCTGCTCACCGCAGCTCTTCGGTTGATGCGCCAGCCCGTCAGGGTCGTTGTGGCGGGCCAATTCTGGGATGACGCCACCGCACCTACCGCTGCTGTTTCACCCGGCAAGCCCGTGCGAATCGGTGTCACCGAGTTCACCGTCGTCGCCGAGTACGTCGACGCCGCCGGTCGCGCTGCCCTGATTCGCGCCAGTGCCGCCGGGGTGTTCCCCTACCGGGACCACCCGAGCTTTCAAGGCAGCGGAGCCATCGCCGACTACCTCGCTCACAATGTGCCCGTCATCGCCACCGATGTCGCCAACATGGCCGAACTCATTGGCGACGCGGGCTACGTCGTTCCCGCCAACGACCCCGTCGCGCTCGCAGCAGCGCTCGACATGATCGTCACGAAGGGATCGACCGCCACAGAATTCGCCGACCAAGCCTGCCGACGAGCGCACCGGTTCAGCGCCGCCGCGCACGCCACGCGCTGCGTTCGGCTCTATCAGCAGGTCATCGACCGCGGAATGTGCAGGTCTTCATGAGCTTCGCCCGACTCATCCTGGTCCGCCACGGTCAGGCGCACTGCAACGTCGCTGCCATTGTCGGCGGGCCACGGGGCTGCACCGGTCTCACCGACCTCGGCCGCGACCAGGCAGCCCGGCTTGCCGCAAGGCTGCGCGCCGAGCACGCCATCGAGCCGATCACCGCCGCCTACACGAGCCCGCTGCCCAGAACCCGAGAAACCGCCGACATCATCGCCGAGCAGCTCGGGTTGCCGATCAGCGTCGAGACCGACCTGAGAGAGCCCGATTACGCGCAGGCCGACGGGAGACCCTGGACCAGCGTCGTCGCGGACTTCGGCGATAGTCCTGCGCTTCGGCCCCACCGGCCGATCGCGCCCGGCGCGGAAACCTGGGCGGCCTTCCTGGACCGTGCCCGCGCTGCTCTCGCCGCGATCCTCGAACGGCATCCCGAAGGCACCGTCTTAGTCATAGCCCACGGCGAAACAATCACTGCCGCAACGTATCTGTTCCTCAACCTGTCCACCGCGACCCGCGCAACGGCGGCGTTCGCTGCCCACAACGGCGGCATCACGATCTGGGAGAAGCAACCATTGGCTTGGACTCGCCCTGACGACGGCTACCGATGGACCCTGCTGCAACACAACGACACTGGCCACCTCAGCGAGACGTAGGAGCGCACTTGAACACCAGGCCTGCGTGGTCCGGGCACGACGGCCTGGTGGCGTGGACCACGAACACCGGGCCGGATGGGTCTCGCTGCGATGGAGCTTGTGGCGTCGGCCGCTGAGTCCCGTGTCGTCACGGAGCGAACGATTCGGAGGCAGGTGCTGGGGTGCCCTGGTGGTAGTACATTCGCCATTCGGCGGCCGCGTTGTTTTTGCGCCACAGCGAGCATCGCAGAACGTGTCGCCCGTCGCGATGGGTTTCGTAGGTCAGGTGTACGAGGCCAGGGGCCAGCAGAACACCACGAAGAGCGGAAACCTCGACCTGTTCGTTGTTGTTCGCGCCTGTCATCGTCGGCAGCTCGGCCAGCATGTGGGAACGATCCCACTGTCGACCTGACGCGCCGACCTCCACGAATTCCGGATCTAGCAGCGCTTCGGCACGTTCGCGCGAGCGCCGAACCGCTGGGTCGAGGAGTTGCATTTCCGCTGCAACAGCTTCTCGCACGGCGTCTTCGGCGGTGCAGACGGGCGGAATCGGGCGGTCGGTCATCGGCCTACCGCTTGTGCAAGTTCGCCGCGCACCCGGGCGAGCGGAGAAGTCGTTGTGGTGCGCCGGTGGCGGCGCGTGGTCGGCCTGGGGCGGTCCCAGTAGCGTCTCGGGGGTTTCGGCCGGGAACATCTCTCCCAGGACCCGCAGCGATTGCTTCGCCGGAAGGCTCGTCGCGCGATCCTAGCTGGGACCTCCGAAGAGGTCGTCGGGCTGTACATCGCCGACAGAGTACGCGCCACAACCGAGCCGCCCCACCGGATTTCATCCCGGTCGGCCACCGCGCGTTCGGTGGCCGAACTCGAAACGCTTCTACAAGGTGGCTACCACGGACATACGGTGGTCACCGTGTCCGGCTGGACCTGTTGATTTCCCCACGCCCGTCGTTCACGCCGGTCACCCTATCGCCGTAGCGGCTACCCCCTGGCCGCTACGGCGACGAACGCGCCGCGCTCGCCGCGCTCGGCGTGTGGCCGGTGTGTTGCGATAGAGTGCGCGGCGGGGCTGACCGCGTCGGCCCGTGCCGTGCCCGACATTGACGCCCACGCCGTCACCGGGTGAGATTTCACGGTCAAGGTCTGTGATCGCGCGGAACAAACTGGACTCGTCGTGCCCAATAACGAACTTGGCGCCGAGCGTGGGAGAACGTGCCGGACAAGGACATTGGCGATGACACGCGACTACTGGCGCAAGAAGGCGGTTCGCGAACACGCCGCCTCGACCGGCAGAACCTACCTCGACGCGGCCCACACCCTCGACAATTCAGCAGGCAGTGTTCGTTTGGCGAGCGACCTCTACGAGGAGTTGGCCGCCGGGTTGCGGGCGGCGGGGTGGCCCGTCCAGATCGAACCCGTCCCCCAAGCGATGGGGCTTCACTTGTATGCCGGGCCCGCCACGATCTCTGTCGAACGCGCCACCGAGCCCGATTACGTGAGCGGCGATGAGCACCCCGACGACCCGGACCTGTTCGACTTGACCACGCCCCTGCGTGTCCTGGTCTGGGCGCCGCTGGTTACCGACTACGACGAAGAACTCGGCCGCGTGGCGGGACTCGATGCCCACCACATCGTCAACAGCAGTGACGTGGCGGGCATCATCGACGAGATCGACCGTGTGGTTGGCCAAGCCCGCCAGCGAGACCATACCCAGACCCGTGCCGAGACCGAGTGCGGGATATGCGGGGACCGCTACCCGGCGTCGGCCCTGTTCGAACCTGGCGACAGTGCGGTGCGGACATGCCCGGCGTGTGTGTTCGACGGCGATTTGTTCAGGGCGCATCCGGCCAAACTCGCCTTCCAGATCGACCAGGCCGACTCGGTCAGTGTGGCCGTGGAGGCAGGTTGGGCCGGCCCGCGAGCCCTACTCGGTTGTCTCGGCGGCCGCGATTTCCATACGTGGCTGACCAGGCAGTGGCGGATGTCGGGATCGTTGTTCGAGCCGCGGGAGTGCTGGGGCGATCCCGGCGCGATGTGGATCTGGTTGCCCCCAGCCGATCAGCGCCCTGCGGCGTTGGCTGAACTCGGGTGCGGAGCACACCTGGCCCGGATCTGCGAAGCCATCGACCGAGCCCACCCGCACCTGCGTGCCCTGACCCGCGCCCACTGCGCCGAGGAAATGAGCGGATATGGCGAGGAGTGTGAGGAGCTCGATGCGGTTGCCCTGGAGCGGGTGTGGCGGGCCGCGATTGCGTACGCGGTCGCTTTCCTTACCCACAGCGCGCAGCGCCCGTCCCATCGTGGCCCGTGGCATGTGATGGAGTCATTCGAATTGGCGCCGTGGATCGACATGCTCGACTGCGACCTCGATGATCTCGACGTGGAATTTGTGTTGACTGCGGCTATTCCGACCATCCGTGACGCACTCGATCCGCGCAATCATCTAGGCGACGCTGTAGTTTCGGCGGTTCCACGGCGCGAGCTATCGTGAACACTTGGTGGCGGTGAAAGTGGCAGATGCCAGGCGCGAGATCGGCGAGCATGTCAGTGCTCTCATCGTGAACGCGTTCACCCGCCAGGTCGAGCGCGAGCGGAAGCGAAATCGCTCTCTGGCCCGGATCCAGCCGTTCACGGCAAACCCTGGCCATGATCCATCGCGGGTTCCGCCGGTACCGATGACCGTCATCGCTAACCGTGAGTCGTTCACCGGTGAGGCCAGCTCGATCTTCACCTGGAAGGCCGAGACCGGCGAAACCCCGTACCTGATCTACCTCGTCACCCGCCGTTGGCTCACCCATGTCGTGCGTCCTGGCTACGCGGTGCTGGGCGCCTACCCGGTGCTCGACATCCTCGAGACCGCCGACGACGGACTGCCCAGCCTGATCAAGGCCGTCGAACTGTCCGGATATTTCGACTCCGGCATGCACGGCTGGCGAGCGTGGGGCACCGACATCACGTGCGCCGTGGCCTGGGATGGTGACGATCCGATCGTGGAGCCGTTAGACGCGGACGGAAATCCTCGCAGTGTCCAGCGGTTCGGGACGCTGTAGGACCCACCCGCGCACTGCGCGTTGCATCTGCCCGATCTGTCGACCTGACGGCCCGACAACCCGGCCGTGCGGCTGCTGCCTCACCCCCAGACAGTGATACCAAAGATTGGTATCATGCAGTTCATGGGCAAGAACACCTCGTTCAGCTTGGACGAACACTACAGTCGGTTCATCGCCGCCGAGGTCGCCTCGGGCCGGTATGGATCGGCCAGTGACGTCGTCCGTTCCGCGCTGCGGATGCTCGAGAACCATGAGACTCAGCTGGCCGCGTTGCGTGGCGCGCTCATCGACGGCGAGAGCAGCGGCCCGTCGACCGCTTTCGACTTCGATTCCTTCATCGCGAGCAAACGCGCCGACGCCTCTGGGCACCGGTGACCGAGTATCTTCTCTCCCCGGCCGCCCAGCAAGATGTCGCGGCGATCTGGGAATTCACCTGTGAGCGTTGGGACGCCGATCAGGCCGAGACCTACGTGCGCGAGCTCCAACACGTCATCGAGCGCGCCGCGGCGAACCCCCGTATCGGTCAGCCGTGCGATGAGATCCGGGCCGGATACCGCAAACTCCCCGCCGGCTCGCACACCGTCTATTACCGGCTCACCGCCGAAGGGATCGTCGACGTCGTGCGCATTCTGCACCAACGCATGGACATCGACCGACACCTGTAACCGAACCAAGACCGTGCCCGGTCGGCGTGCCGGACGGCGCATGCTCGGCGACCTTCCTGGCGTTTACCGCGGTAAACACGATCCTGATCCTGGTCTTGGTCTTAGCGCTGGTTGGGCGCGGTTCCGGGCCTTGAGCGTTAGGACGACCAGGCGGACTCTGGAAGCAGAGAACCCGATCAGTGGCGGTGCGAGATGCCGAACAAACGACCTCGGGGACCCCAACCGGGTTGGCGGCCCCACCGAGAAACCCTGCGGGTGCTCGGCGCGGTCGACGATGTCGTGGACCGCTACCGCGATCACCTGCCGCTGTCGGTGCGGCAACTGTTCTACGTGCTGCTCGGCGACGGTGTCGTGGACAAGACCGAGCAGGACTATAAGCGGTTGTGCGAGTACCTGGCCATGGCGCGACGCGCGGGCCGGATCGCATGGACGGTGATCCGGGACGACACCCAGATCGCGGTCGCGGCCCCGACCGCCTACACAGGGCCCGGCGACTTCTGGGACCAGGTCGACGCGGCCGCGGCGACCTACCGCCTCGACCGCCAGGCCGGACAGCCGGTCGTCCTCGAGTTGTGGTGCGAGACCGCGGGGATGGTGCCGCAGTTGGCTCGCATCGGCGCGGGCTACGGGATCGGCTGCTTTTCCGGTGGCGGGTTCGACGGCTTGACCGGCAAACACGACGCCGCGGTCCGCGCGGGAACCCGCACTGTGCCCACCCGGGTTCTGCACGTCGGTGACCGTGATCCCAGCGGGGAGCACATGTTCACCGCGCTGGCCGAGGACGTGCGCGCGTTCGCCGCGTCCGAGGGTGCGGTGGTGGAGTTCGAGCGGGTCGCGGTCACCGAGGAACAGGTCCGCACCTACCGGCTGCCGACCGCGCCGGCCAAGGCCAGCGACCACCGGTCCTTCACCGGGACCACCACCCAGGCCGAGGCCTTGGCGCCGGATGTCCTGGCCGCGATCGTGCACGCCCGGATCCACGCCCACCGTGACCCCGAGATCGGTCGGCAGGTCTTGGGCCGGGAACGCATCGAACGCGACCGCATCCGCCATGAGCTCAGGTGACCGAATCCGTCTGCGACCGCGACGATTAATTCATGGAGGGTCCGGGTTCAGCGCGGAAAGCCGGACTCCTTGGCCAATGCCATGATTCGTTCCTCGGTTGGTTCGTAGACGCCGCCGAAGGTGAGTGCATCGAAGTACTGTTCGAGCTGGTCGTGCCGCGCTTCTTGTGCTGCGGGCAGGGTTTCGCAGACGAGCCGCGCTTTGCGGGGATCGTCGTCATACAACGCTGAGACCAGGTCCGCGGCGTGGACGGTGTCCGTGGCGATCTGGCGCAGGCCAGGAGGCACGGAGCCGTCAGCTGAGATGGCGTGCAGCAGATCTTTCAGCGCGGAGGCGGTGTCTCGCGCCGCTCGTCGAAGCTGGGTTCGCGCCGCCGGGGTGAGGCCGTCAGGCATGGACAGTCCGGGCGGCAGCGTCTGATCTTCGGCGTAGCAGTAGCGGCGGGCGACCGTTGGTCCGACACCGTTGTCGAGGTGATCGGGTGCGTCGTCGCCGATTTCGACGACGTGCCAGTGCTGGCGTTCCTCGGCCTCGTCCTCGGTTGTCCGGTAGAGCAGGGACGCTCCCACGCCGATCGCGGTGAAGGCGTTCATCGCGTGGGCGAACCGGATAGGGACGGGAAGATTCGGGAGCTGCCGGAGCTGGTCGGCGTGGGAGTTCACCCAGGCGATCGTGTGTTGGGCGTCGGCGTCGAACACTTCGGCGGGATTCATGGTCGGCTAACCTACCGACAAAGCTGCTACGAACTCAGCAGAAACACCGGTGACCAGGGTGCGACCATCGACCATCAGTTGGCCGTAGATGCGTTTGCGGGCGTGCACGGGCGCCGGGCAGGCTGGCCCGCAGTAGGGGTGGCGCGGATTCGCGCCGCGCGCGAGGGCAGTACCGCAGAGGATCGGCAGCACCGCCGGGAACCGCGACGGGTCACACATCGATTATCCAGTGAGGGAGGGCCCGACCCGATAACTGGTTTCCGTTGCGCCGTGATCGCGCAGCCCGCGGATCGTCGGGTGCCACCAATAGGTACCGACATGTTTGCCGAGGAGCGGGGCTTCGGTTGTGAACGTCTTGAAGTGGCCCCGGACGACATGGAGCGGAATCGCAGCGCCAGCAGATTCGCGGGCCTGGGTGAGGTTGCGAGGTTGGCTTGTGCTGGGCAACTGGATGACGTGGTGGGAGAGCTGATTGGGCTTTTTGGCGGTGCCCCGCGCAGAGTTCGATGAACGCGCCCGCCGGGGGCCGGGTGCGATCTCGGTGACCTGAATGTTTCGGCAGTTCATGAATCCGATCGCCGCGCACGCAGGCAACGCCCACGACCGTGCTTGGCCGGCTAGGCGGCTATTCGGGTCGACGTTGTTGGCGACACTCAGCGCTCTGCCGTGCTCGTCGACTGAGATGAACGTCCACACCGGGGTGTACTGGGCAACAGTCTTCTTGGCGCGGAGCACGACGATGGTCAGCTCCTGCACGGCCCCAGCAGGAGCGTTGGCATGCGGTTCGTCAGCGGTGACCCAGGCCGCGAAACACGTACCGTCCGTGGCAGACCAGTCTGGGAACGACCACTCGATCCACATCGAGTCAAACGGAGGCCGTAGCGGACCGACAAGGTCCAAGGGATTGTGGTCGGCCTCGGAGGCCCACTGGTCGAGGTCGCCTGCCATCCATGCGGCGCAGTCGTGTGCCGCCACCCGGACGCTGTCGCGGGCCGCGCGGCGGAAGTCACGAAACGTCAGCGGTGCGGTGGTCGGCACAGTTGACTCCACACGGATGTCGCGTTGGTTGAGCCGCTCGAACAGCTGCATGCCAAACCGCCTTCCTCTTCGGCAATGGAGTCTAGGCCCGCACCATGATCGCCGCCGCGCATCATGCCGGTCACGCTATCGCCGAGCCGGTGGGCGCTGACCGCGACCCCGAACACGCTGGCGTCGACGGTGTTCGGCGCGTGTGGGGGATAGAGTGAGCGGCGGGGCTGACCGCGTCGGCCCGAGCCGTGCCCGGCATTCGGCGCAGCATTCCTCGATTACCGCGTCGACGGATCCGGCCTGCCCTATCACCTGTCAGCCGTCCACGCCGCTGTCGGCCGGGTCCAGCTGGCTCACTTCGATCGGGTCGTGGCGCTGCGGACCGCGCTGTGGCGCAACTACGCTCGCGCGCTCGCCGCCCACGAGGGGTGGCGCTCGTCGACGTCGATATCGACCACTCGGTGCCGTTCAATCTGGTCGTCCGTACGGTGGGGCAGTAAGTTCGGTGGGTTGTGGATTAGCGTTTGTGCGTTCGGCGCCGTCGCTCGACACGACTGTGTTCTTCCTCGTCGCAGAGTCGGTTGATCTCGACTTCGATCTGCTCGGCGGTGTGCCCCTGGAAGGTGAGCTGCTTTCGGTTCGCTTCCAGCCAGTTCGACAGGGCATTTGCGTAAACTCTTCCGCGTTGATGTGCCCGGAGCACGGAGTGCGACGCCTGGATCAAGTGATTGGCTTCGTCCGCTAATGCGGCACCTTGTTCCGATTCGCTGACGCCGGCAAGCCGTACGCGCCAGCGGGCAGCGGCCTCCCATACCGTGTAGACCTCGGTCCATTGCTCAGGGCTGAGTTGAATTCCACAGATCCGGCGGATACAGCGATCAATCTGTGCTTGTGCGCGGTTGGTCAGGAACTGTGCACAGACGGGTTCGATCGGCTCGATTTCTGCCAGGTGAGATTGGTGCGCCGGATAGTCACTGGGGTCGGGGTCGACGAGGAGGGCATCGAATACGGTGAGTCCTTCGGCCGATACCGGGAGTCCTTCGGTGCGCAGCGCTGTGGCAATGATTTCTGCGTTAGCCCAGGCGTCATCGGCGGCGTCGTGCAGTAGTGCCTTGTTCCCGATGCCCCATTCGCGATGTGCGAGTGCACGTAGTCGTGCTTGATCGCTGGTGAACAGGTCCAGCCGAATGGCAACGTCTTGAAGTCGTCCACCCTGGTATTCGATGACTGTTCCGAACGCCTCTTGCGCGAGTTGCTGTTGACGACACTTTTCGAGGTACTCGTCCTCGAAACCTAGATCGTAGTATTCGATGTCACTCTCACTGTATTTGTCCTTTTCGAACAGCTCTCGTCTCAGCATTTCTGTCGGAGAGCCGTAGCGGCCTTCCCAGTACTTGTAGTGGCGGGCCACGGCAAGGCCGTCTATCCACCTGTGGTTGGTGGTCGGGAGGTTGGGGTCAGTGAGATGTAGCAGGAGCTTGAGCACGGCCTTGTCGTAGCCGGCGTTGTAGGCGGTGAGGGTCTTCCCGGTGAGCCGGGGACCGAGTTCTGCCCAGACCTGCCGGAATGGTTCAGGTTCCGGGCGCCGGAACTCAGCCTGATCGAAGGGGTCGGGCAGGGGGGAGAATCCGAACAGCCGGTTGTGATGTTCGATCTCGGAGCTGATGTCCCACCGGCCTCGAAGCTGCTCGACTTCGGTCTCGGACCGCATGGAGTGGACTGCTTGGAGGTCTTCTTCGCAGGATGTGGTCCATTCTTCCCAGGATCCTTGGTAGAGCGGAGTGCGGAACCGGATCAGCGCTGGGGAGCCCACGGTGCAGTCGGGGCCGATTTCGCATATGCCGAGGTATCCCACCGGTGTCGCGGGACCACCTGGCTCGATGTCGATAGACACGATGCCGGTCACGACTTCCTCCGTTCGTTGCAGTGAGGTGCAGCTGTTTCGGCGTTGCGACACGAAGTCTCCTCGGAGCCACCGACATTCAACGCTGGGAAAGAACGAAGGGCAGTGCCTTCGCACGCGACCCGACGATGAGCCGGGATCAGATTCGCGGGGGACGTGTCATGAGTCCTGGTCAGTCCGTCTTTCCGTACGGGTCGGAGGTAGATCGTCACGGTCGTCTCCGTTCGGTCAGGCCGTCCAGCTCGCGATTGCTGTTGTGGGAGCGGTGGTTTCGGCGGTAGCGATGATGTCGGCCATCGGCAGGTCTTGGCGGAAGCGGTGCCCGATGCGGGCTTCGACCGCGGCGTAGTCGGCAGCGAGCTCGGGGCGCAGTTGCGCGGCGCGGATCAGTGCCGTCGTGGCTGAAGGGGCCGAGTCGGCGGCGGGCGGGTGATTCCTGCGCGCGCATGCCCATGACCGACAGCACGCGTACGGGCCGCTCGACCAGGCCGCCGTCGCGGAGATCGCCGACAAGCCGGGTGAGCACGGTGCGCAGGGGGCCGCGCTTGAAATCCGAAGTGCACCAGCGGCGTTTGGCGTCGGGCCAGAGGCCGCGTTCGGCGACGCGGTCGAGCAGGTCGGTGCACAGACAGACAGCGGGGCATGTAGGTGTGGGTGTATGTCAGAAGCGGAATTGGATGCCGACCTGCTGTCCAACGCGGGCAGACCCGCTCGCGATGTTGGTGGTGCGAGTCCTCGTGAGATGTCCGACCTGCGCCATTGCATCGGCGAGAATCTGGGCGTGATCGAACGCGAGACGGTCAGATTGCCGAAGTGCGTTCGAGGCCATGACCCACTCGGCGGTGCGTGCGTCGTCTCCGGCGGTGGGGGTGGGCATGTGGTCGAGCACAGCCACGAATGCAACCCCGATGTACCTGCCCCGCGGGTCGCGCTCGGGGTCGTCGTACACACCTACCTGCTCGAGCTGGGCGATGTCGATCCCGGTATCCTCGGTCAGCTCGCGGAACGCGGCAGCCTGGAACGTCTCCCGGCTATCGACATGGCCGCCGGGCAGAGCCCACCGACCCTGAAACGGGTCCTTCCCGCGCTCGATCAGCAAAACGTGCAGCGCGCCGGTGGTCGGGTGCTCGGCCAGCAGCACGACATCGGCGGCGAGGTGGACGTTTTCGGCGGTGTTGTAGTTCATCTCAGGATTTCCTTTCAAGGGACTGTCGGGGAAGTTGTCGTAGAGGTAGGCCACATGTGCCCGGCGCTCGGCCTCGCCGGCCTCGTCGGGGTGTTCGGTTCGGTGTGGGTGATGGCGACGAGCGACCCGGGTGGGCCGCCGCTGGCTCTGTCAACGACGGAAGGGTTGCAGATGATCGGTTATCAGCTTGTCGAGGAGTCGGTTCCCGAACTGCCGTGACGTGATCGCAGGGCTGCGGCGCGGTTTCGTCGACTCAGTTGCTGCTGTCGTGCGTCTTCCTCGGGGCAGGAGGAGGCGAGGCGTTCGACGGCGTTGCCGATGTTGTAATCGATGATCTGCCGGGCCAGCTCGGCGGCCGTTCCCGGTCCGCCGGGAGTCCGGACGATCAGCTGGTCGTCGGTGTATTCATCCGGTGTGTTGGCCCTTCTCGTCGATGATTTCGAGGTCGGCAGGTGGTCAGATCGGCGCGGTGATAGCTCGGGACCCAGGCCGCGGCCGGGCGACGGCGCGGCATTGCGTGGCCGGGTCGCTGGCGACGACCGTCGGCGCCGTGGTGGTGCGCGCGGCTGCGGTGGCGGCTGCGTGGCGGACGGCGTCGAGGGCGCGTTCGCGGTAGGCGCGTGCCCAGCGGATGCAGTTGCGGCAGTCGGTCGGGGTGCGCGTGCCGGTGACGGGGTCAGGGCGGGTGGTGTGGGTGCAGCCGGGTAGCCGGATGTGTTGGCGGCGCGCGGTATAGGACCACCCTTGGGTGTCGCTGCTGGACAACTGATGTCCGATGAGGCGCAGTGCTCCCAAGGAGAGGCCGAAGCCGTGCAGTCGCATGCCGAGTGGGGCGAGGGTTTCGACGACCTCGGCGACGGCGTGCTGGGAGCCGCGGCGGCACACGCTGCCGATGCCGACGGTCTCCCCGGTCATCGAGACTCCGGCTTGGAGGTACATCAGGTAGTGGTCGACATAGTCGTCGGGGTGCCAGCCTTGAAGGGTGCGCAGCCACGGCACGTGCGGGAACTGTTCGGCCACGGTCGCGCCGGTGCGCGCCAGGCACTGTGCTTCGCAGGGCAGGTCCTGTATGCCGACGAAGTCGGGTGGTCCGATGCTGTCGATGAGCCGGGTCCACAGGGCGCCGTAGTCGTCGGGGTGGGCGGTCCAGGGGTGCCCGTTGGGGTTGGCGGAGAGGATGAGGGCGGCGTAGGCGCCGCTGTCACCGGCCCACGGCGCGCCGCCGGTCATCCGGATGGGGAACCTTTCACCCCGGCCGCGGTAGCGGGCGAGCGCGGCCGCGGACAAGAACAGTGGCACCCCAGAGGTGTTGAGGTGGTGGGGGTGGCCGGTGCCCAGATAGAACGTCATCCGCCGCGCCGGATCGAGATCGTCGTGGCTGCGGGTCCACGGGGTCGGCGAGTGCTCGGCGACGGACGCCGCGGCAAGCCACACGGGGGACATGTCATCACCGCTGGTCAAGGTGGCTTCTGTGTGCATCGCGGCGGCCTCCGGCGGTGTCAGGTTGGGTAGGTGGGGGTGAAAGGGGCGGGGCCGCAGTAGGTTTCGGCCCCGCCCGTCCTCGGCGTGCTCAGAGCTCGTCGTGCTCGTCGGGCCAGAAGCCGTCCTCGTCCTCGTCCTCGTCCCCGTCGTCGCCGTCGTCCTCGGCGGGAACGCGGATGCGGACGGTGGTGGATTCGCGGTCGGCGCGGAACTTGTAGTCCTCCCAGAACGCGCTGGTGTGGTCCTCGCTGATGGTGACGGTGGCGCGGTGGCCGTCCCAGGTCCGCAGCTCGGTGCTGAGCTCGGCGAGGGCCTCGGTGCCGTTGGCGCGCAGTTCTTTCCAGGTCTGGGCGTAGCGGGCCAGGATGCCGGTGCGCGGGACGCCCCCGATCGCCCAGATCCAGACGCGGGGTTCGGCGTGCGGGCAGGTCTGCTGGTGGGGCACCCAGACGTGGGAGATCAGGTGGCGTGCTTCGGCAGGGCAGTCGCACTCGGGCTGGCCGGTGTCGGGTGTCAGGGCCGCGACCAGCCCATGGATCTGGGTGAGTGCGTCGACGTCGAGTCCGACGTGTGCTCGAGCGGTCTCCAGCAGGGCTCGGTAGAGATTGTGCTGGTCGGGGTTGTACTGCGGGGTGGGAGCGGGTGCCTCGTCGCCGCCGAGGTCCAGGGCTTCGATGAGCCGATCGAGGTAGGCGAGGTCGCGGGCGGTCGCGGCGTCGGAGTCGCCGACGATGAATGGTTCGCCGTCGTGCTCGATCTGGATCGCGCGCAGCGCGGCCAGGACAGCGGCGTCGCGGCCCTCGCATGGAGCGGGCGCCCGGGGCGGGGCCTGCCCGGCGAACGGGTCACCCAGTTCCTCGTGGACCTGGTTGAACTCGTCGGGAGTGAGCAGGGAGTCGAGCACGGTGCCAAGGACGTTGCGCAGGCTGCTGTTCGGCAGGGCGCGGTCGGCGAGCCGGTCGAGATGGTCGTTGGTGATGGTGTGTCCGGCGAGCTGGGTCAAGGTGCCGTAGGGGATGAGGATGTCGTTGCCGTGACGGCGGATATCGATGGTGGGCATGCGGATCTCCTTGGGGTGCGGTGTGGGAACGCGGTGCCGGGCGGTGCTATGACCGAGTGCGGGCAGGGTGGCCAGGACGGTGTGAGCGCGGTGGGCGCACCGGCGGGTGCGTGGGGTTGGGGCTCTAGTGGTCAGTTCCGCGTCCGGTCTGGCCGGGCGCGAGGCAAACAACTAGCGCGGCAGCGTTGTGGGGGTGGTTTCGCGCCACCAGGTGGCCATGGCGTTGCCTTGGATGGTCCAGCGGTGCTCGTCGTCGTGACCGGTGCGGCGGGTGATGAACTGCGCTGCGCTGTTGACGATTCCGTCGGCGTCGTTCGCGCGGGCGTCGTCGACCAGCTCGCTCCAGTTGTCGATGCGCGCGCAGGTGCGGAACACGGTGCCGGTGGGCAGGGAGATGGTGTCGATGGGGCGGTCGATCACAAGTCGCGGGCGGTCGTCGACGAGGACGTCGCCGGGGCGCAGTCGATCGGTGCCGACCTTTTCGAGGGTGGTGTCGTTGTTCACCTGGAATCCCTTCTGCTGTGTGGGGTTCGGCGGTCAGGAGGTGTAGTCGGGGTGGCGCTCGAACAGCCAGTCGGTGCCCAGGGTGGGCTGGATGCCCCACAGATCGGCCTCGGCGGTGTCGTCGCGGCGGTTGTGGCAGGCGGTGTCGCCGGTGCCGACGTGGACCGGGGCGGTGGGGAACGCGCCGCGTCCGGCGGGGCGGAGCCGGTCGGTGCAGTGGAGGCAGGCGACGGTGGTGGTCATGGTGTTCTCCGATGTCAGAGTCGTGTGAACCAGTCCAGTAGTTCAAGACTGTCTTGAAACAGTGAACTGATCGTATAGCCTCGACATCGACATTTCAAGACTGCCTTGAAGTATGTTGTGGGGAAGGCTGCGTCGCAGTGAGGCCCCGAACCCGTACCGGACGCGGCGCCGTGAGCTGACGATGAATCCTGTGTTGTGGCCAATGATCCCGGCGGCCGGTGATCTGTCGGGTACCTGAAACGAGGATGACGTGGAGTCCGAAGATGAGCTGGTGGCCGAGTTCAAGGCGGCGCATGCGGAGACGGTCCGACTCGACAAGAAGCTCGCCGCCGCTCGCGAGCGCCGGCGCGCAGCGGGAGTGAAGCTGCGGGCGTCGGGCAGGGGAACGTCGTGGATGGCGCGCTTGGTCGGCGTCACCCCCCAGGCTGTCGATGGCTTCCTGAACTACCACGTCCGCCAGGCCCGCAAGAAGCGCGATGAGCGTGAGGAGCGCGATGTCTGACTCGCTGCTGGTCGACGCCCATCCCGATGAGCCAGACCCGGGCACGATCGCACAGAGGAGCGCGATGTCGGTGCCCCGGTTGCTGTGCCGTTCCCGCGATGGTGTCGCGGTGACCTACGACCCCGTCGGCTCGCACGCGGCAACCCATTTCGCTGATACGCCTGGCTTGCTGGAGGCGACCGCGCTGGTGCTGGGCCGAATGTCTATCGTGGGTGGGCCGCGCGTGAACACGTCCGATGCCGGCTACATCGTGGGGACCTCGGATCTGGTGCCCATCCGATCAGGTGACCGGATCGTCTACGCCCAGCGGACGGGCCGCGACGTGTATTCGGTGTTCAACTGCTCGCGCGATCCGTGGCCTTGCTCGCTGGTCACCACGGTGCTCGAAGAGCCTGACGAAAAGGGGGCGCGCTTGCTGCGCACCGCGTGGGTCGGGACGGCGGCGCCGCCTTTCCCCGGAGATCAGTGTTCATCGCCGGAGAGCCTGGACTTCTGGTCTCAGAATGCACTGGCGTGGGGAAACCAACAGGTCCGGCCAGGCACGGTTACCACCGTGTGTCCGTGGTAACCGCCTCGTAGACGCGTCACGGAGTTTCGACCGCGGAACGGTGGCGTTGGGCGAGGGCGTGCAGCGCCTGAGCAGTTTTCGAGCCGATCTGCCCTTCACAACCAGAGAGCATCAGTCATGTCTGATTCATTCACCCTGGCGCCCGACCCACGTGGGCTGGGGGGGCGGGCTCGTGAATCGACGGTGCACGGGCATGGCGCACAATGTAGGTGCCCCCGCCAGCAGTCGGCCCTGCTCCGAGCCACAACTTTTGCAGGAGGAACGTAGTGGTCAGCGATTTGCCTGTCGTGATCTTTGATCTCGATGACACGTTGATCGCCGACGTAGCTGCCCGAGATGCGGCCGTGCGGCAGATCGCCGACCTGCTCGACGCTCCCTCTCTCGGACCGACGATCCTCGAGAACGCGCGACGATGCTGGCGGGGCACACATTGTCGGCAACTGCCCGCGATGACTGGTGTCAGTTCTTGGGAAGCGTTGTGGACCGATTTCGGTACTGAACGGGCCGATATCGCCGATGAAGGGCAGCGGTATCGGCTGCGGGTCTGGCAGGAAACGCTCGATGGTCTCGGTCGCCGTACCGATATCACCGCCGAGGAACTCGACGTCCAGTACGCGCGGATCCGGCGTTCCTCGGTCGTGCCGGTCAGCGGAGCCGTTGACGTGCTGTCCAGACTCGCTGCCACACATCAGCTTTGGTTGGCAACCCACGGGTCGTCGTCACTGCAGAGGGAAAAGTTGTCGTTGCTCGGCATGACCGATCTGTTCGGCGAGGTTTTCATCTCCGGCGAGATCGGTAGCACCAAGGCTTCACCACCCGTCGTGAATCTCATCCAGAAGCGGCTGCGCCGCAACGGCTTGTCGGTGTGTGGCGTGATTGGGGACAGCATCGAGTCCGACATGGCGTTGGCGCGCGCGGGCAGCTGGCCTGGTATTCACCTCTGCTCTGGGCAGTTGGAGGAATCCTGTCGCCGAGCCGTCCCCGACGCCACGCATATCAACGACCTCGCACAGGTCCTGCTGCCCTGCGCAGATTCTCGGTGAAAGACTGGGCGATCAGCCGCTCGACGACGTGGGGGTGATGGTCGTCGTGTGTGCCCCTCTGATGCGCCATCCCGAGTAATGTCAACAGCACGCCAATCCGGACCACCTGACGGCAAATGAATCTGGACCACCCCGTCGGCTGGGTTGATGGTTTCAGTCTTCAGTTGTGCCGGCCGTAGGGACGCGGCCGAGGTCGCGGTCCTTTAGCCGGTAGCTATCGCCCTTGAGGGCGATGACCTCGGCGTGATGGACGAGGCGGTCGATCATGGCCGCGGCGACGACGTCGTCGCCGAAGACCTCGCCCCACCGACCGAAGACCTTGTTGCTCGTCACGATCAGCGAGGCGCGTTCGTAACGCGAGGACACCAGCTGGAAGAACAGGTTCGCGGCCTCGTTCTCGAACGGGATATAGCCCACCTCGTCGACCACCAACAACGGGTAACGGCCGAGCTTGATCAACTCGGCCTGTAGCCGGCCCGCGTGGTGAGCTTCGGCCAGACGGGCGACCCATTCGGCCGCGGTCGCGAACGCGACCCGGTGCCCGGCCTGACACGCGCGGATCGCCAACCCGATCGCCAAGTGGGTCTTCCCCGTTCCGGGCGGGCCGAGGAAGACCACGTTCTCCTTCGCGGTGACGAAATCCAAAGTCCCCAGATGGGCGATCACGTCGCGTTTCAATCCGCGGGAATGCCCGAAATCGAACTCTTCCAACGACTTCCTATAGGGAAACCGAGCGGATCGAATCCGGCCTTCGCCGCCGTGGGACTCACGGGCCGAGACTTCGCGCTGCAGACAGGCGACCAGGAACTCTTCGTGGGTCCAGTTCTCGGCGCGAGCGCGTTCAGGCAACCGTTGCGCGGCCTCGCGCAACGACGGTGCTTTCAACGCCCGGGTCAGGAAGTTCAACTCGGCAGTGAAATCCCTTGTCGTGGTGGAGGTTTTCGTGGTTGAGGATCGGGCTCTCGCGGGCATCACGCCACCCCGCCTTCGATATCGATGATGCCCAGTGCGGTGTCGTAGTCGGTCAAGCACCGTTGTTCGACTTGTGGTTCGGCGCCGGGACGAACGACACCGATTCGACTGCGTCGCAACATCTTCGCCGCCTCGACATGGTCAGGATCGGAGAGAGTTTGATGCCAAGCCCAGATCCGTTCGTGGTCGGCGACGACCCGGCCCTCGCAGAACACCCGCACCCGGCCCAGATCGGCGAGGATCTCGATCCGCCGCCCGATCACCGAGGGATGCACTGAATAGTCGTTGGAATCGAACCGAATGTAGTGATCACGCGGGAGCCGCGCGGATCGCCGCCACCCGGTCTGCGGCGCGACCGGCGGCAACGCGAGCATGGCTTGGCGATCCGCGGCGATCCGGTCGGTCGGCGCGCATCCCAGCGCGCGACGCGGTCTGGCATTGACCAACTTCAACCATTCGGCGAGTTGGTTGTTGAAATCGGCTGGGCTGGTGAATGTTCGGCCCGGAAGAAAGGATCGTTCCAGGTAGTCGTGGGCTCGTTCGATCATGCCTTTGGCTTCCGGATCGGCTGGCTTGCAGACGATGACCTTCGTGCCCAATGTCCCGCGGAAGGCCTGGCAGTCGGTGGTCAGTTCGCTGCGACCACCGCGCCAACGGCCGATCGCTCCCTCACCATCCCAGACCAAAACCTTGGGGACCGAACCTAATCCGTGAATGTGCGCCCACCACCCAGCGAAGAGGTCTTCGGCATGCCGGGTCGGGATCAGCATCGCCATCAGCCAGCGCGAGTAGCCGGACACCATCGTCAACACCGGTAGCTGTTTCGGGCTGCGGATTTGCCCGAACCCGACGGGCACCTCGATCGGCGGGAACCAGAAATCGCACTGGGCGATCTCACCGGCGATATAAGCGGTCCGCGACGCCGGATCGGGCGGCAGATACGCCGGCCGCAGCTCAGCGACCCGGCTCGAGAGCACCCGGATCGAATGGGTCCAGCCGATCCGTTCGGCGATCACCGTGGCCGGCATGCTCGGATATGTCTTGAGTAACTCGCGGATCTGCGGCTCGACCGCGTCGACGATCGAGCCTTTGGCCGGGCGCTGGTATTTCGGCGGTCTGTCCGATGCCAGGGCCCGCTTCACGGTGTTGCGGGACACGCCCAACATCCGGGCGACCGCCTGGATCGGTATGCCCTCTGACCTGTGTAAACGACGAATCTCAGCCCAATCCTCCACAGCAAGCATCCCTTCGGTCCTCCCTGGCTCGGATAGAGCCAGGGTCACCGACCAGGTGATACATTTTGAGTTGCCGCGCGGTGGTCAGTTTTCACGTGCTGCCGACAAGTAACTTGTGCTGCCTCGAAGCGACAGCATGCCGGATATCATCGACTCGACGGTCCAGACGGCGGGTCTGTGTCGTGTTGTCGGGGGCGGTACAAGCATGCGGATCCTGATACTCGGTGGTTCATGGTTCCTCGGCAGCGCGGTCTTGGAGGAAGCTTTGCTGCGCGGGCACGAGCCGACAGTGTTCAATCGGGGTCGATCACGGTGCCCACCGGCGCCTGCGGTTCACATCCGCGGCGATTGGGAGAACGAGCAGGCCCTCGCCCAGCTGGGTGCTGCGGGACCCTGGGATGCGGTGATCGATGTGGCGGGCGTGATTCCCCGCATAGTGCGGCGCTGTGCGGCAGTGCTGGCCAGTCGGGTCGATCGCTATGTGTTCGTATCGACGGTTTCGGCATATCGGCGGTGGCCATATGCGCCTGTGACGGAGGAATCGCCACTGTGGGCGGGCGTGTCGCCAGACCATGATCCCGGAACGAGGATCTGGGATCCGGATGCCTACGGCCCGTTGAAGGTGGGATGCGAGCGCGCCATCGGCAGCGAGGTCGGCATGGATCGCCTATCGATTGTCCGGCCGCATGTGATTCTCGGGCCACGGGAGTATGTCGGCCGATTGTCGTGGTGGCTGTCGCGCATCGCTCGCGGGGGCCAGGTGTTGGTGCCGGGGCCGCCCGATCGCAGCATTCAGCCTGTTGATGTTCGAGATGCGGCACGTTTCATTGTCGATCGAGCCGAGTCGTCACACTGCGGCGTGTACAACATCGCTTCGCCGCGGGGGAGGGAGTCCTTCGGGGACTTCGTCGAGTCGTGCAGGGTGTCGACTGGATCAGAAGCGACGCCGGTCTGGGTCGACGAGACCTGGCTGGAGGCTGAGGGGGTGCGGCAGTGGACCGAGCTTCCGATGTGGCGGGCGCTGCCCACGGCATGGGCGATGGCAACCGATCGGGCCGAAGCGGTGGGATTGCGTTGCCGTCCTTTGTCGGAAACCGTTGCTGATACTTGGGCGTGGATGCAGGCAGGCGGCGAGGCTATCGCGCATTCACGGGCCGCCGAGCACGGCATCGCCACCGATCGCGAGACGCAGTTGCTGGCCGAATGGCGACGGTCATACAGCGGGTGGCAGCACGGATCCGACTAGCGACCGATGGTCCTGGATACCGCTTTCGCGAAGGCGCGGTTGAAGTCTGGTCGCCCCGGAACATAGGAAGGAACAAGGACGTACCCGACCGACGTGTAGAGAGCAATCGCGGCGCGGTTGTACGATCCCGTCTCCAGCAGGACCCGTTCAGCACCAGATTCTGCCGCGAACCGCTCGAGGCTGGTGAGGAGTCGGCGCGCGAGCCCCTCTCGGCGATGATCCGGAACGACGAACATCTTTCGGATCTCGCTCTCGCCCTGTCTCCGCGGCCGCGCGCGAATTCCGCCGCAGGCCACTGGTTGTCCGGACTTCGTGTAGGCGACGATGAACATCCCGCTGGGCGGTTCGTATTGCGAGGGTTCGTCCAAGCCTGGCGGGTCTTCGAAGCCCACCATCTCTTGCCGCTCATCGGCGTATGCGCGCAACAGCAGCACGGAGTCGGGGTGGTCGAACCTTCGCCGGGCAAACGCAGCGACAGCGGCGGAGTGGGGCCGGAGAGCATGCGACATAGTCCGATTCTCCATGTTGCCGGTTGCCGCGCACTCGATACTCAGCGCAACCCGCCGAGAGCATGCTCGAGTTCTGGAAGGAACTCAGCAACCACCCTGGACCGACTGCGTTGCTTCAGTGACTTGTGCAGTCCGCGGAGTTTGGTGGCGCAGCGGCGCGACTGGACGGCCGGGACCAGGGTGGTCGCGACACGGGCGGCAGCGACGACGCCGTCGAGATCCTTGAGCAGCAGATGCGCCTGCGCTAGTTGGCAGCCGTGCAAGACCGCTGAGCGTTCATATCCGGGGCCGAGGTTGAGGTGAGCGCGGGGCGAGAGCAGATCGGCTGCCTGGCGTAGCAGCTTGCGTTGGTGGAGCTCTGTGCGCTGGGCCAGCGTGACCAGACTGTATCCGGCTTCGGCGTTGAGCTGTTCTGGCGTGAGGTAGTACAGGTAAGGCTGAGTGTGGTCCTGACGGGCCGAGGTCAACAGTTCCTGGGCGCGGTCACTGGCTGTCTGGAATGCGCCGATATCGCCCGCCGCAGCCAGAGCTGTCGCCCGGCGCCCTTCGAGCCGAGCTCTGCCGAAGAGGCTGGTCGTAGAGAGCCTGGACGCAGCGTCGGTGATCGCCAGCGCCGCAGTGCCCGCCTTGGCTTCGGAGGCGATGTAGGCGAGCATGCCTGCCTGGTTGACGGCGCGATCGTCATCTCGCGCAGCCCTGGCGATCCGAATGCCCAGGACGAGATATCGCTGGGCGACCTCGGTGTCGCCGGCATCGAATTGCATCCACCCGGCCAGCTGAGCGAGATCGGAAACCGAGGTCATGAGAGTCTTGCCGACTTCGGGCTCGTAACTGCCGCACCGCAGCAGGTCGAGCACAGTCGACAGTTCGCGTGAGACGTAGCGCAGGCTCAGTGCACCACCGCCTTGACAGTCGTCGAGCTGACGCAGCTCGGCGACGTGATTGGCGATGAGGCCCGCCTGGGCATGGTGTATCAGGTCGCGGTCACGAGTGGAGCCGTGAGACTCGGCAGGGTCGCGCAACGCCGAAATCGCTGCCACCGACAGATCGGCGGTGCTGATCTGCAGGGGGCGAGAACCCGCGGCGAGCTGGTCGAGCGACCTGATTGCGTCGTCGAGAGTCCCGTCGCTGGGGAGCCGTTCGCTGCGGGCAAGGCGTTCGCCACGTGCATGGCCAGGCCAGAGCTGTTCTGCGCCAACGTAGCGGCCAAGACGGGCACTGAGTACGGTAGCGACGACTTCGGCAATGCCGTTGTGCGGGAAGTAGTTGCGCTGGACCCATGGATAGGCGGTGGTCGGGTGAATGCGTTCGCCGCTACGACCGTGTCGCTCGAGCCAGCTGTTGACCGCACTCGTCAGGTCACGAGGGTTCCAGTCGGCTTCGTCTAGCGCGCCACGCAGCGACTGCATGTGTGCGGGGCCGGCCTGTTTCTGCGGCACATCACGACGGTATCTGCGATGGAGATGCCTCGAGGCCGCGTCTGCAATGTTCACGAACTTCACGGCCCGGTCGGCAGGGTTCACGAGGTTCACGTCCGTATCCCGTTCCGACGCAGTGAGGTCCGGAGCTTTACTGGGATGGCAACGCCTGGATGGTTCGCTAGCTAGCCACCCTCGTCGCATTCGAAGGCTGGCCCAGTCAGTCCTATGGCGTTGTCGGACAACGTATTCCGGGGAGGAGTTCAAGTTGACGAGGACCGCTTCTATACCGGACCTGCCACGCCGAGCGCATTCCGGAAGGGTGCGTGCGCGGCACTACAGCGACCACCACGCCGCAATATTCGCCTGTTCCGTCGATTGGTGAACACCGTCCGTTTCCGGATGGCAATACAGCCAACGTGTGACCACATCAGCCGCGCATCTCTCTTTCGAAACTGAACTGCTATAGATCAAACACCGCAGAGAGTTCCGCGTTTCTCGTTGCATTACAACACCTTCCAGTAGCAGCACGTACCCGGCAGCGCATCAGCCGAAGCAGCTATGTGGACAGTCAGTTGAAGGTGTTTCCTAAATTTCGGGAGGTTCGAAGTGCCGTTCAGTTACTCTCCACCGACTGGCGACCTCGGTGGGGGAATCAACCCTCATGTGGTGGCAGGCCGCACAGCTGGATACTTCGAGAAACTGCATCTCGTTGCGCTCCGTCACCATATGAAAGCATGGTCGACTCGATCCGATGCCCGGTTCCTGGACTTCGGCACTGACTACACATATCCGTTCTACGCCGACTATTCGCCAACCGTCGAGGCACTGGCGGCGCTGGGTGATGACAGGAAGTCAGCCCGCCATTACCCGTCATCGTATGGAACCGACCTGTTGCGGAAAGAAGTTACAGCGTTCATCAATCGGCAGTTCGGCGTGACGGTGCGCGCCGATACCGAGGTCATGATCTCCCCAGGGGCGTCGCAGATCTTCGACGCGGTGTCGCGCACCTATGCGGGCCGCTACGTACTTCTGCCGGAGTTGGCTCTGCCAACAGTGAACACCATCGCGACCGGCAACGGCGCCGAGGTGGTTCGAGTTCCGTTCGACGAGTGCGGGCGTCCGTCGATCAATGAGATCTCCCGCCTCGTAACCAAGCTCGGGCGCGAGAACATTCGCTTCCTCTATGTGAACTCGCCGATGAACCCCACCGGAGTCGTATTGCGCCATGACTACTTCGGCGAGCTGGTTGACTTGGCGCGTCGTGACCGGTTCGCGGTGATCCACGATCATGACAGCTGGTTCACCAGCCACGATGGGAGGCGAGCACCGAACATCCTCGAGGTCGAGGGCGCCACCGAGGTCGCGATCACCGTGTTGTCGGTCAGCAAAGAACTGGGTTTGCCGGGACTGCGTGTCGGCGCGGTGGCCGGCGCATCGGAGCTGATCAATATGATCCGAATCCACAACTCGGAGTTCTGCGTGATGATCCCCGAATTCGTGCAGAACGCAGCGGCCACAGCGTTGAAGATGTCGAGCGATCCATCGATCCGCGAACACGTTCAACGGCGGATCTCGGACTCGCTGCAGACCACACTGAAAGAGCTGAAGGGGTTGGGCTGGCCGCACGATGCCATCTGGCCACCGGTAGCGGGCTACAAATTCATGTTCACACCCCCGAAGGCGTTCGGCGATTACGACGTCGAGGGCGTGAGCGGTGTAGAGCTGTTCGACTTCTTCCTGGCCAGCGAAGCGGGCGTGAAGCTGTCGACCTCGCGTTCGTTCAACGCCGATCGACGCCATGCCATGCGGATGGTGTTGATGCAGAACGCCAGCGAGGTGCGCGAGGCGTTCGAGCGTATGGAAAGGGCGGGGATCTCCTATTCGATGCCGGTCCCCGACCAACTCCACGACAGCTTCGTGAAGTTCGCTCAGTCCCTGGATTTCTGGGACCTGTAAGAGCAAACAAGGAGATCGAAATAGTATGTCCAATAGTATATTTGACGTCGAACGGTACCGCCGTGACGGGTCCACGATCGCAGTGAACTTGCTCGATCCGCACACTCTGGCGGCGGTCCTGAGCCAAGCCGAAGGCGTGATAGCGCATGCTGCGGAGCTGGAGCAGAGCATCGGCGACTTCAATTTGGAAGCGCCCGGGGGCGGCTACCTCGAAATGACGCAGGCGCACGCGACCGCCTATCGAGGTGTCCTGCGCAAGGTCTCGAACTATGTCGATCATTCACCTGCGGCGCTACAGGTCAGCCGCGACCTGGTCGGTGCCGCAGCGGAGCTGCTGGATGGTCGAGTCCGGCTCGTGCACTCGATTCTGTGGTGCAAGCCTGCGCGGGGTGTCGGCTCGGCCAAGCCGCCGCATCAGGATGCGCCATACCTAGCTGGCGACCCAGGCGACTACGTCACTATGTGGATAGCTCTGGATCTGTGCACTCCGGAAAACGGCTGCCTGTACATGATGGCCGGCAGCCATGCGACAGGGCTGCGCGAGCACCACTCGGCCGAGCTGCAGGTGGGTTCAGATACGTGGAGCCAAGATGACGCCCAGGCGGTCGTCCTCGACCCTGGCGGGGCGGTTGCGTTCCACCCGCTCACCTTGCACGCCTCGGCGGTGAACCGCAGTGATCGCCCGCGGCGAGCCTTGATGCTGCGGTACCAGCGGGTGATCGAGTGAGTGACAACGCGATTCGGTTTCACCGCCTGAGCGACGAGTACGCAGACCTGACCAACTTCGCTCGGTTCCCGATAGTGCTTGCCGGACGTGTGTGGCCGAGCACCGAGCATTGGTTCCAAGCCAACAAGTTCACCTCGGCCAGGATTCAGGAAACCATCCGCAACGCACCCTCGCCGCAGGTCGCCGCCAAATTGGGCAGGGATCGGTCGGTGCCGATCCGACCGGACTGGCAGACCGCACGTATCGAGGTGATGCGGCTGGGGATGTGGGCCAAATTCACCCAGCACCCCCGCGCACGAAGAAAGCTGCTCGGCACGGGCAATGCCCCGCTGGTCGAGGACACCCGAGGCGACCGTTTCTGGGGCGCTGGTGCCGATGGTGCGGGGCGCAACATCAACGGCCGCCTTCTCGAAGGTATTCGTGACGAACTGAACCGACAGCCGGTGCGTTGGCGTGGGGAGGGCGACGAGCCATCACAGGGGTGGGTGCTGTTCGGCAATGGGCTGCTGGTCGTTCCGCCGCACCGGCAGGCGCGGGCCCGCGGGACTTCGCCATTCGGGGAAGTGCATGTGCTACCGGAGTATCAGCCGGGCGGCGACGCGCGGGTGATCGAGGTCGAGTGGGTCCAAGGACCGGTCACGAACTCAACGGAGGTGTCGTAGAGGCGCATCCGACCCGAGACCGCGCTAGCTCGGTCGTTGCGACGGGTTGGACTCGCCTGGTGCGAGGCCGTTGAGCCCGAAGCTTATCGGTACTGCGGTTGGCCGTTCGATCCCGATGGTGAGTTCGAAGGTCTCATCGACCAGATCGTTCCGGGCCTGATCTCACCGGATGGCGCGAGGCCGGCGCCGTAGCCGTCTCGGCGGTCCCGCCCGGCACCGCATCAGGGCCCATTGCCAAGGGGGAGGCGGCATTTCGGTGCTACGCGGCGATCAGATGGTGTCGTTCGGCACGCCGCCGAGCGTGCGTGGCTGCGCGCCAGTGCCGTTCGAATCCGGCGCGCTTCTTGAAGCCGACCCCGGCCGGTGCGGCGACGAAGAAATGCTCGGCGTGGTGGTCGTCTGGGTGGGTACCGTCGCGCACGACCCGGCGCGCGATGCCGTCGTCGCCGAGCACGGTGGTGCCGGGCAAGGTGTTCAGCCACGCGAGCATGTCGGTGCGGGAGCCGTGCCCGAGCGCGCGCACGGCCCGCCACCGCACGCCCTTCTTGGCCGGGTCGCGAGCGGGCTTGGTGAGGCGGCGCAGCTCGTAGACCGCGTGCTTGCCCTCGGCGAGCGCGGCGCCGAACTGGTCGAGCACCACGTCCAGGCCGCCGTCGGCGCGCACGTGGTCGATGGCGCGTTTGCCCGCGATCAGGCCCTGCCGCTCGTTCAGCGCCAAGGCGATGTGCTCGAGCCACAGCATCCGCGCCCCGGCCGCGGGGTGGCGCCGGTACCGGTCGAAGGTCGCCGCACGACCGGCCATGGTGGCCAGGCTGTACGGGCAGAACACGCAGGCGGACTTTTGCCATTGTCGCCCAGTGGTTTTCAGCAAATATGACTCGACGGTCGGGCGGTCCCAGCCCCAGTCGAGTAGCGGGTATTCCCCGGTCCGGGCCGCGGTGTTGTAGCGGGTGTCCTTGAGCGCGCGCCCACTCTCGGTGGCCTCGAACCCGATCAGGTGCCGGTACGGGTGCCCGCCGGTGATGGCGGCAATCGTCGGATCGAGGATCTCGCCCTTGGCATGCACCGAACACAACCGGGCGCCGCCGGTCTGGGGAATGGTGCCCGCGGCGATCATCTCGTCCGAGAGCCGGTACTCGCCGCTGAAGTGCAGGACCCGCGGTGTGCGGGTGTCGGAGAAGACCCGCACACCGCGCCCGTCACGGAAGACCTTGCGCCGCCGGCGCCCGACCTGGATCGTGCGAACCCGGTGGCGGGCCAGGATGGGCAGCACGACCTCGGAGGCATCGAGCCCGGTCTGGGTCCACTCGTCGCCGACCATCGCCACGACGACGGCGATCTCGTCGAGCCGGCACCCCAGCAGCGCGGGGTTGGCAATCATGCGATGCAACAGCGCGGTCGAGTCAGCGCCCAAACCCCACGAAGCGACCACGCGCGGCGGCGGTTCGGTGAGGTCAAGCTGGGCGAGCAGTTCGGCCGATACCGACACCGGCCGCGGCGTCCGCGGCGTCCGCGGCGCCGGCCGCATAGCGACCGTGGTGGGGGACGTGTCATCAGTGCAGTTCAAGAGCATGTTTTCAGACATGACAAAGGCACTCCTTTCGGTGCTGGACGGGGGTGTTCAACCGCGGCCTGCGCCTCGTGATCAAAGAGGGATCTGGCTGTGCGAATCCGGCGGTGCTGCTCCGGAGAGGTTGTGCAGGGTTCGACGCGACCTGATCAGGCCACGATGCGCCCAGCCGGGGAATCCTCTTCTCGGGCAGCGACATTCACGACGAACCGTGAGTCGAAGTAGTCGGTTGTGATGTCGTCGATCTCGCCAGATTGCGTCCGGATCTCGGGCGCGGTCGGCGGCTTGAGGGTCGTAGGGTGCGCCGGGCGATCAGCGCGGCGGGTTAGGTTGTGGCGCCGGGATCGGTGTTCGTGGCGTCGGCGACGGTGATCGTGCGGTAGCAGTCGATGGTGTATTGGCCCTCGTGGATGGTGTGTTGGCGGGCGAAGAGATCGACCATGATCGCGTCGAGATCGGCGAGGTCAGGCTGGGGGAGGGTCTCGAAGATGCTGCGTGCCAGCAGGTATGGGGTGAGTCCTGCGTAGGCGTGCGGCGGTCTGAGAATCGCCAAGCATGCGTCATCGCTCCTCACCCACCGCCAGTCACCGAACGCCGTAGGTCGTCGGGGGTCGTAGGGGTCGTTGCCGGGCAGCTCGGCGAGCGCGGCCTGCAACCTGGTGTAGGCGTCGGCGGGAAGCACGTAGGGGGCGGGGGTGTGGGAGTTGTTCATCGGAGTCCTTTCGAGGGCGGCGTTGGGTTGCGGTGACCGGCGGGTTCGCGGCGTGTCCGGGCCGGTCACCGCTGTCGTCGATCTGCGCTCAGCTCAGGGGCGTTCGGCGTCTTCGCCGGTGAGATGTTCGGCGATCTCGGCCTCGGACAGGTGGCGCAGGAGTAGTCGAATCTGCGCGGTGAGGCCGTCGTTGTTGGCCTGCGATGGTTCGAGGCTGGCGGTGTCATGGACGAGGTCGTAGAGGTCGTCGGAATCCACCCCGTGGCGCTCGGCGAGCGCGGCAAGCCGGCCCACGGTCTCCTCGGCGCCGTCGTCGACACTCGTACTGGCAGCCGGAGCGAGGGACGTGTCATCTCCCCTGGTAGAGGGAGGATTCGAGGGTTTCTGAGGGGTGAGTAGTTCGCGGTGGGTGATCGCGGCGGCCGTCGCGGCGTGGTGCATGGGCGCGGTGACGGCGTGCCCGTGGGCGTGCGGCCGCGCTTGGCCCGGCGCGATCTCGGCGGTGATCGCGACTCGTTCGGCGAAGGTCTCCTCGCCGAACTCGCTCGTCGCGAGGTACGCGTACAGCCGCAGCAGCGCGCCGTGCTCATCGCGGACCCATTCTGCGGTGTCGCCGGGCGCGGGAACCTCGGCTACCGGGGTCCAGATGTCACCGGTGAGCTCGGTCAAGGCCGCGGCATAGCCGGCGATCCAGGTCGGGGAAAGAAGTGAAGGCATCGCGGTGCTCCTATCGGGGTGGGACGTGTCATTTGCACTGGTAGAAGGCGGGTTTCGCGCAGCGCGCGCTGAGATCAACTCGGCGGCGACGGCGGTGAGGTCTCGCCGTGGAAGAAGCAGTTCGCGCCGGTGATCAGTCGCTCGGCCTCGGCCACGGTGAGCGCGCGGTGGTTTTCCAGGTATCCGCGTGCGGAGGCCGAGCGCAGCCGGTAGCGGCCCGGCGAGGTGTTGTGCCAGTCCAGGTACAGGGCGGTCTGGACGTCGCAGTCGTGCGGGTACCACAGCACGGTGAGTGAGACCGAGGGGTTGCCGTCGTAGTGGTCGCAGCGGTGACCGACCATGTAGGACCGGCGGTGGTGGTTGGCGAGCTCGATCAGCTTGGCCATGGCCCGCGGCGCGACGAACGATTCCACGGCTCCCGGTGCGTCCGCAGGCGTTGCGCGAGCCCTGTTCGGGGTGGTGATCAGTTCGAAGGTGCTGTCGTCGGAGGCGGGGATGATGGTGCCGCCGGTGAGGCGCACGGCCCACCACGGAGTCAGATCCGGCGCGAGTTCGGCGGTCACCCGTGCGATCTCCACGCGCCCGGCTAAGCCGATCTCGTGGGCGATCACGTCGCCGGGGCGCAGATCCCGGATCCCGACCACCCGACCGAGGACGGTGGGGGACGTGTCGTTTTCGCTGGTCACAGGGTCGATTTCGGTGGGCTGGATGTTGGTGAGGGTGTCGGTCATGGCCGGTCTCCTTCGGTGTCGGAGGGTTGGTTGGGCTGGTCGACGTCGTGGTCGCGGTACCAGGTCAGGAAGTCGACGCCGTGGTCCTGGGCGAGGTCGACCGTCAGGGTCTGCTCGTAGAGGTCGACGGCGATCCCCTCGGGGGCCTGCGGGCCGGTGTGGCCCTGGGCGATCAGCCAGTCGGCGAGCAACGCCAGCACCGTTCCGGAGGCGACCAGGCCGGGCGCGGTGAGAGTCAACGTCAGCTCCGTGCTGTGTTGCGCGCCGAAAGTGACCTCGGTGCCCGGTGCGGCGGCAGTGAGCCGGTCGACGAGGGCTTGGTAGTCGGGCAGTGCGGCGGCCACGGCACGCAGGTTCGCCAGGGTGGCGGCTTGGTCAGCGAGGTGGCGGCGCAGCAGGCCCTTCGCGTGGTCACGGATCGCGGCGTCGGGGATGTACCGGATCGCGCGCACCGTGCGCTCTTTCGGAATCTGGGCGCTGATGTAGCCGGAGATCCGCTGGTGGTCGAACTCGTCGCGAATGGTGACGGAGGTGAGGTTGAGGACCGGTTCGAGGTGCACGGTCCAGCCTTCGGGTAGGCCGGTCCGGGAGTCGACAGCGATCATGAGGCCCTCCTCGGGGTGGCGATCTGGGTCAAGTTCAGCAAGAAGGGGCCGTGCCCGTTGTCGGTGACGAGTCCGGCCAGGCGCGGGTTCAGATTCCAGGTCCACGGGAAGATCTCGGTCATGGCGTCTTTGGCGATATCGCCGTCGAGGACAGAGCCGGTCGCGTCACGCAGCGCTTTCGCGATCAGGCCGCCTTGATCCCAGTCGAGTTCGAGGGTGTGCGCGGCGGGCACCGTGTTGGTCAGGTACTCGGCGATCCGTTGCAGCGACAAGGTGTTGATCCGTGCGTCGTCTCGCTTGGGTGCGGCGATGGCTTCTGCGAGTTGCTGGTCGAGGCGCTCGGCGCGCGACGGGGCCGCCGTCCCGCGCGGGGTGGGGGACGTGTCATCGGACCTGTTCAGGCGGTTTTCTCGGGCGAGGCTGTGGCGGCCGTCGCCCCCGGCGATGTCGATGGCGTCGGTGTCGATTCCACCGATCCAGCTGGCTGGGCTGCCGGGGTGGGCGGGTGCGTGGTCTGGGGTGTCGGTGAGCCAGTCCGAGAGGTCGCCGTCGAGGTAGTAGAGCTGGCCGTGCGGGCTCAGGATGCGGAAGTCGGAGTCGCCGCCGAAGCCGAAATTGTCGACGTAATTCCACAGGCACACGACGGCCAGGCCGGAAGCAGCGCTGATCTGGCCGAGCACCGAGGTGATCTGGTCGCTGTCGTAGCCGTCGACCAACCGTGACCGCAGCTCGGCCGGGGCACTGCACGTCGTGGGCGCGCTGGCGATGTCGAGCCACCGCGCCACTGCCGAGAGGTCGCCGAAGATGTGGCGGTCGCGGCCCTCGGCCTGCTCGAGGTAGTCGCGGCGCTCGTCGTTCCAGTTGTAGGAGAGGACGCTCCGGAGCGCGTTGGCGACGGTCGTGTCCGGGACTTTGCGCTGATAACTCGCGAGAAGGCCCTCGGCTTCGCGGGCGAGCTCGACGGCGGCGGCGTGTTCGTCGTCGCCTAAGCCGTCTGTGCAGGCGCGCTCGAAGTCGGTGAGAGCCTGTTCCATGTCGGCGATTTCGGTGGTCTGGGTGGGGTGATTGCTCATAGCTGTCTCCTGAGCTGTGTTGGGATTGGCTGCTCGTGCCGCATGGGCTGGTGAGATGCCGTCGCACCTCGCGACGGGTGGCCGCATGTATCTCGGGTTATGAGGGGTGTGCTCGCCGCCGACGAAAGTCAGCGAGGTCGATGTGTTCGCCGGTAGGTCTTGTTGCCAGCGCTGTGCCCGTGATCGGAATCGAACCGACCGGAAACCGTTCGGGCTATGAAAGGGTCACGGTCTCTCTGCCGATGATTACTGCATTCGGGTGCGTGGAACCGTTCGTCTTCGTGTCGCTGTAGACCGCAAGGTTTACGCGTTCGTTTGGTTCGTACCAGCGGTTTTCCGTGTGCTCTCGATTGATTTCGTCCTGTTGGAGGTTGTCGGAGCGGGGCGTATAGACAGTCAAAACAAGTAAGCCTTGGCGGTTGGTGGTTATTTCGACAATGTCTTTTCCGTCATTGGTGGACATTCCTTCCGCCACGTCACTAGCTGGAAGGGAGTAATAGATCTGCTCGTACGTTGTCACCGGGTCCTCATTTCTTCGGGTTAGAGGTCAAGTTCTATGGCGTCGCGGTTGAATTCGGTGTCTTCGGCCTCGAAACCGAAGCGGTCTACTTCTACGAATCCGCCGAGTTCGGATACCTCGTTGGTTAGGTTGTAGTCATCGAGTTCGAAATCGTCGGGTACGTTAACTTCGACCTCGAATTGCACTGATTCTTCCCATCGGAGCGTGATGGTCTTCATTGCGCGAAGTGTCCTTATCCTTTGTGCCTGGCTAGATTCGGAAACGGGCTACCGGTCGAGCGGCGCGGTGATGGTGAAGACTGGCTCGCCTTCGTCTCCGGGGCCGATCTCGATGGCGAGCTCGGTAAGGGTGGGTTCTGTGGCATCGGTATCGGCAATGCGCAGCACGGTGAAGGTGATTCGGTCTATGTCGCGGTGAGCGGGTGTGCGGCGCTGCCGTAGTGAGATCCGGATGGCGCGCATGGCGTTCATCAGGACGTCCCATGCTCGGCCGGTTTCGTCCTGCGCGCCTGAGTCGTGCGGCCACGCGACGGCGTCAGCCCAAGCGTGCGCGGCGATGTGCACGGGCTTGAGAAATCCGGCCTCTCTGGCGAGGTCGCTGAGATCGTGGAGCGTGCCATCGGCGAGGGCATCAGCGCGGGTGTAGGAGGAGATCACGGGGCCGAAGATGTCGGTGAGGCTGACGGCTTGGTTGTTTTGGTCTCTCATACCAATGACTATACCGCCAATAGGCGATAAGGTTAGAACGGAGTTAGTAACAATTAGATAACGCACGGATGGGATTGGTTGCTGGTCACCGGTGTATGTGTGCTGTTGTACAACAACGGATTTGGCGTGTTGCTGTTTGAATTCTGTTGTAGAACAACGGTATTGGGTGTGATTGTGTTGTT
>NZ_BDBR01000016.1 GCF_001613085.1 Nocardia salmonicida NBRC 13393
GAACCTGGTCTTTGTCGAGGACCTTGTGCAGGGCGGTGATGATGCCCTTGATGCGCGGGTGGTCGGGCGCGACGCCGTAGCGGATCAGACCGAAGGGCGCGGGCATACGCTCGTAGAGGTCGATGCTCACGTCGGCATCGGACTTCATCAAGGCGTCGGCGGCGTAGATACCGGCCGGTCCCGCACCCACGATCGCAATGCGAAGTGGGCGAGTCGCTGCACTCTGTTCGGTCATTTCTACGCGCACCCTTTGGTCGAGAACTGATTTGACGGCGTCAACTTAGCTTAGGCTAAGTCGATATACCGGCTTACTGGCAGCTGCCATCCCACGCGGCAGCCGACCGCAATCAAGGCGATTCTAGCTGCGGCGTTGCAGCTACCCGGCGCGCGGTGTGGCTGCCCGCGCGGGTCTGTCAGGATTACAGCATGAACGAGGAGCAAACAGGCTCGGATGACCAGCCCGTAGTGGTGGATCAGACCGACAAGCGTTCCATCGTCCCGTTCGTCGCGGCCGCGGTGGTCGCGATCCTCGTGCTCATCGGCATCGTGGTGGGCGGACTGCTCTCACCCGCTGAGAAAAATGTCACAGAGGCCGACCGTCTCGCGGCCGCCGTCACCAACTATATCGACGCCCGCTCGCGCAGCGACCTGCGTCCGCCGACCGGTGTGGCCTGTCCCGGCTTCGACGAAGAGTCCTCCGGCCTCGGCGAACGGCTGGGTGGCCCGAAATCGGTTGTCACGATCGACGGCAAGGGCTTCGAGAACGCGACCGTGAACGGCGACCGCGCGAAAATCGATGCGGCGGTCGTCGTGAACGGCACCCCGTCGACGAGCACCTGGAAACTGACCAGCGTCGACGGCGCGTGGCTGGTGTGCACCTTCTGAATCGTTTGACACGGTGACCTGTGCCGAGGCAATCTCAGATCGCAAGGTCATGAGTGCCAGCGTCAAGCCCCGGCTCGCTGGTCGGCAACCCTCCTCCGCGGTGGGGTGCTCCGGGTGACGACCTGGCCGTGTGTTCGGGGACTTCCGGCACGGCAAGAGCGGATTCACGCAGGAGGATCGACATGACTTACGCCGGCGACATCACCCCTGAGAAGGCGTGGGAGCTGCTCACCGAGCACCCCGGCGCCGTACTGGTCGACGTGCGCACCGAAGGCGAGTGGGCACACATCGGTATCCCCGACACCAGCTCCATCGAACGCCCGGCCCATTTCATCGAATGGGTCGACGGCACCGGCACGCGCAACCCGGAGTTCGGCGTGCAGCTCGAGAAGGCGCTCGCCGATCGCCCCGACGACGCACCGGTGGTGTTCCTGTGTCGCTCCGGTCAGCGTTCCGCGCACGCGGCGAACCTGGCGACGGCGGCGGGCGTGGCACCGTCCTACAACGTGCTCGACGGTTTCGAAGGTGGTCCCGACGCGTTCGGTCAGCGCGGCAGCACCGGTTGGCGCGCTGTCGGCCTGCCGTGGCGTCAGGCATAAGGAGAAAAGCATGATCACCGGTGGTTCGTTCGACAAGCCACTGCCCGAGGGCGTCGGTCCGGGCACGCTCGGCGTGCGCGGCGGCCTGCGCCGTTCCGGTTTCGACGAGACGTCCGAGGCGCTGTATCTGACCTCCGGTTTCGTCTACGAGAACGCCGAAGCCGCCGAGGCCGCGTTCACCGGCGACGTCGAGCACTTCGTCTACTCCCGCTTCGGCAACCCGACCGTGGCGATGTTCGAGGAGCGCATCCGCCTGCTCGACGGCGCCGAAGCGGCCTTCGCGACCGCGTCCGGCATGTCGGCGGTGTTCACCGCGCTCGGCGCGCTGCTGAAGGCGGGCGACCGCCTCGTCGCCGCCCGCAGCCTGTTCGGTTCCTGTTTCGTGGTCTGCAACGAGATCCTCCCACGCTGGGGCATCGAAACCGTCTTCGTCGACGGTGACGACCTCGACCAGTGGGAACAGGCCCTCTCGGTCCCCACCCAGGCCGTCTTCTTCGAGACCCCGGCCAACCCGATGCAGACCCTCGTCGACGTTCGCAAGGTCACCGAGCTCGCCCACGCCGCGGGCGCGAAGGTGGTGCTGGACAACGTCTTCGCCACCCCCCTGCTCCAGCGCGGCTTCGAACTCGGCGCCGACGTGGTCGTCTACTCCGGCACCAAACACATCGACGGCCAGGGCCGCGTCCTCGGCGGCGCCATCCTCGGCGCCAAGGACTACATCGACGGCCCCGTCAAAACCCTGATGCGCCACACGGGCCCGGCCCTGAGCCCCTTCAACGCCTGGACCTTGCTCAAGGGCCTGGAAACCATGCCGCTGCGCGTACGCCACTCCACCGAGTCGGCCTTGCAGGTGGCGAAGTTCCTGGAGACCAAGAATTCGGTCGACTGGGTGAAATACCCCTTCCTGGAATCACATCCGCAACATGCCCTCGCCAAGGAGCAGATGACCGGCGGCGGCACCGTCGTCACCTTCGCCCTCACCGGCGACGACGGCAAGAAGCGAGCCTTCGAGGTCCTCAACCGCCTCCGCATCATCGACATCTCCAACAACCTCGGCGACGCCAAAACGATGATCACCCACCCCGCCACCACCACCCACCGAGCCATGGGCCCGGAGGGACGCGCGTCGATCGGCTTGTCCGACGGGGTAGTTCGTATCTCGGTCGGCCTGGAAGACCTCGAAGATCTCCTCGGCGACCTGGACCACGCCCTGAGCTAGCTCCGGGTGTCTGTCCTTGCGGCGTCAAGAATCGCGATCGCCTCGTCGATCGGATCGATGACGAAAAGTTCGGTTCCGGCATCGGTGTCGACGCGCAGACGAGTGCGGAGGCCGCCGCTGAACAGGCCGCCATCCGGGCTTTGCCGCCCGACGGCGCGCAGTTGGGTCAGGCTCGCTTCCCAGCGCTTGCCGCCGGTGATCGCATCGAGGTGATTGGGTACGAAGAGCAGTCGGGTTTCGGTCAGGTGGAGGCGTCCGCCGACGGCCCTGCCGCCTTGTGTTCGATTGGCGAGTTTCTGCCAGACGACGTTCTCGGAGGCGTTCAGCGCGGGGCTACCGATCCACAATCCCATGGTTCATTTCCTTGTGTCGTTCCGGTGTTCGTCACCATGGATCGATATCTGGCCGGGCGCCGTTAATGGCGCCCGGCCAGGGATCTGAGCAGACCGGTCTCAGCCCAGGGCGCGCAAACGCGGGGCCAGGTCTCGCTTGAAGAGGTCGAGGAAGCGGAGCTGATCCTGGCCGGGGGCGTGGAAGACCAGGTGGTTGAGGCCGGCGTCGAGGTAGGGCTTGATCTTGGCGACGGCTTCGTCGGGGTCGCTGGCGACGATCCAGCGCTTGGCGACCTGTTCGATCGGGAGGGCGTCGGCGGCCTTTTCCATTTCGATGGGGTCGGTGATGTCGTGCTTCTGCTCGGGGGTCAGTGAGAGCGGGGCCCAGAAGCGGGTGTTCTGAAGGGCCAGTTCGGGATCGGTGTCGTAGGAGATCTTGATCTCGATCATCTTGTCGATCTCGGCGACATCGCGTTCGACCTTGGCGGCGCCCTCGGCGACGGCGGGCAGCAGCTTCTCGGTGTAGAGGTCCATGCCCTTGCCCGAGGTGCAGATGAAGCCGTCGCCCGCGCGACCGGCGTACCTGGCCACCACCGGGCCGCCTGCGGCGATGTAGACGGGGATTCCCCCCTTGGGAACGTCGTAGATGGACGCGCCGACGGTGTGGTAGTACTCGCCCTCGAAATCGACGCGATCGCCGGTCCACAGTTCGCGCATCATCTTCACCGCTTCACGCAGGCGGGCGAAACGCTCCTTGAAGTCGGGCCATTCGCCCTTGTAACCGGTGGCGATCTCGTTGAGCGCCTCGCCGGTGCCGACACCGAGCATCACGCGCCCCGGGTACAGGCAGCCCATGGTGGCGAAGGCCTGCGCGATCACGGCCGGGTTGTAGCGGAAGGTCGGGGTGAGTACCGAGGTGCCGAGCTGGATGCGTTCGGTGCGCTCGCCGACGGCCGCCAGCCAGGCCAGCGAGAACGGGGCGTGGCCGCCGTCGTGGCGCCACGGCTGGAAGTGGTCACTCACGGTCGCACTGTCGAGGCCGTGCTGCTCGGCGGCGACGCCGAGTTCGACCAGCTCTCGCGGCCCGAACTGCTCTGCCGATGCCTTGTACCCGAGCTTGAGCTCAACCATTCCAGCCACTCCTGTCGTCCGTTGACCCCTGCCATCACGACACTAGCGCGCGGTCGGTCATCCGCGCCCACGCTGTTCGGTCACCCACCACGCCGAGTTTTAGCGGACAATTAACTGGTGACCACCAAGGATGAGCAGATCTTGTCGTACCTCACCGACATGGACGGCGTGCTGGTGCACGAGGATCAGCTGATCCCCGGCGCCGACGAGTTCCTCGCCGAACTGCGTGCCAACGAGATCCCGTTCCTCGTACTCACCAATAACTCGATCCGCACCCCGCGCGACCTGCAGGCCCGCCTGCGCCACACCGGCCTCGACATTCCCGAGGAGTCGATCTGGACCTCGGCGCTGGCCACGGCGACCTTCCTCGCCGACCAGCGCCCCAACGGCACCGCGTATGTGGTCGGCGAATCCGGCCTCACCACCGCGCTGCACGAGATCGGCTACGTGCTCACCGACAGCGATCCCGACTACGTGGTGCTCGGCGAGACCCGCACCTACTCCTTCGAGGCCATCACCACCGCGATCCGCCTGGTCGATCGGGGCGCCAAGTTCATCGCCACCAACCCCGACGCCACGGGCCCCTCCCGCGACGGCGTGCTGCCCGCCACCGGCTCGGTCGCGGCCCTGATCACCAGGGCCACCGGTAAGGAGCCGTACTACGTCGGCAAGCCGAACCCGCTGATGATGCGCTCGGCGCTGCGCCAGATCGGCGCGCATTCGCAGTCGACGGTGATGATCGGCGACCGGATGGACACCGACGTGATCGCGGGGCTGGAGGCGGGTATGCGCACGGTGCTGGTGACCTCCGGCATCTCGACCAAGGCCTCGGTGGAGGCCTACCCGTTCCGGCCGACCATGGTGGTCGACTCGGTGGCCGACCTGATCGGCCGGACCCGCCGCCCGTTCTCCGCCTGATCATGTGACCTGCGCCTCATCGGAATAAGGTTCCCCCTTCGCTGGTTATAGTTGCCATGGCAACCAAAGGAGGGCCCGTGCAGTTCGGAATCTTCAGCGTCGGCGATGTGACCACCGATCCCACCACCGGCCGCACCCCCACCGAGGCCGAGCGGATCAAGGCAATGGTCGCGATCGCGCAGAAGGCCGAGGAAGTGGGTCTCGATGTGTTCGCGATGGGCGAGCACCACAATCGACCCTTCGTGCCGTCCTCGCCGACCACGATGCTCGGCTATATCGCCGGGCGCACCGACAACATCTTGCTGTCCACCTCCACCACGCTGATCACCACGAACGATCCGGTCAAGATCGCCGAGGACTTCGCGATGCTGCAGCACCTGGCCGACGGCAGGGTGGACCTGATGCTCGGCCGCGGCAACACCGGCCCGGTCTATCCGTGGTTCGGCAAGGACATCCGCGACGGTATCCCCCTGGCCATCGAGAACTACGCACTGCTGCACCGGCTGTGGCGCGAAGACGTCGTGAACTGGGAAGGCAAGTTCCGTACGCCGCTGCAATCGTTCACCTCGACCCCGCGTCCGCTCGACGACGTGCCGCCGTTCGTCTGGCACGGGTCGATTCGTAGCCCGGAGATCGCCGAACAGGCCGCCTACTACGGCGACGGCTTCTTCGCCAACCACATCTTCTGGCCCACCGACCATTTCAAGCGGCTGATCGACCTGTACCGCCGTCGCTACGAGCACTACGGCCACGGCAGCGCCGACCAGGCCATCGTCGGACTCGGCGGACAAGTGTTCCTGCGCAAGAACTCTCAGGACGCGGTCCGCGAGTTCCGCCCCTACTTCGACAACGCGCCCGTCTACGGACACGGACCGTCGCTGGAGGAGTTCACCGAGCAGACCCCGCTCACCGTGGGCAGCCCGGAGCAGGTCATCGAGAAGACGCTCACCTTCCGCGAGCACTTCGGCGACTACCAGCGCCAGCTGTTCCTGGTCGACCATGCCGGACTGCCGTTGAAGACGGTGCTCGAGCAGCTCGACCTGCTCGGCGAGGAGGTGATTCCGGTGCTGCGCAAGGAATTCGCGGCCCGACGTCCCGCGCAGGTACCGGACGCGCCCACCCATGCATCGCTGTTGGCCGCCGCACGAACGAAGGAGTTGACCGTATGACCACCCGCATCGCCGTGGTGTCGGCCGGGCTGTCGCAACCCTCGTCCACACGACTGCTGGCCGACCGGCTGGCCGCCGCGACGGCACGGGAACTGGGCGGCGAGGTGGAGCTGGACTTCGTCGACCTGCGTGATCACGCCCGTGAGCTGGCCGACAACCTGCTCACCGGGTTCCCCGCCCCGTCGCTGCGGGCGGCGATCGACAAGGTCGTCACCGCCGACGGTCTGATCGCCGTCACGCCGATTTTCAGCGCCTCGTACAGCGGTCTGTTCAAGACGTTCTTCGATGTGCTGGAACCGGATTCGCTGGCCGCGATGCCGGTGCTGGCCGGCGCCACCGGCGGCACCGAACGGCACTCCCTCGCTCTCGAGCACGCGGTGCGTCCGCTGTTCGCCTACCTGCGCTCGATCGTCGTGCCCACCGCGGTCTACGCGGCCTCGACCGATTGGGGCGCCAACGGCGCCGACCAGGCGCTGAACAACCGCATAGACCGCGCCGCAACTGAATTCAGCGCCTTGCTACTCGGCAGGGCGGCCACCCGACCGACCGATCCCTACCTTGACACGACCCCGTTCGAAGACCTACTCGCGGCAAATCTTCCCCACTGATCCACACCCCTCAAGAAGGAGCACACTCATGACCACCGCCATCGCCAAGGGACTCACCGCAGGCACCTGGGCCATCGACCCCACCCACTCCACCGTCGGCTTCTCCGTACGCCACCTGATGGTGAGCAAGGTCCGCGGTCGCTTCACCGACTTCGACGGCGCCCTCGTGATCGCCGAGGACGGCACCGCCACCGCACACGCCGAGATCCGCGTCGACTCCCTCACCACCGACAACGCCCAGCGCGACGGTCACCTGCGCACCGCCGACTTCTTCCACGCCGAGCAGTTCCCGCTGATGACCTTCAAGTCCACCGGATTCCGCGGCGAGGGTAGCGATTTCGTCGTCGACGGCGAGTTCACCGTGCGCGGCAACACCAAGCCGGTCACCCTCGAGGTCGAGTTCCTCGGTGTCAGCCCGGGCATGGGCAACGGCCCGGTCGCCGGCTTCGAAGCCAAGACCGTGGTCTCGCGCCGCGACTTCGGCCTCGACATCGACATGCCGCTGCCCGACGGCGGCGCCGTGATCGGCGACAAGATCACCCTCACCCTCGAGATCGAGGCCGGCCTGCAGAGCTGAGCCCCGCGCCGAGTCGACGCCCCCACCACCCGTCCGGTGGTGGGGGCGTCGACGCGTTGCGGCTAGTCCTCGTCGGCGATGATCCTGTCGAGGGTCGCCGCGAGGTGGGTGAGGGTCGCGACCGTCGCGGCGAACTCCGCCGGACCGAGCGCCTGCGCCAGCCGGTGCGCCATGGCCGCGTGCTGCGGGTTGATGCGCCGAATGGCGGCGTGGCCTTCCTCGGTCATCGCGACCAGCTTGGCTCGCTTGTGCGCCGGGTTGGGTCGGTACTCGCACATGCCCTTGCCGACCAGCAGGTCCGCGATCCGCTGCACGCTCTGCCGGGTGATGCCCATCGCGCGGGCGATGCCGGCCACCGGCTGCGGCTGCTCCTGCACGGCGGCCATCACCTGCCACCAAGCCACGGAGATCCCGGCCGGTGCGGACAGTCCGTCGCCGATGGTCAGGAACTGACCGTTGAGCCGGAAGACGGTGAGCGCGGCGCCGTCGAGTAGGTCCTGTTCGGAGTTCAAGCTGCGTGGGTCCCCTCGTATTCGGCCAGCGCGGCGTACCCGGCCGGGTCCTTCTGCGCATACAGCTTGTACCAGGCCTCGAGTACGTGCGGTTCGTACAGGTCCAGACGCGCGAAGATCTCTCTCGCGAATTCGAACGGTGACATGCCGTCCGCGGTGATCACGTCACGGTCGGTGATCGCCGCCGTCTCGACGTAGTGCTCGGCCCCTGAATATCCGCTGTAGACAAGGAGTTCCGCCGCATTGCTGGCGTGTGCGCGGTCATCGAGCAAGCCCACCGTGGCCAGCCCGAAGGTGGCGCCGCAGATCGCGGCCACCGGCACCCCGGCGTCGACGAACTCCTTCGCCTTGTGCGCGAACGCGTTCAGCTCCCCACTCATCCACAGGTCCGCGCCCGGCAGGATCAGCATCGCGCTGTCGGCCGGATCGAGATCGGCGAGGGCGAGGTCGGGCGTTACTCGCAGGCGCCCCATGGTGGTGATCGGTTCGGTGGTGAGGCCGACCGTCGCGACTTCGAACGTTCCGGGCTCCCGGTGCCAGTTTCCGTTGGCGATGTGCGCCGTGGCGGCCCCCACTTCCCAGTCGGCGAGGGTGTCGTAAACGGCTACGTGAACTGTTGTGATCAACATGACAACATGCTGTCATATTTGACAGAATGCTGTCAATAAGAATTTTACTACCGGCTTATAGCCGCCGCTCCGTACTCTGACGGCATCCGGTGCGAGACAGAGAGGTTCACCCGCGATGACCGATTCCGTGCACGGCATGACGGGCACCATCACGTCACCGATTCGGGAGGCGGGCGCACTGGGTGAGGTGCTGATCTCGATTCGCGGGGGTACGGAGCTCTACCTCGCCCGTGCCGATGAGCCGATCGCCGCCTGGACCACCGTGTTGATCGTCGCGGTCCATCCGGGGCGGCTGGTCGATGTGGTCACTTGGATTCCGCTTCCCTCAGAATGAAAGGGGCCCGCGATGCTGGGCTATCACGTACCCGATCCCGACGAAGCCATGCTGGTCAGTGGTGCCAAGACCAAGGACGACACCCCGTTCAAGGTGGTCATCGGCCGCGGCACCTGGGTGGTGCCGCTGTTCCGTAAGGTCCGCTACCTGTCGCTGGCCATGTTCGAGTCCGAGATCCGCGAGCGCTGCGTCACCAAGCAGGCCATCCAACTCGATGTGCGCGCGGTGATCGCGTTCAAGGTCGCCAACGACACCCAGTCGATCGTCAATGCGGCACAACGCTTCCTGTCCGAACAGGAACAGGAGATGTCGGTGCTCACCGGCCGGATCTTCTCCGGTCACCTGCGCTCGATCGTCGGCTCGATGACCGTCGAGGAGATCATCCGCGAACGCCAGAAGCTGGCCGACGAGGTCCTCATCGCCTCCAAGGTGGAGATGAGCAATATCGGCCTGTGGGTCGACTCGTTCCAGATCCAGAGCATCGACGACGGCAATCTCGGCTACATCAACGCGCTCGCGGCTCCACACAACGCGGCGGTCCAGCGCGATGCCCAGATCGCCCAGGCCCAGGCCGCCCAGCGCTCCGCCGAAGCCGAACAGGAGTCGTTGCGTCGTCGCGCCGAATACGAGCGCGAAACCTCCATCCTCAAGGCCGAGTACCAGCGCGACATCGACAAAGCCAATGCCGAAGCGGCGCAAGCGGGCCCGCTCGCCGACGCCATCGCCAGGCAGGCCGTCCTGCACGCCCAGGCCGAGCAGGCGCGCAAGAACGCCGAACTCCGCGAACAGCAACTCCAGGCCGAAGTGGTGAAACCCGCTGAGGCGGAGGCGGAACGCGTCCGCATCCTCGCGGTGGCCGAAGCCGACCGCACCCGCATTCAGGCCGAAGCGGCAGCGTCCAACAACCGAATCGCGCTGGACCAGATGCTCATCGAGCAGCTCCCCGAAATCGTCAAGCAGGCATCACACGGCCTGGCGGGCGCCAACCTCACCGTCCTCAACGGCCCCGACGGCGTCGGCGAGCTGCTCAACGGCATGGTCGGTCAGGGGCTGACGGTGTTCAACTCGCTGCAGAAGGCACTGTCGAACGGCGAAGTCGACAAGGTCTGATGAGCGAGGGCGTCCCGGGCCTGACCAGCCCGGGGCGTCGCGGGGGCTGCCGCGGTCTATGACCCGGTCAGGTAGTCCGGCGCAGGGCGAACATGCGTAGATCGCGGGTGGTGCGGTCGCGGTAGGCGGCGTAGGCGCCGGTGATCTCGACGAAGCGGGCGAAGATCGCGTCCTGCTCCGCGTCGGGGACCGGGGTGGCGGTGACCGGGATGCGCTCGCCCGCGATGGCGACGGTGGCCGACGGGTCGGCGAGCAGGTTGGCGGTCCACGCGGGGTGGTGCTGCTGGCCGAAGTTGGAGCCGATCACGTACAGGGTGTCGCCGTCGTGGACGTAGAGCAGCGGCTGGGTGCGGGCGACGCCGGACTTGCGGCCGGTGGTGGTGAGCAGGATCACCGGGGCGCCGATCGGGCCGAGCACGGTGTATTTGGCGTCGGTGCGTTCCAGCAGGGCACGGTCGAGCGGGGTGATCGTGCGGACCAGCCAGGACCCCGGCTTGGTCGCGGCGAAACGGTTGGCTGCGCGGGACAGGGGATTGGTGCGCGAACCCCACTGCCGATCCGGGAACTGCGATGTCATAGGGCGGACTATAACGCGACCGATCAGACCACACCGCACCCCTGAATCGCCGACGATTCACTAAGCTCGCGAGCATGGTCGAACAAGCGCCGTCCACCGTGTACATCGCCTCACCCGAGGGTGACACCGGAAAATCTACGGTCGCACTGGGTGTCCTCGGCATGCTGTGCGCGACCACCGCACGCGTCGGCGTATTCCGTCCGATCACCCGCTCGGCCGACGAACCCGACTACATCCTCGAACTGCTGCTCGAGCACAGCACCGCCGATATCAGCTACGAACAGGCCGTCGGCGTCACCTACGAGGACGTGCACCGCGACCCCACCGCCGCGATCAGCGACATCGTGATGCGGTTCCACGACGTCGCGAAGGCCTGCGACGCGGTGGTGATCGTCGGCAGCGACTACACCGACGTCGCCAGCCCGAGCGAGCTGCGCTTCAATGCCCGCATCGCGGTGAACCTGGGCGCGCCGGTACTGCTGGTCGTTCGCGGCGCGGATCGCACGCCCGGCGAGGTCAAGCAACTGGTCGAACTGTGTACCAGCGAGCTCACCACCGAGCACGCTCACCTCGTCGCGATCGTGGCCAATCGCTGCGCCCCTGACGAGCTGGACGAAATCGCCACCACATTGGCGAGTTTCGATGTTCCGTCGTGGACCCTGCCCGAGGTGCCGCTGCTGATGGCGCCGACGATGGCCGAGCTGTGTGAGTCCATCGAGGGCGAAATCTACAGTGGCGACCCGGAATTGCTGCAGCGTGAAGCGCTGCGCATCATGGTCGGCGGCATGACCGCCGAACACATCTTGGAACGACTCTCCGACGGTGTGGTGGTGATCGCGCCCGGCGACCGGTCCGACGTGCTGCTCAGCCTGGTGAATGCCCATGAGGCAGCGGGCTTTCCGTCGCTGGCCGGGGTCATCATGAACGGCGGCCTTCGCCCGCATCCGGCGATCGCGCGGCTGATGGAGGGACTGCAACCCAAGCTGCCCATCCTCGCCACCGAACTCGGCACCTACGACACCGCGAGTGCCGTGCACGGCACCCGTGGCCGGATGTGGGCGGGCAGCCCGGGAAAGGTGGACACCGCGCTCGCGCTGATGGAGCAGCGGGTCGACGCGCCGGAACTGTTGCGGCGCATCCAGGTTCCGACCTCGACGGTTGTGACACCGCAGATGTTCGAGTACCGGCTGATCGAACGCGCCCGCGCCGATCGCAAACGCATCGTGCTGCCCGAGGGCGACGACGACCGCATCATCCGCGCCGCCGGACGAGTACTACAGCGCAAGATCGCCGACCTCACCATCCTCGGCGACGAGGCCTCGGTGCGAGCCCGTGCCGCCGAACTCGGTGTCGACATCGCCGACGCCGAGGTGCTGGCGCCGCGCACCTCCGGCTACCTCGACGAATTCGCGGCCGAATACACCGAACTGCGCAAGCACAAGGGCATGACGCTCGAGCGTGCGCGTGAAACCATGGCCGACATCTCGTATTTCGGCACCATGATGGTCTACAAGGGGATCGCCGACGGCATGGTCTCCGGCGCCGCGCACACCACCGCGCACACGATTCGGCCCTCGTTCGAGATCATCAAGACGGTGCCCGGCGTCTCCACGGTGTCGAGCGTGTTCCTGATGTGCTTGGCCGATCGTGTTCTCGCCTATGGCGATTGCGCCGTGGTGCCCGACCCGACCTCGGAGCAGCTGGCCGATATCGCGGTGTCTTCGGCGGGCACGGCCGCCCGGTTCGGGATCGACCCGCGGGTGGCGATGCTGTCGTACTCGACCGGCGCGTCCGGAACCGGCGCCGACGTCGACAAAGTCCGCGCGGCAACCGAACTCGTGCGCGAGCGGGCGCCGGAACTGCCGGTGGAAGGCCCGATCCAGTACGACGCCGCGATCGAGCCCGTCGTCGCCAGCGCCAAGCTGCCCGATTCCGAAGTGGCGGGCAAGGCCACGGTTTTCGTCTTCCCCGACCTCAATACCGGCAACAACACCTACAAGGCGGTGCAGCGCAGTGCGGGTGCGGTCGCGATCGGGCCGGTGCTGCAGGGGCTGCGTAAACCGGTGAACGATCTCTCGCGCGGCGCGCTGGTCGCCGACATCGTCAACACCGTGGCGATCACCGCCATCCAGGCACAGGGAGATGGCAAGTGAGCGATCTCGTCCTGGTGCTGAACAGCGGCTCTTCGTCGATCAAATATCAACTGCTGCACGCCGTCTCGGCAGAGGTATTGGCGTCCGGGCTGGTCGAGAAGATCGGCGAGTCGCACGGCGGACGGATCGTGCACGAGGCGGGCCCCGCCAAGCGCGAGTACGACGGCACGATCCAGGACCACAAGGCCGGTCTGCTGCGGGCGTTCGAGATGTTCCGTGAGACCGGCCTCGACCTGACCACGATCGGAATCGGCGCGGTCGGGCACCGGGTGGTCCACGGCGGCGAGGTGTTCTGGGAGCCGACCCTGATCACCGATGACGTGCTGCACACGATCGACGAGCTGTCGGTGCTCGCGCCGCTGCACAATCCCGCCAATGTGGTCGGCATCGAGTCGACGCGAGAGTTGCTGCCCGGCATTCCCGAGGTCGCGGTCTTCGACACCGCCTTCTTCCACGCCATGCCCGACGCCGCCAAGACCTACGCGATCGACGCGAAACTCACCGCCGCCCACGGGATTCGCAAGTACGGCTTCCACGGCACCTCGCACCAGTACGTGTCGGAGAAGGCCGCGCAATACCTGGGCCGATCGACCGAAGAGCTGAACCAGATCGTCTTCCACCTGGGCAACGGCGCGTCCGCCTCGTCGATCCAGGGCGGCGTCGCGATCGACACCACCATGGGCATGACCCCGCTCGAAGGTCTGGTGATGGGAACCAGGCCGGGCGACCTCGACCCCGGCGTGCTGCCGTTCCTCATGCGCGCGGCCGACCTCGACGTGAGCGAGGTGGAACAACTACTCAATCGCAACTCGGGCATCAAGGGCCTGTCCGGGGTGAACGACTTCCGCGAGCTGCAGAAGCTGATCGACGGCGGCGACACCCAGGCGAAACTCGCCTACGACGTCTACATCCACCGCCTGCGCCGCTACCTCGGCGCCTATCTCGTAGAACTCGGCACCGTCGACGACATCGTCTTCACCGCCGGTGTGGGCGAGAACAGTCCGGCGGTGCGCGCCGATGCCTTGGCGGGGCTACAAGCCCTCGGTATCGAGATCGATCCCGTCCGCAACGAGACGAGAGCCCCTGGCATCCGTCGCATTTCGCCGGACTCCGCCCCGGTGACGGTGCTGGTGGTGCCCACCAACGAGGAGCTGGCCATCGCGCGCGCGGCTTACGAACTGGTCGGCGCGCGCTGAGCTCCGGCTCAGAACCAGGATTTGGGACGCAGGGAGTTGGCGAGGTCGACGAGAGCGTAGCGGTGGTCCCGGTCCGGTGCGTTGCGGGCGAGGGAACGCAGGCCGGATTCGGTGCCGTCGCGCAGGTCGCGTTCGGTGAAGCCGCGCCCGAACAGCTTGGCGTCCTTACGTTTCGGTGTGTTCCCGGCCTGTAGCCAGGCCAACGCGGTGCCCTGGACCAGCGTGCGCATGAGGGTGGCCCGGTGCTCGCCGGGGGCGATGGACTGGGCGCGCGAGGCGGCCAGCCGCAGGATCTGTTCGTCGAGTTCGGCGACGGGGGAGCTGATGAGCAGCAACAGGATCGCCGTGGTCTGGGCGGTGGTGAAGTGGCGGGACGCGGCGGGCACGTCATCGAGCGCGTGTACCGCTTCGCCGACTCGTCCCGCCACCGCCAGCTGCCTGGCGAGGCCGAATGCCGCGCTCACCACGGCCCGGTCGGTGCGCCATACGGTGTCGTAATAGCGTTCGGCGAAGCTGCGCCACTGTTCGGGCGCCGCGGAATCCCAGTGTTGCAGGATGAGTTCCGCGGTGGCGGCCAGCGCCAGCTTGGGCGCGATCTCACCCGGCAGCACCCGCAGCACTGCCTCGAACGACGCGAAGGCGGCCTCGTAGTCGAGTTCGAGCAGATACGCCTGACCGGTGAACCAGTCAGTGCGCCAATCGGTTTCGTTCCGAACCCGGTCGAGCAGGTGCAGCACCGCCGCCGACTCGCCCAGTTCCAGCCGCGCACGCGCCTCGGCGAAGAGCAGCTCGCCCGCCAGCGTTTCGGGCGCGTTGTCGGGGTCGGCTTCGGCCCGCTCGCGGGAGTCGTGCAGCGCCTCCAGCACCCGCTCGGGTTCCGGGTTGGCGGTCGCGGCCAGCAGCGGAGCCGACGGGTCGGCGGGGTCGATCAGCGGAATCGGGAGCGCGGCGACCACATCGCGGGAATCCAGTAGCGGTGAGCGACCGACACCGTCGAGGTAGGCGTCGGTCTGGCTGATCAGCTCCTCGGTTCCGAAGCTGGTGCGCTGTGGACTGAACACTGTGGACAGCTGTGGATGTTCGGTGCCGGTGTCGTAGGCGAGGATCTCGCGCAGCACACCAGCCAGCTGCGCCGACATCGCCCGCGCCGACGGAAAACGAAGTGCCGGGTCGAGATCGGTGGCGGTGAGCAGGAATCGATGGAAGAACTCGTAGCGGGCGAGCAGCGGTTCGTCGGCGGGGTCGGGGATGCCGTCTAGGTAGCGACCGTTTTCGCTGGGCAGTGCCAGCGTGAGCGCGGCGATCGTGCGGCCGACGGTGTAGACGTCGGAGGCCGGCGTCGGCCCGGTTCTGGCGATCTCCGGCGCCTGGAAACCCTTGGTGCCGTACAGGTTTCCGTAGGCGTCGATGGTGGCGACCGCGCCGAGGTCGATCAGCTTCACCTGGTCCTCGGTGACCATCACATTGTCGGGCTTGAGGTCGTTGTAGGTGAGACCGATCGAGTGCAGATATTCCAGCGCGGGCAGGATCTCCAGCACATACGCGATGGCCTCGGCCAGCGGCATCTGCTCGCCACGCGGTCTGGCGTCGAGAATGTCGCGCAGCGAATGGCCGCCCACGTACTCCATCACGATGTAGCCGATGGACCCGTCACCCGCGGTGTGTTCGACGAAGTTGTGGATCTTGACGATGCTCGGGTGCGCCACCTCGGCCAGGAACTGCCGCTCGGCTACCGCCACGGCCTGCGCTTCGGCGTCACCCGCGTGCAACAGCCCCTTGAGCACTACCCAACGATCGCTCACATTGCGGTCGATGGCCAGATAGATCCAGCCGAGCCCGCCGTGCGCGATGCAACCCTGGATCTCGTACTGCCCGGCGACCATATCGCCTTCGTGCAGCGACGGTCGAAAATCGTAAGCGGCCCCACAGGTTTCGCATTCGCCACTGGTCGAGGCCGCCCGCGCCGGCGTCGAACGCCCGACCGGATTGCTACAGCGCCAGCAGAACCGCCGACCTTCCGACACCATCGGATCCGCCAGCACGGCATCACGCGGGTCGGCCGGGGCCACCGTCGGAATCGGCACCAGCCCGGCCCCGAGCCGTCGGGTGGGCCGCGACCGCGCCGTTCGCACGCTGCGCCCCGACCGTGCGGTACCCCCACTGGTCTGCGGCGTGGACGGCCAGGATTCGGGATCGGCCGGAGTCGCCTGCGTGCCGGGCTGTTCGGTGCGCTGAGCGGCCTCGGTCGCCGCGTACGGTGCGGTCATGGGGTCCCGCTGCGCGGCTTCGGTCGGCGCGTACGGTGCGGTTCGCGGTGCGGCTTCGGTCGGTGCGTACGCCGCTGACTCGGTTGCCGGGGGACGACTTGCCCGCTGTGTGGCGAGCTGCTCGTCCGCCTGCTGTGCCGTTGCGGCCGGGGGAATCTCGCCCGATCGCTCGATGGCGCCGGACACTTCGTCTCGCGGGGTGGCATCGGTTGCCGGGGTGTGGTCGCGGCTGCTCGCCTGCTGTCGGGCGAACTCCGCGGCCGCCTCGGCGGTGAGTTTGGGCAACGGTCGCGTCTCGTCGTCGCCGGGCAGCGTCCACCCACCCGGCAGCGTGCCCGGACGCTGACGCTGGGTCAGCTGTGTCGGCTCGCGCCGCTCCGGGTCGGGTGCCGGATCGTGCGGCGTCGACTCGGCGCCGAGCTTCGGGTCCGGATCGGCTTGTCCCAGTTCGCCATTGGTGGGATCGGTGCTCATGGCCGTCAGTCCTGGTACTTCGGTGCGGGTGGGCTCGGTGTCTCGCCGAGGGTCGCGAGCCAGCGGCGGTGGATCCGGGTCCAGGTGCCGTCGTTGCGGATGCGCTCCAGGGTGGCGTTGACGAAACGCACCAGGTCGTCGTCGCCCTTGGGGATACCGATGCCGTACGGCTCGGCGCTGATGCTGCCGCCGACCACCTCGGTGTAGGGGTCCTGGGCGGCAAGACCGGCCAGGATCGAGTCGTCGGTGCTCACCGCGTCGACCTGGCGTTGTTGCAGCACCACCAGGCAGTCGGCCCAGGTCGGCACCGTCAGAATCGTGGCGGCGGGTTGGTCGCGGCGGATGTGATCGAGCGAGGTGGTGCCGCGCACCACGCACACGCGCTTGCCCGCCAGATCGGCGAGGCCGCCGATACCGGAATCCTTCACCGCGAGCACCCGCTGGTCGGCCCGCAGATACACCGTCGAGAACGCCACTCGCTGACGTCGCTCGCAGGTGATGGTCATCGTCTTCGCGATCAGGTCGACGGTGTGATCCTGCAGTGCTCGCTCGCGCTCTTCCGAAGCGAGACTGCGGTATTCGATCAGATCAGGATTGCCGAGCAGGTCACGGGCGATCTCGCGGGCGATGTCGGCGTCGAAGCCGACGATGCGACCACTCAGCGGATCGCGGAAGCTGAACAGATTGCTGCCCGCGTCGAGTCCGACGATGAGCCTGCCGCGCGCGCGGATGGCATCGATCGTCGGGCCGGACGCGGTGCTGGGCCGCAGGCTCGCGGTCGGATCGCCGCACTGTTCGCCACCGGTAGCGGGCACGGGGGTATCGGTGCCGATCGGAATCGCCTTGGCGGGCAACGGCGGTTCCGAATAGACGCCTCGCTCAGCGGGCGTGGTTGTGCTGTCGGAGCAGCCGGCGAGCAGCCCGACCAGCACCAGCGTCGCGAGGACGCGCCCGCGCCTCACCGGTACTCCCGCAGCCGCGGCCACAACCCGAGCGCGACGCAGGCCGCCGCCGCGATCCCGAGCGCGAATGCGCCGGGGGCGAGGAAAGACAGCACGTCGATCGCCTGAGAGACCTTCGCGCGCAGGGTGTCTCGTGTCACCGCGCCCGCTTTGTCCAGTGCCCTGTCGAGTGCGTCGACCTGGGCGGCCGAATCGGCGGCGCTCGGACCGGTGGCCACGGTGGCCGCGCCCATGAAATCGCCACGCTCGAGGGTGTCGTTCATCCGCTGATGGGCCGACTGCCAGCGGGTCAGCGCGGCTCGTGCGTACGCCACTTCGTCGCGCGCGGGGGCGTCATCGGGATAGCCGGCGAGCAACTCGTTGAGCCGGGCGGCATTGGTATCGAATGTGCGGTCGTAGTCGCCGGTCGCGTCGCGGCGAACCAGCTTCACCATTTCCGCTGATCTGGCTTGCTGCACCAGGATTCGACTCTCGGCCAGCCGCGCCGACGGCACCGCTCCTTCGTCCCGGCAGCGAATCATCGCCACCGCGGACAACGATCCGGCCGCCACCGTCCAGATCAGCGTCAGTGCCAGCGCGCCGGTGCCGATCAGCAGGCCCATATTGAAGAACCGGCGCGAGCGCCGCGCCAGCTCGACCTGCACCCAGATCAGCGCGCCGAGCGCCACCACCAGCAGCGCGATCGCCGTCCACGGCGGTTGCACGTGCCGGTGCTGCGCGGCGGTGACCGCGTCGAACCGGTGGTCTTCCAGCTCCTCGGCCATCGGCAGCAGCCCGGTCTGCATCTGATGTGATGCCTCGCTCAGATACGCCGCGCCCACGGGATAGCCGTTGCGGTTGTTCACCCGTGCGGTCTCGATCAGCCCGCTGTAGACGGGCAGCCCGGTCGCGATGCCGGTGCGCAACCTGCGATCGGTGCCCGATGGGTCGGCCGCTTCTTCGTCGGAGACGTGTCCGGCCTGCGTCACCAACTCCGCGGCTGCTTCGCCGATGGCCTGGGTGTAGCGGTCGCGCACTGCCTTGGGGTCGAGTCCGCCCGCGATGAAGGCAGTGCCCGCGGCGGCGTCGGCGATCGAAAGCGAGGTGTAGAGGTGGTTGGCCGAATGCGCGTCGGGTTCGGTGTCGTCGAGCAGGACGCCGAGAGCTTGCTGACGCTCACTCACGGTCGTCGAAGTCACCGCGCCCGCGGTCACGCACAGCACCATCAGGACCAGTCCGGCGGCAACCAGCCGGCCCGGCGAGGAGTGCGCGAAGCTGCGCAAGCGGGCGGGTTGGAACTGCGCGCGCAACGCCCTGACATCGGGCGCGGGCGGCCGGTCCACGGGCGCAGTCGGTCGGCGCAACGGCGCCCAGCGCGGTGCTACCGGCGCGGCTCCCGCGGTGTCGGAAGGCGCCGCACCCGCCTTGGCCTGCGACGACGGGCGAACACGGACGGCCGCCACCTCGGTCGAGGCATTGCGATTCCCCGGTTCGTCCATCGTTCACCTCCCGGCGCGGTCTGTGCACCACCACTGGTGCGGAGTTTATTGTTGTCCTACGGGTAGCGCAGCCCCTCACATACCCCCGAAGCGGTTGCTGTTCGGCTGCTCGGAGGAAAGAGTATGGGATGCGCGGCGACGGAGACGGCTGGTACAAGAGCCCTGACGGGGTCAAGCACTGGGGCAAGTTCGGTGCGGCGGGGCTACTGCTGCGCGCGCCGTTGCCCGGTGGCGGGTCGGCGGTGCTGTTGCAGCACCGGGCGCCGTGGAGTCATCAAGGCGGTACCTGGGCGCTGCCCGGCGGTGCACGCGATTCGCACGAGTCACCCGAGCACGCGGCCGTCCGGGAGGCAGAGGAGGAAGCGGGCATCACCGCCGACCTGCTCCGCGTACGCGCCGAACGCTTGACGATGACCGCCGCGAGCGGCTGGACATATATCACCGTCATCGCCGATGCCGACAGCCAACTCCCCACCGTCGCCAACAAGGAATCCGCCGAACTGGCCTGGGTTCCCGAGGACGAGGTCGCCGACCTCCCGTTGCACCCCGGCTTCGCCATCGCCTGGATCGACCTGCGCGCGGTGCCGTTGCGGGTGCGGCTCGAGGCCGATACCGAACTCGCGCAGGCGCTTCCCCGCACAGTCGAACTTCCCGACCAGGGCTTCTTCTGGCTGCACGCGCGGGCCGACGGCCCCGGCATCGAAGTGGTTCTCGACGCCGAGCTGACCGAGGGCCCGATCCTCACCAGGGCCGACGTCCTCGCCTGAGTGGCGGGCAGCGGCGCTGTTCGACGAGCTCAGTTCGCGTCGAGGAGTGCTTGTTTGAGTTCGCGGGCCGCGGCTTCCGGATCGGCGGCTTCGGTGATCGCCCTGACCACGACGACGCGGCGGGCGCCGGCGGCCAATACCTCCGGCAGTCGCTGCGCGTCGACGCCGCCGATGGCGAACCAGGGGAGCGTGGGATGGGACTCGGCGGTCGAGCGCACGAAGTCCACGCCCGCGGCTTGGCGGCCGGGCTTGGTGGGCGTGGTCCAGATCGGGCCGGTGCAGAAGTAGTCGAGGTGGCCGTCGATGGCGGCCAGGCCCGCCTGATTGCGGTTGTGGGTGGAGCGGCCGATCACCACATCGGGGCCGACGACGCGTCGCGCGTAGGTGGGCGGCAGGTCACCCTGGCCGAGGTGCAGCACGTCCGCGCCCGCGGCCAGTGCGATATCGGCGCGGTCGTTCACCGCGAGCAAGGCGCCGTGGCGTCGCGTCGCGGCCTTGATCTCGGCCAGCGCGCCCAGCTCGGCCTTGGCCTCCAGCGCCCCGAATTCGGCCTCGCCCGGCGACCCTTTGTCTCTGAGCTGCACGATGTCGACGCCACCGGCTAGCGCGGCGTCGACGAATCTGGCCAGATCGCCCTTCTCCCGGCGCGCGTCGGTGCACAGATACAGCAGCGCACTCGACAGACGCTCCCTGGGCGGGACGGAACGGTTCGGATGGGAGGGCTGCACGTCCACGACGGTAGTCGCGCTACCGTTGGAGTGCGAACGCCGTGGCTGGCGATAGGCGAAAAAAGACAGGTGGAACGTGATGCGGACTCTGGCGGTCGTTGGCGGCGGCGCCGTCGGACTCGCCGTCGCATGGCGGTCCGCCGAGGCGGGCTGGACGGTCACCGTGTACGACCCCGAACCGGCGCGCGGCGCTTCCTTCGTGGCCGGTGGAATGCTCGCGCCGCTGTCGGAAGGCTGGCCCGGTGAGGATCGCGTGCTCGCTTTCGGCGCGGCCGCGCTGGCCGAGTGGTCCGCCTTCGGGGAGAGCCTGCGCGCGATCGCCGGCGAGTCGATGTTCGTGGCCGATGAGACGCTGACCGTCGCTCTCGACGGCGCCGATGCCACCGACCTGCGCACCGTCTCGGAGTGGCTGGCCGGGTTCGGCCACGACCTGCGAGTGCTCGACCGGGCGGGGATCCGCGCGCTGGAACCCGCGCTCGCGCGCACCGTCCGCGCGGGCCTGCACGCGAAGGCCGAACCCGCCATCGACAACCGGCGGGTGCTGCGTGCTCTCCAGTCCGCCTGCGCCGCGGCAGGTGTCGAGATCCGCGCCGAAGCTGTTGTCGCCCTGGATGATCTACCGCACGACCGGGTCGTCCTCGCGGCGGGCGCCCGCTCCGCCGAGCTCTGGCCAGGTCTGCCGGTGCGCCCGGTGAAGGGTGAAATCCTCCGGTTGCGTCGCAGGCCCGGCGTCAGCCCGCCGCCGACCAGGGTGATCCGTGCCCGGGTCCACGGCCGACAGGTCTACTTGGTCCCCCGCGAAGACGGAATCGTCGTCGGTGCAACACAATACGAAGCGGGCTTCGACACCACCGTCACCGTCGGTGGCGTCCGTGACCTGATCGCCGACGCCGAGACCATCCTGCCCGGCATCGCCGAATACGAACTGGCCGAAGCGAATGCGGGTTCGAGGCCGGGAACGCCCGACAACCTCCCGCTGCTCGGCCACCTCGACGACCGGGTCGTCGCCGCCACCGGACACGGCCGCAACGGCATGCTCACCCTGGCGCTCACCGCCGCGGTCGTGCCAGCACTGCTCGACGGCGCCACCCCCGCGGTGGTCGAAGCCGCTTCACCCCAACGTTTTCCGGCATCGCAGATGCCATCTCTGTCGCAAGGAGGAGTTCGATGACCTCGACCATCCCGATCGGCGTCACCGTCAACGGTGTCGACCACGAGTTCCCCGAGCCGCTCAGCGTCCGCGAACTGCTGGCAAAGCTCGAATTGCCCTGCCGGGGTGTGGCATTGGCGGTCGACGGCGCTGTCTTCTCGAAGTCCCGCTGGGACGAACCGGTCGGCCGCGGCTGGACCATCGAGGTGCTCACGGCGGTGCAGGGTGGCTGAGGCCGTCGCGCCGTTGCGTATCGCGGACAAGGAGTTCGGTTCGCGCCTGATCATGGGCACCGGCGGCGCCGAGAACCTCGCCGTCCTGGAACAGGCCCTGATCGCGTCGGGCACCGAGCTCACCACTGTCGCCATGCGCCGCGTCGACGCCGCGGGCGGCACCGGCGTGCTCGATCTGCTCAAGCGCCTCGACATCACTCTGCTGCCCAACACCGCGGGCTGTCGCACCGCCGCCGAGGCCGTGCTCACCGCCCAGCTGGCCCGCGAGGCCCTCGACACCAACTGGGTCAAGCTCGAGGTGGTCGCCGACGACCGCACCCTCCTGCCCGACCCCTTCGAACTCCTCGACGCCGCCGAGAAGCTCGTCGACGACGGTTTCGTGGTCCTGCCGTACACCACCGACGACCCCATCCTCGCCCGCCGCCTCGAAGAAGCCGGCTGTGCCGCCGTGATGCCCCTCGGCTCCCCGATCGGCACCGGCTTGGGCATCGCCAACCCCCACAACATCGAGATGATCGTCGCTGCCGCAGCGGTCCCCGTGATCCTCGACGCGGGCATCGGCACCGCCAGCGACGCCGCTCTCGCCATGGAACTCGGCTGTTCGGCAGTCCTGCTCGCTACCGCCGTGACCAGGGCGAAAGAGCCCGAACTCATGGCATCGGCCATGTCGGCGGCGGTGCGCGCGGGCTATCTGGCCAGGCAGGCGGGCCGTATCCCCAAGCGTTTCTGGGCTCAGGCTTCTTCCCCAGCCGTCTAAGGGTCGAAGGTCATCCTCGAGGATGACCCGACTCGCTACTTCTCGGCGACGCGCGTTGCGCGGGTTGTCAGGCAAGCTAGGGCTCATGATCGAGCTGAAGGGCCTGACGAAGCAATTCGGCCAGACCGTCGCGGTGCAGGACCTCACGTTCACCGTCCGACCAGGACTGGTGACCGGGTTCCTCGGACCCAACGGCGCCGGTAAATCGACGACCATGCGGATGATCCTCGGATTGGACAAGCCGACGGCGGGCAGTGCGCTCATCGACGGCAAGAAGTACCAGCAGCTGGAACGCCCGCTCACACAGGTCGGCGCGTTGCTGGATGCCAAGTGGGTGCATCCGAACCGCTCGGCGCGCGCTCACCTGGAGTGGCTGGCCGCCTCCAACGACATCCCGAAGTCGCGGGTCGAAGAGGTCCTGCGCCTGGTCGGCCTGTCCGAGGTGGCGAACAAGAACGCGGGCGGATTCTCGCTCGGTATGTCCCAGCGCCTCGGCCTGGCGGGCGCGCTGCTCGGCGACCCGAAGGTGCTGCTGTTCGACGAGCCGGTCAACGGCCTCGACCCGGAGGGCATCCTGTGGATCCGCCGGTTCATGCAGCGCCTGGCCGCCGAGGGTCGCACGGTGCTCGTGTCGAGCCACCTGCTCTCGGAGATGTCGCAGACCGCCGAGCAGCTCATCGTCATCGGTCGTGGTCAGCTGATGTTCGACGGCACCACCCAGGAGTTCATCGACCGCGCCTCCGAACAGTCGGTGCGCGTGCGCAGCCCGCAGCTGGATCAGCTGCGCAGCCTGCTCACCTCGCACGGCATGACCGTGAAGGAAGACGGCGACGCCGCGCTGATCGTCGCGGGCGTCACCTCCGACGAGGTCGGCAAGGTGGCGGGCACGAACAACGTCACGCTCTACGAGCTGGCGCCGCAGCAGGCCTCGCTCGAGGAAGCGTTCATGCGGATGACCGGCGGCGCCGTGGAGTACCACGGTGAAAGCTTCGACCAGGCGATGGGAGGTGCGCTCTGATGGGCGTGCTCGCAGCGGAACGAATCAAACTCACCTCGACCCGCTCGCCCTGGTGGTGCTCGGCGGTCGTAGTGGTCCTCGGCATCGGCCTCGCTTTGCTGATCGCGCTGGTCACGAATGCCGACACCGCGGGCACCTCGGAGGAGGGCCCGCCGTTGCTCACCCCGACTGTCGCGGTATCGGGTGTCTCCAGCTTCGGCGTGATGGTGCTGATGATCATGGCCGCGTTGACGGTGACCAGCGAATATCGCTTCGGCGTCATCCGCTCGAGCTTCCTCGCCGTCCCGAACCGGTCCAAGGTCGTGCTGTCCAAGACCGCCCTGGTCGGCGTGTACGCGGCGGTGCTCACCGGTGTCCTCTCGCTCATCGCCTTCATCGTGGCCAAGGTGATCGTCGGTGACGACGCTCCCGGTCTCGTGCTCGACGGCAACTGGCGAGCCCTCTACAGCGTTCCGATCTATGCCTTCCTGTGCGTCATGCTCGCCATCGGCGTCGGTGTGCTGGTCCGGCAGTCCGCCGCGGCCATCTCGCTGATCGTGCTGTGGTCGCTGCTGGTGGAGAACCTGCTCGGCGCGTTCGGCAGCTTCGGCCGCACCGTGAAGCCGTTCCTGCCGTTCCAGAACGCGAACCGTTTCCTGAGCGTCGAGGAGTACGCGGGCGACTGGCACTGGGGCGTATGGGGCAGTCTGATCTACTTCGCCGTCTTCGTGGCGATCGTTTTCGCCGGGGCGCTCGTGCTGGTCAACCGCCGCGACGCCTGATAATCCAGCCCGGGCCGCCCTCGTAATCGCCCGGGCCGCGAGGGCCGCGACCTTGTCGGGAGGTCGCGTGACCCGACCTTCGGGCTTCCGCTGCCCGGTAGCTCGAAGGTAGGACCGCCGGTCCGCTGCACACAAGCAGCGGACCGGCGGTCGTCGTCGGGTGATATAACCTTTTGAGCGTGAGTGAAACGCCTTCTGGCGGGGTGAATCCGCGGCGCGACGCCGCTGCGGACGTATCCATCCCGTTGGAGCCGATCGTCAGCGGATCCGCCGAATCCGACCCCGGCGTGCGCGCGGGGAGGAAGCGCCCCCAGCTCTCGTCGAAATTACAGGCCGCCAACCGTCGGGCCGACGTGATCGGTGCGCTGCGCAAGGCGCGCCAACAGCTGCCCGGTGATCCCTCGTTCGGCGATCCGCTGTCGGTGACGGGCCCCGGTGGTGCGCGCGCGGTGGCGAGAGCCGCGGACAAGATCGTCGGCGGCGCGCCGACCGCTGCCAGGGAGATCGGTTTCGGCGCCCTGCAGGTGTGGCAGGCCGGGCTGGAGCGGATCGGTCGTGGGCGTGGCACCGAGGAGGTGACCATCGTGTTCACCGACCTGGTCGGGTTCTCGAGTTGGTCGCTGTCGGTGGGCGACGAGCTCACTCTGGAACTGCTGCGCAAGGTCGCCAGGGCCATCGAGCCGCCGATCGTCGAGCGCGGCGGTCAGGTGGTCAAGCGGATGGGCGACGGTCTGATGGCCGTGTTCTCCTCGCCCGATCGGGCCGTGCGCGCCGCGCTGGCGGCTCGCCGCAATCTCGCCGAGGTCGAGATCGCCGGGTACCGCCCGCGCATGCGGGTCGGCCTGCACACCGGTTCTCCCCGGGAGATCGGTGGCGACTGGCTCGGCGTCGACGTCAATATCGCCGCCCGCATGATGGAGGCGGGCGGCAACGGAAACACGATGATATCCAGCGTCACACTGGCCGCCCTGCGCCCGGAAACGCTGGATGAGCTGGGCGTTGTCGCCAAACCGTACAAGCGGAATTTCTGGGCCGCGCCACTGAACGGTGTGCCGGAAGATGTCAGGATCTTCAAGCTACACACGACGGGCTGAGCGCTTCGCCAGCCGATCCTGTTCCTTCCAGTAGGCCCGGAACGCCTGCTGGGTCGGGGTCGGCCTGGTGGTCAGCGCCTGCCAGTTCGTCGAGCGCACGAAGTCGATCGTCAGCAGCACCGGCAGGATGAACGCGTGGAAGAAGATCAGGTAGTCGCCGCCTTCGAACACGAACGCCAGATACCCCGCGTAGCCGAGGAACGCGATGCCGAACGCGGCGTTGAGGCCGCGGGAGAGCGCGCTGCGGCCGTTGTCGATGTTGGCCATGATGATCATCGCGAGGCCGCTGACTGCGAGCAGGCCGACATACCAGGTGAACATGGAGGCAAGCCAACAGCGCTCGCCTTGCCCTGATCTTGCGAAAGTCTTGCTACTCGAGCCAGAGCACGGCGCCGAGGCTCGCGAGGACGGCGGCGACGATCAAACCGATCGACATCGCGCGATTGTTCTTCCAGGTCGTGTACGCACCGCCGAGCAGGAATCCGGCGAGGGCGAAGAGGAGGACGGACAGCATGGGCTCCATCTTGCCTGGTCGATTCCCCGAGATTAACAAGCACGCGTGCTTGCTTTTTTTCTGAACCGCTGCGATCCTGGGTGCCATGAGTGCTCTCTCCGCTGATCCGGACCTGATCCGGATCGGGAATTGTTCCGGGTTCTACGGTGACCGGCTCAGCGCCATGCGCGAGATGCTGGAGGGCGGGCAACTCGACGTGCTGACCGGCGACTACCTCGCCGAGCTCACCATGCTGATCCTGGGCCGCGACCGGATGAAGGACCCCAGCCTCGGCTACGCCAAGACCTTCGTGCGCCAGATCGAGGACTGCCTTGCCCTCGCGCTCGAGAAGAACGTGCAGATCGTCACCAACGCGGGCGGGCTCAATCCGGCCGGGCTGGCCGAGCGGCTGCGCAAGGTCGCCGCCGACCTCGGGCTGGACGCCAAGATCGCCTACGTCGAGGGCGACGACCTGGTCGCCCGCGCCGCCGAGCTCGACTTGGGTCAGCCGCTCACGGCCAACGCCTACCTCGGCGCGTGGGGCATCGTCGAATGCCTGAATTCCGGCGCCGACATCGTCGTCACCGGCCGGGTCACCGACGCCTCGGTGATCGTCGGTCCGGCGGCGGCCCACTTCGGCTGGGGCCGAACCGATTACGACGCGCTGGCCGGCGCCGTGGTGGCCGGGCACGTGATCGAATGCAGCACCCAGGCCACCGGCGGCAACTTCGCCTTCTTCACCGAACTCGGTGACATCGGCCGCCCCGGCTTCCCGATCGCCGAGATCCGTCGCGACGGATCTTGCGTGATCACCAAGCACGACGGCACCGGCGGCGCGGTCACCGTCGACACCGTCGAAGCCCAGCTCATGTACGAAATCCAGAGCGCGCGCTACGCCGGACCCGACGTCACCACCCGCCTGGACAGCATCGCGCTGAGCCAGGAGGGCAAGGACCGCGTACTGATCAGCGGCGTCACCGGTGAGGCGCCGCCGCCGCGGCTCAAGGTCTCGCTCAACACCCTGGGCGGTTTCCGCAACGAGATGTCGTTCATTCTCACCGGCCTCGACATCGAAGCCAAAGCCGAACTGGCGCAACGGCAGCTGGAATCCTGGCTGCCGGACAAGCCCGCCGAGCTCACCTGGACGCTGGCCCGCCTCGATCGCCCCGATGCCGAGACCGAAGAGCAGGCCAGCGCGATGCTGCGCTGTGTGGTGCGCGATTCCGATCCGAACAAGGTCGGCCGCGGGTTCTCCAGTGTCGCGGTGGAATTGGCACTTGCCAGCTACCCGGGCGCCAGCTTCACCGCGCTGCCCGGAAACGGTTCCCCCTACGGCGTCTTCACCCCCGGCTTCGTCGACGCGCACGAGGTGCCGCACGTGGCGGTGCTGGCCGACGGCAGCCGAGTCGATATCGCCCCCGCCACGGAAACCCTGGTCCTCGAACCTGTTTCCGAACCCGAGCTACCCGCGCCGCTGCCCGCCGCCGAGACCCGTCGCGTGCCGCTCGGCACGATCGCTCTCGCCCGCAGCGGCGACAAGGGCGGTGACGCCAATATCGGCGTGTGGGTGCGCACCGACGATCAGTGGCGCTGGCTGGTGCACACCCTCACCGTCGAAAAGCTGCGGGAACTGCTCCCCGAGACGGCCGAACTGACCGTCACCCGCCACGTGCTGCCCAATCTGCGCGCGGTCAACTTCATCATTTCCGGCCTGCTCGGCAAGGGCGTCGCCTATCAGGCGCGTTTCGACCCGCAGGCCAAGGGGCTCGGCGAATGGCTGCGCTCCCGCCACATCGATATGCCGACGGAGCTGCTCGCATGACTTCAGTTTGGGAAACGCCGGAGCGAAAAGAGCTGCGCGCCACCGTGCGCGGGTTCGTGGAGCGGGACATCCTGCCCGACCTCGACGCCTGGGAGCGCGCGGGCGAGCTCCCGCGCGAACTGCACAAGAAGGCGGGCGAACTGGGCCTGCTCGGCATCGAGTACCCGGAATCGGCGGGTGGCGAGGGCGGCACTGCCATCGACTCGCTGATCGTGGGCGAGGAGATCCATGTCGCCGGTGCGTCCGGTGGACTGTGGGCTTCGCTGCTGACCTGCGGAATCGCGTTGCCGCACATGATCGCCTCGGGCAACCAGGCGCAGATCGATCAGTGGGCGAAGCCGACGCTGACCGGTGACCTGATCGGCTCGCTGGCCATCACCGAGCCCGGCGGCGGTTCCGATGTCGGCCACCTCACCACCACCGCCGTGCGCGACGGTGAGGACTTCATCATCAACGGCGCCAAGACGTTCATCACCTCGGGTTGTCGCGCCGACTTCGTCGTCACCGCGGTGCGCACGGGAGGCCCTGGCGCGGCGGGTGTTTCGCTGATCCTCGTGCCGAAGGACACGCCCGGCTTCACCGTCAGCCGCAAGCTGGAGAAGATGGGCTGGCTGGCCTCCGATACCGCCGAGCTGTCGTATGTGGACGTGCGGGTGCCCGCGTCGAACCTGGTCGGCGCCGAGAACAGCGGCTTCGCGCAGATCGCCGCCGCGTTCGTCAGCGAGCGGGTCGGCCTCGCGGTGCAGGCGTATTCGCTGGCCCAGCGCGCGCTCGATCTCACCGTGCAGTGGTGCCGTGATCGCGAGACCTTCGGTCGTCCGCTGATCAGCCGCCAGAAGGTGCAGATGACGCTCACCGATATGGCCCAGCGCGTGGACATTTCGCGCACCTATACCCGGGCGCTGGTGGAGCGCTACGTCGCCGGTGACGAGAACCTGATCGCCCAGGTGTGCTTCGCCAAGAACAACGCCGTCGAGACTGCCGAATGGGTGGCCAACCAGGCCGTGCAGCTGCACGGCGGGATGGGCTACATGCGCGAGGCCGAGGTCGAGCGCATCTACCGCGATGTGCGCATCATCGGCATCGGCGGCGGCACCAACGAGATCCTGACCATGCTGGCGTCGAAAGTATTGGGGTACCAGGCATGACGACCTTCCGTTCCATCCTCGACAACACCTCGCCCGAGTACACCGCGGCCGCCGAGGCGATGTCGGTCAAGCTCACCGAGGTCGAGGCGGAGTTCGCCAAGGCCATCGCCGGTGGCGGCGCCGACAAGGTGGCCCGCCACCACAAGCGCGGCAAGCTGACGGCGCGTGAGCGCATCGAACTGCTGCTCGACGAGGACTCGCCGTTCCTCGAACTGTGCCCACTCGCGGCCTGGGGCAGCGACTTCCAGGTCGGCGCCTCGACGATCGCCGGAATCGGCCTCGTCGAGGGCGTCGAGTGCATGATCGTCGCGCCCGACCCGACCGTGCGTGGCGGCGCCTCGAATCCGTGGACGCTGCGCAAGCAGTTCCGGATCAACGAGATCATCAGGGAGAACCGGCTGCCGGTGATCTCGCTGGTCGAGTCCGCCGGTGCGGATCTGCCGACGCAGAAGGAAGTCTTCATCCCCGGCGGCGCGATGTTCCGCGACCTCACCCAGGCCTCGGCGGCCGGAATCCCCACCATCTCCCTGGTTTTCGGCAACTCGACCGCCGGTGGCGCCTACATCCCCGGCATGTCCGACTACGTCGTGATGGTCAAGGAGGGCGCGAAGGTCTTCCTCGCGGGCCCGCCGCTGGTGAAGATGGCCACCGGTGAGGACTCCGACGACGAGACCCTCGGCGGCGCCGAGATGCACGCCCGCACGTCCGGTCTGGCCGACTATCTGGCCGCCGACGAGCAGGACGCGATTCGGTTGGGCCGCAATATCGTTCGCCGCCTGAACTGGAAGAAGCAGGGCCCCGAGCCGCGTGCCGAGGTCATCTCGCCGCTCTACGATCCCGAGGAACTGCTCGGCATCGTGCCCTCGGACCTGAAGATCCCGTTCGACCCCCGCGAGATCATCGCCCGCGTCGTGGACGGCTCCGATTTCGACGAGTTCAAGCCGCTCTACGGTTCCTCGCTGGTCACCGGCTCGGCCGAGATCAACGGCTACCCGATCGGCATCCTCGCCAATGCGCGCGGCGTGCTGTTCTCCGAGGAATCGCAGAAGGCCACCCAGTTCATCCAGCTGGCGAACAAGAAGAATACGCCACTGTTGTTCCTGCACAACACCACCGGCTACATGGTCGGCAAGGAGTACGAGCACGGCGGCATCATCAAGCACGGCGCGATGATGATCAACGCCGTCGCCAACTCGACGGTGCCGCACATCTCGCTGCTGGTCGGCGCCTCCTACGGGGCCGGGCACTACGGCATGTGCGGGCGCGCGTTCAACCCGCGCTTCCTGTTCGCCTGGCCGAGTGCGAAGTCCGCTGTCATGGGCGGCGCGCAGCTGGGCGGCGTGCTCACCATCGTGCAGCGCGGCGCGGCCGAGTCCAAGGGTCTGCCGTTCGACGAGGAGGCCGCCGCCGGTCTCGCCGCGATGGTCGAGGCGCAGATCGAGGCCGAGGCCATGCCGATGTTCTTGTCGGGCAGGCTTTTCGACGACGGCATCATCGACCCCCGCGACACCCGCACCGTGCTGGGAATGGCCCTGTCGGCCATTCACACAGCCCCGATCAAGGGCGCCGATGGCTTCGGCGTCTTCCGAATGTGAGGCAAACAATGACTGCATCGCGAAGCGATTCGGTGAGGGGCGGCGGTCGGGCGACGGGCGGGCCTATTACTAACGTTCTCGTTGCCAATCGTGGTGAGATCGCGCGCCGTGTCTTCGCCACGTGCAGGCGGATGGGCATCGGCACCACCGCGGTCTATTCCGATGCTGATGCCGCGTCGCCGCACGTGTCCGAGGCCGACGCCGCCATCCGGCTGCCCGGCAACACGCCCGCCGAGACCTACCTGCGCGGCGAGCTGATCATCGAGGCCGCCTTGTCGGCCGGTGCCGACGCGATCCACCCCGGCTACGGATTCCTTTCCGAGAACGCCGAATTCGCGCGGGCGGTGCTCGACGCGGGTCTGGTGTGGATCGGTCCGCCGGTCGCGGCCATCGAGCAGATGGGCTCCAAGGTCGAGTCGAAGAAGATGATGGACGCCGCCGGTGTTCCCGTGCTCGCCGAGCTCGACCCGGCCGAGGTCACCGACGCGCACCTGCCCGTGCTGATCAAGGCGTCCGCCGGTGGTGGTGGTCGCGGTATGCGTGTCGTGCGCGACCTGGCCGAACTGCGGGATCAGATCGCCGGCGCCCAGCGTGAGGCCGAGTCGGCCTTCGGCGATCCGACGGTGTTCTGCGAGCGCTACCTCGAGACCGGCCGTCACATCGAAGTCCAGATCATGTCGGACATTTTCGGCAAGACCTGGGCGGTGGGCGAGCGTGAGTGCTCGATCCAGCGTCGTCATCAGAAGGTCGTCGAGGAAGCCCCGTCGCCGCTGGTCGAGAAGATCGACGGCATGCGTGACCGGCTGTTCGAGGCGGCGCGTCTGGCGGCCGAGGCGATCGGTTACGAGGGTGCGGGCACCGTCGAGTTCCTGGCCGACGAGAAGGGCGACTTCTTCTTCCTGGAGATGAATACCCGCCTGCAGGTGGAACATCCGGTCACCGAGCAGACCACCGGCCTCGACCTGGTCCGCCTGCAGTTGCAGGTGGCCGCTGGTCTGCCGCTGCCCGCGAACCAGCCCGCGCAGCGCGGTCACTCGATCGAGGTCCGCCTCTACGCCGAGGACCCCGCCAACGACTGGCAGCCACAGAGCGGCCCGGTGCACAAGATCGAGATTCCCTTCACCGCCGGTGAATTCACCGTCCTCGAGCAGCCCGGCGTGCGACTCGACACCGGCGTCGTGGACAACTCGCTGGTCGGCGTGCACTACGACCCGATGCTGGCCAAGGTGATCTCCTACGCCGAAACCCGTGCGGAGGCAGCACATCTGCTCGCCACCGCGCTCCAGCGCGCCAAGCTCCACGGCCTGGTCACCAACCGTGATCTGCTCGTGCGGGTGCTGCGCCACCCGGCGTTCCTCGCCGGTGACACCGACACCGCCTTCTTCGCCACCCACGATCTGGCCGTGCTCTCGGCGCCGCTGGCGTCGGAGGCCGACGAGGCGCTCTCGATCGTGGCCGCGGCACTGGCTGATTCAGCTGCCAACCGCAGCACCTCGCGCCTGGCCGGACTCACCCCGAGTGGCTGGCGCAACCTGCCTTCGCAGCCGCAGACCAAGTCCTACGAGAGCCGCACCACCGGTACGCACGAGGTGCGCTACCGCTTCACCCGCACCGGTGTCGCGGTCGAGGGTTTCGAGGGCCTCGAGCTGATCTCGGTGGCCGCCGACCGCGTTGTTCTCGGTGTTCCCGGCGAACGTGGCTCGGTGCGTAGGCAATTCGAGGTCGCCCGCTACGACGACCTCGTCGCGATCGACTCCCCGCTCGGCCCGGTGGCCGTGCGCAGGCTGCCGCGCTTCACCGACCCGTCCGAGCAGGTCGCGGCCGGTTCGCTGCTCGCGCCGATGCCGGGCAGCGTGATCCGCCTCGGCGCCGCCGAAGGTGACCAGGTCAAGCAGGGGCAGCCGATCCTGTGGCTGGAGGCGATGAAGATGGAGCACACCATCGCCGCGCCCGCCACCGGCATTCTCAGTGCACTCAATGTGACCGTCGGCCAGCAGGTCGAGGTCGGAACCGTCCTCGCCGTCGTCGAGGAAGAAGAGCAGGAGCAGGCATGAGTTTCATCGAAACCGAAGAGCAGAAGGCGCTGCGGGCGGCGGTCGCGTCGCTCGCGTCGAAGTACAACTACCGCGATTACGTGCTGCCGCTCTCGCGCAAGAACGAGCCGCTCACCGAACTGTGGGACGAGGCGGGCAAGCTCGGCTTCCTCGGCGTGAACCTGCCGGAGGAGTACGGCGGCGGTGGCGCGGGCATGTACGAGCTGGCGCTCGTGCAGGAAGAGCTCTCGGCCCAGGGTGCGGGCCTGCTGCTGATGGTCGTGTCCCCGGCCATCTGCGGCACCATCATCACCAAGTACGGCACCGACGCGCAGAAGCAGACCTGGCTGCCCAAGCTCGCCGACGGCACCTCGAAGATGGTCTTCGCGATCACCGAGCCCGACGCGGGCTCCAACTCGCATCAGATCACCACCACGGCCCGCCGCGACGGTGACGACTGGATCCTCAACGGCCGCAAGATCTTCATCTCCGGTGTCGATCAGGCCGAGGCCATCCTGGTGGTCTCGCGCACCGAGGATCACAAGACCGGCAAGCTCAAGCCCGCGCTGTTCATCGTGCCGGTCGACGCGCCCGGCCTGGTGAAGAACGTCCAGGAGATGGACGTCATCGAACCCGACCACCAGTACACGCTGTTCTTCGATGACGTGCGCCTGCCCGGCGACGCCCTGGTCGGCTCCGAGGACGCGGCGCTGGCGCAGCTGTTCGCCGGGCTGAACCCCGAGCGCATCATGGGCTCGGCCATGGCGATCGGCCTGGGCCGCTACGCCATCGACCGTGCGGTGGAATACGCCAAGGAGCGCACGGTCTGGAAGACCCCGATCGGTGCGCACCAGGGTATTTCGCATCCCCTCGCACAGATCAAGATCGAGCTGGAACTGGCCAAGCTGATGATGCAGAAGGCCGCGACCCTCTACGACACGGGCGACGAGTTCGGCGCCGCCGAGGCCGCCAATATGGCCAAGTACGCGGCGGCCGAGGCCAGCATCAAGGCTCTCGATCAGTCGATCCAGACCCACGGCGGTTCGGGTCTGACCCGTGAGGTCGGCCTGGCGGCCATGCTCCAGGCGGCGCGCATCATGCGCATCGCCCCGGTGAGCCGCGAGATGATCCTCAACTTCGTCTCCCAGCACTCGCTCGGTCTGCCGCGCTCGTACTAGGACACTCGGTGGTCGCCTCGACGGCGAGGCGACCACCCTCTACCGGATGAACAGGAGTCCCGATGAGTGACGCGACGGAAACACCGTTCGTCCGCTACGAGGTCGTCGACGGGTTCGCCACGCTGACCTTCGATTCGCCGCACAACCGGAACGCGCTCTCGTCCAAGCTCGTTCGCGAGCTGCTCGCCGGATTCGACGCCGCCGCAACCGATCCCGCGGTGCGCGGCATCGTCCTGGCCCACACCGGCGATACCTTCTGCGCGGGCGCCGACCTCAAGGAGGCGAGCACCGCCGATCCCGCGGTGGCCGCCGACGAGCGCACCCGCGTGATGATCGACGTGCTGCGTGGCATCCTCGCCTCGCCCAAGCCGGTGATCGCGCAGATCGACGGCAATGTCCGCGCCGGTGGCATGGGCATCATCGGGGCCTGCGACCTCGTCGTCGCGGGGCCTGGCAGCAGTTTCGCGCTCACCGAGGTGCGCATCGGGATGGCGCCGTTCATGATCTCGCTCACCCTGGTGCCGCGGCTGGACCAGCGGGCCGCGAGCCGCTACTTCCTGACCGGCGAGAAGTTCGACGCCGCGACCGCGCAGGAGATCGGCCTGGTCACCGTGGCCGCCGAGGACGCCGCCGCCGAGGTGAAACGCCTGTCAGGGGAGCTGCGCAAGGGTTCACCGCAGGGACTGGCCGAGTCCAAGAAACTGGTCAACGCGGCCCTGCTGGCGACCTTCGACGCCGAGGCGGAAGCACTCGCCAAGCGGTCGGCGAGCTTCTTCGGCACCCCCGAGGTGATCGAGGGCATGACGGCCTTCTTCCAGAAGCGCCCACCCAACTGGGCACAATAGTCCGATGGCGACACCCCACGAACCCAAGCAGGACCGCAGCCGGGCCACCCGGCAGCGGCTGCTGGAGGCGACCATCGACTGCCTGGCCGAAACCGGCTGGGCAGCTGCCACCGTGTCGGTGGTCGCCGAGCGGGCCGGGGTGTCGCGTGGCGCCGCTCAACACCATTTCCCCACTCGTGAGGAACTGATCACCGCCGCGCTCGAGTTCATGTTCGAGTTCCGGATGGACATGGCCAAGGCCGAAGCCGAGACGGTGAACGCGGTCGCCCAGGGCGAAGGCCGAACGCGCGCGGTCGTTTCCGCGCTGGTCGAGTCCTACACCACCCCGTTCTTCAAAGCCGCCCTCCAGGTCTGGACCCACGCCGCCGCCGATCCGGCCCTGCGCGAACGCATCCTCCCCCTCGAGGCCCGCTTCGGCCGGACCTCCCACCGCCGCGCCGTCGAGGCGCTCGGCGTCGACGACTCCGACCCGGTCGCCCACCACCTGGTTCAGGCCACCCTCGACCTCGCCCGCGGCCTCGGCCTCGCCGACGTCCTCACCGACGACTCCGCCCGCCGCAAACTGATCGTCGACCAGTGGGCCGCTACCCTCCACACCGCCCTCAACATCACCCACTGAGCCCTTGTGGCCTGGTCGTTTCGGAGTATATAGTTCGAGCATGGGGGAATATATATCGAGGGACTGTGTGATGACCAAACGTCTGATCGAGATCGACGACGAGCTACTCGCGTCCGCGCAGGACGCGCTCGGGACCGCTGGCGTCTCCGATACCGTTCGCGCCGCGCTGAACTCGGCCGTGGTGGCGCATGCGCGCGCGAGCGAAGTCGAATGGTTGGTCAACGGTGGCATGGCCGAAATGGCCGACAAGGATCGGCGCGACGACGTATGGCGATAACGGCGCGCTATCTCATCGACACCAGCGCGGCCGCTCGAATGCGTCATCCGGACGTGGGGGCCGCACTCGGGCCGCTGCTCGAGGCCGGATTGATCGCCACCTGCGCACCGCTCGATTCCGAGGCGCTCTATAGCGCCCGAAGCCCCGCTGAATACGAACAGATTCGTTTTCGGCGCCGCGCTGCCTATGAGTACCTGCCTACCAACGACGAACACTGGCAAAGCGCTTTCACGATCCAACGCGAACTTGCGCGGTCGGGCCGCCACCGCGCGGTCGGCATCCATGACCTGCTCGCTTCGGCGCTTGCGATAGAACACCGCCTTGTCCTGTTCCACTACGATTCCGATTTCGAAACTGTGGCATCGGTGGTGGATCTCAATCACCGCTGGGTCGCCCCTCGAGGGAGTCTCGAGACATCGTGACCAGGTGATGTCACACTCCGGTCGCCTACTTCGTCGACTCTGTGAACGCGAAAGAAGCGACGGAGGAGTGGATCATGGCGGAGCAGAAGAAGATCGCGGTGGCTGGGGCGACCGGGCGGCTGGGCAAGCATGTGGTGGATGTGCTGGTCGAGCGCGGGCACGAGGTGGTGGCCTTCTCGCGGGCCGACGGGGTGGATATCGAGACCGGTGTGGGGCTGGACGAGGCGCTGAACGGGGTGGATATCGTCATCGACGCCTCCAGTACGTCCTCGGCGGACCAGCAGGTGGCGACCGAGTTCTTCACCTCCTCCGCGCGTAATCTGCATGCGGCGGGGGAGCGGGCGGGGGTGGAGCGGCTCGTCGTCGTGTCGATCATCGGGATCGACGGTTCGCTCGCGGGGTACAACGCCGCCAAGCTCGCCCATGAGCAGGAGCTGCTCAAAGGCGCTCTGCCGGTGCAGATTCTGCGTGCCGCGCAGTTCCACGAGCTCGTCGAGGTCATGGTGGGGTGGGGCACCCAGGATGGCGTCGCCTACATCGAGGGCATGCGCACCCAGTTGGTCGCCGCTCGAACCGTCGCCGAGGCGCTGGTCGACCTCGCCGTGAATCCGATTGCCGCCGAGGATGTTCCGTTCCCCGAGATCGCGGGTCCCCAGCCGGAGACGATGGCCGGTGCCGCCACCGCGCTGGTGGCGGCTCGTGGTGATGACCTCCAGATCATCGAGACCTCCGACTCCGCCAACCCGGACCGCGAGCAGTTCGAAAACGGCACCCTTCTGCCTTCCCCGCACGCCACCCTGGCCGGGCCGTCCTTCGCCGAGTGGATCGCCGCCACGGTGGCCCTCGCTCGCTGACACAGCCGTGACCGAGCGCGGTCGACACAGATACGAACGCCGGCCCGGCGGATCGAGATGATCCGCCGGGCCGGCGTGTGTTCGGGAGCTACGACTTCGGTTGGGTGAGGTCGTAGAGGGTTACCCCGTCGACCGTGGTGGCGGTGTAGTTCGCCGTCACCCAGGCGGTGATCGCCGAGCTGGTCGACGCACTGTTCCCGCCGGGACCACTGCGGCCTCCGGCGACGAAGTAGTGGATCTTTCCGTCGGCCACGTACTGCTGGAACTGTTCGAGGGTGGGGGACGGGTCGCTGCCGTTGAATCCGCCGATCGGCATCACGGGCAGCTCGGTGGCGAGCTGGTACCCGGCGGCGCTGTTCGACCCGACCGCGGCGGCCACCCAGGTGTAGTCCGTCCCGTTCGTCTCGAGCAGGGTGACGATCTGGTCGCTCGGCCGTGATCCGCCGAGCAGCCCACCGGCGCCACCCATCTGCTGGTCACCTCCATTCACAGCGCCGTCCGGAACGGTCGTAGGGCCTCGGGCTCCGTCGGGTATGGCGCCCGGGGTAGCGGACCCGTCGATCTGACCTGGAGCGTTGCCGTCGGGACGTGTGCCTCCGTCCGCGCCGGGCGCCATCCCCATCCGGCCGTCGCCGCCGGGCCGCATACCGGGTCCACCCATTCCGTGCATCCCACCGGCGCTCGGCCCTGCGGACGGAATCGCGCCGGAATGCGCGGACGCGAGGGTGTCGACGGAGTAGGCGATCGGCCCGGCGAGCCCGATGCAGGCGGCGGCGAGCGCGGCGATCACCGACTGCTTGCGCGTCAGCGGGAACACGAAGGCAACGGTGGCGACAACACCGACGACCAGAATCGCCCATCGCAACCAGGGTAGGAAGGAAGCGCTGCGCGACAACAACATCCACGCGGTCGCCGTGCTGAGCCCGATGGCAAGCGCGCCCGCGCACCGCACCCACAGCCGATCACGCGCACCCCAGATCTGCACGGCCCCGATCCCCACCAGCGCCGCGACAGCAGGCGCGAGCGCCACCGTGTAGTACTGGTGGAAGATCCCCGCCATGAAGCTGAACACCAACCCGGTGACGAGAAGCCAACCGCCCCAGAGGATCAGCGCGGCCCGACGTTGATCGGCACGAGGCGCGCGACCACGCAACACGAGCCCCACCACCAGCGCGAGCAAAGCGGCCGGAATCAACCACGCGATCTGACCGCCCTGCGCGGGTTCGAACATCCGGGTGATCCCGGTGCTGCCCCACATCCCGTTCCCGCCGGCGGGTAGTTCACCGCCCGGCCCGACGCTGCCGGTCTCGTTGCCGTTCAACCGCCCGAGCCCGTTGTAGCCGAGGGTGAGTTCGATGATCGAATTGTGCTGCGACCCACCGATCCACGGCCGGGAACTCGCGGGCCACAGCTCAACCGCGAGCAACCACCAGCCCGCCGCGACAACCATCGCCGCACCGGCGGCGAACAGCTGCGCGATCCGCTTACCCAGCTTCGGCGGCCCGGCGATCAGATACGTCAGTGCCAAGGGCGGCACCACCAGCAGCACCTGCAACTGCTTGGCGAGGAACCCGAATCCGATCAATCCGCCGGTGAGCAGCAACCAGCGCCAGCGCCCATCCGCGACCGCACGTGTCATCGCCCACGCGGCGCCGATCATCAGAAACACGAGCAGCGCGTCAGGGTTGTTGAACCGGAACATCAGCACCGCAACGGGGGTCACCGCGAGAGCAGTGCCCGCGATCAACCCCGCCGCCGGTCCGAACGACCTGCGCACCGTCGCCCACAACAGCGCGACGCTCGCCACGCCGAGCAGGACCTGCGGTACCAGCATGCTCCAGCTGTTGAGCCCGAACAGCCGTACCGAAAGTTCCATCACCCACAGCGAAGCGGGCGGTTTGTCCACGGTGATCGAGTTGGCGGCGTCGGAGGAACCGAAGAAGAACGCCTCCCACGATTGCGAACCCGCCTGTATCGCAGCGGCATAGAAGTCGTTGGCCCACCCGTTGGCGCTCAGATTGATGAGATAGGCGATCAGCGTGCCGAGCAGGAGCGCCGCCAACGCGGGTCGTTCCCAACGCTTTCGGTTCGGCTCGTCGTTCACGATGCCGATGGGTGACGACGGGGCGATGGTCGTGGTCATCGGCGCACCCCCAGCGCGCTCATGCGCTCTGCCGACCCGACGACCGGGGTGACAGTGGCATCGCCGACGCCCGCGTGCCGGAACACCCAGCGCAGACCCACGAAACGAGCAAGCGTCGCAACGAGATTGGCGGTGATCAGCACGGTGAGCTCCACCGCGACGGGCGCGTCGGGAGCCCAACGGTGCAGGGCGAACAGCGACCCGCTGGTGATCGCCAGCCCGAACGCGAAGATGGCCAAGCCCTGGAACTGGTGCGACACCGCGTTGCCGCGTCCGCGCACACCGAAGGTGAACGCCCGATTGGCGGCGGTATTGCCCACCGCGGCGATCAGCAGCGACACCAGATTGGCGCCCTGGCTGCCGACCAACGGCTGCAACAGCAGATACAGGGCGATGTAGGCGAGCGTCGAGGTCACTCCGACGATCGCGAACCGCACCAGCTGGCCGACCATGCCGAGCGGCACCCCGGCCACCAGCGGCTCACGCCCGACTGCGGCCCGCAACTCGTCCACGGGAAGCGCGCCGGTGGTCAGGGCCCTGGTCAACCGCCAGATCCCGCGCAGATCCTTGCGCGCCGTATCGATGAGGTCGACCCGGCTGTCCGGATCGTCGATCCAGTCGACGGGCACCTCGTGAATCCGCAGACCCGCGCGCTCGGCCAACACCAGCAGTTCGGTATCGAAGAACCATTCGCCATCGCGCACCAGCGGCAGCAGCTCGCGCGCCACCTCGGTTCGCACGGCTTTGAATCCGCATTGCGCATCGGAAAAGCCCGCCCGCAGCGTTGTTTTCAGCAGCAGGTTGTAGCAGCGGGAGATGATTTCGCGCTTGGGTCCGCGCACCACCCGGGAAGACGAGTCGAGCCGGGTGCCGATCGCGAGGTCGGAATGCCCGGACACCAGCGGCGCGATCAGCGGCAACAGCGCGTTCAGGTCGGTCGACAGGTCGACGTCCATGTACGCCACCACCGCCGCGTCCGACCCCTCCCACGCGGTCCGCAACGCCCGCCCACGCCCTTTGGCGTCCAGGTGCAATACCTGGACGCCGTCGAGCTCCGCCGCCAGCAGCTCGGCCACCGCGAGGGTGGCGTCGGTGCTGGCATTGTCGGCGATGGTGATGCGAGCCGTGAAGGGGAATCCGGCGCGCAGATAGCTATGTAATCTGCGCACGCACAGGCCGAGGTCGACCTCTTCGTTGTAGACGGGTATCACTACGTCGAGCACCGGCGCGCGGCTGCTCTGCATGGCCTTCTGCTCGGCCTCGGTCTGAGTCATGACACCCAGACTCGATGGCCGCGCTGCCATCGAGCTGGGACCGAGCTGGGAGGTTGCTGGGGATCGTGATCAGCCGCGACGCAGGCGCAGCACGCTGTCGACGCGCTGCCCGACCACACCGTCGGGGCTGGTCGACGGGGTGTGGACCAGCTCGGCGGTCTCGACCTGCCACTCGGGTCCGAGCTCGAGCTGCTCGAGCACCTGCTCGATGGTCGGGAACACATGGGCGTGCATCTCGCTGGAGGCCCAGCTCGGCGCGGCCGCGTGGGCGCCGATCACCAGCACCCCACCCGGCGTGACGGCAGCCGCCGCACTGCGCAGAATCCCGGCCCGCTCGTCCGGGCGCTCCACCGGCGAGTGCAGGAACTGCGCGGACACCAGGTCGAAGGTGCCCGCCGGGAAGCTCGCTTGGAGGTCGTGGCGATCCCACACGATCGTCACCCCGGCCTCGGTGGCCCGCCGCGCACCGCGCTCCATCGCGGTCGCGGAGATGTCGACCGCGGTGACCTGCCAGCCGCGCTCGGCCAACCAGATCGCGTCGGCACCTTCGCCGCAACCCAGGTCGAGGGCGGTCCCGGGGGTCAGCTCGGCGACCTCACGGACCAGAAGGGGGTTCGGGTTACCGGTCCAGATCTGCTCACGGTCGCGGTAGAAGTCTTCCCAGAACTCTTCGGCGTCGGCCACGGTCTCGGTCATCGATGCTCCTGGTCAGTCAGGGTGAACGGATCATCCGATAGTGCATCGGCACTCCTGATTGCCGCCAGAAACTTTGCTGTTTCAGCAAATGTGTTCCCGCTCTCGGTGGGGTGCGTAACCCGCGGTACGGCCCGCCCTAGTATTACTAACGTGACGCGCGGTTACCCCAAGACGGACGAGGCGCCGCGTCGTCGTGTCGACGCGCGGACCGAACGTTGGCGCGAACATCGCGTGCAGGTGCGCATCGAGTTCGTCGACGCGGCTTTCCGGGCGCTCGATCAGGTCGGGCCCGATGTGAGTATGGGCGATATCGCCAAGGAGGCCGGTGCGGCCAAGCCGAAGCTGTATCGCCATTTCGAGGACAAGACCGACCTCTACAACGCGATCGTCGACCGCCTGCGCGACATGCTCTGGGAGCGCGTGCTCACCAGCGTGAATCTCACCGACGACTCGATCGCCGAACTCGTCCACACCGCGGCCGCCGAGTATGTGGCGGTGGTGTCGGCACACCCGAATGTCTTCCGGTTCATGCTGCACAGTCATTTCAGCCAGCAGGCCAAGGAAACCGAACGCGCATTGGTCGCGGCCCGTCAATCGGCGAGGCGGGCAGCGGAATTCTTCGCGGGCCTGCTGCCGACGGAATCGATCGATGTGACCGGGATCGAATTGGTGAACTATTCGATTTTCGGTGCGGTCGCCTCGGCTACGGACTGGTGGCTCGGGGCGAATCAACGCGAAGTATCGGCGATGCCGGTCGAGCGCTTCGTCGACTATCTGGCCGAGAGCATCTCGGCGCTGGCACAGGCGCACGCCCGCTTCAATGGAGTCAAGATCGACCCGTCGAAACCCCTGCGCGACGCGTTCTGTTCCGCCTCTCCGTGACTTCTAGCCAGACTCAGGCAGTGTCGGACTTGCGTCGGCGGCCGGCGGGGCGTGCGGAATGGGTTAGCTCGAGTCGGTGAGTTACCCATGTTCTTGCGAGATCTGTGGGTTGGTTGTCTGCGTCGATCCATCGCGCCCGACACGAACTCCGTTGTTCTCGCCGATCACGCCTTTGGGGTCGGCGGGGGGTGCGATGGGTTCAGTATGAACCTGGGCACCGACAAGTTCGCGACGCCACGCTAGGCGTTGGTGTGGAGTCTCCAGAGTGGTGAGACGGGCCCGTGACCTGCGCCGAGGTCGTACGAGGCGGCCAGGCAGCGGTAGGTCCACTCCTTGGCGAACTCCACCGCGTCGGGCACCGAGTAGCCGTTGGCCAGCGCGCTGGCGATCGCCGCGGCGAGGGTATCGCCGCCGCCGTGATCGTTGCCGGTGGCGATGCGCGGCGCGGTGAACTCGCGGAAGGTGTCGCCGTCGTAGAGCAGATCGGTGCTGAACTCCGACGCGCGCAGGTGCCCGCCCTTCACGATCGCCCACTGCGCGCCGAGCGCGTGCAACGCCTCGGCGGCTTTGCGCGCGGTGGCGTCGTCGATCACTTCGATGCCGGTGATCAGGCGCACCTCGTCGAGGTTCGGGGTGACGACGGTCGCGAGTGGAATCAACGTATTACGCACTGCCTCGAGGGCTTCGGCGTGCAGCAGCGGATCCCCGTGCATGGAGGCCGCGACCGGATCGACCACCAGCGGAATGGTGCCGTCACGGCCGATTCCCAGCTCGCGACATACCTCGGCGACCGCTTCGATGATCGCGGTGGAGGCGAGCATGCCGGTCTTGGCCGCGCCGATGCCGATATCGCGAACGACCACCCGCACCTGATCGGCCACCACCTGCGCCGGGATCTCGTGAAAACCGCTGACGCCCACCGTGTTCTGCACGGTCACGGCCGCCACCGCCACGCACGCGTGCACCCCGCACAGCGCCATGGTGCGCGAATCGGCCTGGATACCGGCGCCGCCGCCGGAGTCGGTGCCCGCGATGGTGAGCGCGCGAACGGGGGTCTGACCATCGGGGGTCAGCGGCAACATCTTCACGCCCCAACCCTACGGCCGCGCACACCGCCGCGAGACCCCGCCCGCGCACTGCAAATGAAAACCATTATCATTAACTCTCGTGACCAACACCCTGACACCTCTGCCCGTCACCGTCCTGTCCGGCTTCCTCGGCGCGGGCAAGACCACGCTGCTCAATCACATCCTCGCCAACCGCGACGGCCGCCGGGTCGCGGTCATCGTCAACGACATGAGCGAGGTCAATATCGACGCGGCGCTGGTCGCGGGCCAGGGGCACCTCGACCGCACCGAGGAGAAGCTGGTCGAGCTCACCAACGGCTGCATCTGCTGCACCCTGCGCGAGGACCTGATCGAGGCCGTCGCCCGCCTGGCGCGCGCGGGTCGGTTCGACCAACTGGTGATCGAGTCGACCGGTATCTCCGAGCCCATGCCGGTGGCGGCCACCTTCGACTGGGAGTTCGACGACGGGTTCCGCCTCGGTGACATAGCCCGCCTCGACACCATGGTCACCGTCGTCGACGCCTCCACCTTCCTGGCCGAACTGGTTCGCGGCCAGGCGCTGGCCGACCGCGATCTCGCGGCGGGTGAGGGCGACGGGCGCTCGATCGCGGATCTGCTGGTCGACCAGGTGGAGTTCGCCGATGTGCTGCTGATCAACAAAACCGACCTGGTCAGCGCGAACGCGGCGGCCACCGTCGAGGCGACCGTGCGCAAGCTCAACCCTCGCGCCCACGTGCTGCGCACCGAGAAGAGCATCGTCGACCTGTCCGAGGTGCTCGCCACCGGCCGCTACAACCCGGAGGTCGCCGCCGAATCGGACGGCTGGGCGGCGGAACTGGCGGGCGGACATACCCCGGAGACCGAGGAATACGGGATCAGCAGCATCACCTTCGTCGCCGATCGTCCCTTCCATCCGCAGCGCCTCGCCGACGTCTTGGCGCACATGCGGGGGATGTTGCGCAGCAAGGGATTCTGCTGGATCGCGAGCCGTCCGGAGCTGGCGGCGATCTGGTCGCAGGCCGGACCGAATATCACCTTCGAGCCCGGCGCGTGGTGGTCGGAGCTGGAAGTGCCCGCGGGACAGGAACTCGTCTTCATCGGGGTGCGTCTCGACGCGCCCGACGTGCGGCGCCGACTCGACGCCGCGCTGCTCACCGAGGCGGAGTTCGCGGCGGGCGCGAACGCGTGGACCGGCTACGCGGATCCGTTCCCGGCCTGGGCCGACTTGCACGTGCATTACTGATTGGCATCTTTGGTGCGCGTATCACACTGCGCTGGTGCATGATTCGAATGGGTCGCGACCCACGCACCGATGAGGGGAGCGTGGGCCGCGGCACCTGATCGAATCAGGCGAGCCCGTTGAAGAACTCGCGGATGTCGCTGACCAGCACCTCGGGCGCCTCGTGCGCGGCGTAGTGCCCGGCTGCGTCGTTGGCGCCGCCCTTGCCCGCGCTGGTGTCGTAGGAGTTCCAGCTGACGATCTTGCTGTGGTCACGCTCGGCGAACCGGCGAATCGACTGGAAATCGCCGGCGAACATCGCCAGCCCGGTGGGGACCGTGGTCGGTTCGGTCGGCTGCTCGGCGGCGTGCGCGTCCTCATAGTAGAAGCGCAGCGACGAACCGGCAGTCCCGGTGAGCCAGTACAGCGCCACGTTCGCGATCACGAACCGCGCGTCGAGCGTTTCGCCGAACAGCTGCGCGTTCCAGCCGAGCAGGCCCACCGGGGAATCGGCCAGCGCGTAGGCCAGGGTCTGCGGCTGCTGGCTGTGCAGGGTGTTGAAGGCCATCTTGTTCTCGTGGAACCACTGAAGATGTTGCAGCGCGGCCATATCCGCCTCGGAGAGGCCCTCGAATTCGGCCGGGTCGCCGGACGGGAACGAGAACAGCTGGGTGACGTGCACGCCGATCACGTTGTCGGGCGCGATCCGGCCGATTTCGGGGGAGACCATCGAGCCGCCGTCGTTGCCGATGGCGCCGAAGCGCTCGTAGCCGAGGCGGGCCATCAGCTCGACCCAGGCGCGAGCGGTGCGGTAGCGGTTCCAGCCGGTGCTGCGGGTGGGGCCGGAGAAGCCGAAACCGGGCAGCGAGGGGATGACCAGGTGGAAGGCGGGCTGATCGGCCGATTCCGGCTCGGTGAGCGGCGCGATCACGTCGAGGTATTCGAGGATCGAACCGGGCCAGCCGTGGGTGAGGACCACCGGCGTCGCATCGGGGCGCGAGGAGCGGATGTGCAGGAAGTGGATGTCCTCCCCGTCGATCTCGGTGGTGAACTGCGGGTAGGCGTTGAGCTCGGATTCCAGCGCGCGCCAATCGAACTCTTCGAGCCAGTACTCGGCGAGGCCGCGGACGCGACCGGCCGGGACGCCGTAGGCATCGCCGACGCCGGGCAGCTCGTCCGGGAACAGCGCGCCGCGCAGGCGGCCGGCGAGATCGTCGAGCTGGGCCTGCGGAACTTCGATCCGGAACGGGGTGATGGCGGCCATGTCGACTCCTCTTATTGAAACGGAATGTTTCGTTCTGTTTCAAACATAGCAGAACGGATCGTTCCGTTTCAAGTGGTAGCCTGATATTCATGCCGAAGCAGACCGAAACCGCAGATCAGCCCCGCTTGCCCGGCCGCAAGGCGCAGGCCGCGCGCAACGACGGACTGATCCTCGACGCCGCCCGCGCGGTGTTCCTCGACGATCCGAACGCGCCGATCGCCGCCGTCGCCGAACGAGCGGGGGTCGGGATCAGCGCGCTCTACCGGCGGTATCCGAGCAAGGAGGTGCTGCTGCGCACGCTCTGCCACGAAGGGTTGCGGCGTTTCAACGCCGAAGCCGATGCGGCACTGGCGGATTCGGACGGTTGGCGCGGATTCGTCGGATTCCTGGAACGGGTGGTCGAGGCCGACGTGCACTCGCTCACCGCGCGCCTCGCGGGCACCTTCACCCCCGACGAATCGATGCTTCCCGACGTCATGCACTCGGGCGAGGTCGGCGAGGAGCTGGTTCGCCGCGCCCACGCGAGCGGACGTCTGCGCCCCGACATCGACGCACTCGATCTCGGCCTGATCCTCGAGGCCTGCGCCGCGATCACGATGCCCGACCCGGTCCGCACCGCCGAACTGCGTCAACGGGTACTGGCGGTGATAGTGGACGGGCTCACCGCCGAGGGTGATCTGCCCGGGCCGCCCCCCGCCCCCGGAGAATTCGCGTGGCGATGGGAACGCAAGTCCTGATCGGCTCGGAGCTGGCAGACTTGGCGCGTCACCCCGGACTACAACGCGGAGGCGCGTAGTGAACTGGACTCTGGAAGTTGTGATCGTCCCGGTCTCCGATATCGACCGGGCCAAGGATTTCTACGCCGACCGACTCGGCTTCACCGTCGACCACGACTCGGTGATCTCCGACGACGCGCGCATCGTGCAACTCACCCCGCCCGGCTCCGGCTGTTCGATCGTCATCGGCAAGGGCGCGGTGCCGGAGATGCCGCCTGGCTCGCTCAAGGGCCTGCAGCTCGTGGTCCCCGATATCGAGCAGGCGCACGCGGAGCTGGTGGCGCGCGGAGTCGAGGTCAGCGAGGTGCAGGAGCTCGGCAAGAATCCGCGGCCGGTCCAACACCCGCTCGACAATGTCGGCTTCGTCTTCTTCAGCGACCCCGACGGCAATGGCTGGGCAGTGCAGCAGATCTCCAGCAGAGCCGATAAATCCTCGAGCTGATTCGAACCCTGTCGGTATATCGCTTCCGGCGGGCACCATGCTCGCATGCTGTTGGAGAGGCCCACCGAAACCGACGAGCGACGGATCCCGCTGTACCGCCGCCCGGGGTTCCTGCGCGCGCTCTCGCCGATCGCGCTGTTGATCATCTGGCAGCTCGCCAGTACCAGCGGCGCGATCCCCGCCAAGAAGCTGCCCGCTCCGTCCGCGGTGCTCGACGCGGGTCTGGAAACCTACCGCTCCGGCCAGCTCACCGAGGCTCTGCTGGTCTCCGGCCAGCGGGCCTTGTACGGCTTCGCGCTCGGCGCGGTGCTCGCGCTGGTGCTCGGCGTGCTCGCGGGCCTGAGCAAGATCGGTGAATACGCGGTCGACCCGCCGTTGCAGATGATCCGCACCATCCCGCTGTTCGGTCTGATCCCGCTGTTCATCATCTGGTTCGGCATCGGCGAGGAACCCAAGGTCTACCTGATCGCGCTCGGCGTGTTCTTCCCGCTGTACCTCAATACCTTCTCGGGCATCCGCCAACTGGACCCGAAACTGCTCGAGCTCGGCAGCGCCCTGCACCTCGGACTCGCCGAACGTCTGCGCCTGCTCGTCCTGCCCGGTGCCCTGCCGCAGATCCTGGTCGGCGCGCGCCAGAGTCTCGGCATCGCCTGGCTCTCGCTGATCGTGGCCGAACAGATCAATGCCAGTGCGGGACTCGGCTTCGTCGTCAACAACGCTCGCGAATTCCTGCGCACCGACATCGTCGTATTCGGCCTGGTGGTCTACAGCCTGCTCGGCCTGCTCACCGACTCGATCGTGCGCCTGCTCGAACGCCGCGCCCTGCGCTGGCGCCCGGCGGTGCACCGCTGATGTCCGCCGCCACCCGCCGCCGTTCGATCACGAGGTTCCCATTATGACCGCTGCCGCCGCCACGACTGTCACCCCTATCTCCGCTCGGTCGGCCCGGGTGCCCGCCGCGCGAATCAGCGGGCTGAGCAAGCGATTCGGTGAACGAAGCGTGCTCGACGGGATCGATCTCGAGATCGGCGCGGGCGAGATCGTCGCGCTGGTCGGACGCAGCGGCTCGGGCAAGTCCACCCTGTTGCGCATCCTCGGCGCACTCGATACCGCCACTCGCGGTGAGGTTTCCGTCGAGGGCAGGCCGACGATCGTCTTCCAGGAAGCACGGTTGATCCCGTGGCAGCCGGTGGTGCGCAATGTCGCCCTCGGCAGGCCGAAGCCACGCCATCGACGTGCCGACGAGCAAGCCGCCCGCGACCTGCTCGCCGAAGTCGGCCTCGCGGGCCGCGCCGACGCGTGGCCGCTCACCCTGTCCGGCGGTGAGGCCCAACGTGCCGCGCTGGCAAGGGCATTGGTGGCCGAGCCGACCCTGCTGCTGCTCGACGAGCCATTCGGCGCCCTCGACGCCCTGACTCGGTTGACGATGCACGACCTACTGCTTCGCCTGCACGCCCAGCGCGAATTCGGCGTCCTACTGGTGACCCACGACGTGCTCGAGGCGATCACTCTGGCCGACCGCGTCCTGGTTCTCGACGACGGCCACATCGCCGCCGACGTCCCCATCGAGCTGCCACGCCCACGCACCGCCGCCGCGCCGGAAGTCGCCGAATACGCGACGCAACTGCTCGCGCTGCTCGGCGTCACGCACTGAACCCCTCCCCACCGACGCACGAAAGTTGTTCCAGTGAAACGCAATCCGATGTCCTGTCTGGCAGCCCTCGCGCTCGCCGTTGCCGCAACGCTCACACTGAGCGCCTGCGGTGACGACGCGGCGACCGGGAGCGCACCCTCGGGTCCGGTCGACCTCAGCACCGTCACGCTGAAAGTCGGTGATCAGAAGGCGATTTCGATCGAGGTGCTGCTGAAGGCATCGGGACAGCTGGAGAACCTGCCCTACAAGATCGAATTCTCCACCTTCACCGCCGGTCTGCCGCTGGTCGAGGCGGCGAGCGCGGGCGGCATCGACATCGCCCAAACCGGCAACACCCCGGTGATCTTCGGCGCGGCCGCCGACGCCGACATCAAGATCGTCGGCGCGCTCTCGGCGACCGGCAAGGGCGACGCGATCCTGGTCGGCAAGGACTCGACGATCGCCTCCGTCGCGGCGCTGAAGGGCAAGAAGGTCGCCGTCTACAAGGGCAGCTCGGCCAACGCGAACCTGCTGCTGCAACTGCAGAAGGCTGGCCTGTCGCTGAGCGATGTCGAGCCGGTCTACCTCGCCCCCGGCGACGGCTACACCGCGCTCACCCGCGGTGACGTCGACGCCTGGGCAACCTGGGACCCCTACACCGCCATCGCGGAAAAGGAGATCGGCGCCAAGTCGATCGCCACCGCCGACCAGGCCGCCAACGGCTACAACTTCTGGGTAGCCGGCAACAAGACCGTCGCCGACGCGGGCAAGTCCGCCGCTCTCGCCGACTTCTTCCAGCGCTACGCCGCCGCCACCAAGTGGTCCTCGGACAACCTCGACGTCTGGTCGACCGAGTACGCAGAACTCACCCAGATCAGCGTGGACGCCTCCCGCACCACCTGGACCCGCTCGATCAAGGAGCCGATCAAACTGACCGACCAGGTCATCGCCTCCGAGCAGGAGATCGCCGACGCCTTCACCAAGGCCAAGGCCATCCCCGGCAAGGTCGACTTCAAGTCCTTCGTCGACACCCGCTTCGACAAGGCGTAACCCTCACCGAAATACCGCCGCTACGCTTTTCCGAACGCGAGCGCGACGTTGTGGCCGCCGAATCCGAACGAGTTGTTGAGCGCGTAGTCGATCCGCTGCGGTCGCGGCGTGCCCGCGACGATATCGAGGTCTATCGCCGGGTCGGCGTTGTCGAAATTCAGAGTGGGCGGCACTATCTGCTCGCGCAGGCTCAGGATCGTGAGTACCGATTCCAGCGCGCCCACCGCGCCGATCGAATGACCGAGCGCTGATTTCGGCGCGTACACCGAGGCGTCGGGAGTGACCGCGGTGATGGCCGCGGCCTCGGAGGCATCGCCGACCGAGGTCGACGTCGCGTGCGCGTTCACGTGGTCGATATCGGAAATCCGCAGCCCCGCTGTGTGGATCGCCTTGCGCATCGCGCGCGCCGCGCCGGCGCCCGCCGGGTCGGAGGCCACGATGTGGAAGGCGTCGGAGGTGATGCCCGCGCCGAGCACTCTGGCGTGGATCCGCGCACCACGCGCTGTCGCATGCCGCTCGGATTCGAGCACGAGCAGCGCGCCCGCCTCACCGAAGACGAATCCGTCGCGGTCGCGGTCGAACGGACGGGAGGCGCGCTCGGGCTCGTCGTTGCGGGTGCTCATCGCCCGCATCATCGCGAAGCCCGCGATGGGAACGGGGTCGATGTGACCCTCGACCCCGCCGGTGACCACCACATCGGCCTCGCCGGTGCTGATCAGCCGCCACGCGTGCGCGATCGCCTCCGACCCCGACGAGCAGGCCGAAACCGGCGCGAAAACCCCACCCTGCGCGCCGATTTCGAGTCCGACCGTGGCGGCGGGTCCATTGGGCATCACCATCGGCACGGCCAGTGGAGAGACCTTGCGGTAGCCGCCCGCCCGCATCGCGTCGACGGCATCGATCAGCGCGTCCCCGCCGCCGAGGCCGGTACCGATGGCCACGGCCAGCCGCTCACGGTCGACTTCCGGCGTGCCCGCCGCCTGCCAGACCTGTCTGCCGAGGGTGAGGGCCATCCGTTCGACATAGGAGTGCCTGCGCTGCTCGATCCGCGTGAGCTCGGCATCGGGCGAGGTGACCAATGGCCCGCCGATGCGCACCGGCAGATCGTGTTCCGCGAGGAATTCCGCGGGTAGAGCGCGGATTCCGCTCTCGCCACGCAGCAGCCGCGACCAGGTCTCGTCCATGGTGTCGGCCAGTGCTGTGGTCGCCGCGTACGCAGTCACCACGACGCCGTCCCGAGTTTCTGAAGCGATCGGTACAGTCATGATGTCATGAATACCTGTAGCACTCGCTACAGTCAACCCATGGCCCGTCCTCTCGACCACCGCAAGCGCGCCGAGATGCTGGCCGGCGTCGTCGCCTATATCGCGTCGCACGGCTTGGCCGAGCTCTCGCTGCGACCGCTGGCCGCGGCGCTCGGGACCAGCTCGCGCATGCTGATCTACTACTTCGGAACCAAGGAAGAACTACTGGTCCAGGCTTTGGCGACACAGCGACCCGACCTTGCCGCGCTGTTCGCCGACATCGTGGAGCCCGCGCAGCTACTCGAGCGGCTGATCGGCTTCTTCGACTTGAATTCCGATGGTGCCGAAGCCGACAGCGTGCGGGTGCTGCTGCAGGTGCTCGGTGCCGCGTGTGCCCCCGGCTCGCCGTACCAGGACTACGCCAACGCCGCGATCGCCACCTTTGTCACCGAACTCGCCGCCGCGCTCCGCCGGACCGGGCTGGCCGAGGATCCCGAGGTGGTGTCCACGCTGCTGGTCTCGGGATTACGCGGCATCATCCAGGACCGTGTGATCACGGGCGACCGGGAACGCACGGGCCGCGCCGCGCGCACCCTCATCGAGGCGGTCCTGCCCGGCTGAGCACCCGTCGGTGATCGGCCAGAGTCGGCCTTCGCGTGCTCGGATCGCGGCCGGACCTGCCGCGAGCGTTGCGGGGCGGGCACCACTGTTGTGGGTAGCTTGTCGTCAACGGAGTCGAGGGCCGAGCGGTCGGTGAGGTGGCCAGGGTGAGCGAAGCGCGGGACGAGTCCTACGGGTCGGTGCGCTGGGTGATGCTCGGGGTGTTGTGCGCCAGCCTGTTGCTGGTGGCGATGGATGCCACGATTCTCAATGTCGCGTTGCCGTCGCTGATCGAGGATTTGCAGGTCGGGCCGCTGGAACAGCTGTGGATCATCGATATCTACGGGCTCGTGCTCGGCGGACTGCTCATCACCACCGGTGCGCTCGGTGACCGGGTGGGGCGAAAGCTGTTGTTCATCAGCGGGTTCGTGCTGTTCGGCATCGCTTCGGTGGTCGCGGCCACCGCCGGGAGCTCGGCCCAGTTGATCGGCGGGCGGGTATTGCTCGGGATCGGCGGTGCGATGGTGATGCCGTCGACGCTGTCGCTGATCCGCAACATCTTCACCGACGTGCGCGAACGCACCATGGCCATCGGGATCTGGGCGGCGGTCGCCGGTGTCGGCGCCACGGTCGGGCCCATCGTCGGTGGGTTCCTCGTCGAGCACTTCGGGTGGGCGTCGGCGTTCTGGCTCAATGTGCCGGTGGTGGTCGTGACGGTGGTGGTGGGGCTGTGGGTGTTGCCGGAATACCGTGCGCCGCAGGCGGGCAGCCTGGACTGGTTCGCCGCGGCGCTGTCGGTGGCGGGCATCGTCTGTCTGGCGTGGGGCATCAAGCACCTCGCGAAAGGTGAAGCGAGTGAGGTGGACTGGACGATCCTGGTCATCGGCATCGCCGCGCTGGCCTGGTTCACCCGCCGTCAGCTCACCGCCACCGACCCGCTCCTCGACGTGCGGCTGTTCCGCAACGGCGCGTTCACCGCGGCGGCCGTCGCGACGCTGCTGGCCATGATGGCGATCGGCGCGGCCATGTTCCTGATCTCGATGTGGCTGCAATACGTCCACGGCTACAGCCCGTCGCAGGCGGGCATCCGGATGTTGCCCGCCGCGCTCACGCTGCTCACCGCGTCCCTGCTCACGCCGTTTCTGATGGAGAAGTTCGGTGTCCGCGCGGTGCTCGCTTTCGGTCTCGGCGCTGTTGCGCTGGGCTTCCTGCTGTTGGCGGTGAGTCCGGAACCCACCACCTATCCGGTGGTGGCGCTGGTGCTGGTGTCGTTCGGTCTCGGCGACGGCATGGCCGTGACGGCGGCGGCCGCCGTCCTGGTCGGCGCCGTGCCCGCGGACCGGGCGGGCCAGGCGGGTGCGGTGGAGGAGACCAACTACGAGGTCGGCGTCGGTTTCGGCGTCGCCCTGCTCGGCAGTCTGCACGCCAGGATCTTCAGTCAGCACATGACGGGCCTTCCCGTCACCGCCGACAAACTGGACCAGGCGAGCGGTTCGATCGGCGGGGCGGCCGAGGTGGCCACCGACCTCCCCGAACCCGCCCGCAGCGAACTCGCCCATGCCGCCGGCCATGCCTTCGACGTCGCCCTCACCACCACGTCCTACATCTCGGCCGCCGTCGTCGCGGTGGTGGCTGTCGGCACGGTCTGGCTGGTCCCGAAAGGCTTCCGCGTCACCGGCGACCACTGAGGCCGCACCCTTGACGCAACCCAAAGGTTGCAATACTCTGAGTTGCAACCAGTCAGTTGCAATATATGAGGAGGCATCATGGGATTCCCTGATCAGATCGTCCGGACCGTCGAGCTCGCGCATCCGCCCGCCAAGGTATGGGCGGCCATCACCACCGCGGAAGGGCTGGGGAGCTGGTTCGGCAATACCGCCGAGATCGACCTGCGGCCGGGTGGCGACATGCGAATGACCTGGAAGGAAGGGTTCGCCGCCGACATACGGGTGGAGCGGGTCGAGGAGCCCTCGGTGTTCGGCTACACCTGGCCGATCAACGGACTGCCCGACGACGACCCGCGACGCACCTATGTCGAATTCAGCCTCGAGCCGGTCGGCGACGGCACCCGGCTGACCGTCACCGAGACCGGCTTCGCCCAGCTGCCCGACGAGGCGCACAAGGAGGCCTTCGAGGGCAATGTCGGGGGCTGGAAGAGCGAGCTGGGCGAGCTCGTCGAGTACCTCGATGCGGCCTGAGCTGGAGGCCACCGCCGAACGGGTCTTCGTCGCGCTGGCCGATCCGAGCAGGCGGTCGGTACTGGCCGCACTCGCCGCGCACGGTCCGGCCACCGCGACCGACCTCGCCGATCGGCTGCCCATCACCCGGCAGGCGATCGCGAAACACCTTGCCCTGCTTGCGGACGCGGGCCTGGTGATCGCGGAACCAGGGGAGCGGCGGCGCGTGCGCTACCGCCTCGATTCCGCCCCGATGCAAGTGGCACAACAATTCCTGGCCGCCATGGCCCGCGACTGGGACAGGCCATTCGACGCCCTCCGGAAGTACTTGGACGGCTGAACCGAAGGAAAAACTATGAGCGACAACAACTTCACCGCGACCACCACCGTCCACGCGAGTCGCGAGGAAGCGTTCGCGGCGATCAACAACGTCCGCGGCTGGTGGAACGAAACCATCGAAGGAGCCACCGGCACCGTCGGCGACAGCTACCGCTTCGAGGTCCCCGGCGCCCACCGCTGCACGATGACCACCACCGAGTCGATCCCCGGCGAGCGCCTGGTCTGGCACGTCACCGACGCCCACATGTCTTTCATCGCGGACACCGCCGAATGGGAGGGCACCGACGTGGTTTTCGACCTCATCGACCGTGACGGTGCCACCGAGATCCGCTTCACCCATGTGGGTTTGCGGCCCGCCGACGAATGCTACGAAGTGTGCGCCAATGCCTGGGGCGGCTATATCACCAAGAGCCTGTACGAGCTGATCACCACCGGCACCGGTGACCCGTTCCGTACCGACAGCACCTTCGATTCCGAACTACTCAAGCATGGCAACACCGACCTGGTGAAGCCGCGTCACTGAGTCCCGCGACCCCGCGAGATCCGGCTGCCGCTAGCGCGGTGCCAGCAGCAGCGTTTGGGTGCTGCGACCCAACGGCCCGGTCTCGTCGAACAGCGCGGATTCGGCGAGGCCGATGCCGTGCGGCTGCGGATGGGTGACCGCGTCGAGGCACACCCACTCGCCCACCGGCTGACGATGCAGGGTGACGATGAGGTCGGTATTGATGAACAGGTATTTCGACCAATCGAGGACCGAGCTGACCCCGTTGCCCGAATCAGCGGCGGCCAGTGCGCGTTCCAGCGGACTCGGGGTCGTGCCCGCGACGATCGGGTACTTCAACCGGATCCAGCAGACCGCAGGGCCCGGTGCGGCGAAAGAGCCCGCGTTGAATCGATATTCGATGCCGGTGTGGAAACCGATCTCCTGATCTGTCGGAAACTGCTCCGGCTCGGCCGCCGCGGGCGGCGGCCTGGTGCCGGTCGGCAGGAACTCGGTGGGCAGATCGAGAGGCGTCTCGGCGATCTTGAGCCGCCACGCGTTGGCCTGCATCACCGGCCCGCGCTCCGACGACAAGGTCGCCTCGATCAGTTCGACACTGCGCCCCGACCGCACCACCCTCGCCTGCGCGGTGAGCGGAGCCAGCGGTACCGGCCCGAGAATCTCGACGGCGACCCGTCCGACCTGGAACCCCGGTCGCGGCTCACATCGCTCGATCACATGCCCGAGCAGCGCCGACGGCGGTCCGGCATGCTGCGCGTCCGGCGACCACGGGCCTCGGGTCAGCTCGGTCGAGAGGTATCGGTTCGGGTCCGCGGGGTCTCGGCGGTAGAAGGCATCGGCCACCCGGCCGACGTTACCCCGCGCAACGATCCCGGGCAGCCGTGGTGCTCCAGCGAGGGCGACGCCCGCCCGATCGCGGCGATCGGACGGGCGTCGGCGGTGGTGGAGCAGTGGTCAGGAGACGACCGGGAGGTACACCTTGCTGCCCTGGTCGGCGAACTCGGCGGACTTCTCGGCCATGCCCGCCTCGATCGCGGCCACATCGGTGAGCCCCTGCTTCTCCGCGTACTCGCGCACGTCGGCGGAGATGCGCATCGAGCAGAACTTCGGACCGCACATCGAGCAGAAGTGGGCGGTCTTGGCGGGCTCGGCGGGCATCGTCTCGTCGTGGTACTCGCGGGCGGTGTCGGGATCGAGCGAGAGCGCGAACTGGTCGTGCCAGCGGAATTCGAAACGGGCCTTGGACAATTCGTTGTCGCGGTCCTGGGCGTGCGGGTGTCCCTTGGCGAGGTCGGCGGCGTGGGCGGCGATCTTGTAGGTGATCACGCCGACCTTGACGTCGTCGCGGTTGGGCAGACCGAGGTGCTCCTTGGGCGTGACGTAACAGAGCATCGCGGTGCCCGCCTGGGCGATGATCGCGGCGCCGATGGCCGAGGTGATGTGGTCGTAGGCGGGCGCGATATCGGTGGCCAGCGGGCCGAGGGTGTAGAACGGCGCCTCTTCGCAGAGCTCTTCCTCGAGCTTCACGTTCTCGACGATCTTGTGCATCGGCACGTGGCCGGGGCCTTCGATCATCACCTGCACGCCATAGGATTTCGCGATCTTGGTGAGCTCGCCGAGGGTCCGGAGTTCGGCGAACTGGGCCTCGTCGTTGGCGTCGGCGATGGAGCCGGGACGCAGGCCGTCTCCGAGAGAGAAGGTCACGTCGTACTTCGCCAGGATCTCGCACAGCTCACGGAAGTGCGTGTACAGGAACGATTCCTGGTGATGCGCCAAACACCAAGCGGCCATGATGGATCCACCGCGCGAGACGATGCCGGTGACGCGCTTGGCGGTGAGCGGGATGTAGCGCAGCAGCACGCCCGCGTGCACGGTCATGTAGTCGACGCCCTGCTCGCACTGCTCGATCACGGTGTCGCGGTACATCTCCCAGGTGAGCTTGGTGGGATCGCCGTTCACCTTCTCCAGCGCCTGATAGATCGGAACGGTGCCGATCGGGACCGGGGAATTGCGCAGGATCCACTCGCGCGTCTCGTGGATGTTCTTGCCGGTGGACAGGTCCATGATGGTGTCGGCGCCCCAGCGTGCGGCCCACACCATCTTCTCGACCTCTTCGGCGATCGACGACGACACCGCCGAGTTGCCGATATTGGCATTGATCTTGACCAGGAACTTCTTGCCGATGATGGTCGGCTCGAGCTCAGGGTGGTTGTGGTTGGCCGGGATCACCGCGCGACCGAGGGCGACCTCGTCACGCACCAGCTCGGGCGAGACACCCTCGCGGGCGGCGATGAACCGCATCTCGGGGGTGATGATGCCCTGGCGAGCCCAGGCGAGCTGGGTCGGCGGGCCGTCGACGGAGGGGGTGTCCCATTCGTCGCGCAGTTTCGGCAGGCCGGCATCGAGGTCGATCACCGCGTTGTCGTCGGTGTACGGGCCGGAGGTATCGAACACGTCGAAGTGTTCGCCGTTCGTGAGGTTGATCCGGCGGACCGGAATCCGCAGGCCGTCGACCTCTTGGTAGTGCTTGACGCTGCCCTGGATCGGCCCCGTGGTGACGGTGTCGACGGGGGTGCCCCCGGTGGAAGACGTGGCTGTGCCCATGACTGTTCCTCCCTACGCCGGCATTACCCGGTCAGGTTCATACGGTCGACGGCCCTGAACGCCCGATGAGGCTAGCCGTCCTCTCAGCCCGCTGGTGCGAGCCCCCGTTGGTGTGAATTGCCCCGCCGACGTTACCCGCCGGGGATCGCGACCCGCCCGGGGACAGCCGGACGGGTCGCGCGCGAGCGCTCGCTACACCGACGCCGAGTCGAGCTGCTTCGGCGTGTCGTGCGTGCTGTCCTCGGCCTCATGGAGCCCGAACTTGTTGTGCAGCACCACGAGCGGCTTCGGCGACCACCAGTTCCAGGTGCCCATCATCCGCATGAGCGCGGGGGCGAGCAGGCCGCGGATCACCGTCGCGTCGCTGATCACCGCGAGCGCGCAGCCGAGGCCGAACAGTTTCATCATCGACACACCCGAGCTGGCGACGCCGAGGAACACGATGCTCATCAGTACCGCGGCGGCGGTGAAGATGCGCCCGGTGCGGGCCACGCCCATCGCGACGGCCTCGGTATTGCCCTCGGTGGTCTTCGGCCCGGCCAGCCATTCCTCGCGAATCCGCGACAGCAGGAAGACCTCGTAGTCCATGGACGCGCCGAAGGCCAGGCTGAACATGAGGATGGGCATGGCCAGGTTGAGGGTGCCGGTGGCGGTGAAGCCGAGCAGCCCCGACAGGTGGCCTTCCTGGAAGATCCACACCATCGCACCGAAGGTCGCCGCCAGCGACAGGATGTTGAGGATCAGCGCCTTCACCGGCAGCACCACGCTGCCGGTGAACAGGAACAGCAGCACCAGCGTGGTGAGCGCGATCAGCGCGCCTGCCAGCGGCAGTTTGCCGGTGATCGCGTTGACCGAGTCCTGGTTCAGCGCGGCCGGGCCGGTGATCAGGGCTTTCGACGGGGCGGGCACGGTGCGCAGGGTGTCGAGCTGGGCGCCGCCCGCGTCGGAGTAGGGGTCGAGCGTGGTGGCCACCGACAGGTAGGCGCCGTGCTGGGGGTCGGTCATCTCCGGCACGCCCGCCGCCACCCGCAGGCCGTTGCGATACACCGCCGCGCTGCTGAGGACGGCCGGTACGTCGGGCACCTTGGACAGGTCGCGGGCGTAGGTCTCGAGTTCGGCTGTGCTGCCACGGAATTCGGGCAGCACGATGGTCGCGCTCGACGCGAGATCGGCATCGAATTCGGTGCGAAGGATGTCGCCCACCTCACGACTGGCGACCTCGGTGGGCAGCGACCGGTCGTCGGGATAGCCGAACTGGACACCGAGGAACGGCGAGCCGAGCAGCAGCAGGAACGCGGTGGTGGCCAGCGCGATCGACATCGGCCGCTTCATCACGCCGACGACCAGGCCATACCAAAACGTCTGACGCGGCGCCTTCTCCGTGCCCGGAGCCAGCCGGAACAGTCGGCGCATCGGTGCGCGCAGGTCGCCCGCGTCGATGCGATCGCCGACCAGGATGAGCAGGGCGGGCAGCACGATCACCGCGGCCGCCGCCGCGGCCGCGACCACGGCGATGCCCGCGTAGGCGAAGGACTTGAAGAAGTACTGCGGGAACACCAGCAGCGCCGACAGCGACAGTGCGACGACCAGCGCCGAGTACACGACCGTGCGACCGGCGGTCTGGATCGCGCGGGTCACCGCCGCGGTCGGAGTAGCGCCCCCGGTCAATTCCTCGCGATACCGGCTGACGATGAACAGGCTGTAGTCGATCGCCAACGCGAGTCCGAGTGCGGTGGTCATGTTCAGCGCGAAGATCGACACGTCGGTGAGGGCGGTCAGCACGCGCAGAATGCCCAGCGAGGCCGCGATGGCGAACAGCCCGATCGCCACCGGCAGCGCGGCGGCCATGAGGCTGCCGAACACCAGTGCCAGCAGCAGACCGGTGATCGGGATCGCGATCGCCTCGGCGATGATCAGATCCTTGCTGATCTGGGTGTTGATATCGGCGAAGGAGGCGGCGAGCCCACCGGCCTTGATCGTGACCGGACCGCTGTCGACCTGGAGTTCTTCGGTCAGCTTCGCGGCCCGAATGGGCAGTTCGGCGTCGTCGCCCTCGATGCTCGCCAGGATCAGCGCGTGGTTGTGATCTTTGCTGAGCATGGCCTGTTTGAGATCGGGGCGCGCGGTCCAATACGACTGCACCCCGCTCACCTCGGGGTGGGTGCGCAGTACGGCGATCACATGGTCGGCGGCCTCGCGCGCGGCGGCGGAGTTCGCGACGTCCTCGGTGGAGATGTCGAGGACGTAGTTGGGCTCGCTACCGGGGAAGTGCTCGCTCAGGTATTGACTGGCCTGCACGGAATCGAGATCGGCGGTGACGAACCCGCCCGATTTCATGTGCGAGTGCACCGTGGCGCCGATCGCGCCACACAACACCATCAGTAACACTGCGACCGCGACCACCAACCGTGGTCGGGCAACGGCGGTGCGGGCGATTCTCGTCAACATCGTCGGGTGCCCTCTGTTCGGAAACGTTCGAACCGTCACCGTATCCCCGATCGATTCCGTCCGATACCGCCTCGGGGTGGAGGTGTGTCAAGTATCATCTCCGCCCCAGGGTGGACGCGCGACAGATCCGCTGGGGCTAGCCGGACGTGCGCAGGATTCGGCCACCGACTTCGCCGAGGCCGATTCGCCGCCCCTCGGTGCCCGGCGCGGTGGCGGTGATCGTCACCTGGTCACCGTCGGCCAGGAACGTACGTGTCTGATCGTTCACGGTAATGGATTGGGTTCCACCCCAGGACAATTCGATGAAGGACCCGCGTTGCGACGGCTCCGGTCCGGAAATCGTGCCGGAGGCGTAGAGGTCACCGGGGCGGATCGAGGCGCCGTTGGCGGTGAGATGGGCCAGCATCTGAGCGGGGGACCAGTACATGCGCGAATAGGGCGGGCGCGCCACGACTTCGCCGTTCCAGGCGACCGTGAGATCGATATCGAGGCCGTGGTCGTCGGCGCCGCGCAGGTACGGCAGCGGCTCGGGATCCTGTGCGGGGAGCGGCACCCGTGCCCGCGTCAGCGCGGAAAGGGGGGTGATCCAGGCCGACATCGAGGTGCTGAACGACTTGCCGAGGAACGGGCCGAGCGGCTGGTACTCCCAGGCCTGGATATCGCGGGCCGACCAGTCGTTGACCAGGGCGACGCCGAAGACGTGCTCGGTGAACTCGTCGACGGTGACCGGTGTGCCGAGCGTGGAGCCGGTACCGACGACGAAGCCCAATTCGGCCTCGATATCCAGGCGCTCGGACGGTCCGAAATCAGGTGTGCCGGAAGCTGCGCGGCGCTGGCCGCGCGGCCTGATGACGGGTGTATCCGAGACGACGACGGTGCCCGCCCTGCCGTGGTAGCCCACCGGTAGGTGACGCCAATTCGGCAGCAGCGGTTCACTGTCCGGGCGGAAGAGCCTGCCGAGGTTGGTGGCGTGGTCGATGCTGGCGTAGAAGTCGACGTAATCGCCGATCCGCACCGGCAACGCCATCCGTACCGAGGACACAGCATGGACCGCATCCACCGGCAGCGCGGTGTCGGCGAGTTCGCGCAGCCTGTCGCGGACTTCGCGCCACCGGTGATGACCCTGTGCGAGAAAGGCATTCATGTCCGGACGCGCGAACACCGAATCGTCCAGCAGCGCGGCCAGATCGAGCACAGCATCGCCCAATCGGGCCCCGACCCGGAATTCGCCGCCAGGCGGTGCGAAAACGCCGTAGGGCATGTTCTCCGCCCCGAACAGGGAATCGTCGGTGACCTCCACGCGCAGCAGGCTCATCCGAGCCCCGGCCCACGACCCGACCAGGTCCACGCGTACGCCGGATCTTCGCAGGCCAGTGCGCCCTCGCCGAGTTGCAGCGGCCGGAACGTATCCACCATCACCGCCAGTTCGTCGAAGAACTCCGCCCCGATGCTGCGTTCATAGGCGCCGGGTTGTGGGCCGTGCGCATAGCCGCCCGGATGCACCGACACCGAACCCTGGGTGATGCCGGAACCCTTGCGCGCCTCGTAGTTTCCGCCGCAGTAGAACATGATCTCGTCGGAATCCACATTCGAGTGGTAATACGGCACCGGAATCGACAGTGGGTGATAGTCGACTTTGCGCGGTACGAAATTGCAGATGACGAAATTGGTGGCTTCGAAGGCCTGATGCACCGGCGGCGGCTGATGTACGCGGCCGGTCAGCGGTTCGAAATCGGCGATATTGAAGGTGTACGGATACAGGCAGCCATCCCAGCCCACGACATCGAACGGATGCCTCGCGTAGGTCATCCTGGTGCCGATCACCTCGTTGCCCGCACGATGTTTGACCAGCACCTCCACGTCGGTGTCGCCGACGAGCAGCAATTCGAGTGGTCCGTGCAGGTCCCGCTCGCAATACGGCGCATTCTCCAGCAGCTGGCCGAATTTCGAGAGATAGCGTTTGGGCGGGGTGATGTGGCTCGACGCCTCGATCACATACGCGCGCAACGGTTCCTCGCCCATCGGCAGCCAGCGATGGGTGGTCGACCGCGGCATGAGTACCTGATCGCCCTGGTGTACCGGCAGGATTCCGAACACGCTCTCCACCACGGCCGCACCGGATTCCACGTATACCAGCTCGTCGCCGATGGCATTGCGGTACAGCGGTGAGGCGCCCTTGGCGACCACGTACGAGATCCGTACATCGGCATTGGCCAGCAGCAACCTACGTCCGGTCACCGGGTCGACCATCGTGGCCGTGTCGCCGGGAAACAGCAGTGGTAGCCGCAGATGTCGGTGGTGCAGTGGATGATTCGGCGTCAAAGTCTGGTCGGGCAGTTCCCAGACGGTCGCGTCGACGATGGCGGGCGGTAGACCACGGTGATACAGCAGCGAGGAGTCCCCGGAGAACCCCTCCTCGCCCATCAGCTCTTCGTAGTAGAGGTTGCCGCGCTCATCCCGATGCTGCGTATGCCGCTTCGGCGGCACCGTTCCGACCCGACGATAAAACGACATGAGGCGCACCTCCCGCTACGTTGCAGGCTGAAACTTCCACCTCCAACGTAACCGAGAACGCGCGGCAGTTCCGTCAGAATTCGGCGATGACGGGTGCGTGGTCGCTGGCGCCCTTTCCCTTACGTTCCTCGCGGTCCACCGACGCGTCCTTGATCCGGTCGGCGAGGGCGGGGGAGGCGAGGATGAAATCGATGCGCATGCCCTCCTTGCGGGGGAAACGCAGCTGGGTGTAGTCCCAATAGGTGTAGACGCCGGGGCCGGGGGCGAACGGGCGCATCACATCGCGGAATCCGAGATCGAGCATGGACTGGAACGCCTCGCGCTCGGGGGCGGAGGTATGGGTCTTGCCCACGAACAGCTCCGGCGCCCAGACATCGTCGTCGGTGGGGGCGATATTCCAGTCGCCGACCAGCGCGATCTCGGCCTGTGGGTTCTCGGCCAGCCAACCCGCCGCCTTGGCGTGCAGGGTCGAGAGCCAGTTCAGCTTGTAGGTGTAGTGCGGGTCGGCGAGCGTGCGGCCGTTGGGGACGTAGAGACTCCACACCCGCACCTCGCCGCAGGTCGCACCGAGCGCGCGCGCCTCGACCACCGGCGATTCGATCAGCGAATCGCCGGCGTCCTTGTCGAAGCCGGGCTGATCGGGGAAGGCGAGCTCGACATCGGTGAGCCCGACCCGCGACACGATCGCGACCCCGTTCCACTGATTGAGGCCCACGTGCGCCACTTCGTACCCCGCGGCCTCGAACTGCTCGAAGGGGAACTGATCGTCACGGCACTTGGTCTCCTGCAACGCCAGCACGTCGATGTCGTGGCGGTCCAGGAAGGCGATCGCCCGATCGACGCGGGAGCGGATCGAGTTGACGTTCCAAGTGGCGAGACGCACGGAAGTGACGGTCCTTTCGAGACTAATGACTCTGGGGGGCGGCGTAGCGATAGGCGTGGTGTTCGATGAAGCCGAGTTCGCGGTAGAGCGCGAGCGCGCCGGAGTTTCCCACCTCTACCTGGACGTAGGCGTGGCTCGCGCCCTGCTCGGCACCCCACCGGATCAGTTCGGCGCACAGCAGCGCGCCGAGTCCGTTGCGGCGGTGCGCGGTCGCTACGGCCACGCAGGTGAGGCCCACCCAGCGTCGGCCATCGGGGGCGGTGGTCACCGCGCCGCGGCCGATGGCCAGGGGCTCGGGCAGGCCGAGTGAGGCGAAGCCGAGGGTGCCGTCCAGGACCGAGGTGAGCACGGCCCGGTCCGGTTCGCGCACGGCGGGGTCGAGGGGGATCTCGCCGCGGTAGCGGTGTGTCCGAAGCCAACCGTCCTCGGGCTCGTCGGTGATCCGGACCATCGACGGGCCTTGCGGCAGGACGAAATTCGCGATGTCGAGACCGAGTACCACGGTCTCGCTCCAGGTGTTCCAGGTCGGCGGGACAGGGGCGAGCCGGTCGGGCAGCTGCAGCAGCAGCGGCAATCCCTGACTCGTGTACCAGTCCGCGATCTTGTGCATGGTGTCGATCGACAGCACCGCGGGCACACCCGACTCACCCAGCGGGACAGCCGAATTCGCACGTCCGGTGTAGCCGTTACCCGCCCGCACCAGCCAGCCGTCGATCCACAGATGAGCGCTGCCCGGCCAGGCCATGGCCGCCGCGGTCTCCAGCGACCGGATCTCCTTGGTGCGAATAGGCCGGGGCCCCAGTGCCTTCAACGCGACTACGCGATCGGCGGACACCGACACCAGCTCACCGTCGGCGGTGCGCACCGCCGGCGGCTCCAGCGACACCAGTTCGCCGATCACATCTGTGAGCGGTTGGGGATAACCCGCGGGCAGCTGGTACCGCATCACCACCCGCCGCCCGAGGGGAATGTCAGTCGTCATGACCGAACGGATCAGGAACGGTTCCCGGGATCCAGCTCAGACCCGGTGTGCCCCAGCCGTTTCGCTTGATCGCTTTCTTGGCGGCGCGGGCATTGCGGCCGATCAGCACGTCGACGTAGAGGAAACCGTCGAGGTGACCCACCTCGTGCTGCAGCATGCGCGCGAAGAAGCCGGTGCCCTCCAGCTCGACGGGTTCGCCGTTCTCATCGGTTCCGGTGACCTTCGCCCAGTCCGCGCGACCGGTCGGGAACTGCTCGCCGGGTACCGACAGGCAGCCTTCCTCGTCGTCATCGGGGTCGGGCATGGTCTCGGGGATCGCCGAGGTCTCCAGCACCGGGTTCACCACCGTGCCCCTGCGGCGAAGGGGGTTGCCGGTGGCGTCGAAGTCGGGGCAGTCGTAGACGAACAGTCGCTTGCCGACGCCGACCTGATTGGCCGCGAGGCCGACACCCTTGGACTCTTCGAGAGTGTCGTACATATCCGCGATGAGCTCGGCCAGCTCCGCGGGGGTCTCCGTCACCTTCGCGGTGGGGTTGTGGAGAACGGGGTCACCGACGATCACGATCGGGAGAATTGCCATGCTCGCCATTATCGCCGCTCGGCTGGGCCGATGATCCGCGGACCCCTGTGGGCAGCGCCACCCCTACTGGCCTTCAGTCAACACGCCGTGACATGGGTCGAAGGATCGGGGGATCCCATGGTTGAATGACGACGGTATTCACCCATCTCGTGATACTCGGCGAGGGAGCACGATGGACGGCGCAGCAGCTCGGGATGTCTCCGGGATCTCCGACGGCCCCACTGCGGGCGAACAGGATTCGGCGGCCGATGAGAGCACCGGTCTGAGTCGCCGCGAACTCGACATCCTGGACTTCGAGCGCAAATGGTGGAAATACGCGGGCGCCAAGGAAGACGCGATCCGCGAACTGTTCGCCATGTCGGCCACCCGGTACTACCAGGTGCTCAACGCGATCGTCGACTCCGAGGCAGCGCTGGCGGCCGATCCGATGCTGGTCAAGCGGCTGCGCAGGCTGCGGGCGAGCAGGCAGAAGTCGCGTGCCGCTCGCAAACTCGGTTTCCAGGTCTGACATGAGGGCCACACACCCGCCGTTGCGGCTAGGGTTGGGCGGGTGAGCAACCCGAACCCCACTCCCGGCGGCCCGCCGTTGCGCGCGCTGGCGATGGTGTTGATCGCGCTGGCCATCGTCTTCGCCGGTCTGGGTGCGATGTCGCTGTCGAACTCCGATGCCCTTGCCTCGGATACGGAGACCGAGACCACCACCTCCAGCGCGGTCGCGCAGGCACCGGCCACCACCAAGCCCGCGCCGACCACCACCAGCGCGGCCGCCTCGACCACGACGACCACCGTCGCGCCGACGACCACGACCGCGAGCACGACTCCCGCGGCGGGTACGGCGGATCAGGCTGTGCCGGTGCGGGTGCTGAACAACAGCCTCGTCGCGGGTCTGGCGGCGCGCACCGCGAGCGAGCTGACCACCGCGGGCTGGACCAATGTGAGCACCGGCAACTACAGCGGCGCGAACCTCACCACCACCACCGTGTACTACGGCGGCGGCACGGGCGACAAGGCCGCGGCCACCTCGATCGCCGAGCAGGTCGGCGGAACGGTCGCACCCAAAACGGGGGACACCTCACCGGGTGTCGTCGTCGTGCTGACCGGTCGCTGAACAAGGCGCGGCACGCGGTGCCGTAGGCCGTGTCGCCGCTGTGGCATCATCTTGAGCGGTATAGCCCCAGTCCGATAAGGAGTCTCCTGATGGCCACGTCGACAACTCGTCGCCCGTCCTGGCGCATTGTGACCCCGGTGCTCGCGGTCGCCGCGCTCGGGCTCGCAGCCTGCACCAACAGCCAGGAGTCGAGCGACGTCAAGGGCACCACGCCGCCGGTGTGGACCAGCTCGTCGGCGCCCGCGGGTGAAAGCGAAGGCCACGGTGGCGGTCACGCCGCATCGTCGGCGACCGCGGCCCCCGGCCACAGCGACGATCACGGTAGCGCGCCAGGCGGCCTGAAGGCCCCGCTCAAGAACGGTGCGGGCGCCGAGGTCGGCACCGCGACCATCGTGCAGGAGGGTGGCCACCTGGTCGTGACCGTCGAGGCGCGCGGCCTGACGCCCGGCTTCCACGGTCTGCACTTCCACCAGAACGGCACCTGCGAGGGCGACTTCGCCTCGGCAGGCGGGCATCTGCAGGTCGGCGGCGCTACCGCGCACCCGGCCAGCGGTGACCTCACCTCGCTGCAGGTCGGCGCCGACGGCTCCGCGAAGCTGGTCACCCGGACCGACACGGTCACCCTCGACAACGTCAAGGGCAAGGCGCTGATCATCCACGGCGGTGCCGACAACTTCGGCAACATCCCCCCGCGCTACACGCGCGAGGGTGGCACCGGCCCGGACGAGACCACCCTGAACACCGGTGATGCGGGCGCCCGGGTGGCGTGCGGCATCGTCGGTTAGCGAGGCGCACCCATGGCCGGGGCATTCGAGTCGGTTTCGTTTCGCGGTTCGCCCCGGCCGACCATCGGCATCGAGTGGGAGATCGCGCTCGTCGACAAGGTGACGCGTGATCTGTCCAACACCGCCTCGACGGTGTTCGACGCGGTCGGTGACCTGCGTGCGCACGACGGCACGCAGCAGGTCACCAAGGAATTGCTCCGCAACACAGTCGAATTGGTGACCGGGGTGCACGACACGGTCGGCGGCGCGGTAGAAGACCTGCACGGCACCATGAACGCGGTGCGGCGCGCGGCCGATCCACTCGGTGTCGACCTGTTCTGCGCGGGCACCCACCCCTTCGCTCAGTGGTCGACCCAACAGCTCACGCGCTCACCGCATTACGACGAGCTGATCGAACGTACCCAGTGGTGGGGCCGCCAGATGCTCATCTGGGGCGTGCACGTGCATGTGGGAGTTTCGCACCGGGACAAGGTCTTTCCGATCCTGAACTCGCTGCTGCTGTCGTATCCGCATCTGCTGGCGCTGTCGGCGTCCTCGCCTATGTGGTCCGGGGACGACACCGGGTACGCGAGCAACCGGGCACTGATGTTCCAGCAGTTGCCGACCGCCGGACTGCCGTTCCAGTTCGAGAACTGGCGTCAGTTCGAAGGTTTCGTCCACGACCAGATGAAGACCGGCGTGTTCGAACAACTCGGCGGCATGCACTGGGATATCCGGCCCGCGCCCAAGTGGGGCACCATCGAGGTGCGGGTATGCGACGGACTGTCCAGCCGGGCCGAACTGGCTTCGGTGGCCGCGCTGATCCACTGCCTGATCGTCGACCTGGACCAGCGCCTCGAAAACGGTGAGGACCTGCCGACGCTGCCGCCATGGCATGTGCAGGAGAACAAATGGCGGGCCGCGCGCTACGGACTCGACGCGATCGTGATCGTCGACGACGCCAGCAATGAGCGTTTGGTCACCGATGATCTGATGGACCTGCTCACCCGGCTCGAGCCGACCGCGAAGCGTCTGGGCTGTGCCGACGAGCTGGCCGCCGTGGCCGACATTCTCCGCCACGGCGCCTCCTACCAGCGGCAACGCCGGGTCGCCGCGCATACACAGGGCGATATGGTCGCGGTCGTCGACGCGCTGGTGCGCGAGCTGGATCAGTAGCGTTCAGCTGCGCGGGGAGTCGGCGTTAACCCGCCGTTTACGATGTCTGGATGCTTGTCGAACATCCGCGCGCCGTTTCGGGGGGTGCCACCCTCGGTTCTCGTCTGCGTGAACCACGCACACTCGCCGTTGTCGCCGTCGTCGCGGTGCTCGCGCTGCTGGTCGGACTGCAGATCGTCGCCTCGGTCAACGGGTTCGACGGTCCGTTGGCCAGCCTGGCCCGTGACTTCGTCGGGACGCCCAAGTCGATGTCGGTGCCGTGGGCCGGGCTCGTGCTCGCGCTTGTCGGGATCTCCACGCGCCGCCGGGTGATGGCGCTGGCCGCCGCGATCGGGATCGATGCGGTGTGGGTCGCGCTGCGACTCATCGACGGCAAGCCGTTCACCGTCGGCAACGGGCCGACGATCGTGCTGGCCGCGCTGGCGGTCGTCGCGGCGGTGCGCTGGCGAGGTCGTGAGCGCGTTGACGCGTTGACGGCCGTGGCGCTCGGTGCGCTGCTGGTGCTGGCCACCAAGGTCGGCGATGTGTGGTTGCACCTCACTTCGGCGCTGCGGCCGACCGTGCTCGACGAGTACGCGCTGCTCGCCGATCACGCGCTCGGTGATCCGTCGTGGGTTGTCGGGCGGGTGCTGGATGTGCTCGGGCCCGAGGTGTACGCGGTGCTGCACTGGGTCTACATCGAACTGCCGGTGGCCGCGATCGCGGTGGCGGTGTGGCAGCTGCGCAAGGTGGTCACGACCGGACAGTGGCCCAGCCACTATCTGGTGCGTACCTTCCTGGTGCTCGGTCTGGTCGGACCGCTGTTCTATGTGCTGTTCCCGATAGTCGGGCCGATGTTCGCGTTCGGGGCCGACGGGCACGGTTTCCAGGTGGGTAACTTCTGGCCCACCGCACTGCCCCCGCTCGACTCGAATCCGGCCGCGCTGCCGTTCGACGAATTCACCCCGCGCAACTGCATGCCCTCGATGCACACCGCGTGGGCACTGTCGCTGTTCATCCACACCCGCCGCGATGTCGACGGATCGCGCGCGCCGATCTGGATGCGCTGGGGCGGGGCATTCTGGCTGGCCGCCACGGTGACCGCGACGCTGGGGTTCGGCTATCACTACGGCGTCGACCTGGTGGCGGGCGCGGTGCTGTGCCTGACCGTCGAGTCGGCGTTGCGCGCGCCCGAGCGGGGCTGGGGCGCGTTCCGCATCCGGCTGGTCGGCTTCGGCACGGCGGCGTTCGCGGCGCTGCTGCTGTCCTACCGCTATCTGGCGGTGCCGATGGCGGAGTATCCGGTGGCCGCGGGCGCGATCGTCATCGGGCTGTTGGCTGCGGTGGCCATCGCCTTCCACAACACCTGGTTCGCCACCGCCCCCGAACCCGCCATCGAACGCATCGCCACGCCCGCCGTTTAGAACAACCCGTCGCGGTGACGCTGTTCTCGGTAGGCGGTGCGGCCGATGAGATGGGCGACGACCGGGGCCGTGATGATCGTGAACAAGCCCGTGAGGACGAGCATCCAGACATTGATGTCGTCGCGGATGTCGATGCCTGTGCCGACGAGCACCAGCAGGAGGCCGACCACCTGCGGTTTGGTGGCCGCGTGCATGCGGGTGAGGGTGTCGGGGAAACGGACGATGCCGATCGACGCGGTGAACGCGAGCGCGCAGCCGGTCAGGATCAGGACCGCCGATACCCATTCCCACCCGCTCATCGGTCGTCCCTGACCCGGAATCGGGTGACCGCGGACGAGCCGAGGAAACCGACGAGCGCGAGTGCCACGATCGCCGGGATCACCGTGGTGTCGTCGCTGTAGGCGGCCCAGACCGCGAGCCCGGAGGCGGCGATGGCCATCAGCGAATCGATGCCGACCACCCGGTCGAGGGTGCTCGGGCCCGCGAGTACGCGGTAGCTGGTGATCACCGCGGCGGCGGTGAGCAGGATGGCGGCGACAATCGCGACGACGGTCATGGTTACGCCTCCGGTGGGGGGTCGACGCGGCGGCGTTCGCTCGGTCGTTCGAAGGCCTTGATCATCAGATGTTCCAGACGTCGGGTGGTGCGGTAGAACTTCGCGACCGCTTCGTCGCTGCCCACATCGAGCACATGGACGTAGACCACGCAGCGGTGACGATCGAGTTCGAGGACCATGGTGCCGGGGATCAGGTTGAGCAGGTCGGTGCACATCACCAGCACCAGATCGGACTGGATGCCCAGATGCACGCGCAGCACGCCCGAAACCGGCGGCCCGCTGGGCCGCAGCGCGAACCAGGCCACCTGCAGACTCGATTCGAGCGAGTAATAGACGCTGACAGCGATCAATTCGAGGAACGAGAGCGGATGGAAGCGCCCGGCCACCGGGACCAACGGCAGCGGTAGCGCGAAGACCACGATCAGCGCGACCACCACACCGGCGATGGTGTTGGCCAGGCTCAGATCCCCCCAGAGCGCGACCCAGACGGCGGTGAGCCAGAGCAGTACGCCGAGGCGAAGGGCATTGTCGCGGTTGATGAGTCGGCTCATCGTTGCTCCGGTCCGAGCACCGAGTCGATGTAGACCGACGGGTTGTCCAGGTCGACGGCCGCACGTTCGGCGATGCCGAGGATCGGCCCGGCGAACACGGTGAGCGCGAGCCCGGCGCTGACGAGCCCGACGGTGGCCAGCACCATCAGCACCGGCATCCGGCCGGGATCGGTGCGGTCCTCGTAGTGCACATCGGTCGAATCCTCCACCAGGGTCGGCAGATTCGCCGCGGTGAGATGGCCTTCCGGCGCCTCTTCGCGTGGTCGCCAGAACGCTTTGCTCCAGACCCGCGCCACCGCGTAGAGCGTGAGCAGGCTCGTGACCACCGAACCTCCGACCAGCACCCAGGCCAGGACGCTGCCGTCGGCGGCGCCGGCTTCCAGGAGCGCGACCTTGCCGATGAATCCCGAGAACGGCGGGATACCACCCAGATTCAGAGCGGGGAGCAGGAACAGCACACCGAGGAGCGGACTCGCTGCCGCCAGGCCGCCGATCCGTCGCAGTGACACCGACCCGGCTTGGCGTTCGATCAGTCCGACCGCGAGGAACAGCGCGGTCTGCACCAGAATGTGGTGGGCCACGTAGAACACCGCGCCGGTGAGCCCGGCGGTGGTGGCGAGGCCGATGCCGAAAACCATGTAGCCGATGTGGCTGATCAGCGTGAACGAGAGCAGCCGCCGGATATCGGTCTGCGCGATGGCGCCCAGGACGCCGATGAGCATCGTCGCCAGCCCACACACCAGCAGGATGTCGTCGAACGCGCCGTCAGGAAACCAGAGCGTGTGGGTGCGGATGATCGCGTACACACCGACTTTGGTGAGCAGGCCCGCGAACACCGCGGTGACCGGCGCCGGCGCGGTGGGGTAGGAGTCGGGCAGCCAGCTCGACAGCGGGAACACCGCCGCCTTGATCCCGAACGCGACCAGCAGCACCGCGTAGCAGGCGGTGCGCACGCCACTGGGTGTCGCTTCCAGGCGCAGGGCCAGTTGCGCGAGATTCAGGGTGCCCGTCGCCGCGTAGGTGAGGCCGATGCCGATCAGGAAGATCAGCGACGACACCATCGACACCATCACATAGGCGATGCCGGTACGGATGCGTTCCTCGGTGGCGCCGACAGTGAGCAGCACGAACGAGGCGACGAGCAGGATCTCGAAGCCGACGAACAGGTTGAACAGGTCACCGGCCAGGAACGCGGTCGACACGCCCGCGGTCAGAATCAGATAGGTGGGACGGTAGATCGAGGTCGGCTGGTGTTGGTCACCGTCGGAGATATTTTGTCCCGCACCGTAAATGGACACCACGAGGAGCACGAAGGCCGAGACCAGCAGCATGGCGGCGCTGAGCCGGTCGACGACGAGGGTGATGCCGATCGGGGTCGGCCAGCCGCCCACCTGCACGGCGGTGGTGCCGTCGCGGTCGGCGAGGTACAGCAGCAGCCCGCTGATCACCAGCACCACCGACAGCGCCGTCAGCGTGATCATCGCCTGCAGGCGCGGGCGTCGGCCGAACACCAGGGTGGCCGCGGCGGCGAGCAGCGGAACCAGCACGGGCAGTGCGGCGATGGCGGGCAGCAGATCCTGGGACAGGGTCACTGTTCGGGATCCTCCCGTTCGCGCCGGGCGGCGACCTGGGCGTCCTCGGGGTCGTTGGTCACGTCTTCGGTGGTGGTCAGCATGTAGGCGCGATAGGCCAGCGCGAGGACGAAAGCCGCCAGGCCCATGGTGATCACGATCGCGGTGAGCACCATCGCCTGTGCGAGCGGATCGGCCATGCCGTCGGGGGAGGTGTCGGGGCTGCCGAGGATCGGTGGTTCCCCGTCCGGGCCGCCCATCGTGAGGATCAGCAGGTTCACCGCGTTGCCGAGCAGGATCATCCCGAGCAGCATCTTCGACACCACCCGCTCGAGCAGCAGGTAGACGCCGCACGCGGTGAGCACGCCGATCGTGATGAGAAGAACGAGGTTCGCGGTCATCCGAGCTCCTTGTCCAGGCGGGCGCCGAGGCTGCGCAGCACATCCAGCACCAGCCCGACGACCACCAGGTAGACGCCGAGGTCGAAGAACAGGGCGGTGACCAGTTTGATGTGGCCGAGCAGCGGCAGCGTCACCTCGATGACCGCCGAGGACAGTGGGGGTGCGCCGAGCAGCAGCGATGCGGTGGCGGTGCCCGCGGCGAGGGCGAGGCCCGTGCCGAGCAGGTGTCCGGCGTCGACCGGTAGCGCTTCGCCCAGTTCGTATCGGCCGCCCGCGAGGTAGCGCAGGGTCAGGGCCAACCCGGCGACCAGGCCACCGGCGAAGCCGCCGCCGGGCGCGTTGTGGCCGGAGAAGAAGAAGTACACCGACAGCACCATGATGGTGGGGAAGACCAGGCGAGTGGTGATCTGCAGGACCATCGAACGGTCGCGCCGGTCGAGCAGGCGCGCCGCGGGCAACCAGCTCACCGCGTCGGGGTCGTAGTTCGGTGAGTCGACGGCGCGCGGCGCGCTGCCGAATCGGCGGCTGCGGAAGACCAGCGACGCCACGCCGGTCGCGGCGACGACGAGCACCGAGATCTCGCCGAGGGTGTCCCAGGCCCGGATGTCGACCAGCAGGACGTTGACCGCGTTCTTGCCGCCGCCCATCCGGTAGGCCGCGTCGGGGATGGCCTGCCAGATCGGGTTACCGTGCCTGGCGGCGATGGCGAACGCGGCGAGCACGGGGACGGTGATGCCGACGCCGATAGCCAGCAGCGCCCGGCGGAATTTGAACGCCGTGCCCTGGCTTTCGGCGATCTCCGCGGGGAACGCCCGCAGCACGAGCACGAAGACGACCAAAGTCAGTGTCTCGACCAGGAATTGGGTCAGCGCGAGATCGGGTGCGCCGTGCAGTGCGAAGATCACGCCGCAGCCGTAGCCTGTCACTCCGACCACGAGCACGCTGGCCAACCTGTTGCGCAAAACGGTGGCGGCCGACGCCATCGCGATCATGATCGCGCCGATCGCCGCCTGCAACGGTGAATCCCACAGTCGCAGTTGCACTCCCGTGCGCGTGCCGACGGCGAGCATGACCGTCGGCAGCACGATGAGCGTGCCGAGGATGGTGGCCTGACTGGCAGGCAGCGAACCGGACTGCACAGTTCCGGTGATGCGCGACGAAAGCCGGTCCATCGCGCGCAGGGCCGCGTCGTAGTTGCGATCGGCATTGCCGAGGCGCGGGTGTGCCGGTTCACCGATCCGGCCGCGGATCAGGAACAGGGCGACACCGGCCGCGACGATGACCACCGTCAGCGCGAGCGGTCCGGTGAAGCCGTGCCAGAGGGCGAGATGGGCGTCGAGAACACCGGGCAGCGACTCGGCGTAGGGGCTCAACCATCGATCGACGGCCGAGGCGTCGAGGCCGCCCGCCAGCCCGGCCACCGCGAGCACCGCGGGCGGACCGAGCAGCAGCGGTCCGGGCGCGTGCCAGGTGACCTCGCGCTCGGGATTGGCGGTGATTCCGAAGGCGCCCCAGACGAATCGGATGCTGTAGGCCACGGTGAACGCCGAACCGACCGTGACCCCCGCCAGCATGGCGAATCGCACCGATGGGCTCAGCACATCGGCCGACCACAGCGCGCCGAGCGCCGACTCCTTGCCGACGAATCCGAGCAGCGGTGGCAGTCCGGCCATGCTGAGTGCGGCGAGCACCGCGATCGCGCACAGCACCGGCGCACGCTGCCCCAGCCCGGACAGTCGGCGCAGATCTCTGGTGCCCGCGCCGTGGTCGATGATGCCGACCACCATGAACAGGCACGCCTTGAACAGCGCGTGCGCCACCAGCAGCGTGAGCCCCGCCAGCGCCGCGTCGGGGGTGCCGATACCGACCATCGTGATCATCAGACCCAGCTGGCTGACGGTGCCGAACGCGAGTACCAGCTTCAGATCGTGCACCTGGATCGCCCGCCACCCGGCGAGCAGCATCGTGATGATGCCGAGCGGCAGGAGCATCAGATGCCACGGCGGTGTCTGCGCGAGCGCGGGCGCCAGCCGGGCCACCAGGTAGATACCGGCTTTCACCATCGCGGCGGCGTGCAGGTACGCGCTCACCGGCGTCGGCGCCGCCATCGCACCGGGCAACCAGAAGTGCAGCGGCACGATCGCCGATTTGCTGATCGCCCCGAGCAGTACCAGGCCGATCGCCACCGACACCGCGCTCCCCGATGGAACAGCACCGGCCGCGAGCACATCCGAGAGCAGGAAACTGTCGTAGCGGAGCCCGAGAATCACGATCCCGACCAGCATCGCCAGCCCGCCCGCACCCGTCACCAGCAGCGCCTGGATCGCGGCCCTTCGGCTGACCGAACGCTCGGCGTAGTGGCCGACGAGCAGGAACGACAGCACCGTCGTGATTTCCCAGAACACGTACAGCAGCAACATGTTGTCGCTGGTGACCAGCCCGAACATGGCGCCCGCGAATCCGGTCAGCTCGGCCGCGAACACCCCGAGCCGGGCTTCGTCACGCTCGAAGTAGCGACCGCAGTAGGCCAGGATCAACGCGCCGATGCCGAGCACCAGCGTGCACATCACCGCGGCGAGGGAATCGAAACGTAGGTCGATGTTCATCGAGATCTGCGGCGCCCACTGCACCTGCGTGCGCACGGTGTCTCCCCAGTGCGCAATCACCCAGCCGAGGCTGCCCAGTGGGACCAGCGCCAGCAGATAGAAAGCGTTGCGGCCCAGCACTCGTACGCACAGCGGGGCCAGCAGGGCGGCCAGTGCGTGAACGAGCAGAACGGCTAGCAACTCCCCCTCCGTCGGGTAGGTAGCGGTCGAGTAGCGCGCCCCGATCCTACGGGCGCGAGCGGACTGTTCGGCGACACCGAGGTTGTCGCGTCGGCCATGTCGGGTGCGGTGTGGCTATGGCTGACTCACCCGCGGCGGCGTGGCGGGCCGGATCTGGTACAGCACCGCGAGTCCGACCGCGGCGCCGACGGTGATGGCCAGCGCGACCTGGCCGGGCACCTGCTCCGACACCGCGACTGCGCTCGTCGGCCAGTGTCGCCGCCCGGTGGGAATCGCCCACAGGATCGACGGCAGATACAGCGCACCGAGCCCGAGCATCGCGCTCGGCAGGTAGCTGACCCGCAGCGAGCCGATGGCGAAACCGGCGACACAGGTCAACAGCATCACCCCGGCCGGCCACACGAATGCCCAGGGGAGGTATTCGGCCAGTGCGGCGAAACTGCAGATCGCGGCGGCGCCGAGCAGCGCGCCCCACGGTGTCGGCCAGCGCAGGCCCGCCAGGATCGCGCCGATGCCGACGACGAGAACGAGCAGCAGATGCCAACCGAGACTCGGTGCGTCACCGAGCGAATCGGCGGCCGCGGCCACGCTCACGGCGACGAGGACGCCGGTGCCGTCGCGGCCGGGCAGCAGCGCGGCGGCGGCGAACGCCGCCACGAGCGTGACGATCACGGCGAGCGCGATCCGCCAGGAGTCGCCCTGTCGTTCTTCGAACTCGCGACCGAGCCAGTCGGTGGCGATCAGCAGCGACAGCGACAGCACGGTGGTGGCGATGATCGGGGTGATCGGCAGATCCGCCGCCATCCGCGGCACCGCGGGCAACATGATGCCGTGCCGGTGGCGCGCGGTGTTCACCGCCAGCAGCACGACCGCGGCGCCGATCAGCCAGTGCGGGGTGTGCACGGCTTTGTCCGCCGTCGCCGTGGTGTTCGAGGTGAACACCGCGACGACCTGGCCGTAGACGAACACGACCAGGACCCCGAGTCCGAAACCGACCGCGGACCAGCGCATCCGCCACGCGCAGATACACAGCGCGCCGAACAGCACCCCGCCGCACAGCGAGTCGATGTAGTTCTGGGTGGTGAGTACATCGGCGGAGGTCATCGCCCGCCCGATGAAGTAGTTGATCGCCAGCGCCGCCGCCCCACCCGTCGCGGTGAGCCAGATCAGCCCCGGTCGGGTGATCGGCCTGGACAGCACGGCGACCACGACAGCCACGATGAGACCGAGTGCGGCCGCGCGGGGAACGCTGTTGATCAGGCTGGTGACGCGGTAGGGGGAATCGATCGCCGAATCCTCACCGAAGCTGAACGGGAGGAACAGTGACATCCCCGCGGCCGCGGCCCCGGCGAACGCCGTGACCGCGTCCAGACCATCACCGATCTTGGGCACCGTGCCGACGATACCGGCGACTACCCCTCCCACCTGGGATGTCGTGTCCGGATACCGGGGCGGCGAGTTCCGGGGATCAAGCCCTGCTCTGGGCGTAGCGGCGCAGCGATTCGACCTGCGCGGGGTCGAGGGACGGGCGCACGGTGGCGCGGGCGGCGGCCACGTCCTCGGCGGTGACGTCGGCGGCGGCCATATCGCGGCGCAGTGCCGAGAGCGCGGCTTCGCGGAGCAGGGCGGCGCAGTCGGCGGCCGAGTAGCCGTCGAGATCCTCCGCGAGGGCGGCCAGGTCGACATCCTCGGCGAGCGGAACCGAGCGGCCCGCCGTGCGCAGGATCTCGAGCCGGGCCGGGCCGTCCGGCGGTGGGACGAAGACGAGGCGGTCGAGTCGGCCCGGCCGCAGCAGTGCGGGGTCGATCAACTCGGGGCGGTTGGTCGCGCCGACCACCACCACATCGCGCAGGGGTTCGACACCGTCGAGTTCGGTGAGCAGGGCGGCGACCACCCGGTCCGACACCCCGGAGTCGCTGCTCTGGCCGCGGCGCGGCGCGAGTGCGTCGACCTCGTCGAGGAAGATCAGCGACGGTGCCGAGTCGCGGGCCCGCTGGAACAGTTCGCGCACCGCTCGTTCCGAGGAGCCGACCCACTTGTCCATCAGCTCAGCGCCTTTCACCGAGTGCACGCTGAGCTGACCGGTACCTGCCAGTGCCCGCACGAGGAAGGTCTTGCCGCAGCCGGGTGGCCCGTAGAGCAGGACGCCGCGCGGCGGTTCGACGCCGAGGCGGGCGAACGAGTCGGGGTGGCGCAGTGGCCACAGCACCGTTTCGGTGAGTGCCTGCTTGGTTTCGACCATGTCGCCGACGTCGTCGAGGTCGAGCGATCCGATCGCCAATTCCTCTGTCCCCGAACGAGACAGCGGGCGGATCACCTCGAGCGCGCCGATCAGGTCATCCTGGATGAGGGCCGGTTCGGTGTGTTCGCGGCTGGCCCGGCCCGCCGCGCGGACCGCCGCTTCCCGGCACAGTGCGGTCAGATCAGCCACCACGAAACCCGGTGTGCGCGAAGCGATCGCCTCGAGATCGAGTTCTCCCGCGGGTATCTTGCGTAGCAGCTGTTCGAGCAGTGCCCGCCGAATTGCCGCGGTCGGCAGCGGAAGTGCCAGTTCGCGGTCACACAGGTCCGGTGCCCGTAGCCGCGAATCCACCTGTGTCGGATGGGCGGTGGTGGCCAGCAGGGCTACACACGGCGCGCGCACCGCGGCGCGCAGCTGGTCGAGAATGAGCGTGGCGACGGGCTCGGCCTCGTCGGGCAGCAGTGCGTCGATATCGGTGATCAGCAGCACGCCGCCCTGTCCGGTGGCGACATCGGCCACCGCCTCGGCGACCGCACGCAGCCGGGTGCCGCTCTCGGTCGCGCCGACGCTCGGACCGTCGAGTTCGACGATGCGACGTGGTGCGGCAACAGCTTTGGCGAAGGTGGCCTTGCCGCCGCCGGCCGGACCGGTGATGAGCACGCCGAGGTGCGCCGGTGCGCCGAGGGTCTTGAGCAACTCGGGCTCGTCGAGCGCCAAGCTCAGCCATTCGGCCAGCTTGGCCGCCTGGCTCTGCACCCCTGCGAGGTCCTCGATCTGGACCGGCGGGCTTCCCGAACTCACCTTCGCGGCGGCGGGTTCTTGCTGATCAGACTCCGGAACCCATTGCTGCCCAGGCGCGTCGGACCTGTTTCCCGAACCCTGCCGAGGGTCGCCGTCGCGTTCCAGGGTGTGCTGGATCGCGGCCGCGCCCGCACCCCAGCCGACGGCCGAATTCGTTTGCACGCTCACCGGTCCCGGCATCGGCTCGATCGCCGTGACGGTGAGCAGTTCGGTGGTCCAGGCGATGCCGAAGGCACGCGAGAGCGCCTGCGTGGCCGCCGAGGAACTGATGTCGGGTCCGAGATCGCGCGGCAGCAGTGACACCGTGTCACCCACGGTCACCACCTTGCCGAGCAGTGCCTGGCGCAGCGTGGCCGCCGCGATGCTGGCCATCGCGTGCGCCGAGCCGCTCAACGAGATCTGTCTGGCGCCGAAGACCGTCACCGGGGCCACCGTCACCGCCGCGTTCTCCCGTAACCCCACGTTCGACAGCGTCACGTCATCGAGCAGGGCTACTCCCGGCGGACTGTCCGCGGGCGCCTTCGCCACCACCGCCGCGGTCCTGCGCGCACCGATCAGGGCGATGCCGTCCCATTCGCGCAGACCGAGCGCGGTGAGCGTCTCGGGGTGCAAGCGCACCACCCCGCGGCGGGCATCGGCTGCGGAGGGGTTGAGCCGGGCGGTGAGCGAAAGTTCAGCCACCGCCCCATTCTGCCGCGTTGCGGCGCGATCAGGAATCGATAGGCCGACCGCAAGGTCAGACGGCCATTCTGGCTGGCATGACGAACTATCGCCGCAAGTCGGTACGCTGCACCGGACGCGCCGGAGGTGCCGGCGCCGCGATCTACCGGGGAAAGCAGCAGATGAACCGAATCTCCCTCGCCGTTCTGGCCGCCGGGGCACTGACCCTGACACTGGTCGGGTGTGGTTCCGGCGACGACTCCGCCGACGCGAGCGGGCTGCGCAAGGGCACGCCGAGCTCCAGCGCGCCCGCCACCACCACAGCGCCCACCTCGAAAGCGGCGCCGACCTCGGCCGCGAGCGCCGACATCACCTGCACGCAGTTCAAGTCGCTCGACGCCGACGGCGAGAAGAAGGCGATCGACAAGCTCCTCGCGGAGAATCCCGGTGGGCCGTTCGAGGGTAGCCCCAACGTGGCCCTCAGCACCGTGAAGCTGGTCTGCCTCGTTCCGTCCAATGCCGACAAGCCGGTCGCCGACGCCGCCGGGATGAAGCCTTAATCGCTCGGCTCTCGGCTCAGCTCATGAGTGATTGCCAGTTCGCGGGTACCCGCGAGGCGGGGCCGGGCACGGACTGATCAGTCGGATGGCTGGTCGGCGAGGCGAGTTCGGGACCGTCGCTGTACATCTCTCCGCTGGAGAAGTTGTAGAACCAGTCCTCGCCCGGTTCGTAGCTCTGCATGAACGGGTGCGCGGTGGCCTCGAAATGCTTCGTCGCGTGCTTGCTGGGGGAGCTGTCGCAACAGCCGACGTGCCCGCATTCGGCGCAGCGACGCAGGTGCACCCACCAGCCGCCGCCCTCGTCGCACTCGACGCAACCGGCGCCGCTGGGCGGCACGCTCGGGTTGATCCCCGCTTCAGACATCCTGACCTCCTGTAATAGGTGTGCTGACATCCTCCGCTGTCGGTCGCAACGGCAGGCGGACGATGAACCGCGTGTTGCCGGGTTCCGACTCGACCCGGATGTCACCGTTGTGCTTGTTGGCCACGATCCGGAACGAGATGTCGAGGCCGAGGCCGGTGCCGTCGCCGACCGGTTTGGTGGTGAAGAACGGCTCGAAGATGCGACCACGCGCCTCGGGGGGAATGCCCGGTCCGGTGTCGCCGATCTCGACGGCGGCGCAGTCGTTCTCCTTGAAGGTGCGGATCGTCAGGGTGCCCTCGCCGCCCATCGCGTAGACCGCGTTGTCGATCAGGTTGGTCCACACCTGATTGAGTTCGGCGGCGAAGCAGGGGATCGGCGGCAGGCTACGGTCGTAGTCCTTCACCACGCGGACGCCGTCACCGAGTTTGCGGTTGAGCATCACCAGGGTGGAATCGAGCAGTTCGTGCAGGTCGACGACCTGATACGGCGCGCGATCCATCTGCGAATACTGTTTGGCCGCACCGACGAGGGTGGAGATGCGGGTGGTCGAGTCGAAGATCTCGTTCATCAGCAACTCGGTCTCGATGGTGTAGTTCAGCCAGCGCACGGCGCCCTCGAACACCGGCGCCTGGCACGCTTCCAGCGTTGCGTGCACGCCCTCCAGCCAGTCGGTGTCCAGGCCCGCCTGCACGAAGGTCGGCGCCAGATTCCAGCCGTCGGCGATGCCGCGCTGCTCGAACCAGTCCGCCAGCGCGTCCTCGCGATCGGCGGCTTCCAACGGGCTGAGATCCGGGGCCTTGGCGACCTGGTCGGCGGCCTGCTCCTGCATCTCGACGAGCTTGACCAGCGCGTCGGCCGGGAACTTGCCCTCGGCCATCATCTTGAGCTTGTGCCGCATCCCGGCCACGCGTTCGCGCAGGCCGGAGGTGGCGCGCACCGCGGCGGCGGCGGGATTGTTGAGCTCGTGGGTGAGCCCGGCCGACAGCGAACCGAGGGCGAGCAGCCGTTCCCGCTCGGCGATCCGCTGGCTCGACTTCTGTCCGCCGAAGAACGCGCCCTCGAGCAGGTGCACGGCCATCGGGAACCACTCGTGCATGATCCTGGCGAAATCGGCCGCGTCGATGACCAGGAACCGGGAGCGGCGCAGCACGTACATCGAGCCGTTGTAGTCCTGATTCGCCCGATCGCCCAGATAGGCCATCCAGGCACCCGCGTACACCCCGCGATGGTCGGTGCGGTTGATCTCGATCTCCACGCCGCCGGACAGCTTGGTCAGCCGCACCTCGCCGTCGATCAGCACGTAGAAGCAGGTGGCCGGTTCACCCTCGCGGAACACCGGGCCCGGGTCGACGTACTCGATGCGCCCGATGTCGCACAGCTCGGCGAGCTGGGTCTCGTCGAGTTTCTCGAACAGGAACAGCGTGCGCAGTTCTTCCGGATCGCAGATCAACGAACTCATCTCCTATGCCAGGTACCGGTGGACGAGCATGACCGCCATCGCGCCCTCGCCGACCGCCGAGGCGACCCGCTTGGCGGATTCGGCGTGCACATCGCCCGCGACGAACACGCCGGGGACGCTGGTCTCGAGGTGCTGCGGCGGGCGTGGCAGTTCCCAGCCGGGTGGTCGCGCGCCGTCGACCATCAGGTCCGGTCCGGCCAGCACGTATCCGGCCGCGTCCCGGGTGACGACGCCGTCGAGCCAGGCGGTCTGTGGAGCGGCGCCGATGAACAGGAACAGGCGCTGCGCGTCGACCTTGTCTTCGGTGCCGGTGCTGTTGTCGCGCAGGATGATCCGTTCCAGATGCGTGTCGCCGTCGGCGCCGACCACCTCGGTCTCGGTGTGCACCACGATGTTCTCGATGTGTTCGATCTGCTGGACGAGATAGTGCGACATCGACCGCTCCAGCGAGTCGCCTCGAACAACCAGGTGCACGCGACGGGCATTGCGGGACAGGAACACCGCGGCCTGCCCGGCCGAATTGGCTCCGCCGACGATGTAGACCTCCTGCTCGGCGCACTCGGCCGCCTCGGTCATCGCCGATCCGTAATACACACCGCGCCCGGTGAATTCGTCCACACCCGCCGCCGGATGACGTCGATAGTCCACGCCCGTCGCGATCAGAACCGTGTGCGCGCACAGCTTCCCGCCATCGGCGAACCGCACCGTTCGCGCCGAACCGTTGACCTCGAGCGCGACCACGTCGCGCGTGGTGATGATCTCCGCGCCGAACTTCGCCGCCTGCCGCCGGGCCCGATCCGCCAGCTGCGATCCCGACACCCCGTCGGGAAATCCGAGGTAGTTCTCGATCCGCGAGCTCTGCCCCGCCTGTCCACCGGTGGCCGTGCGCTCCACCAGCACCGTGCGCAACCCCTCCGAGGCGCCGTACACCGCCGCGCCCAGCCCGGCCGGCCCGCCGCCCACCACGATCAGATCGTAGAAATCCCCACTGGGTTCGACGGTGAGCCCGACGTTTTCGGCGAGCTCGCTGTCGGTCGGCTGGACCAGCGCGAGGCCCGCGGCCGTGATCACCACCGGACAGGTCAGCGGATCGGCGCCCGCCGCCTCCAGCAGCCGGGTGCCCTCCGGTTCGTCGACCGGGTACCACCGATACGGCAACTGATTGCGCGCCAAGAACTCTCGCACCTGCGAGGACCGCGGCGACCATCGATCGCCGACGACCTTGGTCTCGTACACGGGCCGTTGCTCGGCGCTGCGCCAGACATCGAGCAAGCCGTCGATCACCGGGTACAGCTTCTCCTCCGGCGGATCCCACGGCTTGAGCAGATAGTGGTCGAGATCGATGACATTGATCGCGTCGATCGCGGCATCGGTGTCGGCGTAGGCGGTGAGCAGCACCCGGCGCGCGTACGGGTGCAGGTCCATCGCCTGCTCGAGGAATTCGATCCCGTCCATGCCGGGCATCCGGTAGTCCGCGATCAACACCGCCACGGGCTGCCCGCGCAGTTTCATCTCCCGCAGCGCCTCCAGCGCCTGCTGCCCTGATTCAGCCCGCAGAATCCGGTAGTCGGCGCCGTAGCGGCGGCGCAGATCGCGCACGACCGCCCGGGAAACGCCGGGGTCGTCGTCAACGCTCAGAATGGCCGGTTTGGTTACCGAGGGAGTGCTCACGTTTCGAGTATCCCCCTGTCTCGGGCCGGGCATCCGACGTGTGTCTTTCCGAGGGGCCCGCCCTGATCTGGACTGAGTGGAGGGTGCGACGAAGGAGTGCCCGGAGGGAGGGAAGATCAGGGGCCCGAAGGGCCCCGCTCGAGCGCGCCAGCGCTCCAAAATTACAGCTGGTGGTGCAGGACCAGGTCGAGTTCGCTCGGGGTGAGCAGACGTTCGAGGCGTTCCTCGCGTTTGAGACGGGTGCCCCGCGGCACGAGCGCGCTGGGGAGCGCGAAAGCGTCGTCCGGTCCGATGCTCGGCAGGAGCGGGACCTCGTTGATGTGCCTGCGTGGCAGGAGTGAGCGCAGTTTCACGGCCGATCACCTCGGGTTGACGACTCCGAACGCTGGAGGCTGAGCTTCGTCGATCAGCAAAACGTCGGTAGCGAAAAGTTTGCCAGCCTGCCGGAGGTGGTGCAAGTGGGACAAGGTGGACACGGCGAGCCAACCGGTCGGTGGCCTGCGTCGGCGCAGGCCACCCCGGTTGTGTGAGATTTGCTGATCAGCTATTTCCAGGCGGGCAGCGTGACAACCTGTGCCGCATAGGACAGTCCGGCGCCGAAGGCGATCAGCAGCGCGGTGTCGCCCGGCTTCGATTCGCCCTTGCGCAGCAGCGCCTCCATCGCGAGGGGGACCGATGCCGCCGAGGTGTTGCCGGCGTCCTCGATGTCGTTGGCCAGCGCGCAGTGCTCCGGGAGCTCGAGCACCCTGGCCATGATCTCGATGATCCGGCCGTTGGCCTGGTGCGGGATCATCGCGTCGAGATCACCGGCGGTCAGGCCCGCGCGGTCGATCGCGTCGCGGCAGACCTTCTCCAGCGAATGCGCGGCCCAGCGGAACACCGCGGTGCCCTCCATCGTGAGGTAGGGGCGCACCGCATCGGTGCCCTTCTCCTCGATCTCGTCGAAGAACTCCACCCAGTCCTTGGTCTGGCGGATGGCGTGGTGCTGGGTGCCGTCCGAACCCCACACGGTCGGGCCGATGCCCGGTTCGGCGGACGGGCCGACGACGACCGCGCCCGCGCCGTCGGCGAACAGGAAGGCCGTCGCGCGGTCGGTGAAGTCGATGGTGACGCTGAGTTTCTCGACGCCGATCACCAGTACGTGATTCGAGGTGCCCGCCCGGACCAGGTCCGATGCCATGCCCAGTGCGTGACAGAACCCGGCGCAGCCCGCCGAGATGTCGAAGGCGGCCGAGCCGGTCATGCCCAGCTCGGTGGCGATGCGTGGACCGATTGCCGGGGTGAGCACCAGATGGGTCGACGTCGCCACGATGACGCAGTCGATCTGGTCGGCCTGCACCCCGGCGGCGGCGATCGCGTCGCGCGCGGCGGCGACGCTCATGGATTGGATGGTTTCCTCGTCGGAGGCGAAGCGCCTGGTGTTGATGCCGGACCGGGTGCGGATCCACTCGTCGCTCGAGTCGATCGGCCCCGCTAGCTCGTCGTTGGTGACCACTCGAGCCGGGCGGTAGACGCCCAATCCGAGGATCGCGGTGTGCTCTGCACCCGTCGTCTGGGCGATTCGAGCCATTGTGAGTCTCCTATGTACCTGTCAACCTGCGGCAGCACCGCTGGGTGTACCCGAAGCATCGAAATCTGTCCCTCATCGCCCGTGGCCCGTGCGTGGACGCCATGTGAACGCTCAGACATGAGGCATCCTCATATTACGCCTCGGATCGTAATCTGAGTGTCGATTGTCACAAGGGAGGCGGGGGTATCTTGGTGACAAGGCGTTTGCTCGCCGGCCCATCGAGGGATCGAGGACATCATGCTCGGACTCGGCATCATCAGTTGGATCATCATCGGCGGTCTGGCCGGTTGGATCGCGAGCAAGTTCATGAAGACCGACGCGCAGCAGGGCATCCTGCTCAACATCGTCGTCGGAGTCATCGGCGGTCTGCTCGGCGGGTTCGTGCTGAGCCTGTTCGGCGTCGATGTAGAAGGCGCGGGCTGGATTTTCAGCTTCATCACCTGTCTGGCGGGCGCCTGCGTGCTGTTGTACCTGGTGAAGCTGTTCACCGGGCGTAAATCGGTCCACTGACCACAGGTGCTTGCCCCGGGCTTCCCGTAAGGTGTGATCGCTCGTAGTCATCACACGAAAGAGGGAGCCCGTGGCACGCCGCCCCACCCCGCCCGGCACGCCCGATACCACCGGAGTCGGACATGTCGTCGACCTGGTGCGGGCCGCTGTACCCCCGCTTCACCCCGCCGGATTGCCGTTCGTCGCGGTGCCGTTGGCGGTGGCGGTCGTCGGCGGACGTAATAAATGGGTGCGTCGGGCCGGTCTGACCGCTGCCGCCGCCTGCGCCGCCTTCTTCCGGCATCCCCATCGCGTGCCGCCGAACCGGCCGGGCATCGTGGTCGCGCCCGCCGACGGTGAAGTGGCGCTGGTCGACACCGCGGTGCCGCCCGTCGAGCTCGGACTCGGCGACAAGCCGTTGCCGCGCGTAAGCATCTTCCTGTCGGTGCTCGATGTGCACGTGCAGCGCGTTCCGGTGTCCGGAACCGTGCGCGAGGTGCTGCATCAGCCGGGCAAATTCCTCTCGGCCGATCTGCCGGAGGCCTCCGACGCCAACGAACGCAACAGCATGGTGATCGACACCGCCGACGGCCAGCAGGTCGTCGTGGTGCAGATCGCCGGTCTGCTGGCTCGTCGCATCGTCTGCGATGCCCGCGTCGGCGACCTGCTCACCATCGGTGACACCTACGGCCTGATCCGGTTCGGGTCCCGCGTCGACACGTACTTCCCGGTCGGCACCGAACTGCTCGTTGCCCCCGGGCAGCGCACGATCGGGGCCGAAACCGTCCTGGCTGTTCTGGGATGATCGAACAGGCCCGTAAGCGTCCCCGCTCAGTGCGGCTGCTCCCGAGCGTCGTCACCATCCTCGCCCTGTGTGCGGGCCTGTCGGCAGTGAAGTTCGGTCTCGACGGTGAGCTCGGCATCTCGTTGGCGATGGTCGGTGCGGCCGCCGTGCTCGATACCCTCGACGGCCGCCTCGCGCGCATGCTCGACGCCACCTCCAAGATGGGCGCCGAACTCGATTCGCTGTCGGACGCCATCTCCTTCGGCGTCGCGCCCGCGCTGGTCATCTACGTGACCCTGCTCGACAGCTACAGCGCGGGCTGGATCGTCGCGCTGTTGTTCGCGGTGAGTCTGGTTCTGCGTCTGGCGCGCTTCAACACGCTGCTCGACGACGATTCCCGCCCGACCTGGGCGCGTGAGTACTTCGTCGGCGTGCCCGCGCCGGCCGGTGCGTTGATCGCGCTGGTGCCGATCGCGTTGAAGGTGCAGTTCGGCGACGGCTGGTGGGACAGTTTCGCCTTCGTCGCCGCGTGGACGGTCTTCGCCGCACTGCTGTGCGTGAGCACCATCCCGACCCTGGCGATGAAGTCGGTGTCGGTCGCCCCGCAGGCGGCGGCGGGCCTGCTCGTGCTGACCGCTCTGGCCGCGGCGCTGCTGGTCACCTTCCCGATCGTGCTGCTGCTGATCTTGGTGGCGCTGTACCTGGCGCACATCCCGTTCGCCTGGCGGTCGGCCCGCTGGGTGGCCGCACGGCCGGAAACCTGGCAGCACAAGCCGGCTGAGCGGCGGGCGCAACGGCGTGCGCAGCGCCGGATGCCCGCGATCCGCCGTCCGGCGATCCGTGGATCCGCGCGCCTGCGGCTGCGTCGGCCGCGCAACGACGACTAGAACGCAGTCCGGCAAAGGGGCACAGGTGGAATCCGACGGCGTCGCCGAGTTCATGGAGCATCGGCAGCGGTTGTTCTCGCTGGCATATCGGATGTTCGGCGCGGCGACCGAGGCCGAGGACGTGGTGCAGGAGGTCTATCTGCGGTGGGCGCTGGCCGACCGGGGCGAGATCGCCAATGCTGAAGCGTGGTTGACCACCGTCACCGTGAATCTGTGTCGCACCCAGCTCGTTTCGGCCCGTGCCCGCCGCGAGACCTATGTCGGTCAGTGGCTGCCGGAGCCGGTGCCGACCGGCGCCGGTGCGCTCGGTCCGTTGGGGACCGTCGAGGAACGCGAGTCGGTCTCGCTGGCCGTGCTCACCGCGATGGAACGGCTCAGCCCGATCGAGCGCGCCGTGTTCGTGCTGCGCGAGGCGTTCGGTTATCCGCATGCCGAGATCGCGCAGATGCTCGATCTCACCGAGGCCAATACCCAGCAGATATTCCATCGAGCCGGTCAGCGCGTGCGCACCGGCAAACAGCGCTACGTGGTGTCGGCCGAGCACGCCCGCACAATGATCGAGAAGTTCCTGCAGGCGGCGTCCACCGGCGATGTGGGCGGTCTGCGCGCACTGCTCGCCGACGATGTGGTGTCGGTCGCCGACGGTGGCGGCCGGGTGGTCGCGGCCAAGATCCCGGTGGTCGGCGGCGATGTGGTCGCGCGCTACCTGTCCAACCTGCGGCGCTTCCTCGGTCCCACGGCACGGTTCGAATTCGCCGAGATCAATGGCGACGTGGGTCTGATCCTGTTCCAGGACGAGGTCCCGGCGGGTGTGCTGGTCTTCGACTTCGACGAAGCGGGTTCGATCGCGGCCGTTCGCACGGTCGTGAACCCGATCAAATTGGCCGCCGTAACCGTGTGATGCAGGTCACTTCGGGAACCTGTCAGGAACTCGGCGGCTGATCAGTCTGGTGTGTGTAGGCATTTCGAGAGAAGGAGCCACACCATGACCGGTCAGCATCGGATCGTCGTCCTCGGCGCCGGGTACGCGGGACTCACCGCGGCCCGCGCCCTCGCGAAGAAGACTCGCGACACCCAGATCACCGTCGTGGACGCCCGCGCCGAATTCGTGCAGCGGGTGCGTCTGCACCAGGCCGCCGCGGGCCAGCCGGTGAAGCGCCTCGACCTGCGGAAGTCGCTGGGACGCAAGGGCATCGAGTTCCTTCAGGCACGGGTCACCGACCTGGACCCGGAGCGCAAAGTCATCGCCGTCGACGGTGAGTGGACGCTGCACTACGACACCCTCGTCTACGCGCTCGGCAGCCAGGCCGACCGCAACGCCGTGTCCGGTGCCGCCGAGCACGCGAAGTTCGTCGCCACCGCCGAAGACGTGACGGAGCTGTCGGGTCAGATCGTCATCGTCGGATCGGGCCCGACCGGCATCGAACTGGCCACCGAACTCGCTGAATCGCATCCGGATTCGCGGATCAGCCTGCTCGGTTCCGAAGACCCCGGCGCCTGGCTCTCGCCGCGCGCACACCAGGCGATCCGTGCCGCGCTCACCCGTCTCGGCGTCGAAATCCGTTCCGGCGTCAAGGTTGTCGAGGTGCTGCCCGATGCGGTCCGGCTCGCCGACGACACCCTGGTGCCCGCCGCCACCACCGTGTGGACCACCGGTTTCACCGTTCCCGACCTGGCTCGTCGTGCGGGCCTGGAGGTCGCCGCCGACGGTCGCATCCGCACCGACGAGACGTTGCGCTCGGTGTCGCACCCCGACATCTACGCCGTCGGCGATTCCGCGCTGATGGCCGGGGTGGACGGTCGTCCGCTGCGGATGGCTTGTGCGACAGCGATTCCCGCCGGTCAGTACGTGGTCGGGGCGATCACGGCGCGGGCGCGCGGTCGCGAACCGCAGCCGATGGAGGGGCGCTACGTCGCGCAGTGCATCAGCCTCGGCCGTCACGACGCGGTGCTGCAGCTCGTGAAGGCCGATGACACCCCGACGGACAGGGTGTTCACCGGTCGGATCGGTGTGGTGATGAAGGAGCTGATCGTGCGGGGGACCGCCTTCACCGTGGGGTTGCGGTGAGTCCGGTCGCGTGGCGCTCGGCCCGACCTCTGACGAGGCGGGCCGAGGTCCATGCCCAGGGCGCGATGGTGATCAGGCCGAGCACGCCCAGCCACGGCAGCCGCCACCACCAGCGCACATCGTGCTCGACCGTTATCGGGGCCGCCGTCAGTAGCCGTGCTGTGGAGGACCACACCACGAAGGCGTCGCCGATCGGCAACAGCCCGAACGCATAGCGCTTGGACCACGGCAGATCGATCGGCAACCCGATCAGCTCGCCCTCTGATCCGATCGCGGCAGCCAACGCCCGGTCACCGTTCACCCTCGCCGCTCCGACGGCGACGACGGTGGCGGACAGGCTGATCCCGGCGACCAACGGGCCGGAGTCGACATCACCGCTCCCGTCGACCCCCTTCGGGTACTCGCGAACGGCGGGACCGAAACCTCCTGGGTGAGCGAGGAACTGCTCGCGATACCGCGTGTACTGGTTCCTCGCGAACGCTGGATCGATCTCGGGCAGGAACCGGAGGATCACTGTCTGCGAGGTCGCCCGCGCACCGGTCGTCATCGATCCGTCGGTCGGTGAGACCTGATGCGGTAGGAGACCGGTCGCGGGGTCGAGTCGGGTCTTCGCCTGCTCGAGCCAGCGATCGATCACCGGGGTGTATTGCGCGCCGAACAGTTTGTCGTGCAGGCGAAGTGACGCCATCGCGACTGTCGAGTCGACGGGCCATGCCTGGCCCTGATAGGCCTGGAGGAACGGCGTGTCGGCCGCCGAGAACGCCTGTGCGATCTCGGCGCTTCGGGTGGAAAACTGCTGCACCGCAGCGGTATCGGAGCTATTCAGCGACAAGATCGCCCCGCGCAACCAGTTGGTCCAGCCCGCCCAGAATACCCCGTACGTGGGCTGCAACCGAGGGCTGAAGACCGCTCGACCCTCATCGGACTCCAATCGCGCCAGCGCCCATCGCGATTCGCGTAGCGCGTCGTCTCGCAGCCCTGAATCGGTGTGCGCGGCCTGCACCCAGGCCAGACCGTAGAGCACGTTCGAAAAGACGTACCCCTCCGGAAACAGTTCTTGCGCAGCCGTATCCGATCCTTCGTCGAGCGCGCCACGCACGAAGGCCAACTGCCGCGCCGTCGACCCCGGCTGTTCGTCCAAACCCGGCTGTGGCCACAGCAGCTGTCCAGCGCCGATCAGGCACGCCACCGTCACGACTATCCCCGCCATACGCGGCGCCCAGCGCCGGATTCTCCCCATGACGCCACTTTGCCAGGAATTTACCGTCAACCAAACGTTGACGCCTGCACATCGTCAACCTACAGTTGACGCATGAGCACTCCGAACTTCCGCCTCGACGACCTCATCGACGGCATCAAAAAGGCCCGCCCCGACAATGTCCTCGACCAACTCTCCGACGCCGTGGTCGCCGCCAATCACCTCGGCGAGACCGCTGATCACCTGATCGGCCACTTCGTCGACCAGGCGCGCCGCTCCGGCGCCTCCTGGACCGATATCGGCGCCAGCATGGGCGTCAGCAAGCAGGCCGTCCAGAAACGGTTCGTGCCGAAGGGGCCGAGCGACACGGCCGCGATGGATCCGCAGGCCGGTTTCGCCAAGTTCACCGACCGGGCCCGGCAGGTGGTCGTCGGCTCCCAGGAGGCGGCCCGCGCCTCGGAGAGTAGTCAGATCGCCCTCGGGCACCTGATTCTCGGACTGATCGGTCAGTCGGAAGGTCTGGCCGCCAAGGAGATCGTCGCCAGGGGCGTCACGCTGGACGCGGTGCGCGATGCCGCGACCGCCTCGTTGCCCGCCGCCGACGGTGACGTGCCCGCTCTCATCCCGTTCGACGGCGACACGAAGAAGGTACTCGAGCTCACCTTTCGCGAGGCGCTGCGGCTCGGCCACAATTACATCGGCACCGAGCACATCCTGCTGGCTCTGCTGGAACAGGAGAACGGCACGGGCGTACTCAGCGGTCTGGGCCTTGACAAGGCCGTCGTCGAGGCCGAACTCGTCGAGCTGCTGAATCAGTTCCTGGCTTCGATGCAGGACGAGGCCTGAGAGGCGGTCGCGCCCGGTATGTCCCGCGCGTCGGGCGCGACCTTGCACTCTCACCACCTGAGTGCTAAAAATGGCTTGGCACTCGTCACTGTTGAGTGCCAGGTCGGGACGGTGAGATCGGGTTCCATCGACACCCTCGGTCGTCCGTCGCGGGCACCTCCTGGCCAGCGTACTTTGGGGCGATCCAACCTGTGGTCGTCTCGTGTGTCAGCCATAGACATGTGGAGGATCTCAACGCAATGGCCAAGACAATTGCGTACGACGAAGAGGCCCGTCGCGGTCTCGAGCGGGGTCTGAACGCCCTCGCCGACGCTGTCAAGGTGACGCTGGGCCCGAAGGGTCGCAACGTCGTGCTCGAGAAGAAGTGGGGCGCCCCCACGATCACCAACGATGGTGTTTCCATCGCCAAGGAGATCGACCTCGAGGACCCGTACGAGAAGATCGGCGCCGAGCTGGTCAAGGAAGTCGCCAAGAAGACGGACGACGTCGCGGGCGACGGTACGACCACCGCCACCGTGCTCGCCCAGGCGCTCGTACGTGAAGGTCTGCGCAACGTCGCGGCCGGCGCGAACCCGCTCGGCCTGAAGCGTGGCATCGAGAAGGCCGTCGAGGCCGTCACCGCCAAGCTGCTCGACACCGCCAAGGAGATCGACACCAAGGAGCAGATCGCTGCTACCGCTGGTATCTCCGCGGGCGACCCTGCCATCGGCCAGCTCATCGCCGAGGCGATGGACAAGGTCGGCAAGGAAGGTGTCATCACCGTCGAGGAGAGCAACACCTTCGGGCTCCAGCTGGAGCTCACCGAGGGCATGCGCTTCGACAAGGGCTACATCTCCGGTTACTTCGTGACCGACCCCGAGCGTCAGGAAGCGGTCCTCGAGGATCCGTACATCCTGCTCGTGTCGTCGAAGATCTCGACCGTGAAGGACCTGCTGCCGCTGCTGGAGAAGGTCATCCAGGCCGGCAAGCCGCTGCTGATCATCGCCGAGGACGTCGAGGGTGAAGCCCTGTCGACCCTGGTCGTGAACAAGATCCGTGGCACCTTCAAGTCTGTCGCCGTCAAGGCGCCGGGCTTCGGTGACCGTCGCAAGGCCCAGCTGGCCGATATCGCCATCCTCACCGGTGGCGAGGTCATCAGCGAAGAGGTCGGCCTCTCCCTGGAGACCGCCGGCATCGAGCTGCTCGGCACCGCGCGCAAGGTCGTCATCACCAAGGACGAGACCACCATCGTCGAGGGTGCGGGCGACGCGGAGGCCATCAAGGGCCGCGTGGCGCAGATCCGCGCCGAGATCGAGTCCTCGGATTCGGACTACGACCGTGAGAAGCTGCAGGAACGTCTGGCCAAGCTGGCCGGCGGCGTTGCGGTGATCAAGGCCGGTGCCGCTACCGAGGTCGAGCTCAAGGAGCGCAAGCACCGCATCGAAGATGCCGTGCGCAACGCCAAGGCTGCCGTCGAAGAGGGCATCGTTGCCGGTGGTGGCGTCGCGCTGCTGCAGGCCGCCCCCGCGCTCGACGGCTTCAGCGGTCTGACCGCTGACGAGGCGACCGGTGTCAACATCGTGCGCGTCGCGCTGTCGGCCCCGCTCAAGCAGATCGCCTTCAACGCGGGCCTCGAGCCCGGCGTCGTGGCCGAGAAGGTCTCCAACCTCCCCGAGGGCGAAGGCCTGAACGCCGACACCGGTGTCTACGAGAACCTGCTGGCCGCCGGCGTTGCCGACCCGGTCAAGGTCACCCGCTCGGCCCTGCAGAACGCGGCCTCCATCGCCGCGCTCTTCCTCACCACCGAGGCAGTAGTCGCCGACAAGCCGGAGAAGTCCGCCCCCGCAGGCGGCGACCCCACCGGCGGCATGGGCGGCATGGACTTCTGATCTCCTGATCAGTAAGTTCCCCGCAAGCCACGAAGGCCGGTCCACCATTCGGTGGACCGGCCTTCGTCATTTCGTTGCTCGGTGATGAGTCCGCAAGCGCAGTGAGCAACACTCATTCCTACGACCGCGACAGCTTCCTCACGGAGTTCTTTCCGATGCGCAGGATAGGGCCGAAGTCGAAGCAGGCGCTGAACATCTCGTGGCAGTGAGTCGCGCTGTACGACCGTGCGGCGATCACCGTCAGTGAATTGCGAACTCTCGCCGCTATATCGAGGCCCTGGGTGGTGTTGCGGTGAGCTACCGGGTCAGCCGACTGGTGTGAGGCGCAGGCGCTCGGCCAGCTCGTTGAAGATGTAGAAGTTGGGGATGGTGCTGACGGGGGCCAGGGACATCCATATGCCGGAGAGTTTGATGCGGATGTGGCCGCTGCGGGCGTCGATGAGTTGGATGTCTTCCCAGGACAGGGCTTCTTCGCGGAAGGTGAGGGCATCCAGGGAGAGGGAGAGTTCGCCGAAGGGGACGGTTTCGCCGTTGTCGATGGCGGCTACCGCGGCGGGGAGTTGGGTTGCGGTGACGGCGGATTGGATGGCGCGGGCCCATTCGCGGGCGCGGGCGAAACCCTCTTCGTCGATGGTGGCTTCGACGCCGCCGGGGCCCGACAGTTCCAGCAGGTAGGTGACGGGGGTGGTGTCGTGGAAGGGGATGGCCTGCTGACGCACTTCGGTGCTGTCCCACCGGAATCCGGCCACGCGTTGACCAGAGCGGTAGACGGTGACGCCGTGGTCGAACAGATCGATGCGGGCGGCGCGGTTCTGCCGGTTGATCACGCCGCGGCGCAGCGCGAGCAGCACGGGCGCGGCGGCGATCACGAGCAGGGAGACACCACCTTGCCATCCGCCGACGGCCGCGACGATGACGCCGATGGTGGCGATGCAGCCCGCCACGATGCCGCAGCCGCGCACGAAGGTGTCGTCGGCGGGGGTGGCGAGAAAGGTGTCACGGTGCGCGCCCAGGTGCTGATACTCCGCCATCAGGTGTATCAGTTGGGTCAACGGCACCGCATGCCGAGTATCGGCTACGTCCTCCGGCCTGTTCGGAGTGATCACTCGTCCCTCCAAGAGGCGTTTTCATCCGCGGCGAAGCGTATGCGACCGGGCGGAATATTGCCACCGGTATGGATCGGAAATTCTGGCCACGACCGGGCGGAATGGCTCACCCGATGGCGAAAGCGACGAAGAACCCCGCCGCGGTTGTCCTCGATACCGAATCCGCGAAACCGTTGCCCGGCAACGTCACCGCCACGCGCCCGAAATGCTGGGAACGCTCCGTGACTGTGCCGATTAGGGTGGTTGACGTGTTGTTTCTGGACGAGGGCGAACCCACCGCGCCGGCGATCGTGTTCATCCACGGCATCCCGGGCTCGGTCGACTGGTTCGCTGCCGCCGCCGAGCGGATGACCGCCGCCTTTCGCGTGATCCGAGTCGATATGCACGAGCTCGGCGCCGACGGCGACTTCAGCGCCGCGGCCCGCGTGGCTCCACTCATCACCCTCATGGACGATCTGGGCCTCACCGACGTGACAGCGGTCGGCCATTCGTTCGGCGCCGAGATCGCCTTGGAACTCGCCGCCGTCTCCCACCGCGTTGCCCGCGTGGTGGTCGTCGGCCAGGCCCCTGACTACCAGGCCGCCAGGATCCCGACGGCCGCGAAATGGGTTGTCCGCCCGTGGGCTGTGCGCCTGGCGCAGCGGTGGACACCGGGGCCGGTGATCCGCCTGGCGAGCCGGTCGGCCTTCGCTCCCCGCTTCCGCTACGACTCGGCGCCCGGGCTGGCCGAGGCGCTGGTGCGCGACTTCCGCGCCACCCTCCCCACTGGCCTCGCCTACGCGGTGGGTGCCCGAGCCGACGACTTCGCCGAGAAACCCCTCGATACCCGCGTGCGGGCGCTCGACCAGCCCGTCCTCGCCATCCACGGCCGCCACGACCACCTCTACGACAGCGCCGAAACCCTCGCCCGCTTCGCCGCCGCGGGCGCCGACACCCACCTCGTCGAACACGCGGGCCACTCCCCGCAAGTCGAGCAACCGGACGAATTCGTCTCCGTCCTCGGTGAATTCATCGCTAGAACCCGTTGACCGCCGAAACCACGAATGTCCCCGGCGTGCCCGTCTGACCCAGCGGCCCGCCCTTGTCGAACTGCGACGACACGATCAGTGCCCGCTCGCCCGAATGCACCATCGTCGTAGGAACATTCAGCGCGGGATCGTGGAATTCGCCGGTGCGGGTAGCGGTGGCGCCGTTGTCGGCGAGGGCCCAGCGGCTGATGGTGTTGTCGAGATTGTGGACTATCCACAGCGTGTTGTCGCGCAGGTCCAGCCCGTCGCCGTGGCGTGCGTCGCCACCGGTCAGCGCTACCTTTCGGATCGGATCCGCGCCGCCGGTGAGGTCGATGCGGTACAGCTCGGCCGCTGACATGGCGACGACGATCAGAAACTTGCCGGCCGGGTCGGCGACAATGCCGTTGAGCTCGAACACCTTCGGGTCGCGCGGCCCGAGCGCGGTGGTCAGGTCGTAGGCGACTGTCAGTTCACCCCCGCCGCCGATTACCGCCTTGTAGACCACATTTCGCATGCTGTCGGTCAGATAGGCCGACCCGTCCGCGCCGAAATCCAGGTCGTTGACGAAACGCGGTGCGTCACCGGGCACTGCGAAGCGCGCGAGCAGCGCTCGTGATCCGGTGTCGTACACACTCACGCCCACACCCGAATCGATCACCCACAGTCGACCGCTTCGATCGACCTTCACGCCGTTCGCCGTCTTCCTGCCGTCGGCGCCCGCGGGCAGGAACACCTCGGCGCGCGCAGCGTCGGCGGCAGCCCGATACACCGCGCCGTCGGCGAACGACCCGACGTAGGTGTCACCGTTGCGCGCGTCCACGCCGATGCCCTCCGGGTACACGGCATTGCCGGGCAGTTCGTAAGCGGTGCTCAGCGTGGGTGTGTCGGGCGAGGTCCCGCAGGCGGCCAGAGTCAGGCAAGCGGCGGCGGCGGCGACAGTTCTCAACATGATGAAGCCTCTCAGTGATGTAACGCCAAGCATCAAGCGATAGGCAGTAACTTAGATTAAGGTCGTTATGATCGTCAAGAGATTTACGAAGTGATGGGCGGATACCATGCAACGCATGACGTCCATGTCCGCCGCCGAGAGGCTCGGCACGTATATCAAGCGCGCCGAGCAAGCCCTGATCGCGACGAAGACGGCCGCGCTCAAACCCGCCGGGCTGACCGTCGCGCAGTACAGCGCGCTACTGCACCTCGCGGAGAACCCTGGTATCTCGGCCGCGGCCCTTGCCCGGCTGGCCGGCGTCACCCCACCGACCATGAACACTGTCCTGACCAACCTCCAGGAGCGCGGCCTGGTGGACCGGACCCCGCACGAGTGGCACAAGAACGTGCTGGAAACCCGCCTCACCGAGGAGGGGCGGGCGGTGATGAACGACGCCGACGTCCGCGCGATCGCGGTGGAGCGCGCCTTGGCCGAGCGATTCACCGCGACCGAACTGGCCGCGGTGCAGGAGCTGCTCACCCGCGGCGCGCAGGCGCTCGACGAGATCCGCGACAACCTGGCATAAAAAAGAGCCCGCCGGATGATTCCGGCGGGCTCACGCGATATTCGAGGTCAGCGCTCGGCGGCGACCTTCACCTTGCTCAGCGTCTCCCGCATACCCGAGACCAGATCGGCCTCGAACTTCTCCTCGCCGCCCATGGCGACCTTGATCGTTCCCCGCAACCAGCCGGGCAGACCCTTGGCGTCGACGGTGCGCGTCTCGACGACGCGGGTGCCGGTGGCGGTCGGCTCGAGCTCGTAGGCCCAGACCGTGCGGTTCTCGTTCATCCGGAACGCCAGCGCCTTGTTGGGTTCGAAGCGCACGATGCGCGAGGTGGTCGGGTAGACCTTCCAGCCGACCTTGTTGATGTTGACGGTGAACGCGCCGTCGCGAACGCCACCGACCGCGACCATCTTCAGCGTCGTGGGGCTGAGTTCGGGCATGCGGCGCAGGTCCGCGAGCACCGACCAGACCTTTTCCGGCGATGCGGCGATGTCGATGCTGGCTTCGAGAGTGTTCGGCAACGGTGCCTCCGGGGTATGCGTGACGGGCTGTCACGCTCAGCATAGGCACCGTGACCTCGGTCGACCTCCGCCCATGGTCGGATTTCTTGCAGGCTGCGCCGAACGCTGGTCAAAATGATTGCGCCCGAATATGTTTCGACAGAAGTCACGTGGCCCGGCTTACCGGGCAGCAACCCGCCCGTCGACCGCGGGGCGCTCCGGCCGACGACGCCGCCGGGCGGCGCGAGCAGTACGCCGGTGTAGATCCCGACGATGGACCCGAGCGCGGGAAGACCGCTGACGTGGAGCGGCGTCAACCGTGGGCCGCGCGGCAGCGCGACGAACGCGGTGAAGGCCGAGCCCGCCGCGTCCACCACGAACACGGCCTGCCGGCCGGAAGCGCCCTCGACAAGCTGCGCGATCACCCCCACGCCGAGGAACGCCAGGTCCGATATCGAAGCCGTCGACCGCCAGGTCGCCCGTATGCCGATCCTCGCGCCCGGACTCGGCGCCGATATCACCACAGGGGCGGACAAGGCCGTCACTGCCAGGCCCCCGACGGTCACCGGGCGTCGTCCCCTGCGGTGCGACAGTGGGCCGGTGATCAGAAACCCTGCGCCGTAGGCGAGCTCGAAAGCAGTTGTTGTCCAGATCGCCGCGTCCCGGCAGGTACCCCACGCCGCGGCCGGGTCGCCGAGTATCGGCAGCGTCACGTAGGGCTTCCTGGCGACGAGAATCCCTCCGGCACAGATTGTTGCGACTGTTCTTCCCGTCGGCGCCCACCTCCGTTTCCATCACTTCAGTAGTCGGCGCCGAAGTCGGGCAAGCCCGGCTCGAACAGATCGAACGTGTCGACCCGCGATCCGGTGTCCTCCGTCGCGAGGGTTTCGATGAAAGTGTTTGCGGTAGAGCGGGATCGGCTGAGTTCGCCCCGTGAGCAAGCATCGAGGTGTAGCAGAGTCGTCATGGGGACAGGAGTACCGAGCCCAGCGGCTGCCGACAATGATTTGTCGCACCCTGACGGTTACTTCCCGGTTCGACGGATGCGAGAACGACGCATCGGTACACTCACGTTTCACATCGCGGTTGCCCTGGCGCGTCGACGACGAGCAGCGGCTGCTGGACGAGGGAACGACGGTACGGATCGACGCGCGCGGAACGGGAACGGTTGCGCGCACTCGGATTCGGCGATGCCGATATTCACGGTCTCGTGCTGCCGACGCCTCGTTCGCGAATCGGCTCATGCCCGGTCCGGGCGCGCCCCGAGTTCCTTGGTCTTGTGCCCCGTGACAAAAAATTCTAGAAAATTCCTTTAAAACACCCTCGCTTCACATTGTGTCTGGGTATCGTCCGAGATGGCAAATGGCCAGTGACAACGAAGTCACAAAACATCGACTTGGAGTGACACATGCTTTACAACATCACGGATGACAGCAGCGACGGCAACATCCTGACCCTGCTGCTCGGCCTGCTCACCAGCTCGCTGAGCACCGGTTCGGTGCAGGGCTCGGGCAACTGAGCCGTCTGTAGCCAACTTTCGGCTAACGCGCGGTTGGCCGATTGGGCAGCCGAAGGGCCTGATCCATGACGAGGGGATCAGGCCCTTCGGTATTGTCAGCGACAATGTCACAGGATGCGAATACGGGACGAATGTATGCCGGGCAACCCGTAGAGGACCGGCAACGCCAGCGGCGTGCGCGTTTTCTGGAGTCAGGCCTTACGGTCTTCGCGCGCGACGGGTACGCAAACAGTTCGGTCGGCGCCATCTGTAAGGACGCGGGACTATCGTCTCGGCAGTTCTACGAGGAGTTCACCGGCCGCGAATCTCTGCTGCTGGAGCTGTACGAGCAGATCGACCGACATTCGCGCGAGGCGGTGGCTTCCGCCCTCGAGGACAAGGCCGAGGCGACCGTGCTCGAGCAGATCGACGCGGCCGTGCGGGCCTACGTCGAGTCGATCGGCACCGATCCCCGCAAGGCGCGGGTGGCGCTGGTCGAAGTGGTCGGGGCAGGCCCCAAGGTCGAGAAGTTCCGTCTCGAACTGCGTCGCGTGTGGGGGTCACTGCTGGCCAGTGCCGCCGAAGACGCGGCCATGCACGGCGAAATCCCGCCCGGCGACTACGAACTGCGGGTTCTCGCGGTCATCGGCGCGGTGAACTATGTCGTCGACGGCTGGAGCGGCAGCGACCCGCGGCCTCCACTCGACGAGGTGATCAAGGTGCTGAGCCGGGTGATCCTTGGCGCGGTCGGGGCTTGATGGCCCGGGTCGAGATCGTCGAGATCCAGGTACCCGACGGCAGCACCCTGCCGGTGCGGCTCATTCCGGCCACCGGCGCCCACCGGCATCCGGTCACCCCGGACGCACCACGCGCGGTCGTGGTGATCGTGCCCGGCCTAGCGGTGCCGGGGGAGTTCTACGAGTACTTCGGACACCGGCTGGCCGCCCGCGGATTCGATGTCGCCATCGGCGAACTGCGTGGTCAGAGTGAGAGCACGCGTCGTCCCGACGCCGAAAGCACCTACGGCTACCACGAACTGGTCTCGGTGGACTTTCCGGCGATGCTGGCCGCGGTGCGCAACCGGTTCCCGGCCAGCACGCCGTACCTGCTCGGCCACAGCATGGGCGGCCAGCTCGCGTCGATGTACGCGGCCAGGGTGCGCGGCAGGCTGGGCGGCTTGATCCTGGTCGCTTCCGGGACGCCGTATTTCCGTGGGTATCGCGGTGTCTTCGGGCCGGGCGTGCTGGTGGGCACCGCGGCGGTGGCGGTCGCGTCGAACCTGGCAGGGTTCTGGCCGGGGGACCTGCTCGGCAAGCGCGCGTACGGCAGACAGTCCAAAGTTCTCATGTCGGATTGGGCCAGGCTGGCCCGCACCGGGCGCTTCGTGCCCGTCGGCGCCGATATCGACTACGACGAGCGGATGTCGCGGCTGAAGTTTCCGGTCCTGTCGATCACCATCGCCGGTGACGATCTGGCCCCGCAGACCTCCGCCGACCACCTGCTCGGCAAGCTGCCCGGCACGCAGGTGACCCGGTGGTTCCAGCCGGAGGCCCTGGGGCACAACGGCTGGATCACCAATCCGGACTCCACCGTCGACACGGTGGAGAAGTGGCTGCGCGACCGCTGACCCTCAGGCCGAGCGGCGGCCCTCGATCAGCATCTGGATGAAGAACTCGTAGACCAGCGCGGACAGGTAGGCCGACTGCTTGTTGTCGGCGGCGCCGCCGTGACCGCCCTCGATGTTCTCGTAGTACCAGACGGTGCGATCCTGCGACTCCAGGAGCGCGGCCATCTTTCGCGCATGACCGGGATGGACCCGGTCGTCGCGAGTGGAGGTGGCGAGCAGGATCGGTGGGTACTGCTTGCCGGGGTCGGTGTTCTGATACGGCGAGTACTCGCTGAGGTAGGCCCATTCCTCCGGCTTGTCCGGGTCACCGTATTCGGCGACCCACGACGCACCGGCCAGCAGCAGGTGATAGCGCTTCATGTCCAGCAGCGGGACCTGGCAGACGATGGCGCCGAACAGTTCCGGGTAGCGGGCGAGCATCACGCCCATCAGCAACCCGCCGTTGCTGCCGCCGATCGCGCCGAGCCGGTCGGGGGTGGTGATGCCGCGGGCCACGAGGTCGCGGGCGACCGAGGCGAAGTCCTCGAACGCGCGGTGGCGGTGCTCTTTCAGTGCCGCAGTGTGCCATTCGGGGCCGTACTCGCCGCCACCGCGAATGTTGGTCATCACGTAGGTGCCGCCACGTTCGAGCCAGTTCATGCCCGCCGAGCCGAGATAGGCGGGGGTCTTGGAGATTTCGAAGCCGCCGTACCCGTTCATGATCGTCGGTCCCGGTGTCCCGCGCCGGTCGCGATGGCGGATCACGAAGTAGGGCACCGCGGTTCCGTCGTCGGAGGTGGCGAAGAACTGTTCGGTCTCGATGCCGGTGGCATCGAAGTAGCCGGGCGCCTGCTTCAAGGTCACCGCGGTTTCACCGATCGCGCTGCTGAGCAGGGTGGTCGGGGTGGTGAAACCGGTGGTGGTGAGCATGAATTCGTCGCCACCCTCCAGCGGGTCCAGGTTGGCCACCGAGGTGGACGACATGGCGGGGGAATCGGTGAGCGCACTGGCGGCCCAGCCGTCCGGGCCGGGGGTGAGCACGCGGAATCCGGTCTGCACGTCCTGCAAGGTGGTCAGGATCAGGTGGTTCTCGGTCCATCCCCACGATTCCAGTGAGGTGTGCGGATCCGGTGTGAAGAGGACGTCGAATTCTCTGCCACCGGCGAGGAAGTCGTTCAGGTCGGTGACCAGCAGACTGCCGGGCGCATAGGTGGTCTGGGCCGGAGTCCACTCGGTCTTCAAGCGCACCAGCAGCCAGTCGCGGTACCAATCGACATCGGCGTCGGTGGGGGTTTCGATCAGACGCCACGCGCCGTCCTCCAGCAGCGACACCTCACTGTTGAAGAAGTCCGTCGACCGATGCAGGTAGTGCCGCTCGTAGCCGGGGTGGCGGTCGTAGCCCGCGCCGATCGAGACATCGCTCGGCTTGCCCTCGTACACCGTTTCGGCGGTGGACAACGCGGTGCCGCGTCGCCAGCGCTTGGCGATGCGCGGGTAGCCGGAGTCGGTGAGCGATCCGGGTCCGAAATCGGTGCCGAGGTAGACGGTGTCGGCGTCGATCCAGCCGATTCGCGACTTGGCCTCCGGTAGGTAGAACCCGCCGTCCTCGGGGGCGATGAATTGCCTGGTGGTCAGGTCGAATTCGCGTTCGACGGTGGCGTCGGCGCCGCCGCGGGACAGATGGATGATGGCGCGTTCCTGCGACGGACGCAGCACGGCCGCGCCCGCCCACACCCAGTTCTCGCCGTCCGCCTCGGCCAGCGCGTCGACGTCGATCAGCACGTCCCACTCGGGCTCGTCGGTGGCGTAGGACTCGAATGTCGTGCGCCGCCACAGCCCGCGCTGATGCTGCGCGTCACGCCAGAAGTTGTACAGCCACGGCCCCCGTCGGCCGGGGTAGGCGATCTTGGTGTCGTCGTCGAGCATCGCCAGAACGCGACGCTCCATATCGGCGAATCGGTCGGTGGCCGCGAACCGCCGCCCCACCACCTCGTTGCGGGCGCGCGCCCAGTCCAGCGCGCCCTCGTCGGTCACGTCCTCGAGCCAAAGATAGGGATCGGTCACGTTCTGCTCAACGCCGCTCATCCCCACATTGTTGCCGATGTGAGGATTCGCATGTCGCGCGAGCCGTCACCAGTGGTGGGCGACGTCCACGACTACGCGGGCCGGGCCGTCGAGGGTGCTCACGCGGAAGGGCAGGCGGGCGCGGACACCCAGGCCGAAGGTGGTCTGGCCTTCGAAGGAGCCGGCGAACGCGGCTTGGCGGAAGGTCGGGTAGCCGTTCACGCCGACGAGCTCGGTGCGGCTCGGCGGGTTGTAGGTGCTGTTGCCCGCGTTGTCGTAGGCGGGGGCCAGGACGGCGATCTGCAAGAACGCGCCACCGCGGAGGGGGACAGCGGCGCCGGAGCCGTCCTGGGTGACCGTGCCGACGTAACCGACGCGGTAACCGGCGGTGGGCCCGGACAGATCGATGACCAGGCGGTCGAAGCACTCGTGGCGGCCCGCGCGGACGTCGGCGACGGTGGCGCCCGAGTAGTTCGATGTCGATTGGTCCTGTGAGCTCCAGGCGAGACCGCAGTAGGAGGGGGTGGCGGACGCGGGCAGAGTCGACAGCCCGAGGCAGGTCGCGAGGGAGGCGAGGAGGACGAGGACGCGACGCATGTCGCACCGCCTTTTGGATCACGGGGGCAATGGGTCGGGGACGCAGTACTGACTTATCGACGAATCAGACATCGCGTTAACGTCGGTTCGGCGTCGGATGCGCCGCGAAACGTACGATCACAGGTCACGAATCAACCGGAGGTGGATGTGTTCCTGTGGGAGCAGCACTGTTGTCTGCCGTTGCGGCCCACGGCCAGGGTCGCGGAGCTGGCTCGGTACCCGGCGGGGTCGTATCTGTCGGTCAACGTCGGGTACTCGGCGCAGACCAAGGGTGATTCGCTGGCCTTGCTGCGGCAGTTCCGGGACGAGGCAGCGGCGGATTCGCGGTTCCGGTTGGTCGACCGAGTGGGCGATATCGGTGCGCCCGGGGTGATCTCGTTGGCCTTCGACCTCGAGGATTCCGGGCCAATCGACGGTGATCTCGACAATGTGGAACTGTTCTACGAGCTCGGCGTTCGCTCGCTGCTGCCCACCTACAACCACGCGAACGCGGCGGGCTGCGGTTGCCTCGACAGCGACGACACCGGGCTGACCGGATACGGAAAGGACTTGGTGCGCAAGCTCAACGAGGTCGGCATGTTCGCCGACGGCTCGCACTGCTCGCGCCGCACCGGCCTCGACATCGCCACCCACACCTCGGTTCCGATGATCTACAGCCACTCCAATTTCGCCGCGCTGTGGGACCACCCGCGCAATATCACCGACGAGCAGGCACGCGCGTGCGCCGCCACCGGTGGGGTGATCGGCATCAACGGCGTCGGAATCTTCCTCGGCCGCAACGAGCCCGCCGCGCGCGCCGAGCGGGTCGCGGCGACAGCCGACCACATTCGATACGGCGTCGACCTGGTCGGGATCGACCACATCGGGATCGGGTCGGACTATTCGTTCGACGGTCAAGAGTTCAACGACGAGATCCGCGACAACCCGGGTGCGTTCTCCGACTCGTACACGAAATGGGGCCCGCTGCAATGGACTCCGCCCGAGGACCTGCTCGGCGAATCCGATGTGCCCGGGCTGGACGAGCTCCTCGCGGCCCGTGGTTTCACCCCTGCCGAGCGAGAGGCGATCTTCGGCGGCAACTTCGCCAGGGCCGCGAGCCACGTCTGGCGTGAGTGACCTTCGCCCCGCCGGACCGAAAAACTCGGTGCGCGGCGGGGCGTTCGGGTTCAGGCGAGGTGAACGAGCATCTTTCCGGTGTTGGCGCCGGTGAGAACACCGAGGAACGCGGCGGGCGCCTGGTCGAGTCCGTCGTAGACGGTTTCGGCGGTGTGCAGGGCGCCGTCGGCGAGCCAGCCCGCGGCCTTGGCGATGTACTCGCCGAAGATCGGGAAGTAGCTGGTGACCAGCATGCCGCGCAGGGTGATCTCCTTCGTCGCCGCGAGGTAGAGATCAGGTGTCTGCCCGGTGGTGGCGCCGTTGTAGCCGCTGATCGCGCCGACCAGGGCGATCCGGCCGTGCTGGTTGAGCGCCTCGATGGCGACCTTCAAGTGTTCGCCGCCGACACTGTCGAGGTAGACATCGATGCCATCGGGTGCGGCCGCCGCGAGCTGACCATCGAGATCGCCGGCCCGGTAGTCGATCGCCGCGTCGAAACCGAACTCCTCGAGCAGCTTTCGGGTCTTGACGGGACCACCGGCCGAGCCGATCACCCGCTTCGCGCCGAGCGCCTTGGCGAGCTGGCCCGCCACGCTGCCGACCGCTCCCGCTGCCGCCGAGATGAACACGGTGTCGCCGGGCTCTACCCGGGCGATGTCGGTGAGCGCGGCGTAGGCGGTGAGTCCCGTGGTGCCGAGCACGCTCAGGAAGTGCTGCGGTGCGGCGAGTTCGGGGTCGACGGGGGTGGCCGGCGCGGCGTCGACGATGGCGTGTTCGCGCCATCCGGCGAAGTGCGTGACCGTGGCGCCGACCGCGATATCGGCTGAGCGGGAAGCGATCACCTCGCCGATCGCCGAACCGTCCAGGGCCGCACCGAGTTCGAAGGGCGGGATGTAGGACGCCTTGTCGTCCATCCGGCCGCGCATATACGGATCGACTGACATCCAGGTGTTGCGGACCAGGATCTGCCCCTCGGCGAGTTCCGGCAGCTCCCGCTCCACCAGGGCGAAATCGCCGGCGACCGGTGCGCCGTTCGGGCGGGCGGCGAGGTGGATCTCGCGGGTGGAGGTGGGCAGTGCGCGGGTGGCCGTGTTCGACATGATCGAGCCTTCTTTCGAGGTCAGCCGGTGTTTCTCGCCGGTGATGACTACGTTATGGCGGCCGGGACCCCGCTCCCAGGTCCGCGGACGCCACCACCCGGTCCGTTCACGCCATGGTGGGCGCGCTCACCCCGCGCGCGAGGCGGTCGGTGTGGTGCCGGTCCATCGGTGGAAGGCCTTGCGCAGGGCGCGGTCGTCGGTGAAGGCGAGGCGCTGGGCGATGGTGGCGGTGCTGTGGCCTCGGTCGAGCAGGATTCTCGCGCGTTCGTGGCGGAGCAGGTCGAGCTCGTCGCGCCAGGACGTGCCGTGTTCGGCGAGATGACGTTGCAGGGTGCGCTGGCTCATGGCAAGACTTCTCGCGACGCGGGGTAGGGCTGGGTCGCCCGCGTCCAGTGCCGCGCCGAGGGCGATGCGAAAGGCATCGAGGGGGTCGGCGATCGGGCGGGCGGAGGCGAGGACCAGGTCGGCGTGGCTGCGCATCAAGTCGGCCAGCATCGGATCGGCGCGGGTCAGTGGTGCGTTGGCGTCGTCGGCATGGAAGGTGATCGAATCCGCCTCGGCCTCGAATTCGATGTCGGCGGTACCGAATACGGCGACCAGTCCGGCGTGGTCGGCCGGGGCGGCGTGGCCGAAGCTCACCCGGGTGGGCACGAGCGGGCGACCGATCGCTTCGCGCGCACGGCGCAGGTAGTAGGCGAGCACGTACTCGTTGACCACCGAGGCCACTGCCGGATCATCGGCCGAGGTCCGGTAGCCGATGGTGAGATCCCCGTCGCCGGACAGGTCGAAACCCTCGGTCGCCGCGGTCACCAAGCGGTGATACGGCTGGGCCGCGCGCAGCGAATCCGCCAGTGTCTCGCCGGTTGTCACCAGATAGTCCCAGGTGTTGAGAGAGCCGAGCGGAGCCGCCGCGGCGATCGCGGCCCCCGACCCCGCACCGGGTCGCGCCTGCGCGATCAACTCCCACAACCGGAGCAGCGAACTCATCGGGATCCGGTTGAGCTCACCACGCAGAACCACCTCGTCGGTTCCGGCCACCCGGGCCAGCTGGTCCTCGGCCGCACCCGCCTGCCTGGCCGCTTGCACGAGCAACCGGACGAGATGGGTCGATGCCGTGCCGTCGAGTCGGCTGCCGATTCCGCCCGCCGATCCAGCACCGCTCACCCTCTCGACATTACTGGCGCCACAGCGACCAGCGGTCGGTCGAGGGCACATCTCACCTATAGGGGGGACGGGTGGGTGAACTCCCCGAAACAGAGTTAGGCTCGGTGACGTGACTTCCCACTACGATGTCGTCGTTCTCGGCGCTGGTCCCGGCGGATATGTCGCCGCGATCCGTGCCGCTCAACTCGGCCTGCGAACAGCGATTGTCGAGCAGAAATACTGGGGTGGCGTGTGCCTGAACGTGGGCTGCATCCCGTCCAAGGCACTGCTGCGCAACGCCGAGCTGGCCCATATCTTCCACAAGGAGGCCAAGACCTTCGGCATCTCCGGTGAGGTCAGCTTCGACTTCGGCGCCGCCTTCGATCGCAGCCGCAAGGTGGCCGACGGTCGGGTCAAGGGCGTGCACTTCCTGATGAAGAAGAACAAGATCGACGAGTTCGACGGTCTCGGTACCTTCACCGGCCCGAACTCGATCGACGTCGCGCTCACCAAGGGCGGCGCCGAGACGATCACGTTCGACAATGCCATCATCGCCACCGGCACCACCACCAAGCTGCTGCCGGGCACCCAGCTCTCCGAGAACGTGGTCACCTACGAGGAGCAGATCCTCACCCGTGACCTACCGGGCTCGATCCTGATCGTCGGCGCCGGCGCCATCGGCATGGAGTTCGCCTACGTCCTCAAGAACTACGGCGTCGACGTGCGGATTGTGGAGTTCCTCGACCGCGCGCTGCCCAATGAGGACGCCGACGTCTCCAAGGAGATCACCAAGCAGTACAAGAAGCTCGGCATCACCATCTCCACCGGTGCGGCCGTGCAGTCGATCGACGACGAGGGCTCCAAGGTCACCGTCCAGATCAAGGACAACAAGTCCGGCGCGATCGAGACCGTCACCGTCGACAAGGTGCTGCAGGCCGTCGGCTTCGCACCGCGGGTGGAGGGCTACGGCCTGGAGACCACCGGTGTCGCGCTCACCGACCGTGGCGCCATCGAGATCGACGACTACATGCGCACCAACGTGGCGCACATCTACGCGATCGGTGACGTCACCGCCAAGCTGCAGCTCGCCCACGTGGCGGAGGCGCAGGGCGTGGTCGCGGCCGAGACCATCGGCGGCGCCGAGACGATGTCCCTGGGTGACTACCGGATGATGCCGCGCGCCACCTTCTGTCAGCCGCAGGTCGCCAGCTTCGGTCTCACCGAGCAGCAGGCCCGCGACGAGGGCTACGACGTGAAGGTCGCGAACTTCCCGTTCCAGGCCAACGGCAAGGCGCACGGACTCGGCGATCCGACCGGCTTCGTGAAGCTGATCGCCGACGGCACGCACGGCGAACTCCTCGGCGGGCACCTGATCGGCCCCGACGTCTCCGAGCTGCTGCCGGAACTCACCCTCGCCCAGAAGTGGGACCTCACGGTCAACGAGGTGGCCCGCAATGTGCACACCCACCCGACGCTGAGCGAAGCGGTGCAGGAAGCGATCCACGGCCTCGCGGGGCACATGATCAACTTCTGAGGTATCAGCCGACCGGGGCCGGGTGCGCGAATCGCGTATCCGGCCCTTTGGTTTCTATTCGGTCTTTTTCCGGGTGTTGATTTGGTGAATCGAAGCCTGTAACCGATGATCTCTTTAGTTCTTTCGTTCGCTTGTTAGTCGCAACACCTGATCTTGTGAGTACATGGGTAACTCGCCGGGCACGCCCACAAGCTGACTCCATCGCGACCGCCAGCCCGGCACCGCGCTGCCGTCGTACCTAACGACCGGCAAAAGGCGCGGAGAGGCGGACAGAGAGGCTACGACTGATGAGCAAGAGCATTCTCGGTTGGACAGCACGGATCGCGGCAACAGCCGCCGTCGCTGTGGCCGGATTCGGCATGGTGACACCGGCCGTCGCGGAACCTCTTTTCCCCGGTGGACCGGACGTTCCCGGTGTTCCCGCCATTGTTCCCACCGCATCGCCGTGCCCGGTCGTCGAAGCAAGGGCATGCCTGCGGCTGTCGACGAACGAGGCGTGGCTGGTCGACAACGGCCGGGTGATCTTCGGACCGACGCCGATTTCGCACGGTATGGCCGGATACGAAACGCCGCCCGCGGTGACCAAGATTTCCTTCAAGCGGGAATTCCACTGGAGCACGATGCACAATGCGCCGATGCGATGGGCAACCTTCTTCAACGGCGACATGGCATTCCACGTGGGACCGGTCGATTCGAAATCGCACGGCTGTGTCCGGATGACCGAAGACGGCGCCCACCGTTTCTTCGACTACCTGAAGCCGGGCGACATCACCCAAGTTATCGCGTAGCTGCGCCGGTAACTCACCGGGCCGAGCAGACCCGGTGAGTTACCGTCTGTCCATGCGTCGTTGGCTGGTGGGTGGGGTCCTCGGCCTCGTGGTGGTTTCGGTGGTGGCGGTCGGCCTGTACGTGGTGATGAATTCGCGGACCTATCAGGTGGCGGGGCGGCTGGTCGATCGGGTCGAGACCGACGAGAAGGTTGTCGCGTTGACCTTCGATGACGGCCCGACCGCGCGAACCCCGGAAGTGCTGCGAATACTGGGGGAATCGCAGGTTCGCGCGACCTTCTATCTGGTCGGCGACAACCTGGCCGCTCATCCCGAATACGGTGCGGCGATCGTGGCAGCGGGCCACGAGATCGGAAACCACTCCTATTCGCACCGGCGCATGGTGCTGGTCTCCGGTGACACCGTGCGTGACGAGATCGAACGCACCGACGACGAGATCCGCCGCGCCGGGTATCCCGGACCGATCACTTTCCGCCCGCCCTACGGCAAGAAGCTGTGGACGCTGCCGCGCTACCTCGCCGACCACGATCGCACCACCGTGACCTGGGACGTCGAGCCCGATTCCGCGGGTGGCGCGTCACGCGCGGCCATCGTCGCCGATACCCTCGCCGAGACCAGGCCGGGCTCGATCATCTTGCTCCATGTCATGCACGGCGCAGAATCCCTTGCCTCGGTCCCCGAGATCGTCGACGGATTGCGTGCGCAGGGCTACCGATTCGTCACTGTCTCGGAGTTGCTCACGCGTTGAGCTGGTCTTGGCCGATGGCCCCGGCACGGTGGTAGCTGTCCTGTGCCGCGCGGACGGTGTCCATATTGGATTCCAGCACGACGATCAGCGACCGCAGATGGTCGGCGACCTGCGCGCCCAGCTCTGTGAGGGTGTATTCGACGCGGGGCGGGATCGCTTCCAGCACTTCGCGATGAACCATGCCGTCGCGTTCCAGCGCCTGCAGGGTCTGCGAGAGCATGCGTTCGCTCACGCCGTCTACGCGGCGGCGCAGGGCGCTGAAGCGGACGGGACCGTCGCGCAGCGCGACCAGGGCCAGCACACCCCACCGTCCGGCGATGTTCTGCAGGACGGGACGAGAGGTGCAGTTACGCGCGAAGACGTCGGCTTCCAGCGTGGGGTCGTGGTCTGCGGGCGTCTCTGACATGACTTCATTCTACCCACTTGACGCAAGTGCCCGCTAAAGGCATAGTGCTTACTAATAGTTAGTACTTGTAGCGCTGGAGGTAGCAATGACCGTGGCAGTGACAGCAGCAGGCGGAAAGCTCGGCCGGTTGGTCGTGGAGGCCCTGCTCGCCGCAGGGGAGCGGCCCGTCGCGATCGTGCGCGATCCGCAGAAGGTGGCCGACCTGGCCGAGCGAGGCGCCGACGTGCGGCAGGCGTCCTACGACGACCCGGCGGCCCTCGATGCCGCCCTGGTGGGTGTAAATCGGGTGCTGCTGATCTCGGGCAACGAATTCGGCTCCCGAATTGCCCAGCACACCAATGTCATTCGCGCCGCCGAGCGCGCCGGCGTCGAACTGCTGGCCTACACCAGCATCCCCCGCGCCGACAGCAATCCGATGCTGCTGGCGGCCGAGCACCGAGGCACCGAAGAGGTGCTGGCCACCGCCACCGTGCCGACGGTGCTGCTGCGCAACAGCTGGTACTGGGAGAACTACGAGGGCGCCGTCGCGAACGCGGCGGAGTCGGGCGTCCTGCACGGCGCGATGGCCACCGGTCGCGTCTCCGGCGCCGCACGGGCCGATTACGCCGAGGCCGCCGCGCGCGTGCTCACCGGCGCCGGGCACGAGGGCCGCGTCTACGAACTCGGCGGTGACGAGGCGCTGACCGGTGCTGACCTGGCGGCTGCGGTCGCCGAGGCAAAGGGCTCCACGGTCCGCTACGCAGACCTCGCCGAGGCCGACTATGTGGCGGCGCTGCGCGCGGCCGGCCTCGACGGCCAGATCGCCGCCGCCCTCGCCGACGCCGACGCCCGTATCGGCGAGGGCATGCTCGAGGTGAACACCGGCGACCTGACCAAACTTCTCGGCCGCCCGGCGACCTCCGCGTCCACGGTCTTCGCGCGGTAGTCGGCGCCCTCGTGGCGACAGCACATGGGTAACTCGCCGGGCACGGGCCAGCGGTCCTTGCTTACCGTCGGCCGCCGATGGATCGTCCTGCGCGCCTGGATCTGGCTCGAAGTCGCGGGGAGGCGGTACCGTCGGCGGTGTGGCTGATCAAACTCCCCGTCGACGAGCGCACTCCTGGTTGAGTGGACTGCTGTTCTTCATGGGCATCCTGCACTTCGTCGCACCGAAGCCGTTCGACAAGATCGTGCCGCCGCAGCTGCCCGGCAACCCGCGGACCTACACGTATGGGTCCGGGGTTGCCGAGCTGGGCGTGGCGACCGCGCTGGCGGTGCCGCGCACGCGGCGGCTCGGTGGGTGGCTCGCCGCGGCGCTGTTCGTCGGCGTGTTCCCCGCCAATATCCAGATGACCGCGGATGTACTCGGTAACCCGAAAGCGCCCAAGGTCTTCAAGGCAGGCGTGCTGGCGCGGTTGCCGTTGCAGATCCCGATGATCGTCGCGGCGCTGCGGGTCGCGCGCCGCTGATCAGACCCACTGCACGAGCTGGATGACGATGCCGTTGGGGTCGGTCATCTGGAAGTAGCGCTCGCCCCACTCCTCGGTTTCGATGGGCGTCTCGATCGGGACGCCCTCGGCCCGCACACGGTCGTATTCGCGGTCGATATCGTCGACGACGAACACCACCAGCAGCCCCTCGCCCGCGTTGCCCGCGATGCGGGCGGGCTTGAACGAGCCGAGGCCGGTACGCAGGTAGATCACGTCCAGGCCCGCGTCGGCCCGCTCCACGTTGACGAATCCGTCGGCGGCCATCTTCTCGGTGAAGCCGAGGTGGTCGATCAGGAACTGGGCAGAGGACTGCGGGTCGGCGACGTTGAGCGAGAGGGCGGAAGCGGTGATCTGCATGGGTTCTCCTCGATGACGATGAACTCCGTACGTTGTACGTCTTTACTGTGGGAGACCCCGCGCGAGCTCGCTATATGACCTGGGTCACAGTGTCAGAACGTGTCGCGCTCGATCCGCAGGGTCGTGATCGTCGACGCCAGACCTTCGTACTGATTGATCAGTAGCACGATCTCGATCAGTACCCGCTCGTCGTAGTGCTCGGCCAGCGCGGCCCACGCCGCGTCGTCCACATTCCGGGTGGACACCAGCTGATCGACGGCAGTCAGCAATGCCCGCTGCCGAGGTGTCCAGCCCTCGGCTTCCGGGCCTGCGGCAACGCGCTCGATCTCGACGGCGGACAGCCCTGCCTTTCGCCCCAACCGGCGATGATGATCGGCCTCGTAGTCGCACGCGCGCAGCTGCGCGACGCGCAGGATCACCAGTTCGGCCTCGGCGCGCGGCAACCTGCCACCCGGCATCAGCTTGCCGGAGAAATGCAGCCAGCCGCGAAAGAGTCCGCCGGTGCGACCGAGGGTGCTGAACAGATGCGCGTCATCGGTACCCGACGCACGGGAAAGTACCTGCCAGACAACCCAGTTGATCGGCCCGAGTTCACCGAACCTGCCGGGCGAAACGCGTGGTAGTGGCGCTGAATCCATCGGTGATCCACCTGTCTTCTCGAACATCGTCGGCCAGGATCGGAGCGTACTCGCCGGTATAGCTGCGGTGGGCCGCCTCGAGGGTCCATCCTGCGTTTCTGCCGGTTTTCTTTGGTTTCCAGTGGTTTTCGGAACAGTTGCGCGTCATGATCGGTGGGTACCGCAGCGGGCAGCGGCGGTGTGAAGTCGCAGCACTGGTAGGGGAACATCGAACATGCTGGTTCGGATCAGACCGGGTGCCGAGCTCACCGGCGCCGAGCGCGAGCTCGTGGATTGCCTGCGCTCATATCCGAGTACGGGGCTCGCGCTGGTCGATTGCCGGGTGGGTGACCGGCGGCTCGGCGCGGTGATCGTGACGCCGCGCGGGATCACGGTGGTCGAGGTCAAGGGCTTCCGGCGGCGGCAGAGCGGCCTGCTCACCGTGACCGCCGACGGCTCGTGGCGGATCAGCGACAGTCCGCTGGATTTAGAAGCCGAGCCGTCGAACGGTCTCACCGACCGGGTCGAGCACGGAGTGCACGCGGTGCGGGTCGCGCTGGAACGGGCGTTGCAGGACAGCAGGCATGTGTCCGGCGCGGTGGTGCTCGTGCCGTATCGCGGCGTGGTCGTCCGGCCCGCGCGCACTGCGCTGCGGCCGGGTCTCGATGTGCTGGTCGCGAACAGCGTCGACGCGCACGAGCTGCGGGTATACCTCGAAGGGTTCTCGGCGGGGCCACGCGAATGGACGATCGATCGGGTGGTCAACACCTGCGCGACGCTCGGGGTGGCCGAGGTGCCCTCACGCGCCGAGCTGGCCGAGGAGGGGTTCACCGGCAATCGGCCCGCGCCGACCCCGGTGGTACCGCAGGTGCGCAAGTTCAGCGCGCCGACCCCGCCCGCCCCGCCCGCCGATCCGTCGCGCCGGGGAAAGCTCGTCGGCATCGGAATGTTCGCCGCCGCGGTGCTCGGCATATTCGTCGTCTTCGTGGTGGTCGGGGTGGCGTTGTTCCAGGATTCGCCCGATTCGCGCCCGATGTCGGACACGTCGCAGACCTCGACGACCCGTGCGCCCTCGACGGCGACTCCGCGCAAGACCGAGTGCTGGCCGTTCCAGCAGGACTGTTGATCAATCCCGCACGGCGCGACCGAGTTTGGTGAAGGCGATCGCCTGTTCCGCGCGCACCCGAACGTGGGCGCGGGAGGAATCGATGTGGGCGGTGAGGGTGTGCAGGGCCTGTTCGTCGTCGCCGGCCAGCACCTGTTCGGCGATGGTGATGTGGTCGGCCGTCATGGCCGCGACCCGTTCGGCGGTCGGCACATCCATGGTGCGCACCGGGCGAACCCGCAGGTACACGGCTGCCAGCGCCTCGGCGAGCGCGGTGTTGCCCGCCGCCCTCAGCAGTTCGGTGTGGAACTGCTCGTCGGCGGCGACCAGATCGGGTCCGGGTTCCGGTGGGGTGTCGCGGTATTCGAGCCAGCGGGCCAACTCGGCGCGCACGGTGAGTAGGTCGTGCTCGGTCGGGACGTGTACCTGGACGGAACCACCGGCGGCGATGCGCTGAAAACCTCTGGATTCCAGCACAATTCGTAGCTCGTAGAGTTCGTCGAGTTCGTTGAGACGGGGCCGGTACAGGTAGAGCCCATCGGGATGACGCTGCACGAGTCCGTCGGCCTGGAGCCGGGCCAGCGCCTCGCGCACCGGGGTGCGCGAGACGCCGTAGCGCTCGGCCAGCCGCTCGGCGCGCAGCCGTTCGGTCGGTGCCAGTTCCCCGGTGGCGAGGTCGTGGCGCAGCTCGTCGTAGACGCGCGCGGCCAGCGGAACCCGCCGTCTCCCTCCGGCGGGACGCAAGTCCTCGCCCGATCCCCTCCCGGCCATGCGCGCCGCTGCGATCAGATCGCCATCGCCGCGCGGACCGCGGATTCCGCGCCTGCCCCGCCCGCCCCGGTCGAGCCGAGATGTCCCGAATGCAGCACGTAGTACTGCTGCGCGGCCTGTAGTGCGAAGCCGATGTGCTGCTCCACCAGCAGCACGCTCAAACCACCGCGCTGCGTCAATTCGATGATGGTGCGCTCGATTTCGGCGACCACCGACGGCTGGATGCCCTCGGTCGGTTCATCGAGGATGAGCAGCTTCGGCTCGGTGATCAGGGCCCGCGCGATGGCCAGTTGCTGCCGCTGACCGCCCGAGAGCAGGCCCGCCTTGCGGGTGAGCAGGTCCTTCAGCGCGGGGAACAGGTCGAGCGATTCGTCGATCAGCGCCTTGCCCCGTTTGCGCCCGTCCGCGACCACCTGCAGGTTCTCGGCGGTGGTCAGCTGCCCGAAGCTCTGCTGGCCCTGCGGCACATAGCCGATGCCGCGCTTGACCCGTTGCGAGGGTGAGAGTTTGGTGATCTTCTCGCCGTTGAAGGTGATGGTCCCCGACTTGGTGGGCAGCAGTCCCACCGCGGCGCGCAGCAGGGTGGTCTTGCCCGCGCCGTTGTGGCCCATGATGGCGACCACGCTGTCGTCGGGCACGGTCATGCTGACGCCGTGGATGACCTCGGTGCGCCCGTATCCGGAACGGATGTCGTGTAGCTCAAGCATCGGCCGACTCCTTGTCTGTCGTAACCAGAGTCGCGGTGCCGAGATAGACCTCTTGCACCTTCGGATCGGCCTGCACCTGTTCGACGCTGCCCTCGCTGAGTACCTTGCCGCCCGCGAGCACGGTGACCGAGGTGGCGAAGGACCGCATGAAGTCCATGTCGTGCTCGACGACGATCACCACACGATCACTGCCGATGCGGCGCAACAGGTTTCCGGTCTCCTCGCGCTCTTCGGCGCTCATGCCCGCGACGGGCTCGTCGAGCAGCAGCACCGACGCGTTCTGCACCAGCAGCATGCCGATCTCGAGCCACTGCTTCTGCCCGTGCGCGAGTACCCCGGCGGGCTTGTCGCGCAGTGCGGTGAGACCCGTTGTCTCCAAGGCTTCTTCGATGCTGGGCAGGACCGACTTGCGGGTGCGCAGCAGCGACCAGGCCGAACGCCCCGCGCCCGCCGCGATATCCAGGTTCTGCAACACGGTCAGCTGTTCGAAGACGCTGGCCGTCTGGAAGGTGCGCCCGATGCCGAGGCGCGCGATCTGGTGCACCTTCTTGCCGAGCAGTTCGGTGCCCGACTTCTGCGCCGAACCGGTGGCCGGAACGAGGCCGGTGATGGCGTCGATCAGCGTGGTCTTGCCCGCGCCGTTCGGGCCGATCAGGAACCGCAGGTCGCCCTGCAGCACCGTGAGATCGACCTCGGTGACTGCCTTGAATCCGTCGAAACTCACCGAGAGGCCGCGGATTTCGAGGTAGTCGCTGTCCATGCCCGCGTTGCCGCCGGCTTTGGGTTCGAGTGTCATCGCGCGTGCACCTCTTCCTCGATCACGACCGGGGCGGGTTCTTCCGGTGCGGGCGGCAACTTCTTGCGACTGTCGAGCCAGCCCTTGAACATCGGCCACAGTCCGGCCAGCCCGGCGGGGATGAAGCCGACGACCACGATGAACAGGATGCCCTGCATGTAGGTCCAGCCCGACGGGAACTGCTCCGACAGCGAGGTCTGCGCCCAGGCGACGCCGATCGCGCCGAGAATCGGCCCGAGCAGCGTGGTGCGGCCGCCGATGGCGACGCCGATGAGGAAGGCGATCGACGGGATGACGCCGATGTCGGCGGGGGAGATGATGCCGACGATCGGAGTGAACAGCGCACCGGCGATACCGGCCAGGAACGCCGCCACCACATAGGCGACGATCTTGATATTGGCCGGGTCGTAGCCGAGAAAGCGCACCCGCTCCTCGGCGTCGCGCACCGCCACCAGCAGTTCGCCGTAGCGGCTGCGATTGAGCTGGCGGATCAGCGCGACCACCACCAGCAGCGTGCCCGACGCGATGAAGAACAGCATCTGCCGGTTGGCCGGGTCCGACAGCCGGAACCCGAAGAAGGAGCGGAAGTCCGACAGACCGGTGAAGCCGCCGATGGCCTGCTGGCCGGTGAGCAGGATCGCCAGCGCCGCGGCCAGCGCCTGGCTCAGGATGGCGAAGTAGGCGCCGCGCACCCGGCGCTTGAACACGCCGTACCCGAGTACCGCGGCGACGAGCGCGGGCAGCACCAGGATGCCGAGAATCGCCACCGGCGCGGAACTGAACGGCTGCCAGAATCCCGGCAGTTCGCTGATGCCGGAGATCTCCATGAACTCCGGGACGTCGTTGCCGAGGCGGGCGGCGTCGGCGAGCTGCATGTGCATGGCCATGATGTAGGCGCCGACGCCGAAGAACACGCCCTGGCCGAGGGTGAGCATTCCGCCACGGCCCCAAGCCAATCCGATGCCCGCCGCCACGATGGCGAAGCAGAGGAACTTGGCGAGCAGGTTCAAGCGGAAGTCGCTCAGAACCGCCGGCGCGACAGCGAATAGCAGGATCGCGGCAACGCCGAAACCGAGTAGCGGGGTGAGCCGCGGATATTCGCGGAGACGTTCGGTGAGTGCGGTCATGCCAGGCTCCTCGTCCGCACGGTGAACAGGCCCTGCGGGCGGACCTGCAGGAAGATGACGATCAGCACGAACACGATCACCTTCGCGATGGACGCGGTGGTGGAGTATTCGATGAACGAGTTGAGCAGGCCGAGCGCGAACGCCGCGATCACCGTGCCCTTGATCTGGCCGAGGCCACCGATCACGACCACCAGGAACGCGTCGATCAGATAGCTCTGGCCGATGGTGGGGCTGGTGGAACCGATCAGCGTGAGCGCCACACCGGCGACTCCGGCCAGCCCGGAGCCGATGAAGAACGTGCTGATATCGGTGAATCTGCTCGAGATTCCACTGGTTTCGGCGAGTCCGCGGTTCTGCACGACGGCGCGGATCCGTCGGCCCATGGGCGTGGTCTTGAGCACCGCGGCCAGGGTGGTCACCGCGACGATCGCCAGCACGAGGATGAAGATGCGGGTCTTCGGCACGACCGCGCCCGCGATAGTGATGCCGCCACTGAGCCATTCGGGCACCAGCACGTTCTTGGCGGGCGCGCCGAAGATGTCACGCGCGGCCTGCTGCAGCACGAGTCCGACACCGAAGGTGACGAGCAGCGTGTCGAGCGGGCGGTCGTACATGTAGCGGATGAGCCCCATCTCCAGGGCGGCGCCGAGCAGGCCGCCGATGAGGAAGCCCACCAGCAGGGACACGACCAGCGAAACTCCGGCCGACGAGAAGACCTGCTGCACAACATAAGTGGTGTAGCAACCGGCCATGATGAATTCGCCGTGCGCCATATTGATGACGCCCATCTGACCGAAGGTCAGTGACAGACCGAGCGCGGCGAGCAGAAGAATGGATCCCAGACTCAACCCTGTGAAGAGCTGACTGATCAGCACGTCCATTGCAGTGGACTCCTTGAAAAGACGAGCGATGGGGCGATGTGGGACGCGCCCCTGTACTGAGCGCGTCCCACATCTTTCGGGCTACTTACTTGAGGCCCTTGGCCCACTCGTAGGACTTCAGGTACGGATCGGGGGTGATGGCCTTGCCGGAATCCCAGACGGTGTAGATCAGGCCGTCGGGGCGGATCTCACCGATGCGGGCGGTCTTGGTGATGTGGTGGTTGGAGCCGTCGATGGTGACGGTGCCCTCCGGGGCGTCGAAGCTCACGCCGTCGGCCGCGGCCTGAATGTCGGCCACCGCGAACGACTTCGCCTTCTCGACGGTGTTCTTCCACAGGTAGACCGAGGCGTAGGCGGCTTCCATCGGGTCCGAGGTGGGCTTGTCGGCGCCGAAGGCGGCCTTGTAGTCGGCGACGAACTTCTTGTTCGCCGGGGAGTCGACGGTCTGGTAGTAGTTCCAGGCCGTCAGCTGGCCCGCGATGTTCTGCGCGCCGATACCGGCGACCTCCTCCTCGGCGATCGACACCGAGACCACCGGCATCTCAGCGGCTTTCAGGCCCGCGTTGGTGTACTCGCGGAAGAAGGCGACGTTGGAGTCGCCGTTGAGGGTGTTGAACACCGCGCCCGCCTTGGCGGCGCGCACCTTGTTGACGATGGTGGAGAAGTCGGTGGAGCCCAGCGGGGTGTAGTCCTCGCCCTTGATCTCGATGCCGTTGGCCGCGGCGTAGGCCTTGATCTCGCGGTTGGCGGTCTGCGGGAAGACGTAGTCGGAGCCGACCAGGTAGAGGGACTTGATGCCCTTCTGCTTCAGGTAGTCCAGCGCGGGGATGATCTGCTGATTGGTGGTGGCGCCGGTGTAGAAGATGTTCTTGGAATCTTCCAGACCCTCGTACTGCACGGGGTAGTAGAGCAGCGAGTTCAGGCTCTCGAACTTGGGCTTCATGGCCTTGCGGCTCGATGAGGTCCAACCGCCGAATACCGAAGCGACACAGTCGGAGCTGATCAGCTTCTCGGCCTTCTCGGCGAAGGTCTTGGGGTCGGAGGCGCCGTCTTCGAGGACGATCTCGATCTTCTTGCCGAGCACACCGCCCGCCGCGTTGATCTGGTCGATCGCCAGCTTGGTCGAATTGGCCACGGTCACTTCGGAAATGGCCATGGTGCCCGACAGCGAGTGCAGCGAGCCCACCTTGATGGTGTCCTTGCTGGTGTCGACGCAGGAGGCGGCGGTCGAGCCGGTCGACGCGTCGTCGCGAGCACCACAGCCGGTGAGCAGCAGGCCGGCGACGGCCACCGCGGCAGGCACGGCAAGCGCCTTGACCAAACGGGATTCAGACATGGGGCGGTTCTCCTCATCAGGTGTAACGGCGGCGCCACACGCGCCACAACGAACACCACCGCTGCTCCCCGGCGACTGGATGTACACCGAGTTGTATACAGCTGCTGTATTCGTGATTCGAGACAGTAGATGGAACTTGTTGCCCCCGAATGACTCCCGGTCACGTGCCCGTTTCGTCTGTTTCGTCCGTGTGAATTGTTCGCCGGAGGGGTTGCCGAAGGATCGGCGTACCTACGGTTGCGTAAGGGCGCGGAAGTGCGGCACGCTCGATTTGTACGACGTCGAGCAGCCGAGTCACACGGCAATCGGCCGTGTGCGGTCAGTCGAGGAGGGCCCCATGGGGCACTACAAGGCGAACGTGCGTGACATCGAGTTCAACCTGTTCGAGGTGCTGAACCTCGACAAGCTTCTTGACACCGGGGCCTACGGCGACCTGGACTCCGATACCGTGCGTCAGCTCCTCGTCGAGGTGAAGAACCTGGCCGAGGGGCCGATCGCGGACTCGTTCGCCGACGCCGACCGGCACCCGGTGGTCTTCCGCCCCGATACCCACGACATCACCGTGCCCGAACCCCTGCGCAAGACGGTGGACGTGGTGCACGAGGCGGGATGGCACCGCCTCGGCATGCCTGCCGGTATGGACGGCACCGCCGCCCCGAACGTGGTGATGTGGGCGGTCAACGAGCTCATCATCTGTGCCAACCCGGCGGCCAGCTTCTTCAACATGGGCCCGCTGATGGGCTCGGTGCTCTACGAACTCGGCAACGACGAACAGCAGCGCTGGGCTCGGGGCGGGTTCGAGCGTGGGTGGCAGGCGACCATGGTGCTCACCGAGCCGGATGCCGGGTCCGATGTCGGCGCCGGTCGGACCAAGGCTGTGCCGCAGCCCGACGGGTCATGGCACATCGAGGGGGTGAAGCGGTTCATCTCCGGCGGTGACGTGGGTGATACGGCGGAGAACATGTTCCATCTGGTGCTCGCCCGGCCAGAGGGCGCGGGCCCCGGCACCAAGGGGCTCTCGCTGTTCTACGTGCCGAAGTTCCTTTTCGATCCCGTGACGCTCGAACCGGGCGCCCGCAACGGTGTGTATCTGACCGGGGTCGAGCACAAGATGGGGATCAAGTCCTCACCGACCTGCGAACTGACCTTCGGCGGCACCGCGGTGCCCGCCAAGGGCTGGCTGGTCGGCGATGTGCACAACGGCATCGCCCAGATGTTCAAGGTGATCGAGAACGCTCGGATGACGGTGGGGGTGAAGTCGTCCGGGACGTTGTCGACCGGGTATCTGAACGCGCTCGAGTACGCCAAGACGAGGGTGCAGGGTGCGGATCTGACGCAGATCGCCGATAAGGCGGCGCCGCGCGTCACCATTACCCATCACCCCGATGTCCGCCGGTCGCTGGCCATGCAGAAGGCTTACGCGGAGGGGCTGCGAGCGGTCTATCTGTATACCGCCGCGCATCAGAACGCGGAGGTGGCGCAGCTGGTGTCGGGTGCCGATCCCGAGACCGCGCACCGCGTGGACGATCTGCTGCTGCCGATCGTCAAGGGCGTCGGATCCGAGCGCGCGTATCAGTTGCTCACGGAGTCGCTGCAAACGTTCGGCGGCTCCGGCTATTTGCAGGACTATCCGATCGAGCAGTACATCCGCGACGCCAAGATCGACTCGCTCTACGAGGGCACCACGGCGATCCAGGCTCAGGACTTCTTCTTCCGCAAGATCATTCGCGATCGTGGCGTGGCCTTGGCCCATGTGAATGCCCAGATCAGCGCCTACCTCGAGAACGACACCGGCCGCTTCGCCGTCGAGCGCGCCCTGCTGCGCACCGCCCAGGCCGACATCGGCGCCATGGCCGCCACTCTCACCGGCTACGCCATGGCGGGCCGGACCGAGCCCACCGAGCTCTACAAGGTCGGCCTCGGCTCGGTCCGCTTCCTGATGTCGGTCGGCGACCTCCTCATCGCCTGGCGCCTGCTGGTCCAGGCCGACATCGCGGCCGCCGCCCTGGCCTCCGACGCCACCCCGCGGGACCGCCCCTTCTATCAGGGCAAAGTCGCCGCGGCGAGCTTCTTCGCCAAGAATGTGCTTCCCGAGCTCACCGCCACCAGGAACATCCTCGCCACCATCGACAACGACATCATGGCCGTCCCGGAAGAGGCATTCTGAGGGCGAGCGGCGCTATTTGATGAGGTACGGCGAGACCGAGCTGCGGTGTTCGCTGATATCGAGGGCCTTGCCCAGTGGGGGGAAGGCGCGCTGGGGGCAGTTGGAGCGCACGCAGACTCGGCAGCCCGCGCCGATGGGGGTGGCGTTGGCTTCGCCCAGGTCGATGCCGTCGGCGTAGACGACGCGACCCGCGTGGCGCAGTTCGCAGCCGAGGCCGATGGCGAAGGTCTTGCCGGGTTGGCCGTAACGGGTGGCGCGGCGTTCCACGGTGCGGGCGATCCAGAGGTATTTGCGGCCGTCGGGCATCTGGGCGATCTGGGTCATGATCTTGCCGGGATAGGCGAAGGTCTCGTAGACGTTCCACAGCGGGCAGGTGCCGCCGCTGGCGGAGAAGTGGAAACCGGTGGCGGACTGGCGTTTCGACATATTGCCCGCGCGGTCGACGCGCACGAAGGAGAAGGGGACTCCGCGCAGGGTCGGTCGTTGCAGGGTCGAGAGGCGGTGGCAGATGGTTTCGAAACTCTGCGAGAAGAAGGCTGACAGGCGCTCGATGTCGTAGCGGAAATTCTCGGCCACTTCGTGAAAGTGCGTGTAAGGCAGGACCATCGCGGCCGCGAAGTAGTTCGCCAGTCCGAGCATCGCGAGTTTGTGTGAGGCGTCGGAGGCGAAATTGCCTTCGTCGACCAGCTTTTCGAGCAGTGGCCCGCACTCGAGATAGGCCAGTTCGGCGGCGAGCTTGAAGGTGCGCTGGCCGCCGGACAGGTGCGGGGAGATCTCGAGCTGTTTGGTCTCGGGGTCGAAATGGTGCAGGACGCCCTCGCCGAGGTCGATGCGCTCGCTGATCCGCACGCCGTGCGCGCGCAGCAGGCGCACGATCTCGGTGCTCACCTCGCCACCGTGGAATCGGATGCGCGCGGTGAGATCCTCTGCGGCGGTGTCCAATTCGTGAATGTAGTTCTGGCGCTGGTAGAAGTAGTCGCGCACTTCCTCGTGCGGCTTGCTGATCGCGGCGCTGCCGGAGCCGTCGGCGAACCGGTCCTCGGTGGCGGCGGCCAGCTGCGCGCTGGTGTTGCGGTAGCGGTTGTGCATGGCCACCAGGGCGCGCGCCATCGACGGATGCGCGGAGACCATGTCGGCGATCTGCTGGGTGTCGGCCTCGATGCCGAGCTCGGCGTCCATCACGACTTCGGACAACTCGGCGATCAGGCGGGTGTCGTCCTGGGCGGAGAAGAAGGTGGGGTCGACGCCGAAGACCTCGTTGATGCGCGTCAGCACCGGCACGGTGAGCGGTCGCACGTCGTGTTCGATCTGGTTCAGATAGCTGGCCGAGATCTCCAGTTTCTGCGCGAGCGCCACCTGGCTCAGCCCACGTTCGGTACGCAGCTGGCGCAGCCGCGCTCCGACATAGGTCTTGGCCATATGTCCAGTTTAAGGGCCTTTCGCAGGCTTGCCAAAGGATTCTTAACAACGGCATCGAGCTCTGTGTCACACCCTCGCGATACTGTCGTGAGGTGCTGTTCAGCGATGTCGTCACAGCCTCCGCTGCCGTGCGAGCGACTCGGTCGCGCAAGGCGAAAACCGCCGCGCTGGCCGAGCTCTTCGGTGCCGCCGGGCCCGCCGAGATCGGCACCGTGGTGGCGTGGTTGTCCGGTGAGCTGGTGCAGGGCCGGATCGGGGCCGGTTGGCGCACGGTGACCGGGCTCGATACGCCGCCGAGCAGCGAGGCGAGCCTCACCGTCGGCGCGGTGGACGACATCTTCTCCCAGCTCACCGAGCTGAACGGCAAGGGCTCTACCAACCGGCGTCGCGCATTGCTCACCGCGCTGTTCACCGCGGCGACCGAGGAAGAGCAGTCCTTCCTGATCCGCCTGCTCACCGGTGAACTGCGCCAGGGCGCGCTCACCGCGATCGTCGTCGAGGCGCTCGCCCAGTCCACCGGTATCCCGGTCGACGTGGTGCGCCGCGCCCACATGCTCTCCGGCCAACTCCCCACCACCGCGATCGCCGCGCTCGCCGGGGGCGAACCAGCACTGTCGGCATTCCGTCTCGAGGTAGGCCGACCCGTGGCGCCGATGCTCGCCTCGCCCGGCGGCTCACTGGACGAGGCCCTCGCCGAACTGGGCTCCGACATCAGTGTCGAACACAAGCTCGACGGCGCCCGCATCCAAGTGCACCGCGACGGCGACCAGGTCTGGGTGTTCACCAGAACCCTGCGCGACATCACCACCGGCGTCCCCGAACTCGTCGACCTGGTCAGAACCCTCGACTGCGCCACCGTGGTCCTCGACGGCGAAACCCTCGCCCTCACCGACTCGGGTCGCCCACGCCCGTTCCAGGAGACGATGAGCAGGTTCGCCACCATCGGCGATCCACGCCGGCTGCACCCCTATTTCTTCGACTGCCTGCACCTCGACGGCGTGGACCTCATCGACGAGCCACTGCGTGTGCGCCGCATCGCGCTCGAGCAGGTCGCGGGCGACCACAGCATCCCCGCGCTCATCGCGCCGACGCCGGAGGCCGCCGCCGACTGCTATGACGACGCACTCGCCGTGGGCAACGAGGGCGTGATGGTCAAGGCGCTCGATGCCCCGTACGCCGCGGGCCGACGCGGCAAGGCCTGGCAGAAGATCAAACCCGCGCACACTCTCGACCTACTGGTGATCGGCGCCGAATGGGGCTACGGCCGCCGCACCGGGTTCCTGTCCAATCTGCATCTGGCCGCTCGCGATCCGGAGACCGGCGAGCCGGTGATGGTCGGCAAGACCTTCAAGGGCCTCACCGACGAACTGCTGCGCTGGCAGACCGAGGAATTCCCACGTCACGAAACCCACCGCGACGGTCAGACCGTGTACCTGCGCCCCGAACTCGTCGTCGAGATCGCGCTCGACGGCGTCCAGACCAGTACCCGATATCCCGGCGGGGTGGCGCTGCGCTTCGCCAGAGTGGTCCGTTACCGGCCGGACAAGGAACCCGCCCAGGCCGATGTTATCGACTCGGTGCGCGCACTCAACTGAGGTCAGCGCTGTTCAGGAGACCGACCCGCAACAGTTTGGCAATCCGGCGGCAGCATACGACACACTGTTCGGGTGAGCGCCGAATTAATGATCCTGTTGATCGTCATCGCCACAGCTCTCGCATTCGACTTCACCAACGGATTCCACGACACGGCCAATGCCATGGCGACGTCGATCGCCACCGGCGCTCTGAAGCCGAAGACGGCGGTAGCCCTCTCCGGTGTGCTGAATCTGATCGGTGCGTTCCTGTCGGTATCGGTGGCGGCGACTGTGGCCAAGGGCATTGTGAAATTGGACGATGTGAGTGGACACGACCTGCTGGTCATCGTCTTCGCCGGCCTGGTCGGCGGCATCCTGTGGAATCTGTTGACCTGGCTGCTCGGCCTGCCGTCGAGTTCCTCGCACGCGCTGTTCGGCGGGCTGATCGGCTCGACGATCGCCGCGCTGGGCTGGAACGGCGTGATCTGGGCATCGGGATCGGACGGCGTGCTGATCAAGATCGTGCTGCCCGCGCTGCTCGCGCCGGTGATCGCGGCCATGGTGGCGGCCATCGGCATCTTCCTGGTGTACCGGATCACCCACGGCGTCGACCGGGCGAAGACCGACGAGGGATTCCGCTGGGGACAGATCGGCTCGGCCTCACTGGTCTCGCTGGCGCACGGCACCAACGACGCGCAGAAGACGATGGGCATCATCTTCCTCGCGCTGGTCGCCTACGGCTCGCTGGGCAAGGACGACCACATGCCGCTGTGGGTGATGGCTTCCTGCGCGGTCGCGATCGCCCTCGGTACCTATCTCGGCGGCTGGCGGATCATCAGGACCCTCGGTAAGGGCCTGGTCGAGATCGAGTCGCCGCAGGGTCTGGCCGCCGAGTCGACCTCGGCGGCGATCATCCTCACCTCGGCGCACTTCGGCCTGCCGCTGTCGACCACGCAGACCGCGACCGGCGCGATCCTCGGTACCGGCATCGGTAAGGGCGCGGAGGTGCGCTGGCGTGTGATGGGCCGGATGGCCGTCGCCTGGCTGCTCACCCTGCCGATGGCGGGCATCGTCGGCGCGATCTGCTGGGTGATCGCCCACCTCATCGGTGGGCTTCCCGGTGTCCTCGTGGTGTTCGGCCTCCTGATCGCCGGGGCGCTGGGAATCTATCTCCGGTCGCGGCAGGACCCGGTCGGCACCCACAATGTGAACGAATGGCCCGACGGCCATCAGCCACCCGCCTCGGCACCGTCGCCGATCGACCAGAACCATGCCGGGTAGAGGGGAGCGATCGTGCACACCGTGATCACCAATCTGAGTTCACTGTGGGAAGTGGTGCTCGCCGCGCTGATCTTCGGCGCGGGCGTACCCGCCGTTTTCGCTTACGCCGTGCGGTGGTGGGCCAATGCCGAGACCGTCGACGCCGAGGGGCGAGTTCGGCGCAACTATCCGGCGCTGGCCGGTGCGCTGACCTGCCTGGTCCTCATCGTCGTCGTGGTGATCACCGGAATCCTGTTCACCGCCAAGGCATTCATCGCCCACCAGTTCGGCATCCACCTGTTCGGCCAATCATGAGTGAGGAAGCCATGACCGATCCGAACCCCGCCTCGCCGAGCCCCTCGGTCCGCGGCAACCTGCTCTCTCGGGTGCTCGGTTGGTTGCGTGCCGGGTACCCGCAGGGCATTCCGCAGTCGGACTACGTCGCGTTGTTCGCGGTGCTGCACCGCCACCTCACCGACTACGAGGTGGTGGTGATCGGAGAGCGGCTGGTCGAGGCCAGCCGCGAGGGCGAAAAGATCAGCGAGGCCGATATCGCCGCTGCCATCGCCGATTTCGCGAAGCAGCAGCCCGCGCCCGACGATGTCTCGCGGGTGGCATCGCATCTGGCCGCCGGTGGCTGGCCGTTGGACGAGCCGCTCGACGACGGCGAACCCACTATCGAACAGAATTGATCACCCGTTCGACAATTCCGTCGCGCCAGCGGAATTCGCTGGTGGCGACAATGGCGAATCGACTGGCTACCGGGCGATCGCGCGCTAGCATGCATCCGTGGTTCGGCGTGCGGATGTAACCGATAGTGGTCGTAGTTACGGTGGATTGTCGCGCCAGCAGCGAGTAGCGCTACGCCGCAACAGGTTGACCGACGCGGCGCTGGAACTATTCGGCACCCAGGGATATTCGTCGACCTCGATCGAGCGACTGTGTGCGACCGCGAATGTGTCGACCCGCAGTTTCTACGAAGACATCGGTAGCCGCGAGGCATTGTTGATCGCACTCGTCGACCGGTTGAACGCGGCCGCGCTGCGCCGTCTCGACGAAGCCTTGGAAAGCACCAGTGAACAGCCGCTGGTGGTGCGCGTGGTGGAGAGTTTCCGCGCGTTCCTCGCGGTGACCTGCCGTGATCGCCGGGCGGCGCGGGTGTTCTATGTCGAGGTCGTCGGGGTGAGTCCGGTGGTGGAGGAATGGCGGCGCGCGCAGCGGCGGTCGATTTCGGCCCTGCTCACGCGCGAAGCGCAACGGGCCGCCGAGCGCGGCGAGGCGGAATCGCGCAGCCTGCACCTGTTCGGGCTCGCGGTAATCGGCGCGGTGAATTCGCTCGCCCAGGAGATGGTGCACGCCACCGTTCCCGGCGACGCGATCTCGGTCGACGAGATCTGCGAGGAGATCGCCTATTTCATCCGCTCCGGGCTCACGGTGCGCACCGCGGTCGCGCCCACCGCGTAGTCGGCGACAACGCGAAAGCGGGAGGCATCCGAATCCGGATGTCTCCCGCTTTTCAGTGGAAAATCAGATGCCCATGCCCTGAGCGAGCAGCGGCCACGACTCGTGCAGCGCCTGCTCCCAGTACGGCCAGTAGTGGGTGCCCATCGGGGTGAACTGGTAGGTCGCCGGGATACCCAGCGAGTCCAGCTTGGTCTTCAGGTTCTGGCTGCAAGCGTTGGTCGCCGCTTCGATGCCGATTCCGAGACCGAGGTTGATCACGCCCATCGGGCCGGGCGAACCGTTGAGGTAGTAGGCCACGTCGGCGTTGGTCGGCATGCCGCTACCGCTGGAGATGTAGAGGTTGGTGCCGCGCAGCTTCTCGGCGTTGACGACCGGGTCGTTGTCGACCCACGCCGGATCGTTGTCCGGACCGTACATGTTCGCGGTCTTGCCGCCTGCCCAGGTCTCCACGGAGAACTTGACGGCCTGCTTGCCCATCGGGTCGGCGATCTGCGCGCAGCCACTGTAGGCGGCGACGGACTTGAACAGACCCGGGTTGGCCTCGGCCAGCTGCAGCACCGAGGTGCCGGAGGTGGACAGCCCGGCCAGCGAGTTCAGGCCGGTCGAGTTGAGGGCGCCGTCGAGCAGCGGCGGGAGCTCCTGGGTGAAGAAGGTGCTCCACTTGTTCAGGCCCAGCTTGGGGTCGTCTTGCTTCCAGTCGGTGTAGTAGCTGCCGCGACCACCGATCGGCTGGATGACATTGACCTGCTTGTCGGACAGGAAGCCGAGCGCCTGGGTCTGCGCGGCCCAGCTGGCGGTGCCCTCGCCGCCGTCGAGGCCGTTGAGCATGTAGAAGTTGGGGGCGGGCTTCGACTCGTCGACGGGACGCTGCACGTCGATCGTGATGTCCTTCTTCATCGCCGCCGAATACACCTTCAGGTGCCACACGCGTCCGTCTTTGACGATGGACGACACGGCTGAGGGCTTCTCGGGCTCGGCGGTCGCGGCGCCACCGGCGACAACGGCCACCGACAATGCGGCGGTCAGAGCCACGGCGGTGGTGCGCAGCGCGGCCACGGTACGTAGTGCAGAGAGCTTCATCGAACAGTCGGTTCCAGTCCACGGGCCCTGTCGGGCACGTCATCGCAGTGCTTCCCCCGGTCGCCGAGAGCATATGCGCTCGACGCTCGCAGGGCTGTCAGATCCTCCGACACTCTATGTCCTCTCACATGAGCGAATCGTTACCGGTTCACTTTTATGGTGACCTCGAGCACGGTTTACGGGGGCGCAATCTGGGCTCCGATTCGGAAATGCCGCCGCAACCAGCCGCTCTTATGGTGACGAGCATGGGTAAGGAAATCCCCGGCAGCGCGACCGCCGGGATCGAGATCAGTGGGTTGAGCAAGACCTTCAAGGTAGGCCGCAACACGGTCGACGCGCTGGACTCGGTCGATTTGCGGACTTCGCACGGTGCATTCCTGGCATTGCTCGGGCCGTCGGGCTGCGGCAAATCGACGGTGTTGCGGATTCTGGCCGGCCTCGACGAACCGAGCGCGGGTACCGCCCGGATCAACGGCCTGTCCCCGGAACAATTGCGCGGCGGTCATCAGCTGGGTATCGCGTTTCAGGATTCGGCGTTGCTGCCGTGGCGCAGCGTGGAATCCAATATCGGGCTGCCGTTGCAGGTGGCCGGGCTGCCCGCCGCACCGGACCGGATCGCCGAGCTGATCGCGCTGGTCGGCCTCGACGGGTTCGAGAAGGCCAAGCCCGCGCAGCTGTCCGGCGGTATGCGCCAACGGGTTTCGATCGCGCGGGCACTGGTCGTGCAGCCGTCGGTGCTGCTGCTCGACGAACCGTTCGGCGCGCTCGACGACATGACCAGGCAGCGATTGAACCTGGAACTGCTGCGAATCTGGACCGAGAAGCCCGCGACCACGCTGATGGTCACCCACGGCATCGGCGAGGCGGTGTTCCTCTCCGATGTGGTGGCGGTGATGAGTCCGCGACCCGGCCGGGTGCTGGAACTGGTCGAGATCGACCTGCCGCGACCGCGCACACCCGAGATGATGCGGACCCCGGAATTCCACAAGCTCTGTGACTACCTGTCCGAGTTGCTGTTCGGGCGGGGTGGGGTCGCGTGAGCGCGGGCACGGGCCGCGCGGCCGGTGCGCTGGGCGTGGTGGCGCTGATCGCGCTGTGGTGGGCGCTGGCCGCCGCGGGCACCGCGGGCGGGACGATTCCCACGCCGTGGCGAGTCCTTTCCACCATGTGGTCGGACGGGTGGGGGCTCTACGGGCCCAACTTCCAGGTCACCGCGATCGGGGCGGTGCAGGGCTTCCTGTGGGGGAATCTGCTGGCGATCGGGATCGCGGCGCTGATCATGGTGGTACCGCGGATCGAACCCCTCGCCACCCAATTGGCCATCCTGAGCTACTGCACGCCGCTGGTGGCGCTCGGCCCGATCATCCTGGTGGTCTTCGGTGGACGCACACCCACGGTGTTCCTGGCCGCGATGTACTGCTTCTTCACCACCATGGTCGGCGCGGTGACCGGATTGCGCTCGGCGGATCCGGCGAGCCTGGATCTGGTGCGCGCCTACGGCGGTGGCCGCTGGCAGCAGTTGTATCGCGTCCAATCCATCGCGGCGCTGCCGAATACGTTCGCCGCCTTGAAGATCGCCGCGCCGTCGGCTGTGCTCGGCGCGATCATCGGCGAGTACCTGGGCGGCGTCGACAGCGGCATCGGAGTCGCGCTCACCGCGGCGCAGACCGCCTACAACGTGCCACGCACCTGGGGCATGGCGATCGCCGCCGCCGCACTGGCCGGGCTCGGCTACCTGCTGGTGGCGGGTGCGGCCCGACTGATCACGCCGTGGACGGCGACCGCCGAGGAGTCGACGCGATGACCACCACCGTCTTGGGCAGGATCGGCCGCTTCCTGCTGCCGCTGGCGAGCTCGCTGATCCTGCTGCTCATCATCTGGACGCTGTTTCTTCGCCTGTTCCCGCAGATCGGTCCGCGGGTGGGCAAGACACCGGCGGATGTCTGGGCCTATCTGGTGACCTCGGCGGGTGCGGCGACGGCACGGCAGGCGATTCTCGACGACCTCGCGATCACCCTGCGCGACGCGGCATCGGGCTTTCTCGTCGGAATGGCAGGCGCGCTCGGCGTTGCCGCGCTGTTCGTGCTGTATTCGGCTGTGCGGCAGACGTTCATGCCGGTCGCGATGCTGTTGCGTTCGGTGCCGCTGGTCGCCCTGTGTCCGATCGTCGTGCTGATCTTCGGCCGTGGCACGGCGGGGGTGACGGTGCTGACGGCGATCGTCGTGTTCTTCCCCGCCCTGGTGATGATCATGACCGGCCTCCGCGAAGCACCGAGGCAGGCAATGGAATTGGTGACGGCCTACGGCGGCACGCGCTGGACCCGGCTGCGGATGGTCGCGGTGCCCGCCGCGCTGCCGTCGGTGTTCGCCGCCGCCAGGATCTCGGTGCCCGGTGCGCTCATCGGCGCCCTGCTGGGCGAATGGCTCGGTAGTGGAACAGGATTGGGCGCGAGCCTGGTGCGGGCCATCCCGATGTTCCAGTACAACCGGTTGTGGGCGTCCATCGTGGTCGTCACGGTGGTGTCGGTGCTGCTGTACGCGATTGTCGGAGTGCTCGAGAACGTGGTGCTCGCGCGCTTCGGTCCGAACGCTGGAAAGTAGGAATAGTGGGTGGAACGTGACGGCAAAGAGAACGAAACGCGGCGAATCTACATTCTGCGTATGAACAGTGTCGACCGTCGTTCCTTTCTCCGCTTTTCCGCATTGACCGGCGCCGCGCTCGGCGGCGTCGGATTGCTCGCCGCGTGTGGCGGCGGTTCGAGCACATCCTCGAACGGTTCGACCGACGACGGCTCGAAATTCGGCAAGGTCGCTATCCAGTTGTCGTGGATCAAGAACATCGAATTCGCGGGTGAGTATTTCGCCGATTCGAAGGGCTATTTCAAAGATGCGGGATTCGGTGCGGTAGATCTCGTCGCGGGTGGCGCGGCGTCGACTTCGGTGGAAGCGGGCCTCGATACCGGCAAGATCTGGCTCGGCCTTTCCGCGCCGCAGACCACCGCGCCCGCCGTGCTCGAAGGACTGCCCGCCAAGATCGTCGGTGCGACCTACCAGAAGAACCCGTTCGCGATTGTCAGCTCGGCGGGCAAACCGATAAAGACGCCCGCGGAGATGAAGGGCCGCAAGATCGGCGTGCAGGACACCAACCAGCTCATCTTCAGTGCCCTGCTGGCCGCCAACGGCATCAGTCCGGGCGAGGTGACCGTGGTGCCCGCGCAGTTCGATCCGACGCCGCTGGCCAACGGTGAGGTCGACGGCTGGGTGAGCTACGTGACCAACGAGCCGATCACCTTGGCCGCCAAGGGCTTCGCCAACGACCACTTCCTGTTCGCCGACTTCGGTCTACCGCTGGTCGCCGAGACGATGACCGTCAGCCAGCACACCATCGACAACGAGCGCGACAAGCTCAAAGCCTTCCTGACCGCCCAGATCAAGGGCTGGAAGGACGCCGTCGCCAGTCCCGCCGAGTCCGCGCGCCTCGCTGTGGAGGTCTACGGCAAGGACCTGAAGCTCGACCTGGCCGAGCAGACCGCGGAGGCCACCGCGCAGAACGACCTGGTCGTCTCCGCGTCGACCAGGACCGACGGACTGCTGACGATGTCGGACGCGCTGATCGAGCAGAACATCGCCGCCCTTCGCACCGCGAAGATCGATATCAAGGCCGACCAGCTGTTCGACCTGTCGGTTATTCGTGAGATCTACGCCGAGAACCCTGGTTTGAAGTAGACGGTCGGCCGGCGCCGCGGGTCGCGGCGCCGGCGCACATCAAATCGCCATGCCCACAGCGGCGGTCGAGACGTAGTCGCGCTGGGCCGCGAGGCGCAGACCCGCACGGGAGGCGAGGAAGTCGGCGGTGATGAAGACGGCGGTCTCGGCGGGGGTACGCGGGCCGGTCTCCAGGCCCGCGGGCACGTGCACGCGGGACAGGGTCGGCTCGTCGAAGCCGCCGGCCCGCAGGTCGTCGAGGCGGCGGGCCTGGTCGGCCGGGGTGCCGAGGGCGGCCAGGTATCCGAGCTCGGGTAGTCGTAAGGCGACGGTGAGCAGCGGGATCTCGAAGCGCGGCTCGTTGGCCAGCACGACGATCGCGGTGCTGCTGTCGACCTCGCCCGCGGCCGAGAGGGTGTTGAGGTAGCGGTGCGGCCAGTCGACGACCACTTCGGCGCCGGGGAACGAGGCCGGGTCGGCGAACTCGGGGCGCGAGTCGCAGATGCTCACCCGGTAGCCGATCATCCGCGCCTGTGCGACGAGGGTGGCCGCATAGGCGTTGGCGCCGAAGATGATCAGGCGCGGCGGCGGGCAGTACGAGGCGACGAACAGATCCGACTCGGGCAGCGCGACGAGTTCGGTCGCGTGCTTGCGGTCGGTGACCAGATGCTGACCGATGACATCGGGATCCTGATTCCAGACCACGGTGAACACGGTGACCCGGCGATGGGCTTGGATATCGGCGGCAATGGAGGGGAATTCGGGAAAATCGCGGCAGGAGAACGGTTCTACGAAAATATCGACGAGCGTGCCGTCGTCGGCGCTCGATTCCATCCCGGTGAGCATGCTGTAGCGACGCAGTTGCCGGACGCCGGTGCGACCCGCTTCCAGAGCCGCGTCATACACGGTCTCTTCCAGCCGGCCGGAGGCAATGGATCCGAAGACGCCACCGTTGGGGGTGACGAGCATCGAAGATCCGATGGGCAGGGAATTGGTGCCGATAGTACGGACCACGGTGGCGAGGCCACCCGTACGGCCCGAATGCCACACTCGCAGAAGGTCATCGACGATATCGCGCATATCTCACAACTCCGATCACCGTGCGCCGACTTCCGGGAAATCGCGATCGGTCCCTGTCGCCAAGTCGTCGCACGTGACGCACACCATATCCTGTCGACCGCCCAAATAGGAACCGGCTCCGACATCGCCTGCCGTTACCTCCGAAATGGCTTCCCAGTGCTTGTTCTCGATCACAACGGGGTGACCAGGTGTGTTGTTGAACACAGCACGGGCAAGTCCGCTCTGGCTCGAACGCGCCGCGGCGAGCACTCTGGCGACCACATCGGCCCCGATATCGGGGGTATCGACGGGCAAGAACGCCACATAACGAGTGTCCTTTTCGAGGGCGGCGCGCAAGCCCGCGCGCACCGTCGCGGAGAGTCCGGTGGCCCAGTCGGCTACCCACCGCCACTCGGTGTCGACGGGCAGTCCGAGGGCGCCCGGATCGGGTCCGGTCGCGCCGAGCGCGACGATCACCGGATCGCAACCACCGTCGCGCAGGGCGGTGATCGCCGAGCGCAACCAGGCGCCGTTCTCGGCGAGTGCCTTGGGTTTGCCGTATCGCGTGCCCGCACCCGCCGCGAGGACGATGCCCGTGCACGACGGGTTCGCGGAAGGGGCGACTGGGGGCATGTGAGCGAAGGTAATGACGCAATGTTGCCGCTCGATTACGGCAGGGGAGCGCGGCGACGACGACACGCCGACGTGATGGACTGCACATCGGTGGCGACGCGGCGGGGATCGCGCGATGCTGGATCGATGACGAGCCAAGGGTTGAGCCTCGCGGGTTTCAACGATCTACCTGCGGAGACTGCCGAAGAGGCATTGCTTGCCTGTTGCTCTGCGCCGCGCTGGGCACGGGCTGTCGCGGCTGCCCGTCCCTACGCGACCACGGAATCGCTGACGGCGGCCGCCGACGCGGCGTCGGCCTCGCTCGATGACGCCGACATCGACGATGCGCTGGCTGGTCACCCGCGCATCGGCGACCGCCCGACCTCGGCGGCGTCGGCGCGCGAACAGTCCGGCGTGACCGGCCAGGACGTGCGCTCGGCGCTGGCCGAGGGCAATCGCGCCTACGAGGCGAAGTTCGGCCACATCTATCTGGTCTGCGCCGCTGGCCGCAGCGGCGAGGAGTTGCTCGCGGTGTTGCGGGCGCGCTTGGACAACGATCCGTCGACGGAAAGGCAGGTCATGCGAATAGAACTGTCGAAGATCAACCGGCTGCGACTGGCGGGACTGGTGGTGTCATGACGAGCCTGAGCACCCACGTCCTCGATGCTGTGCGCGGGGCGCCGGCGGCGGGTGTCGCCGTGTGGCTCCTGCGCGAGGACCAGCGGCTCACCGAAGCGCTCACCGATGCCGACGGTCGGGTGAAAGAGCTTGCGGCCGGGCTGAATCCGGGCGACTACCGCCTCTTCTTCGACACCGGCAGCTATTTCGCGGCGCAGGGTAGCGAGACTTTCTATCCGGAAGTCTGCGTCGCGTTCACGGTGGGTGATCAGCCGCACCTGCATGTGCCGCTGCTGCTGTCGCCGTTCGCCTATTCCACCTACCGAGGGAGCTGAGATGGCACTGAATGGTCCGATCGTGTTGACCGATCATCGATATGGCAAGGCCGAGAATCGGGTTGTGCGTTTCTACAAAGAGAACGCGCGGCACGAGATTCGCGACGTGAACGTCTCCACCGCTCTGCGGGGCGATTTCGAGGCGGCATACACCGACGGTGACCAGCGTCACGTTCTGCCCACCGACACCCAGAAGCACACCGCTTTCATCTACGCGAAGAAGCCCGGCCTCGACACGATCGAGGACTACGCGATCGCGCTGGCGAAGCATTTCGTCGATGCGGTGGAGCCGGTGTCGAGTGCGCGGATCGACGTGGACTCCTATGGCTGGCAACGGGTCTCGATCGATGGCGCCGAACACGATCACACGTGGGTGCGGCAGGGGCCCGAGGTGCGCACGGCCGCGGTGACGGTGGCGGGCACGGGCGCCGAGCAACAGACCTGGGTGATCGGCGGGATCAAGGACCTGGTGCTGCTCAAGTCGACCGGCTCGGAGTTCGCCGACTTCCTCACCGACGAGTACACGACCCTCGCGCCGACCCATGATCGGGTGCTGGCCAGTTCGCTGGTGGTCCAGTGGCGGTTCGCCGAAATCGGCGGAGTCGACTGGGACGAGGTGTACGCCGGGATTCGCGCCACGCTGCTCGAGCTGTTCGCGACCACGTATTCCAAGGCATTGCAGCAGACGCTGTACGCGATGGGAACGGCCGCGCTGGAACGTTTTCCGATGCTCGCCGAGATCCGGTTGTCGGCGCCGAACAAGCACCACTTCGACTACGACCTGGCGCAGTTCGAGATCGAGAACAAGGGCGAGGTCTTCTGGGCGGCCGACCGGCCGTACGGCTCGATCCACGCCACCCTGGCGCGCGCGGACGCGCCCGACGCGGGGATCGCGTGGCAGCCGTGAGCGCGCCCGATCTGCTGATCCACGGCTGCGCGGTGGTGACCGTCGACGCGGCGGGCACCGAGTACCGCCACGGCTGGGTCACCGTGCGTGGCAACAGGATCGATGCCGTCGGCGAGGGTATGCCGCCGGAATTCGGTCCCGAGGTCGCGCGGATCGACGGGCGCGGCTGTGTACTCACGCCCGGTCTGGTCAACACCCATCACCACCTCTACCAGTGGATCACCCGCGGGCTGGCCGCAGACAACACGCTGTTCGAGTGGCTGACCACGCTGTATCCGGTGTGGGCGCGGATCGACGAGAAATCGGTGCGGACCGCGGCCACCGGCGCGCTGGTCTCGCTGGCGCGCAGTGGCTGCACGACGTCGTCGGATCACCATTACGTGTTCCCGCGTGGCGGCGGCGATCTGCTCGCCGCGGAGATCGGGGCGGCCGCCGAGGTGGGGCTGCGGTTCCACCCGGCGCGCGGGTCGATGGATCTCGGACAGAGCAACGGCGGGCTGCCGCCGGACTCGGTGGTGGAGTCGATCGACGACATCCTCGCCGCGAGTGCCGCGGCCGTCGAGGAGTGGCACGACCCGTCCTTCGACGCGATGGTGCGGATCGCGCTGGCCCCCTGCTCGCCGTTCTCGGTGACCGCCGATCTCATGCGCGAGTCCGCGGCGCTGGCGCGGTCCGCGGGCGTCCGGCTGCACACGCACCTCGCCGAAACCCTCGACGAGCAGCAGTTCTGCCTGGAGAAGTTCGGGTGCACGCCCGCCGAGTACATGGAGCGGCTCGGCTGGCTCGGCGAGGACGTCTGGTACGCCCACGCCGTGCATCTCGACGACCCGGCGATCGCGGCGATGGCCAGGACCGGGACCGGGATCGCGCACTGCCCGACGTCGAACGGTCGGCTGGGCGCCGGGATCGCGCGGACCGCCGACCTGGTGGCGGCCGGTGTGCCCGTGGGTCTCGGGGTCGACGGTGCGGCCAGCAACGAGTCGAGTTCGATGATCGAGGAGCCGCGCAACGCACTGCTGTACGCGCGGGCGGTCGGCGGGCCACGGGCGATGACGGTGCGGACCGCGCTGGAACTGGCGACCATGGGCGGCGCGCGCGTGCTCGGGCGCGCCGAGGAGATCGGGTCCATCGAACCCGGCAAGCTGGCGGATCTGGCGCTGTGGCGGCTGGATACCCCCGCTCACGCGGGCATCGAGGACCCTGTTGTCGCGCTGGTGCTCGGGTCGGCGCCGCCGTTGGCCGCCTTGGTGGTGAACGGGCGCGAGGTTGTTCGCGACGATGTGGTGCTGACCGTGGACGAGATGTCGGTCGGCGCCGAGGTGGCCCAGGCGCAAGCCACGCTGCTGGCCGGTGCGTGACAGGCGCAAGGTCTCGGTTGTGGGCGGTACTCGTCGGCGACGGCGTGCTGAACTGCGGTTTTGCTCGGATCGGCGCACACTGGATGGCGAACACCGGGTTAACCGCGGCGCAATCTGGCGCGGGTTTCGTGCAACATCGTGGCAACTCGCGGCCCCTACTGTGGCCGGTGAGGCAAGCGAGGTGAACGTGGATCTGGATACTGTTTCCGAGGTTGTTCTCGCCCGCGAGCGCGCCGATCTGGCACAGGTCGGAGCGGGTAGCGCGGTGCTGGCGGGCGGCACCTTCCTGTTCTCCGAGCCGCACGATCATCTCGACCGGCTGGTCGACATCACCACCCTCGGCTGGGCTCCGCTCACGGCCCGCGCGCAAGATCTGGAGATCGCCGCGACCTGCACGCTGGCGGAGTTCGCCGGCGCCGGGCCCGGCCGCGAACTCGGCACCTCGACGCTGCGGCCGGAGTGGCCGGGGACGGCGCTTTTCGCGCAGTCCTGCCGGGCGCTGCTGGCCTCACACAAGATCTGGCGCACCGCGACAGTCGGCGGGAATGTGTGCCTGTCGCTGCCCGCCGGTGCGGTACTCGGCGCGCTCGTCGCCTTGGACGCCACGGCGGTGATCTGGCCGCGCGGCGGCGGCGAGCGTCGAATCAGCTTGCGCGACTTCGTCACCGGGCCGGGCGAGAATCTGCTGGCCACGGGCGCCATCGTGCGCTCCTTTCTGGTGCCTACTTCGAGTCTGTTGGCGCGCACCAGCTTTCGCAAGATCGCCCTGGCTCCGCTCGGGCGTTCCGGATCGGTGGTGATGGGTAGACGCGAGGCCGACGACCGCTGCGCGATCACCGTCACCGCGGCGACCGTGCGACCGATCGTCCTCGACTTCGATTCCGTCCCTACGCGATCCGATCTGACCGAAGCGCTGGCCGAACTGGACGACGACGTGTGGTTCGACGACCCGCACGGTGCGCCGGACTGGCGCGAGCACGTGACCGGGCTGCTGGCCACCGAGGTCGCCGCCGAACTGGGGGAGGCGTCGTGAGGTCAGATGGCTGCGTCGTACGGAACACGGAGGTGGTTCATGAGGCTCGAGATCGACGGCCGTGCGGTCGAAGTGAGCGCGCGGCCAGGCCAGTGTCTGCGCACGGTGCTGCGCGAACACGGTGAGCTGGCGGTCAAGAAAGGCTGCGACTCCGGCGACTGTGGCGCCTGCTCGGTGCTGCTCGACGGCGAACCCGTCCACTCCTGCCTGATCCCGGCACACCGCGCCGCCGACCGCGCGGTGACGACCGCCGCGGGACTCGGCGATACGGACGGGCCGAACTCCGTGCAGCGCAGCTTCGTGGCGAACGCCGGGTTCCAATGTGGTTTCTGCACTGCTGGAATGGTGGTGACAGCGTCGGGTCTGGCCGCCGTTCGGCCCGACACACCTGTGGACAACTCTGCTGCTCAGGCAATCACCGACGCCGAACGTGCCGAGCTGTTGAAGGGAAACCTGTGCCGCTGCACGGGTTATCGCGCCATCGCCGACGCGTTGGCCGCACCCTGTGCATCACTGTGCACAACTACCGAGGCCGACTCGGCGCAGCGCCGTTCGGGAGAATCCGGCACGTTGTGCACAGGGGAGGGCGGTCGTGAGTCGACCGCTGACCGATTCGACAGTAGTTCGTCCGTGTCTGCGGCCACCACGGCGAGCAGCGATGCAGCGGGGCCTGGTGTCGGGTCTTATGTGGGCGGCCATCTGGCCGGCGAGGTCACCGCGGTCTCGGCCGAAGAAGGGCCGCAGGTCGGGGTGTCCGCCGTGTCGGTAGTGGAGGCGCGGGTCGGCGGGGTGATGCGGCGGAAGTATCGGCCGGGGCAGATCGGGGACGGGGTGGGGGCGCCCGCGGGGGCACGGATCGTGCGGGGTGGGGAGGCGTTCACTATGGATGTGGTGCCGGGGGCGGGTGAGCAGATGCCGCCGGTGGCTCCGTGGCATCTGGCTGTGCTGGCCAGTCCGCACGCGCATGCGCGGATCGTCTCCATCGACGCCGCCGCGGCGCGGGCGGTGCCGGGTGTGCACACGGTGTTGACGCATGTGGATGGACCGCGGACCGCGTTCTCCACGGCTCGTCACGAACTGCGCGAGGACGATCCGGACGACACCTTCGTGCTCGACAGCACGGTCCGGTTCGCGGGGCAGCGGGTGGCCGCGGTGGTGGGGGAGACCCTGGACGCCGCACGTGCGGGGGTGCGAGCACTGCGCGTGGAGTACGAGGTGCTGCCCGCGGTCTTCGAGCCCGAGGCAGCGTTGGCCGACGGCGCACCGCTGCTGCATGCCGACAAGCCGGACTCGGCACGGATCGCCGACGCGCAGCGCAATCTGATCGCCGAGATCCACGGTGGTGTGGGTGATTTCGATGCAGGCATCGAGCAGGCCGCCGAAGTGGTGAGCGGCGTGTGGAATTCACCTCGCGTGCAGCATGTGCACCTGGAGACCCATGGTGGAATCGGCTGGCTCGACGACGCGGGCGGGCTCGTCGTCCGCTCGAGCACCCAGGTGCCGTTCCTGGTCCGCGACGAACTGTGCCACCTGTTCGGGCTGGATCGAGATCGCGTGCGGGTGTTCGCGACTCGCGTGGGCGGCGGATTCGGGGCGAAGCAGGAGATGCTGGCCGAGGATCTCATCGCGCTGGCTGTGCTGCGCACCGGGCATCCCGTGCAATACGAGTTCACCCGCACCGACGAATTCACCTCGGCCACGTGCCGTCACCCGATGCGCGTCGCGGTCACCGCGGCAGCCGACGCGGCGGGGGTCCTGACCGCGCTCTCGGTGGACGTCCTCGCCGACGCGGGCGCCTACGGCAATCACAGCGCGGGCGTGATGTTCCATTCGGTCGGTGAATCGGTGGCCGTCTACCGCTGTCCGAACAAGCGGGTCGACGCGCAAGCGGTGTACACCAACAACGTTCCCTCCGGCGCGTTCCGCGGGTACGGGCTCGGCCAGGTGATCTTCGGCGTCGAATCGGCGATCGACGAACTGGCTCGCGAACTCGGCATCGACCCGTTCGAATTCCGCCGGCGCAATGTGGTGATTCCGGGCGATCAATTCACCGCCGCCGAAATCGACGAGTCCGACCTGACTTTCGGCAGTTACGGCCTCGACCAATGTCTCGACACCGCTCAGCAGGCATTGCGTCGCGGCAACGGTGTCGCGGCGCCCGGCCCGCACTGGCAGGTGGGTGAGGGGATGGCCGTGGCCATGATCGCGACCGTACCTCCGCGCGGACACCACGCCGATGCCACGGCGCGCCTGCTGGCCGATGGTCGCTACGAAATAGGCGTCGGCACGGCGGAATTCGGCAATGGAACCACGACAGTCCATGCCCAGCTCGCGGCGACGGCACTGGCCACCACCGCCGAGCGGATCGTCATCCGCCAGTCCGACACCGACGTGGTCGGCCACGACACCGGCGCGTTCGGCTCCACCGGCACCATGGTCGCGGGCAAAGCCTCCTACGCGGCGGCGCTCGAACTGCACGCGATGATGCTGGCGAGGGCGGCGAAGGTGAGCGGCCACCCCGAACGCGACTGCCTGCTCGAAGCGGGCGGCGTGCGCTGCGGCGACGAGCTGATCACCGCGGCCCAACTGCTCGCCGACGGCGAGCTGATCGCCCACGGCACCCACGCGGGCACCCCGCGCTCGGTGAGTTTCAATGTGCACGCGTTCCGGGTGGCGGTTCAGCCCTCGACCGGCGCGGTACGGATTCTGCAATCGATCCAGGTCGCCGACGCGGGCACCGTGCTCAACCCGGTGCAGCTGCGCGGACAGGTGGAAGGCGGGGTCGCGCAAGCACTCGGTACCGCGCTCTACGAGGACATGCGGTCGGAATACGGTGTGGTGACCACCAGGACGCTGCGCCACTATCACGTTCCACAGTTCGCCGATCTGCCCCGCACGGAGGTCTATTTCGCCGAAACGAGTGACGAGTTGGGCCCGCTGGGCGCCAAATCGATGAGTGAGTCCCCCTACAACCCGGTGGCCCCGGCCCTGGCGAACGCGATCCGCGACGCCATCGGTGTCCGCCCGGACCGATTACCGATGACCGCCGACCGGGTGTGGCGGGCCATCAAGGAAGGAACCGCCGGGTGAATACTCGCCTGCCCGAACATATTCGAGCCCGCATCGACTCCGTTCTCGACTCCGTCGACGCGGAACTGCGCGTGCGCTACCCCGGGGCCGGTGACCGGGTCCAGCCCGTGCACACCGCCTACGTTCCCGCCGACCGCGCCACCGCGCAGACCCCCGCCGAGTGGGGTGCTACCGCCTCGGAGTTGCTGCATCGCCACGCCGACTTCCTCGTCGGCCTCGACGCCACCGGCTCGCTTCCTGCCGTGCGCCGCCGACTCGCGGACCGGCCGGTGCAGGACATGCGCATCGACTTCGAGGACGGTTACGGGTTCCGGACCGACGAGGAAGAGGACGCGGCGGCGAAGGTCGCGGGGGAGGCGTTGGCGGCGTGGGCCGAAAAGCCCGGCGCCCCGGTCTCCTTCGGTGTTCGGACGAAGGGGTTGGCCGCGAACGAACGTCGGCGCGCATTGCGGACCCTCGAACTCGTCCTCGACGGGGCGGGTGGCGCGCTGCCCGGCTTCGTGTTCACGGTGCCGAAGATCCGCGCCGCGGAACAGGTGTCGGCGATCGTCGACCTGTGTACCGGGCTCGAGCGAGGCCACGGCCTGCCCGAACGGTCGCTGCGGTTCGAACTCCAGATCGAGAGCCCACAGGCGATCATCGCCCCCGACGGCACCGCGCCTATCGTGAAGATGATCCAGCTGGCCGACGGACGCTGTAGCGCACTGCATTTCGGTACCTACGACTACACCGCCGCCTGCGGCATCGCGGCCACCGATCAGGCCCTCGACCATCCCGCCGCCGATCACGCCAAGTCGGTGATGCAGGTCGCCGCCGCGCAGACGGGGGTGTGGATCTGCGACGGCTCCACCCAGATCGTCCCCGACGTCGATCCCGAGGGCGCCATGGCCAACCATCACCGCCTGGTCGACCGGGCGCTGCGTCGCGGCTACTACCAGGGCTGGGACATGCACCCCGGTCACCTGATCACCCGCTGGCTCGCCACCTACGACTTCTTCCGTAGCGCGTCCGAGGTGGCGATGCCGCGCCTGATCGCCTATCTGGACCGGCGCGGCGGGGGCGTGCTGGACGAGCCCGCTACCGCCGAAGCCCTGGCGAGCACCGTGCTGCGTGGCCTGCGGGCCGGGGCGTTCACCGAGGCCGAACTACTCGCGAAGGCCCCGGACCTGACCGGCGATGTTCTGCTCGACCTCGCCGCTCGGCGCGTGCGTACGACGTGAGCCACCCACCACAAATAGCGGTATACCAGTAATATCGAACCCGACATGAGGAGGCACCCGTGAGCCGAGTCGACGGCAGCGACGATTTCACCCTGCTCCCGGATCTGGCCGTCCGCACCCTTGGCGGTTCGGTGATCTGGGCGAACGACGAATTCTTCGCGGAGAAGGAGAACCTCGTCAGCCCGGGTCCGTCGGAATACCAGCCGGCGACATTCGGGCACAAAGGTCAGGTCTACGACGGCTGGGAGACCCGCAGGCATCGCGGCAGACCCGGTGACGATTCGGCCGTCGTGCGGCTCGGCGTGCCCGGCGTGATCCGCGGCGTGGTGGTGGACACCGCCTGGTTCAAGGGCAATTTTCCGCCCGAGGTTTCGCTGTCGGCGCTGGCGATCGAGGGCTATCCGCCCGCCGAGGAGATCGCCGCCCGCACCGACTGGGTGACCCTGCTCGACCGCGTGAAGGTCGGTGGCGACAGCCGCAATCCGTTCGCCGTCGAGGACGAGAACCGGTGGACCCATGTGAAACTCACCATGCATCCCGATGGCGGCGTGGCCCGCCTTCGCGTGCACGGCGAAGGTCGCCCCGATACCGCGCTCCTCGGCCTCGGCCCGCTCGACCTCGCCGCGCTGGAAAACGGCGCCCTCGTGCTCGACTGCTCGAACCGCTTCTACAGTTCGCCGAACCAGATGCTCTACCCCGGCCTGGCCAGGGAGATGGGCGACGGCTGGGAGACCGCGCGTCGCCGCGACGACGGAAACGACTGGGTGCGCATCAAATTGGCGGGCCCCGGCGCGATCCGTCTCGCCGAGATCGACACCTCCTGCTTCCTGGGAAACAGCCCCGGCTCGGCGTCGCTCACCGGATTGACCAGCGACGGAACAGAAGTCGAACTCCTGCCGCGCACCGACCTGCTCCCCGACACCCGGCATCGCTTCGCTCTCGCCCTCGCGGCGGCCTCGGTAGTGGAGGTACGACTCGACATCTATCCCGACGGCGGCCTGGCCCGGCTGCGCCTCTACGGAGAGCTCAGCGCATGAGCGAGCTTCGCAATTTCGTCGGATACGGACCGAATCCGCCCGACCCACAGTGGCCCGACGGTGCGGTGATCGCGGTGCAGTTCGTGCTGAATTACGAAGAGGGCGGGGAGAACAACGTCCTCGACGGTTCACCGCATTCGGAGACCTTTCTCTCCGAGATGACGCCCGCCGATGCTTTTCCGAACCGGCACATGAGCATGGAATCGCTCTACGAATACGGCTCGCGCGCCGGGTTGTGGCGGGTGCTGCGCGCCTTCGAACGGCGCGGCCTACCGCTCACAGTCTTCGCCGTGGCGCAGGCGATGCAGCGCAATCCCGAAGCGGTAGCGGCCTTTTCCGAACTCGGCCACGAGATCGCCTGCCACGGACTGCGATGGAAGTCCTATCAGCTGATCGATCGCGAGAGCGAACGCGCCGACATGGCCGAAGCGGTCCGCGTCCTCACCGGCCTCACCGGTGCGGCCCCCCTCGGCTGGTACACCGGCCGCGACTCCCCGAACACCCGCGAATTGGTCGTCGAACAGGGCGGTTTCGTCTACGACTCCGATTCCTACGCCGACGACCTCCCCTACTGGACCGAGGTGCGCGGGCAGAACCATCTCGTGGTGCCGTACACCCTCGACACCAACGACATGCGCTTCTCTTCCCCGGCCGGCTTCGCCAACGGCGACGAGTTCTACGCCCACCTGCGCGACGCCTTCGACGTGCTCTACCGCGAAGGGGCTGAAGGCGCCCCGAAGATGTTGTCGATCGGCCTGCACTGCCGCATCGCGGGCCGCCCCGCCCGCACCGCCGCCCTCGAGCGGTTCCTCGACCACGTCATATCGCACGAACGGGTGTGGACAACCCGCCGCATCGACATCGCCGAACACTGGCGCAAAGTCCACCCGGCGGGGGTTCGGCTCCTCGGCGACTGATCGCGCGACGTCGACCCCGCTGCGCGCGGGGGTCGACGTCGGCGCCTACGCCAAACCGCAGCGTTCGATGTTGCTCAGCGTGATCTGGCGATCGGATTCCTTGGCCTGCGGGACGCGGTTGTAGGCGCCAAGGGAATCCATGTACTCGACGAACGCGTTCGCGATCTCTTCCGGCGTCGCATCGGGTTTCGCGGCGCGGACGTTGTCGACCAGGGTGCGCGTGGTCTCGCACTGCTCTTCCTGGGTGAAGATCGGCGGCGGGTCGGCGTGCGCGAAGGCCGGTGCGAGCAGCAGCACGAACGCGGCAAGGGCGGCGGATCGAATAATTCTCACGCCTGCGACTGTACGTACGAAAACATAACGGCCCCACGCTACTTGGAGTAGCGCGGGGCCGTACTCGTACTCGGGTCAGGCGAACAACGCGCTGACGAAGGGCACCGAGTCGACCAGGGAGGCGTTGACGGTGCCGTCGTGGTCGGTGGGGTAGGTGCGGAAGGTGAGCGGCTGGTGGTTGGCTTGCAGGACCGCGGCGTAGCGCAGGGTTTCGGGGGTGACAACGTCGGTGTCCTGGAGGCCCTGGCCGAGGAAGAGCGGGCGGTCGTAGCCGGATTCGGGCAGGCCCATGTAGTGGGCGAGCAGGTCGTGGACGTCGGGGATCGAGGACATGGGGCGGGCGAACATGCTGCCGATCGAGGGCTTCGCGGCGGCGAGTTCGTCGCCGAGGGGGCCGATGCAGGCGGTTTGGGCGCGGGCGAGCCAGGTGCGTCCGGTGTCGGTGAGCAGGCCGTCGATGTTCAGGTCGGGGTAGGTGGTGCGCAGGCCGCTGAGGATGTACAGGACGTAGGCGGTGAGGTGCGAGCTCAGGGCGACGGGCGGCACGCCGGGGCCGAGTAGTTGGATGACGTCCTCGATGTAGGCGGGGACGCCGGTGCCCACCGCACCGCGGTAGTCCAGGTCCGGACCGCCGAATTCGGTGGCGTAGCGGGCGGTGAACACCGCGGCGCCCGCGCCCTGGGACTGGCCGACCACGGCCCACCTGTTCGACAGGGACGAGTACTGCTCGGTCGCGGCCTTCACCGCGTCGACCACATTGTGCGCTTCGGCGATGCCGTTGAGGTAGGGATGTTCGCCGGGGCCGCCGAGGCCCGCGTAGTCGGCGGAGACGATCGCGTAGCCCTGGTTCAACCAGGTGCCGAGGTAGGCCCAGTCGCGCTCGACCGCGGCGGGCCCGCCCACGCTGTAGGCGCAGTCGTCGCCGAGTCCGACGGTGCCGTGTGCCCACGCGATCACCGGCCAGCCGCCCTGCGGGGCCTCGCCCGCGGGGAAGTACACGGCCGCGCTGGTGGTGGTCGGCTGGTCGCCCGCGGTGGTCGATCGGTAGAGCAGTCGCTCGGCTCGGGCGGAACCGGGCAGGGTCGCCGCGGCGGACAGCGACTCGACGCCGACGACGGTGCCCGCCGCCTCGGTCGGTTGCGCGCTCGCCACCGGTACCAGGCTCAATGCCGCCGCCAATACGGTCAGCGATGTCGCCGCGATCCTCGAAATCCTCATGGACCCACTCTTTCGTCTTCCGAGCAACCTGTCTCGGTGGATGAGTGTCTCGCACGCTGTGCGGTGCACCCACTTCTGGGGGCGATGGGGGAATCCTCGCGTCGTGACCCAATCGAGTGACGACACGCACATCATTCGTGTCCGGCGTGGTGTGTGAAACGACTCACACGCTGGAAGGCTCGGGAGTGTCGGAGGGCGCCCACCCGATGATCGCTAACAGTACAAGCGTTATGCTAAAACTCCTGGTCAGCACTACCCGTCGGTAGGTCCGATGCTTGCAATCAACCCGCTAATTTCGCAAAGTTAGCAAACGCGTCGTCAAAACTAGCTGAGATTCACACAACCAACAGGTAGACGGCTATTTCCGGGTGTGCCATTGTTTGGAAGTACACCCCTTGGGCGCTAGTAAGTCCTAGCAAGCCTGCAAATTGCTCCAGCAGTACGAGATGTGCAACCGAAAGCCTTCAGCCGCCGGTTGATTCGCACGCCGACTGCGTGGAGCACCGACCACACGAGGAAGTGGAGTCAAGAGATGTCTCTCCCCGGCACCCCGAAGACCGCAGCGGAAATCCAGCAGGATTGGGACACCAACCCGCGTTGGAAGGGCCTGACCCGCACCTACTCCGCCGAGCAGGTTTCCAAGCTGCAGGGCAACGTCGTCGAGGAGCACACCCTCGCCCGTCGCGGTTCGGAGATCCTGTGGGACCTCGTGAACAACGAGGACTACATCAACTCGCTGGGCGCCCTCACCGGCAACCAGGCCGTGCAGCAGGTTCGCGCCGGCCTGAAGGCCATCTACCTGTCCGGTTGGCAGGTCGCCGGTGACGCCAACCTGTCCGGCCACACCTACCCGGACCAGTCGCTGTACCCGGCGAACTCGGTTCCCGCGGTCGTGCGTCGCATCAACAACGCCCTGTCGCGCGCCGACGAGATCTCCAAGGTCGAGGGCGACGAGTCGGTCAAGAACTGGCTGGCCCCGATCGTGGCCGACGCCGAGGCCGGCTTCGGTGGCGCCCTGAACGCCTACGAGCTGCAGAAGGCCATGATCGTGGCCGGCGCCGCCGGTGTGCACTGGGAAGACCAGCTGGCTTCGGAGAAGAAGTGCGGCCATCTCGGTGGCAAGGTGCTGATCCCCACCCAGCAGCACATCCGCACCCTGACCTCCGCGCGTCTGGCCGCTGACGTCGCCGACGTGCCTTCGGTGATCATCGCCCGCACCGACGCCGAGGCCGCCACCCTCATCACCTCCGATGTGGACGAGCGCGACCGTGAGTTCCTGGACGGCACCCGTACCGCCGAGGGCTTCTTCGGTGTGAAGAACGGCATCGAGCCCTGCATCGCGCGTGCCAAGGCCTACGCCCCCTACGCCGACCTCATCTGGATGGAGACCGGTATCCCGGATCTCGAGGTCGCGCGCAAGTTCGCCGAGTCGGTTCGCAGCGAGTTCCCGGACCAGCTGCTGGCCTACAACTGCTCGCCTTCGTTCAACTGGAAGCAGCACCTGGACGACGCGACCATCGCGAAGTTCCAGCGTGAGCTCGGCGCGATGGGCTTCAAGTTCCAGTTCATCACCCTGGCGGGCTTCCACTCGCTCAACTACGGCATGTTCGACCTGGCGTACGGCTACGCTCGCGAGGGCATGACCGCGTTCGTCGACCTGCAGGAGCGCGAGTTCAAGGCTGCTGCCGAGCGTGGCTTCACCGCCATCAAGCACCAGCGTGAGGTCGGTGCCGGCTACTTCGACACCATCGCCACCACCGTCGACCCCAACACGTCGACCGCCGCCCTGAAGGGCTCCACCGAAGAGGGTCAGTTCCACTGATCTCCCTCGGAGTTGCTTTGACCGGCAACGTCTTTCCTCTACTCCGGTAGGGGTGTACGCCCTCCCTCGCCGATCAGCCCTCGGTGAGGGAGGGCATCCCTATACTTTGGTCGCTATGACCTCCCCAGCCACCCCACAGCCAGACACACAGCAGGAGCGGGACGTGAGCAGCAGCGAGAAGATTCAGCGCGTTGGCATCATCGGCGCCGGACAGATGGGCGCGGGCATCGCGGAGGTGTGCGCACGCGCGCACGTCGACGTCCTCGTCTACGAGACCACGCGTGAACTCGCCGCCGCGGGCCGCGCACGGATCCTGCGTTCGCTGGACCGTGGCGTGAGCAGCGGCAAGATCACCGAGCGTGAGCGGGAGCAGGCCGCATGGCGGCTGCGCTTCACCTCCGATCTCAGCGACTTCGCCGACCGTCAGCTGGTGGTCGAGGCCGTTGTCGAGAACGAAGAGGTCAAGACGGCCATCTTCGCCGAGCTGGACAAGGTCGTCACCGACCCGAACGCCGTGCTCGCCTCCAACACCTCCTCGATCCCGATCATGAAGATCGCCGTCGCCACCGCCAACCCCGAGCGCGTGGTCGGCCTGCACTTCTTCAACCCGGTGCCGGTGCTGCCGCTGGTCGAGCTGGTCACCACGCTCAAGACCAGCGAGCCGGTCGCCAAGCGCGCCGAGCAGTTCGCCGCCGAGATCCTGGGCAAGCAGATCGTGCGCTCGGCCGACCGCTCCGGTTTCGTCGTCAACGCGCTGCTGGTGCCGTACCTGCTCTCGGCCATCCGGATGGTCGAGTCGGGCTTCGCCACCAAGGACGACGTCGACAAGGCGATGGTGCTCGGCTGTGCCCACCCGATGGGCCCGCTGGCGCTGACCGACCTCGTCGGCCTCGACACCGTGAAGTCCATCGCGGACTCGATGTACTCCGAGTTCAAGGAGCCGCTCTACTCGGCGCCGCCGCTGCTGATGCGCATGGTCGAAGCCGGGCTGCTCGGTAAGAAGACCGGAGCCGGGTTCTACCAGTACGGCAAATAGGGGACTCGTCCGAACAGCCCGGATTCGGGCTGTTCGGTAGGGACGCATCAGGTTTACCCGCTCGGGGTCGTTTGGTGGCTGTGTTTATCGGAGCGCTGGCGCGCTCGAGCGGGGCCCTTCGGGCCCCTGATCTTCCCTCCCTACGGGTACTCCTTCGTCGCACCCTTCGGTCAGTCCAGATCAGGGCGGGCCCCTAGAGAGACTTACAAATGGCGCTCAGGTGCTCGGGGTTTGCGGGGGGAGCGGCGCGGAGGCGTTCTTGCGGCTTAAGCTGCTGTAGCCGGACGCGCTCGCGTGCCCGGTGCTATGTCTCGAGCGCAGCGTGTGATCGAAAGGGAGTATCGGCGGTCATGGTCAACGTCACCGATGGATTCGGGTCGAGCGTTCTCGGATACCCGAGGATCGGTCCGCACCGAGAGCTCAAGCGCGCGCTCGAGTCGTATTGGCGCGGATCGCTCGAACGCGAGGAACTGCTCACGGTAGGACGCGATATCCAGGAGCGTCAGTTCAACGAGCTGGCCGCGACCGGGCTCTCGCAGGTGCCGGGCAACACCTTCTCCTTCTACGACCACATCCTCGACAACGCGCTGCTGTTCGGTGCGGTGCCCTCGCGGTTCAAGGAATTCCAGGAGGGTCTCGACCCGCTGGACTTCTACTTCCTGATGGCGCGCGGCAACCCGGACACCCCGCCGCTCGAGCTGGTGCGATTCTTCGGCACCAACTACCACTACCGTCAGCCCGAACTCGACGCCGACACCACGTTCTCACTGCATCCCGAGGCCCTGCTCGACGAGTGGGACCGGGCGGCCACCCGCGGGATCGAGCTGCGTCCGGTGGTGCTCGGCCCGGTGTCGTTGCTGCTGTTGTCGAAGGCCGGGCATGTGCCGGGCGAGACCGAGTTCGACACATTGAGCCTGCTCGATCAGCTGCTGCCGTTCTACGAAGAGCTGTTCGAGATCCTCGCCAAGCGCGGGTCGACCTGCGTGCAGCTCGACGAGCCCTGCTTCACCGGTGAGCGCACGCCCGCCGAGCTGGCCGCGTTCGAGAAGGCCTACAACCAGCTGGCGAAGGCGCCGCTGCGTCCGCGCATCCTGGTCACCGGGCAATACGGCGACTTCGGTGAGGCGCTGCGGATCCTGGCCGCGAGCAACGTCGAGGCGATCGGCCTCGACCTGGCCACCTACCGGATGCAGCCGGAGGAGCTGGCGGCGATCCCCGGCATCAAGCGCAAGCGGATCTACGCCGGTGTCATCAGCGGCCAGAACGTGTGGCGCGCCGACCGGGTGGTCACGCTGAACTACCTGAACTCGATCGCCGAGGTGTGCCCGGATCTGGTGGTGTCGACCGGCACCACGCTGCTGCACGTGCCCTACGACGTGCTCGCCGAGTACGACATCGAGGGCAACGTCGCCGACCGGCTCGCCTTCGCGAAACAGAAGGTGGGCGAGGTCGTCTCGCTCGCCAAGGCGCTCACCGAGGGCCCGTCGGAGAACTGGCGCAAGCGGCCCACCGAGGTGCACTTCAAGCAGAAGCACGCGGTGCGCCAGCGGGTGTACGCCGTGACGCCCCAGATGCGCGAACGCGCGCCCTACGACGAGCGCGCGGTCGCGCAGCAGGAGCGGTTGAACCTGCCGCTGGTGCCCGCCACCACGCTCGGCTCGTTCCCGCAGAGCGGCAAACTGCGCCAGGCCCGCCACGAGGTGTCCTCGGGACGGCTGTCCGACGACGATTACCGCAAGCTGGTCGAGGCCGAGATCGAGGCGACGATCCGGCTCCAGGAAGACATCGGCCTCGACGTGTTCGTACACGGCGAGCACGAGCGCAACGACATGATCCAGTTCTTCGCCGAGCAGCTCGACGGCTTCGCGACCACCCGTTTCGGCTGGGTGCAGGTGTACGGCTCGCGGTGTGTGCGCCCGCCGATCGTCTACGGCGATGTGGCGCGGCCCGCGCCGATGTCGGTGGAGTGGACCACCTACGCGCAGTCGCTGACCGACAAGCCGGTCAAGGGCATGGTCACCGGGCCGGTCACGATGCTGGCGCGCTCGTTCGTCCGCCAGGATCAGCCGCTCTACGAGACGGCCGACCAGGTGGCACTTGCCATCCGGGACGAAGTGGTGGACCTGGAGAAGGCCGGGATCGCGATCATCCAGGTCGACGAACCCGCCATCCGCGAGCTGCTCCCCGCCCGCCCGCACGGCCGCGAGGAGTACCTGCGCTGGGCGGTCGGCGCGTTCAAGCTGGCTACCTCCGGTGTGCGGTCCGACACCCAGATCCACACCCACATCGGCTATTCCGGCCGCACCGAGGTGGTCGACGCGATCGATCAGCTCGATGCCGACGTCACCGCGATCGTGGCGACCCGCTCGATCGAATGGGTCATCGAGGCGCTCACCGAGGACCTCTCCTCCGGCCACGGCCTCACCCACGGCGTCGGCCCCGGTGTGTACGAGAGCCGCTCGGCCCGCATCCCCGATATCGACGAGTTCGACGAGCTGCTCACCCAGGCCGCGAATGCCGTGACCCCGCAACGGTTGTGGGCCAACCCCGACGGCGGCCTCAAGACCCGCCATTACTGGCAGCTGGAGCCGTCGTTGCGGAACATGGTGGCCGCGGCTCGCCGGGTCCGCCGACGAGCGCTGGCCGCGCAGGCGGCTGCCGCGACCGAGGAGTAAGCGAACAAGACAAGGGGCGCACCGGAATCCGGTGCGCCCCTTTTGTCTGGGAGCGGTACTCGCACGGGTGCAGCGTGATTCGGATCAGGTTCTCGTGATCGGGGGGAGGACGTAGGACTGGTCCAGGACTGACTGCTGGGGCTCGTACATGCGCAGGCAGGGGCGGAAGTCGCCTTCGGGGGCGGGGAGCCAGTTGGCGCGGGCTTTGGGGTCGACGGGCTCGGCGTGGCTGATGGTGAGCGTGAGCGCGCCGTTGTCGTCGTAGACGAGGCCGGGGGTGCGGTCGCCGATCGAGTAGCGGTCGATCGGGTTGGCGCACAGGTAGAAGTCCGGGGTCGAGTACATGGTGATCGACCAGAAGGCGTCGACCGGCGGGGTGGGGTGGAGGCGAAGGGTGTAGGTGTTCGCGCCGGTCAACTGCTGGCCGGTGCTGTCGGTGTAGATCATCGCGTAGGCGGCCTCGTAGGCGTGGTTGCCCCAGAGTCCGGCCTTGGCGGCTACGGCGCGAGCGATGATGCGCTGGTTCGGGTCGGTGATCTTGAAGTTCTCGTCGTCGAGCGTGCCGACCTCGAAGAAGTCGATGTTGTAGTCGAACAGGTGCAGCGTCAACTGCCAGCCGTTCTGCCCGGCGCCTGCCCCGCTCTTCGTCGCGTTGCCCAGTTCTTCCTGGCCCTCACCCAATCCGGCGCGCAGCGCGGATGCTCGATCCGGGTCGAGGGACAGGTAGGGCGAGGCGCCCGCTGTCGTCAGGCCGATCGGCGCGAACGATTCCTGGAGCGCGAGATCGCGTTTCGCGGGCGGAAATGCCTGCGACCAGACGCGGACTTTCTCCAGGAACATCAAGTCCGGGGCGACCGTCGGATCCGGCGACGGAAGTCCCGTCGGCTGTGCGGCTCCGTCGGCGGTCGTCAAGGTCAGCGCGTCTTGCAGGGCGTGCACGGCGGGGAGGTCGGCCTCGCCTGCGCAGGCCCAGCGACCGGCGATCACGCCGACAACGGTGGGGAAATGGATGACCGTAGTGTCGTCGGGGGCGGTACCGGTCCATCCCGGCGGGACCAGGAGGTAGTCGCCCGCGCGGTTTCCAGTGGCCCGCGTGCCGACGTAGGCGAAGTTGTCGGTCCAGGCGTCGATGAACTGCATGACGTAGTACCGATCGCCGGCGTCCGGCACATGGAAGGTCAATGGACCGACTGAGAGGGCGATCAGGGCGATCGAGTACACGGTGTCGTTGTTGACCGAGACGAAGGTCGCTGAGGTGCCTGCGAGGGTGCGGGCATGGGAGAAGCCGTTGAACGGCGTCGCGGGGATATCGCCGATGCCCTCGTGGAGCAATCGCTCGATCGAATCGAGGTTGAAGACCAGGGGGAATCCATACAGGTAGGCCTGTGCGGTCAATTCGGGCAGGTTCTGATCCGGCATGTGCGCTCCTCGTCCTGGCGTCCACGTCGCGCGATCATGATCGGACCGCGCGACACCAGCATCCGCCGAGACTCGGGCGGCGCACATCGCCCGGAGCGGGTGAGATCGCAGGGCGCCGGTTCGGTGGTCGCGCTGGTCAGGCGCGGGTCATGGCGCGGGCGCCCGCGGTGAGCTCGGCCGCGGTGGGGGCGTTGTCCGGGTCGATCAGCCACTGCAGGAGCAGGCCGCCGATCATCGTCTGCAGGATCGCGCCGACATTGCTGTCGCCGTTGCCGAAGGCTTCGGTCAGACCGCTCCGGGCCCGCCCCTGCGCGTGGGCGAGTTCGGTGCGCAGTTCGGGCGAGTGCAGTGCCTGGTTGAGGCATTCGGCGTTGGCGTGCCACAGCGGCGCGTTCTCGACGAACGAGGTGATCAGGCTGTGCCAGAACGCTTCGAGGCGGGCGGTGGGATCGGCCGGATCGCTCGCGGGCAGCGCGTCGAGGATCTGCGTCACCGCGCTCGCGCTCGATTCCAGCATCGCCTGTTGGAGCAGCTTGTCGCGGGTGCCGAAGTGGTAGTTGATGGCCGCCAGGTTGGTGCCGGAGGCGGCGACGATATCGCGCACGGTGGTGCGGGCATAGCCGCGTTCGGCCAGGCACTGCTTGGCGGCTTCCAGAAGATCTTCGCGCGTTCCCACCCGCGCACGATAGCAAGCGGCGCATACGTCTGTTCGTGACATCCGTTTCAAACAAACGTCAGTGACAAGTGTATGAAACGGATGTATGTTTCGACTATGCCCTCTCGACGACGTATCTCCCCGTTCGAATCCAGCTTCTTCGGCACCGGCACGACCATCGGCAGCGTGCCGACCGGCGGGATGCCACTGTTTCTCGGCACCACAGTGCACGGCGTGCTCGACCCCGCGACCCTGCGGACAGTGCTCGACGAACTCGCCGCGGCGCATCCGCTGCTGCGCAGCCGGGTGGTGACCGACGACGGCGTGGGTCATTTCGTCCGCGACGACGGGTTCCGGCCTCGGCTCGACATCGTCGAGGGTGGTGAAGCCGAGTATCTGGCGCTGGTCAACGGGCCGAGGGACTGGAGTGACGGGCTGTTTCGCGCGTACCTGCTGCGGGCGGGTCTACGTCAGCAGATCGTGTTGGTCGTCCATCACGGAATCTCCGATGGCAGATCGGGATTCGCGTTGCTCGGGCAGATGTGGCGGCACTACGCGGCGCACGCGGCAGGTATCGCTGTGCCGGAGGCGAATTCGGATCAGGCGCTGCCCGAGGCCATGGATACCCGGCTGGCCGAAGTGGTTTCGGTCGAAGTGGCCGAAGCGTGGCTGGATGAAGTCAGGGCAGGCGCGGCGTCGATGGGTCCCGAGGATGCGCCGCGAACACTGCCCCGCGACGGTTCCGACACCGATCCACTCGGCCGATTCGCGATGCAGCGCATCGAACTCAGCGCCGAGGAGACCGCCGAACTCGTGACAGTGGCACGCGCCCATGGCCTTTCGGTGACCAGCGTGCTCGCCGGTACGGCGCTGACCGCCTTCCGAACCCGCATTCCCGAATCAGGCCTCTTGCCGATGTTCTGTGGGTACGCGGCCGACGTTCGCGCGGAATTCGACCCGCCGGTACCCGCCGAGACGGTCGTGAACTTCGCCTCGGGCGCGGGCGTGTTGGTCCACGCGTCCCGCGAAACCACCCAACTCGAACTGGCTCACGCGATCGAGACCGGCCTGCGCGCCGGCCTGGACCGCCGCGAACCCGCCCACTTCCCCCTCGCCGCCCAACTCGTGAACGACGAACTCACCGCCGCCCTCCTATCGGCACCCCCCACCCTCGCCATCTCCAATATCGGCCGTCTGCAACCCCATTCGATCCCCGACGACATCGCCTTCGTCCGCGACGACGTCTACGCCATGGGCCCGGCCATGCCCCCGAAACTCACCACTTTCACCATCGCAGGCCGCCTCACCCTCCAACTCGAATACGACACCGCCCTCTACCGCCGAACCCACATGGAAAAGCTCCGCCTGACCCTCGTCGAACTCCTCCAAACCCTCGAGTGACACGGCCGGAGTCCCGCTTGTCCAGCGTGGTCGGTGTGGGGGTCAGTTGGGGGTTCCGTGGGCGAGTACTGCTTCGACGGTGCGGGTGGTGCCGTTGGGCGAGGTGACGTCGAGGCGGATCGGGTCGGCGGGCTTGCGGAGGTTGATGGCGGCGCTGAGGGCCTTGGCGGTGGTGATCGAGACGCCGTCGACCGCGGTGATCACGTCGCCGATGGTGATACCGGCCTCGCGGGCGGGCTGGCCGTAGAAGGCCCAGCTCACCTGGGCGCCGGCGGGTCTGGCATCGATGACCTGTACGCCGAGGGTTGCGGTGGGGCCGATGTGGACGGTGTCGGTCGGGGTTCCCGAACGGATCTGGGCCACGATGCGCATGGCGGTGTCGATCGGGACGGCGTAGCCGTTGGCCGGTCTGCCCTCGGCCCTGGCGTTCTCGCCGGAGGCCGCCGTGATCACCCCGACCACCGCCCCTGACGCGTCGGCCAGCGCGCCGCCGGACTGCCCGCCCATCACCGGCGCGGCGACCTCGACCATCCCCTTCAGCGCCTTGCGGGTCAGGTCGGCGGAGTTCATGGCGACGATCGTCGCGTCCAGATCGGTGATCGGACCGGCGACCGAGGTCGGCTCGCCGCCGTCGCCACCCGCGTCACCGATGGCCAGCACATCCTGGCTGATCCGCAGGTCGGCGGAGGTGCCCAGCCGGGCGGTCGGTAAACCGGTAGCCCCGGCCAACGACAGCAGCGCGATGTCGGCGCCGGAGTCGTAGCCGAGCACGGTCGCCTCGTAGACGAGTCCGTTGGCGATATCGGTGACGCTCAGCGCCTCGGCGCCCTTGATCACATGATGACTGGTCAGAATCTGTCCGTCGGAGGTGAGCACGATCCCCGATCCGGCCGCCCCGATGCCGAAACCGGCCGCGTCGACGTCGATATTGACCAGCACCGATTCCAGCTGCCCCGCGACCAGCGCGGGGTCGAGCGGCACCAGCACGGGCGCCTGCGCCTGCGCCACGAACTCCGGCTCGACCAGGGCGAACTCCCCGCGATACCCGAGAAAGGCGCACACACCGAGCAGCGCGACCAGCATCGTCACCAGCAGTCGTCCGACACGCTTCACAGCACATGTCCTCTCTCGCGAGCCGACCAATCCATTGTGACCGGTTTTCGGCGCACGCCGGTCTCGATACGGACGCGGTCGGAGCGCGGCCTACTTGGCAAAGCACGCATGCGGCTGTAGGCATGTAGCCATGAGCACCGCTGCCGCCTACGCCAAGCCCTCTCCTGACGGGGCCTTCGAAAAGGTCACGATCGAACGTCGTGAGGTCGGTCCCGATGATGTGCTGATCGATATCAAGTACGCCGGTATCTGCCATTCCGATATCCACACCGCGCGCGACGAATGGGGCGGCGCGCAGTACCCGTGCGTGCCAGGTCACGAGATCGCGGGCATCGTCGCCGCGGTCGGCTCGTCGGTGCGCAAGTACCAGGTCGGTGACCGGGTCGGCGTCGGCTGCCTGGTGAACTCGTGCGGGAAGTGTGTGCCGTGTCTGGCGGGCGAGGAGCAGTACTGCTCCAACGGTCCTACGTGGACCTACAACTCGCGCGTCCCCGAAACCGCGCAGCCGGGCGGGTACACGATGGGCGGCTACTCCACCCAGATCGTGGTGGACGAGAGCTTCGTCGTCGCGATCCCCGAAGGCATCGGCCTGGACGTCGCCGCGCCGCTGCTGTGCGCGGGCATCACGCTGTTCTCACCGCTGAAGCACTGGAACGCGGGACCGGGCAAGAAGGTCGCGATCATCGGGATGGGCGGGCTCGGGCACGTCGGGGTGAAGATCGCGGCGGCGCTGGGCGCGGAGGTGACGGTGCTGAGCCAGTCGCTGCGCAAGCGCGACGACGGCCTGCGCATGGGGGCCCACCACTACTACGCCACCAGCGACAAGGAAACCTTCCGTCAGCTGCGCGGCCAGTTCGACCTGATCATCAACACCGTCTCGGCAGACCTGCCCATAGACAGCTACCTGCGCCTGCTCGCCCTCGACGGCACCCTGGTGATTCTCGGCCTGCCGGAGAACCCGATGAGCGTCACCGGGCGCAACCTCGCCGGTTTCCGCCGGTCACTGGCCGGTTCGATGATCGGTGGCGTGGCCCAGACCCAGGAGATGCTGAACTTCTGCGCCTCGCACGGGATCGGCGCGGAGATCGAACTGATCTCCGCCGACGAGATCGACTCCGCCTACGACCGCGTGGTCGCCAGCGATGTCCAGTACCGGTTCGTGATCGACACCGCCACGGTATAGCTGTCCGAGTCGGCGGTATGCGCGCCGACGGGCTGGTGGGCGCTCGTCCTGGGTACCGTGACATCTGTGGTTGCCCAGGACGAATCCGCTGAACCTGCCGCACGGTCCGGCGACATGAGAACTCTGCCTGCCTTCTGGTCGGTGCGAACACCACCGCGCTGGCTGCCGAGGGCGCTGCTGTACATCGTGCTCGCGGTGGCCGGGTTGATCGCGGCGTTCTGGGTGCTCGGCAAGATGCAGGGCCTGCTGACCGTGCTGCTGGTGTCGATCTTCTTGGCGTTCGCGATCGAACCCGCGGTGAATTGGCTTGCCGCGCGCGGTGTTCGGCGCGGGGCGGGCACCGGCGCGGTGTTCCTGGCCTTGCTGGTGGTGATCGTGGCGTTCGTGTGGACGCTGGGCGCGCTGCTGGTCAACCAGGTGACCATGCTGGTGGCGAATGCCCCCGACTACGTCCAGGATCTGGTGAACTGGGTCAATTCGACCTTCCACCAGGATATTTCGGGTGACGACCTGACCAAATACGCCTCGGAGTGGAGTTCCACGATCGAGAAGTATCTGGTGGGTCTGGCCGGAAACGTCTGGGGCATCGGCACTGTCGCGATCGGCGCGCTGTTCCAGCTGCTCGGGGTGCTGTTGTTCACCTTCTACTTCGCCGCCGACGGTCCCCGTTTCCGTACCTGGGTGTGTTCGCTGCTGCCGCCGAGACAGCAGAAGCATGTGTTGCGGGCCTGGGACATCGCGGTCGAGAAGACCGGCGGCTACATCTATTCGCGGGCTCTGCTCGCGCTGTGCTCGGCGATCGCGCACTATGTCGCGCTGCGGGTGCTCGATGTGCCGTCGGCGTTCGCCTTGGCGCTGTGGGTCGGCGTCGTCTCCCAGTTCATCCCGACCGTCGGCACGTATTTGGCCGGCGCGCTCCCGGTGCTGGTCGCGCTGGTGCACGACCCGATCACCGCCCTGTGGATCCTGCTGTTCATCGTCGCCTATCAGCAGTTCGAGAACTACGTGCTGCAACCGCGCATCACCGCGACCACCCTGGACATGCACCCGGCGGTGGCCTTCGGGGCGGTCATCGCGGGTGCCGCGTTACTCGGGCCGACCGGCGCTCTGCTGGCGATTCCTGTCACCGCCACGCTGCAAGGTTTCGCGGGCGCGTATGTGCGCCGCTACGAGGTCACCGAAGAGGTGGACGCGCCACCGTCGAAGAAGAAGCGCAAGAAGGCCGAGTCCGAAGCCGCATCCGCCGACGAATAGGCAGCTCATGGCGATCCTGTTGTCCCTGGTGTCGATGTTGTCGACGCTGTTCGGCGGTTTCGTCGCCATGCGGATCGGCGACCGCAAGCACCTGGTTCTCGGCTTGGCCGCCGGGGTGATGTTCGGCGTGGTCGCGTTCGATCTGATTCCCGAGGCGCTCGAACAGACCGACGGCATGTTCCGCGGTATCCCGTATGTGTTGATCGCCGCGGTCCTCGGCTTTCTCAGCCTGCACGTGATCGAGCGGGCGGTCGCCATCCATCGTGGCCACGAGCAGGAATTCGGTACGCACAAGCACGGTTTCGAGTCCGTCGGTCTCCTGGCCGCGGGCGGCCTGATCTTTCACAGCACCCTGGACGGTTTCGGTATCGGCCTCGGGTACCAGGCGGGCGCGGCGGTGGGCATGTCCGTCGCGATCGCGGTGATCTGCCACGACTTCGCCGATGGCTTCAACACTTTCACCATTCCCACCGTCTACGGCAGTGCCCGCAAACGCGCCCTCACCCTGTTGGCCCTCGACGCCGTCGCGCCCGTAGTAGGCGCCGTACTCGGCACCGTGATCCATGTCCCGGAGCACTGGATCGGCCTCTACATGGGCTACTTCGCCGGGTTCCTCCTCTACCTCGCCACCGCCGACATCCTCCCCGAAGCCCACGCGGGCCACCCCTCCCGACTGACCCTGTTGTGCACCCTCTTCGGCGTGGCCGCCATGTTCATAGTCTCCGCCCTCAGCCACTGAGCAACATGAGGCGCGGCCTGACCGGTCACGGCGCGCGACGGCGGTAGCGTTCGCCGGATGGACACCCTGAACTCGGTGATCGTCGATGTCAACGATGTGTTCTGGAACTGGCTGCTGATTCCGCTGGTCGTCGTGGCCGGGGTGTACTTCACGGTGCGCACCGGCGTGGTGCAGGTGCGGATGCTGCCCGAGATGTTCCGGGTGGTCACGGAGAAGGGGCCGACGGCCGCCGACGGGAAGAAATCGGTGTCGGCGTTCGGAGCTTTCAGTATCTCCGCGGCGGCGCGGGTGGGGACCGGCAATATCGCGGGGGTCGCGACCGCGATCAGTGTCGGCGGGCCGGGGGCGGTGTTCTGGATGTGGGCGATGGCCACGGTCGGCGCCGCGTCGGCGTTCGTGGAATCCACGCTCGCCCAGCTCTACAAGCGCCGCGAGAACGAGCCGGGGACCTTTCGCGGCGGCCCCGCGTACTACATGGAATACGGGCTGCGGCGTCGTTGGCAGGGGTTGGCGTTCGCGGTGATCATCACGGTGACCTTCGGCTTCGTGTTCAACGCGGTGCAGGCCAACACCATCGTGGCGACCGCGCGGGCGTCGCTGTCGGCGCTGGACGGTGACTGGTTCGCCCTGGTGGTGGGGCTGTGTCTGATCACCCTGCTCGGGCTGGTGATCTTCGGTGGCGTGCGCCGGATCAGCCACATCACCGAGGTGCTGGTGCCGGTGATGGCGATCGTGTACCTGCTGCTCGGCATCGCGGTGGTGGCACTCAACATCACCGACCTGCCGCGGGTGCTGGCCGATATCGTCGGCGGGGCGTTCGGGGTGCGTGAGGTGGTCGGCGGCGGGATCGGTACCGCGCTCGCGCAGGGTATTCGGCGCGGGATGTTCTCCAATGAGGCTGGGCTTGGTTCCTCGCCCAACGCGGCTGCGGCAGCGAATGTTTCGCATCCGGTGAAGCAGGGTCTCGTCCAATCGCTCGGGGTCTACTTCGACACCCTGCTGATCTGCTCGATCACCGCCTTCATCATTCTCACCACCGACCCCGACCTGTCCGAGCGGCGCAGCGCCGACCTCACCCAGAGCGCGCTGCAGGCGTCGCTGGGCGATTGGGCCGGGCACGTGCTCACCGCGGTGGTGTTCTTGCTCGCGTTCAGCTCGATGATCGGCAACTTCTACTACGGCCGCGCCAATATCGAATTCATCACCACGCGTCCACAGGTGCTCACCGCGTTCCGAATCCTGGTGCTGGTGGCCGTCTTCGGTGGCGCGCTCGGCTCGGTGAGCCTGATCTGGAATCTCGCTGATGTGTTCATGGGCGTGATGGCGCTGGTGAACCTGGCCGCGATCATTCCGCTCGGCGCCGTCGCTTTCCGTTTGCTCGCCGACTACCGCGCCCAGCGTGGCGCCGGCGAAGACCCCGAGTACGTGCACAGCGCCGATATCGCCGACCCGGCGGGCGTGCAGTGCTGGCAGGCAACGATTGCGTCGAGCTTGCCCGGTAAACCCACCCAGTAGTGGTAGGCATGGGAAATGGCGAAAACCTGGACCGAACCGGCTGAGATCGCGCTGCGCGCCGACGGTCAGCGCATCGCTGATCTCGACACCGCGAGCACGCCGGGCTTCACCGGCGGCAAGCGCCTCGGCAAGGAACTGCTGGCCGAACGGGCGACGGTGCTGTCGGTCTTGCAGGAGAAGCTGTTCGCGCACGGTCGCACCGGTGGACAACACAGCGTGCTGCTGGTTCTGCAGGGTATGGATACCGCGGGTAAGGGCGGCATCGTGCGCCACGTCATCGGTTCGGTCGACCCGCAGGGCGTCGATCACGCGTCCTTCGGCGTGCCGACCGAGGAGGAGTCCCAGCACGACTTCCTGTGGCGCATCCGCAACAGGCTGCCCGCGCACGGTCAGATCGGCGTCTTCGACCGCTCCCAGTACGAGGACGTACTGGTGGTGCGGGTACACGAGCTCGTGCCGCAGGCGGAGTGGGAGCAGCGCTACGACCAGATCAACGCCTTCGAGAAAGACGTCGTCGACGCGGGCACCACCATCGTGAAGGTCGCCATGTTCGTCTCCCTCGACGAACAGAAGCGTCGGCTGCGCGAACGGCTCGAGCGCCCGGACAAGTACTGGAAATTCAACCCCTCCGACATCACCGAACGCGCCCACTGGCCCGAATACCAGAAGGCCTACCAGGCTGTTCTCGATCGCACCAACACCGATTACGCGCCCTGGTATGTACTGCCCTCCGACAACAAGTGGTACGCGCGCCTGGCGGTCACCGAGTTGCTGATCGCCGCACTGTCGCAGTTGGAACTCGATTGGCCGCCCGCCGACTTCGATATCGCCGAGCAGTTGCGCCGACTCGACGAGTCCTGAAAACAAGCTTTGCGGAAACTCTCAGGTTCGGCCCGCATGATGTTCCCGGTGGGGAGCCAACGAGCGAAAGGCGTGTGACGACGGTGAGCACGGGCAAGAGTCCCTCCGGCAGGAATCCGCTGGCGGCGGCCGAGGCGGCCGACAAGAAGCGCAAGATCGCGATCCAGGTCGGCGTCGCCGCGGTTCTGGTGGCGCTGGTCGCGGCCATCGGCATCGGAATTGCCGTGAACAAGTCCGATTCCGACAAGGAATCGTCGACTACTTCGGCGGCGCAGTTGCCCGCGACGGGCGGGGCGGTCACCGAGACCGGCACGGTCGTGATCGGCAATCCCGATGCCAAGGTCAAGGTGCGCGTGGTCGCCGACCTGCAGTGCCCGGCTTGCAAGCAGTTCGAGGCGGCCAACGGGGAGACACTCGCCAAGGCCGCCGCCGACGGCACCGCGTCCGTGGAGTACCAGATCATCTCCTTCCTCGACAAGGCCTCGACCGACCAGTACTCCTCGCGGGCGGCCAACGCGTCGTTCTGCGTGGCGAAGTCCGATACCACCAAGTACCAGTCCTGGTTGCAGACCATGTTCGAGAAGCAGCCCGCCGAGGGCGGCGCGGGCCTGAGCAACGACGAGCTCATCCAGATCGCCACCGATGCCGGGTACACCGATCCGGCCGTGGCGACCTGCATCGATGACAAGCCGTACAACGACTACATCCAGCAGGTCACCCAGACCACGCTGCAGAGCGGCGTGAAGTCGACGCCGTCGGTGTACATCAACGGCCAGCTGAACCAGTCCGACGCGATCTTCACCGAGAACGGCCTGGCCCCCGTGATCGCTGACGCGGCGAAGTGATCACCGCCCCCGCCCGCTCGGCCTGGCTGCTGCTGATCGCCGGGCTGGCGGGCTGGCTGGCGTCGTTCACGCTCACCGTCGAACGGTTCAAGCTGTTCGTCGACCCGAACTACGTCACCTCGTGCAGCATCAACTCGGTGCTGTCGTGCGGGTCGATCATGAAGACCGACCAGGCCGCGGTCTTCGGTTTCCCCAACCCGCTGATCGGCGTCGTCGGGTTCTCGGTGGTGGTGACCCTCGCGGTGCTGTCGGTGGTCGGTATCGGATTCCCGCGCTGGATCTGGGGCGGGCTGTGGATCGGGACCGTCCTCGGCATCGCCGGACTGTGCTGGCTGATCTTCCAGAGCCTGTACCGGATCAACGCGCTGTGCCCGTACTGCATGGTGGTGTGGGTGGCCGTGCCGGTGTTGTTCGCGGTGACCACGCAGGAGCTGTGGGGTCGCTCGCGTGGGGCGATGGGGATCCTCGCCGAATGGCGCTGGACCCTGGTGGTGGTGTTCTACGCGGTGGTGCTGCTGCTGGTGTTCCTGAAGTTCCAGGACTACTGGCTAAGCCTGGTCTGACAACGGCTTGGTGGCGTCCACGTACTGCATGAAACGGTGGACGCGCTGGTCGATTTCGGTCAGGCCCGCCCTGGCGAACAGCTTCGGGAAGATGTCTCGGTCGAACAGGCGAAGGCCGCTCAGGCTCGCGGCCAGACTGCTCGCCGACCCGAAGAGGTTGTCCTCGGCGTAGCTGGTGCTGATCGCGATGCGGCCGCCGGGGGCGAGGACGCGGATCATCTCGCGGGTAGCGACCAGCGGGTCGGGGATCAGGTACAGGGCGCCGAAACAGCAGACGGCGTCGAAGGTTCCGTCGGCGAACGGCAGCGTGCGCGCGTCGCCGCGGACGTAGCCGACGCGGGGGCTCGCGTTGTCGACGGCGGCCTTGGCCAGCATCGGGGCGGAGTAGTCGAGACCGGTGACGAAACCGTCGCGGGTGAGATATTCGCTCAGGTATCGCGTGAAATTGCCTGGGCCGCAGGCAAGGTCGAGCACCTTCATGGGACCGCTCAGGCGCAGCCGGTCGACCGCGTCGCGGCGGTCGGTGCCGGTGGTCCGGCCGCTGGCGAGGTAGAACAGCGTGGGTCGCCACGCGTGCTCGTACACCGCCGCCAGCGCCGGGGCGTTCATCGTCCTGCGAGCGAGATTCACTGTCGTGCGACCTCGATGGTCATGCCCGCCTCGCGCAGTCGCGCGGTGAGCGCCTCGCCCATCGCGGAGGCCGGGGTGAGCACGCCCGCGCGCTCGGGCAGGGTGTCGAAGGCCAGGCTCAGGCCGCTCTGGCCGAGCAGCACGGCGGTGGCCTGGTAGCCGGGATCGCCGGTGCCGGAGAAGGTGGCCTGGTACTTGGCGCCCGAGCTGGTGCGAGCGAAGGTCTTCATGGTGAACCAGCCACTGCGGCGGACCTTTTCGTTGGGGCCGGTGCCGGGCTTGGGCAGGATCCGGTCGAGGAGCTTGCGACCGAGCGAGACGCGTGAGAGGACTGCGCCCGAAGCCATTCCGGCCACGATGCCGCCCGCGATTCCGGCGGCGACCAGCGGCGCGGCGGCCGAGGTACCAGCGTTCATCACCTCGCGGTAGCGGAACTGCTTGCCGTAGGCCCAGCCGAGCAAGCCGTTTGTGCGGCGCACGACCTTGGTGTTGTGCGAGGCCATCACGAACGTGGTAACCCAGCCGTCGAGGCTCGCGTCGATGCTGTCGGCGCGGGCCAGCGCCTGATCGGACTGGCGACCCACATCGGGTTCCATGCTGCGGTCCGGGCTCAGCGAATACGGGTGGGCCAGGATCTTGCCGCGCGAGGAATCGGCCGCGATGTCTTCCATCATCGCGCGTCCGGAGTCGATGGTGCCCCCGCTCGCACCGCCCTTGAGATAGGCGACCAGGGTGGTGTCCTCCAGCTCACCGGTGTCGTCGGCGATGGTGGCGCGGTAGATCTCGTACACGCTCAGGTCCGACGGAATCGAGTCGTAACCACAGGAATTCACGATCTTCGCCCCCGAGTCGACCGCGGTCTGTTCGAACTTCTCGATGGCGTCGTGGATGAACAGCGGCTCGCCGGTGAGGTCGGCGTAGTGGGTGCCCGCCGCGGCGCACGCGCCGAGCAGCGGCAGGCCGTAGCGCAGGTACGGGCCGACAGTGGTGACCACGACCTTGGTGCGCTCGGCCATCGCCGCCAGCGAGGCCGGATCGCTGGAATCGGCGACGACGAGTTCCCACGTCGCGGCGGCCGGGCCGAGCTCGTCGCGGGTGGCGGCGAGCTTGTCCGCCGAGCGACCCGCCAGGGCGATCTTGGCGTCGGCCGGGGCGGCGGTGAGCAGGTATTCGGCGGTGAGTTTGCCGACGAAACCCGTTGCGCCGAACAGGATCAGGTCGAACTCGCGGTGCTGCGGCATTGCGCGCCTTTCGAAAAGGTGATCAGGGCTTGGTGGCTGGCGCGCTCGCCTTGCGGGCGCGGGTCTTCTTCACCGGCTTCGGTGGGTGGGTAGTGAGCCAATCGCGGTGGGCCAGGCCGAGTTCGGTGATCGGCGGATCGCCGTAGAGCCATTCCCTGGCGATCAGATGCCAGTTGTTGGTGCTGTCGAGCTGGCCGAGCATGCCGAAGGTGAGGAAGTCGGCGCGGCGGGAGAACAGGTGCTCCGGCGGCAGGTTCTGCTGCTTCATGCCGGTGAACTCGCTGGCCCTCGGATCGACGGCGAGCAGGAACGCGCCGCTGGCCAGTTCAGGGGTGATGGTGAGCTCCTCGTCGACCAGACACCATTCCGAGGCGGCGAGCACGTATTCGAGGCATTCCTCGGCGCCGATCTCCTCGGGCGAATCGATCACGCCGCGGTCGATCATCAACTGCCGCAGGTCTTCGGCGCGATCCTCGGCGGCCGCGCGCAGGCACTGGATTTCGAAGCCGACCAGCTTGGGATCCATCCGGTTGAACAGCCCGAAGTCGAGGAACGCGACCCGGCCGTCACGGGCGAGCAGCACATTGCCCGGATGCGGGTCGCCACAGAACTCGTTGAAGCTGAACAGCGAGCCGACATAGAAGCGGTAGATGATCTCGCCGACCCGATCGCGTTGCGCTGCCGGCATTTTCCGGATCTCGTCGAACCCGTCGCCGTCGATGAACTCGCTGACCAGCACACGGGTGGTCGACAGCTCGGGCACCGAGGAGGGCACCACGATGAACGGGTGGTCGCGGTACAGGTGCGCGATCTCGGCCTGGGTGGCGGCCTCGGCCTGGTAGTCGAGTTCGCTCTCCATGTTCAGTTTCAGCTCGTCGAGCACCGCGGGGGTGATCCACGGCATCGCCGAGGCCAGCACCCGGCGGAACATGGTGAGGTTCTTCAGGTCCGCGCGCACGGCGGCGTCGACCCCGGGGTACTGGACCTTCACCGCGACGGCGCGGCCGTCGTGCAGGGTGGCCCGATACACCTGGCCGATCGAGGCGGCGGCGATCGGCTCCGGATCGAATTCGGCGAAGATCTCCGCCAGCGGAGCACCGAAATCCTGCTCGATCACCGCGCGCATGGACTCGAACGAGACGGTCGGCGCCGCGTTGCGCAGCACGGCGAGGCGCTGCTGGAACCGCTCGCGATGGTTCTCGGGCACCAGATCCAGATCCAGCACCGACATCATCTGGCCGAGTTTCATGGCCACGCCCTTCATGGTGCCGAGCACCATGACCACCTGTTCGGTGGTGCGGATCATCGACTCCTCGGCCATCCGTGCGCGCACCGCCTCCGAGCGGCCGCGCATCGAGAGCCTGGTCTTCTTCGAGCGGATGACCGAACCCGCCGCGACCGCCCCCAGCTTCGTCCCGCGGGCAAGCCGGGAAGTCGGCACGTTCTTCGCCATCGAGGTACCTCCGTTGGTGCCGACGTGCGCGGCGGTGTCGACGCGCAGCGTCACACGACCACCCGCGGTGACGCAAGCCACAGCGCCCCGCTCGGTTCAGCGTAGCCAACCGCGCGGCGTTGTCGAGCCCGGCTCCCTCGAAGGGAGGGAAAGCCTGGTCAGGGTGTCTGCGGCGGCATCTCGGGGAGCGGATGCGGCTGCGCGGTGAAGATCTCGGGTGAGCCGCCCGCGCGGGCCATGCCCTCGATCGCGCTCCAGGCCATCATCGTGAGGTAGTCGATCACGTCCTGGCGAGGCATGGCCTTGTCGGTGGTGGTCCACCAGTGGGTGGCCAACTGGATGCCGCCGACCAGCACGTACGACCACAGCATCGCGCCCTCGGTGCGGATGCCCTTGGCGCCCGCCCGATCGACGAGCACGGTGGTGACCACCTCGGCGAACAGCCGCTCGAACTCCGCCAGCGAGGACTTGTCGCCCGCGGCATTGCTCATGATGAACCGGTAGACCTCGGGGTCGTCGTCGACGGTGCCGACGTATTCGGTCATCGCGGCGCGCACCAGCTGGTACTCGTCGGCGTCGAGGCTGATCGCGCCGTACACCCGGGGCAGCAGGGTGGTTTCGATGAAGCGCTGCATGGTGGCGTGGACCAGGTCGTTCTTGTCCGCGAAGTAGCGGTACAGCACGGTCTTGGACACGCCGATCTCGGTGGCGATCTCGTCCATGCCCGCCTGGCTGCCCCGCGCGCGAATGGCGTTGAGGGTGCCGTCGACCAGCTCCTCGCGGCGGTCGATCTTGTGCTGCCGCCACCGACGTTTGCGGCCGTCGGCTTGGCCGCCGCCGCGCACACTGGCTCGGCTCGACTGCTCGCCGATCTCGACAAGGTCTTCGGTGGACAGAACAGCCCCCTCGTGATCGATGTTGGCGTCTTTAGTCAACAGCTTAGGCGCGCCGGTGTGGGGTGGCGCTCCTTTGGGCCACGTTGGGGCATTTACCACACTCCGGTGCTTACGCGCGCGTACGAAAACCAGGCGGTTCGCCGTGTCGTGGGAGCCGCCACGCGGGGTTGGCGGCGGCGCACTCGCCGCGCGCACAGCAGAATGGGGGCTATGGAGAAATCTCCCGGCAACACGGCGGTTCTCACGCCGCGCACCGAGCCCGCCGCACAGCCCGCCGGCTTCGCGGTGATGACCGACGAGGCGGGCAAAAAACGTGACCTGTTCAAGATGAAGGCGCTGGCGACCAGTTTCCTGGTCGTGGCCAGCGTGATCTACCTGTTGTGCCGCTGGCTCGAATCGCGTGGCGGCGGTGGCGAGTGGGTGGGCTATGTCCGCGCGGCCTCGGAGGCGGGCATGGTCGGCGCACTGGCCGACTGGTTCGCTGTCACCGCGCTGTTCAAACACCCACTGGGTCTGCCGATCCCGCACACCGCGATCATCCGCAAGAAGAAAGACCAGCTCGGCGAGAGCCTCGGCGCCTTCGTCGGCACCAACTTCCTCGCTCCCGATGTGGTCTCCGCCCGCCTGGACTCGGCGCAGATCTCGCTGCGCGTCGGGCGGTGGATGGCCGATCCGGCGCACGCGGTCAGGGTGGCGAAGGAGAGCGCGACGATCCTGACCGCGGTGGTCAACACCCTGCGCGACGAGGATGTCGAGCAGATCATCGACAACACCATCGTCAAGCGGATCGCCGAACCGCTGTGGGGGCCGCCGCTGGGTCGGGTGCTCTCGGAGATGATCGCCGACAACCGGCAGCGGCCGCTGATCGATCTGCTGGCCGAGCGCGCGCACCAGTGGGCGCTGGGCTCACAGGACACGATCGATCGGATCGTGGTGCGCGATGCGCCGCAGTGGGCGCCGAAATTTGTCAACACATTGTTGTCGGAGCGAATTTATCGGGAACTCGTCGAATTCACCTGGAAGGTGCGCTCCGATCCCGATCATGAATTGCGCAAGGCCGCCGATCGCTTTCTCCAGGATTTCGCCGAGGACCTGCAACACGACGACGCGATGATCGCCAAGGCGGAGAAGGTCAAGGCCGAGATCATGGGCCGCGAGCAGATCACCGGAATGGCCGAGGCTACTTGGCGAGCGGCGAAGCGGTTGATCTTGGAGTCGGCCGAAGATCCTGATTCCACACTTCGGCGCAAGGTGGCCGAAAATGTGCAACAGCTCGGCGAGCGCCTCCGTGACGACCCGGAGATGCGTGGCAAAGTGGACGGGTGGATCGATCGCGGTGCTCGCTATCTGGTGGGCAACTACTCCGCGGAGATCACGACACTGGTGACCGATACGGTCGCGCGCTGGGACGCCGACGAGGCGAGTAGGAAGATCGAATTGCAGGTCGGTCGGGATCTGCAATTCATCAGAATCAACGGCACGGTGGTCGGCTCACTCGCCGGCCTGGCGATCTACACCGTCTCGCAGCTGCTGTTCCACTGAACGACCTGGTAGCCGGAGCTGCGTACGTGTCAGCCGACCGGGTGCTAACTGTAGTGCTTGCAATAGCTAGCACCCTGTTCTACTATTGGCCTTACAACGCCAGAAGGTGAGCGATGACAGACCAACCCGAGAGTCGTGTAGCGCACGCGGCTCAAGATATCGGAGGTTTCATCAGGGCACAGCGCGAAGGTGCGCAGGTGTCCCTGCGTCAGCTCGCCGCTCTGGCGGGGGTAAGTAATCCGTACCTGAGCCAAATCGAACGCGGATTACGTAATCCCTCCGCCGAAGTACTCGGGCAGATCGCCAAGGCGCTGCGAGTTTCCTCGGAGGTGTTGTATGTGCGGGCAGGATTTCTGGAACAGCGCCCGCACAGCCCGGTCCGTGACGCCCTGCTGGCCGACACTTCGGTGTCCGAGCGGCAGAAGCAGGTGTTGCTGGAAATCTATGAGTCGTTTCGCCGGGAAAACGGGGAAGAAACCGGCTCAGGGGGGAACGAACGAGACAGTGACGTTTCGTTCACGACAACTGACACTCCGCCACACCAGGAGAATGAAGACTGATGACCGAAAAGACCGCCACTGTCACCAAGCCGCTGTTCGCCACCGTCGGCGCCGGTGACGCCATCTACGCCGCCGTGAACGACGTTGTCGCCGACGTTCGTGGCCGCGTTGTCGCCACCGATGCCAAGGCCCGCGTCGAAGAGGCCCGCGAGCGCATCGCGAACGTGCCCGCCGACGTGCAGGCCCAGTTCGACACCCTGCGCGACCGCATCTCCGGCCTGCCGTCGGAGCTGCCGGAGGATCTCGCCGAGCTGCGCGAGAAGTTCACCCCAGAAGAGCTGCGCAAGCTGGCCGAGCAGTACTACCGCCAGGCGCTCGACATCTACGCCGATCTCGCCGTTCGCGGCGAGGAGACCGTCGACCGGCTGCGTGCCAACCAGGCCGTCGACGAGCAGATCGGTCGCGTCGAGACCCTCTACAAGGATGCCTCCGCTCGCGCCGAGGACGCCCTGACCAAGGTCAACGACCTGCTGGGCCGCACCAAGGCCGAGGCCGAGGCCGTGGCCGACAAGGTCGAGGCCGTCGTCGATGCCGAGGTCGTCGCCGTCACCACCGAGCCCGCTCCGGCCAAGCCCGCCGCGGCTCCGGCTCCGGCTCCGAAGAAGGCTCCGGCCGCCAAGAAGGCCGCTCCGGCCAAGAAGGCCGCGCCGAAGAAGATCTGATTCGCCTTCGCGCATCACCGCTGACAGCGGCCCCCTACACCAGGTGTGTGCGGGGCCGCTGTTCGTATGATGGGGGTGTGAACATGGTGAATGGGATGACCTCGCTGATTCTGCTGATCCTGTGGATCGGCGCCTTCGGCGCGACGGTGTTCGCGCTCATTCACGCTGTGCGCCAGCGTTCGGATGCCTTCACCGCCGTCGACAAGATGACCAAGCCCATCTGGCTGGCCATTCTCGGCGGTGCGCTGGTGTTCCTGCTGATCGGCATCGGCGGGCTGGGGATGCTGTCGTTCATCGCGATCATCGCGACCGGTGTGTACCTGGCCGACGTGCGTCCGAAGGTCGATGAGGTGCAGCGCGGCCCGCGCTGGTAAATAGCCCCCTCGAAGGGCTCGCGGGTGAGTGGTACGCGGTGTTACTGTATCTAGCAGTAACACAAAGGAGTGTGCCGATGCGCGCAAAGTTGCCGACGGCTCTGGTGAACCTGGTCAGCCGGGTATCCACCGTGGTCGAGACCACCCTCGCGGCTCACCGGGCCGACCTGCGGACACGGACGCACGGGATCGCGGCCTTCGATCCGCCGCGGATGCCCTACGACGTGATTCCGGTGGTCACCGCCGATGGCGCCCGCCTGCGGGTGCACGCCTACGGACCGGTCGACGCGCCCGTCATCGTGTTCGCCCACGGCTGGACGTGCTCGCTCGAGTACTGGAACGCCCAGATCAACGCCTTCGCCGGCGAGTACCGCGTGGTCGCCTACGACCAGCGCGGACACGGCGAGAGCACCAACGGGTACGCCCGCCCGAGCACGAATCTGCTCGCCGACGACCTGTGTGACGTGCTCGACGCCGTATTGCTGCCGGGGCAGCGCGCGGTGCTGGCCGGGCACAGCATGGGCGGGATGACACTCATCGCCTGGGCGGGCCGCTACCCCGAGCGTGTCGCCGAGCAGGCCGCCGCGGTGATCCTCACCAATACCGGTGCGCACTCGCTGGTCGAGGTGTCGACCATGGTTCCCGGTCTCAACGTGCCGCTGCGGATTCTGCGCGGCCGGTCGATGCCGACGCCGGACTGGCTCGGCAGGCTGATCCTCGGCACCCCGGTGGTGTTCCCGCCGATCAAGCCGGTGCGCTGGATCTTCGCCCGTCAGGTGATGACCCTCGACACCTCGCGCGAGAAGCTGGACTACGCGCTGTCGGTGGTGCGCGGCTGTCCGATGATGACGCGTTCGCGCTACGGGTTCCTGCTCACCGCGCTGCACCTGGGCGACGACGCGAAGAACTTCTCGGTCCCGACCACCGTGCTCGCCGGCGACCGCGACGACATGACCCCCGCGATCCACGCCGAACGCCTGGCCGCGCTGCTGGCGGAAGCGGGCACGCTCGCCGGGTTCAAGGTGCTGCCGACCGGGCATCTCGGCAACGTCGAACGCTTCGACCTGTTCAATGCCGAAGTGGCCCAGGTACTCTCCGCCGTCCGCGAGCCCGTGCGCGCCCTGGCCTGATCGCCTGCGAGAATCGGCGGATGAGTTCTACCGCTGTGACCTCGGACGACCGTCGGTTCGTGCTGACCCTCGGCTGCCCGGACCGGCCGGGCGTCATCGCCCGGATCTCCTCGTTCATCGCCGAATTCGGCGGCTCGATCGTGGAGGCCGGGTACCACTCCGACGGTGACATCGGGTGGTTCTTCACCCGGCAGGCCGTGAAGGCCTCGACGGTGCCGTTCTCCATCGACGAGCTCCGGGAGCGCTTCGCCGAGGTGGCCGCCGAGTTCGGTCCCGAGACCGATTGGCAGCTCCACGATTCCGGTGCGCCGCGGCGGGCGGTGCTGCTGGTGAGCAAGGACGGGCACTGCCTGCACGACCTGCTCGGACGCGCGCAGGCCGGTGAGCTGCCCGCGACCATCGAGGCCGTGATCGGCAACCATCCCGACCTCGCGGGGATGACCGAGGCGCACGGGGTGAAATTTCACTACGTGCCGTTCCCGAAGGACCCGGCCGAGCGCGGTCCGGCCTTCGAGCAGGTGCGCGCACTCGTCGACTCCCATGATCCGCACGCGGTGGTGCTCGCCCGGTTCATGCAGGTGCTACCCGCCGAGCTGTGCGAGTACTGGGCCGGGCGGGCGCTCAATATCCATCACAGCTTCCTGCCCTCGTTCGTCGGCGCGCGGCCCTATCACCAGGCGTACGCGCGCGGGGTGAAGCTGATCGGGGCGACCTGCCACTACGTCACCGCCGAGCTGGACGCCGGGCCCATCATCGAGCAGGACGTGATCCGGGTCGATCACGCCGACGACGTGCGCGACATGGTGCGCCAGGGCCGTGACATCGAGCGGGTCGTGCTCGCGCGCGGGCTGCGCTGGCACCTCGAGGGCCGGGTGCTCGTGCACGGTCGGCGCACGGTCGTCTTCGAGTGATCTACAGGTCGTAGAACGGTGCGGCGTAACGGAATTCGCCGGTGACGGCGGAGTCGTAGGCCGTGAGCGGGCGGACCTGGAAGTGCGGCCCCCATTCGGCCTCGTCGGGCACGATGCCGAGGCGCGCGCCGGGGACGAAACCGAAGCGGGCGTAGTAGTCGGGGTCGCCGACCAGGCCGACGACCGATTCGTCGAGGGCATCGGCGGCGCCGAGGGCGGCGTGGACCAGCGCCGAGCCGACGCCGGACTTCTGGTTCTCCGGATCGACGCCGAGCGGGCCGAGCGCCAGCACGGGGAACGGCCCGATACCAGCTCTGGTGAGACAGATGTGCCCCACGACGGTGTCGTATTCGAGCGCGACCAGTGACAGCGTCGGCATCCACGACTCGTCGGTGCGTAGCATTTCGACGAGGGCGGGTTCGGGTGGTTCGGTGACGGCCGGATCGCCCGCGTAATGCGGGGCGAAGGCGGCGCGGTGAATCGCGGCGATCGCCACCGCGTCCGCTGGGGTCTCGCGACGGATCAGCACAGGCTTAAGTCTCCAGGATTTGGGTAGGGGAGCGCAATGATGTGCGGTCGCCGATGTCCGGATACGTCGATGCCCTCTGCGCCGGACGGTGCCGCGCGTATGCCATGCTCGGCAAATGACTTCCGCGCCGCTGACCCGGGCCGCCGTGGCCGACATGATCGACCACACCCTGCTCGCTCCGGAAGCCACGCCGGCCGAGGTCGACGCGTTGATCGCCGACGCGCGCAAACTCGGGGTGTACGCGATCTGTCTGTCGCCCTCGATGCTGCCGGTGCGCGCGCCGGGGCTGGTGGTGGCCACCGTCGCGGGCTTCCCGTCCGGCAAACACCACTCGCTGGTGAAGGGCGCCGAGGCGCGGCTGGCCGTGGATCAGGGGGCCGCCGAGGTCGATATGGTGATCGACGTGGGCGCCGCGCTGGCCGGTGACTTCAATGCCGTCCTCGCCGACATCATCACCGTGCGTGAGGCGACCAGGGAACGGGCCGTGCTCAAGGTGATCATCGAATCGGCCGCACTCACCGACGAGGCGATCGTCGGCGCGTGCCGGGCGGCCGAGCAGGCGGGCGCCGATTTCGTGAAGACCTCCACCGGTTTTCATCCGGCGGGCGGTGCGAGCGTGCACGCGGTGCGGTTGATGGCAGAGACCGTGGGCGGGCGGCTCGGGGTGAAGGCCAGCGGCGGAATCCGCACCGCCGAGGACGCCGCCGCGATGATCGAAGCCGGGGCTACGCGGCTCGGGTTGTCGAAATCGGCCGCCGTCCTCGCCGGATTTCCCGAGTAGTCACCGCCTCGCAGGATCAGCAGGTGAACTCGGACTGCTGGCCGGACGGGGCGCTCTCGAGTGCGGTCTTGCCACCTGAAAGGTGCACGTTCACACCGTCATCGGTGACCTTGACCTCCTGCGCGCGCAGGCCGAGCGGATAGCTCTGCAAGCTCTGGGTGAAGGTCTCGACGATGCCCTGCACGAGGTCGGTGGGCAGGCCGATGCCGAGTAGCTGCGCCGACTTCGTCTCCACGACGATGTTGCCGTCGCGGACCAGCGGCTGCACCTCCAGTTGGGCGAGGCCGCCGAGTACATCGAGAGTCAGCACTCCGGTGCTCGCCGACGAGCTCACGCCGCTGACCATGGTGCCGAGGGTCTCGCGGATGCCGTCGTTGTTCCAGGTCACATCGGCGGTGGAGCTGTCGATGGTGCCGCCGCCTCGGCCGCGGTCGACGAGTTCGATGTCGTTGAATTTCGCGTGCACGACCATTCCGACAGCGGGGCCGAACTGGTTGTCCTCGCTGTCGACGGTGATCGTGCCGACCTTGCCGTCCGCATACGACAGCAGGATCGGGCGCAGGCCGAAGCCCACGTCGATGCTCGAGCCCATCTGCTGCTCGAACGCGCCGCTGATGCAGCTCGAGATCTTGTGCCGGGCATAGGCTTCGGTTCCGGCGATGGCCGCGACGAGTAGAGCTGCGACCACGGCCAACGCGATCACCAGAGAGCGCCGACCGATCCTGGGGCGTGGGGAGTTCTGTGTGGTCATGGCATCGGATTCTTCCCGATCTTTCTGTGTCCGCTCTGAGGACGTGGTGAAAGCCTTCACAGCAAAATGTGACCTGGCACACTGGGCCGGGCGTAACCTGGACCCATGACTGGCGAGGACGCGCGCCGGGTGGCGGGGACAGCGGATCATCGGTGGCGGGTGCTGCGGCGCCTCGCCGGGCGGCACGCGGGCTTCTTCACCACGCGTCAGGTGTTGCGTACCGGCTGCGAATCGCAGGTCAGGGCGGCTTTGGGAGACGGGTCGGTGACCAGGGCCGGGGTCGGGATGATGCGGCTGGGGCAGTGGCGGGTGGGTCCGCTGGACGAGTACGCGATGTGGGCGGCGTGGTTCGACGGCGCGGCGGCGGTGTCGTATCAGAGTGCGGCCGAACTCCATGGGCTCGGCAGGTTGCAACCGCGATTTCTGCATCTGTCGGTGTCGGCGGGTCGCCCGCCCGTGACGCCGCGGCTGGTGCTGACCCGACGCAAGCTCTGCGGGGCGGACGTGGAGTCGGCCGGGCCGTTTCTGGTGACGACGCCGGTGCGGACGGTCCTCGATCTGGCCGAGACCGAGATCTCGCAGTCGGCATTGGACGAGGTGGTGGCCGACGCGGTGGCGATCCACCGGTGCGATACCGACGAGATCTGGTGGGGTGGGCAGCAATTGGCGCCGCGCGCGTCGACGCGGGTGCGGCGGGCGTTAAGCCGGGTGTGACGGGGCGACGACGTCCCAGGGGACCGACAGCACGCAGTCGCGCATTCGCCGGTGATACGGGCGCAGGGGGAAACCGTTGGCGCGCAACATCTGCGCAGCTTCTCGCCAGCGGACGCGGGGGCCGTACGGCGCCATGGCCGCGGATCGCTCCCAGGCCTGGTCGGCCGCGGTGAGCAGGGTGTGGATACGTTCACCGGCAATGTTGCGGTGGATCAACGCTTTCGGCAGGCGCTCGGCGATGTCGGAGGGTCGGTCGACGGTGAAGGGATCCCAGGCCAGCGTCAGGGACAGCGGGCGGTGGCGGTCGAGCAGCACCCAGGCGCAGCGGCGGCCGAGTTCATCGCAGGTGCCGTCGACGAGCAGGCCGTCGGGAGCCAGATTGGACTGGATTCGGGACCACGCGTCGGGGACGGCGTCCTCGGGGTATTGGCGCAGGACGTTGAACGCGCGGACGAGGGTCGGTCGCAGACCGGCCAGTTCGAAGCCGCCACGGGCGAAGCGGACGCCGTCGCGGGGTTCGACGACGCGGGCCGGGTCGATTTCGAGACCGACCACCTCGAGGTCGGGGCGGACGGTGCGCAACCGGGCGGCCAGCTCGAAGGTGGTCCAGGGGGCGGCGCCGTAGCCGAGGTCGACAACCAGGGGCGTGGTGGCCGCACGCAGTGTCGTGCTGACGAGTTCGTCGTTGACGAGCCAGCGGTCGCTGCGGCGTAGGCGGTTGACGCCCGTGGTGCCGCGGGTGATGGTGCCGACCGGCGGAACGGCCTTGCGGCTCGGGGCCACGGGTGGGTCAGACGGTCTTCTCGGCGGATTCTCGATCCAGGTAGCGCAGGGTTTCCTCCTGCTCGGCGCGGAACAGGTCGACGAGATTCACCAGCATCAGCTGCTCCAGGCGCGGGCCGACCATGGGGATGAAGACCTTGGCGGTGGGGGAGAAGCGCATGGTGGCGCCGGTTTCGGTGGGGAAAAGGCGGATGGTGCCGGTGAGGCTGCCGGGGCCTGCGGGGATCGAGGCGGAGAACTTGCCCTCGGTCTCGTCGTGGTCGAAGGGACCCCAGCTTTCCTTGCGAGTGATCACCATGTCCTTGCGCATCACGGTCTGGGCGATCTCGGGGAGCATCTCGCGGGGCAGGGTGTGGTGCAGGACCACGTCGATGCCGTCATCGGAGACGTCGAGGCTGACCACTTCGTTGTTGGGCGCGTACTTGCGCATCTCGGCGACGCGGGCTTCCCAGTAGTCCCTGCTCTGGAGGGCTGCGTACAGCTCTTCGGTGGTGTGCAGGGGGTAGCGAGCGGAGTAGTCCAGTCTGCGTGCCATGGCAGGACACGTTACGTGGTTGGGGTGTGGGCGGCGGGAAGTGGTGGGTTGTCTGTGCTCGGTCCTATAAATCGATGCCGACGGTTACCGGTTCCGGCTCCAACGTCACGCCGAACCTTTCCTGAACGCCCGCGCGGACGGTGCGGGCCAGGGCGACGATGTCGGAGGCGGTCGCGGTGCCGCGATTGGTCAGGGCCAGGGTGTGCTTGGTGGACAGGCGCGCGGCTGCGGCATCACCGGGGAAGCCCTTCGCGAAACCGGCTCGTTCGATGAGCCAGCCCGCCGAGAGCTTGGTGCCGTCGGGTGCGGGATAGGTGGGCACGGTGACGTCGTCGCCGACGTGCGCGGCGATCGCGGCCAGTACCCGCGGCAATCGCTCCTCGGTGACGACCGGGTTGGTGAAGAAGGAACCGGCACTCCAGGTGTCGTGATCGGCCGGGTCCAGGACCATGCCCTTGCCTGCCCGCAGGCGGAGCACTTGCGCGCGCACCTGCTCGACGGGCAGGGTCTCGCCGTCGCCCGCGCCGAGCGCCTTGGCCAGTTCGCCGTAGCGCAACGGCGCGCTCATCCCGCTCGGATCCAGCGCGAACTCGACCGCGAGGACCACGGCGTCGTCGCTGTGCTTGAGCACGCTGGTCCGGTAGCCGAAGCCGAGTTCGGTGGGCTCTACCCAGCGCACGTCCCCGGTCTTGCGATCGAGCAGCCGCACCCGGCGCAACAGCGACGCGACCTCGACGCCGTAGGCGCCCACGTTCTGCACCGGCGTCGCACCGGCCGAACCCGGAATCCCGGACAGGCACTCCAACCCGCCCAGTCCGGCGGCGACGGTCGCCGCGACGACCTCGTCCCAGTTCGCGCCCGCCTCGGCCATTACGCCGTCGGCGCCCAGCTCGACACCGGTCGTGCCGACCCGGACGACCACGCCGTCGAATCCCGCGTCGTCGATGAGCAGGTTCGACCCGCCCGCCACCAGCAGCACCGCGATACCGGCCGCATCCAGGGCCTTCACCGTGGCCACCAGGGCCTCGGTGGTCGCGCATTCGGCCAGCAGCGCGGGCCCGCCGACCCGCAGGGTCGTCAATTCGGACAAACGCACCGAATCGCTGACCTTCGCGCCGGTATCGGCAAGCAGGTCACGCAGCTGATCGGAGGACACCACCCGTGTTGTACGCACGTCCGCAGACGGTACCGTGTCGAGCATGGCTACACCTCTGGCGTTCACTGCCGGCTACACGCATTCCGTCGATGCGGTGCGCGCCGCGTACTCCGACGAGCAGTACTGGAAGGCCCGGATCGCCGAGGTCGGCGGACCCGGTGCCCGGCTCGACGCCTTCGCCGTAGACGGCGACCAGGTCCGCGTCCAGATGGTGCAGTCCATCCCCGCCGACCAGCTCCCGCCCGCCATCACCGCTGTGCGCCCCGGTGACCTGATCATTCCGCGCACCGAGACCTACACCGGCACCGGCGGCATCTTCGAAGCCCGCGTGGACGGCGCCCCCGCGGTGGTCCGCGGCACGGTCACCATGGCCCCCGACGACGGCACCGGCTCCACCACTGCGATCAACGGCACCATCGAGGTGAAGATCCCGCTGTTCGGCGGCAAGATCGAGACGGCCATCTCGGAGCACCTGATCGAACTCCTCGCCAACGAGGCCGCGTTCACCGAGGAATGGCTCAACCGCCAGTAGTGGTTGTGGTGAGACCGCGCTCACGGGGTGCGGGTCGATAGCTCGGCGTACATTCGATGCGTGAGCAAACATTCGGTAACCGGTCTGTTGCGCGCGCGGAAAAACGCGCGTCGTAGTTCGTCGGCGCAACGCCGTGACGTCGGCGTTCGTGGTGGTCGATCGGTGATTGTGGTGATGTTGCTGGCGGTGCTGGTAGTGCTCACCGGGTGCACGATCGACCGGCCGGGCAAGGACACCGAGGCGGCGACGCCGGTCGCGCAGGTGACCATCGCGCCGACGCCGGGGGCCACCGACGTCGATCCGGTCGCGCCCGTTTCGGTGACGGTCGCCCACGGCACGATCGACCAGATCGCTCTCACCAATGCCAGCGGCAAGCAGATCACCGGTCAGCTCAGCCCCGACCGCACCACCTACAAGATCTCCGAACCGCTCGGTTACGGCGCGTCGTACACCTGGGCGGGGACGGCCATCGGGGCCGATGCCGAACCGGTCGAGATCGACGGCACCTTCACCACGATCCGCCCCCAATCGACCATCCCGGCCACGATCAACATCGGCGACGGCCAGGAGGTCGGCATCGGGGCGCCGATCATCCTGAAGTTCGCGGGGCCGGTCATCAACAAGGCGGCCGTGGAGAAGGCGCTCACCGTCACCACCGACCAGGGCACCGAGGGATCCTGGGCCTGGCTGCCCGACGACGACGGCTCGCGGGTGCACTGGCGTCCGAAGAACTACTGGACCCCCGGCACCACCGTGCACGTCGCCGCGAAGCTCTACGGCGTCGACCTCGGCGGCGGCGCCTACGGCGACTCCGATGTCAGCTCCGACTTCACCATCGGGCGCAGCCAGATCGTCATCGCGAACGCCCCGAGCCACCGCATGCAGGTCGTGCGCGACGGCGCCACGGTCTTCGACTTCGCGGTCTCCTACGGCGAAGGCAACGAGCCGCGCAATGTGACCCGCTCGGGCGTGCACGTCGTCACCGAGAAGTACGAGGACTTCATGATGTCGAATCCGCCGTACTACACCAATGTTCGCGAACGATGGGCCGTCCGCATCTCCAACAATGGCGAATTCATCCACGCCAACCCCGAATCCCTCTCGGCCCAGGGTTCGTCGAACGTCACCAACGGCTGCATCAACCTCTCGCCCGGCGATGCTCAGGCCTACTTCCCGACCGCGCTCTACGGCGATCCGGTGGAGGTGACCGGCACCTCGATCGAGTTGTCCCAGGCCGACGGCGACATCTACGACTGGGCCATCGACTGGTCGAGGTGGACGTCGATGTCCGCCTTGCCGGCGGGGTAGATCCGACCCGAACCGTCGTGCCGCGGTGCGGTGTCCACGACACGACGGTTCGGTCTGCGCTAGCGGCGGGGCAGGAGTAGGGCCGGGACGAGCGCCAGCGCGATCATGACGGGCGCGATCAGATAGGTGTGCTGGAACGCGTCGGCCAGAGCGGGGGCGAGTTCGGCCCGCTGATCCGCCGTCATGGCGTGCAGTGCCTGGAGTCCACCCGCCACCGGGAGCAGCGCGCCCAGTGTCACCGAGGCCACCGCCGTGCCGATCGCCATCGACGTGGTGCTGATCATGTTCAGCACCGTCGACCCGGCGGGCTGCTGCTCGCGGCTCAGCGGCCGGGTGGCCGTGGTCATCACCGGCATCATGGTTCCGCCGCCGCCCGCGCCCATCAGCACCATCGTCAGGCACAGCGCCCAGTACGGCGCGTCCGCGTCGAGTTGGACCACGAACAGCACGAACCCGGTGAGCGCCACCGTGATCGACACGGGCAGGTACCGCCCGGGCGGGATCCGATCGATCAATCTGCCCGCCACCTGCATCGTCGCGCCCGACGCCAGGGCGAACGGAATCCCCAAAGCGCCTGCCACCAGCGCTGACTCGTCGCGCACCACCTGGAAGTACAACGGCAGCAGCAACATCGAACCGAAGTAGCCGCCCGCGAACACCGCGAGCAGTACCGCGGAGGTGCCGGTGACCCGGTTGCCGAGCACGCGCAGATCCAGCAGCGGCACCGAGGTGGTCAGCGAACGACGCACGAACGCGGCGATCAGGCCGATCCCCGCCAGCAGCGGCACGAGCACCGCGGGCGTGGCGAACCCGGCACTCTCGCCCGCGGCGGTGACGCCGTAGATGACCAGCGCCAACCCGGGCGACATCAGCAGCAGCCCGCGGATGTCGAGCGCCCGCGGCGGCTCCGGCGTGTCGTCGGGCACCACCCGTACTGCCAGCAGGAGCACCAACGCGCCCAGTGGCAGGTTGATGAAGAACATCCAGCGCCACGACACCTCGTCGATCAGGTAGCCGCCGATCACCGGGCCGAGCAGCGGGCCGACCAGAATGGCCAACCCGAGCGTGCTCATCAACTGCCCCAGCCGCTCGGGTCCGGCCGCGCGCAGCAGAATCGTCATGGCGACCGGCATCAACAGCCCGCCGCTCGCACCCTGGATCAGTCGAAAAGCGATGAGCGACTCGATGTTCCACGACAGTCCGGCCAGCACCGAGCCGACCACGAACGCGCTGATCGCGATCAGATACAGCCGCTTGGCGCCGAATCGGCCGACCAGCCACGCCGAGGTCGGCACAACGGCGCCGAGGGCGAGCGAGTATCCCGTGGCGACCCACTGGATCGTGCTCAGGCCCGCGTGGAATTCCATCGACAACTTGTTGATGGCGACATTCACGATGGTCTGATCGAGCGTCGCCATGATCATGCCGACCACCAGGACCAGGGCGACCCGCATCGGAGTGCGGCTGGTGGTCGGTTCGACGGCGGTGATCACGGCGGTCACTTCCCGTACGGCTGGGCCAGGCGGGCGGCGCGCAGTGCTTCGCCCCACCAGGTCAGCTGATCGAGCATGGTCGCGGCAGCGGCGTCGGCGTCGTTGGGGGCAGTGAGTTCGCCCGCGTCGTCGAATCTGCCCCACGGATTCGGGAAGCAGACCGAGTCGCGGACGGTGACCGCATGGAGTTCGGCGAAGACCGGGCGCAGGTGCTCCACGGCGCGCAGCCCGCCGGAGATGCCGCCGTAGGAGACGAAGCCCACCGGCTTGGCCTGCCATTCGGCGTGGTGGGTGTCGATCAGGTTCTTCAGCGAACCCGGGTAGCTGTGGTTGTACTCAGGTGTCACCACCACGAACGCGTCGGCGCGCGAGAGCTTTTCGGTGGCTTCCGCGACAGAGGGATGGTCGGTGGCGGCGCCGAACGCGTGCGGCAACTCGATGCTCGCGGTGTCGACGACATCGACGGTGACGGCGTCGCGCAGTGCCGCCTGTCGGACGAACCAGTTCGCGATCGTCGGGCCGAAACGCCCCTGCCTGGTACTGCCGATGACGACCGCGAGCCGCAACGGGCTGATATCGGTTCGGACGTGGTCAACCGTGGCGCTCATGACGTTCCTCTTCGTCGGTGACGGCCCTCGGCCGCCGCTGCGCTCTACGGTCCTACCTCAACTGTCCTCGAGGTCAAGCCGAAGAAGATTTCGGTGGTCCGGGAATACTCACGGCGTTAAGCTGCTTATTGCATTCATACGCAGATAAGCAGCCTTGAAGGGCAGGAGCCATGACCACTTCGCTGTTCGCTCACCGCGACTACCGACTGCTGTTCGCCGCCCAGGTCGCGACCCTGTTCGGCACCGGACTCACCACCGTCGCGCTCGGTCTGCTCGCCTACGAACTGGCGGGCGGCAACGCGGCCATCGTGCTCGGTACCGCGTTGACGCTGAAGATGGTCGCCTATGTGACCGTCGCGCCGATCGCGGGCGCCTACGCGGGCCGACTGCCGCGCAGGCAGTTCCTGATGACGCTCAACGGAATTCGTGGCGCGATCGTGCTGGCACTGCCCTTCGTGGACCAGATCTGGCAGATCTACGTGCTCATCACGCTGCTACAGATCGCCTCGGCCGCCTACACGCCCACCTATCAGGCGGTGCTGCCCGACATCCTGCCCGACGAGCGCGACTACACGAAGGCGCTGTCGGTGGCCCAGCTCGCGGCGACGATGGAAACACTGCTCAGCCCGATGCTGGCGGCGCTGGCGCTGAGTCTGATCAGCTTCCACTGGTTGTTCGTCGGCACCGGTCTCGGCTTCGCGGTGTCGGTCGCGCTGGTGCTGGCCGCGCGTATCCCGAACGCGGTGGTCGGCGAGGGTGCGATCGCCGAACGCCTCGCCTCCGGGCTGCGGCTGTTCGCGGCGACTCCACGACTGCGTGGGCTACTCGGGTTGAACCTGGTGGTCGCCGCCGCGGGCTCGGTGGTGATGGTCAACACCGTGAACTACGCCCGGGACGTGCTGGGCGGCACTCAGTCCGGCGTCGCGCTGTTGCTGGCGGCGAACGGCCTCGGCACCATGGTCATCGCCCTCGCCCTGCCCCGGATCCTGGACCGCCGCGGCGAGCGTCCGGTCATGCTCACGGGCGCCGCTGTTCTGCTCGTCGGCCTCGCCGCCGCGCTCGCGCTGTCGATCCTGCCGATCGGCGAGTGGCACTGGTCGGCCGCCCTCGCCACCTGGGCCACCATCGGCGCGGGCACCGCGCTGATCCTCACCCCCACCGGCCGTGTCCTGCGTCGTTCCGCTCGCGCGCAGGACCGCCCCGCCCTGTTCGCGGCCCAGTTCTCCCTGTCCCACCTCGCCTGGCTGATCACCTACCCGATCACCGGCTGGCTGGCCACCACCGCGGGTTTCACCGCCACCTGGGCGACCCTGGCGGTCATCGCCGGCCTCGGCGCCACCGCGGCGATCCGGCTGTGGCCACGCCATGATCCGGCCGAGATCACGCATGTCCACGAACTCGGCTCGGTCGACCCGGCGATCCTGGCCGACGCGATCCAGATCGGGCCACGGCACTTCCAGCACACCCACGCCTACGTGATCGACCCCAACCACCCGCGCTGGCCGAGCAGGACTCCGGCCTATGTCTGAACCGGCTACGCCTCGACGGACTCGCTGGCGCGATCCTTGCTCAGCGCGACGGTCTCGTCGGTGGTCAGCCCCTGCTGCTTGGCCAGCAGATCGCGGATCTCGATGAGCAGTTCGGTCTCGGTGGGCTCGGCGTCTTTGGTGGTGCCGAACTTGTTCTTCAGCGACTTCATCGGCAGCATCAGCACGAAGTAGAGAACCGCGGCGACCATGAAGAAGTCGATGAACGCGGTGATGATCGGGCCGAACGCGATGAAGGTCGCCGGCTTGTCGGCGATCAGCTGAACGCCGAGGCCCAGTTCATTGGTCGAACCGAACACCGCGAGCAGCGGATTGATGAGCCCCTTGCTGAACGAGGTGACCACCGCGGTGAACGCGGTACCCATCACGACCGCGACCGCGAGGTCGATGACGTTCCCGCGCATCAGGAAATCTTTGAACCCACCGAAAACGGACTTGATACCGAGCATCGAACATCTACTCCTCAGACTGGCTATCGACAAACGGCCATGTTAAAGATCAGTCGCTCGGCATGGCGAATTCGTAGCAACGCCCGAGCGATCCGCTCCCAGTATCAATTCCAGCCGCCCGCCCCGCTACTCGAACGACCACCGATCCTGGATTCGCCTACCCCGCCCTGGAATTCAGGTACCCGATGGGATGCCGTGCGAAGCAGATCGACCGAAGGGCTCGACGCCCAGGAGTGTCGAGCCTCACGTTTACCGGGCGAGGAGCGGGTCGAGCAGTCCTCAGGAGCGGCGGGCGAAGGAGCCGGGGCCTGCCTGGTCGCGGGGTTTGACGACGATGGTGTCGAGGTTGACGTGGGGCGGGCGGGTGGCCACGAAGCCGACGATTTCGGCGATGTCCTCGGCGTAGAGGGGGTCGATGCCCTCGTAGACCTTGGCGGCGCGGTCGGCGTCGCCGTCGAAGCGGACCAGCGAGAACTCGGTTTCCACGGCTCCGGGGGCGATCTCGGTGAGGCGGACCGGTTGGCCGAGGAGTTCGCCGCGCAGGGTGCGGTGGGCAACGGCCTGGGCGTGCTTGGCGGAGGTGTAGCCGGAGCCGTTGTCGTAGGTCTGCAGGGCGGCGATGGAGGTGATGGTGACAATCAGGCCGTCGCCGGAGGCGATCAGTTTCGGCAGCAGGGCCTTGGTCACGCGCAGGGTGCCGACGACGTTGGTCTCCCACATCCAGCGCCAGTCGTCGAGGTCGGCGTCGAGGACGGTGGCCAAGCCTTTCGCGCCGCCCGCGTTGTTGACCAGCACGTCGACGTGGTCGATCGCGTCGGTGAACGCGCGCACCGATTCCTCGGAGGTGACGTCGAGTTCGAGCGCGGTGCCGCCGATCTCGGCGGCGAGGCTTTGCACCCGGTCGAACCGACGGGCGCCCACATAGACGTGATAGCCCTGTTCGGCCAGTTCTCGGGCGGTGGCTTCACCGATTCCCGAGCTGGCTCCGGTGACGACAGCGGTGCGAATGCTCATGGTGGTCGATCTTATTCGCCCCGGATTTGCGGGCGCCATGGCTCCGATCACGGTGAGGTCAGACGCAGCACTGCCGATTAACCTGTCGGTATGGCTATTCGCGACGCTGTCAGTGCCGATGGAACGAGGATCGTCTACCAGGTGAGCGGTACCGGTAGACCGCTGGTGCTGTTGCACGGGTGGGCGGGGAATCTGCGCTGCTGGGGTGCTGCCACGGCTGATCTGGCCGAGCGATACCGGGTGATCGCGGTCGACCTGCGCGGGCACGGGTACTCCGACGATCCCGGCGCGGGTTATGACGATCCGAAGGCGTGGGCCGGCGATGTGGCCGCGGTGCTGGCCGCCGAGGGCATCGACTCCGGCGCGGTGCTGCTCGGCTGGTCCTACGGTGGGATCGTCGCCACCGACTACCTCGCCACATACGGCACCTCGGCTGTCGCGGGTGTCGTCTACTGCGGTGCGCCCGCCCATATCGGTCGCGATGTGCCCGGTGCGGCTCCCGGGCCCTCGATGGAGAAGGCGATTCCAGGGGTGTTCGACGAGGCCGCCGGGCGCGCGGTGCGCGCGTTCTCGGTATTCGGCAATGCCAATACCGGGCCGGGCGCGGACAAGGGCGTCGACGCGCAGCGGTTGTTCGGCGGCAGTCTCGCGACCCCGCCTTCGGTACGCAAGGCGCTGTTCTACCGCACGATCGACAACACCGAAACGCTGCGCGCCCTGGATGTTCCGGTGCTCGTGCTGCACGGCACCGACGACCCGGTGGTCCCGGCGGCCAACGGTCAGTACATCCTCGACAATGCCCCTGACGCCCGCGGTTCCTTCTGGGAAGGGGCCCAGCACGGGCTCTTCATCGAGGACCGCCCGCGCTTCTTTGCCGAGGTCAGCGCGTTTATCGACGCGCTGAAGTGAATGCGACGCACCCCACCGGCTCTGAATCGGAAATGTTTCAGAAACATGTCCGAGGCAGGTGAGGGCGACTTACTCTGAGCTCGACGGCCTTGTCCCGCGGCCGGGCATGGAGGTGGCGCATGAGCGTCTTGACGCGTTGTGTGCTGGTTCTCGCGGCGGCCTTGACGTGCGCTGCTCCGGTGGCCGGAGCGAGCCCGCCTTCCGACGCCACGCGGCTGATCTCCGTCGCGCCCGGTCCCGGCCGGGTCGTCGAGCTGGTGGTGCACTCCGCCGCCATGGCGAAGTCGGTGACCGTGGCGGTGTTGCCCGCGCCCGATGGCACGGCGAAGGCGCCGGTGCTGTATCTGCTCAACGGCGTCGACGGTGGCGTCGGTCCCACCGGTGAATGGCGCGACGGCGGCAACTGGCTCACCCGCACCGACGCCGATGCCTTCTTCGCCGACAAGCAGGTCACCGTCGTGATGCCGATCGGCGGCGCGGGCAGCTACTACGCCGACTGGCGGGCCGACGATCCCGTCCTCGGTCGTCAGCGCTGGACCACCTTCCTCACCCGCGAATTGCCCCGCGTCATCGACGCCGAGTTCCAGGGCGACGGTGTCAATGCCGTCGCGGGGGTGTCGATGGCGGGCACCGCGGCCTTCCAGCTGGCGCTCGCGGCACCCCAGCTCTACAAGGCCGTCGGCTCCTACAGTGGCTGCGTCTCCACCAGTGGTCCACAGGGCCACGCCATCGTCAATACCGTTGTCTCCGGTCAGAACGGCGACCCTGTGAACATGTGGGGACAACCCGGCGACCCCCTCTGGGCTGCCAACGATCCCTTTCTGCACGCCGAGCGCCTGCGCGGCCTCGCCATCTACGTCTCCTCCGGGACCGGTCTTCCCGGTGGGCTCGACACCGTCGACGGACCTGGGCTACACGGTGATTCGATGAAGCTGGTGGACCAGCTGATCGTCGGCGGCGCCCTCGACGCGGTCACCGGCCTGTGCACACAACAGCTCGCCACCCGCTTCCACGACCTGGCCATCCCCGCCACAATCGACTTGCGCCCCAACGGAACTCACTCCTGGGGCTATTGGCGCGACGACCTCCGTCACTCCTGGCCGCTGTTCGCCGCGGCCCTGCGGGTCGGCTGAACCTGCCGTCTGCTCGCAGGCCGCGTCAGCCCGCTGGTTCGGCGCTGATCATGAGGTGCGAATAACTTTGCATGCTTGTTGTGTCATATTTCGCAATTCGCGGAATAGGTCGAACGGGTCCGACCGGTCTATTTCCGCCGATGAAATCGGGCAACGGTGTGCGAGGATGAGGCATAACAGCGCAGGTAGGGTCGGTGATGTGATTGGTCTGCGGTGCCTATGTGATCGGCCCGTGATTGTTCTGGGTAACCAAGGAGAATGAACGTACAGATTTCGGGTAAATCTTCTAGGAATCGTCACAGACTTCCGCTGAGATCGTGTGTAGCGTTCTGGAATGTCGTTGGATCGTATGTGGAGAAGAGGATTCGGCGTCGAGAACGGAGTTCGATGATGTTCGGTCGAGCAGTGGGCGCACGGGTTGTAGTGGCCGTGTCGGTCGTGTTGGCCGGTTTTGTGGTCGGGGCGCCCGCGGGCGCGGAGCCGACAGCGCGGATCGAGGATCAGCGGGTCGAGCCGGATCGCACCATCGATGTGGGCGTGTACTCGCCGGCGATGGACATCGTCACCAGGGTGCGGGTGTTGCGGGCCGCGGATCCGAATGCGCCCGCGCCGACGCTGTATCTGCTCAACGGAGTCGGCGGGGGCAGCGACGGCAACTGGCTGGATCGAACCGATGTCGTCGAGTTCTTCAAGGACAAACAGGTCAATGTGGTGATCCCGTTCGGCGGTGCCGGTAGCTATTTCGCGGACTGGAAAACCGACGATCCGGTGCTCGGCAAGCAGCGGTGGACCACGTTCCTCACCAAGGAACTTCCGCCCGTGATCGACAAGGAGTTCGACGGCACCGGCGCCAATGCCATTGCCGGACTGTCGATGGCGGGGACCTCGGTGTTCCAGCTCGCGCTCTCCGAGCCCGGGCTGTACCGGGCGATCGGCTCCTACAGCGGGTGCGTGCGCACGAGTGATCCACGCGGACAAGCGATCGTGCGAACGGTGGTGGGCAGCAGGCTCGGCAACGCGGCCAATATGTGGGGCCCGCCCACCGATCCCGAGTGGTCGGACAACGACCCGTACCTGCACGCGGAATCGTTGCGCGGCACCGACGTCTACATCTCCTCCGGCACCGGCATCCCCGGTCCGTACGACAACATCTTCGCCCAGGGCGACCCGGCGCAGATGACCATGCAGTTGCTGTTCGGCGCCGGGCTCGAGGCCGTCACGAATCTGTGCACCCAGCAGCTGCGCGATCGGCTGCAAACGCTCGGCATCCCCGCCACGGTGGACATGCGCCCCAACGGCACCCACTCGTGGGGCTACTGGGAGCAGGACATGCACAAATCGTGGCCCGTGTTCGAGGCAGCGCTGCACCGGGCGTGACAGCAACCGCGCTGTCCGAAATCCGCTCGCGCTCCGGCGCCGGATCGGGCAGGCTCGACCGCGACAAGTCCGTGAGCTCACTCACGAAGACGCTGTGACAGCCGTCACCGAACCCGGTAGGGGTAACGGTGGCGGCGTCGCGGCGTGCACACTGGAAGGTGTGAGCCAGCGTCATCCCGAACTCTTGCCCCATCGCATCGCGGTGCTATCGGTGCATACCTCGCCGCTGGCGCAGCCCGGCACCGGGGACGCGGGCGGGATGAATGTCTACGTGCTGCAGACCGCGCTCGAGCTGGCCAAACGGGGCACCGAGGTGGAGATCTTCACCCGCGCGACCTCGTCGGAGCTGCCGCCGGTCGCCGAGGCCGGACCCGGCGTGATCGTGCGCAACGTGGTCGCGGGCCCGTTCGAGGGACTCGACAAGCACGAGCTGCCCACCCAGCTGTGTCCGTTCACCGCCGAGGTACTGCGTCAGGAAGCGCGCCACCTGCCCGGCTACTACGACCTCGTGCACTCGCACTACTGGCTCTCCGGCCAGGTCGGTTGGCTCGCGCGCGATCGCTGGCGGGTGCCGCTGGTGCACACCGCGCACACCCTCGCCGCGGTGAAGAACGCCGCGCTGGCCGAGGGCGATACCCCCGAGCCCGAAACCAGGGTGATCGGCGAGAAGCAGGTGATCGCCGAGTCCGATCGGCTCGTCGCCAACACCGGTGACGAAGCCCATCAGCTCGTCGACCTCTACGGCGCCTCACCCGACCGCATCGACGTGGTGCCCCCCGGCGCCGACCTGACCCGATACCGCCCCGGCGACAAGCTCGCCGCACGCACCGAACTCGGTCTGCGCACCGACGACCAGATCGTCGCGTTCGTCGGCCGGATCCAGCCGCTCAAGGCCCCCGATGTGCTCGTGCGGGCCGCGGCCGAGCTCCTGAGCCGTGATCCGAGCCGCAGGCTGCGTGTGCTGATCGTGGGCGGGCCGTCCGGTACCGGGCTGGCCAAGCCGCACGCGCTGATCGAACTGGCCGCCGATCTCGGCATCGCCGACCGGGTCACGTTCCTGCCGCCGCAGCCCGCCGACAAGCTCGTGCAGGTGTATCGCGCGGCCGACGTGGTCGCGGTGCCCAGCTACAACGAATCCTTCGGCCTGGTCGCCATCGAGGCACAGGCCAGCGGCACTCCGGTGCTCGCCGCCGATGTCGGCGGTCTCGGCACCGCGGTTCGCAACCACGAATCCGGCCTGCTGGTGCCGGGGCATCGCACGCCCGACTGGGCCGACGCGCTGGCCGCCCTGCTCGACGATCCCGACCGGCTGACCCGTATGGGCGCGACCGCCGTCGAGCACGCGAGCCGGTTCTCCTGGGCGCACACCGCCGACGGGCTGCTCGACAGCTACGCTGCCGCGATGGCCGGATTCCGCGCCGAACGCGGACCGATCGCCCTGCACGCGGGCGAGACAGGTCAGGCCAGATCGCGGGCGCTGTGGCGGCGCCGGACGGGAGCACGCAGGTGAGCGCCGTTTCACAGATCATCGACGACACGCTGCGCGATCGCGAGATCGAATACACCCGCCACGGTGACGACACGTTCATCGTCGTGCTGCCGGGTGAGCGCAAGCTGAAGACCACGGTGATGCTGACCGTCGGCAAGCACGGGGTTCGCATCGAATGCTTCGTCTGCCGCAAGTCCGACGAGAACTTCGAAGGCGTCTACAAATACCTGCTGCGGCGCAACCGCCGCCTCTACGGGGTGGCCTACACCCTCGACAATGTCGGCGACATCTACCTGGTCGGCCGCATGTCCGCCGAGTCGGTCACCGCCGACGAACTCGACCGCGTCTTCGGCCAGATCCTCGAAGCCGTCGACAACGACTTCAACATGCTGCTCGAGCTCGGTTTCGCCGAATCCATTCGCAAGGAATGGAAGTGGCGCGTCTCGCGGGGTGAGTCGCTGAAGAATCTGCGCGCCTTCGAGCACATCATCGACGACGCCGACAAGGTCTGAAAACAAAACGATGCCGGACAGGAGAGTTCCTGTCCGGCATCGTTTCTCAGCTCAGCAGTTGGTCGGGACCGGTTCGTTGCGGAAACGGGCCTCGACGTAGTTCCAAGCATCGGGGAAGCCCGCCGCGGCAGCGGTCAGGTGCTCGGAGATCTCGACGGTGGTGAACTGCACCTGCGCACCCGCGCCACACCAGTGGGCGACGGACTCGGCGACCGGACCGTACGGGGTCAGGGTGTCGTACTTGCCCTGCCAGATGTAGGTGGGTGCGGTCGGCACGCCCTCGAAGTGCACGAGGCTGTTCTCGCGCAGCACGCCACGGGCCACCTGGCTGCCCAACAGCTCCTTGGACGCCGCCATCTGGTCGGCGTTGCGCAGGGCGCCGTGGAACAGCAGGAAGCGACGGCACGCGTCCTTGGTGAATTCCCGGAACCACAGGCCGTTTTCATTGAGCTGGTCCGACACCGGCACCCGATCGGGGTACTCGCGCTCAATGCCCATCGCGGCAGCGAAGGCGAGGCCGAAGCCGGGGTGCGGCGCGAAACCCAGTGCGTCGGCCATCAACTCGAGGTCGGCGGGGATGCCACCGGACACCACGGCCGCGAGCTTGAGCTCCGGCGCGTAGGTGGGCTGCAGTGCGCCCGCCCACGCGGTGGCCATGCCGCCACCGGAGTAGCCGGCGATCGCGACCGGCGAGGAACCCACACCCAGCTCGGCGACCTTCTGCACGGCCCGCACGCTGTCGAGGGTGACCATGCCGCTGAGCTTGGCCGCACCGTAGGCCACCGTCGGGCCGAGGTAGTCGGGCACCGAGATCGCCCAGCCGCGCGCCAACGGCAGCATGGCGCCGGGCGCGTCCTGCAGTTCGCCGTTGAACAGCGACTGCGAGGGGTTGCAGCGGGTGCCGATGGAGTTGATCAGCGCCTGGTAGGACACCAGCGGCGGGTTCTTCACGCCGACCGGCAGCAACACCGTGGTGATGCCCATGATCGCGTTGCCCGCCGAGTTGGTGGACCGGAAGGCCACCTGGTGTCCTTCGGTGCCCGGGTACATCCAGGTGTCGATGTGGCGGGTCCGCACGACATCGCCGGGTGCCAGCGCGCTGATGTCAGCCGGTGCGGTGAAGAACGGATCCGGATCCGGCGTCGGATAGAGCGGGTTCGCACCCGCAGGTGCGGCGAACAAGCCCACTGAGAGCAGACTCAACACCAATACAGCGATTTTCGACACAGCTTTCCTTCATCAACAGTAGTGCTGCCCAACGAAACGACCCGACCCGTGCAGAAGTATCTAACGAAAACCGGTGATCTGTACCGACCAGTAGTCAAAGTGTCGCGTGCCACACCTTGTGACGCTTCACATCAGCGATGGCCGTAACCGGCGCCGGTCAGGCCCGATGCGGTAGATAGGAGTGGTGATGGCGGTGCTTGCGCTCGATATCGGGGCGACGAAATTCGCCGCGGGAGTTGTGGACCCGCACTACGGGCTGCACAGGGTGCGCCGGGCGGCCGCTGCCTCGGACGACCCGTGGGCGACCTGTCGGCAGCTTCTGGTCGCTGTGGCAGGTGACAACGAGGTGAGCGCGGTCGGGATCGGTTCGGCCGGACCGGTCGACGTGCCCGCCGGGGTGATCCGGCCGTTGAACCTCGCGGCGTGGCGGGACGGGTTCGCGATCGTCGAACAGGTGCGGGCGCTGTTCCCGAATGCGGTGGTGCGGTTGGCGATCGACGGCGCGTGTCTGGTGCTGGCCGAGCATCGAGTCGGTGGGTTGCGTGGGGTGGACAACGGGTTGGCCCTGACGGTGTCGTCGGGGGTCGGTGGGGGGATCATCGCCGACGGGCGAGTCGTGGTGGGGCGCACGGGCAATGCCGGTCACCTCGGGCACATCGTGGTGCCCGGCGACGACACCGCTTGTCCCTGTGGGGGAGTCGGGTGCGTGGAGGCGGTGGCGAGCGGGATGTCGTCGGTGCGGTGGGCACGTGCGCGTGGCTGGGTGGGCGGCAGCGGCGTCGAGCTCGCCGAGAACGCGCGTGGTGGTGAGCCGATCGCGCTTGCCGCCCTGGCTCGAGCGGGAACCGCCCTGGGGCAGGCGATCTCGTCGGCGGCCGCGCTGCTGGATGTGGATCGGGTGGTGATCAGCGGTGGGTTCGCGCATTCGGGGGAGCCGCTGTGGGGACCGTTGCGGGCTGCCGTTGCCAGGCATTCGCGGCTCGAGTTCATCGAGGAACTGTCGGTGGAACTGTCGACGCTGAGCGAGGGGGCCACGCTCGTCGGTGCGGGGGTGCTCGCGGTCGAAGCAGCCGAGAGCTGAGGCGGTGTGAGGACTCTTCGGTCCGACCGGCGATGCGCTCGGCGCGTTCGTTATGCCTGGTCGTCGGCGCGCGTAGCCTCGATGAGGTGGCTGCCGACTACGTGCCGGGCGATGTCGTCCATATTCCGGAGGGTCCGTTCCAAGGGGTGTGCGCCGTAGTGCGCGAAGTCGACTCGGTGGCGTCGCGATTACAGGTCGACGCGCTGGTCAAAGGCGGACCCTACGAGCTGAGCATCGGCTTCGACGAGGTGGAGTGGGCCTGACATCGTCGAAATGTCAGAATGACCCCTATGACCTACACCCTCGTGCTGCTGCGCCACGGCGAGAGCGAATGGAACGCCCTCAACCTGTTCACCGGCTGGGTGGACGTGCAACTCACCGACAAGGGCATCGCCGAGGGTAAACGGGCCGGAGAGCTGCTCAAAGAGGCAGGCATCCTGCCCGACATCGTCTACACCTCGCTGCTGCGCCGCGCGATCAGCACCGCCGACAACGCCCTCGGCACCGCCGACCGGCTGTGGATCCCGGTCGTGCGCGACTGGCGCCTCAACGAGCGCCACTACGGCGACCTGCAGGGCAAGAACAAGGAGCAGGTCCGCGAGCAGTACGGCCAGGAGCAGTTCATGCTGTGGCGTCGCAGCTACGACACCCCGCCGCCGCCGATCCAGCCCGACAACCCGTACAGCCAGGAAGGCGACCCGCGCTACGCGGGCATCGAGGTCCCGAAGACCGAGTGCCTGCTCGACGTCGTCAAGCGGATGGTCCCGTACTGGGAAGACACCATCTCCAAGGAACTGCTGACCGGCAAGACCGTGCTGGTCGCCGCGCACGGTAACTCGCTGCGCGCGCTGGTGAAGCACCTCGACGGCATTTCGGACGAGGACATCTCCGGCCTGAACATCCCCACCGGCATCCCGCTGGTCTACGAGCTGGACGAGAGCATGCGTCCGGTGAAGGCCGCCGAGTACCTGGACCCGGCTGCCGCTGCCGCCGGTGCCGCCGCTGTCGCCAATCAGGGCGGCAAGTAACTCCAACGCCTCGGCCTCACACCGTTCGACGGTGTGAGGCCGTTGTGCTGTCCGGGGCGATGTCACACTCGCGTCGGCTGTGTCGTCACCTCGGTAGATCCGCGAAACGCGCGGTTGCCGAAGGAGTTACGCCATGTTCACCGCCTACGTCATCGTCACCGTCGTCGCCGCACTGTGGGTGGGGTTCTCGGCGTTCTCACTGCTGCGCCGGGCGCCGTTCGTAGTGGAGCCGCTGGTGGAATACGGCGTCCCGCAGACCTGGTGGACGCCACTGGGAATCGCCAAAGCCCTCGGGTCGATCGGGCTGCTGGTCGGCCTGTTCGTGCCGGTGATCGGGGTTCTCGCCGCGATCGGGCTGATCCTGTACTTCGCGGGTGCGGTGGTGACGGTGCTGCGGGCGCGGTCGTACAAGACCGTGGCGTTCCCGGTGCTCTACCTGGCGCCGGTCGTGGTTGCCCTGGGACTGGGCATCGCCGCTTGAGCGAGCGGGGGGCTCGCTCAAGCGGCTCTGTTCGGTGCCGAGCATGTCACCTGTGTGCTTCGATCATCCGCACGAGGTCTTCCCCCATCTCCATGGCTCTGCGGCAGGAGTAGTCGTCATCGGGCAGCGGCAACATCCCGTCGCTATAGAAGATGAACAGAGAGTCGCGAGCCAACTGGATTTGGATCGAGCAGGTCGGTTTGCCGGCTTGGCCGGGCCTTTCCCGCCAGCTCAACATTTCGGCGGGACGATCTGCGATCGTCACCTTGCGCCTAGGCGGGTGTTCGAGTTCATCAGCTGAGCCGAGGCGCGCGTCGTTGAGCCCAATAGTTACCCTGGAATATTCGGCTACGTTCGTCTCGAAGTAGCACCCCTGAGCATCCCTCAGTGACATCATCGGCTCTTTCGCTACCCTGCCCGGAGCCTTCAAACCGTATTTCTCGATGAACCCGACCGTAAGGTCCTTGCATGGGTCGAAGGCTACCGAAACGGATACCGTTGTCGTTGCGGCTTCCCCTTCGGTCTCACCGGAATTCGACGAACAGCCCGCTGTCAGTATGCAGGCAAGTACCGCTGTGACTGCTGCGGCGTCATACCATTTCGGTCGTTCTATTGTCTGCCTCACTTCGACTCCGCCTTGCCTGTCACGTATTCTTTCACCCTCGATGGATCTGATATCAAACCAGTATTTAATGCGGTCGAATGTGCTTGCCCGTATCTGGTGACATAATCTTGCATTCCACGATCGGCCAGAGTGCTGTTCAGGGCCGTCAATGCCGATCCTGACATTTCTCCGACGTCAACGATTCGACCATTGGAGTCGAGGTAGTCGATTCGGTTTCCGTGTGAATCGATACCGAAGGTGGGGAGCGTTCCCTCCTTCATCATTTCCTGGAGGATAATGCTTCGAACTTCGTTTTCGGAGCGGGTGGTCAATGCTTCGGAGTTAGGTGGAACCAAGCCTTCCTTTTCCGGCTCGGGGTTCCATTTCTCCATAGCCGCATTGTATCCCTCGTCCTTCAAGACTCCGAACACTTCATTTCCGATCACTCCGGCAGGGGATTTCCCGGGGATCTCCAAGTTGTCCAGTGTCAGGGACTTCACGATCTCCGCTGCCTGTTGCCGGTTCTCGAACGTCTTGGTCTTTTCATCGAAGCTGGTCTGGGCGTTCTGCTCGTCCTGCCACGTCAGTGCGTTGTTGATCGCATTCGTATAGCGGCCGTCGAGTTCGGCAAGATTGGGCGCGTTGGTCGCCAACCACTTGGTCGGGTTGTCGCCACCTTCGGCCAACGCTTGACCGATTGTGTTTGCCTCGTATTCTTGACGGCTCACTTCGAGCATGAGTCGGCCACCTTCGGATTGTCCGGCCAGGAACAGCATGCGGTTTGCGTCTGTGACTGAAAGTTCAGCCAGCCGATTGTTGGTTCCCGGCAAGGTCGGGTCATCGACGAGTCCGCTCTCCTGCGCGTGGCCGGAGACATACGAGTCGATATTGCTGCCCATGATATGCGCCATGGAGTCGGCGAGTTTCGGGTTCGTATTGAACGCGTCGACGCTTCGGTTGAAGACGGTTTTGCCGTCCTCGTCTTTCAGTTCTGGGCGTTCGGATGCGGACCCGTCGGGTGCGTCGCCGGAGGGTGCGAAGTATTCGGGAAGTGCGGCGAGGGCCTCGTTCGCTCGCAACCCTTCCTCGCCGGGCTTGTGGGTGTCCTCGGCGATCCAGTCCAACAGTCCCGATGCGGCCTGGCCGTCATCAGGCCACTCGTTTCGGAAGATCGTGTTCCGGAATTCTTCGGCGTCGAACGGGCGATCGTTCTTGTACTCGGATCCGATCTCGGGTGAGTCCGGCATATCGTTGCCTGTCAGCAGCGAGTAGCTCACATCGTCGTTGCGGGTGGCGACTTCCAAGAAACTCTGTGCGCCCTCCTCCATCGTCACACGATCTTCTTCGCTGAAGCCGGGGGGCATGTGCTTCGCGTTGTTCGAGTCGATGTTGTCGAGGTAGGCCGTGATGCTTTCGCTCTGCTTACCGAGTTCGACGCCGAGCTGCTTGCCGGGTTGCATGCCTGGATCGGACTGGTTCAGGAGTTGGCTGAACTGGCCGAGTTCCTGATAGCGGTTGACCAGTTGGTTCTCGCCGTTGTAGGCACCGGTGAAGTCCTCGGCGCGACCGGAGACGAGGTTTTGGAGGTCGGGGGGCAGGTTCGAGTACGAGCCCTTGGATCCGTTGCTGGTGCTCACCTTCTCGTTGGTCATCGCGAGCACGGTGTTGGCGAGGTTGTTTCGTTGCGCGGCCGCGGTGGTGTCGCCGGCGGACTCTCGTGCCAGCAGCTGTTCGTTCAGGCCGAGGATGCCGTCTTTGCCCGCCGACTGGAGGAATGTCTTGTAGTAGTCCTGCGTGCTCTGCGGAAGGGTATTCACCTCGTTGCCCGCGGCCAGCTGGTCGATCTCGAATTGGGAGAGCGCCGGCTGCGGCATCTGCGCGAGGATCTCGTCGATCTTGGCCTTGTCATGGTTCTTGACCGCTTCGGCGAGCTCGGTACCGTCGTCCTTGCCGAAGCGCCCGGCCTGGGTATCGGCCGCGCTGACATCCAAACTGGAACCGAGTAGATCGCCTGCCGACCGAATCTCGGTGGCTTGGCCGGTGATGGCCTGAACTGCCTTGGTGACGGCGTCCTCGAACGGGAACAGTGCGTTGTTGATCAACTGCTGGTGGTCGCGACGCACGTCGGCTTCGACGTTGTCGTAGTCCATCACCTTCCACACGTCGTCGATCGTCATACCGAGGCCCTGCGCGTCGGATACTTTGCTCAGCAGCGTCGTGCGATGCGAAACAACGTTGTCGACTTGCTCGTTGATGACGGTGACGAGCTCGTCGACCTCCATTGCCAGCTTCTGGACCTGGAGGTGATCGCCTGCCACGCGGTCATACGCCGCCAGGTAGGCCGCCCCGGCCCAACTGGCTTGCATGTCCCGCATGTGGGTCATCGTGGTATCGGCGCACACCATCAGCGCACCGCGCGCAGATGCGACCTGGGTACCCCACGTCTTGACGGCTTCGAGGTCCCATTTCTCGACAGCTGAACGCTTATGCATTGTGCACGTCCAGTTCGGACAGCTTCCGGTCGAACTCTTCGTCGGTCATCTGCAAGTTGTCGGCGCAAGTGGTGCACAGCGTGGACACCTGCTTGTAGCGCTCGGCCGCCCGCAAGAACGCGCCCTCGACAGCCAGTGCTGCCTGGGCGGCGGCTTCGGGAATCAAGAAGGTCGCGTCATTCGTGCCACCCGGGAGCGCCGCATCCAACGAACTCGCGCCGGAACGGACGTCCAACGCGTCGATGCTCTCGCCCGCGTTGGTGAGTTTCACCGCGAGGGCACGTATTTGGTCGATGTCAGCCTCGAGCATTGCTCTCCAGTGTTCGAGATAGTTCGGCGGAAGTGATTCTTGTCGCTCGGCGGCTTCGCGGCCGTCAGCGGGTCCGTAGCGGCAGTTGGTGATTCGGATACCGTGCAAGCGTCGTCGCCACCTGTCCCCTCAGCATCTTTCGGTAGTACTCGCCTGATTAGACGCAACGAAGCAGCGTTCGGTTCCGTCCGATCTTCCAGATCCTCGACGATGTAGTGGGCGGCCAGGTATCGGTGGCGGAGGTCCTCGGCCTGTGACGTCTGTCGAATGAGCCGCAGGTCAGGGTGATGTATTCGGCGAGCTGTTCACCGTGGTCGAGTCGGCGCTAAACTGCCGGTCGATGCTCGATCTTGGGAGGGGAGCTCAGTGGCTATCGGTGGGGATGCTGCGGCGCAGCTGTGGAACGCGGCTTCGTCGGGGCAGTTGACGATGGAGCCGGATGCCGCGCGGGAGGTGGCTGGGGCGTATCTGCGGTTCGCGGCGGCCTGCGATGAGTGGGTCGATGAGGCTCGACATCTGAAGTCCATCCAAGGGTTTGGCCTGCTCGATTCCGCACAGCAATTGCAGGTCGGTTTTGCCAACAAAGCGGAATCGGCCAGGCAAGTGCTGGAACAGATGGGCGTGGCGGCACGAGCAATGGCGGACGGATACCTGCAGGCTGCGGGCATCCTTGGCGAAGCGGACGAGCTCAACGCTGCCGCATTGAGCGCAGTCGCGCGATAAAGGAGCGTAGGAGCGAAATGAGATCAAGAAAAGTCGCCTGTTGCGTCGTGCTTGCTTCGGCTCTGGCAGCCTGTGGGGAATCGACGGTTCCCGATGCTCAGAGCCAGTCGGGAGTGGGAGTGCCGACCCAATTGGCGACGGCTCAGACGGCACCTCCGACGTTGACCGACCCGAAGCTACAACCGCCGTCCCAGGACAACAAGTACACGCAATCGACCGGGCGTCCAAAGGTCGTCTTCGACCCGTGCACCTGGATCGGCGCGTCCGATATCGAGTCGGTGGGCTTCGAGTCCGCGTCGCGCAAGCGGGGGCCGGACGTGGTCGCGGAATATACGTTCTTGACCTGTACTTTCCGCAATCCGGACAACACCATGTCGCTGGGTCTGGACTCGGGAAACATCACCTGGGATGAAAACCTGAAGAAGAACGGCAGCTGGCTGGAGCCGACGGTGGTAAACGGCCGCAGGGCTGGGTTCGGCAAAGGTGAGCCCGGGAGCGAGAACGAGTGCCATGTGCAGATGGAGACGAAGGTCGGCGTTCTGCTGATGTGGACCGGTGTCCTGAGCTCAGGCCTACGCCAGAACCTCGACCCCTGCGCCAACATCATGGAAATCGCCTCGGCAGTAGAGAAATCCATCGGTAAGGAGAACTGACCATGGCGGACGGGGGAGGAACGCAAGTTCCGCTGACGGACATTCTGTCGACAACATTCGGGGTACCGCTCGTACCGACGGCCAACGGGAATCAGCAGCAGTCAGGTGCCGAGAAGCAGCAGAGCTCGCTCAGCCACGGGGGAACCGATCCGGCCTACATTCAGAGCGGGAGTTGGGAAGTCTTCGAGGGTCTTTCGCACGAGGACATCTACAACGCCGTGCAGCAGATGCAGCCGGGTGTGATGCAGCAGTTCGGCGACAAGTGGGTCGCGATGTTCACGGAGATATCCGGTGCGGTAACCGGGTTGATGCTGCAGACGGGGCGCGCGTCGTCGAGCCTGGACGGTGCGTTCGCGTCGGCGGGAGAAGCCGCCGGGCGGCGGTTCATCACCGAGGCGACGGATGTGTACACGGTGCTGTCCGCGGTCGGGCATCGGGTGAAGGCCGCGGCTTATGGTGCGGAGGCGGTGAAAGTGGCTGTGCCGGCACCGGTCTCCTCGACCGAGGGGACGAACGTGGGTACCTCGGTGCCCGCGAGTCTGACGGAGCTGGCGGTTCCCGATGGGGCGGCAGCGATCGCCCGCGAGAAGGAGAACCGGCGCCTCGAGGCGATCGCGGCGATGAACCAGACCTACAAGCCGACCTATGGTCCCGCAGGCGAGAACGTGCCGACCTTCGTCGCACCGACCCAGCCCGGCACCGTCGGCGCCAACGGACAGGGTACGGGCGGCGGTGGGTCGGACAACGGTGGTACCACCAGCGGCGACGGTGGAAACAGCACTGACGCGGGGACTTCCGAGGACCCTGGCACCACCGAGGAGACCACCCAGCCCGGCACGACGACCGACGACGAGACAACTACAGCAGGCACGGATACCGAGGACAGCGGCACCGACGATTCTCAGGGGGAGGACAGTACGAACCCAGCGAGCACTACTCCTGCCTCGACCACGCCGGGCACCAACCCATCCGGTGGGCCGCCGGGCTCAGGATCGCCGGGTTCCGGATCTCCGGGGTCGGGATCGCCCGGTGGTTCGAACCAGGGCGCCAGCACGCCAGGCGCGCCCGTTGCCGGGCGCCCGACCGCCGGTGCCGTTCAAAGCCTCACGGCTGCTGGCACTTCCGGTGCGGCCTCGGCCGGACGCGGGATGAGTCCGGGCATGATGGGTGCGCCCGGCGCGCGCGGCGGCGGCAAAGACGACGAGCAGGAACACCAGGCGCCCGACTATCTTCGCGGTGTCCAACCCGAGTTGCTCGGCGAGGAACGGCCGACAGTGCCCGAAGCTATCGGCGCGGACGCACCCGCGACCCGCCTCGCGGACCAAACGGGTGACTCGTGAGCTGGACTTTCACCGCCGACGAGTTCGCGCACGTGTGGCAGGGGGAGGTCGATGACGACCGGTACCCCTTCCCGCTCACGGTGTTCTCGGCAGCCGCCACCCAGGATCGGTACGAGGAGCTCGCACGGGCCGCGGCACAGCGCTGGCCCACCGACGCCGACCCGGACCTGACCGCGGTACTGCGGCATGCGGCCAGACCCGAGACCTCTATGGCGGTGTTCGACGAGGCGGGACCCCGGCTGCGGGCTTACGGTGCGCGGTCAGGGGAGCGCGGCGTCGTGATCCGGCAGTACGACGACAACAGCGTCGAGGTGTTCTCGGGCAGCGCCACAATGGTGGCGCGGGCTTTCGCCACCTTCCTCGGCGAGCAGCCCGCCGGACGCGCGGGACATCTCGTCGAGGACGTCGACCGGCTGGCCGCGCACTTCGAATCCTGGCAGCGCCCAGCCGATTCCGTCGCCGCTCGCATGCACCGGCTCACCGCGGCCGACCGCGCCGCGTACGGACGCATCGAGGTCAGGGTCGGTTTGCATGCCGAACGACCGACGTCGCCGCGATATCTGACGTGGCTCGATGTGGCGGACGACGGACGCTATCTGACCTACCAGCGGTACCGGGATCTGCACATCGAACCGGCGGACAAGCAACGCCTGATCGACGCGATCGAGGCCATCGTGAGCGCCGGTTCGCACGACGACTGAGTCCGAGGCCACGGCGACCTCGGGATCGCGGCGTAGTCGAGTCGTCGGCCCTGGCGCAACCGGAAGATCGGTAGCGCCAGGGCCTTCGGCATTCAGGCGTCGGCGACCGCGAAGGCCGCCGACAGCGGGGGCAGCATCGCGCGGGCGTCGAGGCCGCCGAACCAGAGGCCGACGGTGAAGACCGAGGTCGTCTCCAAGTACCTGGCCCGGTGCAAGCCACCCGCGATAAATGGTTGCAGGGCAAGGTCTTCGGCGAGCCGGGCCACCGTCTGTACCGCCGCCGGGTCGTCGCCGCAGATCGGGACGGCCAGCCGCGCACCGTCGAAGACGCGGTCGGCGCCCGCCCATACCTCGGCGGCGAGCAGATTGAAAGCCTTGACCACGTGGGCGTTCGGTGCGTCCCAGGCGATGCGTTCCGCTACCGCTTCCTCGCTCAGGACGAACGCGGTCACTCCGTCGGGTGCGGATTCGTCGGGCATGAACGCGTTCGTGCAGTCGATGACGGTCTTTCCGGCCAGATCGGGGCCGTGCGCGGCGAGCAGTTCGGTGAGGGCGCTGACCGGCACCGCGAACAGCACTACATCGGCGAAGGCGATCGCCTCGCCGATCGTCGCCGCTCGCACGTCGACCGGCGCGGCAGCCGTTCCGCTCGCCCTGTCGGCCTCCGGTCCCGCGCCACGGATCGCGTTGATCTCGGCCGCGAGTGCTCCCGCCGCGTCGGCCGAGCGGGCGCCGATCCGCACCTCGTGACCCGCCGCGGCCCAGCCGCCGCCCATCGCGGCCGCCATCGCGCCCGCACCGATGATTCCGATTCGCATGAGAACTCCTGTGATTGGCAGGTGCCGAGCTTGATCGCATCGACCACACCGACGCTAGAAAGACCGAAAGGCACCTGCGGGTGCCTTTCGGCGGTGGCACGCTGGTACCCATGACCACCGCTGAATCGGTGCAGTACCCGCCCTACGGTGCCTACGAGGCCGACTGTCCGGCGCGGCTGGCCGTGGACCTGTTCGCGAATTCGTGGCTGCCGGTGGTGGTGTACCTGCTGCGCGATGGTCCGCAACGTCACAGCGAACTTCTCGCGGGCGCGGGCGGGATCAGTCAGAAGATGCTCACCCAGACGTTGCGGCGCATGGAGAAGATGACGCTTGTACGCAGGCGTCGGTATGCCGAAGCGCCGCCGCGAGTCGAATACGAACTCACCGACGCTGGCCACGATCTGCTCGGTCCGATTTATGCGCTCGGTGTATGGGTCGACCGGCACGGGCCCGCGGTGACCACCGCCATGTACGGCGAACCGCCGAACTGACACGCCCGGCGGAGCCTCAGGTGCCTGCCGGGTGAACGGCAAAAGAACGCCATACCAAGTGCCTGTGACCTGCGTGAAACTTCGCCGACCCGCCGACGTTATGTCGGTCCGCACTCGTACGATCAATCTTGTGAGTGTTCCGCAGGCAGTGCTGTTGGCAGTCCTCGCGGCTGTCGTCGGGCTGGCAGTCGGGGGCCTGCTGATCCCGTTCGTCAATGCCAGGCAAGCCGCCCGTACCCAGGAAGACACCGGGCTGACGATGTCGCAGGTGCTCGACCTGATCGTGCTCGCGTCCGAATCCGGCATCGCCGTTGTCGACGAATACCGCGATGTGGTGCTGGTGAATCCGCGCGCCGAGGAACTCGGGTTGGTCCGCAACCGGTTGCTCGACGAACGCGCGTGGGCGGCCGTGGAGAAGGTGCTGGCGACCGGTGAGTCCGCCGAATACGACCTCACCGCCAAGAACCCGCTACCCGGCCGCGGCCGGATCGCCGTGCGTGGCGTGGCCCGCAAGCTCTCCCGCGAGGAAACCAGCTTCGTCGTGCTGTTCGCCGACGACGATTCCGAGCAGGCCCGCATGGAGGCCACCCGGCGCGATTTCGTCGCCAACGTGAGCCATGAACTCAAGACCCCCGTCGGCGCGATGAGCCTGCTGGCCGAGGCCATGCTGGAATCGGCCGACGATCCCGAAGCCGTGCGCCACTTCGGTTCCCGTGTACTCGGGGAATCGCGACGCCTGGGCAAGATGGTGACCGAGCTGATCGCGCTGTCGCGTTTGCAGGGCGCCGAGAAACTGCCCGATCTGGCCGTGGTCGACGTCGACACGGTGGTGCAGCAGGCGGTCGACCGCTCGCGCACCGCCGCCGAGGCCGCGGGCATCACCGTCAGCACCGACCGGCCGAGTGGGCTGGAAGTGCTGGGCGACGAAACGTTGCTGGTTACCGCGCTGTCGAATCTGGTGGAGAACGCGATCGCGTATTCGCCACAGGGTTCGCATGTGTCGGTGAGCCGGTCGCTGCGCGGCGATCATGTCGCGATGGCGGTCACCGATCGCGGCATCGGGATCGCCAAGGAAGATCAGGAACGGGTGTTCGAGCGGTTCTTCCGCTCCGACAAGGCCCGTTCCCGATCGACCGGCGGCACCGGGCTCGGCCTGGCCATCGTGAAACACGTGGCGGCCAATCACAACGGTGAAATAACCCTGTGGAGCAAACTGGGCACCGGCTCGACGTTCACGCTGCGCATCCCCGCTCATCTGGAAACCGATGGTGACGAGGACGCGGAACAGACGCCGGAGTCCACCACGAGAGAAACCACCGTCCCGCGCACTCTCGCGGGACGAACGAACGGTGTGGAGGCACGCAGATGACGAGTGTGTTGATCGTCGAAGACGAGGATTCGCTGGCCGAGCCGCTGGCGTTCCTGCTTCGCAAGGAAGGCTTCGACGTCACCGTCGTCGGCGACGGTCCGTCCGCGCTGGCCGAATTCGACCGCTCCGGCGCCGATATCGTGCTGCTCGACCTGATGCTGCCCGGCATGAGCGGCACCGACGTGTGCAAGCAGTTGCGCACGCGCAGCGGCGTGCCGGTGATCATGGTGACCGCGCGCGACAGCGAGATCGACAAGGTCGTCGGACTGGAACTTGGCGCCGACGACTACGTCACCAAGCCGTACTCGGCGCGCGAGCTGATCGCGCGGATCCGGGCCGTGCTGCGTCGCGGCGCCGGTGACGAGCTGGATTCGGGCAGCGAGAACGGCGTGCTCGAGGCGGGACCGGTGCGGATGGATGTGGACCGGCACACCGTGCACGTCAACGGTGGTCAGGTCACCTTGCCGCTCAAGGAGTTCGACCTGCTCGAGTACCTGCTCCGCAACTCCGGTCGCGTGCTCACCCGCGGACAACTGATCGACCGGGTATGGGGCGCCGACTACGTGGGCGACACCAAGACCCTCGACGTGCACGTCAAGCGCCTGCGCTCGAAGATCGAAGCCGACCCGGCCAAGCCGGAACACCTGGTGACTGTGCGAGGACTCGGCTACAAGCTCGAAGCTTGACCGCCCTCCCCGCGACTCTTGGCCGGATTCAGGCGCGGGGAGACACGCGGGTGCGGCTCAATGAAAAGGTCCCGTCGGATTTCCGACGGGACCTTTCGTTCGCTGACGAGCGGGAGGACTTTTACAACACGCTCCACGCGGTGCCGAGGGGGGTGTCGATCTTCTTCAGGGAGACCACTTCCACGCCGTCGAACTGCTTGCAGTCGTAGATCGGCACGTCGGCGCCGTTGCCGCGGCAGCCGATGGGCGAGGAGGTGCCCATCGTGGAGATGATGATGTATTTGCCGTTCTTGGCGGCGTCGATCGCCGCCGGGTCGTTGTAATTCACGAAGTCGGCCGTGAAGTCCGCGTACGCGGCCGGATCACCGTTCGGTTCGGCATTGGCCAGGCCGGTCATGGAGAGGGTCGCGCCGATCGCGAGGGTCGCTGCGTAGATCGCTTTCTTGGACATGGACAGCTATCCAACCCGAGTTCGGTGACAGATGCACGACCTACAGATGAACCGAATGGTTACGAGGTTTTCACTCCGAGTGATTCGATCCGTGAGATCCAGGGTTCATCCGCTCGGCTTCCACCGTGGCCGGATGCACCGCGACCAGCCCGAGACCCTCGCGTCGGCGGCAGTGCCGGGAGAGTTCGTCGTAGGCGGGCGCACCGAGCAACTCACGCAGCTCCGGGCCGTAGGACTGCCAGACCGGCTTCGCGCCGACGTGGGCATCGGGGGAGCCGGTGCAGTACCAATCCAGATCCAGGCCGCCGGGACCCCAGCCGCGCCGGTCGTATTCGGTGACCACGGTGCGCAGGATCTGCACGCCGTCGGGGCGTTCCACCCAATCCTGGGTCCGCCGGATCGGCAGCTGCCAGCACACGTCCGGCTTCACTTCCAGGGGTTCGATGCCCTTGCGCACCGCCATGATGTGCAGCGCGCAACCGGGGCCCGCGGCGAAACCGGGCCGGTTGAGGAAGATGCAGGCGCCGTCGAAGCGGCGGGTGCGCAAGGCCGGTTCGTCCTCGAGTTCGTCGAGTTCGAGGTAACCCTTCTTGACGACTTTGCCGTGCTCGGTGGCCTCGCTCATCAGCTGCCAGTCCTCGGGTGTGAGCATCTTCACAGCACCGTTGAGGCGTTTGCGATCGTCCTTGTCGGCGAGGAACGCGCCGTGCGAGCAGCAGCCGTCGTCGGGCCGTTCGGCGATGATGCCCTGGCAGGCGGGCGTGCCGAACACACACGTCCAGCGCGACAGCAGCCACGTCAGATCGGCGACGATCTGGTGCTCGTCGTTTGCTGGGTCGGTGAACTCGATCCACTCCCGTGGGAAATCGAGCTCGACTTCCGGGGCAGGATCGATCTTTCGCCCAGGTCGTAGCCCGGTCTCCGCGGTGCCAGATGCGCCTTCGGTCACAGCTGCTGACGCTAACAGTTCAGTCGCCTGGCCTGTGGTACCGGATCACCAAGTACCGTATTCGTGTGCGGCTTGGTGTTCTCGATGTCGGAAGCAATACCGTCCACCTGCTCGTGGTGGACGCCCATCGTGGTGGGCACCCGATGCCGATGAGCTCGTCGAAGTCGGCGTTGCGCCTGTCGGAGAGCATGGACTCGATGGGCCGGATCACCGAAGAGGGCGAGGCCCGACTGGTCGCGACCATCCTCGAGTTCGCCGATCTGGCCCGCAATTCCAAATGCGTCGAGCTGATGCCGTTCGCCACCTCCGCTCTGCGTGAGGCGACCAATTCCGAGGAAGTACTCGCTCGCGTGCGGTCCATGACCGGGGTCGATCTGCAGGTGCTCACCGGCGCGGACGAGGCCCGCCTGACGTTCCTCGCGGTGCGCCGCTGGTTCGGCTGGAGCGCGGGGCGGATCATCAACCTCGACATCGGCGGCGGCTCGCTCGAGCTGTCCAACGGGGGCGACGAAGAACCCGATGTGGCGCTGTCGCTGCAACTCGGCGCGGGCAGGCTCACCAGGGAGTGGCTGCGCGACGACCCGCCGGGCAAGCGCAAGATCGCGGTCCTGCGCGACTGGCTCGACGCCGAACTGGTGGTCCCGTCCAAGACCCTCGTCGAGGCAGGCAAGCCCGACCTGGCTGTCGGTACCTCGAAGACATTCCGTTCGCTGGCCCGGTTGACCGGCGCGGCACCCTCGGCCGCCGGCCCTCGGGTGCGACGTACACTGACCAGCTCCGGTCTGCGCCAGCTGATCGCGTTCATCTCTCGGATGACCGCCTCGGACCGCGCGGAACTGGAGGGCGTGAGTTCGGACCGGTCCCAGCAATTGGTGGCCGGAGCATTGGTCGCGGAGGCGAGTATGCGGGCGTTATCGCTCGACAGCATCGAAATCTGCCCATGGGCGCTGCGCGAAGGCCTTATCTTGCGCAAACTGGACTCCGAGCCCAACGGAGGTGGACCGGCTGCGGTGCCGCCGGTCACGCCGGTCGCGGAAGTGGAGTCGGCATGAGCAGTGAGGATTCGAAGCAGCTATCGGTCGCCGAGCTGCTGGCTCGCAATGCCGCGCAGGGGGCCGCGCCCGCTGCTTCCGGCGGCGGTGGACGACGGCGGCGCAGTGGTCGCGGGCTCTCGGTCAATGATCTGACCGGCGAGAACGCGGCGGTGAAGCCGAATTCGCACGCCGCGCCCGCCCCGCCCGCGCCGGAACCCCCGCCCGCCTATGTCCCCGCGCCGACCTACGCACCCGAACCCGCGCCGACCTACGAGCCGCCCGCGAGTTATCAGCCCGCCCCCTACCCGCCGCCCGGCCCGGCCGAACCGGCCTTCTCGCCGATGTCGGGCCCGATCACCCGATTCGATCCCGACGCGGGGTACTCCGCGCCCGATCCACTCGGTCTCGGCGAACAGCGACCGTCGTCGGATCCGTTCGGTCCGTTCCGCGCCGAAGCCCGCGACACCGGCTCTCGTGCGGGCCGTGGTCCGGGTCGGCTCGGCGTGCCGGGCGGGCCCGCACAGCCGGTCGATCCTGGTATCGCCGAGATGTTCGGCTCCGGTGCGCTGCCCGCTGTCGGTGGCGGCAGACGGCATCGGCCGGACGAGTCCGACGCCGCCCCGTATCCCGAGCCGCCGAAGCCGCCCCCGGTGACCGGTGG
>NZ_BDBR01000017.1 GCF_001613085.1 Nocardia salmonicida NBRC 13393
GCAGGCGCCACGACGGCAGGGGCCGCGGGCCCGGCGACGGCAGGGGCGGGGGCCACGGGCGTACCCGGCAGACCGATGCCCGAGGACGAGGATCCGGGCAGACCGGGGGCACCCGACGACGAGTTGCCGAGGCCGGTACCACTGGACGAGGAACCGCCGAGGCCGGGCCCGGTCGGCGAGGTGGCCGCCGGGTCACCGGGAACCTTCAGTCCGTCGCCGAGCCACTGGCCGTAGTCGTCGAGCTGATCGCCGACCTGGCCGACCTGCACGTCGACCTTCATCTGCGAGGTCGCCCATACTCCGTCGAGCCCGACGTGGACGTCGACCTGCCAGTCGGTGGTCACCATCGCGCCGACACCGTCGAACATGCCGTCCAGGTTGCCGATTCCGTCGAACATGCCGTTGGAGCCGCCTGGACTGCCCCCGGGCATACCGACGCTGTCATAGCCGGGGATGCCGAAACCCTGTCCGGGCAGGCCGTCGTAGCCCGGAATGCCGATGCCACCGCCCGGCAGACCGTCGAAACCGGGCAGGCCGTTGCCGACGCCGGGCAGGTCGAAACCGGGGAGGTCGAAGCCCGGGTCCGGAGTGGTGCCAGGTTGCGGGTGCGGGTTGTCGTTGTATCCGGGCCCGACCGGGGTGTGCCCGTAGCCGGGAATGCCGATGCCGCTGGACGACTCGTCGTTGGCGGGGATCCGGAACTCACGATCACCATCGGAGCCGGGAATCTCTGGGCGCCAGCCGGATTCGTCCGGCGCGGCGACCATCGAGACATCGGGATTCGTCGGCGTGAAGAAGGGCGTGTGCGGCACCACGGGGGCAGGTAGGGGCTCGACGGCCAGATCGGGGAAGGTCACGATCGGGCTCGGTGCGTCCGGGCTCGGATCGGTGGGCACGGTCTGCTGTGACCAGCCCGCGTACCGGCTGTCGGCATTACTGGTGCCCGGTTCACGCGAAGTTCCGTTGGCGGCGACCAACGCACCACCGGTGACGTAGGCGCCCGCCCTGGCCACCCTGGCTACGCCGTTGGCGATCCGGTAGGCCGTGTCCGACCCCTCTTCGCGCGCGGCACCGTCGTCGAAAGGCAGATCACGCGTCATCAAAGCTCCAACACTCGCATCGCTGTAGTTCCCCACCACAACAGCGGCGAAGTGAGGCCCATCCAACACTATTTTCCGAACCTCGGCCTGTCATTTCGTGCAGGCCGGTTGGTACTCACCTTATGGCGAACAACATGTTTCGGCGAGCCCGGGGAATCAGGGGCGCCGACATCCCAAGAGAACTCTAACGATTGCTCAACGGAGTGTGAAGTTCGGCGCCATAACGTCGGGGCTCGCCGGCCGAGGGGCCGGTGAAACTCCCAGTCAGGAGCCCGACCATGACCGTATTCTCGACCCGCAATCGCCGCGCGGCCCTCGCGCTGCTCGGTGGCGCCGCCGTGATCACCGCCACCTCGGCGGGCATCGCGACCGCCGATGCGGGCGCACCGTCGCACGGCGGTGAGCGCACGACGATCATCTGCACCGATCCGGGCGGCGGCGTGCCGGACCTGCCGCCGCTGCCGGACGGTCCGGACATCGGTTTCCACGACGCTGTTCCCGCCCAGCCGCGCGTCGAATTCCGCCACGTCGCACCCGGTGAGCCGGGCCGGGGGCAGTCGCGTCCCGCGCCGGGCAACCTCGGGCCGCAGGTGGACGGTCCGGTCGAGTGCACGCGGATCGACCCCGACGGAGGGCGGACCATCGTGATCGCGCCGCGCGAGTTCTCCGAGACGGTGCCCACGCCGGGTAGCGGCTCCGCCGACTCGACCCCCGCGCACCCTTTCTGACCAGCGAAAACAATGACCGACACTAGGGTGAGTGCATGACCGGACAGCAGATCTTGGTCGTCGACGACGAGGTCCGCGTGCTCGCGTCATTGCGGCGCGGCCTCGAGCTCTCCGGGTTCGACGTGATCACCGCACCCGACGGCGCTCGCGCGCTCACCCTGGTGGGGTCCGCCGCGCCGGACGCCATGGTGCTCGACGTGAACATGCCAGAACTCGACGGCGTCGGTGTGGTCACCGCCTTGCGCGCGATGGGCAACGACATCCCGATCTGTGTGCTCAGCGCGCGCAGCGCGGTCACCGATCGGATCGCGGCACTCGAACGCGGCGCCGACGACTACCTCACCAAACCGTTCGATCTGGGCGAGTTGGTCGCCCGGCTGCGCGCGCTGTTGCGTCGCAGACCGGTGACAGCGGCCGGCACGGCCGACACGATCCAGGTCGGCGAGGTGATGATCGATCTGGCCGGGCATCGGGTGCACGCGGGTTCGGCGCCGGTCGACCTCACCAAACGCGAGTTCGAACTGCTGGCGATGCTCGCGCGCAATGCCGGGATCGTGCTAGAGCGCGAACAGATCCTGTCGACCGTGTGGGGTTACGACTTCAGCACCGACACCAATGTGGTCGATGTGTTCGTCTCGTATCTGCGCCGCAAGCTGGAGGCCGACGGCGTCGCGCGGGTGGTGCACACTGTGCGCGGGGTCGGATTCGTGCTGCGGGATCAGCCGTGAAGGCCTCGTGGTCGTTGCGGGTCCGGGTGGCGCTGGTGTCGGCCGTGGTCGCCGCGATCGTGGCGGTCACCCTCGGCCTGACCTATGGCGCGTTGCTGAAGGTGGCGGGTACCAGCCAGCTCGATCAGACCGTGTCCAGCATGCGGGTGCAGGTCGCGCAACGATTCGACGGTGATCCGGAAAATCCAGGAGCTCCGTCCCTACCCGGACCCCCGGTCCCCGCACCGCCCTTCCCCCGTGAACACACGATCGTGGTCCCCGGCAGCCCGACGGACCAGTCGCTCGCGCAGGTGCAGGGCGCGCCGGGGCTGGTGGTCCGGCTCGACCCCGATCGCGAACTCGTCGCCGCCGCCATCACCCGCAGCCAGCTGATCGGGCTCGGCATCGGCGTGGCCGGGGTGATCGCCGCCGCCGTATTGGGTTGGGTGCTGGCCGGATTCGCCGCCCGCCCACTGCGCAGGCTGGCCACCGCCACCCACGAGATCGACACACTCGACGAGTTGCCACCGCTGTCCGGACGCGGCGCCAAGGAAGCCGAAGAACTCTCCGACGCGATCAACCGGATGCTCGCGCGTCTGGAGACCGCGCACGGCGAGACCCGGCAGGCGCTGGCGAGTGCCCGCGACTTCGCCGCCGTCTGCGCCCACGAACTACGCACCCCACTCACCGCCATGCGCACCGACCTGCAGGTGCTGGCGGGCACCGAATTGCCCGCCGCCCAGCGCGGCGCCGTGCTGGCCGACGTACTGGCCGCCGAGGGCCAGATCGAGCGCACCCTCACAGATCTGGAACGTCTGGCCGTCGGCGAGCTCACCGATCATGACGCGTTCGAAGATTTCGAACTGTGTGAAACCCTCGACCGCGCGGTGCAGAACGCGTGCCGCGCGAACCCCGGCGTCGAGGTCGCGCTCGCCGCCTGTGACCCGGTTCCGGTCCACGGGTTGCCCGGCGGGATCATGCTGATCGTGACCAATGCCGTAGCCAACGCGGTGCTGCACGGGCACGCCACCGAGGTCACCGTCGCCGCGCGGACCACCGGGAACGGCGCCGAGATCACCATCGACGACAACGGCGCCGGCATTCCGGAACACCTGTCCCCCACCGCTTTCGACCGTTTCGCCAAACGCCCCGGCTCCCCCGGTTCCGGCCTCGGCCTCGCGCTGGTTCGCCAGCAGGCCGAACTGCATTCCGGCACAGCCGAACTAGACCGCAGCCCGCTCGGCGGCGTCCGCTTGCGGGTGGAAATAGCTCAGGCGCCGGTGAGCACCGGCGCCTGAGAGTCGTTCTGGGACTTGCCTACTTACTTCTTCGGCTTGTCCGAATCCGAGGACAGTGCCGCCACGAAGGCTTCCTGGGGGACCTCGACGCGACCGATGGTCTTCATGCGCTTCTTGCCCTCCTTCTGCTTTTCGAGGAGCTTGCGCTTACGGCTGATATCGCCGCCGTAGCACTTGGCGAGAACGTCCTTGCGGATCGCCCGAATGTTCTCGCGGGCAATGATCTTCGCGCCGATCGCGGCCTGGATCGGCACCTCGAACTGCTGACGCGGGATCAGTTCGCGCAGCTTGCTCGTCATCTTGTGGCCGTAGGCCTGTGCGGCGTCGCGGTGCACGATCGCGCTGAACGCGTCGACGGCCTCGCCCTGCAGCAGGATGTCGACCTTCACCAGATCGGCTTCCTGCTCGCCCGCCTCTTCGTAATCGAGGCTGGCGTAGCCGCGGGTGCGCGACTTCAGCAGGTCGAAGAAGTCGAAGATGATCTCGGCCATCGGCATGGTGTAGCGCAGCTCGACGCGGGTCTCGGACAGATAGTCCATGCCGCCCAGCTCGCCGCGGCGCTGCTGGCACAGCTCCATGATCGAGCCGATGAACTCACTCGGCGAGATGACGGTGCACTTCACGATGGGTTCGTACACGTGCCGCGACTTGCCCTCCGGCCAGTACGACGGGTTGGTGACGACGTGTTCGGTGCCGTCCTCCATCTCCACCCGGTACACCACGTTGGGCGCGGTGGAGATGAGCTCGAGTCCGAACTCGCGCTGCAACCGCTCGCGGGTGATCTCCATGTGCAGCAGACCGAGGAAGCCACAGCGGAAACCGAAGCCGAGTGCCACCGAGGTTTCCGGCTCGTAGGTGAGCGCGGCGTCGTTGAGCTGCAGCTTGTCCAGCGCGTCACGCAGATCCGGGTAGTCGGAGCCGTCGACCGGGTACAGACCGGAGTACACCATCGGGCGCGGCTCGCGGTAGCCGGTGAGGGCTTCGGTGGCGCCGTTGCGGGCGCTGGTGACGGTATCGCCGACCTTCGACTGACGCACGTCCTTCACGCCGGTGATCAGGTAGCCCACCTCGCCGACGCCGAGACCCTGGGTGGGCTTGGGTTCGGGCGAGACGATGCCGACCTCGAGCAACTCGTGGGTCGCGCCGGTCGACATCATCTTGATCTTCTCGCGCGGGGAGATCTTGCCGTCGACCACGCGGATGTAGGTGACCACGCCCCGGTAGGTGTCGTAGACCGAGTCGAAGATCATCGCGCGGGCCGGTGCGTCGGCGTCGCCCACGGGGGCGGGGACGGCCTCGATCACCTTGTCCAGCAGTTCGGTCACGCCGACGCCGGTCTTGCCCGAGACGCGCAGCACGTCGCCCGGCTCGCAGCCGACGATGTGGGCCAGCTCGGCGGCGTAGCGATCGGGATCCGCGGCGGGCAGATCGATCTTGTTCAGCACGGGAATGATCGTGAGATCCTTCTCCAGCGCCAGATACAGGTTCGCGAGCGTCTGCGCCTCGATGCCCTGGGCGGCGTCGACCAGCAGGATCGCGCCTTCACAGGCCTCCAGCGCGCGGGAGACCTCGTAGGTGAAGTCGACGTGGCCCGGGGTATCGATCAGGTGCAGGACGTAGTCGGTGCCGTCGACCTGCCACGGCAACCGCACGTTCTGCGCCTTGATCGTGATGCCGCGCTCACGCTCGATATCCATCCGGTCCAGGTACTGGGCGCGCATGGCCCGCTCCTCGACCACACCGGTCAGCTGCAACATCCGATCGGCCAGGGTCGACTTGCCATGGTCGATGTGGGCGATGATGCAGAAGTTCCGGATCCGGGCGGGATCGGTGAACGTCGTGTCGACAAAGCTAGGCACGGGTCTCCTGGTCACAAGTGGGATTCGGCGTTGTCCATGATCCCACGGGGCTAGGCAGCCTCTGCCCGCAGGTCCGATGCCATCCCATTCTCATCCCATCGCTTCGCAGTAATGTCCTGGAGCGCTTCGTCCATGTCTTCCCTCAGAGCATCTTCCTGGCCGGGCCACAGGTGGACGTAAACCTTCCAGGTCATATTCGGAGAGGAGTGTCCTAGGAGTTCGCTGACCGTCTTTACATCACGGCCCTTGAAGATTAGCCGCGATGCGAAATAGTGGCGCAGGTCGTGCCATGACCAGCCCGTCCCGAGCCCTGCTTTGTCACACGCTCGACGGAAGTTGCCACCGAGCAAGGTGGCATACCAGCGACCACCTCGCGGCGCGGCGAAGATCAATTCGCCGGGACCACGGCTGTGAGCATCGTCGGCGAGGTAGGCGGCGAGGGTTTCCACAGCCGACTTGGACAGCGGGATGGTGCGGCGCGACGACTTGGTCTTGGGCGTGATCGGTTCCTTTTTGGGGCTGCGTGCAGCCTGCTGGACCACGTTGAGCTCTCGCCGCACGAAGTTCACGTCCTGGACGCGGAGGCCAGCGACTTCGCTGACCCGCAGGCCAGTCAGCGCGCTCAGCAGGATCATGATGGAGACGGTCTCGGAGGCGTGTTCCCGAACGCGACTGATTAGCTGTGGCGTGAGGAGCTCTGTAGCAGTCGGGCCTTTCAGCCCCTCTTCGTAGTCATCCCCGTCGAGCCTGAACTTCCTGGCCGCATTCTTAACAATCAGCTCATCGTCCACTGCGATTTGCAGAAGAGTCGTCAGATGCTGGAGGTACAACGAGGCAGTCGATAGCTGGACCGACTTTCCCTTACACCATGGTCGCCCGGTGAGGAGTAAGTCAGTCCAGTCACGGATATCACTGCGTTGAATCTGCGCCAGGCCGAGCTTTGCGAGAGGCCCCAGGTTGTTGATGAATTGCTGCCGAGCCTTAAACGTTCCATCCTTACGGGCACGGTCTCGCCATTTCTCGGCATACGATTTAATATTCTGCTTACCGAGGTCGGGATTAATATACTCACCGTCACGAAGCTTCGCCTCGATCTTGCTCTTGAAGTACTCGGCCGTGTCCGGAATATCAAAACGACCACGCTTGTCGAAGGTTTTCGAGTCAGGTATCCCGTTCTGATCCTCCCAACGAACGATGTACCGCTTTACCTTCTTCTTTGGGCCACCCCGCGGGCCCATCACGATTTCACGGACCTGGATACTTGCCATCTCTACGCTCTCGGGATCGAATTATCTTCCGCGCCTCCCTTGGATCGAGGCGCAGCAAACTATTGATTGCCAACCGAACATCCGTCTACCGAGAAAAGTTAGCCGACAGATAGCTGAACCTCGCCCTGCGTACGCGCTCCGACCCCCCCGTAGACCTATCGTCGTAGGGGGGTCGGAGATACCGGTCTCAACCGAGAACGAGTGTCCTTATGCAGCTCGCCGAGTGCGGCTGGTTTTTAGGAGATCCTGCTCCCACTCTTCGATGTCACTCAGCCGATATCGCCGGTACCGGCCGACCTTTATGTAGCGAGGACCTTTTCCGGCTGATGCCCATACGGATATCGTCTTCACTGGGACCTGAAACCGCCGGGCAAGATCTTCGGTGGTGAGCCATACCTCATCGGCGGTCATAAAACCGCTTCCTTCGCGAATCGATTCGCACACACATCGCCGTCACGCCACCTGACGGACGCCGTCGGCGGATCAGCGGCCGTGACTACTGATCGACCGGATGCGATAGCTGCACGAAGGGCCGTCTTCACCGGTCCGATTGCGACAAGAACGGCAGGCTGGCCTACCGCGATCCGGTTGACGTCAAGCTCATTAGTCGGCGGCAGTGAGGTGATGTCGTACTTACCGACGTTCAAGCCTGGCGAGAATTGGAAACCTAGCGCTCCGCGATACGACCGCCGGAGGGTTTCGAGGTACCGGTTTTCTACGTGCAATGGCTCGCCTGAATCTCCCAGACGGACAAGCTCATCAGGGTCGAGTGCCTGAATCATGCACACTGCCGCAAACAGGACATCCGGGTGATGGCGGGGCAGCTCCAACGTCGGCACGACGAGGACGAGCCTGCTTGCGGCGATGCCGGGCGGTCTCAACCTTCGCCGACTGGGATCAAAGATCGAAACGTTGCTGTCGGAGTGGGTTTTCATTTCATACCTGAGCTGTGTGGATGATGGCGACGATTGCGCGGGAGATCCCGAGTAGCGCGTGTGCGCCATTTGCAAGAACGCGTCAGCGAGGCCCCTGCGTCGATCAGGCAAGCCTCCGCCGATGCCTCAACTTGGAAGCGATCAGGCAACGTGACGACGGACATTGGCCTGGGCGATTTGCCGTCGAAGTTTCGCTTCGGCTCGTAGTCGGTCCTCCCACGCGATGATGTCGGCCAGGGCATAGCGGCGGATACGTCCCGGCTTGATGAAGTCGGGACCGGTGCCGGTGTAGGCCCAGTTGTCCAGCGTGCAGACCTCGACCTTGAGGCGTAACGCGACTTCCTTGCTCGTCAGCCAGATGTCGTTGGTGTTGTCCATTGCCTGTTTCCTTAGTTGAAGTGGTAGTCGGGTGACGCCTGTGAGCTAGCTCGGTACTGAGCAGGCTCCACTACACGGGCGTCACATCAGGGCCTGACATGTGGCTACCTGTCGCTGCAGCGCCATAGTACGCAGTTTGGTGCACAGTTTCAACCAACTAAGTACACACTCTCGGTACTATTCATATGTAGTTAACCGTTCCCGCGCCTGGATATGACGCAGGTAACTACGGATATCCCGACTAGGAAGTACCGACTCAGGTCATGTAGTATCGACAGCAATGTGGGTACAGCAGCCCGTTCTGCGAGCCCTTCTACACAGAGTCGAGGCGATGACTACACGACACCCCGAGTACCTAGGCCAAGTAGTGCAGGCACGGCGTGAAGAGCTGGGCTTGTCCAAGCAGGCGGTTCATGCGGCCGTCGGGCTGAACCCGAGGACGATCGACAAGATCGAAAGCGGCCAGGCCGGGCGAATCCGCAACGACACATTGCCCAGGCTGGACACGGTGCTGCAATGGAAGGACGGCTCCGCAGCGGACGCCTTCACCAAGCGCCTACCCCCAAGAGTCACCGACGTCGCCGACGCGCCCCAGCCGACGTCAAAGGTGCTCTACGTTCCGATCCCGGCCAACTTGTTCCAGGACACTGTGGCGATGGCACAGAGGGTGACCGAGGTCGCGGGTGATGATGAACGTCTCGCACCGCTGGTCGAAGGCATGAACACCATCGCTGACCGCATGCTGAGGGCGTGGACTATCGCCGATATCGAGCATCAGCGCTTCGACGGGACACTGAGCGCGGCCACCATCGAGATGCTGTTGGGCCACTATCTGCGCCGCGCTCCCCAGGCACCCACCGCCGACGATCACACAGAGTTGTTGTATCTGCGCTGGCTACTGGAGCGGCTGCCGGAATCGGAGTCCGAGCGCGCCGAGGAGTTCGCGCAGCGGTGGTCACAGATGCAGCAGACACTTTCGGCAACCCGACGGATCAACCGGTGAGGACTCTCATGGCACTGCCGTTAGCTGGGAAGATCGACCGCATGATCGCCTATTCGCACCGATGGGACGAACCGGCGATGAACAACGAGCAGATCGCCGCCGCGCTGACCGAGACGCTGGGGCGCATGGTGACGCCCGGGGACATCGCGGCTCTGCGCACCGGTGCGGTCCTGGAGGTCACGCGCGAGGTCGCGGACGCGCTGTGTGCACTATGCGGTGTCACCGATGTGGCCTACCTGCTGCCGGTCGGCGACGAGGATGTGGATATCGATTTGCGGCTACAGCTGTGGACCCTGGCGCGTGATCGCGGGGTGCAGCACGTTGCGGCACGAGCGTTGACACAGGACAAGCTCAGGGAGCTGATCGCCGATCTGCGAGCACTTCCTGCCCGCACGCGGTAATTCAGCCCCTGCGCTGGTCATTCGATGCGGCGGAACCCGACCTTCAGGTTCGCCGGGCGTAGCGTCAGATTCTCCTCGACATCGAGTTCGCCGTGTGCGGTGAGTTCGTAATCGCGCACCAACGAGGCGATCAGCAGTTTCGCTTCGTGTAGCGCGAACGCCTGGCCGATGCACGCGCGCGGGCCGGTGCCGAACGGTCGATATGCCCAGGGTTTCGGCCGGAATCCACCCATCCAGCGATCGGGGCGGAACTCGTTCGCGTCGCTCCCCCACACAGCCGGATCGCGCTGCACCGCCAACAGCAGCACGAACACCCATTCGCCCGCGGCGATGGGGTATCCGCCGAGCGTGGTGTCCTGGCGCGCTTCGCGGAAGAATCCCGGCGCGATGGGCCACAGTCGTAGCGCTTCGGCGATCACCGCATCGGTGACCTCGAGCTTGGCCACGTCCTCGTAGGCGATGCGGCCGTTGGTGGTCAGCGCGGTGGCCTCAGCGCGTACCCGCGCGGCCAGCTCCGGATCATTGGCCAGGAAGTGCGTCACGAAGGCCAATAGGTTGCCCGTGGTCTCGTGCCCGGCGACAAAAAGCGTCAACACCTGCTCGACGAGGTTGTCATCGGGCAGCGCCGGCCCGTCGACGGGGTACATCATGCGATCGAGCAGATCCGGGTACCGCTGGCCGGACTGTCGCCGCGCTTCGATCACCTCGGACACCACGCCCTTCATGAACGCGACATCCCGGTCGTTCTGGCGGGCGCGCTTGCCGCCGGTCAGCTTGCCCACCAACGGGATTGCCGATTCCTGAGCGTAGGCGAAGACCCGCGTCAGCGCGTCGGCGAACGGGTTGCGACCGTTCCCGCGGTCGGCGAACGCGCCGACTGAGTAGCCGAACCCAGCCAGCCCGATCGCCTCCAGCGCGACATCGCCCATCATCGCGGCAGTGTCATCGACGGTGCAGCCCTGCCCGAGCCACTGCGCGGTCTGCTCCGCCACGTGCACGAAGGCATCGTGGTAATCAGCAAGCGCGGCGGGCACGAATCCCTGAATCAGCGCCTCGTGCCCACGTTTCCACTCCATCGAATCATTCGAAGCGGTGAAAAGACCGTTCCCGGCGATGGCGCGTAGCTTCTCGTACGGGCGGGCGAAATGGCGCTGCCACGACTTCTCATCGATGACCTCGCGCATGAGGTCCGACGACCCGGCGAAGGTCAGATGGATTCCCCCGACGAACGTGCGCCGATACAACGGCCCCAGCTGGCTGAACTGCCACAGCGTCTTCTGGTTCGGGCGTTTGCGATCCATACCCAGCACGTCGCCCAGGATCGGCACCCGCTTTGGCGGATGCGGAATACTCTGCGCCGCAGTAGTTTTCGTCATGGTCATACGGTTACCTCTCCGGGATGCGGTTCTGTGGCCTGGTCAGGGCCGGGACGGGTCCTGCTCCAATGGCGGGCGATCTTGAGTACGAACGCTTCGTTTCCCACCCATTCCGGCGCGGTCGCGTCCTGGTAGTGGTGGCCCTCTTCGCCCGCGTCCAGGGCGGCGCGCAGCGCCTGGCACACCTGGGACGGGTCCGGGCGCGGGCCCAGACCGGCGAGATAGGGAGCGGCCGAGATCATCGTGTCTTCGATCTCGATCCGCATGCGGTGTTCGGTCACCTGGGGCAGCGTTTTGCGCGCTTTGACGTGCAGACGCATTTCTGGGCGAGCATCCATCATGTCCGCCCACATCGGCTCGAGAACCGCGATATTGCGCGAGGCGGGATCGCGGCGCAGCCGGATCGCCAGGGACGTGGCGATCGAGGGCAAAGCCAGCAGCATCAGCAGCGCGACCGGGGCCAGGAACAACAGATCATTGGTGCCCGCCCGATCGACGGTGAGTTCGTTCTGCACTCCTGCGGTGATCAACCAACCGGTAAGGATTCGAGTCCAGGCGTCGATCTGGGAGACGGCGATACAGACGATGAGGACACCCGCGAACACCGCGCGTGCGAGGCTCTGGCGCCAATGCCACACCAAACTCACGGCGGTGACCAAAATCATCAGCTCGGCGAGCACGGTAGGCAGCGAATAGGTCGTCAAGTAGACCCCGGGCCGCCAGCCCGAAAGCTCCTCGACCGCGATATTGGCCGTACGCGCAGGGGCCGAGATCCACGCCAGCGCGACGACGAGCACCGCGACGCCGACCCAGATCAGCACTATGGTGCTGTCGCGCACGGGTTTTCGCGCGTGCCACAACAGTCCGATCCACACGAGAGCGCCAGCCGCGCACAGTGCAGCCGCGTGGGTGGCAAGGCGGATGTCAGCGAGTGCGATCCAGCGTGTCAGCACCGATTGAACGGCGCGGTCCCGCAGCAGCGCGGTAAACCAGAACGACATCGCCAGCGTCGCCAATGCCCAGTCAAGGCTCAGGCGTTCGATGAGCACCGTCATGCGGGCCACGACCACGACTGCGATCCAGATCAGCAGCGCGGTCGCGACCGGTTCGGACAGCGAGGACGTGGCTTCGGCGACGAGTAGGGGGCTTGGGTGGGGACTCATCGCCACATCAGTTCGATTACAGATGCCGCGCGGTGGCGCGCGCCGCTGATGTCATCGGGCCGCCCGCGGCTCATCCCTGCAAGATGGGTTCCCAGCCATTCGGCTTCGCGCTCCGCGGTGGAGTCGAAGTGGCTCCGGTGCATGATCTCGCGAACTCGTAGCGGGTCCAGGCCATCGGCCAGCGACGAGTCGGTCACCTCGAATTGGTCGTCACCCCTGTGTTCGAGCAGGACGTGACCGACCTCGTGCATGATCTCCTGCCGCTGCCCGCGAGGTGATCTCGCGGGGTCGTACTTGACGACGAGCTCCTGCTGCGTGACCCACAGGGCGCCGCATCGCGACACCGACGGCACGTGCACCCGCCATGGGTCCAAGACGATCCGCTTGCCGAGACGCCCGGACAGGTACCTCGCGAACTCCCCGACCGTCCAAGGTGGCGTTAGAGGGATTCCGTCCAAGATGCTCTGTAACCGGCTCTCATCCACCGCAGTCCCGACCTCCAGGTTCTGTACACGATCTCCATCTGTGCACCCAACAGCGCACGCTTATAGAAGCGACCGTTCAACTAATAGCTCCCCAACATAATAGCTGGTACATAGCTGACACGCTCTGGCGATGTCTACAGCAGAAGCCCAGCCATAGAGCAGGCCGACGAGCTGACGCGACCACGGCACCGCAGTGATGACCTGGCAATTTCCACCAGAGAGCCGCGACGACAACCAGTGAATCAGCGTGCGAGATATCACATGGTTAGCCAGGGTTTCGATCCACATAACGAGAGCCGCTGGCCGCCCCCTGGGCTGATTTCGGTTTCGACAACCCCAATGCGTGATCTATATCACTCAATCCAACGTGATCGAGCCTGATCGAAGTTGGCCGTAGTAGCCCGTGCCGGATAGTTGCCATTACTTCGATTTACCCCTCTGAACTGCACATTGTCCGTTTGCCTAAGACCATTTACCTTCATTTCGCGGCCGGAAATCGGTCGCTGAACTGCAAGTGAGGGAGAAGTGCCGATGTGGGAGCGACCTAGTCGACAGGCTGCCGACTAGGCAGTCGCCCGCATCCTTCCGCGCGGCGCTACCAGCCGTCAGCGATAGCGATTCCGCGCGGTCACCGGATGACCCGCAGCACCAATTCAGCGCACATCCATACCTGGAATCGCCATGCCCACTTGCCTTTTGAAATGGAGCATCAACATGTCCACAATCCCGACAATGACCGTGCACGTGGAATTTCCCGGCGGCGCACGATTTTTCTACGATTTGCCCGCCTTTGAAATCGAGGAGTTCGTGACAGCGGCACGCCGAGTCGGCGCATCCGCGAGCATCGTGGGCAAATCGTCCCCGCGCGTCCTGTCGAGCGTGCCCGAGCAGGCCGCCGCATGACCGCGAACAATGTCGAACCCGACGCCAACCGCACTGCACCGATCTGGGATTGCGCCGTCGCGCACGGGGGGAAGAACGCCCGGATGACGGGACTGCTCGGACCGGGCACCGGCCTTGCGCGGGTCGCGATGACCTCGGCGGTAGCAGCGGCAATTGTCCTGGCCGCGAACTCGGCGTTGGCCCAAGCCGCGCCGACGCAGCAGCCCGGCCTTGCTGGTCCTGCAACAACGCAACCGGGTTTCGAGACCCGACCGACCGCTCCGGTCCATCCTCCTGCCGAGCAGTCCCCGTTGGGCAGAGCAATTCCCGCGCCCGCGCTACCGACCGATCCGAGTCAGTATCGCGACCCGCGACCGTCCACCGATCAGGGAACTGGCCCTGCGCTACCTCAGCAGCAGTCGAGCCCGCAGCGACTACACCAGCCCGCGCCAGAACCGGACCTGCCGGTCGTGGTGGAGCCCGCGCCGATCCCAGTCGAGCCGCCGAAGGTGATCACTCCTCCTGCCCCGGAGAAACTCGGGCTCGGTGATCTGACCATCGACCGCCCGGATTGGGTGCCCGCCGATGTGGCGTGGAAGGTCAACGGCCACGTCGCCCTCGCCCAGCGCGACACCAACGCCGCCCTTCAATCGGCGGGGATCAGCGCCTCCCGCGCCGACGTCATGTCAACCGCGATGGTCCTGGGCGGTGCGAGCGGACTCGGCATCGGCGCAATCACTCTGGGAGTTCCCGCTGCGGCGATCGGAGCGGTCGGCGGCGGTCTCGTCGGAGCTGCGATCGGCGGTGCTGCCGGTGCTGCGGCAGGCACGCTGGTCCCGGTGCCCATCGTCGGTGTCGTCCCCTCCGCGATGGCGGGAACCGCGCTGGGCGCGGCGACCGGCGCAGCGGTCGGCGCTGCGGTTCTCGGCGTCCCCGCTGCAGTCGCCGGTGGTGCGGCTGGCGGGGCAGTTGGCGCTCTGGTCGGCGGAGTGGCGACGGCGGGCGACGGCTCGGACTTCGTCGCCCCGCCGGAAGAAGTCCCCGGTCCCGGTGCACCCGACCTGTCGCTGCACGATCAGCTGCGCGCGGGCGCCGATACCGCACGATGCGCGGGCGAATCGGCGGTGGACTGGGTCCAGACCCAACCCGGTGGGGTCGAGGCTGTTCACACGGTCGCCTCCGCGCTCGAAAGTGGCGTGCAGGCGTGGCAGAACGAGCCGATGGCCGCGCCGGTCGATGCCGCGTTCGCCGAGGTGGCCTCTGATGCCCTCTCCGCTGCCCGTTCTACGCCGGGAACCTCGGGCGTCGCCGACGCGGTCACCTCGACGATCGGCGAGCAGGCTCCGTTCGAGTCCGGCCAGCTCGGTCCGCTGACCGAAGCGGCCAACGGTGCACTCACCGCCGCGCAGGGACTGGTGCGGTGATGTCGGCCGCGACGATCGGGCGGCGATCCGCGTGCACAGTGATGCTGGCGGTGGTGCTGACATCGGCTGCCTCGGTGCCCGCCTGGGCTGATCCCGAACCGGCACCGACGGCGACCGACTGCTCGGATGTGATCACGTTGGCGGTACCCGGCACCTGGGAGACCAGTGCCGACGCCGACCGTAACGTCGTACCGGGCATGCTCGGCCAGATCACCGGGCCGCTCCTGACGGCCTTGAATTCCACACCGCCCGCTGCGGCGGAGACGGTGCCGAAGCAGGCGGCCGGGTCCTCGTCGACCCGGAGCACCGCGACGAGCGCACCGAGGCCCAACGCGACGTCCGTGCGCGCCGAACAGGTGCCGTACGTGGCGCAGGTGGGCGGTCCGATCGCTGGCATCGCGACGGGAAATCCGTTGACACTCAGTCAGTCTCGCGCCAACGGCAAGTCAGCGCTTGAGGCGCGGGCCACGGAGTTGGCGCAAGCGTGCCCGTTGTCGAAGTTCGTCATTCTGGGCTATAGCCAGGGTGCGCTGATCGCGGGCGACTTCCTGTCCGAGGTTGGCAACCGCCGGGGCGTGGTCGACCCCGCGCGCATCCTGGCCGGCGGGTTGCTGTCGGACCCGAAACGTTCGGCGTCGACTGCTTCTTCCGCTTCCGATGGCGCCCCGTCGACGTCGTCGGTGAACACGAAGTCGTCGTCGGTGGTCGAAACGTTGGTCGGTGCCGACCCGGGCGGCGAGGGTGTCCTCGGTCAGCGCGACGGCGGGATGGGCGTGCTCGCAGAGCGAGTGACCACGATGTGCGCGCCCAACGACACGATTTGCTCGCTCTCGGGTAAGTCCAAGGTCGTCGCCGCAGTGGTACCGCTGCTCAACATCACGCCCGAGGATCTGCCGAACTATGCGATCGGCCGCGGCCTGGAGCTGGTCAAGAACGTCGCCGAGGCCGATCCACAGGTCATCGCGAAGGCCGCCAGTTCTGTGATCACCGAGCTGACGAAACTCGGTGTGGTCGCGGCGACTTCACCGTACTCGCTGCCGCTCACCCTGGCGGAGATGGTGTTTTCCTCGACGATGCTCGATGACGTCGCCCAGGTCATCAATATGCCCGAGTTCGATGCGCTGGTCAGCCTGACCAAACCCGACGAACTCGTTCAGCAGGCATCACAGGCCGTGTCCTATCTCCTACTGGACGCGCACCGGTCCTATGCGAGCAACTACACGGTCAATGACAGCGGCGACACCGCCGCGCAATGGATCGTGAAATGGCTGACCGCGAAGATTCAGGCCGGTCTCTGAATCGGTGACCACCTTTCCGCTTACGCCCGGCATCAGCGCGTCGGGCGTAAGCGGAAGAACCTAGCGACCGCAATTCTCTCGGCACCCGATGCCGAATAAATACCACTTCACCGTATTCCCAGTGAATACAGCCTTTCACGAAACATGCCCAAGGAGGTGTATCGCGATGAAATCAGTATCGAAATCGGTAGCGCTCTTGATGGCGCTCTTCATGATTCCGGTGCTGGTTGTCGCGATATTCATCGACAGCGACCGGGACAATCCGAGTTTCGCTCAAGGAAAACTTGCGACCGGCACTGTTCCACCCGAATTCGAGGCGTGGGTCATCCGGGCGGGCACTCTGTGCGAGGAGATCTCGGCCCCGCTCATCGCCGCCCAGATCGAGCAGGAATCGGGTTGGAACCCCAACGCGGTCTCCCCGGCCGGCGCCCAGGGCCTGTCGCAGTTCATGCCCTACACCTGGCCGTCCTATGGCGTCGATGCCGACGGCAACGGCGTGATCTCTGCCTTCGATCCGGCCGACGCGATCATGGCGCAGGCGAAATTCGACTGCGACACCGTCGCGCAGGCCAAGCAGGACCTGGCCAGCGGACGGATCAAGGGCGACCTGATCGACATCGTGCTCGCCGCCTACAACTGCGGGTATGGCTGTGTGATATCCGCTGGCGGGCCCCAGATCGTCAATGGGGAGACGGAGGGATACGCGCCTGGGGTCAAAGCCAAGATGGCCAAATACACCCAGTTCGGCACCGTCGAACTCACCCATTGCAGTCAGTTCCGCCCCGGCGCAGTCTTCGGCACGAACGTGGCCGCCGCGGCACTGTGCTGGCTGGGCACACCGTATGCGTGGGGCGGCGGCACTCTCGACGGGCCGTCACAGGGAATTCGAGACGGCGGCGTCGCCGATTCATTCGGCGACTACGAGAAAGTCGGCTTCGACTGCTCAGGGCTTGTCCTGTACGCCGTGGGGCAAGCGAGCGGCAAATCTATTCAACTTCCCCACTACACCACCTCCATCCTCAATGACACACGCGGCCACCCCGTGGACGAGGACGACATCCAGCCGGGCGACATCGTTTTTCCGAGCGGCGAAAATCCGCAACATGTCGCCATCGCGCTCGGCGGCGGACAAATGGTCGAAGCCCCCCAATCAGGTGATCAGGTGAAAATCTCCCCCTTATCGAATTTGGGGCCAGGAATCGAAATCAGACGAGTCGGAGCAGGAATCCAAAGACAATGATGCCGAAAATTACTTGGACGATGCAGGCTGTCGCATTGGCCGGGGCGGCGCTGGCAGTGGCGGCATGCTCCACGGGCCAGGCTAACCACAACGCGCCGACAACCACCCCGACACCGACGACTCCGGTCGCGACCCCGACCGAAACCACCTCGCGAGTTCCGGTAAGGCCGCCCTCGACACCGCTGGCGGTTCCGACCGCACTTCCCGTCGAGGTCGGCCCCGTCGAAGATACCGACGTCGATGCGGTCGCGGTCGCCGTGGCGCGGATCTGGTACGGGTGGGACACCACCCGCGATCTGTCTCCGCACGACGCCAAGCTGCGCGCGGCCCCGTTGCTCGAACCCCGGCTCACACAGCTGCTGCGCGACTATCCACCGATATCTGGCCCGGGAGCAGACTGGCTCGACCTGACCGCACATTCAGCGGTACTGAGCGTGCCCGCTGGCGGCGTGCGCCCCGGCGCGGAGGTCGGCGCGCCCGCCGACACCGCGATCTCCGCGACGCGACTACTCGAAGTCACCCAGAGGGTGAGCACCTCGAACGGGCCCCTTCCGGAGCGTCACTTGGTGGTCGGGCTCGCGCTGGTCAAGGTCGACGCCGGTTGGCGCGTGTCCCAGGTGGGCGCGCGATGAGCGCGCGACCGCGGCGCCCGGTGGTCGGTGGAATCGCCGGTGGCGTCGGCACGACCACGGTGGCGCATCTGCTCGACGGCATCGATGTCGGCGTCGTCGAAGCCAACGGCACCCAGGCCGTTGACGTCCTGGTGACCCGCGCGACCGCCGTCACGGTGAGCTGGGCCATCGCCACCGCCCAGCAGATGCCCATGCGCCCGGTCCTGGTCGTCGTCGCCGACAGCGAGGGTCGCTGGCCTTCGGTTGTCCGGCGCCGACTGAAGATGGCCGCCACCAATCTGAATACCCCGGTGCTGCGGCTCGGCTGGTTTTCACCGCTGGCCGCCAGTGACAACCCCTGGGACCTGCTGTCCACCGGCGTCTTCGACGCCGACCGCAAGACGTATCGGTGGGCCGAACCCGCCCGCAAGTTCCGCGACGAGCTGGTTCAGGCGGTGCGCACCGCCATTGATCGCGAAACCCCCACCACCACAGCCACCTCCGAGCCGTCCCCCATCGACGAGGACGAGCACGAGCGTCCCGTCCTGCGGGTGTCTTGACCCATCACGAGAAGGAAATCCCCATGTCCACATTGCTACTGGCCGCCGACTGGTTGGCGCAAGTCCCCAATCCACCCGCGAAGGAACTGCCCGGCGAATTGGGCAATCGCGTCAACGACACGCTCGGCTACGCCAAATCCCTCTGCTACGCACTGGCTTTCGCCGGACTGCTCGCGGTGGCCGGAATGTTGTTCGTCGGCCAGCGCGGTCGCAGCGACGCCGCCAAGAACGCTCTCGGACACCTGCCGATGGTAATCCTCGGCATCGTCATCACCGGCGGCGCGGGCGGCATCATCGAGGCGTTTCGGTGAAATTGGCGCTCTTGGCGTTCGCGCTCACCGCGACCCTGATCACTGTGGGTGCCGGAGTCGTACACGCTCAGCCGCCGACAACCACACCGGCCCCGCCGACCAGTCAGCAGCTCAGTCCCCAGAGTCCGGGTGGCGGCGGCACCGGAGAGCAGATTCCCATCCGCGACCCCACCACCGGCGGCGTGCAATGGGACCGATTCGGTGGAGATCCCGCCGACGCTCCCGAGGACCTGGATTCCTTCATCGCCGACTCGCTCGGCTGGATGCGCACCCTCGCCCTCGCCTGCGCGGTCGGCGGCGTGCTGATCACCGCCGCGGTGCTGATGGTGGGGATACGCGGGCGCTCCGAGCAAGCCAAGAAGGCCCTGCACTCGCTGCCGGTCGTGCTCGTCGCCACCGTCCTGTCCGGGTCGGCCTACACCGTCATCAACGCATTTCTTTGAAAGAGATTGAGCACCAATGTCTTTGACTACTTCCGAGTTCCGCGACACCGCTGGCTTGGCGAAAGCGCGCCGCGCGTATCTGATCGGGTCGATCAGCGCGGCGGCACTCGCCGTTGTCGGCGCGCTCGCCCTTGTCGGCGTGGGCTTCCACGGCGAGACCGATGCCCCAGGCGACGCAATCGCAACAGCCGCGCCGACCGTGATGACAACCGCCGCGAAGGGTTCGCTGGTCCCCCCGATCCCCGTCACCCACTCCCCTGCCGACCCGGACTGGCTGACCGCCTCGCCCCAGGGGCTGTCTTGGCAGCGCGTCGACGGCGTGCCACTGCCGTTCACCGGGTCGGATGGGCCCTCCCGCATCGACGGGGCGGTCGCGACCGGTTACGCCCGCACCCCGCAAGGCGCGACCGTCGCGGCACTGCAGATCGGCATGCGACTTCTCTACTCCCCCGATTTCGCCCGCGTCCTCGACATCCAGACCGCGATCTCGGCCGCCGACCGTACCCAGATCCTCACCGCCCGTATCAGCCAGCCTCGGCTGGACCCTGCCGCCGTGCAGGCCAGCACTGTGCAGCCCGCCGGCTTCAAGGTCGGCGGCTACACCGGCGACGCCGCAACCATCTATTACGCCTACCCCCGCGCCTCCGGCTCCTACCGAATCACCCGTCAAGCGGTGGTGTGGCGCGACGGCGATTGGCGCTACAGCAACGAGCTGAGCGCCCCGGCCCTGCCAGAAACGGCAGACCTGACCGGATTCACCCCGCTGTAGCAAGGAAACCCTGATGTTCACCACCCGAGAATTCGCCGAACACCCCGCACCCCGCGACCCACGCCCGCGACGGCGCTGGTTGCCGGTGGCCGTCGCCGCCGTACTGGTCGCAGTCGCCGCAATCATCGCGGTCGCCGTAATACGCGACCAGCCAAACGATTTCGCGACACCACTCGCGCCAGACGCACTCACCACCACGACACCACCACGCGAGCTGGACTGGAAGTTGATCAATGGCGTCCGCCTGCCCTTCGGCGCGGACGGGCCCACCGAGATCGATGGTCCGCGCGCCCACGGCTACACCCACACCCCGCAGGGCGCACTCGTCGCAGCGTGGCAGATCGCCACACGGGTTCTGACCGACACCCGCTACGAGCAGTTACTCGGTACCCAGGTGCGCGCCGACCTCGGCCAGCAACAGCAGGCACGCAACGCGGTCACCCAGACCCGCAATCTGTCCGCCGAAGAGTTCGAAGCAGCCTTCCGTCAGCCGGTCGCCTTCCAATTCGCCACCTACACACCGATGTTCGCGCGGATCTACTTCGCAGTGCCGTCCAACAAGGGTGGTTATGACTTCGTGCGCCGCGCCACACTCTGGGACGGCACCGACTGGGTCTACCAGGTCGATTCGGGCCTCCCCGAACTGCCGAACTCGACGGGCCTAACAGGGTTCACGACCTTCCATGACAGGGCAGGGCGATGAGCACGAACACCTGGTCGATTCTGCGGCCCATAGCGCTCGTGGGAATGCTGCTGGCGCTGATGATGGGCCCAGCGGCATTGGTCTCGGCCGAGCCGCCGCCACCGAACATGCCACAGAAACTCTCCGAACTCAGCTCCGAGCAGAAGAGCTGGCGCGACACCGACGGCGTGATCTGGTGCTCGCAGCACCCCCAGTTCCCTGGATGCGAGAACAAACCCGACACCGGTTACCTCTACCCGAACGACGACACCGCGTTCCGAGCTCAAATCAACAACGGCGCAACACAAACCACGATCGACCTGAACCCGGGCAGGGTCGCCGACAACACGATCGGCAAGGCGGTGGACTCGGCGTTCGGTAAGGCTGCCGAATCCATCGGAAAGTTCAGCGGTGACCTGCTGGTCGAGTCGATGACCTGGTGGATCGGTACCGACTCGATCAGCCTGTCCTATGCGGGCGTGATGGCGGACAAGGCACCGGTCCAGAAAGTCGTGTTCTTCATCATGATGGCCGGAATCCTCACCGGCTCCATGGTGATGATGGTGACCCGCCGCACCGAACCAGGCGCACAAATCCTGCTCGGCGGAGTCAAATACATCGTCATCTCCTCGATGGCGCTGATCGTGCTCTCCGGCGCGATCCACGCCGGAGACGACTTCGCCCACCAGATCATCGACACCGACGCCAACCAGTTCGGCCAACGAGTCCAAGCCATGCTGGGCACCTCCACCATCGGCAATCCAGGCGGCGTGCTACTGCTGGGCATCGTCGCCTTCCTCCTCGGCGCGATCCAGTGGGTGATGGGCTTCATCCGCCAAGCTGGAGTCGTCGTCTTGTACAACCTCATTCTCTTCGCGGCTGCTGGACAGCTCACCACGTGGGGCCGGAATTGGTTCCCCCGCATCGCCGCGACCTGTGTGGCGCTGGTGCTCTACAAGCCCATGGCCGCCTACATATACAGCCTCGGCTTCGGGCTCATCGGCCAGGAACAGTCACTGACCACTCTGGTCACCGGCCTGATGGTGGTCGCGCTCGCGGTGATCGCCTTACCCGCACTGCTGAAGTTCTTCGACTTCATGGGCATGAATGTGAGCGGAGGTTCCGGTGCACTCGGCCTCGCGGTGGGCGGGCTGGCGGGCGGCGCGCTCGGTGCTGCCGCAGCCATGGGCGGGAACGGTTCGGGTTCTTCCTCTGGTGGGGATGGATTCGCCAGCTTCATGTCCGCGACCGGTCCCGGCGGAGGCGAACCCGACCCGTCACCGGGCAATGGGGGCACCTCGGCGCTGACTGCTGGTGGTGGACAGGCCCAGTTGGAATCCGGGTCTTCGCCCAAGGCCCTCGGCACTGGCAGTTCCGGGCTCGAACTCGAAGCCGGCCCGAGCTCGCAGCCAGAGAATCCCGACGCCTCTGGCACACCCGCCGCACCCAACGGCAGCGGCGGAAGCGGCATCGACGTCGCCGGTGCCACCGATGCCGGTGGAGCCGTTGCGGCCGGGGGCGGTTCCTCCGCTGCCGCAGGAGCGGGCGCGGCTGCTACCGGCGGAGCCTCCATGGCGATCCAAGCAGGGCTCTCAGCGGCGAGTTCGGCCGCTGAAGCCGCCGACGATGTCGGCTCGGAAATGACCGGCGACGACCTCGGACCGGAGCGGCCATGAGCACCAACACATCTCACCCGATCAGCACACATCAGCACGCCGCACGACAGGCGGCACACGTTAGGGACACACAATGAACGACACACCCGGCTACAGCGGATTCCGCGAAGTCAAAGGCTTCGGGATGGGGCGTCTCGGAACCAGCGGCACGGCCATCATCCTGGCCACCGTGGTGGGACTCGCCTTCACCACGTTCATCGACCTGTTCCTGGCCTTCATCGGACTGTTCATCGCCATCCCCGTGCTGGCCCTGACGATCGTCCCGGTGGGCGACTCACAACGTACCGTCGTCGAGCACCTGACCTGGAATGTGCGGGCGTGGTGGGGTAACCGGCACAACAGCGACGCCTACGCCGCCGACGTCCTCGAAGAGGTCCCGCGCGGGGAGAACCTGCCCGGCGTGCTGGCCCCGCTGATGCCGTTGACTGTCGAAGACGGTCGCGGCGGCACACAGTGCCTGATCTGGAACAGGCGCACCGGCATCCTGTCGGCGGTGTTGAAGGTGTCCCCGGTAGGTATCACCCTGGCCGACAGCGCCGACACCAACGCCTGGGTCCGCAATTTCGGCAGCTGGCTGGCCGATCTCGGGTTCACACCGATCATCTCCTCGGTGGTTTTCACCTCGGAGTCCTCCCCGACCGGCGGCGTCGACCAGCGCGCCTACACCTTGGCTCGCATGGAGCGTGACGGCAAGAACGCTCCCGCACTGTCCAAGAAGATCATGGAGAAGGCCGTCAGCCAGTCACGCTCGACCACCGCCGACGTTCAGATGCGAGTCACGGTGAATTTCGATCTGTCCAAGGCATCGCCACAGCCCCAAACTCTCTCCGAAGGCGCGGCCGAGGTGGTGCGGTGGCTGCCCCGCATCGAATCCGCACTCGCCGCGGCCGGCGCGACGGTGACCGACCGCGCATCCACCGAGTCAGTGATCCGCAACATCCGCGCCGCGTTCGACCCTGCTGTCCGGGTTTTCCTCTCCGACACCCCAGACGACGACGAACTGCTGGCCTGGACCGACGGAAGCGCTCTGCGTACCGAAACCACCAAGGACGTCTACTGCCACGACTCCGGCTATTCGGTGACCTGGGTGTTCAAGGGAATGCCCAGTAGCGTTGTGCGCCAACACATTCTGCTCAAAATGGTCAGCCCAGGAAAGTACTACCGGCGTTTCTCGCTCGTCTACCGGCCCTACAGCGCCGCGGCAGCCGCCGACATCGTCGAGCGCGAGATTCAGGGCGGCAAGCTCCGCCAGGTCTGGAACACCAAGACGAAGAAGGACGAGACCCAGCGTGAATACGACGATCGTCTGCGCGCACGTAAGGCCGCGCAGGAGGAGTCGATGGGTGCGGGCCTCGGGCAATTCACGATGTATGTCACGACCACCGTGCGACGCGAGGAGACGCTGGCAGCTGCCTGCGCCGATGTCGAGGATCGAGTCAGCGCCACGAAACTGCGGTTCCGCCGGGCCCGTGGCGCCCAACCCGCCGCGTTCGCGTCCTCGCTCGGTTACGGCATCGAGCCGACCTCGGGACTCTCGCGCAGCGCCACGCAGAGGTGGCTGGCGTGACCGGCACCGGCCCGGTCACCGAAGCCGACGCGCGGCTACATCAGGCTGCGGCGCATGCGGGGTTGGCCGAGCGCTGGCTGGCGAAACTGGGAGTGATCCCGGCCTACCGCAAGCAGGAACCGCACGATCCTGACGAACCCGGCCAGGAACCGTTCAACCCGTTCGCCCCCTTCACGTCCTTGCCGCCGATTCCCGCTGCTCGCGGCGACTACCGGCCCTTCGGCGGGTACGCCCACAACGTCGATGCGGGGCGCCTGTTCGCGGGCACCACCAGTCAGGTCCAGGGCTTGTACCCCTTCCCAGCCGCCAGTGGTGCCAGGGTGCGAGGCGTCCCGTTCGGTCGCCATTTGCACACCGCAGAACCCATCGGGCTCGATCCCTCGCAATGGCTGGTCGACGGTTTGGTCACCAACACCGGCTTGTGGGTGCAGGGACAGCCCGGCATCGGGAAGTCCACCGCTATCAAGCGTCTGCTCGTCGGCCTCGTCGCGTTCGGATTCGCCGCGGTGATCCCCGGCGACATCAAAGACGAATACACCGCGCTCGTGGAAGCGTTGGACGGCAAGGTGTTCCGCATCGGTCGCGGTCTGCACAGCCTCAATCCCCTCGACCTCGGGCCATTGCGCGGCGCGATCGACGCGGCGGTCGGCACCCAACGCGACCAGCTGGTCTCCCAAGCTCGCGGCCGTCGCCTGGACTTGCTCGAATCGCTGATCACGATCGTCGGAGGCCAGGATCTCACCGCCACGGAGCGGCTGCTGCTGGCGATGACCGTCGACCAGGCCGACGCCGCCAACCAACGCCATGGTTTGCCCGACCCGACGATCCCCGAGTTGGTGCAGATTCTCGATTCCGCCACCGAGCCGCTGTTGCGCGTCGTGGCCGCCCGCGACGAACACGAGTACCGCCGCGAGACCCGCGAGCTGCGAAACACACTGGTATTGCTGTGCGAGGGCCCGATCAAGGGCATGTTCGACCGGCCGTCGAGCTTCTCCCTCGACGCTGATCTGCCAGCGATCTCGCTGTCGCTGGGAGCCGTAGAAGACGACGGTGACGACGTGGTGGCCGCCGCGATGATGTGCGCGTGGGCGTGGTCGGCGGGCCTGATCGAGGGCAAGCAGGCTGCCGGGCAACGTCGCAACGTGTTCCAGCCCCAAGACGAACTTTGGCGGGCGCTGCGCGCGGCACCTGGTTTGGTTGAGAAGTCCGACCGGATGACCCGACTCAACCGCAAACGAGGGGTCGTCTCGGCCCAGTCGACCCACACCATCACCGACCTCGAGGCGCTGCCCACCGCGTCCGACCGCGCCAAGGCCAAGGGCATGGTCGCTCGCAACGACATCAAGGTTATCGGCGGGCTCGATCACGCCGAAATGGAACGGCTGCACGAGATTTCGCCGTTCACCTCCGGCGAGAAGGAACTGGTGACGCGGTGGGCCGCGCCGCCGACCTGGGTGCCCGGTCAGCGTCACCCCGGCAGGGGAAAGTACCTCATCAAATCCGGCGCGCGCATGGGGCTGCCGGTGCATGTCGACCTGACACCGGAAGAACTCGAGCTCTACAACACCGACGGCGCCTTCGCCGGACTCAACAGCTCCACTTCTGAACAGAGCAGCCGTGCAGCATGAACGACCGACTCGGGAAAGGATCGTGATGCGGGAAGTCATCTCCGCACCGGATTGGAACCACGATCCCGGTAACACGACCACCGCCATGGTCGTGACGGTGAGCGACCATGTGGCGGCACTGCCGCACCGCTGGTGGGGGCACGCTCTGGTGTGGAACCCCGAAATGCGTGGCCCGGCAACCACCTTCCGCTGGGATCTGCTGTCCGGCATCGCCGATGCGACCGATGCTGACCGGATCGCCGAGGCACTGTTCTCCGTCGTTCGAGATGAAGCTGCGTTGTATTTCGTTCCAGAGGCATCGCTGCTGACCGCGAATCTGCTGCTGGCAGCCGTACGCGGAGGACGCACCCTCACCGACGTCCTCGATTGGATACACACCGGTGACCTGGGCGAACCTTATCGCCTGCTGGACATGAGCGGCGAGGACGGCCCGACCGCGGATCTGGATACCTTCCGCGAGGCACCGGCGGGGGAACAGGCCGCGATCTGGGCCGTGGCCCGCCAAGCCATGCTGCCACTTGATTACGACCCGATCCTCGCCGCACTGGGCGCGCACGCAGGAGCAGGGTCGACGATCGAACAGCTTCCGGTCCAGGGAGTGGGTGCGCTCGCCGCGCACCGGGAGATCTTCGTCGTCGAGGTGCCGGGCACCCGCAGCGCGGGCGTGGCCGCCGCACTGCGGGCCGAGCTGCTGCTAGCGGCTCAGGAGGCTGGCCTATCGATGCACGTAGTGAACATCGGCGCCGAGCGAAGGAGTGCGTGATGCAGGATTCCGCGCTGGCCTGGGTGTGGATCGCGGCGTTCGCTGTCGCCGGAATCGGCTACGGCGTCTCCCGAATCCACGCGCAGGGAACGTCGTGGCTGGTAATCGGTCTGGTCACGGCAGTGCTGATCCTGATGTTGGCCGTCCTGGGCTGGACAGTACACAAGGCGTGGCCGCGCGAGACGCCGGACAGGCTACTGCGCGACAAGCGCCAGATCTCCGACATGCTCGCCAAGCACGCCGCCCAGCGCGGCGCGGGTCTGCGCGCCTCCATCGAATCCACCGCGGGTGTGTCCATGCGGGAGCTGGCTCCGTTAATCGGTCGCCTTGTGGGCAAATCGATCTACGCCTCCTGGGAGGACTTCACCATCGTGCTGATGGGCCCGCGCAGCAACAAAACCTCCGCCGTCGCGGTCCCGCGCATCCTGTCCGCGCCCGGTGCGGTGATCGCCACCTCGAACAAGCCCGACCTGTGGATTCTCACCGCAGCCCTGCGCGAGGCCGTCGGACCGGTCTACGTCTTCGATCCCGGAAAGATCGCCTACGCTCCCCAAAAATGGTGGTGGAACATCCTTTCCGGCATCACGACGTTGCGCGAGGCCAAGATGATCGCCGAGCACTTCATCGAGGAGAACCGCGCCGGAGGCTCCGCACAATCCGAAGACCCGTTCTTCGCGCCAACCGGAAAGAACTTGCTCGCTTGGGCACTACTGGCCGCCGCGCTGAGTGGGCGCACCATGCGCGATGTCTTGGACTGGATCGACACCTACTCCGACAAGCCGATCGACATCCTGCACCAGCACGGAAATCGCCGCGCGGGCAACGCCTTCGCTGCGGTACTGGACCTGCCGCCCGAGACCCGAGGCGGTGTCTACGGTGAAGCCCAGACCGCGCTGGCCCCGATCCAGGACGAAGAAACCCTGCGCTGGATCACCCCGCCACACACGTGGGAACAACAGACCACGGAAAAGATCATCGAACTCGACCTGTGGTCGCTGTTCGCCTTCGAAGACGACAAGGCTCCAACCCTGTACCTGATGACTCAAGAAGGATCGGGCAGCGCTGGCGCAGTGATCGCCGCCATGGTCGCCAAGATCTTCGAACTCGGCGACCTCGCCGCATCAGCTCATGGCGGACGCGTCGACCCACCCTTGACTCTTGTCCTTGATGAGTGCGCCAACATCTGCCGGATCAAGCGCCTGCCGAAACTTGCTTCGCATCTGGGCTCGAAGTCGATGTGCGTCACCGCGATCTTCCAATCCGAAGCACAGATCATCTCCACCTGGGGCGCCGACGAAGCGGCTGCGTTGTGGGGCGCGTCGACCGTGCGCATTCTCGGCGCCGGATTGCAGGACGAACCATTCCTGCGCAAGATCTCCGGTCTCGTTGGCCAGTACAAGCCCCGCGAGCGCCGCCGCTCGCACGGTCCCGGTGGTGTCACCACCTCCAACGACCGCGGATCACTTGAGCCGATCATGCCCGTCGAAGACATCGCCGCGATGAAGAAACACAACGCGTTGCTGATCCGGCAGTCCTCGCGACCGGTGTTGATCGACCTCATTCCCTGGTACACCGAGCCGGATAAGGGCGACATCGAACGGGTCCGGGACAAGGCCACCCAGGAGGTACAGAACGCCGCGATCGAGCATCTAGGTCCGGCCAACCCGGTCGCTAAGACACTGCGGCGGCGACTCGACGACAACGCGGAGGCGAGTGCGGCGTGAGCACTGACGGGTCTCCGGACACGCGTCTTGGAGAAATGTGCGAACAGCTCGCGATGCTGAGCGAAGCGATCGTCGAGATGCGCACCCAAAACCGGTTGCTGTCAACGAAAGTCGAGCGTATCGACGCTACCGCCGCCCGCTCCGCCCAGGGACTCGACGAGTTCGAAACAGCGCTCGGAGTACTCGCTGACCGGATGACCGCGAGCGCCGCCCCGCCCAACACAGTCACCGGCGCATCACCGGGCCCAGCCGAAACGGTGGCAACCCCCGCGATTACTCCCCCTGGCGCGGCCATGGACCAGATCGACATGGAAGTGCTGCTGGACTGGGTGATCGCCAACATCGGTACGTGGGCCCAACGCAAACTACCGCGCTCGGCGACAAGCACTGCCAACGGCGCGATCTGCTGGTGCTCACAATGGTACGAACACCCCGAAGCGGTCACGGTGCTGTGGTCGCTACGCCGCGCGTGGCTTGAAGCGGTCGTCCAGCCCGGTGCCGCCATGGCCGTGTACTTCCGTGACTTCTTTTATCCGCTGTTAAACATCCTGACCAACCCAGTCGGAGCGTTCTACGCCTGTACCCCCGATAACCACGATCCTGACGCCAAGTTCATCCCAGTCACCCCAGCAGAGTTCAACCCCTTAATCACTTCTCGCCGGCCCCACTGAATCGAACCTGGGTGATTGCCTGCCATCGACTTCGCTCAGGTAGGCTCCGATCCTGCGCCGCTTTTACGCAGTTCGGATTGGATCATCGAGTGTTCCACGATGATCAAGTAACGGCTCGACCGGGCGCGACACCGCCTCATCGTAGATGATGGCCTGAATTCGCGCGGACAAGCGGCGTGGCGGGTCAAGTCCAAATGCATGGTGTAACGGGATAATCCCCGCGTGACCACAGTTGGTCAGGCGGTCAACGCTTCAACACCGTCTCCTTCCTACTCGTCAGCCAGCTCGCCGACCCCGCGCGAGCGGGCCAAAACATCGAGTCCGAGGTAGCGGTGGCCTTCGATCCACTCGTCGTGCTGCTCGGCCAACACCGCCCCGACCAGACGGATGATCGCGGTCCAATCCGGGAAGATCCCGACGACATCGGTTCGGCGACGGATCTCTTTGTTTAACCGCTCTTGGGGATTGTTCGACCAGATCTGACGCCAGATCTGTTTCGGGAACGCAGTGAAAGCGAGCAAGTCCGCGCGCGACGCATCGAGGTGAGCGGCCACTCTCGGCAGCTTCTCAGCCAACGCTTCGAGCATCCGATCATATGGTGCAGCAACCGATTCCGGGTCAGCTTGATCGAACACCGAATGTAACAAGGTCCGAACCCACGGCCACGACGACTTCGGCGTGACCGACATCAGGTTCACGGTGTAGTGCGTGCGGCACCGCTGCCACGACGCCCCGGGCAACGTCGCTCCGATCGCGGCAACCAACCCGGCGTGGGCATCCGAGGTCACCAGCTCGACCCCGAACAAACCCCGTGCGACGAGATCACGGAAGACCCCCAACCAGCCGGCCCCGTCCTCCCCGGAAGTGACTTGCAAGCCCAGGATCTCGCGGAAGCCGTCGGCGTTTACGCCGGTCGCGACGAGGGCGTGGACGTTGACCACGCGCCCGTTCTCGCGGACTTTCAACACCAGGGCGTCCGCGGCGACGAACGCGTAAGGGCCTTGGTCGAGCGGACGAGTGCGGAAGGCTTCGACCTGGGCATCCAGATCCGCGGCCATGATCGAGACGGGACTTGGAAAGCTTTGTGACACCGAGTGATTCGACGAGTTCATCCATCCTCCGGGTCGAGACACCGAGCAGGTAGCAGGTCGCGACCACGCTGGTCAACGCTCGTCCGGCGCGTTTGCGGCGCTCGAGCAGCCAGTCGGGGAATTAGGTTCCCGAGCGCAGTTTGGGGATCGCGACGTCCATGGTCCCGACTCGGGTATCGAAGTCGCGGTGGCGGTATCCGTTTCGGGAGTTGACTCGGTCGTCGCTGCGTTGGCCGTAGTCGGCCCCGCACAGGGTGTCGGCTTCGGCGTTCATGATCGTGTGGACGAAGCTGGGACTGCTGCACGAGGAGGTGACGTTGTGACCTGCCCCACCGGTTAGGTTCCAGTCTGACCTGCCCCACCGGTTAGGTTCCAGTCGCGGTGGCTAACTGACTGCGCGGATGGTGTCGTTGTCGAAGGATAGTTCGTATTCGATCGGCGTGGAATAGCCCAGCGCTGAGTGGCGGCGCTGACGGTTGTGAAAGATCTCGATGTAGTCGAAGATCGCGTTGGCGAGCTCGATCCGGGTCTTCCACTTCTTGCGGTTGAGCAGCTCGATCTGCATGGAGCCCCAGAAGCTTTCCATCATCGCGTTATCGAGACCATCGCCGACGGTGCCGAACGAGGGCAGCAGGCCTGCGGAACGGATCTTCTCGCCGAAAACCCAGGACGTGAACTGCCCTGGGTTCCGTGGTCGGCATGCACGATTCCGCCCGTATCGGGACGCCGATTGCGGATGGCCATGTCCAACGCGTTCACGACCAAGGTCGCGTCCTGCTTGGAATCGATTGACCAACCCACGATTCGACGGCTGAAAGCGTCGAGAACGGCGGCGCAGTAGACCCATCCTTCTCGCGTTCTGTGTTGCGTTATGTCGGTGACCCACAACTTATTTGGAGCTAGTCGGTGGAACTTGCGGTTGACCAGATCGTCAGCTGTCACGACACCGCGAAGGCGCTTGACCCGCGCTGGTCCGGGCAGCCCGTAGATGCCGGCTTGTGTCATGAGGACCGACACTGTTCTCGTGCAGACGGTCACGTTCATGGCGAGGGTGAGTTCGGCGTGGATTCTGCGGTACCCGTAGGTGCCGCGTGATGCCACGTGGACTTCGCGGATCAGCCCGGTCAGCCACTGGCGGCGCAGCTGGGTGGGTGTGGTCGGGGTTCGTTTGTGTTTGTAGTAGTTCTGGCGAGTGATTCCGAGGATGCGGCAGCATCGGTCCACGGGTGCCCCGGCAACGACGAGGGCGTCGATTACCGGGTAGACCCTTTTGGGCGTGGCTTGTCCTCGCCAAGGAACTTCGCGGCCTGGCGGATGATCGCCAACTCGCTTTCCAGTTCGGTGATCCGCCGTCGCGCGGCGCGCAGCTGCACGGACTCGGTAGAGGATATGCCGGGTCGGAGGCCGCGGTCGATCTCGTCTTGGCGGACCCATTTCGACAGCGTCACTGGATGAATGCCTAGCTCGACGGCGGTCTGCTTGGCTTGCTTGCCTGCGCGGACCAGTGCGATCGCGCGGGCACGGAACTCGGCAGGGTAAGGACGGGCACGGTGTTCAGCCTTCGTACAGGCTGTCAGTTAGCCACCGGAAGTGGAACCCGACTGGTGGGGCAGGTCACATTGTCACCGGATCGTGCAGCAGTCCCAGACGATGCCCGGTGGGGATCTACAGGCCGACCTTGGCCGGTGCCCGGTTGATGTGGGCGGCCAGCGCGGTGATGGCGTATTCGGCGTCGCGATGGACCCCGCGCAGGGTGTTGGAGGAGAACGACCGCTGGAACTCCAGCCCGACGTAGACCAACCCGGGGTGGGTGGTCGATACCCCGGCGCTGTGGAGGGGGTAGCCGTTGGCGAGTGCGCCGAGCTCGGTGAGGTATTCGAGGTTGGGTCGGTAGCCGGTGGCGAACAGCACGGTGTCGACCGTTTCGACGGTGCCGTCTGACCAGACGATTCTGTCGGTGTCGAAGCTGGTGAACATGGGTCGCCGGTCCATGCGGCCGGTGGTGAGGGCGTGCTGATAGTCGCCGGTGTCCATGACCAGGGTCCCGCCGACGTAGCGGATGAGCCATTCCGGTGGGAGCTGGTCGAATCCGGTGGAGACGAGCCAGTGGTGGACGTCGTGTCCGTCGCGGTGTTGGGGCAAGAAGTTGATGGGGTTGTGGGTGGCCAGGGTGACGGTGGCGTGGTCGGCGCGTTCGTAGGCGACCTGTACCGCGGAGTTGCCCGCGCCGACGATGATCACCCGTTGACCGGTGTAGTCCTCGGGGCGGCGGTAGTCGGCGACGTGCAGCACGTTGCCACCGAACTGGTCTTGTCCGGGAATTTCAGGCAGGTGCGGGTTGCCGAAAGAGCCTGTGGCGGCGACGATTCCGGCGGTGTGGAGTTGTTGTCCATCATCGGTATGGACGACGAACCCTTCCTCGGCGTGGGCCGCAATCGTGGTGACGGTGGTGTTGGTGCGGATGTCGGCGTCGAGGGTTTTGGCGTAGCGGCGCAGGTAGTCGACGACTTCGTCGCGGTGGGGGTAGTGGTCGGGATCGGCGGGAAAGTCCAGGCCCGCCAGGCTGCTGTGCTGGGCGGGCGAGAACAGGGTGAGGCTGTCGTAATAGTGCGGCCAAGACCCGACAGGATCAGGCCCGGCTTCCAGGACGACCGGGTCGAGATGGTGGTCGGTGAGGGTGCGAGCGGCGGCGAGTCCGGATTGGCCAGCGCCGATGACGAGTGCATCGATCACGAGTGTTGTTCTTTCCGTGAGGGTTTCGGGATGGTGGTCAGCGATAGGGCCGCTGCGGCTGCGGCGGCGAGGCTCAGGATCAAGAAGGTGCCCGGGTAGCCGCCCAGGCCCGAGGCCAGGGCGGTGGCGGCGAACGGTGCCGAGGCCACGGTGATGGTCATCGGTGCCGAAAGCAGTCCGGTGAGTTGCCCGTAGTGGGTCGAGCCCCAGCGGTCGGTGATCGCGGTGGCTTGGAGCAAGGTGAAGACCCCGCGTGCCATGCCCGACAGCACGGCCGCGACGGTCAGTGCTGCTGCGGTGGTGAAGATCCCGAGCAGCATCGTGGTAGCCGCGATCGCGACCAGGATCACCGCCGTACGAGTACGAACACTGGTGCGGGCGGCGAACGCGCTGTAGCCGATCCGGCTGACAACCTGCCCGACACCACCGAGCCCGAGGGCGATCGCAGCGGTGGTGGTGGAGATCCCGCGCTCGGTCATCAACGGCACGAGGGTCACCACGACCGCGAACGAGGCGAACCCGGTGACGCTCAACGCGATCGCCAACGTGAGGAAGGCGCGGCTACGCGCGATCGTGCCGGGATTACCGAGATGGACGTGATCGGTTTCGGCGTCGGGTCGGTCAGGCCAGGGCACTCGCAAGCCGAACCAGTGGCCGGGAACGGTCACGACCGCGAGGATCACCGCGAGCACCAGATAGGTTGCACGCCAATCGAACCGGGATGCCAGTGCTGCGGTCAACGGTGCGAACACCGTCGAGGCGAGTCCGCCGGCGAGTGTCAGCACCGTCAGCGCCCTCACCCGGTCGGGCCCGTACCAGCGAGTCAGCGCCGCGAACGCCGGTGGATACAACACCGCACCCATCGCCACCCCGACCAGCACCCAGCCGAGGAGAAACATCATCAAGGTCTGGGCGGTAGCCACGATGATCAGTGCCGTGACCGCGAGCACCGAGCCTGCGGTCATCACGGCTCGTGGTCCGTGTCGGTCCAGTCGGCGACCGACGAAGATCCCGGTCAGCGCGGTGAGCAAGTGCCCGGCCGAGAACACCCCGGTCAACGCGGTGGCAGACCATCCGGTGTCGGCAGCGATGGAGCCGAGCAGGACCGGGAAGGCGTAGAACAGGATTCCCCAGCTGGTGATCTCGGTGACGCACAAGACCACCAGCACCCGCCGCAACCCGGCCGCGGCGGGTGCCGCTGATGTCGAAACAACCTGCATCGCAGTGGATCAGCGCACAGGCGAGGAGATCAGGGGCAGTTCCTGGATCGCGGTCGGCACGCTCAGGGTCAACTCCTGCGCCGCAGCCGGAGCCGCGCAGCACCCGCCCGCAGATTCTTCGGCCGGGGCATCGAACAGGCCGGATCCGCCGCAAACACCGGTGTCGGGCAAGGTGAGCTCGACCCGTTGGGCGGCTTCGTGGTCACCGGCGAGAGCGGCGACGATGGAGCGGACCTGCTCGTAGCCGGTCATCGCCAAGAACGTCGGCGCGCGGCCGTAGCTCTTCATTCCCGCCAGGAAGACACCGAATTCGGGGTGGGACAGTTCGGTGACTCCGTGCGGGTAGACGGTGCCACACGAGTGGGCGTTCGGGTCGATCAGCGGCGCCAGCTGAGTCGGCGCCTGCAAGGTCGCATCGAGATCGAGGCGGACCTCCGAGAGCCACGACAGGTCCGGGCGGAAACCGGTCAACACGATGACTTCGTCGATGCCTGTCACCGGGTCACCTTCGGCCGGAATCAGCGTGAGCTGGCCGTTCTCGTTCTGCTCGACGGTCTCGGTGCGGAATCCGGTGACCACGGAGATGTGTCCGGCTTCGACGGCGGCTTGCGCGCGCAGCCCGAGTGCGCCGCGGGCGGGCAGTTCGTCGGCTTGTCCACCGCCGAAGGTGGATCCGATCGCACCACGGCGCAGCAGCCAGGTAATACGGGTGTCTGGGTGCTCGGCGGCCAGCTCGGCGAGCACGATCAGCGCGGTAAGCGCGGAGTGCCCGCTTCCGGCGACGACGACGTGGTGACCGGCGTGGCGAGCGGAGGTGCCGGGGTCGGTGAGGTCGGGCACCCGGTAGGAAATATGTTGCACCGCAGCGATTTCCCCGATCGCGGGCAGACCGTCACCGCCGAGCGGGTTCGGTGTGGTCCAGGTACCGGAGGTGTCGATGACCGCGCGAGCGGTGATCCGCTCCTCGCGGCCGTCGGCGGTGCGAATGTGCACGGTCAGCGGTTCGGTGTCGCGTCCGGCGTCGACGACGCGGTCGCGGCCACGGCGTGCCACACCGGTCACTTCGGTGTTGAACCGAGCCTGCTTGCCGAGCGATTCGCCGAGCGGGCGCAGGTAGTTGGCGACCCACTCCGCACCGGTCGGATAGCCCTCGAGGTCGGGTTCGGTCCACCCCTGAGCGTCGAGCAGGGGGCGGGCGGCGGGGGCGATCAGCTCGGCCCAGCGGGAGAACACCCGCACGTGATGCCACTGCGCGACGGCGGCACCGGCGTGCTCACCGCGTTCGAGCAGCAGGAACGGCAGTTCGCGGCGGGTGAGTTCGGCGGCGGCGGCCAGACCGACCGGGCCAGCTCCGACAACGACTACGGGCAGGGCGTTCATCACGAACCTCTTTCATCGACTTGGATCGATTAACTACGGCCGAGAGTATCGACTGAGGTCGATGAATGCAACCATCGATCTGCGCCGATATACTGGCGGCATGCCCATCGCCCTGCCCCAAGCCCAGGTCCTGCCTACCGGCGAGGCCACCACCTACGCCGAATGGTTCGCCTGCCTGGCCGAACCGGTACGAGTGCGATTGCTCCATGCCGTAGCGACGACCCCGAAAGGCATCACGGTCGGCGCGCTGACCGAGATCTTGGGCACCAGCCAGTCCACGACCTCCCACCACGTCCGCAAGCTCGCCGACGTGGGTTTCGTGCGCCTGCACAAGGAGGGCACCGCCACCATCGTCACCGTCAACGAAGCCTGCTGCGCCGGGCTCCCGCACGCCGCCGATGCCGTGATGGGCCTACTCGCACCGCGCCCGTGCTGCCCCGCCGACCTTCCCGTCGACGTCACCGTCCGCGCCCTGGAACCCGGCGATTGGGCCGACGTGCGGCGCATTTACGGCGAGGGCATCGCCACCGGGATCGCGACTTTCGAGACCGAGGTCCCGACTCGTGCGCATCTGGACAAGCACTGGCTGCCCGGGCACCGTTGGGTCGCCGAGCTCGACGGACAGGTCGTGGGCTGGACCGCCGCGAGCGCGGTGTCGAGCCGTGAATGCTACGCCGGGGTGGCTGAGACCTCGGTCTATGTCGCGGACTCCCATCGCGGTCGCGGCGTCGGCAAAGCCCTGCTGCACAAGCAGGTCCTGGCCGCCGATGACGACGGCTTGTGGACATTGCAGACCTCGATCTTCACCGACAACCGCGCCTCACTCGCCCTGCATCACAGCGCCGGGTACCGCACCGTCGGGGTGCGCGAACGTATCGCCCAACGCGACGGCGTGTGGCGCGACACCGTTCTGCTCGAACGCCGCTCGCCGGTTCGGTAACCCCGGGGCGGCCGGGTGGTGTTCACCGGTTGTTCGTTTGCCTCGCTGTATCGATATCGGTCAATATAGGCGTATGTCGAAGTCGAAGTTGGTGGTGACGCCCGTGCAGGCGTGCTCCGCCGCGCCCCTGGTGCGCGAGCCCCTGACCGAACCCCACGCCACCGAACTCGCGAGCGTGTTCAAAGCACTCTCCGATCCCGTCCGGTTGCGCCTGCTGAGCGCCATCGCCTCCCGCGAGAGTCAAGAAGCGTGCGTGTGTGACCTGTCGGTCGGGATCGAGCTGACCCAGCCCACGATCTCGCACCACCTCAAAGTGCTGCGCGAAGCCGGGCTGCTCGACAGCGAACGCCGCGCCTCCTGGGTCTACTACCGAGTGGTCCCCGCAGCCCTGCAACGACTCTCCGAAGTCCTGCTCGTCGAGAGCGGCACAACCCAGGGAATCAACGCATGAACGCGACCACCACCGACCACCCCGCCGTCGTCGGCAAACTGTCCACCCTCGACCGATTCCTGCCGGTCTGGATCGGCATCGCGATGGCCGCCGGACTACTACTCGGACGCATGATCCCCGGCCTCGGCGACACCTTGTCGGCCGTGGAGATCGACGGCATCTCCCTGCCGATCGCGATCGGGCTGCTGATCATGATGTATCCGGTGCTGGCCAAGGTGCGCTACGACCGCCTCGACTCCGTCACCGGCGACCGCAAACTCCTGATCAGCTCCCTGGTCCTGAACTGGATCCTCGGCCCGGCCCTGATGTTCGCCCTGGCCTGGCTGTTCCTGCCCGACCTCCCGGAGTACCGGACCGGGCTGATCATCGTCGGCCTCGCGCGCTGCATCGCCATGGTCATCATCTGGAACGACCTCGCCTGCGGTGACCGCGAAGCCGCCGCTGTCCTCGTCGCCTTGAACTCGATCTTCCAGGTCTTCATGTTCGCTGTTCTGGGCTGGTTCTATCTCGCGGTCCTGCCCGGCTGGCTGGGCCTGGAACAAACCACCATCGACGTCTCCCCCTGGCAGATCGCGAAATCGGTGCTGATCTTCCTCGGCATCCCTCTGCTGGCAGGGTTCTTGACCCGCCGCCTCGGCGAACGCGCCAAGGGCCGCGAATGGTACGAATCGAAGTTCCTGCCCAAGATCGGCCCGTGGGCGCTCTACGGTCTGCTGTTCACCATCGTGATCCTGTTCGCTCTGCAAGGCGACCAGATCACCTCCCACCCGGTCGACGTCGTCCGCATCGCGATCCCGCTGCTGGCCTACTTCGCGATCATGTGGGGCGGCGGCTACGCCATGGGCGCGGCCCTGGGCCTGGGCTATGAACGCACCACCACCCTCGCCTTCACCGCTGCGGGCAACAACTTCGAACTAGCTATCGCCGTCGCGATCGCCACCTACGGGGTCACCTCCGGCCAAGCGCTCGCCGGGGTCGTCGGCCCGCTGATCGAGGTCCCCGTCCTGGTCGGGTTGGTCTATGTCTCCCTGGCGCTACGCAAGCGATTCCGACCCACGACCGCTGCAGACGCCTCCACCGGAGTGGTGGCACCGCGGTGAGCACAACACCGTCCGTGCTGTTCGTGTGCGTCAAGAACGGTGGTAAGTCCCAGATGGCCGCAGGTTTGATGCGCGCCGCCGCCGATGATCGGGTCGAGATCCATTCCGCTGGAACCAAACCCGGCACCTCGGTCAACGCCCTGTCAGCGCAATCGTTGCTCGAAGTCGGCGTCGATATCCGCGCCGAGATCCCGAAACCGATCGATCCGGCCCTGCTCCGCACGGTCGACCTGGTCGTCACGCTCGGCAGTGAAGCCCACGTCGAACCAGTCGAGGGCGTGCGAATCATCAACTGGGACACCGACGAACCCTCCGAACGCGGCATCGACGGCATCGAACGCATGCGCCTGGTCCGCGACGACATCGCCGCCCGCGTCGAAACACTGCTCACCGAACTCACCACACCCGCCTAGCAACGGACACCCTCATGAGCGACAGCCCTCTCGCCCCCTTCCACACCCACCACGACCTGACCATCGACCAGCAACTCGCCCTCAAAACCGCCGCCACCCACCTGCAACGCGAGTTCGACGGCACCTTCGGCATCGAAACGATCGAACGGTTCCTGCACTCGTCCTACGACCAGTTCGCCGGACGCGCGACCGTGATCAACTACCTGCCCCTGCTGGCCGAACGCTTCGCCCGCCAACGCCTGCACGCCCTGGCCCGCGTCGAAGGCAAAGCCCACACCGGCACCCCGACCGTGCTGTTCCTGTGCACCCACAACGCCGGACGTTCACAGATGGCGCTCGGGTACTTCACCCACCTCGCCGGAGACCGCGCCGTGGCCTGGTCCGGCGGCAGCGAACCCGGCGACGAGATCAACCCCGCCGCGATCGCGGCGATGGCCGAAGTCGGCATCGACATCACGACCGAATTCCCCAAGCCCTGGACCGAGGAGATCATCCAGGCCGCCGACGTGGTCATCACCATGGGCTGCGGCGACGCCTGCCCCCTCTACCCCGGCCGCCGCTACGAGGAATGGAACCTCGACGACCCCGCCGAACTCGACCTCACCGCGATCCGCCCCATCCGCGACGAGATCGAAACCCGCGTCCGCCACCTGCTCGCCGAACTCGACCTCCCAGCCACCTGAAAGGGATTGCCCACATGAGCACCAAGCCCAGCGTGTTATTCGTCTGCGTCCACAACGCCGGACGCTCCCAGATGGCCGCCGGATTCCTCTCTCACCTCGCCGGTGAGGCCATCGAGGTCCGATCTGCGGGCAGCGCGCCCGCTGAGACCATCAACCCCTCCGCCGTCGAGGCGATGGCCGAACTCGGCATCGACATCTCCGATCAGACGCCGAAGATCCTGACCTACGACGCCGTGGAAACCTCCGACGTCGTGATCACCATGGGCTGCGGTGACACCTGCCCGTCGTTCCCTGGTGTCAGCTACCGCGATTGGGTCCTGGAAGACCCCGCAGGCAAGGGTGTGGACTCGGTCCGGCCGATCCGCGACGAGATCAAGACCCGCGTCGAAGCCCTCATCGCGGAATTGGTGTCGGCCCGAGCCTGACACGCAACATCAGGCAGGATCTGCCGCCGCAGCCTCGCACCGACGTCCATCGAGGTGCGAGACTCGGGGGATCCTCGACGTCTGCAGCCAAGCAATCCAGCGCATGATCGAATGTATGTGCGAATCGGTTCGGCCCTATATGGGCGCCGGGCAGTGGACGGAACCCGCTCCCCTCTTCTGCCTGCCTGGGCACCGCTGGGGCTGGGTAGATCACTCGATGCTTGCATAACGAAGTGCGGCCTCCACACTTGCCGCCTCGCGTGACAATCTCGCGACCATTTCGTAATATTGCGCGAGTTCCATTTCGACGCTAGCTGGTGATTGAAACGTCCGGTCAACATCGCACTCCTGCGGCGCCCACAGGCCGCGCCTCCCTGGTTGTCTGCAGCCTCGCCGCGACCGTACCCGCGATGATCTGGATGGCGTTGCGGCCGAGTGGGTCTGAGGTGCAGCAGGTCAGCGCGATTGCGCCGCAAGCGCCGACGGCGATCGAGCTCGATACGCTGCCTATTTTGGCGCATGACGCGCCGGAGCCGGGACCGGGGTTGCCCCCGGTCGCCGCAGACGACGAAGAGGCGAAACTGTCTGCCCTCAAGGCGAAATCCCCGTGCGGAACGGTGTGGAAGGGCACTCGGCCGCATGTCGCGCAGGTCAGTAACATGGTGCAGCAGATGTTCGGGATTTCCGACATCGGTGGCGCGCAGGGGCGCTACGACGGTGATCACGGTGCTGGTCTCGCGCTCGACATCATGACGCCGAATCCGGCCCAGGGCGATGCGATCGCTGCTTTTGTTCTGGCCAACAAGGCGCGGTTCGGCGTCAACTACGTGATCTGGCAGCAGCGTTACAACGATGGCGGCGGGTGGTCGTACATGGAGGATCGTGGTAGCCCGACCCAGAATCACTACGACCATGTGCATGTTTCGTTCGCCTCGTCCGGGGCAGCGAATCTTATGTGCTGATCAGGGGTTTGGTGTGTGATTCGGCTCTACCGAGTGCTCCGGATCTGTTGAGCAGGCCGAGTGCTGTCGTGGTGATCGCGCCTATCACGATCAGTCCTGTCCACGCCAGCGCGTCGAGCCCGGCACGATGGGCAGCGCCCAGCAACGCACCGGTCCCGAGGTTGCCCAGCAGGATTCCGATTCCCACGATGGTGTTGTAAAACCCGTAGTGTGTTGCCACTAGACGTCCGCCTGACAGTGAGACGATCGTATCCATCTCGAACGGGAAGACCGCGGCGCTGGCTACCGCCAGGATTGCCGCCGATACCAGCAACGCGATGATCGCCGCAGCGGGACCGAACCGGCCTGGGTCCGGTACCAGCAGCAACGGCAAGAAGGCGGCGGCGAGTGCGCCCACGCCGACCACCAGCCCGAGTCTGCTGCCGAAACGGGCCTCGAACCACCGCGTGATCCGAAGTTGGCCCGCGACAGCGACTGTCGCGTTGACGACAAACAATGCGGCCACCAACGGTGCGGCGGCACCATCGCTGATGTACTCGGCGTGCAATGGCAATGCCAGATACACCTGAAAAGACAGGACGTAGGAGCCGGTCATCGCTACCGCGAACCACATAAAGGCGCGGTTCGATGTGATGCTCGCCCAATCCTTCCAGACCGATACTCGGTCTATGACGGGTTTTCCACGACCAGAGGGTAGGGCTGCCAGTTGTCCGATGGTCAGCACAGCGAAGACACCGGCGGCCGCTGCGGCGGTCACGCGGAAATCCAATGCCAGCAAGGCGATTCCGACCAGTGGGCCCGCCAGAATTCCGGCTTGGTAGAACACGTTGAACATCGCGAAGGCCGGAACCCGGCGTTCACCGGCCTCGGCAGCTAGATAGGCACGCACCGCCGGATTGAACAGAGCGCCCGCGAATCCGGTTGCGGCGGAGGCGATCAGCAGTGCGGGCAGTGTTTCGACGACGGCCAGTAGCCCGAAGCCCGCTGTTCGCAGCAGGCAGCCCGCGACGATGAGTGGTTTGTAGCCGAGGCGGTCGGCGAGGGTTCCGCCGATCAGGAACATTCCCTGTTGGGAGAAGTTTCGTACGCCGAGCACCAGCCCGACTGTCCAGGCGGCGAGGCCGAGCGATGCGGAGAGATAGCCGGCCAAGTAGGGCATCAACATGTAGAAGCCGAGGTTGATCGCGAACTGATTGATCATCAGCATGCGGGTGACTTTGTTGTAGCTGCCGAAGCTGCGGACGATTTCGATCATCGCGCGCTCCACGAGAAATGCTGCGGTGCAGTCTGTTCCAGCTCGCGAGGGTCTATGACGTCGGTGCAGCGCGTCCATTCCTGAACCACGTGATCGGCGGGATGTGCGATGGTGGCGGGCTCGATCGGAGGGTTGTGGTGAAGCAGCCCGTGTTGGTAGCAGTACTCGTCGTTGAACACGGTGTCGTAGTAGCGGTGCGGGCCATCGGGGAACACGGCCGCGATTCGGGTATCAGCCGAGTATTGCCCCGCTGCCCAACCCGCGACCAGGGCGACCGCACCTACGCTCCAGCCGCCGGTGGCATGGTGGGTGCTTGCCAGGGCGCGAGCCGCCCAGACGGCTTCGGCGGGCGCGACCCAGTGCACTTCGTCGAAGGCGTCGTAGTCGATGTTGCTGGGATAGATGCTCGAGCCGAGCCCGCGCATGAGCCGGGTCGCCGCGGGTTGTCCGAATATGGTCGAGGAAATGGTATCGACGCCGATCAACTGCAAGTGCGGGTGGAATCGGCGCAGCACTCGGGCGATGCCGGCGGAATGCCCGCCGGTGCCCACCGAGCAGACGAGGACATCCACGCGGCCCAGTTGCGCGACCAATTCGAGAGCCAAGCAGTCATAGGCGTCGACGTTGTCGGGATTGTTGTACTGGTCGGGGCACCAGGCTGTCGGGTCTGCGGCGAGCAGTTCGGAGACCCGGTCACAGCGCGCCCGCTGCCAGCCGCCGTCGGGGTGTGGCTCGGTGACGAGTTCGATGTTGGTGCCGTAGGCGGCGAGCAAGCTGCGCATCAGAGGTTCCATACCCGGATCGGTGACCAGGGTGACCGGATGGTTGAAGAACGTGCCTGCCAGCGCCAATCCCAATCCAAGCGTGCCGCTGGTGGATTCGATGATCCGTGCCCCCGGCTGGAGCTCGCCGCGGGAGCGGGCGCGCTCGACCATGTGCAGACCGGGTCGATCTTTCATACCGCCGGGGTTCGCCCCTTCGAGTTTTGCCCAGAACCCGCGGCCGCGCGGGGCCAGCGGAGCCCCGACCCACAAAACCGGGGTGTTGCCGACCAAGGCGTCCGGCCGCAGGCACCGTGCACCGGTAGTGAGCAGATTGGCGGGGGTGATGCGCAGATCGTCGAGCAAAGCGTCGTCCATGAAGGTTTCCGTTCTGTTCGCCAAGCGTGTCGACCAGGCCACGACCACCGGCCGACACCGCGAAGGTGTCGGCCTGGCGCTTGCCTGTCAGCGACGGCAAATACAGTTCCGGAGGAGGAGATCGGCTCCGCTGTCAGCCCGAACGGCGCTCGAATGCGGTGGTCCACGTAGCCGGGACATCGGCGCAGGGTCTGTGCCGAACAGCAGGTCTGTGGCCGCGGGTGGCGGATGCCCGGTTTCGTCGGTGCGGGTCAGGACCGCGTCTATGCGGACACCGCCGTGCGGGCAACGGGTCGCACCGTCGAGATCGGTGTGGCTGCAACCTGATTCGGCGATCGCACTGCTGGGGTCTGCGAACGCCGCAGCGTGGTGATGCGGGGTGAAAGCGGTGTTGCGAGCTTCGAGGAGTCTGCAGTCTGCGATTCCGAGGGCCAGGACGAGACCCGCGAGGAACAGCACCGCGCTGCACCACACGCTCGGGACGCGCACCCTGTGCCACACGGCAACCGATCGTACGCCGTGGTGATCTTGAAGAGGCCAGACGCGTTGTCGCGGCGGCATGCCGTGCCCATTCCCTCGGAGCCGGGCTCAGGCGTCCCGGTGGACGCCTGAGCCCGGCCGTTGCGATGCTCGGTCAGACGTGCACAGTGTCCGGTGTGAGCTCGTCGTGGTGTTCGACTGTTTCGGTTCCGACGTGCCACACGGTGGCCGTAGCGATGTCGAAGAACAATCCCGCGATATGCACCTGCCCGGTGTCGGCTGCGGCGGCCACGACCGGATGCCGACGCGCGGTGTCGACTTGGATCGCGACGTTGACCATGCTCAGCTGGTCACGTGCCTCGAATCCGGCCGCAGCGGCTGCGGCGGCGACCGGGTGTCCGGTGAGGTAGGCGTGCAGGCTGGGCTCGGCGTGGTCGAGCCACTCGCGGATGCTCGGTGACACCGCGGCGTCGCCGAGCAGAGCACCCATCGCACCGCAACCGGAGTGACCGCAGATGATGATCGAGGAGACGGCGAGCTCCTCCACCCCGAAGGCCAGTGCCGCTTCGACGGAGGTGTCGGCGAGATCGGCGGGTATCAGGTTGCCGACGTTGCGGACGGTGAACAGGTCGCCAGGTCCACTGTGGGTGATGACATTGGGTACCACCCGCGAATCCGCGCACGTCAGGAACAGTGACGTAGGGGCTTGGCTGTCGCGCAGTTCGTTGAGGTGGGTGCGGACCACGGGCGCGTGGCGGCGGTGATAGCGCGAGATTCCGGCGAGCATGGGTCGAAGAGGGCCGACGGACAGCAACGCTTTCGGGTCGGTGTCGGTGTTCTGCCACGCTTTCCACGGCTCCAGGCCTCGAGCCTGCGCAGACGATGCGCGCTGGGGCGGGCCCTGTGTGGTGGCCGAGAGTGTGTCGGAACCGAGTTCATCGATGAGGACGGTGCCGCCGCCTTCCCGGTGGCGGCGTTCCCATTCGTGCAGTACCTCGGTTGCCGCGTGGTCGATGAAGTCGACGGTCAGTTCGACCGTCACATCGGCGCCTTCGGGCACGGAGTCCAGTGCGCTCGAGAGCTTGGGCAGCGACAGGAAACTGCAGGTTCCCTCGATGACAACTCGCCAGTGCCGAGAATCCGCGTCACCCACATGCTCGGCGTGAATGTCTGCGCGCCCGGCACGCCAGACGACGAGGGCGATCGCGACGACAAGGCCGATCAGGACGCCTTCGAGGAGGTTGAGGAACATCACTCCGGCCACGGTGATCAGATAGACCCACAGGTCGCCGGTGCGGTGTGCGAGGCGGATGTGGGCAAGCTTGACCAGCTGGATCCCGATCACGATCAACAGTCCGGCGAGCGCGGCCTTGGGAATCTGCTGCACGACACCGGCCAGCAGAACCGAGAACAGCAGAATCCAGACACCGTGCAGGATGGTCGATGCCTTGGTTTTCGCTCCCGCCGCGACGTTGGTCGCACTGCGCACGATGACACCGGTTACGGGAAGCCCGCCCAACATGCCGGAGGCGATGTTCGCGGTGCCCTGGCCGACGAGTTCGCGGTTGAGATCAGTCCGCGCACCGGAGTGCATCTTGTCCACCGCCACCGCTGAGAGCAGGCTCTCCACGCTCGCGATCAACGCCACGGTCAACACGCCGGTCGCTACCGCCAACCACTTGCCATCGGGCAACGCAGGCAAGGCGATCGCGTCGAACAACGACCCGTTCATCACGATCCGTTCGACGCCCAGCGGCGCCACCAACGACACGACGGTCGCGGCAACGACGGCGACCAGCGCACCGGGGACACGACCCAATGCGCCAGGCATCTTCTTCCACGCCAGCAACGTCACGATGACGATGAGCCCGATCGCCAGATCACCCCAGTGAAGACGCGTCAGCTGTGCGGGCAGCTGACTGAGGTTCTGCCACACCGAACTTCGCGATGTTCCACCAAGTAGAACATGCACCTGCTGCAGCGCGATCGTGATGCCGATTCCGGCGAGCATGGCGTGCACGACCACGGGGGAAATCGCCAACGCCGCACGCGCAATTCGACTGAGCCCGAACAGAATCTGCAGGACACCGGCGGCGACAGTGATCGCGCACGTGACCTGCCACCCGAACTCGGCGACCAACTCTGCGACGACAACAGTCAGTCCCGCGGCCGGACCGCTGGCGAGCATCGGCGAGCCGCCGACCGCACCTGCGACGATGCCGCCGATAACCGCGGCGATCAGGCCGGCCATGATCGGTGCGTCGGAGGCAATCGCGATGCCCAGAGACAACGGCAGCGCCACCAGGAACACCACCACCGATGCGGGCAGATCATGGCGCAGCACGCCACGAAGCCGATCGCCGAGTAGGGGCGGTGATCCTTGCAGGTCGCCTGCGCGCTCGGGCGGCTCGGCCTGGGACATGGTTGTTTCCTCCACCGGTGTCGGAGTGCGGGGGCCGTCGACGGTCTGCGTCAACGGTCGAAGATCAGGGCGGATCGATGCAGTACCGACCGCTCCCTCGAGGCCCGACGGGCGATGGTTCCCTGCCGGGGGAAGTCATTGTGCCCGTCGGGCGTGCCTGAACCTGATGAGGGGACGTACGGCACGACCGGAACCATAGGGCTTCGGCAGCGTCGAGAACCGTTGCCCACGTCACAATCCAGCTATCTCTAAGTCAATTATCAGAATCAACTATGTTGCATAGTATTTAGCTAGGCGTATATCTGGGATCGGTCCCAGCGGGCGGTGTGGATCGCTCGTCGACGATCAGCGATAGTTGATCGGTGGCGTCTGCACCCGCACAAGCGAACGGTATGAAGGAGGGCAGGCGATGAACGGATTGGGCACCTTGGAAGCCCGCGTGATGGACGTACTATGGGGTACCTCCGAGGCGCTCACGGTGCGCGACATCCTGGAACGCCTTCCCGATCCCTACGCCTACACGACCATATTGACGGTCCTGACTCACCTCCACGACAAGGAGTGGGTAGTGCGAGTGATGCACCGCCGGGCGTACCTCTACCGGCCCACGCGATCACGGGCCGAAGCGACCGCCGAGGTCGTGCGCGGCATTATCGACTCCAGCAACGACCCCGAGTCCGTGCTACTCCACCTGGCATCGATCGTGACCGAGGCCGAATCCGAGGCGTTCCACCGCGGGCGCACCCGCCCGAAGAAGCGCTCGAAGAAATGATCGTCGCTGTGGGTGCGGCGTGGGCTGCGGCACTGTTGTGCGTTGCAGCGCCGGGCATGCTGCAACGCATCACACCAACGATGACGCCTCGCGCCGCGGTCGCGTCCTGGCTGATCTGCCTGTGTTCGGTCGTTGCGCTCGCGGGCACAGCGGTAACTGCAGCGGTCTGGCCTGGACACGCGCCCGGAGTGGGCGTTGCCGAAGCCGCAACACTGTGTCTGACCCGGATCGTCCACTCGGTGCCCGGCTGGTTGACCGATCCGCTGACCGACTTGGTCCTGGTAGCCGTCGTCGGCCTCGGTACCCGGGTGGCGGCCAGCGCACGGCGGCATGCTCGGGCCGGGGCCCGCGTGCGCGCCTACCACCGCGACGTGGTCAGCGTTGTTGCTCGTCGCGGCAGCGAGGATGTGCCGGTGATGTGGCTCGACCATCCCAAGCCGATGGCGTACAGCGTCGACGGTCGCCCCGGGATCATCGTTGCCACCGAAGGACTGGCCAGCAAGCTCAGCGATGGCGAGCGGCGCGCAGTGCTGGCACACGAATACGCCCATCTGCAAGGTGGGCACCATCGCCTGATCAGAGGCTGCGAAGTCCTGGCTGCGGCACTGCCTTGGATCCCCCTCTTCGCGAGTGCGCCGAAAGCGGTCGCCGCCTTGGCCGAGTTCGCCGCCGACGACTCCGCCGCAGCAGCCACCAGTCCCGCGACGATCCGGTCAGCCCTGTGCGTGGTCGCTGCCTCGACCGGCAGTGAGCCTTCCGCCACGTTGTCGCTGGGCGGACAGGTTCTTCGGCAACGTTTGCACCGGCTGGAAACCTCGAACCCGTCTCTGCGGCCGTCGCGGTGGATGGCATTGGGCCTGTCCCCGATCCTTGCCGCGGCCGCCGCACCGGCCGGAGTGCTCGCCTGTGCCGCGATTGCCTGCCTGGTCATGTCCTGACCTCGACTGGACGCCCGATATCAACTATGTAGCATAGTTGACGGCGCCGGGTCATCGTCAGCGCCGCGCGGCGACGAATGCCTCCGCGGAACGCGCACCATTCGGGAGGCCGGGAATGATTCGACGAAGTGTTGTCGTCGCGATGCTGACAGCGTTGGGGTTGGCGCTGATGGCAAGTCCCGCACAGGCGCACAGCAAGCTCGACATCTCGGTTCCCGCTGCGGGGGCAACCGTCAACACCCCCCTGACCTTGATCGAGTTGACGTTCAATCAGCAGATCGGGACCGAATTCGCCACCGTCGGCCTGACCGATTCCAGTGGCACCAGCTGGGCCGCCCAGGTGTCCAAGGTCGAAGGTAAGACAGTGCGCGTCGCCGTGAGTCCGACGATGCCGCCACAGCAGTACACCGTGGCCTACCGGGTTGTCTCCGATGACGGACACCCCATCACCGGCTCCTACGAATTCACCTACACCGCCGTGTCTACCGCGCCGACCGACGCCAAGCAAAATGCGCCATCGGCTCCATCGCCCGCTGCAGTTGGTGAACCTCCAGCTACCTCTTCATCGTCGGGTGGGTTGCCTTGGCCACTGATCGGCGTGCTGGCCGCGCTCGTCATCGGTGGTGCCATTGTGACGCTGCGCGCAGGCAAACGATCCAAGAGCTGATGCCGACACCGAGAGCCTCGTCGCCATGATCAACTCGGATCTGCTCGCAACCTCGATCCACGTGCCGGACGCGCCGCCTTCGATCGGCTCGATGCTCGCGTGGTATCCCCAGCCGATTCCCTTGCTTCCCGCGTTGGCCTGCGCGGCGGCGGTGATCTATCTGATCGGTCTCGCGCGGCTACGCCGGTTGGGACGCACCTGGCCGTGGTGGCGTACCGCCTGCTTTCTCGGCGGCTGTTTGCTACTTGCCGCGACGACCGGTTTGGGAATCGAAGGCTACGGATACAAGCTTTTCAGCGTCTGGATGTTTCAGCATCTGACCCTGTCGATGACGATCCCGCCGCTGTTGGTATGGGGTAGCCCGGGGTTGATGCTGCTACGGGCGACGCCACACCATGGCCTCGGCCGCGTCGTCCTCGCCGTGGCGGTCAGCGGGTTACGCAGCCGCACAGCGCGATTGCTGCTCCATCCCGGTTTCACTATTCCCCTGTTCTTGTTCAGCTATTACGGGATCTATCTGACACCGGTATTCGACACTGTCGGGTCCACCGTTCTCGGCCACCAAGGGCTCGAACTGTTCTTCCTGCTCAGTGGTCTGCTGTTCATCGTGCCGATCCTGTCGGTCGGACCACTGCCCATCCGTCAGACCAACCTCGGGCGGTTCTTCGACCTGTTCGTGGAGATGCCGCTGCACGTGTTCTTCGGCGTAATTCTGATGATGGCCACCACTCCGTTGGTCGAACTGTTCGCCGCTCCGCCGCCGGGCTGGGGTATCGACGCGATGCGGGACCAATATCTGGCCGGAGCGCTGGCGTGGTCCTACGGCGAGCCGGTCGCCCTCGTCGTGGTCATCGTCTTCGCGATCCGCTGGCGTCGTGACGAACAGCGCGAGAACACTGTCGCCGATCACCGCGCCGACCGAGTCGGCGATGCCGAACTCGCGGCCTACAACGCCTTCCTGAAAGACCTCCACTCGCCCGGCGACACCACCCGTGCCGGTTCGACAGCACGAAGGAACCCCGCATGAACAACAAAGCCAGCCGCACACCGAAGAGGCCCGCCGTCGGCAACGTCGGCCGCAGGCAACCGCCGTGGGCACTGATCGGGGCCGCAGTCGCGATTATTGTGCTGATTGCTGGGCTCGCATGGCATTTCGTGCCTAAGTATCGAGAGTTCACTGAAGCCAAGCGCTACGTTCCCGGCAGTAGTCAACCCGACCCTTCCGACCTCATCGACGGGGTGACCAAACAGGAATACCCGGCAGGCAGTCACGTGCGGGCAACCCAGCGGGTCGCCTATGACCAGGCCCCGCCGTTCGGCGGCCCCCACGACCAAAGCTGGGCGACCTGCACAGGCGAGGTCTACACCAGCCCGATCCGCAGCGAGAACGCCGTCCATTCGCTCGAACACGGCGCCATCTGGATCACCTACAACGCCGATCGCCTCGACGCCGAGGACATCGCCACCTTGCGTGCCGAAGTCGACGGCAAGCCCTACATGTTCATGTCGCCCTACCCGAATCTGGATTCTCCTGTGGCACTGCAGTCTTGGGGCCACCAGCTCGAGCTCGACAGCGCCGATGATCCCCGCATCCGACGATTCGTCACCGCCTTGCGGCAGAATCCCAACACCCACCCCGAGCCGGGTGCCAGTTGCGCCACCTCGGGAGGGGGTTTCGATCCCGACGCGCCGCCGCCGTTCGACCCCTCCCCGCCGGGACCCGACGCCGTACCGCTCGCTCCGGCGGGCGGACCCGCCGATCCTTCCGGAGCCCCCCGATGACACCTGTAGCGCCCAACACCTCATCCGCCACGCCGGAAAGGCCCCGATCCACCGAGATGGTGGTCGCGATCGTGGCCGTCACGCTGATCGTCGGTCTGCTCGCTGGACTCTGGCTACGAGGAGTAGTCACTTCCGATACTCCGCAACCGGCGCTCGGTGTGGTTGATGTGGGGTTCGCCCAGGACATGTCGACTCACCACAATCAAGCCGTCGAGATGTCGGCGACAGCATTGGAACACGCCGTCGACCCCGCGGTACGGACATTGGCGTTCGATGTGCTGACCAGCCAGCAGAGCCAGCTGGGGATGATGCGCGGCTGGCTCATGCTGTGGGATCGACCGATGTCGGCCGAGCAACCGATGCAGTGGATGAGCCGCGCCGACTCGCACGCCGCGGGGTCGGACCATCCGATGCCGGAGCAGAAGTCGATGCAGATGCCTGGCATGGCCACGACCGAAGAACTCGCGCAACTGCGCCGAGCGCGCGGTACCGCTTTCGACACCCTGTACCTGCAATTATTGATGCGCCACCACGAAGGCGGCCTGGCGATGGCCCGCGCGGCTCGCGAAACCGCTACGGTCCCGGCGGTGGCGACCCTGGCCAAACAGATCGACGGCGCCCAGACTGCCGAATCGCGGGCCCTTCGAGACATGCTCGCGCAACGTGGCGCGCGCCCGCTGCCGATGAATTGAGCGCACGAACCGCTCCGACCTACCAGGACATCTTCCTGCAGTCCTCGGCTATGCCGACCGGTTCGATCTGAAGGGTGGCGTGATGAAGCTCGAACGAGTTGGCCAGCAGGTGCTGGGCCGCGCTCAGCACGGCGTCGGGGTCGGCGTCATCGTCGATCGCCAGATGCGCCGACGCGACTTCCATACCGGGAGTAAGGGTCCAGACGTGCAGGTCGTGCACTTCGCGCACGCCGTCGATGCCGTGCAGTGCAGCGCTGACCTCGGCGACGTCCAGGCCGGTCGGCGCGTGTTGGAACAGGATTCGCAGCGCCTGCTTGCCGAGGTTGTAGGCGCGCGGCAAGACGAACAGGCCGATCAGTACGCCGATTACCGGGTCGGCGTAGCGCCAGCCGAAGATCATCGTGACCAGGCCGCTGATCAGCACGCCGATCGATCCGAGCATGTCGGCCATGACCTCCAGGTACGCGCCGCGCACGTTGAGGCTGTCTTTCGCGCCGCTGCGCAGTACCAACAGGGCTGCCACGTTCATTGCGAGACCCACGATCGCCACGATCACGACCGGCAGACCCGGCACCTCCGGCGGCTCCGACAGGCGGCCCGCAGCTTCATAGAGCACCCACATCGCCACGCCGAACAGCAGGACCGCGTTGAACAACGCGGCAAGGACCTCGGCGCGGTACATCCCGAACGACCGGTCGCTTCGGCGCACTGTCCGGCGGGCGACCAAGATCGCCACCAAGGCCATGGCGACACCGAACACGTCGGTGAACACGTGCGCGGAATCCGACAACAGGGCCAGCGACGAGGTCGACAGACCCACTACCAGTTGGATGACGAAGGTAATCAGGCCCAGCCCGATTGCTATCGCCAGCCGCCATACGTACTTGCTGGAGGCGCTGGTCGCCTCCGTCGCCGAGACCCCGTGGTCGTGGCTGTGCCCCATGATCAACCCTTCCTCCGAACCCGCCTCAATTCATATTAACATGCGCATGCAGCAATGTTTCCAACGGATGCGGTGTCAGTACCGCTAAACTTCGGCCTATTGAATCAATTTTTTCGGTGTGCCAAACTGTGCAGGTTATGAGTGAACCGAACCGCCGATTCCTGTTGGGTAGCGCGCTGGCAGGGACCGCCGGACTGGCGCTCGCTGGGCGCGCAGTGCTCGACGCGTCACCGGCAAAAGCACAGGCACACCCCACTGCCGGACACAGCGGTGCCCATGGCGGAGGCACCAGCGGTCCGACCTTCCGGATCGGCCAGGTCGTCGATCACGAGGCCAACGGCTTCAATCCGACCCAGGTACTGCGCGACTTCGACTACGGCAAAACCACGCGGCTGCCTGACGGGCGGACCCTGCGTGAGTGGGAGGTGTACGCCAGCGACGAAGACATCGAGGTCGCACCGGGTGTCACCTTCCCGGCGTGGACGCTCAACGCCCGCATCCCCGGCCCGACCCTGCGCTGTAAGGAAGGTGAGCTGCTGCGGGTGCACTTCCGCAACGGCTCCGAACATCCGCACACCTTGCACTTCCACGGGATCCACCCGGCCGAGATGGACGGCATCGCCGGGCTGGGCGCCGGGATCATCGAGCCGGGACAGTCCACGACCTACGAGTTCGACGCGACGCCGTTCGGATTGCACCTGTTCCACTGCCACGTCGGTCCGTTGGCCGAGCACATCGCCCGCGGCATGTACGGCACGTTCATCGTCGACCCACCCCAGGCGCGCCCGCCCGCGGACGAGATGGTGATGGTCATGCACGGGTACAACACCACCTTCGACGGCGAGGGCAACCAGCTCTACGCGGTCAATGGGATCCCGTTCCACTACATGCACGAACCGGTGCGGGTGAAGCGCAACGAACTCGTCCGGATCTACCTGGTCAACGTGCTCGAGTACGACCCGATCAACAGCTTCCACGTGCACGGCAACTTCTTCGACTACTACCCCACCGGCACCCGGCTGCAGTCCTCGGAATTCACCGACACGATCGTGCAGGGGCAAGGCCAACGTGGGATCTGCGAGATGCGTTTTCCGCATCCGGGCAAGTACATGTTCCACGCCCACAAAACCGAGTTCGCCGAACTGGGCTGGATGGGGTTCTTCGAGGTGAGTGACTGATGAGTACTCCCGACACCCGCAAACCTGCCTGGGCCCTCGGGCTCGGCACCGGCGTGCTGCTGATCCTCGCCTTGGCCGGCCTCGCCTTCGTCGGTGGACGGAGCCTGCCCGAACGAACCGGCCCCCCGATCGAGGAGATCGGCGTCGAACGCGTTGTATTGCAACCTGGTTCGATCGAGCTCGGCATCCGCAACACCGGCGCGGATCCGATCAGTATCGGGCAGATCTTCGTCAACGACGCCTACGTCGATTTCACCGGGCCGGTCAAGGAGATCGGGCGACTGAGGTCGGCGCAGTTCCGCTTGGACTATCCCTGGCAGGACGGTCAGCCCTATAAGATCTCGATGCTGACCTCCACCGGGCTGGTGATCGAGCACGACATCGCCGCCGCGGTGCAGACCCCGCAGGCGGGTGCGTCGTTCTTCGGGTTGATGGCCTTGCTCGGCACCTATGTGGGCATCATTCCTGTCGTGCTCGGGATGTTGTTCCTGCCGTTCCTGCGCACGGTCGGTGGAGCAACCGTGCGGGTACTGCTCGCTTTCACCGTTGGGCTGTTGGCATTTCTCGCTTGGGAGGGCACCAGCGAAGGCTTCGAGCTGGCAGGCGCCTCCGGAAGCCCGTTCGGCGGTGCGGAACTCGTCGTGCTCGGTGCGGCACTGGCCTTTTTGACGCTGACCGCGATCGATCACTGGCTGCGAACCCGCAGGCAGCAAGCCGCCGCGAGTGGACATGCCAGCGGCTTGCGGTTGGCGCTGATGATCTCGATCGGTATCGGGTTGCACAACCTCGGCGAAGGGCTCGCCATCGGATCCGCTTACGCAGTGGGCGAACTCGCGCTCGGCGCCTTTCTGGTCATCGGCTTCACCATCCAGAACACCACCGAAGGCTTGGCTGTCGTCGCACCGCTGACCGAGCGGCGGCCACCGCTGCTCAGGCTGCTCGGACTGGGGTTGATCGCCGGAGCTCCCGCCATTGTGGGCGCGGTCATCGGTGCGGGAGCCAACAACCCCGAGCTGTCGGCATTGCTGCTCGGTATCGGTGTCGGCGCCATTGTCCAGGTCATCGTGCAGATCGCGCCGAGCTTGCGCGAACCAGGTACCACCTCGGTCACCGCCCGAACCCTCGCCGGAATCGGAGTGGGCATGCTGACGATGTACGCGGCCGGGCTGCTGGTGGCCGGATGAGCACCGAACCCACCACAGCGATCACCCGCCGAACCGCCATCGCCGGATGCTGCACCGTCTGCGCGATCGTCGCCACCGGGTGCGCCACCGGACGAGCCGACCAGGAACGACAACCGGCCAGAATTCCGGCCAGCCGCGTCGAAATCGGCGGCGCCACAGCATTTCCCGAACATCGGATCGTGGTCACCCAGCCCAGCACCGGGGTGTACAGAGCCTTTTCGGCGATCTGCCCCCACCAGGGGTGCAGCGTCACCGACATCGCCGGTGACGTCATGAAGTGCCCGTGCCACGGAAGCACCTTCAAACTCGCCGACGGATCCGTGGCCAAGGGCCCGGCACGGGAACCGCTGGCCGAGCTCACCGTGACCGTTCAAGGCGACACGCTGACGGTGCAGTGACCTCCTCGCCTCCGAATATTGCGAGCTTGATGACGGTCCCCAATACGGTCGCAAATTGGTCACGGCCAGGTACAGTTTGTGTCACGTCGTAGCAGGCAGTTGACGTTTACCACCCCGACTCGGCTGCATCACGACCACTCTGATCGACGTTAGGACCCCGCTGTGCCGCACCATCGAATGACCTCCGGTTCCATCAGCGTCAAGGAGCTGCTCGGCGGCGTCACCGACGAGCCTCGGGCCAAGCACCGTCTGGCCACGGACTCCACGGACAAGTTCAAGGGAATGGCAGGCGTAGCGGTCGCCGCCGGGGCTCTACTCGGCACGATGGCCCAGGCCGCGCCCGCGATGGCGACCACAGACCTTGGCGCCGAAGGAATTTCCGACTCGGTCGACCTTCCCGCCCCGGCTCCTGTCGCAACACCGGTCGCCGCCCCGTTTGGCCTGGCGGGCCTCCCTGCCGAACTCGCCGGACCACTCGCGCAGGCCGAGCAGATCATCAAGGACCTCCAAGCGGTCCCGTCCGCGGTAGCACCGCCCGCCGCGGCCCCCGCACCTGCGGTGCTTCCCGTCGGTGGTGAGATCAGCTCCGCGTACGGCAGCCGTTGGGGCGCGTTCCACTACGGTGTCGACATCGCCGACGCGCTGGGCACCCCGATCCAGTCCGCGATGGGCGGCACCGTGATCGAAGCAGGCCCGGCGTCCGGCTTCGGCCAATGGGTGCGCGTGCAGCAAGACGACGGCACGATCGCCGTCTACGGCCACATCAACGAGTACTACGTGCAAGCCGGAGACCGGGTCAACGCCGGTGACGTGATCGCCGCCGTCGGCAACCGAGGCCAATCCACCGGACCCCACCTTCACCTCGAGATCTGGGACCAGAACAGCAACAAGATCGACCCCGTCGCTTGGCTGGCGGACAACGGCGTTATCACCGAACAGCGTTGGGGCACCGACTGATCAGCGTGAATAGCCGATGCACTTGGCAGGTACCGGCCGGGCAGATCGGTAACACTTCAGCTCTCACCTTGACCAGGGTCGCCGTGCGGCCCGACGCCACAGCCGAGTGACGACTGAACTCTCCGGGTAGGGCGGGCCGATCGACGCCGGGACCGTCCAGAGTCGATCGGCCCGCCTGGCTTGCGGGAGCCGTCCTGCTGTCACATGGGACAGCAGGGGCCCATCATGCTGCACATCCAGTCGCAGATCATCTTCAGCGGGTTCACGTATATCACCTCCTGGGTTGCGTGTTCGGACTCGTCGGCGGCGCGATCGGTGGTTTATTGATACCGGTGCCGTCGTCGTGGTTCCCAGAGCCGCCAAGACAATCTCAGCTGACCCGTGGACCACAGCGATGCTAAACCTTCCATTCGGGTGGAAGGTCAAGTTGCACAAGGGGCTGGTGGTCGGTTGATCGGGCCAGGCGCGCCGAAAGGTTAGCGATGGTCAGGGTCCGGGATCGTTACGAGTCGACCGTGGCGGTATAGCCGAGTTCGGCTATGGCCGCAATGACATCCCCGGGGGTGGCGTAGTCGAGGTCGACGGTGGTGCGGTTGTGCCTCCGGGACGTGCGGGTCTCGCGCACACCGGGTAGGTCTTGCAGGGTGTCGTCGATGAGCAATGCGCAGCTACCACAGTGCATGCCATCTACCCGGAAAATGTGTGTGCCCATAGGCTTCGATCCCCTCTCAAGCAATGGTGAGCGTGCCGGAGTACATGCCCATGCCGCAGGTGTAGTCCAGACGGCCGGGTCGCAGAATCCCGAGGTCGATGCGGGTTTCACCGGTGCTCGGCAGGGTGTCGAAGACGATCCGCGCCGTGGCGATGGTTTCGGTTGGACCTGTAGCTCAGCAGCAGTGCGACTTTCCGGCACCGGTGCGCACACTGTCGCTGATCGGGCGGAGCTGGTCGTAGGCGTCGGCGAGCGGCAGCAGCACTCCGGTGGGGTGCTGGGCCTGCCAGTCGGCGCCGGCCTGCGCGGAGGCGAAGTAGCGGCCGGGGTTGCAGGTGGTGGCCCGCACCTGGGACATGTCCAGCTCGTCGGGACCAGGCAGCGAAACCACTGCGGTGGCCGGTTCCAGACCGCTGATCCCGGAGTCCGGGTCAACGGTCAGCCGGATCGTGGTTCCGGTTGCCGGGCAGGGTGATTCGACCTGGGCGGGGCGAACGAGGATCGCGGGGAACAGCAGGGTGTCGGCGGCGCACCAGGCGTAGAGCAGGTGGCCGTCGACGGTGAAGCGGTGTGGTGTGGGGTTGCTGGTGAGTCCCCAGCCGAGGATGCGGTGCCGCTCGTCGTATTCGATGTCGCTGGCTGCGGGCGCGGATTCGATGTCGGCCACGCTGACTCCGGCGGTGGTGGCGAGCTGTTCGACGGTGATCGGTTCACCGTGGGCGAGCAGCCGCATCGCGGTGCCCATCAGCGTGGTTCCGGTGGTTCCAGCGGGGTCGAACAGTTTGCCGATGATGGTGTCGGTGAATTCGTTGGCGGTCATGCCGGTGGTCCCTTCCTGTGGAGGTGCTTCCGACATCCAGCGTGGCGTCTGCCCCCGGTGGGAGAGTCAAGCGCAACCGGTGGATTCCCGGGCCCGGTCGCAGCTACGCGGGTTCCCGGCCCAGCACAGGTCATCGGCGACCAGGTGCGCGCGGTACTCGGACTCGAACTCGTCGATGCGGTCCAGGATCTGCTGGTAGTCGGTGATGCGTTGGCGTAGCCGCTGGCGGGACCGCCGCAACAGCTCGGCCAGGCGGGAGCCGACCGACTGCCCAGCATCGTCGTCCAGGGCGGCCACCAGGTGGCAGATCTCGGCGATGGTCAAGCCCAGGCCCCGCAGTTCTCCGATGAACCGGACGCACCACAGGGCGTCGGTGGTGTAGAGCCGGTAGCCGGCCGGGCTGCGGCCGAGGGTGTAGATCAACCCGAGGTCGCTGTATTCGCGCAGCGCCTTCACCGGAACACCGCTGCGGCGGGACAATTCACCGATCGTCATGGGCTGGATGGTCGTGGTACCCATTCAATGTCTCCTTCCTCGGTCTCAGCCGGCGCAGCAGGACAGCTTGGCGACATCGGCGGTGAAAGTTTGTGCGGTGAGCATCAACGCCTCGGCCATGGTCAGGTACGGGGCCCAGGCGCGGGCGAGCTGCTCGACAGTCATGCCTGCGGTGATCGCGTATCCGGCGGCGGTGATCAGATCGCCGGCGCCCTCGGCGATCGTGTGCACGCCCAGCACCCGCCCGGTACCGGCCTCCGCGACCAGCTTCACCACACCGCGGGTATCACGATTCACCAGCGCGCGCGGCACACTCGCACCGCCGAGCACCCGGAACTCGGTCCGGTGCCCGGCCTCGGCGGCCTGGGTGTCGGTCAGCCCGACAGCGGCGAGGGCCGGGCTGGTGAAGGTCACGCGGGGCACCGTCGTGTAATCCAGCACCCGGGCCTGATCTCCGAAGGCGTTGTCGGCAAACAGCGTTCCCTGCGCGGCGGCGACGTACACGAACTGCGGGCCACCGGCCACGTCCCCGGCCGCCCAGATCCGCGGGTTGACGGTGCGCTGATAGTCGTCGGTGACCACCGCGCCGCGCCCGTCGGTGGCGACTCCCACCATTTCCAGGCCCAGCCCCGCGGTATTCGGACGGCGACCAGTGGCGATCAGCACCTGCTCGGCGCGCAGCTCGGTGGTGGAACCGTCGCGGGTGCGCACGGTGGCGACCTTCTCGCCGTCGACGGCGAGCACTTTGTCGAGGGTGGCTCCGGTGAGCACGGTGATCGCTTCGTCGGCGAACACCGCTTCGATCGCAGCCGAGAGTTCGGGTTCCTCGAACGGCGCCAGCCGATCCAGAGACTCGACCACGGTCACCCAGGTACCGAGGCGGGCGAACATTTGCGCCTGTTCGAGCCCGATCGCGTTGCCGCCCACCACGATCAGCGATTCCGGCAGGGACTGTAGGTCCATGGCGGTGGTCGAGGTCAGATACCCGGCCTCGGCCAGACCGTCGACCGGTGGGATCCACGGCGAGGCGCCGGTCGCGACCAGGTACTGATCGGCCACGATCGTCCGCGAGCCGCCGTTGTTCAGCGCGACCCGCAGCGTGGGCGACCCGACCGTGCCGTCGAATACGGCTGTGCCGAAGACGATCTCCCACCCATAGCCGGTGGCCAGGTCGACGTACTTGTCGGCCCGCAACTGGTCCACCAGGGCGTTCTTGCCCGCAATCAGGTCGGCGAAATCCACCGGCACCGCAGCGGAGCCCAGTCCGGGGAACCGGTCGGCCGCAGTCGCGGTATGCCGGGCCTCGGCGGCAGCCAGCAGCGCCTTCGACGGCACGCAGCCGACGTTCACACAGGTCCCGCCGACGGTGCCGCGTTCGATCATCACTACCTGTTTGCCGAGGTTGGTGGCCGCGATGGCGGCGGCGAACGCGGCCGAACCGGAACCGATGATCGCCAGATCGATACGAGGACTCGTGGTGGTCACAGGTCCGTCTCCTCACTCGGAACCCCCAGGCCCCGCACAGTTGCTATTCGTGTTGACGAATATCTTCCATCACCATACTATTCGCTTACACGAATTTTTCACCCTTCTGTGGAGGCAATCCGTATGGCCCGGCGTAGTGCCGCCGCTCTCACCCGAGATGCTGACGAGGAGGCGTGTACGCATCTGGATACGACAGCGAAGTTCTTTCGCGCCCTGTCGGATCCGACGCGATTGAAGCTTCTGGAATTCATCCTGGCCGGCGAGCGCACCTCCGCCGACTGTGTCGAGCACGCCGGGATCTCCCAGCCGCGGGTATCGATCCACCTGTCCTGCCTGGCCGACTGCGGATATGTGGTGGCGCGCCGCGACGGCAAGAAGCTGCGCTACTCCGTCGGTGACCCACGGGTGGCGGATCTGGTGATGCTGGCCCGCTCACTGGCCGCCGACAACGCCGCGGCCCTGACCTGCTGCGACCGCATCGCCCCAGCCCAGGAAGGTGGTGAGCCGACATGAACGACCAAGACGGCTCCCCGGGGCTGCGTGGCCCGCTGTCCGTGACGGGCGCCGCGGTCGCCATGATCGCGTGCTGTGCCCTGCCCGCACTCATCGCCGCAGGCGCGCTCACCGCGGTCGGTGCCGCACTGCGCAGTTGGGGGCCGATCGCGGCGGCGTGGAGCGTCGCCGTCGAGCACCGAGCGGTGTGCCACGAGAACGACGAGCACGATCGCGGCGAGGCCGGCCACGCCGAGGAACAGGCCCCTCCATCCGATGACCGGCTCGAGCAAAGCTCCGGCGCTCGAGCCAAAGGCCATCCCGCCCGCCATCGCGCCGAACAGCCACCCCAGCGCGTGGCCACGCCGCTCGTAGGGGAACAGATCACCGATCAGCGCCAGCGAGATCGGCACCACGCCGCTGGCGCCGACCGCGGTCACCGCGCGGACGGCGACGAAAGCCCCCGCGCTGTCGGCGAGTGCGGTCAGTGCGGTGAGCGCGACGAACGCCGTGGCCGACCCGGCGATCACCGCCGCCCGGCCGATCCGGTCCGACAGTGGACCCCACAGCAGTGTCTCCACCCCGTAGGGCACCAGATACGCCGGGACCGCCAGCCCCACCACGCCGGTCGAACTGCCGAACTCGCGAGCCAGCTGGGCGATCAGTGGCGCGATCATGAACGCCTGGAAGAAGACGAGAAAGGTTGCCGCGCACAGCAATCGCAGCAACCATTCCCGAGTCGGCGCTTCCGGCCCCGCCGGGGGACGCACTCAGCTGACCTTTGCCATCGTGTTCCCGCAGCAACAGGTGGGGTTCTGTTGCCCCTGACAGGACGGCGGCGCGCCCTTGGTCACCGTCAATTCGCACCCGCACTGCGGGTCAGGGCAGCGGTACACCTCGTGCTCGACAAACGCCATGATTCGGCCTCCTTGTAGTGTTGTTCCTGCACAACGACGCTAAAACCTGGCCCCGAGGGCCAGGTCAAGCCGGAGAGAGCAGTGATGGAGTCAGCGATGCTCACCGCGGGACAGGCCGCCACCCGGGCCGGGGTCACCCGCAAGGCCATGCGCCTGTATGAGGCCAAAGGACTGCTCGACGAGCCCGTACGCACCGCCGTCGGGTACCGGCTCTACACCACGGGCGACATCGACGTGCTCGTCTTCATCCGACAGGCCCGCACCCTGGGCCTGCACCTGGACGACATCGCCACGATCCTGGACATCCGCCGCCACGGGGTCGCGCCGTGCCCGACGGTGCACACGCTCATAGGCACCCGCATAACCGAGATCGACACCGCCATAGCGGACCTGCGTGCGCTGCGCCGCTCCCTTGTCCACACTCGAGATACCCCATCCTCGGAGCGACCGGCGGCGGACAGCGAACCGGCCGCGGTGTGCCCGATCGTCGAACACACCCGCCACGCGCGCTGATCCGGGTCGGCGGACGACACCCGCCACGCCCCCAGCACGACCGAGAGTTCCACGGCCCCGGCTGATCTGCGCATGCCCCTGCGTGAAGCCGGTCAGTGCGGAGGCTCAGGCGGGCCGGTGTTGCGGTACATCGACATGTTGCCGTGTTCGCGTTCGGCCGCTTCGAGTTGGTCGATCCTGGCTTGCAGGCGCATGATCTCTGCGTGGTTTGGACCGAGGGCAGGGCGCACGGTCTTCCGGTCGTGCAGGCGATCCCATTGGTCGCGGATGTCCTTGCGGTAGCGGCGTTCCAGCCATACCACCACGCCCATCTCCGTGGCGCAGGCCAGTAGCACGATGAGCACGACGGCCTCGGACAGGTTCATGGCATGTGCACCTGCCGATTGTCGGCCGGCGGTGTCGGCGTGGAGTTCGCCGTCGTTCGGCGGGTGGGGAGGAACCTGGGTGTGCGGGCAGCGTATTCGGTCCATTCCGGTCCGAAGCGGGCGGCCACTTCTGTTTCCTCACGGATCGCCAGGCGCCGATACATCCATGCCAGCACCGGGAACATGATCAGGGTGGGCAGGGTCGGCCACATGAGCAGGAACCCGATCATGATCGCCAGAAAGCCGGCGTACTGCGAGTGACGCGCATATCGGTAGACGCCGGAGGTGGCGAGGGTTCCGGATCGCGCGGAGGCATGCAGGTGCTGCCGGCCCGCACCGATGAGAAGGAATCCACCGATGATGAATGCGTAGGCGGCGAGGTGGAACGGGCTGATGTGGGGGTCGAGTTCCCAGCCGATCAGGTCGTTCCAGAGGTGACCTTCTGCATGGGTGAACCCGAGGTTGGGGAACCGGTTGCCCAGCGGTCCGGCCAGCAGGTAGATGGTGAGCGGGAAACCGTACATCTCGGTGAACAGCGCTACCGCGAAGGCACTGAAGCCGCCCAGGGCCCGCCAGTCGCGGCCGGTGTGTGGGTGGAAGAATCCGGCGGCGAAGACCACCAGCACGACCGTGTTGATCACCACCAGCGCCCAGAGGCCGTATCCATAATCGTTCATGGGACCTTCTCCTCAATCGCGGTGGCGGTGTGCACGTCGATCACGATCACTACCGGAACCCCGAGACGAACGGGCGGGCCCTAGCCAGGAGTTCGACCACTTCGGTCAGGTCGTCGCGCTCGGATCGGCATGGGGCACATCGTGTCAGGTGCTCGGCCACCCTGGCGGCCCCGTCCTCTTCCAGCGCTCCGAGGGCGTAGGCGCCCAGCAGTTCGCTGATCTCGCCGCATTCCGTCGAATGATTCGACATGTGCCATCACCACCTGCGCCGCTCGCGGTCTGCGTCCTCAGGAGCGTTCGTTGCGCCACGTGCCGGAGCCGTGGCTCGTCGGTTCGGCAGAGCCAGCGGCGAAGTCCCCGCTCGGGTCGGTCTTCGGCTGGTTCCATACGGCGTCGAACCGGTCGATGATCGTCGCCTTGCCGATATTTGGTGCCGCCTGCAGGCCGCCTGGTTCGGCGGCAGAGCCCTCGACAGGGGTCTTGGCCTGGTCGGCGTTCATGGATTTCATCATGAACACCATGCTCAGTGGGCAGGCCGCGAGGATCAGCAGGGGCGCCGCGGCTACGATCCAGCCCGGTTGCAGTACGAGTACGGCGACGGCGATGATGCCGAGGGTGATGAGGATCTTCTTGTTGAAGCACATGGTGATCACTCCGAGGGGGATGGCCGTGGGGATCGCGGCGCCTTGTATATCGGTTGTAATGAGACGGTAGGTGTCGGCTGTGAAGAATCTGTGAGCTCGGGATGGGTGCTCGATGTGCGTCCGGGTCCCACCGCGATCACACTGTCGGCGGGTGGTGAATCGGATGCGGGAACAGTGGTATCCGCGGCGGCGGGCGGGCCGCTGTGACGCCGCGGTCGGCGCGCGTAGAGGAACGCAGCGGCTGCGGTGAACAGCAGTGCGCTGGTCCACACGTTCAGCCGCAGTCCGAGTATCTGGTTGGCGGGGTCCACGCGCAGCATCTCGATTCCGCCGCGGCCTGCGGTGTAGGCGGCGATGTAGAGGGCGAATACGCGGCCGCGGTCGAGGTGGAACCGTCGCTCGGCCCACAGGATCAGTCCCACGGCCAGCAGGTCCCAGGTGGCCTCGTAGGCGAACACCGGGTGATAGGTGTCGGTCAGCGGGGTCGCCGCAGGTCGATGTGCTGGGTCGATGACCAACCCCCACGGCAGATCCGTGGGCCGGCCGTAGAGTTCCTGGTTGAACCAGCAGCCCACCCGTCCGATCGCCTGACCGACCAGCAAGGCCGGTGCCATGGCGTCGGCGAAGCCGGCGAAGCCGGCGAAGCCGATACCGCGACGACGCAGCGCGATCCACGCGCCGAGCACACCACCGGCGACCGCACCCCAGATGCCAAGTCCTCCCTGCCAGACATACAGGGCGGCAACCGGATTGCGGCCGGGTCCGAAATAGAGCTGCCAGCTGGTGAGCACGTGGTAGAGGCGGCCACCGGCGATGCCGAAGGGCACCGCGAGGACCGCGACGTCGACAACGGTGCCCGGTGCGCCGCCGCGCGAACGCCACCGCCACTCACCGACCGCGACTCCGGCAAGGATTCCCAGGAGCACCATGATCGAATACCAGTGCAGCATCAGCGTGCCCACCTCCAGGTAGGGGCTGGGCGGGCTCGGTATCGACGCCAGATTCATCGGCACGGGTTTCCTACCCTCGGCACGGTGTCACGGTCGAGCGCACCGGTGACATGGCGGCCGCGCCGGTCATGCCATGATGGCCACTCTCGGCGCTGGTGCCGCCCATCATCGGCCCCGGCATCATCTGGCCACCGGTCATCGGCGCCGACATCATGCCGCCGGTCCGCATCATGTCCTGCATCGTCGCTCGCGCTTGGTCGCGGTCACCGGAGGGTAGGGCGTCGGTGCAGTGGCGGATCATCGATTCCTGGTCCTGCCCGGAGCCGGGGTCCTGTTGTGTGGTGGAGGGTGGTTGTGTGCCGGGCCCGGTGGGTTCGGGTGTCTGGGCGGTGGCGATACCGAAGGCACCGGCGCCGAGCAGAACACTCCCGGCGATCGCTGCGATTGCTGTGCGTTTCTTCATGGGTTTCGCCCTCTTTCAGGTGAGATTGCCGGGCCCAGTTTGTGGTGGTGAGCCTCGGGTGATCTCGAAATTAGGCAGCGGCTGTGAAGAAGCCGTGAAGGGCTGATGTGGGACCGCTGTGCGCATGCCTCGACCGGTATCAGCGCCAGGGCAGCGCCGGTTATACCTACCGGTACCGCGCATCGGTAAGTGAGTTCGACACGACTCCACGCGGTGCGGTGGTCTGTCCCGTCTCGTGGGACGAGAGACAACAATGGAGGTGAGCGTATGCGGAATCGGATTCACCGACGGCAGGGCCGGGTGAGCGCGCTAGCGCGTCCGGTGTCGGCTCGGCAGCTGAGGAGAAGGTCGTGAGTATGGACAAGATCGCGGTCATGATCGGGTCGCTCGCCGCGATCGCGGCGTTGGCGTGGTTCTTCTTCGGGCCGCGCAAGTCACGGACCGCGCAACTGCGGGAAGGGATTCAGCAAATCGGTGTCACCGTCAAAGGCGGGTATGCCCCGGACCTGATCCGGGTCCGCCAGGGCGTCCCGGTGCGCATGCTGTTCGACCGGCAGGAAAGCGGCGACTGCACCTCACGGGTGGTTTTTCCCGACCTCGGCCTCAGCAGGTCGCTGCCGGCGTTCGAAACGACGGCGGTCGAATTCGTGCCGGACACGGTGGGCCGGTTCGGGTTCGCCTGCGGAATGAACATGGTCCACGGAACGCTGATCGTCGACCCGAACGAAGAAACGAGCCAGACCACCAGGCCGGACCAGTCTGCCCAGCATCCGACGGATTCGGTGGCCGGGGACGGCGCGGCCGAGGAGGACGCCGAGGCCTCCGAGCGGCGCGCCGAGATCAAGGATCTGTCGCGTCGGGTGCTGGTCGGCGCTCTGCTGTCCGCGCCGGTCGCGCTGGCGGTGATGCTGCACGAATTCTTCGGTGTCGACGTGCCCGGGCTGTTGTTGAACCACTGGTTCCAGTTCGCGTTGATCACTCCGGTGATGTTCTACACCGGTTACCCGATCCATCGCACCGGTTGGCGGGCGCTGCGCAACCGGTCCGCGGAGATGAACTCGCTGATCACGTTGGGTACGTGCGCGGCGTACGGGTACAGCGTGCTGGTCACCGTCGCGCCGGGGTTGCTGCCGGAGTCGGTGCGGGAGGTCTACTACGAGGCGGTCGGGGTCATCTTGACTCTGATCCTGCTCGGGCGGTTGTTCGAGGCGAAGGCCAAAGCCGGTACCGGGCAGGCGATCCGGGAGCTGCTGGGCCTGCAACCCAAGACCGCGCGGGTCGTGCGCGACGGCGTTGAGGTCGATGTTGCGGTCGAGGAGGTCGTGGTCGGTGATGTGATCGTGGTCCGGCCGGGTGAGCAGGTGCCGGTGGACGGTGTCATCGTCGATGGCCGGTCCTCGCTGGATGAATCGATGGTCACCGGGGAGTCGATCCCGGTGACCAAGACTGTCGGCGACGAGGTAGTCGGTGCGACGGTGAACCAGACTGGTGCGTTCCGGTTGCGGGCCACCCGGGTGGGATCCGATACCGCGCTGGCGCAGATCATCCGGCTGGTGCGCCAAGCCCAGGCGTCACGGGCGCCGATCCAGCGAATCGCCGACCTCGTGTCGAGCTACTTCGTGCCCGCTGTCGTGTTCATCGCCATCACCGCGTTCGCGGTCTGGTACGTCGTGGGGCCCAGTCCAGCGTTCACCCTCGGTCTGGTCTCGGCGGTGGCGGTGCTGATCATCGCGTGCCCATGCGCACTAGGGTTGGCGACTCCGCTCTCGATCATGGTCGGCACCGGAAAAGGTGCTCAGTCAGGCATTCTCATCCGGTCGGCCGAAGCGCTCGAGACCGCGCACCGGTTGCAGACCATCGTGCTGGACAAGACCGGCACCATCACCCAGGGTCGCCCTGCCCTGACCGACATCGTCCCCGCGGCGGGGTTCGGCACCGACGAGATCATCGCGCTGGTCGCCTCCGCCGAACGGTCCTCCGAGCATCCGCTCGGGCGAGCCATCGTGGACGGGGCTACCGAGCGCGGCGTCGTCACCACGGATCCGGTCGAGTTCGACTCGGTCACCGGCCAGGGCATCCTCGCCACGATCGCAGGACGCCGGGTGCTGGTGGGTAAGGCCACGCTGCTCACCGAGGCCGGTGTGGACGTGGGCCCGCTGCGCGGGGATGCGGATCGGCTGGCTGCTCAGGGCAGGACCACTATCTTCGCCGCGGTCGATGGACGCCTGGCCGGTGTCGTCGCGGTCGCCGATACGGTGAAGGCGGATTCGGCCGCGGCGGTTGCCGCGATGCAGGGGCTCGGCTTGGACGTGGTGATGATCACCGGCGACAACCGGTACACCGCCGAAGCCATCGCCCGCGAGGTCGGGATCGGCCGGGTGCTGGCCGAGGTGCTGCCGGAGAACAAGGCGATCGAGGTCCGCCGACTGCAGGAGGAAGGTCGGCGGGTCGGCATGGTCGGCGACGGCATCAACGACGCCCCCGCCCTGGCGCAGGCCGATGTCGGGTTCGCGATCGGCACCGGCACCGACGTGGCGATCGAAGCCTCCGACATCACGCTGATTTCCGGCGCGCTGGGTGGGGTGGTGACCGCGATCCGGCTGAGCCGGGCCACGATGCGCAACATCCGCCAGAATCTGGTGCTGGCCTTCGTCTACAACACCGCGGGCATCCCGTTGGCGGCCGGAGTGCTGTATCCGTTCACAGGGTGGATGCTCAGCCCGATCATCGCGGCCGCGGCGATGGCATTGTCCTCGCTGTCGGTGGTCGGCAACGCCAACCGGTTGCGCGCGTTCACCCCGGCGCCACTGCCCGCGGTGCCGGCGCAACGTATCGATGTTCGTCCAGTGGAGGTGGCGACCCCATGACGGGCGAGACGGTGCTGGTCGTCGACGACGAAGCCAAGCTGCGGGCGCTGGTGCGCGACTATCTGGAACGCGACGGATACCGGGTGCTGGAGGCGGTCGAGGGCCGCGGGGCACTCGACCTGGCGCGCACCGCCCAACCCGATCTGATCATTTTGGATCTGGGCCTGCCAGGGCTGCCCGGTGACGAGGTCGCGCGGCTGCTGCGCCGCGACTGCGATGTACCGATCGTGATGCTCACCGCCCGCGCCGCCGAGCACGACCGGGTGGCGGGGCTGCGGCTGGGCGCCGACGACTACGTCGTCAAACCGTTCAGCCCCCGAGAACTGGTGGCGCGGGTAGAGGCGGTGCTGCGGCGCGCCGGCAGCGGTCGCGCCGACACCGAGACCGCGGTGTCCTACGGCGATGGGCGGCTGCGGATCGACACCGAGCGCCGGGAGGTCTACTCCGGGGGCGAGCCGGTCGAGCTCACCCGCTCGGAGTTCGACCTGCTCGCCGCGCTCGCGTCCCGGCCCGGACGTGCCTGGAGCCGCATGGAATTGGTCGGCCGGATCCAGGGCCACACGTTCGAGGCATACGAACGCACCACCGATGTGCACGTGAAGAACCTGCGCCGCAAGCTCGGCGACGAATCCCCGTTCCAGATCGTGGTGACCGTCGCCGGGATCGGGTACAAGCTGGGAGTCGAGCGCGATGGGTGAGTTCTTGCGTGGCCGCTTCGCGCGCCGCCTCGCGTTGGCTTTCGCGACGCTGGGCGCGGGCGCGGCCCTGTTGACCGCGGTCCTGGTCAATCTTGCCTTCGGCGCCCGTTTCGACGACTATCGCGCCGCACAGCAGCAGATCCGCCAGCAACAGCTGGTCGCCATGTTCGCCGCAGAGTACGCCTCTGTCGACGGCTGGAACCGGCAGAAGCTGAACGAACTCGCCCCGACGGTCACCATGACCGGCTCCCAGGTCGATCTGCGCGCAGCCGACGGCACGAAGGTGTGGTCGCTGGCCGACGCCGATGTCGATGACTCGGTACTGGCGATGCACCGGGACATGATGGGCGTGGGAGAGCTCGGCCCACCTCAGCAACTCCCCGTCGTCGTCAACGGTCGCCAAGTCGGCATCCTCGACGTCCAGGTTCCGCAGGGCCCGATCCCCGCGGTGGACCGCACCTTCCGCTCCGATGTCAACAAGTTGCTGATCGCCGGGGGGCTCATCGCCTCGGTGATCGCCCTCGGCGTCGGTCTCTACACCGCGCGCCGCGCGACCGCGCCGATCGCCGAACTCACCCACGCCGCAGCCGATCTCGCCGACGGCCGCAAGGACCGGCGGGTGACCCGAATTCCGGACAACGAAATCGGCCTGCTGGCAACCACCTTCAACACCATGGCTGATCGCATCGAACGCGAAGAGGAACTACGCCGCCTCTTCGCGGCCGACGTTGCCCACGAACTACGCACACCGCTGGCCATCCTGCGCAGCGAACTCGAAGCCGTTCAAGACGGCGTCCGCGCACCCACACCGGCCGTGATCGCTTCCCTGCACGAAGAGACACTGCGGATGGGCCGTCTCATCGCCGACCTGGAAACACTCGCCTCCGCCGACGCCGCCGCCTTCACCCTGCAACGCCGCACCCTCTCGCTCACCGACATCGTCGCATCCACCGTGGAGGATTTCCGCGACCGATTCAGTCAGGCCGGTATCACTGTGAACATCGAACTCACCGACGTCTTCGTCGACGGCGACGACGACCGGCTCCGCCAGATCATCACCAACCAGCTCACCAACGCCCTGAAATTCGTTCCCCCCGATGGGACCGTCACCGTCACGGTTCAGCGTGTCGGAGGCTTGGCCGAGCTGCGGATCCGCGACACCGGGCCGGGTATCCCCGACCCCGACCTGCCACACATCTTCGACCGTTTCTTCCGTAGCCGCACCGCCCGCGCCGACGGCTCCGGCATCGGACTCGCTGTCGCCAAAGAACTCACCACAGCCCACGGCGGCACCATCACCGCCACCAGCGGCCCCGGCCGAGGAACCACCTTCACCACACGGCTACCAGCCACACCCAACCCGACCACACGCTGAACCCACCAACTCGAATATCCCTGGAAGACACATCAACTCGATCCGCTGCAGAGGCCACGATGGACACCGACCACTCCGACACCCTGAACACCGACGTCGCCACGACCGGCGGCGACCACTACATCACCGCCAAAGATTCCTCTCTCCAGAGGTTGCGCCGCATCGAGGGTCAGGCCCGCGGTCTGCAGCACATGGTTGAGCAGGAGAAGTGCTGCATCGACATTCTCACTCAGGTATCGGCCATGACCAGAGCACTGCAATCGTTCGCTCTTGCCGTGCTCGATGACCACCTGCGCCACTGTGTTCTCGACGTCGCCGAAACGGGCGACCCCGCTGCGCAAGCACACGAAGCAGCCGCGGCGATCGCGCGCCTCGTACGCTCCTAGGTCAGGAGCGAACCTTCCGATTCTTGGCGCTGGTCTACAGGTCGAGGGTCAGCGTGGCACTGCGCGCCCGCGATACGCACGGGTAGATGACGTCGTGGCGGTCGCGTTGTCCCGGGGGGAGCACGGTGTCGCGGTGCTCGGGTACGCCGTCCAGGACCGGGGTCTCGCAGCTGCCGCAGAACCCCTGCTCGCACGAGGACGACACCGCTCCCGGCACGGCGTCGCGCAGCGCATCGAGCAGGCTGCGGTCGGCCGGAACCACTATTGTCTGTCCGCTGCGCCGCAGCTCCACTTCGAACTCTCTGTCCGGGCCCGAGGTCGTCTCCCTTGGCCGGCCGGGACCGAACCGTTCGGTGTGCAGGCGGCGATCGGGGAAATCGGTGGAAACCAGTTTCTCGAGCGCGGTCAACATCGGCTCGGGTCCGCACGCGTAGATCGCCGTCGCGGGTGAGGTGGCGGCCACGGCCGCAGCGAGATCGGGCAGCCCCTCGGCATCGGCCGAGACCAGCCGGACACGATCACCACCCAACGCGACGAGTTCGTCGGCGAACGCCATCGCCGGCCGTGACCGGGCTCCGTAGACCAGACGCCATGGCAGGCCCGCGGATTCGGCGGCACGGACCATCGGCGCGATCGCCGTGATGCCGATACCACCGGCGACGAACAGATACCCCTCTGACAGCACCAATGGGAAATTGTTTCTCGGACCATCGATGCCGACCCGCTGGCCCACCCGCAAGGTGTGCACCTCGGCCGAGCCCCCCCGGCCATCGACGACGTGTGCGACCGCGATCCGATACGACCCGCCGGCGTCCGGATCCCCGCACAGTGAGTACTGCCGGATCAGGCCGGAGGGCAGCCGGACATCGATGTGCGCGCCCGGCTCCCACCCCGGCAGCGCTGCGCCATCCGGGTCGGCCAGGTCGAGGGTGACCACACCGTCGGCGGCGGTGTACACCGCCTGTATCTGCATCGATCGTGTTCGCGGGCGGGGTGTTTGCGCGGTCGTGCCCGGGTCGGGGCGGGCGGAGGAACCGTCACCGTCGTTGCGGCGCCCGACCAGTAGCCGGTAGATGCTGAGGAAGGCGACCAGGGCGACCAGGGCCAGGGCGGTCGTGCGTACGAGGGTCTGGTCGGTTCCGGCGGTGAGTGCGTGCACGGTGGCCAGGATGAACAGCACGAACGCGGTGGTGTGTACCCAGCGCCACCACCGGTGGGGGATACGTGACCGCATCAGCGACGTCGCCTGCACCGCGACAAGCAGATACACCGCGATCACACCCCACCCCACGGCGACCGGCCGGTACTGCGAGGTGAAGGGGACCAGTATCTCGAGCACGCCGAGCCGCACCCAGCGGTCGGTCAACAGCCCGACCAGATGCAGCCCCAGGAACACCAGCGACAGCACCGACACGAACCTGTGTAGATCGAGCAGCCGGGCGGGCATCGCCCGCGCGCCGAGCACCCGGCTCGACATCAGCAGTCCCCACACCACCGTGGCCGAGAGCAGCCACCAGGAGACCAGTCCGCCCGAACGGGCTACATACCAGGACAATTGGGAGCCCACGTCTCAAACCCTTTCCACGGGCCGACCGGGTGCCGGGCCCCGTCTTCTGTCACGATCAGCCCGGCCACACCCCACTTCTCCAAGAGGGCAGCACCGGCCGCGGCGCCCGCGATGAGCGCGGCCTTGGCCAGGACCTCGGCCCAATACGTTTCGCCCGCGATCACAGTGACGCTGTCGACGTCGTTAGTCGTCGAGGTCCCGGTGCGCGGGTCGATCAGGTGGTGGCGGTCGCGTCCGTGCTGTTGCCAGCGCCTGCGCAGCCGCGTGGAGGTGGCGACCGCCCCCTCGGCCAGCGCCACATGAACGAGGTCTGTTTCGGGGGCCTGCTCATCGGCGACCGCGACCACCCAGGACTGCGCGCCGGGCGCGATCCCTGATACGCGCAGATCACCGCCGAGGTTCGCGCTCACGCCTGCGGCGCCGGCCGCGATCAGTTCCGCCACGATCAGGTCCGCCGCATATCCCTTCCCGATGCCGCCCAGATCGATCCGCACCCCACGCGGCAGCCGGACCATGTCGCGCCGGAACTCGATCCCCGCACACCCCGGTGTCGGCATCGGCACCGAATCGACCGGCGAGTCAGCCTGCGGCGCACCGAAACTGCGGGCGTAGCCAGCGGACTCCAGTGCGGGTAGCACGGTCGGGTCGAACAGCCCGCCGGTCACCTCCCACGCCCGCACCGCAAGCGACACCAGCCCCAGCGTCGGGGGTGAGAGCCGAACCCAACTCCCCGCCGCCGCGTTGAGAGCACAGAGCTCACTGCCCGATCGAAACCGCGACCACTGTGCCTCGAACTCCTCGAGCCTCGCGCGCGCGACCGTGAGTAGCTCCGGGTCGCCGACCACGATCAGATGGCAGTCGCTGCCCATCAACGGGAACCGGGTCTCGGCTGTGTCAGCTACCACGGCTGCGCGTCATCGGGGCAGGCGTCGCCTGCCTCTGCGGCCCCGGCGCGGCGGCCGAGGGAACCGGAACTGTCGGCGGCACTGTCGTGGCGGTCTCGGCTTCTCCGGGGCAGCCGCTTCCGCTGCTGCGTGTCACCGGAAGCGGTGTCGTGGTCGTGCTCGGCGCAGGGGTGGCGGTGGTCGGCACCGGTTGGCCCGGTGAAATGTCGGCTGTCGCCGCGACCGTCACTGTCGCGGGAGCGTCTTGCTGCGCGTTGGTGATCAGCACCGTGGTGACCGCGATCGCGCCGACAATGCTGGCAGCACCCACACCGATCCGCACCGCGATCCGGCGGTCCTTTTCGTCGGCCGGATCCGGCTGTTCAGCCATTACTACCTCCCCATCCCACGGCAGATCCGGCTCGCGTTCGACGGCGGTTACGGTCGTATCCCGGCGCAGCCCAGCAGCCGATCCTGTCGACGGTCGAACCGATTGTGTGCATGTCTGAGGCAACCTCTCGCTCGGCGCGCCGCCGGGTGGCGGTCGCGGGCAGTTCTGTGCAGGCGGCGGGCTGGATCACTTCCCGCCCGCTTGGCCGCCCGTCGCGCCGGTGCCGCCGTTCATGCCGCCCATCTCGTTCATGCCCATGCCCCCGTTCATGCCACCCATGCCCATACCCCCGTTCATGCCACCCATGCCCATACCCCCGTTCATGCCACCCATGCCCATGCCCATGCCGCCCATGCCCATGCCGCCGTTCATGCCTCCGTTGCTCATTCCGCCGCCGTTCATGCCGGGATTCATGCCCATGCCCATGCCGACTCCGGTCTGCATGCCCATGCGCATGGCCTCGAGCCACATCTGCATCTCCATCTGGGACATGCCGGCGGTGCCGTTCGGAGCCGGTGTTGCCGGAGCGGGAGTGGCCGCCGGTGCGGTGCTGGGTTGCGGGGCCGGGGCAGTCGGTGCCGGTGTGTTGGTCGGCGATGTGTTGTGTGAGGGCATGTCCGCGGTGCTGGTCGCAGCGGCGGTGCTGATCACTGGGGTCTGGGGTCCGGAGCTGATCGCCACTCCGGCGACGACGACAGCGACGCCGACTGTCACGACTCCGGCCGCGATCGCCAGTGCGGAGCGGTGTTTGATGTCATTGGCCATGGTTTCGTCTTCCTTGTTGGGTGTTTCCGATGGGTTTTCTCGGGCAGTGTGCTGGGGTCACTGGCTGCGCAGCGGCTGGAATCGGCGTAGTCGCAGGCTGTTGGACACCACGAATACCGAGGAGCTGGCCATCGCGGCGCCGGCGATCAGTGGGTTGAGCAGTCCGAGTGCCGCCAGCGGCAGTGCCGCGACGTTGTAGGCAAACGCCCAGAACAGGTTGCCCTTGATCGTCGACAGTGTTTTGCGGGCCAGCCGGATCGCGTCGACGGCACCGCGGAGGTCGCCCTTGACAAGGGTGAGGTCCGCGGCGGCGATGGCGGCGTCGGTGCCGGTGCCCATGGCCAAACCCAGATCGGCTTGGGCGAGTGCGGCGGCGTCATTGACCCCATCGCCGACCATTGCCACCACCTTGCCTTCGGCCTGGAGCCGTTTGACCTCGGCGACCTTGTCTTCGGGATGGACCTCGGCGATGACCAGCTCGATGCCGACCTCGGCGGCGACGTGCTCGGCGGCGGCGGTGTTGTCGCCGGTCAGCAGGATCGGGGTCAGCCCGAGCGCTTTCAACTGCGAAACAGCCTCGGCGCTGGTCGGCTTCACCGTGTCAGCGACTTCGAACGCGGCGCGCACGAAGCCGTCCCATGCCGCGAAAACCACGGTGCGTCCGGCCCTTTCGGATTCTCGCTGGGCGCGCAGCAGCGCCGGGGGAATCTCCAGATCCCGGTCATCGGTGAGCCAGCTCGCCCGCCCGGCCAACACCTCACGGCCCTCGACGGTGCCCGAGACGCCGCGCCCGGCATGGTTGCGGAACCCGGTCACCGGCGCCAGGTCGCCGGTCTCCTGCACAGCGGCTGCCGCGATCGCGGCGGCGATCGGGTGTTCGCTCGCGTGTTCCACCGCGCCCGCCAACCGCAAAACCTCGAAACGGTCCTCGCCGTCGGGCAGCACGACACCGACCAGGCGCATCCGGCCCTCGGTGACGGTGCCGGTCTTGTCCAGCACGATCGTGTCGATGCGGCGGGTCGATTCCAGCACTTCGGGGCCCTTGATCAGCAGACCGAGCTGGGCGCCGCGGCCGGTGCCGACCATCAGCGCGGTCGGTGTCGCCAAACCCAGCGAACACGGGCAGGCGATGATCAGCACCGCCACCGCCGCGGTCAATGCCATCGCGGCGGGGTAGCCCAGGATCAGCCAGGCGAACAAGGTCTCCACGGCCAGCAGGATCACGACGGGGACGAAGATCTCCGAGATCGAATCGGCCAGGCGCTGCACCTGTGCCTTTCCGGTCTGCGCGTCCTCCACCAGCCGCGCGATCTGCGCGAGCTTGGTATCGGCACCAACCCGGGTGGCGCGCACCAGCAGCCGGCCACCGGCGTTCACTGTCGCACCGGTCACCGGATCGCCCGGACCGACCTCCACCGGCAACGATTCACCGGTCAGCAGTGACTCATCCACTGCCGACGTGCCGTCGACCACGACACCGTCGCTGGCGATCTTTTCACCCGGCCGCACCACGAACTCGTCGCCGACGACCAGTTGCTCGATCGGGATCCGTGTTTCGCGCCCCTCGCGCAGGACGGTGACATCCTTAGCGCCCAGGTTCATCAGTGCCCGAATCGCTTCCCCCGCCCGTCGCCGGGCCCGAGCTTCGAAGTAGCGGCCGGCCAGGATGAACGCCGTCAGCGCGGCCGCCACCTCGAGGTAGATCTCGGCCTGCCCGGTCGCCCCGGCATGCGGGAGCAGCGAAAAGCCCATGCTCATGCCCGGTTCGCCCGCGCCGCCGAAGAACAGTGCGTAGATGCTCCACAACCACGCGGCCAGCACGCCGAGCGAAACCAGGGTGTCCATGGTCGCGGCCTTGTGCCGCAGGTTCAGCACCGCCGCGCGATGAAACGGCCACGCACCCCACAACGCCACCGGCGATGCCAGGGCGAACACCAGCCACTGCCAGAACCGGAACTGCAATGCGGGCACCATCGACAACAGCACCACCGGCACCGTCAGCGCGACACAGACCATCAAACGGTCGCGCAGCGCACGAACATGGCGTGCCTCGCCGTCGTCGGTGCTCGCATCGGCCTCGGTACCCGCCGAATCGGCGGTGGACGGCGGAGCCGGGACGCTCGCGCCGTACCCGGCAGCCTTGACCGCGTCGATCAGATCCTGGGCGGCCAGATCCTGAGGGCCCTCGACGCGGGCGCTGGCCGTCACGAAGTTCACTGTCGCGCTCACATCGGGCAGCTTGTTCAGTCTGCGCTCGATCCGTGCCGCGCATGACGCGCACGTCATCCCGGTGATGGACAAATCAATGGTGCGCGCCGGTACTGCCGAGCCGGATGACTCGGCAGCAGGCAACTCGATGGTGGTCGTCACTACGGGGACGTGCCCTTTCTGTCCGAAGCTGTGCACACCGCGCGGCACACAGGGGTACTGCTCGGCGCCGGGCAACTCCCGGGCTCACAGAAAGGGTTACACTTCCAGTCGACTGGAAGATCAAGGGGAAAACGCATGAAAATCGGTGAAGTGGCCGAACTCACCGGCGTGAGCACCAAAACCATCCGCTTCTACGAGGATTCCGGCCTGGTTCCACCCCCCGGCCGCACCCACAGTGGTCACCGCCGCTATGGCAACGACACCGTCGACCGGCTGCGGTTCATCCGCCGCTGCCAGACCGCGGGCATGTCACTGACCGAAGTGCGGGAGATCCTCGCCCTGCACGACCGCGGCGAAAGCCCCTGTGGTCAGGTCGAGCAGACCCTCACCGATCGACTGCATCACGTGCGCGCCCGCATCGCCGAACTCGAGGTGTTCGAAACGTATCTGACGACCCTGCTCGCCCACGCCGCCGACAGCGGCCGATCCGCCCGCCAAGCCGACGCCGAGGTGTGCTGGATCCTCGAAAGTGCCCCCGACGCCACGCGGGCGCTCGGCCGATCCGCCGGCAGCGGTCTCACCGAATCCCGGTAGTCGCCATGCGCCCGGAAAACCGCCGACGGGCACCCCCGAATCACCCGGCAGCCGGTGGTGACAACAGCGTCCAACCGCCCTCGCGGGGAAGCCGGGCGCGACCCCGTACTGGTGCTGCCGTGGCTGAAGCCGCCTGCGGCCGGTGCCGCTGCCTGCCGGGTCGAGGCCCGAAGGGGTTGGCTGGGCAGCTGCCGTGGGCGGCCCCGCGCCGGTCGGGCCAATCGCCACGCTGACCGATCCGGCCGGGCCGGGATATCACATCGACGGACAGCAGGATCCCATTGCGCGGCATAGCATGTCGCAGATCATCTGCAGGGGATTCATTTGGATCACCTCCTTTCGCGTCGAGGTCCCCCCGTCGGGGGACTTGCTGAATGAGCCCTCGATGGTCGCGTTGCGGGTCGGGCGGATCAGGCGCAGCCGAATCCCCATGCACTCATCAGCGGGCCCGCAGTAGATGGAGTAGCGCCCACGCCGCTGTCGTGGTCCGCTCCCGACGGATCCGACCCAGATCGGCCGACGGCGCGGGTTCGGCATCACATCGACAGTTCGGTCGCAGCTCCTCTGGGTCGGCCGAGGTTGCGGCGAAGTTTGCGCTCGGAGAGCCGACCGAAGGAAAACGGTGCACCGTCGACGAGGACGCCGGGGGCGAACAAGACACCCGCCCGTTCGGCGAGTCGGCGGCCTTCTTCGGCGGCCAGATCGACCTCGGTGATCCGCAGCGGGTAGTCGCGGGCCACCCGTTCCAACACCTGTTTCGCGTGAGCGCAGTAGGCGCAGGCGTGCTGGGTGAGCAGGGTGATCTCGATGGGCGCGGTCACGAGCTGCGTTCCTTGCTCAGGTCGGCGAGCATCTTGTCGGTCGGCACGAACATGGTGTAGTCCGGTGCGCCGCCGTAGTCGGCGCGCCAGGTGATGGTGCCGTCCGGGCCGACCAGGACGAAGCTGTGCCCGGCCATCTGCCCCTGCATCATTCCGTACTTCTGCGCGTCGTAGGAGCGGATGACCTGCTGGGAGGGGTCCGACAGCATCGGGGTCGACAGGTTCTCGTCGGCGGCCTTGCGTGCCTGCTGATCGACCGGGTCGTGCGAGATCGACACCACCGCATCGATCCCGGCCGCCTGCAGCGCGGCGGTGTTGGCCTCGAGGTTGGCGATCTGGGTCCAGCACGGCTGGCACATCAGACCCTCTTGGAAGTAGAGCAGCACGTTGCGGCCGCGGAAGTCGCCGAGCGCCACGGTTTCTCCTGTGGTGGAGGTCAGCGCGAAGTCGGGGGCCGCGGCGCCGATGCCGGGTTCTCCGGCCACATGCCGGTAGCCGCCACCGCCGTCGGTGGCGTTGCGGCCGCCTTGGGCATTCTGGTAGATGAGGAACAGCGCCCCGACGGCGAGGACGGCCAGCACCGCGACGATCATCGGCCACCGCCGCGGCGTCGACGCACGCGAGGACGCCGCGAGACGGGCTGTTCGCTGCTGCCGGTCTTTGGTGCGGTCGCGTTGACCGCGCGTCGGTGTGATGGAGATCTTACCGCTGCTGGTGTTCATGTCGGTTCTCCTGCCCGGACTCTTGGCTCGTCCCGGAGGTGTCGTTGTCGTGGCAGCAACCGGCCGCCGTGTTTTCGGTGAACGCGACGGAATGCGCTGTCCTTCGGATGGCACGGCGGATGAGTACGGCAAGCCCGAGTAGCAGCAGCGCGGCGAATACCCAGCCCGGCAGCCAGGACACGGTGTCTTGAATGCGGGTGCTGGCGTGCTGTAGCCAGGCGCTGACCTCGGACTGCCAGCCGCCGGCGTTCATACCCGCGCCGGTGAAGGCCAGCACGCCCGACAGCAGGCCCATAACGATCAACAGTGCACCACCGGCGGCGGTGCCCAACGCCAGCGGATGTTCCCAGCGCCCCACCCTCAGCCGCAGCGTCTTCTCGGTCAGCAACCGGGTGGCGCCCTCGCGGCGGCGGTCCCACACGAGCGCGATGAGCGCCAACGGCGCGACCATCCCGGCGACATAGGCCAACCCGACCGCGAGCGCCACCGGGAACGATGACGATGCGCCCGACAACACGGCCACACCGATCAGAACAGGCGCACAGCAGGCGCTGGCGACACCGGAGAACGCGCCGAGTACGTAGGCGGAACCGAAGCTGCCCTCGCGCACCGCGCGGGCGCCGGGCATGGGCAGATTCGGTTTCCACCCCGACAGGACCGCGATCCCGCCGAGCACCATCAGCGCACCGCCGATCGAGAACAACCACACGTGCTGTTCGATGAACAACCTGCTCAGCGCGGTAGCTCCGAGACCGATCGGCAGAATCACCGTCGCCACCCCGGCACCGAAGACCAGGGTCGCGGGCACCACCCCGCCCCGATGCCGGAACCCGGTGGCCAGATACGCCGGCAACATCACCGACACGCAACAGGGTGCCAGCAGGGCTACCACTCCGGCGAAGAACGATGCCAAAAGCGTCGTCCCGATCAGCAGTTCACCCACGGCGATTGTCCTTACTCGACGAAGCGGAATCAGCCGAATAGCTTTCCGTTTTACGTAGTTGGTTGCTGTCAACGGCGGTGCAACAGCCGAATATTCAGATCGGCAATGTCACGCCACCAAGCCCCGGCTTACCGACACGCTAGATACGGGTCGTGAAGATTCCGTGAAGGCGCCGTGTGCAAATCCTGTTTCCGGCAGGTGTCACCAACCATCGTCGGCACTGCGCAGTCGGCAGCGATTCCTCGATTCCAGTTGCGCTTCCACTCGACTGGAAGGTTCATGATGAAGTGTGTGATCCGGAAGTGCCGGACGCCCGATTCCGGAGGATTCAGCGGCGGACAGCAGCGCGATGCCGCCGCTCAGGAGGTGCGGGGATGAGGATCGGTGAACTTGCCACGGCGAGCGGCACGACGGCAAAGACCATTCGATTCTATGAAGGCCAAGGCCTCATTCCCGAGCCCGCCCGGACTCCAGGCGGATACCGCGACTACGGCCCCGATCAGATCACCCGGCTGCGGTTCATCCGACGAATGCAGGCGGCGGGGCTTTCGTTGACCGAGGTCAGGCAGGTGCTCGCCATCATCGATCGCGACCAAGCGCCCTGCGGCCATGTCGAGCAGCTTCTGCGGTCGCGACTTGCGCAGGTCCGTACCAAGATCTCAGACCTCGTCATGCTGGAATCTCATCTCGCGGCCCTCCTGGCCGCCGTCGGAGGCGAGCACAGTGCCAACGGTCCCGGCGAAACGTCGATACGCGACATTCTGCCCGGTCGACCCCGTGCTTGACCTTCACCTAGGGGAAGGTTTCAGCGTCTCCGCGTTCGGCGAACGAGTTTTCGTATCCAGTACTAGGCAAGGAATCGATGATGACAGACCGGTCGATAGCCCCTGACACAGCCGCCCGGCGCGGCGGTGACCGGTTGCTGTGGCTCACGGTGTCCGCCGTGGTGATCGCGGTCGCCGCCACCGCATTGCGGGTGGTCGGGGTGCCGTCGGTGGATCTGCATGGACCGACGCATTTCCTCGGGCTCATGGACCCTTTCTGCGGCGGAACGCGGGCCACCTACCTGTTACTCGCCGGCGATGTGTCCGAGTCGCTTCGCTACAACCCGGGCGTCCTCGTCCTCGCCACAGTTGTTGTCCTTGCGCTGGCCCGCGGCGCGGTCGGCGTGCTCACCGGCCACTGGTTGCAGATCGCGTTGCGTCCCGGCATGGGCCGGGCATTGCGGATCGTCCTCGGGGTTGCGGTGCTGGCGTTGTGGGTGCGTCAGCAGATCAACGCGGACCTGCTGACGCAACCCTGGCCGGTCCCGTAACTATCCGTCGACTACCGCGGTGTAGCCGAGCTCGGTGATCGCGGCGATCACGTCGTCGGGGGTGGTGATCGTGGCATCGAGCTCCACGGTGCTGCGGCCCTTCTTCATCGAGGTTTGTGTGCTGGTCACGCCGGGCAGGTCCTCGAGGGTGTCGTCGATGAGCAGTGCGCAACTGCCGCAGTGCATGCCTTCGATCCGGAAGATGTGGGTTGTCATGCGGAGTTGTCCCTTCAGAGAATGGTGATCATGCCCGAGTACATGCCCATGCCGCAGGTGTAGTCCAAGCGGCCGGGCTGCAAAGTGCCCAGGTCGATGCGAGTTTCGCCGCTGGTCGGCAGCGTCTTGGTGATGCCGAGGCTCGGGAAAACCATCGACCGGATACATCCCTGGGTGCCGCTGGTCTTGACGACGACTGTGGTCGGCACGCCCGAGACGGCTTCGATATTCGCCGGACTGTAGGAGCCGGTCTTCGCGGTGATCGTCAGAGTCTGCACGCCGTCGGCGACGATGGCGGCCGAGGCATCCGCCGCCGGCGGTTCGAATCCGATCGACTCCCCGATCCGGCTGGCCGCCAACGGCGAGCCGGCGAGTTCCAGGCCTCCATTGAGGGTGTAGAAGCCCATCGCGAGCACTACGAGACCGGTGGCCAGGGTCAATCGGCCCTGCCACACGGTGGCCGCGACTCGGGCGGCGTATCCGAGGACCGCGAACAGCGGACTGGTACCCAGCACGAAGACCGCCATGATCGCCGCACCCCACCACGGTGACCCCGACGCCAAAGCCAGCGCTTCCACCGACAGGGTGACTCCGCACGGGATCAGCACCGTCAATACACCCAACACTGCCGGCGCCATCGCGGCCTGTGAACGCGCCCGCTTGCGCAGTACCCGCATCCAGGACGCGGGTGGTTCGATCACGATGCCCCGGAATCCCGGCACGCCCAGTTGCGCGAGACCGAAGGCGATGATCAGCAGTCCGGCCCCGATCTGCAGCCAGGTCCGCGCACCGGTCGACAACTGCACGGCACCACCCACCGCACCCAGCACCGCACCGAGCACGGTGTGCGAGGCCAGTTTCCCGGCGAGGAAACCGCCGACCGGGGCGAGATCGTCGGCCACGCGCCGGTGCCAGCCCGGCTCCGTTGTCGATGTCGCAGTCGGGTCGGCGGAGGCTCCCGCGGTGGACGGCGCCGTGGCGACCACTGATGTCGCGGCGCGCTGGCGGGTGATCAAGCCGGTGAGCAGGCCGCCTTGCACGGCGGCACAGGACACACCACCGGCGAACAAGCCGGTGACGAGAACAGGAACAAGATTCACAAAGACTCCTGCGAGGAGAGGGAAGAGAACGGCATGAGTGACCGCACCGACGACGAAGCCGTCGGTGCGGAACCCGAGACGGTCGCTACATCCGACACATCCCGGGCGAGTGCTCTCTATGTCCGCAACACGCAGAGTTGCGCCAAAGTCGGTGCACGCGGCAGGACCGCCCGCACCCCTGTCATCCCCACATCCTGAGCCTGCAGCAGCACAGTGGCGACGACTCCTCGACGCGCAAAGACGAACGCCGCCAGCAACGCCAGGAATGCCGCCAAGCACGCCATCACCAGGCCCACCGGCGGCGCAGGCGCGGCATCATCGGCCATCGTCATCGGCGAATCGGACGCATTGACGCCCGTCCCGGAACCGAGGCCGTGGTCATGCTCGTGCGGGCCGGGATCACTGGCCACTGTGTCGCACTGACCCGCCGCGCCATCGAGCACGACGACCGACTGCACCATCCCCATCGGCATACCGGTCTGACACTGCGCCCCGTGCACGAGGGCGATCCCGACGAACGCCGACAGCACCACCGCGAGCCGCAGCAGCGCGGCCCGTCGGGGAATCATCGGCGCGAAGATCACGCGGCGATACTACTAAGCGATTCGGTAGGTCGCGCGGACAGCTCGCAACACCACGAATATCAGGTTCGGAGGCCTGGGTACTCAACAACTCGCTCGCCGCCGCCGCCAACCCCACCAACGCGTTCTCAGTAGCGATTCCCGAGGGCTCTTCCAGCCGTGCCTCGTCACTCTGAAAGTGGCGCTTGACCAGCTGTTTACTGACATCTCGTGACGAATGCTACTGACACGAGTGACGAATCCCCAGGTCGCCAACTGACATCGAGATGACGAATCTCACATCGATCCACACGCGTCCCGCGTGACAGTCCCATCCTGAACCTTCCAGTAAGATGGAATGTCAAGGGGCGGATCCGAGGGAGTATGCGATGAAGATCGGTGAACTGGCCGCAGCGGGCGGGGTCACGACGAAAACGATCCGGTTCTACGAGGGCGAAGGCTTGATGCCCGAACCGGACCGCACCCCGACCGGCTACCGCGACTACAGCTCCGAGCACCTGGCCCGGTTGCAGTTCATCCGCCGCGCCCAAGCGGCCGGGCTGAGTCTGCGCGAAGCCGGTCAGATCCTGTCCGTCCACGACCGCGGCGAACAACCCTGCGGCCATGTCCAAGCCATCCTCAGCGAGCGCCTCGACCAGGTCCGTGCACAAATCGCCGAACTCATCACCCTCGAAGCCCACCTGCAAACACTGCTGGACACTTCCCGCACCGACCAGCCCACCAGCCACGACGACTCCACCGTCTGCTGGATCATCGAATCCAACATCGCGGTGTCGAACGACCAACCGCTCGACGCCGACCGTTCGGTCATGTGAGCGAAGCAGGCTCAGCTCCTCCAGGTGGTGGAGTTGGCAAGTGAGAGTTGCTCTCGCTCATCGAAGTTGGCCACCAGACGGCGTGCAGGTAGTCCGTGACCCAGGATCGCGGCCAATCCGCCGGCCTTCACAGATCGACCCCGTCGGCCTGCTGGCGGGGAACGGCGTAGTCACCGAACAGCATTGGGGCACCGGATGATCGTCGGCCGACCGTATCGGAGGTACTCTGCTGGGTCGGCACGGTGTCATATCGGCAGCACGACCGCGGTGACGAATTCATTGCGCAGCCAGCCGATGAACACCGACCACACACCGCTGACCAGCGCCGCGCCCACCAGGATCAGCATGACGCCACCGGCGATCTGGATGGTCCGGGAATGTCGGCGCAACCAGCCGACACCACGCAAGGCCTTCGCGGAGCCGAAGCCGAGAACGATGAACGGTGATCCGAGTCCGACGCAGTAGGCGACGATCAGCGCCACGCCGCGCGCGGCGGTCGTGCCTTCGGTTCCGGCGGCGACCGAGAGGACTCCCGCAAGAGTCGGCCCCAGACAGGGCGTCCACCCCAACCCGAACACTCCCCCGAGCAAGGGCGCTCCGGCAAGCGAGGAGATCCGCAACGGGGCGAAGCGGGTGTCCTTCTGCAGCGCCGGGATGAGCCCGACAAAGGTCAGCCCCATCACGATCGTGACCACTCCACCGATGCGTTGGAGCAGATCCTCGTTGATCCGCAACGCTCCGATCACCCCGAACACCGACGCGGTGGCAAGGACGAACACGACGGTGAACCCGGCGACGAACAGTGCCGCCGCGCCGGCCACCCGCCAGCGGTCGCCACCCGAGCCCGGCTCATCGGCGCCCCCAGGTGAGGTGCTGGCACCGGAAACACCGGCGAGGTAGGACAGATACCCGGGCACCAACGGGACAATACACGGCGAGGCGAACGAGACCAGCCCGGCGAGTACGCAGGCAGCGAGCGCGAGCAGCAGCGGCCCGGTCGCGGCGGCAGTCTGAAAACTGGTGCCGATCCCCTGGGCGAGCGCCGTCATCGTCCTGCCGCCACACGCTCGATCACCGGTTGCAGATCCTCTGCCAGCAGGGCACGCAGGAACACGGCCGCTACCCGGTGCTGCCGATCCAGAATCAAAGTGGATGGGATGACGCTGGTGGGATAGCTGCCGCCGAGCGCGATCAGCGTCCGCATCGAGGGGTCATAAATCGACGGGTAGCCAACTTTGTAGTCGATGACGAAATCCTGGGCTTTGTCACGCTGGGGATCGCGGACGTTTATCCCCAGAAACTGCACTCCCATGTTCTTGGTGGCCGCGTATACGCGTTCGAGGTCGTCGGCTTCAGCGCGGCACGGCCCACACCATTGACCCCACAGGTTGATCACCACCACCTGCCCGGCATAGTCGGCCACCGACACAACCTTGTCTTCGGCCATGAGGTCGGGCCCCGACAAGACCCCGATCTGCCCGCGAGACTCCGGCGGATCGTAGAAGATGTCGGTCTGCCCACCCGGCGAAACGAAATCGAACGTGCCACCACCGGTCGCGACCGAATCGGAGCCCGAGGCGCAACCGGTCACCGTGATCACCGAGCAGATACCCAGGGCGAGCACGGTGATCAACCGGGATCGCCGAGCTCGAGTTGGAGTGGGTCGTGCGGTCGTTCGCGTGCCTTGTCGCTGGATCATCGGGTCATCTCACTGATCGCGGCCCGAATCTGGGCAGGGTTGTCGAACACAGCGGGTGTAGTGATGCGCGCGACCGAACCATCCGGCTGGACAAGAAAACTCAGCGGCAACACCGGGGGCGCGGACAATGCCCCGCGCACGTCGCCGGAATCGACGAACGACGCGTAGCTGGCGCCCAGTGCTGTCAGCAGATCCAGGGCCACGACAGGGTTGTCTTGCACGTTGATCCCCACGACGCGAACCGAACCGGGCTCGTTCGCGTACGCATCGAGCACGGGAATCTCTTCTCGACACGGCCCACACCAGGATGCCCAGAGATTGATCAAGGTCGGTTCACCACTGAGCGCGGCGCCGAGGTCGACCACGTCGGTCGACCCGAGACACCGCGCCGAGACGCCGCGCAAGTCGGCGTCGGCGGGCGGCGATACGGCGGGAGTCGGGCAACGCCGCAGTTGGGCCAGGCCCGCGTGCCCCACCTCGGGAGCGCTCACGGCGGAGCCGGTGACCGTATCCGCCGACGCACCTGGTTGCCCGAATCGGGTCTGCGACGAAGCTGATCGCGGCCAGATCGCCACGATCAACGCGACAATCACCAGCAGGACAACGATCAGCCATCGAGTAGTCGGCTGTACGCGCGATATCTTCTCCATTATCACCACCCGTCTACTATGCATCGTAGTAGACGGGTGAGTGGCGCGGATCGGCGCCCACCTTCACAGCAGCGTGCTCCAGTAGCTCCAGAAGCGGATGCCGATCAACGACACGATCGTGAGAGCCCACACGGTGAGAACGACCCCGTGGTAGTCGGCTATGACGTCGGCCAGCCCCCGAGCAGCGGCGGGGACAGGGAGATCACCCACCACGACGTTGCGCAGGGTGACGTAACCGAAGATCGGGATCGTCACCGCCCATACCACCATGCAGTACGGGCACAAGGCCCCGATGCTGTACAGCGTGTGGTAGATCAACCAGTGCACGAACACCACGCCGAAGCCGACACCGGCCTGCAGTCCCAACCAGAACCAGCGCTGAAACCGTGCTCCGGCCAGCAGCCCGGCACCCACAGTGGTGACGACCGCGAACCCGGCGATCCCCAACACGGAATTGGGGAGACCGAACGCCGCCGCCTGCGGGCTGTCCATGACCGACCCGCAGGACACGATGGGGTTCAGACTGCAGCTCGGCACATAGGAGGGATCCCGCAGTCGCGCCATCTTCTCTACGGTGAGCACACTCGCGGCCACCGTGCCGAGGAGACCACCGATCAGCAACAGCCAGGGCAGCAGCCGCGGGAACGGGTCCCGATAGTCCCTTCTCCGAGTCGGCGTGGCGATGCTTGCCTCACTTGGCGAGTGCGGCATCGATGGCCTCGATGAAGTCTTCGGTAGAGCGCGGTTGGAGTTTGACACCGTCGAGGAAGAAGGTGGGCGTTCCCTGCACACCGAGGGTTCGGCCGTCGGCGACGTCGTCCTTGATTCGTTGCAGGGTGGCAGGATCGCTGTAGGCGGTGTCCCATTGCGTCATGTTCAAACCGAGTTCGCTGGCGAAGCCGCGGAAGACGTCGTCCTTCGGAACGCGCTGCTCGGCCCACTCGGTCTGTGTTTCATACATCTTCTTGTACATCGCCTCGAACGCGCCCTGCCCGGCGGCGGCCTCCACTGCCCGTGCCGCGCGTTCGGCGTTGAAATGCGACGGGATCGGGAAGTAGCGCACGACGAATGTCACTCGCCCGCTGTAGGTTTCGCGAAGTTGCTCGACGAAGGGAAACGCCGCGCCGCAGGCCTCGCATTCGAAGTCGAGAAATTCCACCAGCGTGACCTTGCCGTCGCCGACGGGACCGACCCGATGACTGTTGTCGCGGACGAGCACGCTCTGAATGTCGGCCCCCGCGACGGGCTGGCCCTTCTCGGAGCCGGAGTTGATCGCGACGATCACGGCGGCCACCGCGACGAAGACTGCAACGATCACGGCCGAGATCATCAAGTTTCGCGCTCGGCGAGAGACTCGTTTGTCCGGGGTTGACGTGTTCATACGCTGGGCCTCGCCAGCCTTGCTCTGTCTTTGCGGCATGTCGGTTCCTTACTATTTTCCGAAAGCGGGAATGTCGGACGGGTCTCGGTGCGCGCGGTTTCCCGCCATAGAGGGCGCATCCGATGCCGACGACAGAGACCGCTCGCTATGGATGACGGTGATGGGCAGTTTGCCGTGCGTCGAACACGACACGGCCGCGTCAAGCAGTTGCCCCGAATGGTGCGTCGGCGGTGCCGACTGCGGATGCCGACAACATTAGGACGCACCGAGAGAAGGCCTGCTCCTATGTGCGCAACACGCAGAGCATGGCCAAGCTGTGCGCGTGGCAGCGCCGCTGAATGTTGCGCGGGCGCGGCCCCGCGCGTGCCGGTACAACAAGGATCGGACGGGCGCGGGCTGGCCGAGCCACGGCGAACAACACGCGCAGGAGCAGAATCACACACAGCCCGAGCACTCCGACCGGAGCCGCCGGCCCCAGCACGGCGCCGGCGAGAAGATCAGCGCCAGCGTCGAGGTCGTCCGCCACTTCCGACGCTGACGGAGCAGAAGTGCCCTCCTCGCTGACAGCAGCTGACGACACATTGATGGTCGCGCACCGCATGTCATGACCGAAGGCGCGAACCTCATCCGCGCACGGTGAAGTCTGCATCATCGCCAGTCCCACCAGAGCTGCCAACACCGCGGTCAACCGCGCGAGTCCCACTCGCACAGCTACACCGCGACGCCTGCTCTGCACGCCGCCAGGGTAATAGATGATCCGAAACCGCCCAGACGACCGGGCCGACGACTACTCGCGACAGACGACTGCTCAATCAGCGGGCTTTTGCGCCAGGACCCGGAAGGTGACCCCACCGCGGCCGGTGCGACGTGATTCGGAAATCACGAATCCGGCGGCTTCCAGGTAGGGAATCGGGTCACGCAGCAGATGGTCGGCCCCGAACCTGACGCTGATCGGCTCGATCAAGCGCATGAAGAGCCGAGCCGGTGCTGAGGTGGATGGTCCGTGCTCAGCGAGCACGAAAACCCCACCCGGGACCAGCGCCCGGTACGCCTGCGCACAGGCACGTCCCGGGTCGGGAATGGTGCAGAAAGTGTAGGTCGATACCACCGTATCGACGCTCGAGTCAGGAACATCGAGGTCCTGCACGTCACCCAGACGGAGCTGCACCGCGAGATCCTGGCGGTGCGGACGCTGTCGAGCGATATCGAGGACACCTTGGGAGACGTCGACGCCGATGACCCGTTCCACCTCGCTGCCATAGCGGGGCAAGTTCAACCCAGTGCCTACGGCAAGTTCAAGGACCCGTCCCCTGGCATGACCCACGGCCCAACCACGCGCGTCACCGAGCATAAATCGCTCGAACGCGCCGATCTGGCGGTCATAACGTGTGGCGTTTCTGTCGAAAACCGCGGCGATGCGGTCGATGCTCGGCTGCTGCATGATGCCTCTGTTCGGTGGTCCGTCGGGTGAGTCCAAGTCTGCGCTGCATCTCCAACAGTCACTATCGGGAAAACCCCTGAACTCTCTAGGTAGCGGCTTGGTGCCGCCAGCGCGTCCAGGTCCCGCGGGGTCGGCGTGGGCGGGCTGATCTGGTCACAGACCCGAGCCCGGCGTCGGGCTGCGGCGAACACTCGGCCCAGGCGGCGTGAGCGCTCAATGATCGGCGTCCACGTCGTCGCTTTCGTTGAGCACGGCCGTGCATATCTGCCGCAGTCGCACCGTACGCGGGCCGTCGTAGGCAGCAGCGAGCAGCCACCAGCAGGGCACCCACGCGAACGGGCACGCCGGATCAAGATGCAGGTCGATTTCGGCAGCGATACAGCCCAGTCCCCGGCGGTGGCTCGCATGAACTCGACGATGCCCATGAGGCTGCAGTTGGTTGCCGCGAGTAGGGGGCGGGATGCGCCCGCCAATACCCCCTCGGGTATCTTTTCCTCGACACGAGGTATACCCCCTAGGGTATTTACGAAAGGTGGAATGGTGGACACGAAACTCGCTGTCACCGAACCCGCTCACCACGGCACCGGGCACTCCGGTGCGCTGGGCCGGTGGGGTGCGTTCATGGCCGGCCACACCAAGGCGGTGATCGGGGTGTGGTTGCTGGTGCTGATCGCACTCGGAGCCGCCGCGCCTAGCGTGTTCACCTCTCTGGCCGGGGCGGGATGGCAGGCCAACGGCTCGGAATCGGTACGCGCACGAGAACTGGCCCAGCGACACTTCGGCGGCAATTCCTCGGCCGCGGTGCAGGTGGTGATCCATTCCGAGGCCGCCAGGATCGGCGATCCGGCGATGACCCGTACGGTCGAGCAGGTCACCGCGGTGTTCGCCGGCGACAAGCGGATCGCGCAGGTGATCGCCCCGCAGCCCGGATTCACGATCAGCCCTGATGAGCACACCGGAATCGTGATCGCGGGCGCAAACGCCTCCACCGACGACATGGTCAAGGCCGTCGACGAACACAAGGACGCGTTGAGCGCGCTGTCCCGGGACGGGATCGAGGTCTACCCGACCGGGGCCTCGGCGTTGTGGAGCGATTTCAACGTCGCCAACCACGACGCGATGATCAAGGCCGAGATGTACTCGTGGCCGGTCACTTTGGCGATCATGGTGCTCGCGTTCGGGTCACTGGTCGCTGCCGGGCTGCCGTTGCTGCTGACCCTGGCGGGCCTGGTCGCCTCCGCGGGTGGGCTGGTGTTGCTGAACCAGATCACCCCGATCTCGGTGTGGGCGATGAACTTCGCCATGATGTTCGCTCTGGCCCTGGGCATCGACTACGCGTTGTTCCTGGTGGCTCGCTTCCGCGACGCCCTGGCCCGCACCGGCGATCCCCGCGCCGCGGTCGCCGAGACCATGGACACCGCCGGCAAGGCGGTCCTGCTCTCGGGGTTGACGGTGCTGGTGAGCTTGTCGGCGGTGCTGATCGTGCCCGCCCCCGCGGTGCGGACCATGGCCGTGGGGATCATGCTCGCGGTGGTGTTCGTGCTGGCCGCGACCCTGACCCTGCTGCCCGCCGCGCTCGGCGCGCTCGGTGGCAAGGTCAACGCTGCGGCGTTGCCGTACGCGCGCCGTCAGCAGCACCGCTCCCCGGTGTTCGCGCGCTGGGGTCAGATCTTGCACAAGCACCCGTGGCCCTTCGCCGCGGTGGCGCTGGCCGTCCTGATCGGGCTGGCGATACCGATGTTCGGGCTCAAGACCGCGATGCCCTCGATCACGGTGGTGCCCGCCGAGGCCCCCGTGCGGCAAGGCTATGAACTGATTCAGCAGCAATTCGGACCTGGAGCCCCGGGCATGCTCTCGATCATTGCTCCCGCCGCCGAGGCCGAGGCCATCGCGACCATCGCGCGCGCCAGCGACGGCATCCTCATGCTCACCCCACCCCAGCCCGCCGCCGACGGCGCCGGTCTGGTGATGATGCAGGCGATGCCCGCGGTGGATCCGTCCGCACCGCAGATGGCCCAGATCCTGGACCGTCTGCGCGCCGATCTACCCGAGAACGCCGTCGTTGGCGGTGCGGCGGCGGAGAACCTCGACCTGCAACAAGCCCTGAACGACTACCTGCCCATCGTGGTGGCGGTCATCCTGATCCTGGGGTTCGTGCTGTTGCTGATCGCGTTGCGGGCTCCGCTGATCGCGGCCCTGGGCACCCTGGTCAGCTTGCTCTCGACCGCGGCCGCGTTCGGGGTGGCCAAGCTGATCTTCCAGGACGGGCACGGTTCCGGGCTGCTCGGTTTCACCCCGCAAGGGTTCCTGGACGGGTGGGGGCCGGTGTTCTTCTTCGCGATGATCTTCGCCATAGCCATGGACTACACGGTGTTCCTGTTGGCTACCGCCAAGGAGCATTACGAACGCACCGGCGACCCGCACGCCGCGCACCTGGACGGGCTGGCGGATTCCGGGCGGGTCATTTTCGCCGCCGCGGCGGTGATGGTGGCGGTGTTCTTCACCTTCGCCCTGGCCGAGCCGTTGCCGCCGAAGGAGATGGGCATCATCCTGGGTGTGGCGGTGCTGCTCGACGCGCTGCTGGTTCGACTGGTATTGCTGCCGGTGATCCTGCGCCTGACCGGGCACGCGGCCTGGTGGAGCCCGGCGTGGTTGCACCGGGTTCTGCCCGCCATCAGCTTCGCCCACCACTGACCCAGCGACACCGACCCCTTTCCTGGATCCTCACTTCAGATACCCCTAGGGGTATTGTGGGGTGAGGATCCGAGAAAGGGACACATCATGATCGGCAACGACGGCGAAATCGCGCAGGTCCTCAACCGGCTGCGCCGCGCGCAAGGCCAACTGGCCGGGGTGATCGCCATGATCGAGGCCGGGCGCGACTGCAAGGACGTGGTCACCCAACTCGCCGCGGTCTCCAAAGCCCTCGACCGCGCCGGATTCAAGATCGTCGCCACCGGTCTGCGCGAATGCCTCACCGAAACCCCCGACGGTGAGCGCGCACCCCTCAGCATCGAGGAACTGGAAAAACTCTTCCTCGCCCTGGCCTGACCCCAACACACGCCCGGGGTCTGGAACTCACCGAAAGGACTCCCGCCGATGGCACTGCCACCGCGACCGCGCGAATGGACCATCACCCGCCTCGTCCCGGCCCTGGCCGGAACCCTGGTCCTGCTCAGCGCACTGCTGAGCGCGACCCTGTCGCCCTGGTGGTTGATCCTGACCGCCTTGGTCGGGGCGAATCTGCTGCTCTACAGCGCGATGGGCTGGTGCCCGGCCACCCTGGTGATGCGCCGGTTCGGCCTCGCCGACACGTCCTGCCCAACCCCTACCGCCTGACCACTCGTCTCGGATCGGAGCACATGATGGACCTAGCCCTCTCGACGAGCCTGCACACCACCTTCGACGACGCGATCGAACGCACCCGAACCGCGCTGGCCGAGCAAGGATTCGGCATCCTCACCGAGATCGACATGCAAGCCACCCTCAAAGCCAAACTCGGCCACGACATGGAGGACTACCGCATCCTCGGCGCCTGCAACCCGCCCCTGGCCCACCGCGCGGTGGAGACCAACCGCCAGATCGGACTCCTGCTGCCCTGCAACGTGGTGGTCCGCCGCGACCGGACCGACCCCGACACCATCATCGTCGAAGCCATGAACCCTCAACTGATGGTCCAAGTGACCGACCAACCCGCCTTCGACACCGTCGCCGACGAGGCCACCACCCGGCTGCACGCAGCACTGGCCGCGCTCGACTCGACCCGGACCTGACACCTCGCCCGACCCACCGCGGCCGAAGGAGGCGCCCGTATCGAGACACCGTCTGACCGGGTGGCTACCGGATCAGCTCAACTCCAGCAGCGCGGCGAGATCAGGCGGAGTGGTCATGGTTTGGCGCAATCCGACATCGGCACGGCCGGTGTTGCCTTCCGGGGCGAGCCCGGCCATCGATCCTGGTGCGGCGACGATGATCCGGATGACCTGCCCGAAGGCTTCGCGCCGGTCGCGTTGACGTACCGCGAGGGCGAACATGGCGACGTGGTTGGCAGTGTGCAGCCAGGGATCGGGTTGGGACAGGATGTGGGCGCGTTCGAGATGGCTCCAGCGTCGTGCCAGGTCGGTCGTGGTGTTCGCGGCCTGCATCTCTTCGTGGTAGCGGGCACGGGCAGCGTCGGGAATCTTCGCCATGGGGGTGCTCCTTCGTGTTGAGCTGAGCGTCAGGCTTTCTTCGCCTGTTCGGCGGCGCCGAGCACAGCCGTCGCCTCCGGGCTGGGCTGGACGGTGCCGTAACGGGTGAAGGGTTCGGCGAGTTGGGCGAGGTAGCCACTGGGATAGTCGGGTTTGGCTGCCATGCCGAGGTCTGCGCTGGAGAACCGTCGGTGCGGGTCGTAGCTGTAGGTGCGCAGAAGGTGATCCCAGACGAGGGTGAACAACCCGAAGTTGACGTCACCGATACCTGCCCACTTGAGGTGGTGGAAACGGTGGCCTTCGTTAAGCGCCAGAACGTATCTGAACGGGCCGACGCGATAGTCGGCGTTGGAGTGTTGCAGCAACAGTTGCACCGCCACCGCTAGCGATAATGCCGCCGCGACCGGGACCGGGATCCCGACCAGCAGCAGCGGCGTGACTCCGGCGGTCATCTCGACGGTTTGGTGCAGCGGGTGTTTCATGAGGCCGTTGAGGCCGTAGAACCGTTGAACGCTGTGGTGTACGGCGTGGAATCGCCACAGGATCGCGATCTTGTGGCTGGCGTAGTGAGCCAGGGTGATGCCGAAGTCGGCGACGAGTATCGCGATCAGCACCTGGACAATGAAAGGCCAACTGCCAGGCCAGATCCCGTCACCAGGAATCAGCGCGGCCAGTGCGGGGATGGCGGCGACGCTGCCCAGGATGAGGGTTTCGTTGACGAAGCCGTGTGCGGTGTCGCGGCCGGTATCACCGTGGGAGGTGTTCCAGTCCGCCCGATACGGCAGAAGCGCTTCGGCGGTGAACGACACCGCCACCGCGATCCCGAGTAAGGCGAGCAGCCACAGTTTGTTGGCACCGGCGGCGGCCAGGGCGACACCGGCACCGTTGATGCCGAGCAGCATCAACGGCGCATAGCCGAAGCGGACGAGGGCAGAGATGAGAGTGGACACGGATTCAGCTTCGCGCCCAGGCAGTAGGTCGGGCTTGAAGAAATCAGCTGACTCTCCGCGCCGGTGACGTCTCATCGATCAAGCGGATGCCCCGGGTGTCGCACCGAAGTATGGCTACACCCTGGCTACAGTCTCAAGTAACACTTCATTCTTTGAGGTGGCTGTGGCTGGTGTGATCGGTGGTGCCGGTTCGGACGCATGATCCGGGCCCGCCATCGTGGTTTCTACTGACGTAGGAGTATTCGTGCCGAACTACACCCGCAAACGAAGCTATGTGCTTCCCCTGGTCGCGGTCGCTGTGGTCGCGGCGCCGGTCGCGGCCGGTTTCCTCGGTGGTGACGGACAGTACCGGTTCTCCAACGACAGTGAAACCGATCGGCTCCGGCCTACTGCGACGACCCAGATCGGGTTGGCTGGGGCGCCGAGGGTCGTGTTGCCGTTGCGCGAGCTGGCCGGCATGCAGTTGCCGGACCTGAAGGTCGCGGATCTTCGGCTCGTGCCCGGCGCCCCGCCGCTGCCGGAGGGTTCCCGGGTCGGGCCGATCGGGTTCGTCACCGACGAGGGGGCTGCGCCGATATCGGCGCGGACCCCGGCGTTGAATCCAGGTGTGGTGCCCGAACACTTGGCAGATCGGGTCGGTGCTCAGGTCACTGAGCTCACCAACGGGAGTCGTTTCAGCATGGTCGGGTTGACCGCGCCGGATCTCGCGGGTGTCACCACGATGGTGCGGGCCCGCCAACTCGACAGTTCCTGGGGTCCGTGGTTCGAGGCCGGGACCGACGACAGTGTTTCGGCTCGCCGCCCCGGTCCGGGCCGCATGCAGGGTAGTGAACCGGTCTATGTCGGTGACACCGACGCGGTGCAAATCCTGAGCACGCGCAAGCTAACCGACACAGCGGAGCCCGGATCACGGGGACCGGCCCCGGTCGCGGGCCCGGGCCATCTCGGTCCCGCAGTCCCGCAGATGAGCGCGGTGTTGCTCGATCCCGGCCGTGGTGAGGAGAACCTGTCGGCGATCGCGGCACCGCTGGCTGGTGGCGGGCCCCGGGTGATCAGCCGCGCGCAGTGGGGCGCCGACGAATCGATCCGGTGTGAGGATCCGACCTACGACGACGGCCTGGGCGGGATCGTGGTGCATCACACCGCGGGCCGCAACGACTACAGCAAGGCCGAGTCCGCGGCGATCGTGCGCGGGATCTACGCCTACCACGCCGAAGCGTTGGGCTGGTGCGATATCGGCTACCACGCGCTGGTGGATAAATACGGCCAAATCTTCGAAGGCCATTTCGGCGGTTTGGACGAGCCAGTGCAGGGCGCGCATACCGGTGGTTTCAACGAAAACACCGCTGGGGTGGCGTTCATGGGCAATCACGAATCCGAGGGCCCGACCCGGGCAGCGATCACCGCGATGGGTCAGTTCGTCGGATGGCGTGCTCGCGTCGCGGGATTGGATCCGCGAGGGACCACCACGATGATCTCCGAGGGCACCGAATTCACCCCGTATGGCGAGGGTGACCAGGTGCAGTTACCGGTGGTGTTCTCTCACCGCGATGTCGGTAACACCACCTGCGCCGGGGATGCCGCCTATGCGCTGATGGACCGTATCCGTTCGATCGCTGCGGGTGTGGGTTCGGGTGCGGGGCCGAGACAGGCTCCGAGCGGCCAGGATTCGGTGCAGGTGCCCGCGCAATCCGATCCTGATGTTGATGCCGATGTGTCGGCGCTGGCGGCGTTGACGGGCAAGCTGTTGGATCTGGTCGACAACAATATGTTGGCTCGGCGTTGGGTCGATGCCGGTGGACCGCAGGGGCGGCTGGGGTTGGCCGCCTCGGAGCCGGTGCCCACCGCCGAGGGCGGGCAGTACGCCAGGTTCGTCAACGGTTACCTGTTCCAAGCCCCCGACGGTCAGGTCTATGAAGTCGCCGGGCGCATCGGGCAACGGTTCGCCCAGCTCGGCGGGGACAACGGCGTGCTGGGCACGCCGCGCAGCAACGAGTACCCGGTCCCGGGTGGCGTGCGGGTCGATTTCGGTCGCGGGTCGTTGGTGTTCAACGAGGCGACCGGTGTCGTCACCACACTGGGGCTGCCCCAGCCAGGTTCCGATCATCCGAGCCCGCCGGCCACTCCCACGCCTGCACCAGCAGACACTCCACCAGCACCTGCACCGCTACCGGCAGAGCCTGCACAGGTTCCGTCTCCGGCGCTGCCTGATACTCCAGAAGTTGGGTCCGGCGAGGTGCCGGTGGCCGGGCAGTGAGGTAGTTCGCGCGCTGCCAGCAGCGTTATTCGGTGGTGGCTCGATCGCGTGGGGGTGGTGGCCGCCATCCGGTGGCGACGAGTGCTTCGGTCGGAGAGATGCCGATCAGATCACGGCAGGTGCGAGTGAGGTGGGCGCTGTCGGCGAACCCCGCTGTGTGCGCGGCTTCGGTGAGGGAACCGCCTTCACGCACAACAGCGAATCCGAGCTGCAGGCGCACCCACCGCCGCCACGCCACATACGGCAATCCGACCTGCGCGGTGAATATGTGGGAGAGGCGGCTCGCCGAAATCCCGATGTCGGCGGCGAGTTCGCCCAGCGAGGGTGGCCCTCCCACCCAGCAGGTTGCCCGGCGCAGCGCCTCGGCCACGACCGGATGCGAGGACCGGCGCACCGATCTGGTGACCGGACCGCCGACCGGCGGCGCCGGTACGGGCGCAGCGACGCTGACCCAGCTGGTGACTGCGTGGCGCGGTTGCCCGCCCAGTCGAGCCAGTGCTGCGTGGGCGGTGATGCTGTCGGGATCGAGGAAGGCGAGGAATCCGCTGGTGCCGGGTTCGGTGCGGACCTGGTGGACTACACCGGGTGGGATGATCGCGGCGAGCGCGGGTGTGGTGTGTCCGGTCTCGTCGGTGAGGGTCAGTCTCCCGCGCGCGACGAAGAGCACCTGTACTGCTGCGTGGGCGTGGGCAGCTGCGTCGCCGATCTCGCCGGTGAATGTCATGAGCCCGGGAGTCAACGAAACCCCTCCGGACCATCGGTGCTCGGGAGCGCTCACCTCGACACGCGCCATGTCCGGTTGTTCCCGGACAGCCATCGACAACACGAGCGCGGGTACAGACAGGTCACCTCGCGTCCTCCCTCCTGGTGATCTCGTGTGTAAACAGCGTGGCGGTCAGAGGCCGAACGCACCGCCGCTGACGAGGATGACAATTCCGAGAACGACCAGAACGAGCGGAAAGAGGACATGTTCCCACCGCTCCAAGATCTCGGCAATGCCCTTGCGGGTGGTGAGGAACTTCGCGGCGAGCACCAACACCCCAACCAACAGCAGGAACACAACCGAGTAGGCGAAAATCGCCGCCGTTCCCACGGTGGCGAAGACAGGGACATAGACGCCGATGTTGTCGCCTCCGTTGGCGAAGGTCACCGCGGCAACCGTCCACACCGCCACCTTCTTGCCCTCGACCCGATCGTCGTCGTCGTGGTTTCGCCACGCTCGCCATGCGGCGAGCAAACCGAGCAGCAGCGGTATCAGCCCGAAGTAGGCGATAGCGTGTTCCGGCAGCAACGCGGTCACACCGAGCGCGACGAGGATGGATGCGGCGAGGATCGCGCCGAAACCGAGATATTGCCCCGTCGCGATGGCAAGGGTGGTTCCGCGAGTCCCCGCGCCGCGGGCGAAAAATAGTGACAGCACGATGATGTCGTCGATGTTGGTCACCAGGAAGAGCCCGATGGCCTGCAAGATCGTGGTAACCATTGGCGTGGATGCCTTTCTCCGGGAGCACACAGTGATTGGGCGGACGTGCGTTGTCGGGCTGCACCCTCGCGGCTGGCTACCGACTGTCTACCTCATCGCGGTCTGGGCGCGGGTGATGTCCGCCCTGGCGAGGGTGTCTGTTTGGGGAGCTTGGCGGCGATGGCCGCGGCGAGCAGGGCGCTGACAGCGGCGCTGGCCAGGAACACCGCAGATATAGCTTCGGTGTAGGCGTGGGCGCTGGTGGCGGCAAGGTCGGCACCAGCTGGGTCAGGAAGCCCGGTCGCGACCAGTTGTGCTCCAGCGATGTTGTCGCGTGCCGCGCCGACCACGGCCTCGGGTAGCCCGTTCAGGTGGGGGGTCGAGGTCGCGGGTGTAGACGACGGTGAGCAGGGTGCCCAGGATGGCGACGCTGAACGCGGACCCGACCTGTCGGATGGCCATCAGCAAACCAGCTCCCGCGGCGCTGCGGTGTTCGGGCAGGCTCGCCATGACCGCGTCGACCGCCGGTGCCAACGCCAGCCCGGCGCCCAAGCCGATAACCGCGAGGCACACCGCCACATAGCCGGAGCCGGAGTCGACAGTGATACGGGAAGCGAGCACGAATCCGGTTGCGGCGATCACCATTCCGGTGACAATCGGGACTTTGGCGCCGACGCGGGTGACGATCTTGTCGACCGCGGCCGCGGCGACGATGATCGCCAGCACCAAAGGAACCGAGCGCAGCCCGGTGCCGAAGGCGTCGTGGTGGCGCAGGATCTGCAGGTATTGCGGCAGCACGAACAGCACTCCGACAAGGGTGAACGTGCCCGCGGTAGCGGCCAGGGTGGGCCAGGTGAAGGCGGGATTGGCGAACAGTGCCAGATCGACCAGAGGGTGGCGGGCCCGCCGTTCCCACATCACAAAGGTCCTGGGCCAGGGTAGGCAGGGCGACGTTGAGGACCATCAGGTCCAGCCCCACGGTGAGCAGGGCGACGACCAGCGCCGCCAACCCTGCCCACCGACGCGATGGGCTCGGTTCAGTCCCGATTGTCGGTGTGGTGATCGGGTGAGAGTTGTTCTCGCTCATCGGAATTTCCGAACAAGGTGGTGATGATCAGGGCGATCGCGCCGAGCACGATGAAGGTGTCGGCGAGGTTGAAGGTCGGCCACCAACCGGTATGCAGATAGTCGGTGACCAACCCGTCGGGGGCCCGGTCGATGACATTGGCAGCGGCACCGCCCAAAATTGCGGCGAGTGCGACCCGGGTGAACAGGTTCGCGCGCGGTGCGACAACCCATCCGCCGACCGCGACCGCCGTGGTGATCAGCGTGGTGATCGACAGCATCACCCAGCTCGGTGCGTCGGCAGCGATCGAGAACGCGGCGCCGGGGTTGAATGCCAACCGCAGATCCACCGGCCCTGCCTCGATCGGCGACCCGTCCAGCGCGGACTGCGCCCACGCTTTGACCGCGAGGTCGATCCCGGCGAGCGCGGCCGCAGCGGCCGCCCACCGCAGTCGCCGCCCCCACCGCGAAACGGTGGGAGCAGACGACGAGGTGGCGATCACGCGGAGGCTCCGGCCAGCGCCGGGGCGGGCTTTGCCGTCGAATCGGGCAGCGAGGCCAGGGGTTTGGTGCGTCCGGCGCGGACACCGTTGGCGATGACGACGATCTCGGCGAGTTCGTGTACCAGTACCACCGCCGCCAATCCGAGGATTCCGAACAGTGCCAGCGGGATCAGGATCGTGATCAACCCCAGCGACAAGCCGACGTTCTGCAACATGATCCGCCGGGCCCGTCGGGCGTGTTCGAGTGCGCGCGGCAGATGCCGCAGGTCCTCCCCCATCAGCGCGACGTCGGCGGTTTCGATGGCGACGTCGGTGCCCATCGCGCCCATCGCCACACCGAGGTCGGCGGTGGCCAGGGCGGGGGCGTCGTTGACGCCGTCGCCGACCATCGCGGTGAACCGGTCGGTGCGCAGTTCACCCACGATGCGGGCCTTGTCTTCCGGGCGCAGGTCCGCGTGCACGTCTTCGATCCCGGCCTCTGCGGCCAGCGCGGCGGCAGTGCGCGCGTTGTCGCCGGTGAGCATCGACACGCGAATACCCAGGGCATGCAACCGGTCGATGACCTCACCCGCCTCTGGACGCAGTTCATCGCGCACAGCGATCGCACCGATCACCTGGCCGTCGAGCTCGATCAGCACCGCGGTCGCCCCCGCGTGCTGCATTCGCTCCACGTCGGCAGCCAGCGCACCGGGTTCTATCCAGCCCGGGCGGCCCAGTCGTGCCGCGCGGCCGTCGACCAGACCGGTCAACCCGGCGCCGGTGACGGCCTCGACGTCGGTCGCGGGAGCGAAGGTGTCGACGGCGGCGAGGATGGCACGGGCGAGGGGATGTTCACTGCGCGATTCCAGCGCCGCGGCGACACCGAGCACAGTTTCCTGATCGACGCCGGTGACCGTCGAGATCTCGACGACAGCAGGCTTGTTCGCTGTCAGCGTGCCGGTCTTATCGAGCGCGACTTCACGCACCCGACCCATCGCCTCGAGCGCGGCGCCACCCTTGACCAGCACACCCAACTTGCTCGCCGCACCGATCGCGGCAACGACGGTGACCGGCACCGAGATCGCGAGCGCACACGGCGACGCTGCGACCAAGACGACCAGCGCGCGTTCGATCCAGGTGACCGGATCGCCGAAGATCGCCCCGATCACCGCGATCGCGGCGGCCGCGATCATGATGCCGGGCACCAGCGGTTTGGCGATCTTGTCCGCCAAGCGTTGGGCATCGCCCTTGCGGGCCTGCTCGGCCTCAACGATCCGCACGATCCGCGCCAGCGAGTTGTCCTCGGCGGTCGTGGTGACCTCGACGGTCAGCACGCCGGTGCCGTTGATCGATCCCGCGAACACCTCCGCGCCCGGTCCAGCCTCGACGGGTACCGATTCGCCGGTGATCGCCGAAACATCCAGCGCGCTACGGCCTTCGACGATCACGCCGTCGGTGGCGACACGCTCGCCGGGGCGAACCAGCATCCGGTCCCCCACCAGCAGCTCCGCCGGGCTGATCACGGTCTCGGTGCCGTCACGCAGCACGGTGGCCCGGTCGGGGACGAGGTTCAGCAGGGCGCGCAACCCTCGTCGGGTGCGGGCGACCGCGTACTCCTCGAGGCCTTCGCTGATCGAGAACAGGAACGCCAGCATCGCGGCTTCGCCGACCTCGCCGAGGATCACCGCACCGATCGCGGCGATCGTCATCAGCGTGCCGACACCGATCTTGCCCTTGGCTAGTCGTGTGAACGTCGACGGGACGAAGGTGTAGGCCCCGACCAACAGCGCCGCGATCTCCAAACCCAACTCCACTGGGCGTGGCCCGCCGGTCCAACCGACGATCAGTGCTGCGACCAGCAGCACTCCGGCGACTGCGGCGGCGCGCAGTTCGCTGACTTCCCACAGCTTTTCGGGTTCCCGTTCCTCGGCTTCGCCGTCACCGGTAGTTTCGTCGTGACCACAGCCGCACGCGTCACTCATCCCCGTACCTCCACAGTCTTGTCCGTCGAGGTGGAGTCGGTGCCGTAGTTCGGGCACAACGCCACCGCATTGCCGGTCGCGGCCAACAGAGTCTCCGCCGAGGCCAGCAGGTCCATCAACTCCGGCCGTGCGAGGCTGTAGAAGACTTGCCGCCCCTGCGGGCGACCGACGACCAGCCCACAGTCCCGCAGGCAGGCCACATGCGCCGACACCGTCGACTGCGCCAGCCCCAGTCCTGCCATCAGGTCCGATACTCGCGACTCCCCAGATGCCAGCCGGTGCACAATCGCCAGTCGCGTCGCATCCGAGAGGCTGTGGAACAGCGCTACCGCCGGATCCAATCCTTCTGTCCCGACGAGGCAGCCCTCGCCATGATCAATCGTCATAAAGCGATGATAGCGCCTTTGGGTATTGATATCGTCGCACTCAGTGATTAATCTCATTTCACCGATCTCATCGTCTTTCGGCGATCAATCCCGGTCGGTTACAGAGGAGAGATCACGTGAACCAGCCGCAGGCTGTCGCAGAAGCAGCGTCGCACCAGCGAGCAAGAGCGGACCGCACCTCAGGTTTGCTGTATCGGTGGGGTGTTTTCATGGCACGGCACAGACGCGTGGTCCTGGTGGCGTGGGGACTGTTGCTGGTCGTGTGTGCGGTGGCCTATCCGCTACTAGAAGACCGGCTCGGTGCGATGGACTTCGGCGTCGAGGGCTCTCAGTCAGCCGAGGTCGACCGCCTTGTTGCCCAGCACTTCCCGCAGTTCGGCGCCGAGCAAGCGGTCATCGTGCTGCAATCACCCGCCCGCACGGTCGACGACACCGAGTTCCGAGCTGTGCTCACACGCACGGTCGCCGCCGCCAAAGATGTGGCGGGTGTGGTGGATGTCGTCGGACCTGATGAAGGTCTGCCCGCATCCCAGATCTCCGCGGACCGTCACGTCGCGATCGCGCTGGTCGGCATGAACGGCGACATGGCCGAACGCGCTCGAGTCGCCCGCGACCTGCAAGACACCGTCCGGACAACGAGCAACGACTCCGTCGAAGTCGGAGTGACCGGATACTCGGCAGTCCAGAACGCGGCCACCGAACTGCAGAACGCCGATCTTGCCCGCGCCGAGGCGATCGGCATCCCCGTCGCCATGGTCTTGCTCGTCCTCGCACTCGGCGCCCTGGCCGCCGCGGCGGTCCCGATCGGCGTGGCCATCGCGGGACTGCTGACCTCGGTTGGGGTGTTGTTCACCCTCACCATGGTCACCGCGTTCGATTCGCTGACCGTGGCCATGGCCACCATGGTCGGCCTCGGCGTCGGCATCGATTACGCGATGTTCATCGTCAGCCGGTTCCGCGAAGAACTCGCCCACCACACCGTCGCCGACCGCCCAGCCATCGCCGCTGCCGTCGGCCGCTCACTGGCCACAGCCGGTAAGACGATTCTGGTCTCGGGGCTAGTGGTGATGATCTCGCTGTGCGCGTTGATCGTCATCCAGGCACCGATCTTCCGCGGCATCGCCATCGGCGTCGCCACCGCTGTGACCAGCATGCTCATTGTCGCCGTCACCCTGCTGCCCGGCCTGCTCGCAGTCCTCGGTCCTGCCGTCAACCGCGGTGCGCTCCCGGCGCGCTGGCGGCCCGCCGACACTGCCGCTCAGGGTGCTCGACCCGGCCGGTGGGCGCGGTGGGCGTATCTCGTCATGCGCAAGCCCGTGCTGTTCGGCACGGCCGCGGTCGCGGTACTGGTGCTGGCGGCGCTGCCAGTCTTCGGAATCCGCTACGGCCTCGATATGGGCACCACAGCCCTCGACGACACCCCCACCGGACAAGCGACCACCGCCCTGACCGCCAACTTCCCAGCAGGGGCGCTCTCACCTGTCGAAATCGTGGCCACCGGCACCGACAACACCCCACTCACCACCACAGCAGCCGCACAGGTCAACCTGTTCCTCAACGAAATCGACGGCGACGACCGCATCGCTACCGTGCTCCCCGCACAGCTCAGCGACGGACGAGTGCTCGCCATGGCGATCCCATCGGTGGCTTTCGACTCGATGGACGCCACCGACCTCATCCGTGATCTCCGCACCAGAGCTGCCGCCACCGACACCGCGACCGGAACCGATATCCGCATCGGCGGCAGCACCGCCGAATTCGTCGACCTCTCCGACGAAATGACCTCCAAACTGCCGCTCGTCGTTGCCCTGGTGCTGACCGCCTCGCTGATCTTCCTCATCGCCGCGTTCCGCAGCATCGCCCTGCCGATCAAGGCCATCGCGATGAACCTGCTCGCCACCGGCGCCGCCCTCGGCATCACCGTCGCGGTATTCCAATGGGGCCTCGGCGAAAACGTTCTCGACTTCACCAGTCCCGGCTTCGTGCAGGTCTACCTCCCGACTGTCGTGTTCGCGCTGCTGTTCGGGCTCTCGATGGATTACGAGGTCTTCCTCATCCGACGCATGCGCGAATACTGGGACAGCACCGGCGACAACCAGCACGCCGTCGCGGCCGGACTCACCCACACCGCCCGCCCCATCACCGCAGCCGCCGCGATCATGATCGCCATCTTCGCCAGCTTCCTCACCGCCGACATCCTCGAACTCAAACAACTCGGGCTCGCCCTCGCCGTCGCGGTCGCCATCGACGCCGTCCTGATCCGCCTCGTCCTCGTCCCCGCCCTCATGCGACTGCTCGGTGACTGGAACTGGTGGCTGCCAACCACCCCCCGCATCCGCACCGTCACCAGCACGACCAAAACGCGGACGGCAGATGATTAACACGGCGATGATGAGCGAACCGGACGAGCGGAAGCCCTTGCGAGCCTACGACTTCGAGAAAGGTGCGGACAGACCACGCATTTGGACTTGACCTAGCCCGCCCGGCTGCCAGAGGTAGGTAACCACCAAGCAGCCGGGCGTTACCCGGTCACGCGACCTACATCATCTGACAGCACGAAGGCATCATCGCGCACATCCAGTCACACAGCATTTTCATCGGGTTCATTCGGGTCACCTCCTCTCATTTCAGGTTGGTCGTCATTTCAGGTTGGTCTGCCAGATTCCTGGCGCCACGTTGGACGGAGCACGACGAGGTTGCGGCTAGCGCGGTCCGGTGCAACGCGGGACGCAGATTCCGCCATCGCGGTGTCCGATATCCGGACGGTCGTGGCCGTGGCTTTGCCCGCTGCCGTTGTCGTGGTGGCCGTTTTCGGCACGGTAGTTCCCGTGCCAGGTGCTGTCGCGATTGTCGGCACCGCTGGCGCGGTCGGCGCCTGCCGAAGCAGGGGCGGCGAGCGCCGGCCCTGCTGTCAGTAGTGCTGCCGCCGCCGCGAGGCACGCGACCGCGAGTAGCCGAGCGGTCGGTCAAGAGCTTGTCGGCATCGATGTGGCGGTGTTCATGGTGACCTTTCTCGGGGTTCCCAGGAATTTGCTGTGTCGCGCGGGTAAGTGCTCGGCCTCCGAGGAAGGACGACGCAGCGTGACAATTTCGTCACCGGCGGATGTCACCGATGTGACGATGCCGAGGTCGATGGGTCCGACACGCGGCGCGTGCGCCTGATCACACAACTAAAACTATTTACGTACCGAGATAGTAGATTGATCGGCGAGGTTGTCAACCAGGCTCAGAACCGCGAATGGTCTGACATCCCGAAGTTGCCCCAAGCATTGCGATCGGTCGGGAGGTGTGATGTTGCGCGATGGTCGGAGGCCGCCGAGGCAAAGCCTGGCCGGAGGACCTGCCTGGGTTGCACCCATGGCAGCCGCCACACGCAGTCCTGGCTCGATGACATTGCCACTGCCGTTACATATTCGTTACCATCGGCCCACAGTGAAACTCTTCATCCGATTGCGCCGTGGTGGCTGGCTAACCGCGCTGCTGATGGCAGCGCTGCTTGTCGTCCCGGCTGTGGACTGCTCACTGGTGCGCGAACACACTCACTCGGACAACCATCACGCCGTGGATTCAGCCGAAACGTCCGCCTCGGACGCGGGCCTGGCCGAGTTCTTCCTGCCCACCGCCACGACCGCGCACTGCAATGTCGACCCTGTCCATTGCATCGCGAAAGCACTTCCTCCGGGCGTCATCTCACTGACGCTGGCGGCTATGCTGCTCGCCGCCTTCGCAGCGGTGATGCCGATTTCGCCGACTCCGCCTGCCGGTGGCGGAGGCGTACGCGGACCACCGGGCCAACCGCCCGGCACGCGTGGCCGCCATATCCTCTCTCTGCACTGCATCGCCCGACGGTGATCGGTCAGCGCCAGGTCGAGTTCTCCTTCTCGGCCGGGGACCGCTGCCCGAATCATCACGGTGCCCGTCTGACGTGGCCACCGATGCAGGAGAGAGACACCCCACATGAACAAAGTCATGCTCGCCAAGCCGATCCAGCACCAGACCGGATTGCTCGGAGTCCCCGGAGCGACGCATCAGCCACGCGGACTCGTCGGTAACACCCCGGCGCTGTGGATCGGCCAACCATTGGCATCGGCCGGACGCGGCTTCTGGGCCAAGCTCGAAGGATTCAACCCTGGCGGAATGAAGGATCGGCCCGCGCTGCACATGGTGCGTTGCGCGGAAGAGCGCGGCGACCTGGCACCTGGCGCGCGGATCGTGGAGTCGTCCAGCGGCACCCTCGGCCTGGGCCTCGCACTCGCGGGCATGGTGCATCAACATCCGGTCACCGTTGTGACCGACCCCGGCCTCGAGCCGATCGTCGCGCAAATGCTGGCTGCGTACGGTGCGAAGGTCGATATGGTCGCTGAGCCCCATCCGACCGGCGGCTGGCAACAAGCCCGCCGAGACCGCGTGACTGAACTGCTGGCGCGGGAATCCGATGCTTGGTGCCCCGACCAGTACAGCAACCCCGACAACGTCGACGGCTACGAGTCGTTGGCACTCGAGCTGATCGAGCAGGTCGGCAACGTCGATGTACTGGTGTGCGCAGTCGGGACGGGCGGCCACTCCGCCGGCATCGCACGAGTGCTGCGCCGCTTCAACCCGGCGATGAAGCTCATAGGCGTCGACACCATCTCCTCGACGATCTTCGGCCAACCGGCAGGACCACGGTTGATGCGGGGGCTGGGATCGAGCATCTTCCCCGCCAACGTCGACTACACAGCCTTCGACGAAGTCCACTGGGTCGCGCCCGCCGAATCGGTGTGGGCTTGCCGAACTCTGGCCGCAACCCACCACGCCACGGGCGGGTGGAGCGTCGGAGCCGTCGCCCTGGTCGCGGGCTGGACAGCACGCGTCCAGGACGCGGGTACCCGCGTCGCGGCCGTGTTCCCGGACGGGCCCCACCGCTACTTCGACACCATCTACAACGACGACTACTGCAATGAGCACGGCTTGCTCGACGCCGACCCACCGGTCGAACCCGACACCATCACCCACCCCACCGAACGGGTCGTACAGCGTTGGACGCGCTGCACAACGGTGTGGAAGCCGTCCGCCGAGGAGCTCGCATCGTGACAGTATTCGCCAAGTTCGCGAGCTTCGACCGGCCCGCACAGCTGCTCATGGTCAACCAGTTCGGCATCAACCTCGGCTTTTACATGCTGATGCCATTTCTGGCCGGATATCTGGCAGGCCCGCTGGGACTCGCCGCATGGGCGGTCGGGCTGGTCCTGGGCGTCCGAAACTTCTCCCAGCAGGGCATGTTCCTCATCGGCGGGACACTGGCCGATCGCCTCGGCTACAAACCGCTGATCGTCGCGGGCTGTCTACTGCGGACCGGCGGCTTCGCGCTGTTGGTCTTCGCCGACTCCCTACCCGCGGTGTTGATCGCCTCCGCTGCGACCGGCTTCGCCGGTGCGTTGTTCAACCCGGCGGTGCGCGCGTATCTCGCGGCCGACGCCGGTGAACGTCGCGTCGAGGCCTTCGCCGTGTTCAACATGTTCTACCAGGCAGGGATCCTCGCGGGCCCGCTGGTGGGGTTGGCGCTGATGACGGTCGACTTCCGGGTCACCGCGGGCGTTGCCGCGATCGTGTTCGCGGCGCTGACCATCGCCCAGCTGTTCGCACTTCCCGCCCGACGAGGCGAAATCTCCACTGCGAAGACCTCCGTGCTCGAGGATTGGCGCACGGTGGTGTCCAATCGCCGATTCCTTGCCTTCTCGGTGGCCATGATCGGCTCCTACGTCCTGTCCTTCCAGGTCTATCTGGCGTTGCCGTTGCAGGCGGAGTTCATCGCTGGCGCGCAGTCTCAGACTCTGGTCTCGGCGCTGTTCGTCGTCTCCGGCGTGGTCGCGGTCGCCGGCCAGCTCCGCATCACCGCCTGGTTGCGGGCCAGGTGGGGCCCGGGCCGAAGCCTGGTCGCCGGAATGACCGTCCTCGCGGCGTCGTTCATCCCGCTGATCATGGTGCCGACTCCGAGCCGATTCGGAACGATCGCCGCCGTCGTAGCCCTGTTGAGTACGACGACGCTGCTGGCGATCGGCACCGCCGCGGTCTTCCCCTTCGAAATGGATACCGTCGTCACCCTGTCCGGCGACAAGCTCGTCGCCACGCACTACGGGTTCTACAACACCGTCGTCGGCGTCGGCATCCTGCTCGGCAACCTCGCTACCGGTGTCGTCGTCGGCGCCGCCCGCAACGCCGGAATCGACTGGGCGGTCTGGGCGGGACTCGCCGCCATCGGTGTCATCTCGGCCTACGCGCTGGTGCGCTTGGAAAGAGCCGACAATCAGCCCGTCACGGCGGAGGCACACCGCGGCGGCCGCCACCGACTTCCACCAGGGCGCCACCGACTCGAGGAGCGCCCGGCGCCGACTCGGTCCAGCCCGCAGCGGACCAGCCCATCACGCATGAGTCCACCACCGCGCCCGTCCATCGGCGAGGACCGCCGCCGCAATCCCGCAGGTTCACCAGCGGCCAGGCGGTGAACCGCCCCCGCCACCGAGTCAGGAACACCGCATCCGGAATTGAACGCCGAGGCCCCCCAATCGGGTCCTCGGCCATCCGACATTTCTGACCATGACAAGGACATATGACATGAACACCATCCTGCGGCGGATCGCCCTCACCACCGGTGCCGTCGCGGCCGCGACCGTGCTAGGCGGCGGCGTCGCCTCCGCGCATCTGGCAGTCGAGGCCCCCGGGGCGAAACAAGGTTCCTCCGCGGTCCTTTCGTTCCGGATCTCCAACGAATCCGAGGAAGCCTCCACCACCACATTGACCGTCGAGGTGCCCGGCCTCAAGACCGCACGCACCGAGCCCATGCCGGGCTGGGACGCCGTCGTGCAGCGCGATCCGAACAAAATGGCCACCTCGGTAACCTGGACGGCAGCACCCGGCGCCGGCGTCGGGCCGGGCCAGTTCCAGCGGTTCGTCCTCTACGCTGGTCCACTGCCCAAGCAGGACACTGTCGCGTTCAAAGCGGTGCAAACCTACAGCGACGGCAAGGTCGTCACCTGGGATCAGCCCACCGCCGCTGGTGCGGCAGAGCCGGAGTTCCCGCTGCCAGTCCTTGCTTTGACGGCAGCGGAGCCGGGCGACGGACATTCCCACGGCACCGAACCCGAGAAGCCGCAGGCAGCAGCGCCCCACGCCGAAACCGACACCGAAACCGACTCGGCCGCACGCTGGCTCGGTATCGGTGGACTCGCACTGGGTGGGCTCGGCGCTGTCGCGGGAGTGGGCGCCCTTGCCCGCACCCGTCGCAGTTCTGAGTAGCCGATCTGCCCACGGGCAGGCGTAATAAGGGCGCCGGGTTCACTATCGAACCCGGCGCCTTGCCTTGTCCGGTCGACCGGGCTACTCGACGATCGCCGCTACATAACCGAGTTCCGTGATGGCCGTGACGATGTCGTCAGGGCTACTCAGCGCAGGGTCGAGTTCGACGGTGGCACGACCCTTCTTCATCGACGTCTGGGTGGTGCGAACGCCGGGCAGGTCCTCGAGTGCGTCGTCGACGAGAAGTGCACAGCTACCGCAGTGCATGCCCTGGATCTCGAAAATGTGTGTTGCCATGGAATTTCGGGCCTTTCAGGAGATGGTGACGACGCCGGTGTACATGCCCATGCCGCAGCTGTAGTCCAGGCGGCCGGGCTGCAGAACGCCCAGATCGATGCGGGTTTCGCCGGTCGAAGGCAGCGTCTTCTGAATGTCGAGTTCGGGGATGATCAACGACCGGATGCAGCCCTGGGTGCCTTTGGTCTTGATGACGAGAGTGGTCGGTATGCCGGACTTCACTTCGGCGTTGCCGGGGCTGTAGGCGCGGTTGCTCGCGGCGATTGTCACCGTCTGCATGCCGTCGGCGACTACCACGGTACTGGCGTCGGCCGGAGCCGGCTCGACCCCGACTGTCGCAGCCAACCGGCTCGCGGCCAACGGAGAACCGGCCAACTCCAAGCCACCGTTGAGGGTGTAGAGGCCCATGAGCAAGACGACCACACCGGTGGCGAAGGCCAATCGTCCGCGCCAGACGGTGGCGGCAACGCGGGCCGCGTAGCCGAGAACAGCGAACAAGGGGCTGGTCCCGAGAACGAATACCGCCATTGTCGCCGCACCCCACCACGGCGAGCCCGAAGCCAGGGCGAGAGCTTCCACCGACAGTGTTACTCCGCACGGAATGAGGATCGTCAACACACCGAGCATTGCCGGCGCGACGGCGGACTGTGAGCGGGTCCGCGTGCGGATCAACCGCATCCAGGAGGCAGGCGGTTCGATGACGATGCCACGGAATCCGGGGACTCCCAATTGCGCGAGGCCGAAGACGACGATCAACAGCCCGGCGCCGATCTGCAACCAGGTACGAGCCCCGACCGATAGTTCGAAGACGCCACCCAGCGCGCCGAGCAACGCGCCGAACACAGTGTGCGAGAAAAGCTTTCCAGCTAGGAATCCACCGACGGGGGTGAGGTCGTCCCCGATACGGCTGCTCCACCGACGCAGCGCGGGTGCCTCCGTCGGGGACGAGGCAGAGACAGAGGTCGAATCGGTGATGCCCGCAGCGGCGGCGCGCTGGCGGGTGATCAATCCGGTGAGTAAACCTCCTTGCACGGCGGCGCAGGAGACACCGCCGGCGAATAGGCCGGTGACCAGGACAGGGAAAAGGTTCACGAGAAGAACTCCTGTGGACAATAGAGCGAGATCGATGTGGACCGGCACGGGAATGTCGGCCGACGGAGGCCACGTGCCGCCGGTTGGCGAATCGGGCCAGCGTGCTCTATGTGCGCAGGATGCAGAGTTCGTGGAGGCTCGGTTTCCGTATCGGAATCGTGCGCCGAGGTAGCACTCGGCGCCGGTGGAACACCGGCAGCGGAGTGACGATTGTGTCCGGCCGCACCGTTACGAGCGCGCCCAGCAGAGCCAGGAATACCGCGAGGCACGCCATCACCACGCCGACTGGGGTCGGCGAAAGACCTTCGTACTTCATGTCAATCGGCTGCTCGGGATAGCCGGCGACCGCTTCATGGGTGCCCTCCGCTGCGCGGTGGACGCCGCTCGTCGGCAGCAGGTCGGTCTGCGCCGTGACAGTGGGCCGCGAGTGTTCCATGGTCATCGAGCTGGTCGACATCGCGGCGGCTTGGCAGGGACTACCTTCGATCATGGCGATAGCGAACAGGGCCGCGAACACCGCGACGAACCGCGCGAATCCGACGCGGCTCAGTGTCGGGGCAGCACTCACCCCGCAGATACTACTAACTGGATACGTAGAACTGGCAGGCGGCCGGTCAACCGCCCTCAGCCACCCCACCGCGCGATGAGCAGTGGCGCGTTCATCTGCTGATTGATCTGGAGCGCGACCGTCGCGACGAGCAGAATTGGAAGGTAGACACGCCGATCAACGACAATGTTCACCCATCGTCCGGTGCGCATGCCGATTGCGGCCCGCATCAGTGCCGTCACAGTGATCGACATCAGTAGCGGCCCGGCGGGGTTGTACCGCAGCGCATCCCGGACCTGCCCGTGTAGCAGCAGGTACCACGACCTGGTCCCTCCACAGAACGGGTCCATGATTCCCAGCTGATGCAGCGGGCCGTGCAAGTCCATCGAGGGGATTCCGAACAGCACCAAGACCAGTGCGCCCATCGCCCCGACGAGTGCCGACCAGGTCAACCACCGATGCCCGTCGGACGACTCGACCGCTACACGCGGAGGCCACGCCGCCACCGTGTGTGTCGGCCTCGGACCGACGCGGTCGCGTGCGTCCGGTTCATCCATGATGGCCCCTCGATATGACAACCCACACCTACTACATGGGTACACAGACAGTAGACGATAGGAGAAACTTCCGCCGCAACCAACGGCCGAGACCGCTAGTCAGGATGGCACACCCCGAGCCCGATCACAGCGACGAGCGTCGCGATCATGGGACCGGCAAGAATCGTGGCGATGATCAGCGCTGAGACGATGCCGACCATCGAGCGGCCCACTGGGGCGGGGGACGCAAGCCGAGCCACACGATCAGCGAGCCCGACTTCGGTCGCACCGAGCGTGCCTGCACCGTTCGAGTCGGCCAGGGTGAGCAACGCCTCGCGAACGGTTTCCCGACCATGGGAGGCGGCGGCCACATCGTCGGCCGACATTTCGACAAGACGGGCAACCTGAGCCGCCCCGACAGTGAACAGATCGATCCGCGGGAACGCCCCGGCCAAAGCTCGGGTAACAGCAAGGAGAAGGTGATGCTTGCCTGCGAGGTGAGCACGCTCGTGCGCCAATACGGCCGCGAGGTGCTCCTCATCGAGCGCGGCGACAATTCCCTGAGTGAGAACAATCGTGTGCGGATCCCCCGCAACCGAGTACGCGGCGGGCTCTGGATGATCGATGACCACGGCATCGTGACCAGCATGCGGTCTCCCGACGATCCTGGCGGCGCGCGCGTGCCCATGGGTCACCGAACGTGCCCGCACCAGCGCACGACCCACTCCCCCTATCAACACGACCCCCGCGGCAACGCCGCACGTCACCAGGACCAGCAGGCCAACCTGGACAGCAGTTCCGTACTCGCCGATCGCCGCGTCATGGAGCTGATCGAAGCACCGACTCAGGTTCAGATGCTGGTCAGCGAGCATGTCGCGGACGACATCCCCGATGACGAAGCCGATCGCGGCCACCCATGCCAGCACGACCGACCCGATCGCACTGAGCCACGCGATCAAGCTCAGGCGCGGGCCGACACCGCAGCGCGTCGTCCGAATCAGGGTCGGCGGAGCGAGAACCATGACGACCAGGCTGTAGACGAGCAGGCAGATAGCGACGCTCATCGTCGGTCACACTCCGACGCCACCAGCAGGGTCGGCAACGACTGCACTGCTGGCACGAGGGGACTCCTTGCGGATCGAGATCCGAGGTCAGCGACGGATCAGAGAGGCGACCTCATTGTATCGGCCCCTCGCCAAGTATCTCCGACACAGATAGGGTCGAGCCCCTTTCCTCCATAACCAGCGATGTTGCGCCAACCGGTAACACCATCTACTGTCTACTAACGTAGACAGTAGATGCTTGCGTCAGCAGAACGAGCTGGCGCGAGACGCTCCCTCCTGGGGCGTCGACTGCGGCGGAGATGGCACGATCCCCTCATCTCGTGCTTTCGCCGCGATCACCTGAAGTGGGGCGAGAGATTGTGGCGATCCGGCCCCACTTCAGGACAATCCCGTCAGTCAGCACCCCAATGCTGTTCCATCACAATGCCTTTGCTGGCCATCCAGGGCAGCGGGTCGATCTTGACACCGTCCTGATCCCAGATTTCCAGATGCAAGTGCGGACCGGTGGAAATGCCACGGTTGCCGACCGAAGCGATTACATCGCCGGCGTTCACTCGCTGACCTTCCTGGACGTAGATGTCATTGATATGGCCGTACACGGCAGTTGTTCCGTCTGTTCCGTCGTCCTGCCCAACACGAATCCACTGACCGAATCCAGATGCCGGACCGGCCTCGAGCACCGTCCCGCCGAGAGCGGACCGAATGGGCGTTCCCAGCGCATCCGCTATGTCGACACCGGAGTGGAATTGACCTCATCGCGCACCGAATACAGAACTGATGTCACCAGCCAAGGGCAACGCCGCTGGTGGCGCCACCGCTCGTGAAGGAGCGGGAATAGCCTGCTGCCGCAGATCCTCGATGAACTGTTCTGCCTGGGCGAGCGGACCGACGACTTCCACGGGCAATCCAGCTAATCCGAACGGCGCGGCAGCAGGTTCGACGTCATGGGCGACATCCGGAGCCAACGGCGCGGCCATCGCAACTTGCGTCGACGTACTGAGTAGGGCTCCGGCAGCCGCCGCGACACCGAGGGCCACCTTGATTCGGCCATCCGGCGCAGTTTCGGCGCGATGGCGACCCGACCCCCTGGAGTCGGCGAGTAGATGTTGAACGGACAGGGAACCAGAAGTCTTTCGGTGATGTGACAAGGCTCGTCCTCGGGTCGATCGGCGAAAGGCGCCTCGACCAGGTCGTTGCCGACTTATCGACAGCGACTTTCGGCGCGCGGCGTGATAGGAACTGTACCGATCCGTGACCGTCTCGCAACCATTACGTCAGCACCGCAGACCGAGCCCTTCGACTCAGGTAGACAGGCGACTAACCCGCGGATATCTACTATGTTATGCAGTAATGGATGCGCTCACTCAAAGAGCGCTTCACTGAATCTTGTTGCTATGCAAGACATTTCAACATTCAGTGATCTGCGTCACTTTTTGGATTGAACATTGCCTACTGCCCAGATGCATAGTTTGCGCTCACCGCCAGCCGGGCGGGGGTCAGTCCGTCTTGCCGCTGCCGTCGGCGGTCCAACCATGTCCGGCCCGAATTGCCAGTACCACCCGCCGCGGCTCGGGCGGTTGGCCTCGCCCGCGTCCGTCGCAGTAGATCTACCATCCGACTTAGTACGTAGCTGAATACGAACACAAGCTTCCCTGCCCGGTACGGATGAACTTGCATGTGGATGACACTGGTCACGTTTAGCCAACCATCCGATGGATCGCAAACGCTATAGAGTCACACCACGCATCGACTTTGCGCCTTGCCGGGCATCCGAACAAATGGGCGACCACCTGCGATTCACTCGTCGACCGGACCATCCTGTCGACCATGTAAAACGCCATCGACGTAGATTGCCCGATCGATCGCCGCGACTCCCGAGCAACGCGGGCGCAGGTCGAACCCGTTGACAAACTTAGGTACTGCTTACCTAAGCTCTCGGCCCATGGCAGTGATAGGCACATCGCATCGCTCTCCGGTGCGGCACCCGATCGTGGTGCTCGCATTCGGGGTTGCGGCATTGGCGCTGTGTGCGGGGTTGAGCCTGGCGCTCGGCTCTCGTGACATCTCGGCGCTCGCGATGATCGATGCGCTGCTCGGCCGGGGGCATGGTCGCGACGCGGCGGTGATCACGGGAATGCGGGTGCCGCGGACTCTCGTCGGGATGGCAGTGGGCGCGGCACTCGGGTTGGCCGGCGTGATCGTGCAGGGAGTCACCCGCAATTCACTGGCCGCGCCGACCACTCTCGGTATCAACGCCGGGGCCGCGCTCGCTGTGGTGACCGCTATCTACGTGCTGGGCCTTTCTCAGCCCGGCCAGTATGTGTGGTTCGCCTTCGCCGGTGCCGCCGCTGCCGCGCTGTTCACCCTCACCCTGGGCAGGCGGGCCGGCGGGGTGGACCCGATTCGGCTGGTCCTCGGCGGCACTGTCGTGCAACTGGTTTTGGCGTCCTGGACCTCCGCGGTGCTGCTGTTCAGCGAGCGCACCCTAGACGAGGCTCGCTTCTGGCTGGTCGGATCGATTGCGGGACGGGACCTCTCGATTCTGATTCCGCTCCTTCCCGCTTTCGTCTTCGGTGCGATGATCGGCCTCGCGATCGCCGTCACACTGAATACGTTGGCACTCGGAGACGAAGCCGCGGCGACGCTCGGTGTGCCGGTCGGGCGGATCAGGGCCGCTGGCATGGTGGCCGTGGTGCTGCTGGCCGGATCGGCCGTCGCGGTCGCCGGGCCCATCGCGTTCATCGGCCTCGCCGCACCGCACCTGGTCCGGTTGGTGCTGGGCAGCGACCATCGTGTGCTCGTCCCTGGTTGTCTCATCGCCGGGCCACTGCTCCTGCTGGCCGCCGACGTCGTCGGCAGGCTCATCGCGCCCCCGACGGAAGTCGAGGTCGGCATTGTGACCGCCTTCGTCGGCGCTCCACTGCTCGCGGTCCTCGCGAGCCGGAGGCAGATCCGATGATCACCCGAACCTCCCTGTCTCACTGGATAACTCCGATCGTCGCGATTACATGTCTGCTCGCCCTGGCCGCCTTGACCATCGCTGCGCTCACCACGGGCGAAGTGTCCATGAGCGCGGCCACCGCGCTGGCGGCCGCCGTGGGCTTCGGCGATCGCGGCGACGTCTTCGTCGTGCAGGAGTTCCGTGCGCCGCGGTTGGTCGCGGGAATCATCGCGGGCGCGGGCCTGGCCACCGCGGGCACAGTGCTGCAACGACTGTTCCGCAATCCGCTCGCTTCACCCGATGTAATCGGCGTGACCGGCGGCGCCTCATTCGGCGCCGTGATCGTACTCGCGGCCGGGGCGAGCCAATCGGCCATCCCGCTGGCCGCGCTCGCGGGTGGGATGTTCGCCGCGCTCGCGCTCGGCGCGATCGGCTGGAAGTCGCAGTTGTCTACAGCCCGGCTGGTACTGGTCGGGCTGGCGATTCAAGCCGGGCTGGCTGCCGCAGTGAACCTCGTCATCGTCCGGTTCCCCAAGGAACTGGCCGGATCGGCGATGCGCTGGACGGCCGGTTCCCTCTACGGCCGGACCTGGCCGGAGGTGAGCGGAGCGGCGATCGGCTGCGTGCTCGTGCTGGTGCTGCTGTACGCGCAGTACCGAACCCTGACGGTGCTCGACCTCGGCGACGACTCGGCGGGTGCACTCGGTATCGGCGTGGACTCCGCGCGGCTGCGATTGCTGATCACCGCGGTGGCGATGGCGGCGCTCGCGGTCGCGATCTCGGGTCCCATCGTGTTCGTCGCCCTGGCGGTACCGCAGATCATGCGGCTGCTGTGCGGGCCACCCACGCCGGTCACACTCGCGGTCACCGCACTCGCTGGGGCAAGTCTGCTGGTCGCCGCGGACTTCACCGCCCAGCATCTGCTACCGGTCCACGGACTGCCGGTAGGTGTCGTCACCACCACCGTCGGCGCGCCGTGGCTGCTCTGGCTGCTGGTCCGCGACAGCAGCCCGGCGATCAGGAGAACCGCATGAACGAGAGCCGAAACGAACTCACCACGCACACGCTGTCGTTGAGCTATGGCGATCGTGTCGTGGTCGACGGGCTCGATCTGACGCTGCCAGGCAATGCCGTCACCGCCATCGTCGGCCCCAATGCCTGCGGAAAGTCCACACTGCTCCGGGGACTCACCCGGCTGCTGCGCCCGGCGGGTGGCACGGTCACCCTCGACGGCGCCGACATCCATCGGCTCCCCGCACGCGCCCTCGCGCTGCGGCTCGGGCTACTCCCCCAGCAACCGGTGACACCGGAGGCGATCACGGTCGAGGCGTTGGTTCGGCTGGGTAGGTATCCACACCAGAGGCTTCTGCGTCCGTGGTCGGCGAGCGATCAAGCGGCCGTCGAAGACGCCTTGGCCCAGACCGCGACCGCACAGCTACGTGATTTGCCGGTCGATCAGCTTTCCGGTGGCCAACGCCAACGCGCTTGGATCGCCTTGGCTTTGGCCCAGGACACCGATCTGCTGCTTCTCGACGAGCCGACCACCTTCCTCGACTTGCGCCACCAGCTCGATGTGCTCGACCTGGTCACCGATTTGCACGCGGAGGCCGGGCGCACCGTGGTCATGGTGCTGCACGACCTCGGTCAGGCCGCCCGCTACGCCGACCATCTCGTCGTCCTGCACGAGGGCCGTCTGGCCGCGGCGGGACCGCCCGCCGACGTGCTCGACGCCGACCTCGTACGCACCGTCTTCGACGTCGATTGCCGCGTCGTCCCTGATCCCGAGACCGGAACGCCGCTCGTCATACCACGCAGCCGCAGCGCCCGAGATACCAGGTCCGGGCGCGATACCACCGCTGTCCGGGCCTGACCCAAACCTTTTCACCCGCGACACCGATTCCGGCTCCGTCGCGTTCGCTCCATGAGAGATGAGGACCAGTCATGTCCATTCGGTGTTTCCGCCTGCGCGGCTCCCGTCGTATCGGCGCTGCGACAGCAGGTGCCGTGATCGCTGTCTCGGCGCTCGTCGGTTGCGGAACTGACTCCGCTACAACAGCTCCCACGGTGTCCGCCGACGAGACGGCGTCGTTCCCTCGCACCCTGGAAACCGCCAAGGGGCAAGTGACGATCCCCAGCGCGCCGCAGCGCGTGGTCGTCCTTGACACCGCCGAACTCGACTCGGTCACCCTGTTGGGAGTCACCCCAGTGGGCGCGGTCGTCCCGCATACCAAGACCGGGGGTGGCTTCCCTGGTTACCTCGCGAGCGGTCTCGACAAGGTCAGCGACGTCGGCCCCCTGCTGGAGCCGAATCTCGAGCGCATCGCCTCGCTGAAGCCCGACCTGATCCTGTCCTCGAAGGTCCGCCACGACAAGATCTACGACAAGCTCAGCGGTATCGCGCCCACTGTCCTCACCGAGACCACCGGCGGCCCGTGGAAAGCCAACCTGGCGGTGCACGCCGCTGCCCTCGGCCGTGATCAGGCCGCGGCGACCGCCCTGCGCAAATACGAGGACCGAGCTCGGGCCCTCGGCGCGGCGATCACAGCCACACACAATGGCACGGCGCCCAGCGCCTCGGTCGTGCGGTTCCTCGCGGGGCCGACCCGGCTGTACCAGAGCACCTCGTTCAGCGGCGTCGTCTTGGCCGATGTCGGCCTGAATCGGCCCGCGTCGCAGACCTCGACCGACCCCAAGAAGACGATGACCGAGGTCAGCCCCGAGCAGATCGACCAGGCCGACGCCGACCTGATCTTCGTCGCCACGATCGACGACCCGGGCAAGACCCCGAAGAACGCGGTGACCAGCAGCCCAGTGTGGAAGGACCTGCGCGCGGTCCGCGACGGCAAGGTTTACGAGGTTCCCGACGAGACCTGGATGTCAGGCATCGGCGTCCAGGCGGCCCAGCGGATGCTCGTCGATATCGCCCAGGCCACCGGCGTGGCACTGCCCGCCGAATAAGTCCTCCCGCCGAACAAGACGAAAGGCTTTGCCGTGCAGCTCTATCTGCTCGCATTGAATCCCACCGACTCGGTGTCGGACGGATATCTGCCTGCCGCTTCCGCGCTCGGGCTCGACGTCACGATCCTCAGCGACGATCCCGAACCGCATCGGCTGCGCCACCCTGGCGTCGACGCGGTCCGCTGCGATGTCCGTGATCCCGAAACGGTCATCGCGGCGATCGCCGCGGGTCCCGCACCAACCGCGGTCTTCACCAACAGCGACCATCTACAGACCCCCGCCGCTATCGCCGCGGCGTATTTCGGTCTGCCCGGCAAGGACTGGCGCACAACGCTGCGGGTGAACAACAAGGCGGAGATGCGCCGTCGGCTGGCCGCGGCCGGCCTCGGCGCGGTCTGGTCGACCGAGCTCGGTCCGCTCCAAGATCCGGCGACGCTGGCCGACCTCGATGTGCCACTGCCCTGTGTGGTCAAACCACGCGAAGGGGTGGCCAGCGAGGACGTGTACCTCGTGCACGACGTCGAGGAATTGGTGCTGCGCGGCAAGCACATTCGACGGCGGCGTCCCGAGGTGTCGCTGTTGGTGGAGGAGTATCTGCCCGGGCAGTTGTGCACCGTGGAAACTCTCGGTGACGGGCAGCGCCGGCATGTGCTGGGCGGGTTCCGCACCACACTCACCCCGCCACCGCATTTCATCGAGCTGCGCCATACCTTCGTCGCCGCGCACCCACCGTCCGTGCTGGCCCAGGTGAGCGAGCAGCTCGACACACTCGGAATCGGATTCGGCGCCTGCCATACAGAATTCGTCGTGGACCAGGGCCTGGCCCGGCTGATCGAGGTCAACTATCGGACCATCGGAGACCAGTGCGATCTGACGCTACGTGACGTACTCGGCATCGACCTGTTCGAGCACGTCCTGCGCACCCATCTCGGGGAGCCATTGGCTGCCGATCTGGGGCTGCGCACCGGCGTCGGCGCGCGCATCGATCACGTCTGCGCTGCGGACTCCGGCACGCTGCGCGCCGCTCCCGCGGCGCTGACCGACATCGTGGACGGCGTCGATCTCACCTATCGACCACTCCGCGCCATCGGAAGCCACCACCAGCTCTCGTTCACCAACCGCGATTATGTCGGCGTGCTGCGCACCGTCGGGCCCGACAGCGCCACCGTCGACCGCGTCGCCGACCGCTTCCTGACCGAACAGCGCTGGGAGGTGCACCCATGACCGCGCTCGCCCACCCAAGTCCTATCGATCCCCTCCTCCTGCCTGACGCCGACGAATCCGCTCTGGTGCGACGCGTGCTCGCCACGATGCTGCGGGAGGATGTCCTCGGCCTGCGGACCCGCGCGATCACCGAGACCAGGCCGGACGGACGGTGGTTACGCTTGACGCGCACCGTCGGCGAGGAATCGATCACCTTGTGCCTGCCCGTCCAATCCGACGGTTTCCTCTGCACTGACACCGTGCGGCAACCGGAGCTGCTGCGCGAACCGGACGGCACCCGATTCGATTCGGTCGCCGGAGTCGTCGGTGTGTTCGCAGAACTCGCCGATCCCGTCGACCGGAGTGGATTCGACGACTTCGGCGCCGAATGCGCGAGCGCGTTGTCTGCCATGCGATTACACACCAAGACGCGTGGCGGCATGACGGCACGGCTTATCGCCGCCTACGGCTGTCAGCTGGACAGATGGACCGAGACCGCTGCCCTCGGCTTCGACACTCTCGCCGCTCGCCACGACCACCCTGTCTACCCGGCCGCCCGGGCGCGCACCGGGCTCACCACCGCGCAATTACGTTCGTACGCACCAGAATTCCATCCCACGTTCGCCTTGCGCTGGTTGGCAGTTCCGGTGGAACAGGCCACCGTCGTCGGAACTCTCGACCTTCCCGCGTTCTGGCCGACGCCCGCGCAGCTCGGCGCCCCGGAACTGTCCTCGACCCACGTGCTGCTGCCGGTCCACCCGCTCAGCATCGGCCCGGCTCTGGACCAAGCGATCCGGTCACTTGGTCTCGACGGCCGTGCGGTGCTGCTGGACAGCGAGTTCCTCGACGTCGTGCCGACCTTGTCGATGCGGACCGTCGCGTGCCTCGAAGCGCCCGGCGAATACCTCAAGCTGCCGCTGGCCACCGCGACGCTCGGCGTCCGCAATGTCCGCACCATCCGGCCGAGGACCCTGTCCGATGGCGCATTGTGTCAACGACTGCTGACGACCGTGCTGGCCGGGGAAGCTCGCTTCCGCGAACGGATTCTGCTGATGGACGAGAGCGTCTACGCCCACGCCGCCCACGAGCTGCTGGCTGTGCTGTGCCGCCGTGACCCGCCTGCGGTGCGCGGCTGCGTCGTCGTTCCGATGGCGGCACTGCTCAGCCGCGCGCACGATGGCCGCCCGGTGATCGACCATCTGGCCGACCGGTTCTACAGCGGCGATGTCATCGCCCTGTTCGACGCGTGGCTCGAGCTGCTGTTCGACTGGCAGGCCACGCTGTTCGGATACGGCATGGCGCTGGAATCGCACCAGCAGAACATCTCCCTCGTCCTCGACGACCGCGGTGGCCCCACACTGCGACTGTCGTTCAAGGACAACGACACCCCGCGCGTGCACACCACCCGGCTGCGGCACCGACTCGGGGACGAACCGGCGGCCTTCGCCGATCCCCGGATCAATGTCGATGACGACAGGCCACTCACCGACTTGTTCACCACGATCACCGTGCATCTGTGTGCCGGGGCTTTCGCGTTCGCCCTCGCCGACCTGGGTCGAGCACCGTTGTCCGACCTGCTCGACATGGTCCGCGACCGGCTCGAGCAAGCCGTCGCGCGCCTGGACACCCCGTGTGCCGACCGGCTGCGCGCCGACGTGCTGGAAGCGCCGTCGCTGCCGGTGAAAGCAATGGTGAGCGCCGCCACCTTGTTCAGCAAACAGCGCAGTGGTGCCGTCGATGTGAACAAGCACTACACGAGCGGACCCAACTATCTGCGTGACGGAGCGGCGCGGTGACCCGTGCGCCACTCGCCCCAACGCCGACCACACAGGCCGCGCGCGGAAACCAGATCTACGCGGTGGCGGGGTGCTATTTCGTCGCGTCCTTCGCGGCGCTCGGTCTGCCGCCGTACCTGACGACGATCCTGCCCGAACTGGGCGATCCGACGGCGCGATGGGCCGGGGTGCTCTATGTCGTGCCTACCGTGTTCGGCGGTCTCGGCGCCCCATTGTGGGGCAGGCTCGCTGATCGGTACGGCCAGAAACGATTGCTGCTGCGCGCCCAACTCGGACTCGCGGCCGCGTTCCTGCTGGCCGGGTGGGCCGACTCGCTGCCGATGTTCGCCGCCGCACTGATCCTACAGGGTGTTCTCGGCGGCACCTTCGCTGCCTCGAGCGGGTATCTGGGTGCCTCGTTGAGCGGGCCCGCGCTGGCGCGGGCGCTGACCGTCCTGCAGGGCAGTGCCCGCCTGGCCCTGGTCATCGCACCCATCGCCGTCGGGGCATTGTCACCGTGGTTGTCGCCGCATCGGCAATATCTCGTGCTGGCGTTGCTACCGCTGGCCGCCGCGCTGATGCTGGCGTTCCTGCCGGAACCCACGGCCGGTGTCGATGCGCCGTCGCGAGGCGCTACCGGTAGCGAGACCGGCGACACCGCCTCGCTGCGGGCACTGTTCGCGCTGGAATTCGGTTTCGTCTTCGCTACTGTCGTCTCGTTTCCGTACCTGCAGGCGCTCATCGAACAACGCCTGCCCGATACCGGCACCCTCGTCGTCGGCGTGTTGTTCGCCGTGCCCCACCTCGTGTATCTCGCCACCGCGACGACCGCGCAGCGAGTAGTGCGGCTCGATACCTCGACGCTGGTAATCATCGGATTCGGCTGCCTCGCAGTGGGTTCGGCCGCACATCTGTGGGCCGACAGCCTGACCGAGCTCGTCCTCATCCGCGTCCTGCTCGGAGTCGGACTCACGCTGTGCCTGCTCGGCCGCAACGCGCTCGCCGCGCGCTGTGCGAGCCGTCGCCCGGCGGGGCGAATGTTCGGCTCGCTCGAATTCTTCGCCAAGGCCGGGGCGGTCGCCGCCGGCCTCACCGCCACCGTAGTGAACCTCGAATTCGGCCCCGCCGCACCAGCTTTGGCCGGTGCGATCGTCGCAGCCGCCGCGCTGTCGACCACGACCGGCGCAGTCCTGCGCTCCCGGACCGCCGTCCACTGACCCGATGGAGTCGTCCATGTCGAACACCGCCCTGCCCGAAACGCCTACCGCGCCGTCCGTCCTGCCAGGTGCCGACGACGCCGTCGCCCACACCTTGCTCAACTGCCTGCTGCGCGAGGTGTCCGGCCCCGAAAGCCAGTCCGCCGTGTCCGGTGACCATCTGCTCTTGCGGCTACCACGTCGAGATGTGCTGTTGCGCATCCGGATACGGCGGACCTCACGCATCGGCGCGCACCGCTTCCTCGGCCCGGTCGAGCATCGACACAGCGGGCAATGGACGCCTGTCGACTGGCAGACCCTCGCCCGCTATGCCCACGACGAGCTCACACTGCACAACGGTGTGGCCAACGACGAGTTCCTCACCCAGATCGCCTCCAGCCATGCGACGCTGACCACCACCCTCGGGTCGGTGCCCGATGTCGGCGACCTCGACTACCTCGCCTCTGAGCGGTCCCTGATATTCGGCCACCGCTTCCATCCCACGCCGAAAGCCCGCACTGGATCGCCCGAGCAATGGGCCAGGTACTCCCCCGAGACGGGCGCCGGCTTCGGGCTGCGCATGCTCGCCGTGCGGACCCACCTCGTCGCCGAGGAAAGCAATGACCAGGCGGCGTCGACCGCACTCGATGATCTCGGTCCGATCGTTCCCGTCGGGTATCGGCTGCTGCCCGCCCACCCCTGGCAGTACGAGATGATGTGTACCCGGCCCGCCGTGCAGGCCGCCCTCGATCGCGGCGACATCGTCGATTTGGGGGTCGGGACACGACAATTCGCCGCTACCGCGTCCGTGCGGACCGTCTACGACGGCACGATGTTCCTCAAGTTCAGTCTCAATGTCCGGATCACCAACTGTCTGCGGAAGAACGCGTGGTACGAGCTGACCGGCGCGGTCACCCTCGACCGGATCCTGGCACCGATCTTCGAGCAGCTGCACACCCGCTTTCCCGGCAGCGCGATGCTGCGTGAACCCGCATACCGCAGCCTGGCCCTGCCCGGAACGGACGGCGGCCCGGATCGCGAACTGCTCGAAGGATTCGGCGTGATCGTGCGCGAGGGACTGCCGGGCCGGTTACGCCCCGGTGTCACCGCGTTGCTCGCCGCCGCCGTCGCCGACGAATATCCGACGGGCCCGGCACACATCTCCCGGCTGCTGCCCGATCAGCATCCGGACCAGGCGCTGCGCTGGTGGGACGCCTATCTGGACCTGCTGGTTGCCCCGATTCTCGCCGCGTACTTCGAGTTCGGCGTGGTGCTCGAACCGCACCTGCAGAACGTGCTGATCGGGGTAGACGGCGCCGGACTACCTGTGCAGGTACTGTTCCGGGATCTCGAGGGCACCAAGCTCGTCGCCGACCAGCACGAGGCGGTGCTGGCCGCCCTGTTGCCCGAGGTCGGTCAGCGGATGACCTACGACGCGCACCGCGGCTGGGACCGTGTTGTCTACTGCCTGTTCGTCAACAACATCGCCGACATGCTGGCCGCGCTCGCCGATCTGCATCCCGCACTCGAGACCGTGCTCTGGGAACGGGTGCGCGACAAGGTGTCCGGCTACTCCGCGCAGGCCGGTCACCCGCCTCGCCTCGCCGCGCTGCTGGCCGGAGTTCCGCTGCCCGCCAAGGCGAATCTGCTCACCCGATGGGAGCGCAAATCCGATCGCGACGCCGGATACGTCCGACTCCCCTCCCCGCTGACGAGCCCACCGCTGTCCGAGTACGGAACCAGCGCCCTGGCGGAGCTGACCCGGTGATCGCGCTCTCCGACACAGCGGCGGGTTGGGCGAGGACACTGCCGGAGGCCGATCTCCCGGCCTATCTCTACGATCTGGCCGCCCTGCGCGACCACGCCGCCACGGTGCGCGCCGCGTTGCCCGAGCAGGTGGAGCTGTACTACGCCGCCAAGGCGAACCCGGAACCACGCCTGCTCTCGGCACTCGCCGGCTCGGTCGACGGCTTCGAAGTGTCGTCGGGAGGTGAACTCGCGCATGTGGCCGGCGCGGTGCCCGGCCACCCGCTGGCCTTCGGTGGGCCGGGAAAGACCGCCGCCGAGCTACGGGCAGCCCTCGATCACGGGGTGCATCGCATTCACGTCGAGAGCGTCGGCGAGCTTCGGGCGTTGGGAGCGCTGACCGCCAAGGCCACCCAGCCGGTCGATGTGTTGCTTCGGGTGAATCTGCCGCTCGACTCGCGCACGCTGGCCGACAGCGCCCTGGCGATGGGCGGGCGCCCCACTCCGTTCGGCCTCGATCCACACGACGCCACCGAGCTGCTGGCCGAACTGGCCGGTGGCCGATATCCGGGACTGCGCTGGCGTGGCGTGCACGCCCACCTCACCAGCGGCCTGGAGGCATCGGAGCTCGCCGCCATCGCGGCCGCGGTGGTCCGGTGGGCGACCGAGACAGCCGATCGCCATGATGTCGCCCTCACCGAAGTGAACATCGGCGGCGGTATGAACGTCGACTACACCGCACCGGAGCGCCGGTTCGATTGGGCCGCTTACGGCGCCGCACTCGACGACCTCGTGCGGCCGACGCCGCAGCTGCGGCTACGGATCGAGCCAGGCCGGTCATTGACCGCCTACTGCGGCTGGTACGCCACCGACGTACTCGACGTGAAGTCCAGCCACGGCGGCGAATTCGCCATCGTGCGCGGCGGCACGCACCACCTCCGCACGCCCGCGACGAAAGGCCACAGCCAGCCCTGCGCGGTGATTCCGGTCGACGGGTGGGACCAGCCATGGGCGAGACCGCGGGCCGCGACCACGTCCGTCACCGTTGCCGGTCAGCTCTGCACACCCAAAGATCAATTGGCACAAAATGTCTCGTCCGACGTACTACGGGCAGGCGATCGGATCGTGTTCGGACTCGCAGGCGCCTACGCCTGGAACATCTCCCATCACGACTTCCTGATGCACCCGCCACCGACATTCCACTTCGCCGACGACACCGGAGTGAGCCGATGACACCGGTCAATCACGTGCGACGCAAGCTCGCCGACGGGGAGCAGGTGCACGGACTGTTCTGTTCGATTCCCGCGCCCGCGCTGGTCGAGATGGTCGGCTGGGCCGGCTACGACTTCGTCATCATCGATGCCGAACACACGCTGCTCGACCCGCAAAATCTCGAGAACCTTATCCGCGCAGCGCAGGTCGCGGGCCTTACTCCCCTCCTGCGCGTGGCCCCGCACGACACCGCGACCATGCTGCGCGGACTCGACGCCGGGGTACTCGGCATCGTCGTGCCACACGTGCGCAGTCGCGCGGATGTCGACGCGGCAATTCGGGCCGCCTACTACGCGCCCGTGGGTATGCGCTCACTCGGTAGCGGGCGTGCGGCAGCCTACGGCCTCGACGACCCCGTCGAGCAGTGCCGGCGCAGCAATACCGAAGTCATGCTCATCGCCCTGATCGAAGATGCCGACGCCGTGGACTCGATAGACGACATCCTGCGCGGCGGCGGCGTCGACATGGTCCTGCCCGGCATCGCCGATCTTTCCCAATCTTTGGGTGTGCCTTGGCAACTGCGGCATGAGGCGGTGCAGTCGGCGGTAAAGCGGCTGCACGAGAGCTGCATGACCCACAATGTCGCCTTCTGCGCGCTCGTCCGCACGCCGGAGCGCCACGAGCACTGGCGAGCGGCAGGCGTGCGCGCCTTCACCTGCGGTGACGTCGCTACTCTCGCCGCTGCCGCCCTGCGCGCGAACCTGACCGATCTGTCGCCCTGACCGCCCCGGGTCGTCAGCCTGTACCGGAGGGAGTAGCGCTACCGCAACGCGCTACCTTGCTGCCATTGATCCCACGACACGCTCCAGTCGCCGTTCTGCCACACTTCGAGCGGGGCGCCACCGGTGTTGCGAACTTCGACTACATCTCCCGGTTGGGAGAAGTTGAAGAACCATTCGGCGTTCGCGGGGCTCAGGTTGAGACAGCCATGCGACACGTTGGTGTTGCCCTGCGCCCAGATGCTGGATTCGAGCGCGTGCAGATAAATGCCATCGGTACTGATCCGGGTGGCCCAGTTGATCGTTTCCTTGTAGCCCAGCCTGGAGTTGACCGGCAGTCCATACGTCGAGGAGTCCATGATGACCGGGTTGGCCTTGTCCATCACCGTGTAGGTGCCGGGCTGGGTCCAAAATGTGATGGTCGTGCCCGCGACGACTTCGCTGCCGCCCATACCCATCGAGGTCGGCATGGTCCGGATGAGGTTGCCATTCTCGTACACCGATATCTCCTTGGTGTTGTCATCGGCGATCGACACGCGTGCAGCTCCGACGGTGAAAGTTTCACGGGCATCTTCCTGACCGTAGAGACCTGGCCCGAGCTGGGCGCCGTAAATGTCTGCGGCGACACTGACTTTGGTGCCTGGCGCCCAATACTGCCGAGGTCGCCAGTGCGCGTTTCGATCGTCGACCCAGTACCACGATCCGTCGGCCGGCGGATCGGCGGTCACCGACAGCCGTGCCTCAGCAGCGGCTCGATCGGGAATGTCCTCGTCGAAGTGCGCAACGACCACGGTCCCGACACCGTAGCGGCCATCCGAGGCGAAGGACTGCCCACCCGCGGTGGTCAGATACACCTTGGTCTGATTACGGGGCGTAATGGTCGAGAAGGTCGCTGTCTGCGGCCCGATCCGACCGGTCAAGGTCACTGCCTCGGCTGTGACCGTATAGGTGCGCCCATAACCGAGCGGTTGCAGCGGCTTCCACATGGATTTATCCGGCGTGAGGACGCCTTCGATCTGAGTGCCCTGTTCGTTTGTCATGGTGACCGCGGCGAGGATCCCGTCAGAGGCGCTGACCGTGGACCCGTTTCCCGGATCGGCATCGCGAGTTCCGGGTGCCGGCACAATCGAGATCTGCGCGGACTCAGCGGAATCTCGGGTGTCCGAGGGAGTTGGCGGTGTGACCGAGGGAGCTGACGATGTACAGGCAGCGACCAGGAGAGTCGCTACCGTTGCGAGGGCGACGATAGCTACCGTCGCCCGGTGGCTTCGTGCCATTTTTCCTCCGTTGTCGCACCCAGGCCGCTTACCTACTATTTGAATCCGTAGTTTACCGGCATTCGTGCATATCAACCGCGCCCACCCATGCACCGAACAGCGCCGACGGACAACACCGACAGCCAAATAGTGACGTCCAGCACCTCTCGAGCCATCGCCCACCTGCCATTGCAGCCCCCAGTTGCCCCACCAGGCTGCATTACCTACTATTTCGCTACGTAGATACCGGTAGCCGTTCGGCGCCCACCCTCGTGATCGATCGAACACCAGCGCAGAGGAGAATCCCACAGTGAGCCAAGCAGGCCGTCCTGTAGTTCTGATCGCCGACAAGCTCGCCCAGTCGACCGTCGACGCACTCGGTGACGGTGTCGAGGTTCGCTGGGTCGACGGACCCGACCGCCCGGCGCTGCTCGCCGCGGTCCCCGAAGCCGACGCGATTCTCGTGCGCTCCGCCACCACCGTCGACGCCGAGGTGCTCGACGCGGGCAAGAAGCTGCAGATCGTGGCCCGCGCCGGTGTCGGCCTCGACAATGTCGACGTGCCCGCCGCCACCGAGCGTGGCGTGATGGTTGTCAACGCGCCGACTTCCAACATCCACACCGCCGCCGAGCACGCCGTCACGCTGCTGCTCTCGGCCGCGCGCCAGATTCCGGCCGCCGACGCCACGCTGCGTGCGAAGACCTGGCAGCGCAGCAAGTTCAACGGTGTCGAAATCCTCGGCAAGACCGTCGGTGTGATCGGCCTCGGCCGCATCGGCCAGCTGTTCGCGCAGCGTCTGGCGGCGTTCGAGACCAAGATCGTCGCCTACGACCCCTACACCTCGCCCGCGCGCGCCGCCCAGCTCGGCATCGAGCTGCTGACCCTGGACGAGGTGCTCGAGCGCGCCGACTTCATCTCCATCCACCTGCCCAAGACGCCCGAGACCAAGGGCATGCTCAACGCCGAGACCCTGGCCAAGACCAAGCCGGGCGTCATCATCGTCAACGCCGCGCGTGGTGGGCTGATCGACGAGCAGGCACTCGCCGACGCCATCAAGTCCGGCCACGTGCGCGCCGCCGGTCTGGACGTGTTCGAGACCGAGCCGTGCACCGATTCGCCGCTGTTCGACCTCCCGCAGGTCGTCGTGACCCCGCACCTCGGTGCGTCCACGTCGGAGGCGCAGGACCGCGCGGGCACCGATGTCGCCAAGTCGGTGCTGCTGGCACTGGCCGGTGAGTTCGTGCCGGGTGCGGTGAACGTCACCGGTGGTGCCGTGAACGACGAGGTCGCCCCCTGGCTGGACGTCGTCCGCAAGCAGGGCGCGCTGCTGGGTGCCATCGCCAACGAGCTGCCCGTCAGCGTCGAGGTGCAGGTTCGCGGCGAGCTGTCCGCGCAGGACGTGGCCGTGCTGGAGCTGTCGGCGCTGCGCGGTGTGTTCTCGGCGCTGGTCGAGGACCAGGTCACCTTCGTCAACGCGCCCGCGCTGGCCAAGGAGCGTGGCATCACCACCACCGTCACCACCGCCACCGAGAGCCCGACCCATCGCAGCGTCGTCGACCTGCGCGCCGTGTTCGGCGACGGTTCGACCCTGAACGTGGCAGGCACGCTGACCGAGCCGAACCTGGTCGAGAAGATCGTCAACATCAACGGCCGCAACTACGACATGCGCGCCGAGGGCCTGAACCTGGCCATCCTCAACTACGAGGACCGCCCGGGACAGTTGGGTTACATCGGAACGGTTCTCGGCCAGGCCGGAGTCGACATCAAGGCTGCCCAGTTGGCACAGGATGTCGATGCCGCAGGTGCCACCGTTGTCCTGCGGGTCGACAAGGAGGTGTCCGTGGAAACGAGAGCGTGGATCGAGAAGGTAGTCGGCGCCGCCAAGGTCGTCTTGGTCGACCTGGCCTGATCTCACCGGCAATCCACCTGTACCAGCATCGAAACGACGCGCCCTCGACAAAGCTTTCACGGGAACTGTCGACACAAGGCGTAGCGTGACGCGCAGTTTCGCATCCACAGCGATCTGTCCCCGTTGCATACAACGGGGACAGATCCTGTCGGTACCGGCACGATGCATCCGGGGCAGACGGTCGGCGTGAACGCCTTCATGCCGGGTATGCGTGTCGCAGGGGCATCAACTGAGGAGGCATACCGATGATTACTCAGCTCGCTCGACTCGCCGTATCCGCTGCGCTGGCGTCCGCCGCGATAGCCGCGGGTGCTGGACAGGCCGCCGCTGATCCGGGCTCGGTCTCGATCGACGGCAATATGCAAGTACTGGGGATGAACGTGCTCCACATCGACGCCCAAGGCACGGGCGACGGCCCGGCGACGGGCACCTACGTCGCGAGCGGACGGATCGGGAATATGCCGCTACCGGTCCGCGTGACCGGCCCGGTGACCTGTCTGACGATCAACGGAAACACCGTCTCGCTGATCTACCCGATCACAACGGCCGAACCGGTCATGATGTTCGCACCGGACTCTATGGCCATCCAGATCACCGTCACCAAGGGCGTCAACGGGGAGCCGAATCGGATCGGCTACGGAGTGCCGATGCCGACTACCAGCTTCCGCGGCTGCCAGCCTGGTCCGACACCATTGATCTTCGACGGGATCATCGACATCAACTGACTCGACGCCAACTCGACTCCGATTCAGCGCACCTGGGTCAGGTCCCCAAGTGCGCCGCTGGGAGCGACGAATCGAGGGCCGGGTCAGTGTGTGAGACCGCCCCCGGCACGGCGTTGCAATAGGTCGGTGCTGTCGGTGCTCGTCTGTCAACTGTTGTTGGAGCGGAAGCTGCGCAGGCGAAGGCTGTGGCTCACCACAAATACCGACGAGAACGCCATCGCGGCACCCGCCAGCATGGGGTTGCGGATGAGGCTGGTTGTGCGTGGCTGAGTGGCCGAGGAGGTTGATCCGCGCCGGTGGAGACTGGGTTCGTATTCGGCCGGGTCAGCCGGAGTTTGCAGGGGTAGGATTGTTAATCCGAGGCAACAGGAGTTGACGATGTCAATACGCGCCGCCAGACCAACGATGGTCCGGACTGCTGTGATCGCTGTGGCGGTGGGCGCCGCGACGTTCTTCGGCACGGCCGGTCAAGCACTCGCCGACGTCGAACCCGGCGCCTACACGTCCACGACGTGGTCGTCTGGCATCGTGCTCCTGCAACGTGACGCGCGCGTCGAGGGCGGGGAGCTGGTCCTGATCGGGCGTTACCCAATCCATTCGACACCCGACGGTGGTTACGTGGACCTGTTTCCCGGCCACCGCGTCGTACTGATCAGCGACGGACACGGCGGGTACACGGGCCCGGCGTATTTCGGCGACGTGGTGGTCGGCGCCATCACGCTGACGCCCCGCTGACCGATCGATCACCGATCTCTGATGTGGGATATAGGGGTCGCTTCCTTGACTATCTGATGCTGCATGAGGGTTATGTCGATGCAATCCAGGTCTGACCCGCTCATAGTCCCCCCAGCAATCACGGAAGTCAGGGTGCTCGGCGGGCTCGGGGCTCGGGTTCGGATAGCGGCGTAGGTGGATCAGTCCGCGGCCAGGAGCGAGGCGCGTGCTGCGGCGCCTCGGGTCGCGGCCGACGAGGTCGGCGATGTCGCGTGCGGGGATCTTCCGTAGTAGTTCGTTGAACGCCGCGACCTGGCCGCGGCGCCGGTCACGCCGAGGCGGCGAACCCGTTGCCGGAGTCTGGTGGTGCTGATCGCGCGGTTCGGCCCGCCGCTCCGAGAACAACCAGGGTGATGCGGGATCTGCGGCAGTTCCGATGTCGCGGAGCTGGCTGATCAGTTCGGTGATGAGACTGCCCAAGGGCTTGGGCATCAGCATATTTCCTCGGTGATCCACAGGACGACCTGATCGTCGCGGGTGCTCACCTCGTCCAGCCGGATCTGTGTGATGCGGGTGGCGGGCTGGCGTAGAGCAGGACGAGCAGACCATGACGCGGTGACTTGTCTGACGGTCAGCGGGACAAGCCGTCTCGCTGATCTATCAGATCACGACCGCCGAGACGGTCATGGTGTTCGCGCCGGACTCTATGGCTATGGCGTCCCGATGCCGCCAGCTTCCGAGGAAGCCAACCGGATCCGACACCGCTGATCTTCGACGTCAGCTGACCGACGCTCAATCGACTCCGATTCAGCGCGCCTGATCAGGACGCCATGTGCACCACTGGGAGGGACGAATCGAGGCTCCGGGTCAGTATGCGACGCCCGGGGAGAGGTTGCAATAGGTCGGTGCTCGTATGTCAGCTGTTGTTGGAGCGGAAACGGCGCAAGCGCAGGCTGTTGCTCACCACGAATACCGACGAGAACGCCATCGCGGCACCCGCCAGCATGGGGTTCAGCAGGCCCGCCATGGCCAGCGGCAAGGCGGCAACGTTGTAGGCGAATGCCCAGAACAGGTTGCCTTTGATAGTGCCGAGCGTCTTGCGGGACAACCGGATCGCGTCCGCCGCAGCCCGCAGGTCGCCCCGGACCAATGTCAGGTCGCTGGCCTCGATCGCCACGTCGGTGCCGGTGCCCATGGCCAGGCCGAGGTCGGCCTGGGCCAATGCCGCCGCGTCGTTGACGCCGTCGCCGACCATGGCGACGACCTTGCCCTGCGCCTGCAGCTTCTTGATGACATCGACCTTCTCGCGCGGCAGCACCTCGGCGATCACCTGCTCGATGCCGACCTCGTCACCGATGGCCCGCGCCGCGGCAGCGTTGTCGCCGGTCAGCAACATCGGTGTCAGTCCCAGCGCACGCAGTTGTGTAATCGCTTCGGCGGAGGTCGGTTTCACCGTATCGGCGACTACCAGGACACCGCGAGCCTTCCCGTCCCAGGCCACCGCGACGGCGGTCTTCCCCTCGGATTCGGCAGCGGCCATGGCTTGCGCCAAGTCCGATCCGAGGCTTTGCTCATGCTCGGCTAGCAGTTGGCGACGCCCGACGACAACCGCGTGGCCATCGACGACACCGCGCACACCCAGGCCCTCGACGTTGGCGAAGCCCTGCACCGGTTCGAGATCGCCGACCTTGTCCCGGGCGCCCTTGGCGATCGCCTGCGCGATCGGGTGCTCGGAGGAATCCTCCAGCGCCCCTGCCAGTTCCAGGATCTGCAGCTCGTCCTCGCCGTCGGCGGCGTACACCGTCAGCAGGCTCATCTTGCCGGTGGTGACGGTCCCGGTCTTGTCCAGCACCACGGTGTCGACCCGCCGGGTCGATTCCAGCACCTCCGGGCCCTTGATGAGGACGCCCATCTGCGCACCACGGCCGGTACCGACCATCAGCGCGGTGGGCGTAGCCAAGCCGAGGGCGCAGGGACAGGCGATGATCAGCACGGCGACCGCGGCGGTGAAGGCCGCAGCGACAGAACCTCCGGTACCGAGCCAGAACCCCAGGGCCACCACCGACAGAGCGATCACGACGGGTACGAAAATGCCGGAGATCTTGTCGGCCAGACGCTGCGCCTGAGCCTTGCCGTTCTGAGCCTCCTCCACCAGCTTGGCCATCTGGGCCAGCTGCGTGTCAGAGCCGACACGGCTCGTACGCACCACGACCCGGCCGCCGACATTGACGGTAGCGCCGACCACCGCGTCATCGACGCCCACCTCCACGGGCACCGACTCACCCGTCAGCATCGAGGCGTCGACCGCCGACGAACCTTCCACGACAACACCGTCGGTGGCGACCTTCTCGCCGGGGCGCACGACGAACAGATCGCCCACCGCGAGCTGATCGGCGGGTATGCGCTCCTCTTTACCGTCGCGCAGCACCGATACTTCTTTGGCACCGAGCTCCAACAGCGCTCGCAGCGCGGCACCGGCCTGCCGCTTGGATCTGGCCTCGAAATAGCGTCCGGCGAGGATGAAGGTGGTGACCCCGGCTGCCACCTCCAGATAAATGTTGCCGGCGCCGCCGTCGCGGGCGATGGTCAGTTGGAATGGATGCGTCATTCCCGGCATACCAGCGGTCCCCCAGAACAGTGCATACAGCGACCAGCCCAGCGCGGCGAGCGTGCCGATGGAGATGAGCGTGTCCATCGTGGCGGTGGCATGACGCAGATTGGTCCAGGCGGCCCGGTGGAACGGCAACGCACCCCAGATCACTACCGGCGCGGCCAGTGTCAGCGACAGCCACTGCCAGTTGGTGAACTGCAGTACCGGAATCATCGCCATAGCGATCACCGGCACCGTGAGGACCAGCGAGATGAGCAGACGTTGACGTAGTGAGGCTGTCGGATCATCGCCTTCGGTAGCAGGTGCTGAGGCGGCACCTTTATCAATCTTCGAGACCGGGAGCGCGGCCGTGTAACCGGCTTCCTCAACCGTGGCGACCAGGTTCTCGGGCGTGAGGTCGCCGGAGTATTCCACGCGCGCCTTCTCTGTGGCGTAGTTGACCGTGGCGGTCACGCCGTCGAGCTTGTTCAGTTTCTTCTCGATGCGATTGGCGCACGACGCGCAGGTCATGCCACCGATCGACAACTCGATCCGGTTAGACGGTTGGGTCGTGGTGGCCATCGCTGACTCCGATCCGTACTGGGATGAATCTGACTACAGGTAATAAGGTCGAGGGTTCGGTCATTCCGCAAGCTGATAGCCAGCCTCGCCACGGCTGCGGCGATTGCGCTGCGGTCTACCACGCCCGCCGCGTCGACGGTCACGCGCCCGCTGGCGAAGTCGGCCTCCACTGCGGTGACCCCCGCAATCTTGCCGACTTCTTTGTTCACCGAATTCGCACAGCAGCTGCAGGTCATTCCGGTCACGGTCACAGTGGTTGTGCTCATATCAATCCTCCTGATGTCGCGCGGTCACCTCAGCCCGCCTGACCACGAATATACCCCCCTTGGGTATCGAATCGGTAGTCTCCACCATCTGCTCGGCCAGGATGAATACACTGACGACATCCACCTACGGGCAGCCCACGACTGGAGCCCGCAAGCAGCCCGTGCAGCGGTCCTCGATCTCGTGCTTCACGGATTGCTGCCCGACCCACCGGGCTGAACACACCCGCGAATCCTGACGGATCCGATTCGCCATCCAACACGGATACGCGTCGACTCACAGCCCAGGAAAGGGACTCTGCCGACCTCGTCACGTCCGGAGCACCGAACATCGCAAACATGCAGCTCTCGGGGAACGCAGACGAGGGTGACGCCCCGCCACCTCCACCTTTGATGACCGAAGCGGAGGCTTCGCGAGATGAAGGGAATCGCGCGCCTCCGCCGCAGTCGACACCCCGGGGTCTCGGGGGTGCCCCTGTGCCGGGATCACCATTCGGCACAAGTACTATTTGCCTTAGTAGAAGGGTAGTCAGCGCCATCGAGGAATGCAACAGCCATATGTTCAATACTGCCGACCGGGCGGTCGTCAACGGTCCTACGGGACCCGGTCCGCTCGGCTTGCCGCTGAGAGCGCGTGGAAGAAGTCAGCGAAGGTGGGGGGCGACGCCACGAGTCGCCCCCACCTTCGAGGGACGAGGCAGAGGCCTCGCGAGATGAGGGGATCGCGCCTCCGCCGCAGTCGACACCCCTCCGCTATTTCGGGGCGCCCCGTGCCGAGATCCTCATCGGCACAAGTCTTTATCTACTGTCTACGTTAGTAGATACGTAGATCAGGGAGTCGATAAGTACAAATTGACCCCACCACCGCTGGTGAGTCATAGACCTCTGCTGGTCCGGGGAGTATTCTAAGTAGTTGACTGAAAGCTTGGTCTACATCGAATATCGGGGAGATCGCCATGGCACCCGGACGAGGCTGGTGGACGAAACGGCAGGTGTTCGCGGCACTCGCTGTGCTGCCAGCGCTGGTGTTGTCGGCATGTAGCTCTGGGGCCGGGGATACGGGTGACGTGGCAACCGTTCGAGAATCCGGCGTCACCTCGAATTCGGCCAATTCGACGCGGACGGTAGTCAGTGAGACCGAATTCTCCATCAATGTGCCCGACTCTCAATTGACACCGGGTGCATACACGTTCGTCGTCGAGAACTCCGGGTCCGTCTCTCACGATCTCGTGATCCTGGGTCCGGGCGGGGAATCACAGCAGACATCGCGGATCGAGAGCGGCGGGTCCAGTGAGCTGACCGTAAACCTGGTGCCTGGTTCCTACAAGCTGTGGTGCTCTATCGGAAATCATCGGGAACTCGGCATGAGCGCCGAAATCGCCGTGAGCTGATCCGGCCCCAGGGCGCTCCCCAAAGCGGTGATGATGCACAATTCGGTCAGCTGGCGGCGGCGGCTGGTGTCCGGGGCAATGGCAGCTAGGGTCTTCCGCTGATCACGTTCTGGCGGGCGCGGGCGAGTACCGAGATCGTTTGGGCGAGTTCACTATCCGCCGATAGGCGTCGGTGGCGGAATCGGCGAATCAGAATATTCGACGGCGTCGGGCTATTCCCGTCGCCTCTTGAGTGGTGCTGCGGCATGGCCCTGAGGTATCCGTATTGGTCGGGCTGGGCGCCGGGGCTGGCTTGCTGTGCTCGTCGGACTGGCCCCGGCGCTGTGCGCTACGACGATGCGTACCCGAAACGACCGGATCCTGCAGCTCTCGGAGAACAAAGGTGGGGGCGACGCCACGAGTCGTCGCCCCCACTTCCGATGACCTGGCCGAGCGCGCGAGATGAGGGGGTCGCGCCACTTCAGCCGTAGTCAACACCCCCGGCTCTTAGGGGCGCCCGTGCCGAGATCGAGTTCGGCACAAGTGTTATTGCCATCTAGGCAGTAGATAGCAGCCAGGCAGGCCTCACCGCCTGGTTGCCGGTCCGGCGGGGTAGCGCGAGCGCCGGTCCTCTGGTGAGGGGCGGGTACGTGGTGGGGGCGGTTGGGCTCGGCGGTGTCCGCGACGATCCGGCTCGGTGCCTGGCCACGGTCGTGGCGCGCCGGTCGGGACCCGAGCGCCGGGGCCGGGTCGGTCCTCGCCGGATTGGGGCCGGGACCGAACTGGCGGGGGTGGTCTGCGATATGTGTGCTGGTCGACCTCCGCGCCGGGCCGGGTCTTGGTCACTGAGCCGATCGCTGCCACAGGTTCGCCGATGCGGTTGGGTTGGCGGCGCAGTGGGGTGGTCGGCGAATCCGAGCCCGAGAATGCGGGGTCGGTGGGCCGGTGACGTCCACCGGGCAGACGATGACGTCCGGTGGTGTACTGCTCCGGCACGGTGGTCGCACGGTCGGCCCGCTCCAGCCGCAGCAAAGCATAGGCGGCGATGACACCGATCCCGGTCAACCCCGCCCAGACGATCCAGTCCAGTCCGGCATCGCGGGCCGCACCCACGAGAGTGCCGGTAGCCAGGTTGCCGATCAGGATTCCGACACCGACAACGGTGTTGTAAAAGCCGTAGTGCGTCGCGACCAGCCTGTTTCCCGACAGCGACACCACGGTATCCATCTCGAACGGGAACACCGCCGCGGTGCCGATCGCCAGCAGCGTGGTCGTGATCAACAACGCGGCCACCGCCGCCACAGTGCCGAACGTCCCCGGACCGGACACGACGATCAACGGAACGAAGGCTGCGGCAAGCACGCCCATCCCGGCGACCAGGCTCTTGCCCGGGCCCCAGCGGGCACGCAACCAGGCGGTGATGCGGAGCTGGCCGGCGACGGCGACGACACCGGAGACCACGAACAGTGCCGAGACCAGGGTTTGCGAGCGAGCCCCGGCTATGAATTCCGCTTGCAGCGGCAAGGCCAGATACACCTGGAACGACAAGACGTAGGAGCCGATCATCGCCACCGAGAACGCCAGGAAACGCCGGTTGGACATGACCCGACGCCAGTCGTCGAGCACCGAGGTCTTCTCGGCCGGGGCCTCACCACGCCGGGCGGGCAAGGCGAACAGCTGGGCAATTGTCAGGACAGCGAACACCGCCGCCGCGACACCGGCGGTGACCCGGAAGTCGACCGCCATCAACGCCAGTCCGACGAGCGGCCCGGCCAGGATGCCCGCCTGATAGAACATGTTGAACACCGCGAACGCTTCGACGCGCCGCTCTCCGGTGTCCGCGGCAAGATAGGCGCGCACCGCCGGATTGAACAACGCTCCCGCGAACCCGGTCGCCGCGGAGGCGATCAACACCGCAGGCAAGGAGTCCGCGAAGACCAACAGCGCGAAGCCACCGGTGCGCAGCAGGCATCCGGCAACGATCAACGGCTTGTAGCCGAGCCGATCGGCCAGCGTGCCACCGATCAGGAACATGCCCTGCTGGGAGAAGTTGCGCACACCCAGGACCAGACCGACCGCCCACGCGGCTAACCCCAATGGCCCTGCCAGATATCCGGCCAGAAAGGGCATCAGCATGTAGAAGCCCAGGTTGATGCCGAACTGGTTGATCATCAGCAGCCGGGCGGGCAGATCGAAACTTCCGAACTTGGCGATCACGGTCACGAAGCGAGCTCCCCTCCTGTCATTGCGACGGGCGAGACCACCGAGGTGCAGCGGGTCCAGCGCTGGACGACCCGTTCACCGGGGTGGCTGATCGCCTCGGGCGCGACGGGCGCGGTGACGTCGAGAAGCCCGTGCTCGGCGCAATAGGAGTCGTTGTAGATGGTGTCGAAGTAGCGGTGAGGCCCGTCGGGGAATACCGCCGCGATCCGGGTCGACGGTGCGGCTACGCGGGCTGCCCACCCGGCGACCAGCGCGACCGCGCCCACGCTCCACCCGCCGGTCGCGTGGTGGGTGGCCGCGAGTGTGCGGCACGCCCACACCGATTCCGCCGGTGCGACCCAGTGGACCTCGTCGAATGCCTCGTAGTCGACGTTGGCGGGATAGATGCTCGAACCCAGGCCTCGCATCAGCCGCGGCCCGGCCGGCTGGCCGAAGATCGTCGAGGAGATCGTGTCGACACCAACCAGCGTCAATTCGGGGTTGTAGCGGCGCAGAACCCGCGCCACACCGGCGGAGTGCCCGCCGGTACCGACCGCGCACACCAAGACATCGACGGTCCCGAGCTGCTCGATCAGCTCCAAGGCCAGCGAGTCGTAGCCCTCGACGTTGTCCGGGTTGCTGTACTGATCCGGGCACCAGGCATCGGGGTCGGCAGCCAACAACTGCGCGACCCGCTCGCGCCGCGCCTGCTGCCAGCCACCGACTGGATGCGGCTCGCTCACCAGTTCGACGGTGGCTCCGTAAGCGGTCAGCATCTGGGCAACGATCGGTTCCAACCCGGGGTCGGTCACCACGGTGACCGGGTGCTGATACACCATGCCGGCCAAGGCGAGACCCAGGCCCAGCGTGCCGCTGGTCGACTCGACGATGCGTGCTCCGGGCCGCAGGTCGCCGCGTTCACGCGACTTCTGCACCATGTGCAGCGCGGGCCGGTCCTTCATCCCGCCAGGGTTGAACCCTTCGAGTTTGGCCCAGAATCCGCGATCGGCGGCAGCCAGCGGTTCGCCGATCCACAACACCGGCGTATTGCCGACCAGGCCGCGGGGCGCATCGATCGCATCGGGGGCGCCCAGCATGCGACGAGTGTTGGCGAGTTCGAGGGTGGGGAAGGTGTTGTTCACGGTTTGCTGTCTCTTCTCTGCACAGGCGGGCCGCTTTCGCGGTACGCCACGACGATGGGCAGCGGGCACCGGCCGACACGACGGGTCGGCCTGGCGCTGACCGATCAGCGTCGGGAGATGCAGTGAAGCGTCAACACGGCGCGTCCATCCGGACGGGCCGGACGCAGTGGTGGCCCACGCACGCCACCGGTACCGGCCGTCCGCGCCGAGACCGCCGGAAAAACACTCGTGGCCGCGGCGAGGATCAACGCCGCCAATGTCAGGGACAGGATTCCCGGCAGCAGAGCCTCGGCAGGGCCGTGCACAGCATGCGCGGCGCATTGTTCAGCGTCGGCAGACACGAAGTGTTCATGACCAGCGGCCGCGTCCGCACCCTCGGCAGCCGCTACGTGATGGTCGACCGTGCGGCCGTGTCCGTCGAAAAGAAGGCAGTCAGCGGCAGGAACGATCACCAGAGCAGCTAGCAGCAGCATCGCTAGCCAGCTACCGCGTCGCATCCAGCCGAGAGACTTCATAATGCAGCGACAGTAACGAAAACGTAACGACATGCGCAACGATGCTGCCGCTCCTCGCATGCCACCGTCGGACGTTTGCACGCCGCGCGCCCGATGGATGGTCGCCGACGACGGGCACGATCCCGACTGCGACCGCCGTCCATGCATGCTCACCTCCGACCTCCAGAACTGTTGAGCATCAACATATCTCGCAGCCTCCACCGATTGCCGCTCGGGCTTGTTGACATCCACACCGATCAATCTACTATCTTGGTACGTACATAGTAGATGATCGGTGATCAGGAACACGCGTTCGACGCGTGGGGCCTAATGACTTGTATCGCGTCACATTCACGACACGCCCCGGCGATGTGTCGGCAAACAGCCCGGTCGGCCCCGCCGGATACATCCGTCGACCGCAACTGCAGGTCGGAAACGTTGAAAGGAAGACCATTCCTATGACCACAGCTTCGAGGCCCCACCGCACACGACTGCCCGTACGGCTACTAGCAGCGACCTCGATCGCTGCCGCCGCGACGTTCCTGGTGGCGGTGCCAGCGACCGCCGCGCCGCCTTCTTCCGGGACCAGCGGCAGGCCCGCGGGCAGTGACGACGGACGCGGAACCACATGGCATGGAAACAGCCGCGTCGACAACGGCCACCACGCCGACAACGGCGGGCGCAGCCACGGCCACGATCGGACCGACGCTGGTCGTCACGACCCCTCCGACGACGGCGGCCACTGCCTGCCTCGCGGCTGCACCGGACCCCGCTGACCGTCGTGATCGAGTTTGGTTCCGGCGTGGTGCTGTGGCCAGATCCAACGATGTCGGTGGCCACCGGCACCAACTCGAGCCCGTTTGCCACCGCACAGGCTCGCGGTCCGCCCGGGCGGACCGCCACCCATCCAACGCTCAACCCATTCGACAAGGAGGTGACGACCGATGAACCCGCTGAAGATGCTGTGTGACTGGATGTGCACGATGATGCCCTCGTGCTGTCAGATGTGATCGCACACCCGCCGACCAGACAACAGAGCCGGGGCCGATCGGGCTCAATTGAACCGTCGGCCCCGCGCAGACTCTAACCACCGAAGCCCGGAACCTCACATCTACTATTTCCGTACATAGATAGTAGACATGAAGGATAGGAAATCATGAAGTTCAACCACTCTTCCCGCCGCATTGCAACCCGTTTCGGCTTCGCAGCGGTGGCCGTTGCCGCAGCGACCGCCCTCGCCTCACCAGCTTTCGCAGATTCCAGCCCGACGCCGTCGGTCACCGAGGTCGCGGCCAGACACGGCGGCCACCACGACGGGGGTCATACCAACCATGGCCACCACAATGGTCACAGCAATCATCGGACCCCGCTCCCGTTGCCCCGCACTGGCAGCTGGTAGCAGCCGCGGCGCGCGAAACGGTCGGGTCGCCGTGGCGCCCGGCCGTTTCGCGCGCCGACCGTTTTCGATCCGATGCGACATAGCGCTGTCGCCTCATCTACGATATTGCTACGTAGATTTCAGGTTCTTGCCAGGAGGTGGTGGCGATGGCACATCGTTTCGGTGATCTCGAAGCCGCAGTGATGGACCGAGTGTGGACGGCCGAAGGCAAACTCACCGTCCGCGAGGTCTACGAAAGCTTGCTCCTCGAGCGCCACCTCGCCTACACCACAGTGATGTCGACCATGGACAACCTGCACCGCAAGGGCTGGCTCGACCGTGAACGCCACGGCAAAGCCTACTTTTACTGGCCCACCCTGACCCGCGAGGAATACAGCGCCCAGCTCATGCGAGCCGCACTCGACGGGACTCGCTCCAGCCTCGTCCTTGCGCGCTTTGTCGAGCAGATCAGCGACGACGACTCCGACGCGCTACGGGCGCTGTTGGGTCGCACCGCGTCTCGCCGCACCGCGAACTGAGGCGAACAGCAGGCTTCCTGCGTTCGGTGCGGAGGGCTATGGCACGTTGTGCTGAACACCTGCCCGGCGGGACGGGGCACCATTCCACTCATTCACGTCCAATAATCATCGAGTGGGTCGGGCATGCGCGAACTTCGTTGTGACTTTCGTTGAGGTTTCTCCGATACTGCGCCGCGCAGGTCGGCACGGAGAGGCGTGGGCCCCGACTCATGCCGACCTGCACGCGAGCCGCACTCTCGCGGCAGGATCTACGTAAGCACACCGTCGATACATAAGCTCGCGTCACGCCACGACGGCGGTGGGGGCACTGAGCCGGGATCAAAAGTCCAGGCGGCGACCGACTCGACGGGCTTCCAGACGAGGCCCCCCTTGTCGTCCGAGAACGCTTCGTAGAGGTCATCGCGCCCCTCCACCAGTTGACTCCCGACGCAGCGGTCGACGTAAGTCGTGCCCGGCTGTTGCGCGCCGACGCTGAACACCCCAACAGGATCAGTAGCGGCGCCGGACGTGCGAACGGTGCTGTGGCGACTCGTTGCTGGTCCCCGTCGCCAGACGGGTGCGCCGGTGCCTGATTCGCAAGTGAAACTCCAGCCGCCCGTGATCACTGCCGCGTTCTGCGGGTGAGCTTCTCCGGCCCACAGACAGTCAGGATGAGCTAGACCGGCAGCCATACCGAGGCCGGGACCACCGATGATCGTGGCGGGCAACGCCAATGCAGCGACGATGAAGCGGGCACGCCACCTGACTGCCGGAGCGGGAAGTCTGTTGCCGACGCTGGGAGTGATCGGATGGGGCGCATGGTTCACGAATCGTCCTTCAGGTTCGGTTTGCTTACAGTGAGCCACAACCCACTGATCTACGTAGTGAAATAGTAGATCATCATCTACGTAGTGGAGCAGTAGATCCCGTCCGCGGCGATGCCGCCGCACGGGTCGACCGGGCGGTGCTCGCCAGAGCATGCGATGTTGTTCCTGACCGTGCTGAACTACCGCGACAAGCCGGGTGCGCTCGGCAATATCGGCACACCGAGCCGGGCGAAGTGGACATCGACATCCTGGCCGCGCCGCTGAGCCCGGGACATCAACACCGAGGGCGCCACCGTGCTGCTTCGCGTCATCGCCGAGCCTCCCGCCGAGGTGTAGCCCACGATCACCGAGACCGTCGGTGCGACCAAGGTGGTCCCGATGACCCGGACTGAAGCTCCACCCCATCCCGGACTGTCGGGAAACCGAGTCGGCGCAGGGTCGGGAGGGCGTCGTTGCCGTAGGTCCGCCACTTCACTACTGTCTACGTACGTATCCAGTAATGCGAATCGCATGTGCGAGTCGCGACGGCCAATGACCTAGATTGCCCATCGGCTCGACCCTCTCCGACGAAAGGCCGCCTGTGAGCGTCGCGGTGTGTCTGCTGCTCTATGGATTCACCGTCGCTGTCCTGGCGCCGCGGGTGCTGCGCCGATTCACCAGTGGTGGTATGGCGCCGCGCCTCGGCGTGGCGGCCTGGATGAGCGCGATCGTTTCGGTCGGCGTTTCCGCTGTCCTAGCTGTCCTCGCATTCGTCGCCGATGGGATACGCGACCTTTCAAAACCCGGAGGGCCGGGCATTCTGGACGAGTGCTTCCTCCAGTTACACGATGCCGCGATCGGCCGCTATGGCGGGTTCGTGCAGGTCGGCCTGCTGGCCTTGACCGCCGCCGCCGCGGTGGCAGGTTCGACGCTGGCCTACAAATTGATACGCACCCTGCTGCAGGCGCGCAGCACGACCCACGAGCACTCTCGGATGGCACGCATCGCGGGCCGCCATCACGCCGGGCTGGGCGCGGTGGTCATCGATGCCGATGAACCGATTGCCTATTGCGTCGCAGGCAGTCCACCCACGATCGTGGTCACCGAGGGCATCATCGCAACCCTCGAAGACCGTCACCTTATGGCCGTCCTCGCGCACGAGCGAGCGCACCTGAGGGGCCGTCATCATCTACTGCTCGCATTGACCCGTGGACTCGTCTCGGTTTTCCCACACATCACCCTGTTCCGCACGGCCGCAAGGGAAGTCGCACTACTCGTCGAGATGTGTGCCGACGACGCGGCCGCCCGTACACACGGCCGCCGCACTGTCCTGGAAGCAATGGTCGCACTGTCGCATGGCCGCGAAACCGTCGGTGTGCTCGGCGCCGCCGGGGTGGGGGTAGACGCGCGGATCGAACGACTGGCCACACCAGCAGAGCCCGCGCAGCGGGTGCGCGCCCGCCTGCGCCTCAGTACCGCGACCGCACTGGTGACCATCGGTCCGCTGATCGCCGCGCTGCTGGCAGCGGTCGGAATCGCGATCTGCGCCGACGATGAGCGCGGTGAAGGCATTGCTATCGGGCACCACCGAGCCGACGGGATCTCATTGGCGATCATGCCGTTCGGCTGCGACGGTCACCAACAGACCGACGCCGCGAAGATGCCGGTGCCGACCGAGCGGATGGCGCGGTGACACAGATCATTTCGAAGGTAGCCGCAGAAGGGACTCCGAAGCGTTCGACTGTCGATACCGGACCAATGCCGCACACAGACTCTCGGATTGCTCGCCACTGATCCCTTCCACGAAACAGGCGAGGACCGTGGCTGACTCGCCCCCTGCGCGAAGCGCGTCGTGCATCAGTCGCGCGCCGTATTCTTCTCGCGTCAAGACCGGCACGTACCTGTATGCCTTGCTCTCACGCACCTGATCGAGCCAGCCCTTGCGATGCAGATTGGTCATCGTCGACAGCACCGTCGTATATGCCAGGGACCGGTCGCCGGACAAGTCCTCGAACACCTCCCGAACCGTGGTCGGCCCCGCGCGCTGCCACAAGCGGTCCATCACCGCAGACTCCAGCACTCCGAATCCTCGCGAACCCATGGCCGGCCTCCCTACCTCGAGGCGAAACGCGTCGCATGCATCCTCGCCGCACGAACCGCCGCTCCGCGCACAGCCGGAACAAAGGCGGGCCCGCGACCCGAGTCGGTCAGCGATACATCCTACGTACATAGGTAGTATTGACACCGCCTGCGCGTCGGCGCAACATTTCCCAGCCGCACGATCAAGTAGTTACGCACCGGAAACGCCCCCGTCACGGCACCATCGGCCTCGGTCGACGTTGCGGAATCGACAACTGGGCAACACAGCGGAAGCCGATCTTCTACTAAGCTAGACAGTAGATATTTGCTAATCTGAACTGAGCCCGAGGTCAACCGCAGTCGAGCGGGCCCTTCGGATGACCACGCACAAGGGAGAGTCCATGCCGTCCAGTCACCTTCCTTCCGTCCCGATGAGTCGGCGCGGGTTCCTTGCCCTCGGGACCGGTGCGGCCACCGCCGCCGTACTCACCGCCTGTTCGCAGAACACACCGGGTGCGCGGACCCTCGTCGAACCGGGATCCGAAGCCGTCCAGGCCGCGGAGAACAGTCGTCGCGCCGCCGACGCGGCCGTCCGCGAGGTCACCCTGCGTGCCGAGCCGACGACCCTGGACCTCGGCGGCATCCAGGTTCGCAGCTGGGCCTTCGGAAACACGTTGCCAGGACAGGAGATTCGAATCCGTCGCGGGGAGGTGCTGCGAGCCGACATCACCAATTCGCTCCCAGCTCCGACCACAGTGCACTGGCACGGCATCGCGCTACGCAACGACATGGACGGGGCCCCGCACGTCACCCAGTCCGCGATCGACCCCGGCGGCACCTTCCGCTACGAGTTCGCCGTGCCCGATGCCGGAACCTACTTCTTCCACCCGCATGTCGGAGTGCAGCTCGACCGCGGCCTGTACGCTCCGCTGATCATCGAAGACCCCGAGGACGGCAAGGACTACGATCTGGAAGCCGTTGTCGTGCTGGATGACTGGCTCGACGGCGTCGACGGGCGCAATCCCGACAGCGAGCTGGAACAGTTGCGCGCCAAAGGCATGGCGGGGATGAATATGGGCGGAGCGACGCCGTCAGGGGGTGGCCACGGCGGCATGGACATGGGCGGAGCGACCACGACCATGACGATGCCCGCCGACCCCAACGCCCCTCTCGGCGAAGACCCGGGCGATGTCACCTACCCGTATTACCTGATCAACGGCCGTATCGGCACCGACCCTGTCACCTTCGCTGGACGCCCCGGCCAGCGCATGCGTCTGCGGATCATCAATGCCGCTTCCGACACTGCGTTCCGGTTCGCTGTCGGTGGCCTTCAGCTTCGCGTTACCCACAGCGACGGCTTTCCCGTACAACCGCAGGCGGCTTCGAATCTGCTGATCAGCATGGGCGAGCGGTACGACGTCATCGTCGATCTGGCCGACGGCGTCTTTCCTGTGGTCGCCGTTCCCGAGGGCAAGGCCGGACCACAAGGTTTCGCGTTGATTCGCACCGGCGGCGGAACCCCGCCCCCGCGCGACGTGCGCCCCACCGAGCTCGCCGCCGTGCCCGTCACCGCGACGGTACTGACGGCTGCTGACGCTGTTCGGCTTCCCGCCCGCAAACCCGACAAGACGCACGACGTCACACTCGCCGTGGATGACAAGAAGTACGTCTGGACCATCAACGGGAAAGCTTTCCCCGACCACGCCCCGCTCGATGTGTCCGAGGGGCAGCGGGTTCGCCTGCGATTCGTCAACAAGACCATGATGTTCCATCCCATGCATCTGCACGGCCACACGTTCCAGGTCGTCACCCCAGCAGGCAATGGCCCGCGCAAGGACACGTCGATCGTGTTGCCGATGAAGACTCTCGAAGTCGATTTCGACACCGATAACCCCGGGCAGTGGATGGTGCACTGCCACAACATCTACCACGGCGAGGCGGGGATGATGGCTGTGGTGTCGTACGTGAACTGATCCGAGACCGCTTGCCGCGTAATCGAATCAGGGCACAGCGAGGGAACCTTGCATCGCGTTCAGGATCGGACCGGCGAAGATGCCGATCAGGATCGATGCGGTCGCCGCACAGTAGGCGACCGCTCCGGCGACCGAGAACGGCCCCGGATGTTGGCCGTCGATGGCCTGCTTGCCGCTCACGGCAGGAACGATCCATCGCAGGTAGTAGAAGACGCTGGCCACCGCGTTGATCAGCGCGAGCACGACCAACCAGCCGAACCCGGCATCGAAGGCTGCGGTGAAGACCATCAATTTGCCCACGAAAACACCGGTGGGTGGGGTTCCGATGAGACCGAGCAGGCAGACGATGAGTGCGATGACCAGCGCGGGCTCATGACGGATCAGCCCGGCGTAGTCGGTGAGAGTCCGCAATCGAGGCAGCGCGCAGACCACCGCGAACACACCGAGATTGGTGAGGGCGTACGCCGCCAGATACAGCAGCACGGCGGGCAGCGCGAGTGTGCTTCGGTCTGCGGCGACTACCCCGACCAGTAGGTAGCCGACCTGGCTGATCGTCGAGTAGCCGAGCAGACGACGGACATCGGTCTGGAAGAAGGCCGCGAAGTTTCCCAGTGTCATCGACAGTGCGGCGATGATCGCAAGCAGCAGCCGCCAGTTCAGACCGCTCGGGTCGAGCACGATCGCGCCGAGCCGGTAGATGGCAACGACCGCACCGAGTTTCGGCACCGTCGTGATGATAGCGGCGACCGCGGGGCGCGCACCCTCAGCGACGTCGGGCACCCAGAAGTGGACGGGGACAGCACCGGCTTTGAACAGCAGTCCGCTCAGCACCGCGACGGCACCGATGCCGAGGGCGGCGCGCGGCGCGTCGTAGGTGGTCGTCGCCAACAGCGGGTAGGCCGTACCACCACCGGCACCGAGCAGCAGCGTCGCACCGAAGAACATCGTGGTGCCGAACAGCGCACCCATCAGGTAGAACTTCAACGCTGCCTCGGTGCCGAGTGTGTCCTTGCCGAACGCAGTGAGCGCGTAGAGGGGAATGCTGGCGAGAAGATAGCCGGTGAGCAGAACCAGCAAGTCGTTGGCCCCGGTCAGCAGGATAGCGCCGAGCCCACCCAGGACCAGCAAGACTATGAACTCCGATTCCCGTGCATTGCCTCGGGTTTCGGGCTGGGACATCGCGAGCAACAGCAGAATCGAACCGGCCACTGTGATTCGCACGGTATTGGTCGCGGTGTCGATGCCGTAGCTGCCCTCGAACAGTGTGTGGACATCGCGTTGCCACACCGCCACCGTCATCACGATGGTGGTGACCGCGCCGACCGCCGCGAGGCCCCGCACCGGCCACTGCCTGGCACGCGGCAGGAACGAACCGAGGAGTAGGCCGACGACGGCAGCCAGGGCGAGGGCCGCTTCTGGTGCGAGGGCGAGTAGGTCCGAGACCATCATGTCGTCGGTCATCTGGTCCATCTCCCCCATCTCAGCGCACCACCAGCACACCGAGCATCCGAGCGGCGGGTTCGATGACGTCGAGCAGGAAGCGCGGGAAGATCCCGATCACCACCGAACCCAGCATCAGGGGAATGATCGACACTGCTTCGCGACCGGTGAAATCTCCGAACGTCCCACTCCTCGACTCGCCGAGGAACATTCGCTGATAGGCGCGCAGCAGCAAGGCCGCGGTGATCAGAATGCCCAGGACCGACAAAGCGGTATATACCGGCGCGGGTGCGAACGATCCCGTGAAGATCTGGAACTCGGCGATGAACCCGGAGAAGCCCGGCAGGCCGAGCGAGGCGAACATCGCGGCGGCGGCGACGGCGGCGAAAACCGGTGCCTGCCCGGCCAAGCCGCCGTAGGCATCGATCTCGTAGGTCTGCCGACGTTCGTAGAGCACCCCCGCGAGAAGAAACAGTGCGCCCGTGATCAGGCCGTGGCTGACCATCTGGGTCACCGCGCCGGTGATCGCCAATGTGCGCGCTTGTTCGGTGTTGTCGGCGACCAGTCCCGCCGCACCGACGGCAAGGATGATATAGCCCATATGGTTCACCGAGGTATAGGCGATCATCCGTTTGAAGTTGGTCTGCGCAAGCGCGACCAGTGCGCCGTAGAGAACGCTGATCACACCAACGATCACGATCACCAGCGCGTAGCGCCGCCACTGGTCGGGCAGCATCGGCATCGCGATCCGCACGAAACCGTAGGTGCCGAGTTTGAGCAGCACGCCGGCCAGGATCGCCGATCCGGCGGCCGGGGCCTCGGTGTGCGCGGGCGGCAGCCACGTGTGGAAGGGCACTGTCGGTGTCTTGATCGCGAGGCCGACCACAATGGCCGCGAGCGCGACCGCACCGCGAGCACCATTGCCCGCCAAGGGGTTTGCCTGGGTCAACTCGACCATGTCGAAGGTGTGCGGATCTGCCGCGAGATACAGGACGATGAAGCCGAGCAGCAGGGCCAGCGAGCCGATGAAGGTGTAGAGGAAAAACTGCAGCGCCGCCCGCCGCGCCTGTCCGTGCCCCCAGCCGTTGATCACGAAGTACATGCCGACGATCGACAGGTCGAAGAAGACGAAGAACAGCACCAGGTCGAGGGAAACGAATGCGCCGAGGCAGACGCTTTCGAGGAACAGGAACAGTGCGGCGTAGAACCGAACCCGGCGGGTCTCGCGCAGCGAATAGATCGCGCAGGCCAGGAACAGCACAGTGGTCACAGCGACAAGCGGCAAACTGAATCCATCGATGCCCACGTGATAGCTGGATCCGACGGTAGGAATCCAGGAGCGACGCTCCTCGTAGGCGAACCCGCCATCGACGGGCGGGGTCCGGCGATATCCGATCCATATCCCTACGACCAGCACGACATCGACCGCGCTGACCACGACCCAGGTCCAGCGCGACACGCGGTCGCCGATGCGCGACACGGCCAGCAACACAGCCGCTACGGCCATCGGCAGGAACACCAGAATGCTGAGCACGCTTACCTCACCTCTATTCGCAGCGAATTCGTCACTGTGGCAACGTGGTTCATCGCAGGGTCAGCACAATCACAGCGAGCAGCAGGAGTCCTACCACCGCTTGGGCGTAGTACTGGTGCACCTGGCCCGTTTCCGGGCGGCGTGCCCATCGCCCCACATCGCGTGCCGCGGTGCCGGTATCGCGCACCGCCGCCTCGAGTGGTTTCTCCACGCGCTGATCGAGTTCGTGAGAGATCGCCAGAGTTGTGGTGGCCGTGGCATATACGCCACGGTTGAGCACTCGGTCGTCGAAATCGGCCAGCCATCGCGCCGCGGTGAGCGTCGGCACGACCACCGCGTAGTGCGCAGCCTTCTCCAGCCCGAACCAGTCGACAGCCAGCGCCGGTGCGGGAAGGTCGCCGCGACGAAGGATCAACGCGCGCACGATCAGCACGGTCACCACCGCAACAAGACCCGACACGCTCAGTTCCCACCAGGTGGCTTCGACCATCGCTCCCCCGTCGATGATGTCGGCGAATCTGTCACGCACAGAGGGCAGTACGGCGGCTCCCCCTACCGCGGTGACGGTAGCCAGCACCACCAGCGACAGCCGTTCGGAGGAGTTCACCCGACGAGTTCCGGCTTCCTCGGTATCCCTGAAGCTTTCGGTGTCACCGGTCGGCCGGGACCACACGAGCACGAGTGCGCGACCCGCGTACACCGCGCTGAGCACCGCGGCGACCATGCCGGCCAGATACAGCGCGACCGAATCAGATCGGGCTGCGGCGAGTACGGCATCTTTGGTCGGCCACAGCGCAAACGGCGGCACGCCCGCCAGGCTGAGGGCACCGATGGTGAAGGTCACCCCGACGACGGGATAGGTCCGCGCCACCCCTCGCAGGCCCGTGAGCTGTTTGGTTCCCAGCGCCGAGAGCCACGCACCCGCACAGAGGAACAGCAGACTCTTCGTCGCGGCGTGGGCGACGAGTTGTCCTGTCCCCGCCGCGATGCCGCCGACGCCGGCGGCAACGACGATGAAGCCGACTTGGGCGCAGGTAGACGCGGCGAGCAGCTGTTTCACGTCGGCCTGGCAGACCGCTACGGCGCCGAGCACGATCGCGGTGGCGACTCCGATCCAAGCCGTAGTCGGACCGGCCCACGCGGTGGACTCGAGCAGAGGGTACATCCGTAGGAGCAGGTACGCCCCCGCAGCAACCATCGTGGCGGAGTGCAACAGCGCCGACACCGGACTGGGGCCCGACATCGCGCGTGAGAGCCAGAAGCTGAACGGCAGTTGCGCGGATTTGCCCAGTGCGGCCAGCAGGACCCCGGCGGCCGCGACGTCGCGCCATCCGCCCTCGACACCGGCGGCGGAACCCATCGCGAGAGCGCCGTCTCCGCCTGCCAACAGAGCACCGGCGGCGAGATAGAGACCGACATCGCCGGTGCGGGTGGTCAGGAACGCCACCAGACCGGAGGACACGCGATAGTCGTCACGCCAATGAAAACCGATCAGTGCGTAGGACGCGGTACCCATGATCTCCCACGCCATCAGCAACGTGACGATGTTCCGCGCCACCACCGTGGTCAGCATGGCGGCGGCGAAGACAAGCATGAGTCCGTAGAACCGGGCACGTGGTTGATCGGCGCCCAGGTCACCGGTCGCGAACACCAGCACGGCGGTGGTCACCGCGGCGACGGTGACGATCATGACCGCCGACAGCCCGTCCACCCCCACCACGAACGGAATTCCTGCCAGCAGCGGAGCCGACCCACTCGGCCGGTCGACGGCGGCGAGCACAGCCAGCACCGTACTTACCGCCGCGACCGTGACCCCGAGCATCGGCGCGACGTGGTCGACGCGGCGGCCGCCCAGCAGCAGTGCCACGCCGACCAGACCCGGCAGCGCGATCAGCGACCACAGCATCGCCTCAGCCCTTCAGTTCGTCGGCCATGTCGACCATGTCGATGTCGCGGGCCCGGAAAATGGCCGTCGTGACGGCGAACCCGGCCGCCATCTCCACCGCCATGGCGGTCATCGCGACCAACACGAGCACTTGGGGGTCGGCCGATGGCCAGGCGAAGTACCAGAACGCGACTGCGGCGACGATGACGGCGTTGATCATCAGTTCCACGCCCATCATGATCATCACGATGGACTGCTGAGACAGCACTCCGTAGAGCCCGATGCTGAACAGGGCCGCGGCGAGCAGCAAGAACTCCGGTAGATTCATCGGCCGACTCCTCCTTCGACGGGATCGTCGGGGATGCGCCGATCGAGCCGGTCGCCGTAGCGGTCGTAGCGACCGCGATGGGTTGCCAGCACCACTGTCGACACGATCGTGGCGAACAGCACCAGCCCGACCACGATCATCACCAGCATCTTCGAGCCCATGATGGCCTCACCGAGCTGAACCGTCGGGTCATCGGGCAGCGGTTGTTCCCGTTCGGGCCAGTCGACCAGCACCGCGACGCTGGCCAGCCCGAGAAAGACCACCACCGAAATGCCCAGCGACGCTTTCTGGTTGTGCACCATCGACATCGGCATCAACCCGGCGGGGTTCATCATGTACATGATCATGAACACCACCATGATGACCATCTCCATGATCATCATCAGGACGACGAGCACACCGAGGTAGGCCAGGTCGACCAGAAATATGGTGCCTGCGGCGAAGCAGAACGACAGGAGCAACGCGAAAGTCGCACGCGCCATCGAATCGACCCGGAATACCGCGAGCCCGGTCGCGACCGCCCCGACCGCACACACCCAGAAGATCACCTGCGCCCACATCGTTGGCTCCTCCTCAGCGAATCATCACGATCGACACCACCAACGCCTGCAACAGAATCAGCGGAAGCAAGACGATCCAGGCGACCTCCATGTAGCGCGACATCCTGATCGTCGGCCAGCGGCGCCCGAGCCAGATCAGCGCGGCCAGCACAAGCAGTGTCTTCACCAGTGACCACAGCCAGCCCGGCAACCACGGACCTGCGCCACCGCCCAGAAACAACGGCACCGCCATGGCCGCGGCCGCTACGAACAGCACCCGGCGACCCACGGTCAGCACCAGGCGGTCGACCCCCGATACCTCGGCGAACACGCCACCAGCGATATCCGAACCCACCGGAGCGTCGAAGGGCGCGGTGAAGGACATGGCGGGTACCGAGAGCAGATAGATCAGAAAAGCCACCGGCATGATGACGACGAACCACCGGTCCTGCTGTGCGGCAACGATGTCGGAGATGTCGAGCGACTCGGCGGCCACCGCGGCGCAGATCAACGCGAACATATGCGGCAACTCATAGGCAAGGCCCTGCGCGACGAAGCGATACCCACCCACGAGAGAGAAGGCCGAGTTTGCGCCCCAGCCGGCCAACCACACCGCTGCCCAGGAGAGGATCTCGACCGCATTGAACCACGCGAGCGACACGCTACCGCCCAGCACCACGCGATGACCGACCGGCACGAGCGCCGCGGTGAGCACACCGGCGGTCAGCAGTACCAATCCTGCACAACGCCACAGCAATACATCAGCACCGACGATCCGGCGGCGCTGCTGGGTGAGTAGAAGTGCGACAGACCGCGCCGGTGCGAACGCGGCAACCGGTGCGGAAGTTCCGGCGACTCGCGCGTTGAGTATCCCCTGGCAGACCTCGACGGCGAAAGCGAACGCCACCACGGCTACCGGCAATAACGCAGCTTGCCACCAGGGAGCGGAGTCAACCATGCGTCGCCTCCGAAACTGCCGCGGTCAGCATTTCGATGTCGGGGTCGAGACTGGCCACGATCAAGCGGGCCTCCGCTAGTTCCGTTCCGGACAGCAGTGTCGGCAACGTGTTGACGATCCACTGGCATCGAGCGATCTGGGCATCGACGAATCCGTCCGGCTCTGTGGCCTTTTCCTCGTGTCGGTGCGCCGAGTCCGTCTCGGTTATCCAGCGCAGCAGCCGGTCACGCACGTCGCCTACCACCTCCGGCGGCACGCCTGGTCCTGCAGCGATTCTTCCGACATCACGCAACGACCACCTCAGCGCCCGCGAGCCCGCGACCCGACGTGCCCAACGGCGCAGCCGCACCTCGCCGCCCCCGGACACGTCACCGACCAGCAATTCGTCCCGCAATCGGCGCGCAGTCGTCGCCGCATCCGACCATCCCGCCACCGTCAGCAGCGTCGAGGCCGAGTCCAGTGCGCGTGCCGTTCGCCATCGTCGTCGTTCGTCTGCGTCGACCGACCCTGCGCGCAGCCACGGCTGCAACCAGAAGGGCAGGGTGCCGGATGGTGCCCTGAGAACTGACACTGTTGCGTCGCAGACGATATCGCCCTGCCATCGTGTGACAACGGTCAGACCTGCGGGCCACCAGGCAAGCACCGGTCCCAGCGCAACCGTCAGCACATCGAGCTTCAGACCGTCCCGATCATCCGCCCGATCAGCCATCGCCAGCCCACCCGGCATCATCATGCCCATATCGTGGTCGTGCCCACCGTGCGCCGCACCGCCCGCGGCGTGCCCCATGTGCTCGTGTTCCGCAGCGTGCTCCCCGTGCTCGTGTTCAGCGGCGTGCTCCACGTGCTCATGTTCCGCAGCGTGCCCCATGTGCGCATGCCCTGCGGCGTGCTGCATTTGCTCATGCACCTCAGCATGCTCGTGCACTCGCGCCTGCTCAGCGTCGTGACCACTTGCCCTGTTGTGCTGGTGGTGCGGACCGTCCACGGATTCGGGGTCCGACGGTGGTGAGACAGCAGCGCCTCCAGCACGCAGACGAACGATCGCAGCGCCGATTTCTGTTGCGGCAGAATCGGGTTCGGTGATCCGCACGCGATGTTGGGGCAGTGACATGCTGTCGAAGATCCGCGTGACATGGGAGTCGAATTCCTCGTCGGCCGGCCCCGCGACGAGCAGCAGGTCGGCCGCAGCTGGACTGCTCACCTGGCGCAAACCGTGTTCGCGGATCTCGCGTTCAATCGCCAGGCGTACGGAGGTACCACCAGGGGCGGTCACCACGAACGGCGCAACGGCAGCTCGGGCACGCAACCAGGAGTTCAGACCCATCGCAGCGCTCCCTCCCGCCAGGCATAGACGACCGCGATCATCAGCACGGCCAGGAATCCGAACATCTCGGCGACCGCCATGGCCCCGAGATCAGCGACTACGACCGACCACGGATACATGAACGCCATTTCCATGTCGAAAGCCAGGAAGATCATCGTGATCGTGTACCAGCGCACGTGATAGCGCGACACAGCGTGCTCGGCGGCCTTCGCGCCCGACAGAAAAGGCGCGACATCTGTCGCGATCGGTGCCGATTGCCCCGCGCGGCCCGCCGCGTACAACAACGCCGTCGAAGCCCCCACCACCGCAAGGACTATGAGCAGATTGAGCATCGCCGGTCACCTCCTGCTTCCCCCGCGAGTGACAGTACTATTTCGGTACGTAATTCGCGGGACTGACACGGGGATTACCGACGCACAGGATCTGCTTCGCCAGCGTCCATGACCACCGGCGCGGGTGCCGTGCACGCTCGCTCGCCCATCAGCCTTCGACGCAGCGCCCATACCAAGAGCGACAGCGACGCCACTGCGATAACCGGCTGCAGAGGCGCCCAGATGCTGAGCGCGCCACTGACTCCCAGCATTGCCACGATCAGCTTGTTACACACCGGGCAACCGACGGCGAATGCCGATGCGAGCGTGGCGAACAGCCCCGCCGAACGCGTGGTCGACGGCATCTTACTTCGTACGTAGGTCGCTGCGACGAGACCACTGAGTACCGCGGTGAGCAGCCAGATCGGGTAGTTCCACCACAGCACCGGAGTCATGCGCGTGTAGAACGGCGTCTGTATCACCCCGGTGGGAATGCCCACCACCGCAGCGACCACCGTTGCCACGGCCAGCGCCACCAACCACCGTTGAACCGGCCACTGCGAGATCGTCACAACTGCGCCTCTTCCACCGCTCGGCAAACTACTAAGTCAAATAGTAGATCACGGATACTCTCGCGGCCACGCGGTTGCCGATTTCGCATCGTAGTCGTGGAACGTGCGGTCGAATTACCATCTCCGGCTTGGACCACGGCAACTCAGGATCGTGCGGTTCAGTCCTTTTTCCGCCGAGAAGTCAATCCCCGCAGCACAGTTCGTAGTGCGTTCGATTCATCTTCGGTGATCTGATCGATGAAGTGAGCCAGCACCAGATCGGAACGGCCACCGTCGCCGAGTGCGTCGCGCATCAGCTTCGCGCTGTACTGCTCCCGCGTCATGGTGGCCCAGTAGGTGTATGCCTTGCCGAGACGTTCCCGCTCGAGCCAACCTTTGCGGTGCAGGTTGTCCATGGTCGTCATGACGGTCGTGTACGCGATGTCCCGGTCACGCAGCAAGTCGTCGTAGACCTGCCGGACGGTGATGGTGTCGTCGGCCGACCAGACGCGATCCATCACAACCGCTTCCAGCTCTCCGAAGCGATGACCCATCGTCGTTCTCCCGTTCTCCGCTCGACCGTGCCGCGGCGGCGTCCGGCGTGCCAACACATACTATATCTCTACGTATTAGAAGACGTCATCCGGACCGCTCGGTCGCACATTCGGCGTCTCACCACCTCCACCTAGTTCAGCAGACGACTGTCGCGTCCAAGCCTGCGCGGAAACCGCCCAGAGATCGTGGTCGCGGCGTCTGCCACCGACGCTGAGGTAGCTGATCATCGTTCCCTCGCGCACCAAACCGATCCGGCGGGCCAATCGAGCCGAACGGGCATTGTCCACATCGATCGGCGCCGTGACCCGCGCGAGACCCAGTTGGTCGAAGCCGTAGCCGATGAGCAGACGAGCTGCAGCGCCCGCGATGCCGCGTCCGGTCAGTCGTGAATCGACCCAGATACTGAGCTCGCCGCGCTCGTCGTGTATCCACAGGTCACACTGCCCGGCGAATTGGCCATCGACCTCGATCACGGTGCGCACGATTCGGCCGGCCTTCGCCTCCGACCTCGACCACAGCCACTCGTGAATCCATATCCGCTCACGGTGGCGCGCCTCCCAGCCACGCTTGTCCGTCACCCAGAACGGCTCGATCGCGAGGCGGTCGGCGATTCGAATCTCGCGCCAGGTAGAAGCGTCGGACAGTCGCTGAGGGCGCAGGGTGACCGGTTCTCCACAGGATGCCCGACCGGCGAGGGTGACACGCGGCGTGGTCCGTAGCGAGGTGATCATCGGCCGCAGAACACGCGATGCGTAATAGCGCATCACCGGCACCACCATCGCGGTCGGCGGAATACGCCTCGACACGACACGCTGAGGAGGGCAGGTCGCGCCCGCGCTCGTTCGAGCGGACACCCCCTCGGGTGTCAGAGATGCGGGCCGCCGAATCACACGAACCTTCCGTTCATATCTACTAAGTAGATTAGTATTTAGCCGGTTCCTCGCAGCTTTGTCAACGCATCTGAGATGGGGCGACGATTTGAGGCGTCACCCCATCCACAGGGAGGCAGATCGCGGTACCGCGCCGGTTCGGCTACGGCCCTCGACGCATTCGGTCCGTCAAGCCGCGACCTCGTCACTCGAGGTGCGCGCAGCAATGGCGCGCTTCAGTCGGATGAGATCCTTCGGCGCGTTCACCGCTACCGCGCCGACAAGGATGCCGCGCGAGAAGAACGCAACCAAAAGGCGGTCCTCGGCCGACTCGTCGAGAAGAACACGCTCCTCGTCTGCGAGTGCAGGCATGCCCGCGACCTGAATGCGGGCACCGTGAACATGCGTCGCGAAAGACGGTACTGCCGCGTATGTTTCGGCTTCGGCGGGCCCGGCGAGGAGGTTGCGAGCGGCCAGAGCTCCCTGTTCATTGGCGTTGGCCCAGTGTTCGACGCGGACGAGCTCGCCGCCGTAGAGCGGGTGCGACCAGCGGGCGACATCGCCGGCAGCGACGATCGACGATTCCCCTTCGGCGAACAGCGAACTGGTGCAGACGACGCCGTTGTCGAGCTTCAGCCCACTCTCGCGCATCCAGTCGGTATTCGGTTCGACTCCCGTGCCCGCGACGACGACGTCAGTGGGAATTCGACGGCCGTCACTCAATAGCACTGCGCTCGCGCGGCTTTCACCGTCGAAGCCGACGGCTCGAACCCCGGACACGAGATCGACGCCGTGGCGCTCGTGGTGTCGGGCGAGCCATTGCGCGCCGCGCGACCCCAATGTCGCGGTCATGGGGTGAGATCCGGCGTCGACCAGAGTGACCGAGATTCCCTGGCGTCGCGCCGTGGAGGCCACCTCGCTGCCGATGAAGCCGCCGCCGATCACCGTGACGTGACCGGGTGCGGCCGCCAGCTCGGTCCGCAAGGCGAGAGCATCGTCGACAGTTCGAAGGCTGTGCACGCCGGCGGGCTGGGCATCGAAGCGGCGCGGGCTTGCGCCGGTCGCCACGATCAGTCCATCGAAGGCGATTTCCGAGCCGTCATCGAGTACGACCAGGCGTTCGTCGGTGCGCAGCGCAGTGGCTCGCCGGTTGCGCAGCCAATCGTCGTCGAGCTGTTCCGCGCCGGGCAGGGTGATGTCGTCGTCGCCGTCCAGGACGCTTTTCGACAGGGGCGGCCGGTTATAGGGTGCGTGGTCTTCCGCGCCGATCAAGGTGATGTCACCGGCGAAATCCGCAGCGCGTAGCGCCTGCACTGCGCGCAGTCCCGCCAGCGAAGCTCCGACAACGACGATCCGATTCAACTTTGTCATGCCGTCACCATACATACCCCTTGGGGGTACTGGTAGTAACTCATACGCATACCCCCTAGGGGTAGACAACGAGATCCGTCTGTCGTATCGTCTGTTCTCGGAACGCCCCTGAAGCACAAGGAGACAACCGGTCATGAGCACCAACAACAGCACCAGCACCTACGTCGTTTCGGGCATGTCCTGTGGCAGCTGCGTCGGTAAGGTCAAGAACGAGATCGGCAAGCTCGACGGCATCAACGGTGTCGACATCGAACTCGCCACCGGCCGGATGACCGTCATCGGCGCAGGCGCGATCGACGACGCGCTGATCCAGGACACCGTCGAGACCCTCGGCTACGAACTCGTCCAGAACTGACACCCCCGCCACCGTGTCATCGACTCCGACTCGATGACACGGTGGCCATCCTCGGGGAAGTCAGCGCGTCTGGACGGGTAGCTCCGCTCAGCAGGTGCCACGCACCGCCACAGAAGTAGAAGGACAACCCCGATGATCACTTCACTGTTCGCCAACCGCGACTACATGCGGTTGTTCACCGCACAGATGACCGCCCTGTTCGGTACCGGCCTGACCACGGTCGCTCTCGGACTGCTCGCCTACGAACTCGCCGGCGCCGATGCCGGAGCCGTGCTCGGCACCGCATTGACCATCAAGATGGCCGTCTACGTCACCGTTGCCCCGATCGTGGCCGCCTACGCCGACCGATTCCCCCGCCGACTGTTCCTGGTCTCGCTCAACATGATTCGCGGCGGCGTCGTACTGGCGCTGCCCTTCATCGACCAGATCTGGCAGATCTACGTACTGATCGCGGTCCTGCAGACCGCCTCGGCCGCGTTCACTCCCACGTATCAGGCGGTGATCCCCGATATTCTGCCCGACGAACGTGACTACACCCGCGCCCTTTCGGCCGCCCAACTCGCAGCGACTATGGAAACGCTGCTGAGCCCCATGCTGGCCGCGGCCGCGCTGACCCTGATCAGCTTCCACTGGCTGTTCGTCGGCACCGCGATCGGTTTCGTGGTCTCCGCCGCCCTGGTGATCTCGACTCGAATCCCCAACGCGGGCGCTACCACCCAGGGCAGCTTCCGCGAACGAATCGCGGTCGGCATGCGGATCTTCGCCGCCACCCCCAGGCTACGCGGGCTGCTGGGTCTCAACCTGGCCGTCGCCGCAGCAGGTTCGGTGATCATGGTCAACACCGTCAACTACGTCCGGGACACCCTCGGCGGAACCCAGACCGGCGTGGCGATACTGTTGGCCGCCAACGGTTTCGGAACGATGGTCATCGCTTTGTCGCTGCCGCGGGTTCTGGATCGAATCGGGGCTCGCCCGGTGATGCTGTCCGGCGCCGCGACGCTGATCTTCGGACTCAGCTCGGCCATCGCGCTGTCGACCGCCACCGGCGGCCAGTGGCGCTGGGGTGCCGCGATCGCGGTATGGGCCGTGATCGGCGCGGGCACCGCCGCGGTACTCACCCCGACCGGGCAGATCCTGCGCCGCTCGTCGCAGCCCGCCGACCGTGCGGCACTGTTCGCCGCACAGTTCTCGCTGTCGCACCTGGCTTGGCTGCTCACCTACCCGATCGCCGGATGGCTCACCAGCGCAGCAGGTTTCACCACCACCTGGGTGGTGCTGGTGGTGCTCGCCGCCGGCGGAACCACCGTCGCGCTGCGGGCCTGGCCGCGTCATGACCCCGAGCAGATCACCCACCTACACCAGGTCGGCACCATCGACCCCGCCCGTCTCGTCGATGCGATCCGCGTCGGCGACGGCCTTTACCAGCACACCCACCCCTACGTCATCGACGCAGAGCACCGGCAGTGGCCGCGTGACACGCGTCAGCTCGCCCTCGTCGGCTAGACAGAAAGTACGGAGCTCTCGATGAACGCCACCACCAAGTTCGCCGGATTCGCCCTCGGCCTCGCCGCAGTCTTCGGGATTGCCGTCGCCGCCGGCGCGACGATCGGCCCCGACCCTGATGCGAGTGAACCCGCCGGACACGGCGGACACGCCGCACCCAGTGACAGTGCACCTTCCGCCGATCTACCCGGCGGTCTGCTGGTCACCGACCAGGGCTACACCCTCGCCCTGGACAAGCCGAACACCACGACCGCAGCACAGACGACGGTCTCCTTCCGCATCCTCGACGCCACCGGAGCACCCGTCACCAAGTACCAAACCAGCCACGACAAAGACCTGCACCTGATCGTGGTGCGGCGCGATATGGCGGGTTTCCAGCACGTGCATCCGGTGCTCGATCCGGCCGGGACTTGGTCGGTGCCGTTGAATCTGAGCCGGGCCGGTGACTACAGGGTCTTCGCCGACTTCACCCCGGCAGGCGGGTCGAATCTGACCCTCGGTACCGACCTGCGCGTCGCCGGGAACTACGACGTCCAGGCGCTGCCCACCCCCGCCACGACAGCGCAGGTCGGCGAGTACACGGTCGCGTTGAACGGCACGGTTACCCCGGGCACCGCGTCGAAGGTGACACTGGCGGTCAGCCGCAACGGTGTACCGGTCACCGACCTGCAGCCCTACCTCGGCGCCTACGGTCACCTGGTCGCCCTGCGTGCCGCCGACCTCGCCTACCTGCACGTTCACCCAGAAGGGACACCCGGCGACGGCACCACCCCCGCCGGTCCCGGCATCGACTTCGTGGTGAACGCACCGAGTACCGGCGACTACCGGCTGTTCCTGGACTTCCAGCACCAGGGCGTGGTGCGCACCGCCGAATTCACCCTGAGTGTGGCGACCGCAAACCAGGCTGCGGCCGTACCGGCGGCGCCGACCCCAGCGCCCGCCAACCACGGAACACCCGGCCACGGACACTGAACTTCGCTGGACAACAGGAACATTCGATGACAAGCCAGCTAATGATCCCCAACTCTTCATCACTGTCAACACAAGAACGGAGCACCCCATGACCGCCGTGACACACCCACCGGGCACCGGCCAGGTAGAACTGGTGATCGGTGGCATGACCTGCGCTTCCTGCGCGAACCGGATCGAGAAGAAGCTCAACAAGCTCGACGGCGTCACCGCCACCGTCAACTACGCCACCGAGAAGGCACGCGTCGACTTCACCGGTGACGTCTCCCCCGAGGAACTGATCTCCACCGTCGAGCAAGCCGGTTACACCGCGGCACTCCCCGCCCCGAAGAAGACCGAGACCGACGAAACACCGGTCGTCGAAGACCCGACAGCCTCCCTTCGTACCCGGCTGATCGTGTCAGCACTACTCACCGTCCCGGTGATCGCCATGGCGATGATCCCCGCACTGCAGTTCACCAACTGGCAATGGCTCTCGCTCACGCTGGCCGCACCGGTCGTGATCTGGGGCGCGCTGCCCTTCCACAAGGCAGCGTGGACCAACCTGAAGCACGGCACCGCCACCATGGACACCCTGGTGTCGATGGGCACCCTCGCCGCGTTCGGCTGGTCGCTGTACGCCCTGTTCTGGGGCACCGCGGGCACGCCGGGAATGAAACACCCGTTCGAGCTCACCATCGCGCGGATGGACGGCACCGGCAGCATCTACCTCGAAGCCGCCGCCGGCGTGACCACGTTCATCCTGGCCGGACGGTACTTCGAAGCACGGTCCAAGCGACGGGCGGGGGCAGCGTTGAAGGCGTTGCTCGAGATGGGCGCCAAGGACGTCGCCGTGCTGCGCGACGGTGCCGAGACGCGAATTCCGGTGGAGCAGCTGGTCGTCGGTGACGAGTTCATCGTGCGACCGGGCGAGAAGATCGCCACCGACGGCGTGATCACCGAGGGCACCTCAGCGGTCGACGCGTCCATGCTCACCGGTGAATCCGTGCCGGTCGAGGTCGGTGTCGACGACGCCGTCACCGGCGCCACCGTGAACGTCGGTGGACGACTCGTGGTGCGCGCCACCAGGATCGGCGCCGACACCCAGCTCGCCCAGATGGCACAGCTGGTCGAGGACGCGCAGACCGGCAAGGCGCAGGCGCAGCGGCTGGCCGACCGGATCTCCGGCATCTTCGTCCCGATCGTCATTGCCCTCGCCGTCGCCACCCTCGGATTCTGGCTCGGCACAGGCGGTTCCATCGCCGCAGCCTTCACCGCGGGCGTGGCGGTACTGATCATCGCCTGCCCGTGCGCCCTCGGCCTGGCCACCCCGACCGCGCTGATGGTCGGCACCGGACGCGGCGCGCAGCTCGGCATCCTGATCAAGGGACCCGAGGTGCTCGAATCGACCCGCAAGGTCGACACCATCGTGCTGGACAAGACCGGCACCGTCACCACCGGCAAGATGACGCTGCTCGACGTGATCCCCGCCGACGGTGAACTGGGTAACAAGGTGCTGGAACTCGCTGGTGCGCTGGAGGATTCGTCGGAGCACCCGATCGCACAGGCCATCGCCAAGGGCGCACGCGACGAATTCGGCACACTGGCGCCGGTCGAGGGCTTCGCCAACGTCGAGGGCCTCGGGGTGCAGGGCGTGGTGGACGGGCACGCGGTGGTCGTCGGCCGGGCGCGCCTGCTGGCCGACTGGTCGCAGCCGCTCGACGAGAAGCTGGAAACCGTACTGGCGGAAGCGGAGTCGGCGGGCAAGACCGCGGTCGCGATCGGCTGGGACGGTAAGGCGCGCGGCGTGCTGGTTGTCGCCGACGCGGTGAAGCCGACCTCGGCCCAAGCCATCGCCCAGTTCCGCGAGCTCGGGCTGACGCCGATCCTGCTCACCGGTGACAATGCCCGCGCGGCCCGCGCCATCGGCGACGAGGTCGGCATCGCCGAGGTCATCGCCGAGGTGTTGCCGCAGGACAAGGTCGACACCGTCAAGCGGTTGCAGGCCGAGGGCAAGGTCGTCGCCATGGTCGGTGACGGCGTCAACGACGCGGCCGCCCTGGCCCAGGCCGATCTCGGCCTGTCGATGGGCACCGGCACCGACGTCGCCATCGAGGCAAGCGACCTCACGCTGGTCCGCGGCGACCTCCGCGCCGCCGCCGACGCGATCCGCCTGTCGCGCCGCACCCTGGCCACGATCAAGGGCAACCTGTTCTGGGCCTTCGCCTACAACGTGGCCGCCATCCCGCTGGCCATGGCGGGCCTGCTCAACCCGATGCTGGCCGGCGCCGCGATGGCGTTCAGCTCGGTCTTCGTGGTGAGCAACAGCCTGCGCCTGCGCCGGTTCAAGTCGACCGCGCAGTAACCCGCGAACCGAAAAGGGACGGGTCGGCAGAATGTCTGCCGACCCGTCCCCCTTCTTGGAAAGCCGATCACAAGCATGTCCTCAACGGCCACAGTCCTGCGAATAGTCCGCCATCCCGCTGCCCGAACCATTGCACGCTGCGCCGCCGCATGCGTAGCCGAAGCCATCCGAAACGCCCTCACACACCAACCACTCAACAGCGACCGACAGCCAAATCACGGTCGCTCATAACCAACGCAATCCTCGGCAGCCCGCAACCTACCGACGAAGTTCCCTGCCCCAGCCCAGCATCACCGCTGCCCGAGCATCGCCGTCATCTGGTCGATTTCACGCTGCTGGGTGGACACGATGGTTTCAGCCATTTGTTTGGCTTGGGGATTGGCACCCGAGGCGATTTCGGTCTGCGCCATCTGCACCGCGCCGTTGTGGTGGTCGATCATCATTTCCAACCACATCCGGTCGAACTCCGGTCCGGACATGCCTTCCAGCGACGACATCTGCTCCGGCGACATCATTCCCGGCATGTCGTGTCCCATCGCGTCGGCGCCCGACGGCACCGACTTTCCGAACTCCGTGAGCATCGACTGCATCTGCGCCATCTCAGGCGCCTGAGCGGCCTTGATATCGGCCGCAAGATCGATCACCTGCTGATCTTGGGACCGAGACGGCACCAGGTCCGCCATCTGGACAGCCTGTTGATGATGTTGGTACATCATCTGCGTGAACGTGACGTCGGCGTCGTTGAAGGTGCCGACCGGGGCTGCAGTGGCACTGACCGAACTCGGCGACAATCCAGGCGCCGAAGTCGCGGCCGCATCACCCGAATCGTCATCGCCGCAGCCGGTAGCGACCAGCGCGACCAGTGCAACACCTGGAATGAGCCGTCGAAGCATGATGGAACGTCGAGACATGATGAACCGCCTCCTCGCTTACGCCCCCCTACAGGTCCGGCCTACCCCGGATTGCTGAGGATATGCTCGATATGCGTGCTCGGCGGCCGGCGAGCACGGCGCGTCGCGGGATGACTGCAGCTCAGACCGGATCCAATCCGGCTCTGACGAACCCGAGCAGTCGTTGCACCGCTTCCTCCGATGACAGCGAGACAGCAGCGTCCAATGCGTGCAGGCAGTAGCTCGCGAGTTCAGCGGCAGGTACATCCGCCCGGACCGCGCCGATAGCAGCAGCTGCGCCAATCGAATCGGTCATCAGCTGACGCAGCTTCTGTTCGGCGTGAACAACATGTGATCCGCCGTGGTGAACAAGCGCGCCGAGATCGGTGTCATGGTGCCGGCGCGATTCGCGCAGGACCCTCGCATACGTACTCAGCAAGATATTCAGACGCTGCGAAGCGTCGCCCTCCGCCGCGCCTGCCTCCATCAATTGCCCCAGGTGGTTACCGACCTGCTGCTCGTGCCAGGCGCCGAGGATCGTACCCACGTCGGAGAAGTACTTGTACAGGGTCGCCCGCCCGATGCCCGCGTGCTCGGCGACCTGAGACATCGTCACCGATGACACCCCGTGCTCGATCGCCAACCGCGCAGTGGTGTCGAGGATCGAGTCGCGCACCGCGCGACGGTGCTCATCGATCGTCTCACTCCACAACTTCGGCACCCTCGCAGTATACGTTCTGACATCGTCCTAGACATTTCGTCGCTGATGAATACATACTGTATCGAAAAGCAGTCACCCTCGTCGGTCCACCGGAAGGACAGTCCTGATGACCGAACCAACTTCTCGCCCACGCCCCGCTTCACCCACACCCCGCTGGGTGAAAGTGACCGGCGTCGTCATCGCGATCCTCGTCGCGTTACTCGTGATCGGCCTGCTCGTCGGCGGCGGCGAGCACGGTCCAGGACGGCACGTCAGCTCGGCAGAAGTCGCCGAGTACGTACGGTGAGCCCGATGCGTCCGCCGGTTCGCAAGCTGGCCTTGACCGTTCACGTCAGCGCATCGGTCGGCTGGCTCGGCGCGGTCGTCGCGTTCTTGATCGTGGCGATCGTCGGAGTCACCAGCTCCGACGTCGGCATGGTGCGCGCGGTAGACCTTGTCGCCGGGCCGATGGCCTGGTGGGTCCTGCTGCCGCTCTCGGTGGCATCGCTGGTGACGGGAATTGTTCAATCCCTCGGCACGCCATGGGGATTGGTCCGGCACTACTGGGTGCTCTTCAAACTCCTGCTCAACGTCATCGCTACCGTGATCCTGCTGCTCTACACACGCACCGTCGACCATTACACCGGCATCGCCGCACGCCCCGAATCCGCCATCGACCAGTTGCGCGCACCGACCTTCGTCATCCACGCGGCCGCCGCCACGCTGATCCTCCTGTGCGCGATGGTCCTGGCGATCTACAAGCCACGCGGCCTCACACCATTCGGGATTCGGGCGCGGAGATCATGAGCGCGACTCCGGTCACGAGGTCGACCAACGTTGCTGAGCCCTGCGCAAGCTCCGCTCATCGCGGTAGCCCAGCCGAGTTGCCACCATCCGTTGCGACAAGCCGAGGTCGAGCAACCGCGCCTGCTCGGCACGCACCGAGTCGACCTCGGCGCGCCAGCTGGTGCCAGCGTCGTCCAATCGTCGCTGCAGAGTCCGGGGACTGATTCCGAGCCGGGCAGACACCCCCGCGAGCGTCGGCGAGCGCTCGGCGATGGTCGCGACGAGCACGGCGCGCAGCATCGTGCGCCAATCGCCGATGACCCGCGCACCGCCCAGGAGCAGGTCGGCGTGGTCGCGCAGGATCTGCGGAAGCCCGGACCTCGGATGCGGCACCGGCGCCAGTGCATCGGCCGCAAGAATGACGATTCTGTCGTCCGGTTATTCGTAATCGATGCGCGAAGTGCCGAGTCGCTCGACGAGTAGGCGGTGCGCAGAGCCCCGGGGAGCTCGATGGGCCAGGCTGACTCGCACCGGCACGATCGGCCGCCGGGCAGCCTCTGCCATGCGCGCAACGGCCATGACAACAACAAATTCACCCACTGCAGCAGCAACTTCGGGATCGAGATCCAGCGACCGGTGGCGTAGGACGATCAGATCCCCATCCGTGCGCACATCGAGTTGTTCACGATCGATATCGGCGACCGAGCCGAGATATGTGGTGGCATCACGCAGTCCATCGAGCACTGTCGCGCCCGCAGTGAAGAACTGGTCCCACACGCCGAGTTCGCCAGGAGTGGCACGCCTAGCAAGCTCCACCCCTACCCGACCGGGGCTATTGCCTTGAACAAGGCAGCCCCACAACGCGTTCGAAAATTCCGTGTTGACACGGTTCCGGTCGTCCCGCAGCGCCTCGCCGGTCAGTCCGGGGAGTCCGGCATGACCGCTGCTCAGTCCGGCATCTTGAGCGGCGGTCAACAGCAACCGAATGATGGCTGTGGACACGGAGTTCCGTGGCGGACGCGGCGGATGCCCTGTCGTGATCTGTCCTGTTTCTGACACCTTTGCGCCCTCCGACGCGGACAGCGCGTCTCTACGGTGAGTACCTGTGCCCCGCAGGGGTGAAGCTCTACTCACGGAGGACTCGCTGAAATGGAGATCTGCTGTTCGACGGCAATCGACGACTACGCGGTCGACCTGGCTGTTGAACCGGAGCGGACGGGCTCGGTCCTCGAATTCACGGTGAGCCGAGCAGGGCAACCCGTGGCGGCTCTCGACGGTCCGGTCCAGTTGTTCGTCCGCCATGGCGAGACGCCCATAGACACCGAGCCGGCGACGGTCGCATGGTCGAGTCGCGGTTCACCTCAGACGGGGAACGTCTCGCCTCGGCTGTCGCGACAGCCCGTCGCCAACGCATGGAATCGCTGTTCGAACGCATACCCGAAGCGCAACGAGGCGCTGCACTGCAAGCACTTTCGATATTGACAGCGGCAGCAACCTATGACCGCTGACAATTTATCTCGCCGCATCGGCGCCCTCATCCTGACCGTCCTGGCGCTCGTCCTCACCATCGCGAGCCTTTGGTGGGCATCCGCCCGTGACACACCGCCGAAGCTGCCAGACCTGCACGCCAAGGTCGCCGAACGCGGTGCGGCCGTCATGCCTTTCGATCTCGACAAGTCCACCCACTCGTTCCAGCCCGTCGCCGACGGCGGCCGACAAACAGTGACCGCACACGACCCGAGCGACATCGAACAGATCCGGCTCATCCGCGAACATTTGACGTCTGAGGCCGTCAAGTTCGCCACAGGCTATTTCAGCGATCCCGCAGCGATTCTCGGTGACCGCATGCCAGGTCTGGCCGACCTCCGCGCCGGTTCCGCCCGAATCACACTCCGATACGAGGAACTCCCAGACGGGGCCCGCCTCTATTACACGACCAACGAGCCGCAACTCGTCACTGCGCTACACCTGTGGTTCAAAGCCCAATCCAGCGACCATGGCACCTATGGCCACGGCAACTGAGCCGCTCCCATCCCTGCAATCGGCCACAGCGATGGCGACGATCCGAGCGGGATTGTGCGGAAATGCCGCACAAATGAAGTCACGCTGCCAGGCAGTGCCGGTGATCTGGGCACAGCGCCGTGGCGGGGTCCACGTGCGCAGTCCCGCGGCAACGCGTCGCATCAGCTCGACCGGCGCCGCCTCGGGCAGGCGCTGGATCGGCGGCTCGCTCGGGATGCGTTTGGCAGCATGGTTTTCTCCTGATCTTGGTCTTGCAATCGCCGTGTCAGAGGATGGATGGCGGCGCGGGGGTGCGGCGGCCATGTGCGTCGAGCACAGCCAGGGCCGCCGTCTTTCGCGGACACAGCCATGGAGGACATTCCGCGTGCAACCGGCTTTCCCGTTGTGCCGCTGCGATCGTCATCGACTCGGTGGGAAGGGAGTGGTCGAGCATGGTCGGCAGCTCGACGAGATAAAGCGGCTGTGGCGGCCTACGGGTACGCCGTTTGGGCTCGAGGTCTCCGAATGATCTCGGAGTGAGGCATCGGACCAACGCCGCAATTCCGATAGCCAAACCGCCGGCGAAAACGATGCCCCAAAACACGTCAGCCTCCCTCGCTCGAATTTGCTGGATCGGCCTAAGAAGGTCGGGCCTGCACGATCTCGCTGATCAAGGTCACGCCGTCGACGGTGCGCGTGGTCACCGTCTGAAATGCGATCCAGGTGTCGGGGTCGGCGCCGGGCTGGTGCTCGGTCACGGCCACCGACCACCACTGCGAATCCCCGGTGTCGGGCAGCGGCGAGATGCGCACGCAGTAGCGGGTGCCGGGGCGACAGCGTCGATCCCGGCCTGCAACCGGTGACCGATGACCGATTCGGGCGTGAGGAACTGTCGTGCCTGATCGGCAGAACGATCCGTGTAGTACGCGCTCTGGAAGCCCAGGATCGCGTTCGGCCCGCTGGTGGTGTCACCGGCGCCGGCCCGGTGACCAGGTCAGGGCTGCTAGCTTCCTCGCACCTGAACGCGGTCGGCTGCGCGGTCCCGTCCGGGGCCATCGCCACCGCGAATGCTGCCAGCGCAGCAAGATCCGCCAGCGCAGCAGCCGCGATCCTTCGGTGGCGGTGCGAGCGTCTGTTTGTGGGAGTGGTTGTGGTGTCGAACTTCGCATTCATGGCGATAATTCCTTCGGTGTGAATCTCGCAGGTTCGGGGTGGCCCCGGTAGCCGCCGAGAAACGGCTGACCGGGGCCGCCTTGACTCGCAGGGCGTGACCGCGGTGAGGTGTCCGGGGTCTCACGGGTCGTCGGGTCAAGGCCATTCAGTTGGTTCAACCTCCGTCGCTCGAATCTGCTGCGTCGGTGACGAGTCCCCAGTCGACGAGATCCTGGATGTAGCTCTGCACCTCGTGGATTCGCTCGAGCAGGCGGCGGTCGATGTCGGCTTCGGCGCGGTCGGTCGCTCTGGGCACTTCCGTCGCGGGTAGTGCGCCGGGCGGATCTGTCGGAGTTGCGGAAGTGATCACCACAGACCCGCCGGTTCCGGGGCCGCGATGCCCCAGTTGAGCGCTGAGGCCCGTACGAGCTGGTCCCATCCGTAGCCGCTGTCTTCAACCAACCTGGCCAACAGCTGCCAGGTCGCCCAGGTGTCCCAGGCTGCGCGGTGCTGCCTTTGGCCGGGGATAGCGTGCCGGTCGAGCTGTGCGTGGCGAACGAGATCTTCCAGCGAGTATCCGCCGTACAAGTCCGGCCAGACAGCCTTGGCGAGCCGGACAGTGTCGATGACCATCTCCGGCCGCCACTCGGGTAGGTGCGCCGAGATCACACGTCGATCACCATCTGCGTTGTGCGCCAAGAGAATCCGGTCGCCGAGCGCGACTTCGATCTCATCGGCGACCTCGGACCACGGCGGTGCGGTGAGCACGTCGGCGTTGGAGATGCCGTGGACGCGCTTGGTCACTATGGGCGTGATCGGAAGGGCGGGGCGGATGAGCCACGACCTGATTCCTTCGACTTCGGCCGCATCGCCGGCCAGAGGCAGCAGCGCGAGTTCGATGATCTCGGGCGGGGATTGGCCGTTGCCTTCGAGAACGCCGATGATGATGCCTCTACCGCGCAGAATGCTCGGGATGCGCACCGTCCGTCTCCTATATCCGGGTTGTGGCGAGTGCTGGTCGGCGTCGATGTCGGCTATGGCGGTGGCCAGCGGTCCGTTGGTTGCCAGAGTCGCAGGGCCACCGCGCGCTCCTCCCCGTCTGGATGTTCGTCTGATCGAGCAATGTCGGGACGGTGATGTCGGGGAGGAATGCTGGTGGTCGCCCCGTCGAATGAATGGACACGGCCGGAGGTCTCGTCGCACACGCGAGCGTGCCTGAGTAGTTCGCCGGGAACCTCGCCATGAAGATGGAAGAGGCCGGGAACGATCACGACATGGGCGCGCGCGGCACGAATTGCCGCGATCAGATCGCCGATCGGGTCGGCGTCTTTCGGCGCCGATGAGGCGGTGCCGACATACTCCCAGCCGGCCCGCTCCGCGGCCCAGGCGAGAACTCCCGTATCCCAGGCGACGCCTGCGCCTTCGGCAGGGTCGATGACGTAGCCCAGTGCTCGCGTCGGTGCCGACCCGTCAGAGTCGATCATTGGCCGCTCGCTGTCTCGATCATGAGTCGGTGGCACGCGAATCACTCCTCCTGCATCCGGTGGCGGGCGGTGGCGGTGACGAAGTCCTGGCGGCGGTATCCGGTCCGCTGGCTGGCGGGCAGGCGCGCGTCGCGGCGGCCGAGTTCGGCCGCGTCACCGAAGGTGATGACCGCCAAGACACTCTCCGGGGTGCGGCGGGGCATGATCCGCAGTGGATCTCCGAGGTGGTAGAGCGAGGGTTCGGTCGTCATGAGAACTCCGGGCGGGCTCGGATATGCGTTGTGTGCATAGTCAATTGGCGGTGATTGGCTTACGGTCGGGCTCGCGCTCAGTTCGAGTGCGTGTGAGAGAGGAGTTGGTTATGGCTGTGGCCAGCATGGTGAGGCACAAACTGATTGGCGATGTGCACTTGCTGCTCACCGACGACGAGGGACGAATTCTGTTCGGCCGGCGCGCGGGCACGGGATTTGCCGATGGCGCCTACCACCCGCCGAGCGGCCATCTCGAAGCTGACGAATCCATCGTCGACGCGCTGGTTCGTGAAGCGATCGAGGAGGTCGGCGTCGAGATCGCCGCCGACGATGTCGAGTTCGTGCACGTCATGCACAACTCGTCCTCGGGCGGACGGGTAGCGTTCTTCTTCCGGGTCGCGCGGTGGCAAGGTGCGCCGGTGAACCTCGAGCCGGACAAGTGCGATGCGCTCGAGTGGTTCTCAGTCGATGCGCTGCCTGCCGAGATGATCCCGTACTGCCGAGAAGCGTTGGATCGCATCGCTTCCGGGGAGGTCATTTCGCTGTACGGCTGGTAGTAGGTGACGGTGGGGGCGCCGCCTCTCACTGCTCTCTCGACGACCCCACCGTTCCCCGGCCTTGCTCAGAGGAGGTTCCACTCACCGAGCAAGGCGACCAGCTCCTCGAGGCGCTGTGGCGACATACGCTTCTTCGCCGCGTCTTCGAGGGATTCCTTGGCGGCGCCGTACTGCCACCACGACTTCCCGGTCTTGGCATCCATGACCAGGAACCGGTCGTTGATCGCGGGTCCGCGCAGCACAAGCGACACGGTGCCCGGCTCGGCGACCACAGCGTGGATGGCGCTGTGGTGCAGTGCGTAACTGGCGCCGACTTGCTCGTGGCGCACGTGGATGGCGCGCAGTGTGGAGACGTCGGTGTCCGAGTCGAGTTCGGTCGGGCTGTAGATCCGGTGCCGGTACTGGCCGCGCAGGATGTTGGCGGCGTAGGTCCAGCGGTGATTGTGCGGGCGGTCGATGTAGCCGGGCCCGAAGATGTGCAGCCGCAGTCGGATTCCGCTGTACGGGTCGTCATGCAGGACGATCTTGTCGAGGATGTCGTAGTGCTCGCATAGCGGTGTGAGGTCGGTGTTGTCGGGCAGCGCGTTGAGGGCTCGGCGCAGCAGGTACTTGGCTCCGGCGATCTGGTCGAATGCCTTCCTGGTCGCCGCGTCGACGGCTTCGACGTCGTTCCAGTCCACCGCGCGTAAGGGCTCGATGATCGTTTCCATGGTGGTCACGGTGTTCTCCTATTCCGGTTTGGCGCTGGACTTCCACAGTCGGCAGACGGGCACGATGTCGGGGTACGCCTCGCAGGACGATTCGCCCATGACGACCTTCTCGGCGGGGCAGCCGCCCAGGCACGCAGTGGCCTTGCACCCGCCGCAGGCACTATTCGTCAGCGGGAGGGTGAACAGGTCGAACTCGTTGCCGGAGGTGTCACGGTTGATGAGGACTTGCCCGTCCTGCATCTTCGCGAAGTACATGTCGGTGTCGAACAGGTAGCTGCAGATGTAGGCGCGACCGTCCGGGAAGACCGAGATCCGGTCCAGGGTCCGGCCGATGCAGCCCTGGTAGCCCTCGTCGGCGTAGCGGCTCATCTGGTCAACGCGCGCGTAGGTCGGCTGGAACCACACGCGCGTTTTGTAGTTGGGTGCGATCTGTTCGAGCCGGTGGCAGAAGTCGACCCACTCCGGTGGGGTCATGGCCATCTCGGCGTTGCCGTGTCCGGTGCCGATGGTCGAGAAGACGTGGAACTTCACCAGGCTCGCGCCGATCTCGTCGGCGATGGCGAGCAGGCGCAGCACGTCGCCCTCGTTGGCCTTGTTGACCGTGCAGATGATGCGGGTGTCGAATCCTCGCTCGCACAGCTCGGTGCTGGTCTCCATCGCCTGCTCGAACGTTCCTTCGCCGCGGACCGAGTCGTGGGTCGCGGCGCTGCCGCCGTCCATGCTGACCTGGACGTAGGCGAAGTCGGCGGGGGTGAGCTGGGCGAACTTCTTCCGGGCGAACTTCTGGGCGTTGGTGGTGGTGATGACGTGCTGGTAGCCGATCGTGCGGGCCGCTTTGATGGCATCGACGTACCACGGGTGCAAGGTCGGTTCGCCGCCGAGGATGGTCAGCTTGTCGCTGCCGAGTTGGCGCCAGGTGGTCAGGGTGTCGGTGATCTGCTGAGGCGTCATCTTCAACGCGCGCTCAAGGCGTTCGCCCATGTAGCAGTGGTCGCACCGCAGCTGGCAGGCTTCGGTGATGTACAGGTACAGGTTGCGGAAGCGGCCGTAGGCGACTTTGTCGACGCGGCTCGGTTCGGGCTGAGTGATGTTGCGCGGCATTCTGGCGTGCCCATATGTCTCAAGGCCGTAGGTCTCGGGTCGGAACGGCCGGACAGCGGGGAAGGGCAACGGTGTGGTGCTCGAAGTGGTCACGCTGTTTTGCTCCTTGCGATCAGCAACGGTTCGACGATGCTGGCTACTGCGGGTGCCGGGGCGGCAGCGTCGAGCGTGTTGGTGGCGATGCCAGCGTTGTCGAATGCGGCGCGCACCCGGTCGACGGTGTCGTGGTGGCGTCGACTGCGGGCGGCGAACAGTGTTGGTGCGTCGCCGCGGCGAGGGTGCAGGAGCGCATTGCAGTTCACACAGACCCAGCCGCCGACCTTCGATGGAGTTGCCGGAATGCGCGGGTCTGCTGCCGGATCGTGCTCGCATCGGTGGCAAACTCGGCGCTTCTGTGCCCGCCTCCGGCGAGCCTTCGCATCGAGCACGAGTTCGATCGGCTCGACCGAGCAGCCCGGCGCACAGGACGAGATGATGTCCAACAGCGTGTCGACCTGCTCGCCGGTGCCGGGGTAGTTGTCCATGAGGACGGTATGAATCCGGGGGTCCGCGACTACCGTCTCCACGTAGACGCGGACGGCCGGGGCGACGACTGCTTCATCGATCCATCCGAGGTGTCGCGGACCGCCGCTGGCGGTCGCTCGTACGACTTCGGCCGGTACGTGTTCGCGCAGCCGAAACACGTGTCGGTCGGGATCTTTTCCGAGTGCGAGCGTCAGTGTGGTCTTGCCAGACGATGGTGGACCGAGGATCGGAACCACGAGTGATAGCGCCATGTCGCCCCTTCCGCAGAGTTCGTAACGGACAAACCGACAATGACGGCGATGGGCACCAAATGGCTATACGCGCAACGAATATCGGCCGGCTGCGGATATGCAGCGCTCGTATATGCGCTGGGTACCGGCGGTGGTAGCGTCTGAAAAACCGTTGGGGACAGCATGATCGCGGGAGCGAGGCGAATGATGCCGACGACCGAGGACGGGCGCGACTGCACGATGTGCGGAAGCCTATTGAGCCGATTCAATTCCGGTGTCGCGTGCGGCAGGTGCGCGCGAACAGCACCGGCCGTGGGCGCGCCCGTGATGTCCGCCGCCTTCTGGGCTAGCGACCATATGCGGGATGCACTGGCGTCCTGGCACATCGGCCGGGTGATCTACGCCTGGCGAACACACCCCATGCACGAGACCACGATCAGCCAGCTCGACGTCGCGAACTGGCTCGACGTCGCGCAGGCTACCTTGAGCCGAATCGAGACCGGCGATGCCCCCGAAGCGCTGTCCAAGCTGGTCAAATGGGCGACCCTACTGCACATCCCCGAGGAACTACTGTGGTTCCAACTCCCACGAATGGATGCCGCTGCCGAAGTAGACCGTCGACAGTTGCTCATTCTCGCGACATCGGCCGTCGCGGCGGCAACCGCAGACGATCTTCTGCCCCGACGTTCGCCAGGCCAGAGCTCACTGAGCGTGCCAGCAAACGCGGTCGAGGCTGACGAATTCGACGCCTCGGTTCCTGACATCGAAACCGCATTCTGGGCCGCCGGGAATGTCGAACACGATGGACCTGTACGCGAGATCGCCGAACTAGTGGCACTGGGTAGGCGTATCACCAAACTCCAAATGGCCTGTGACTATGCAACACTCGGACCACAATTGGCACCATTGATCACCGAGCTGTACCGACAGGCGCACAGCGGAAGATCCGCCGATCGCAGTCTCGCGTGGGACGCCTTGGCCCAAGTCGCCTCTGAGACCTCGGTGGCGATGCGCGCCCGCGGCTACCTCGCGGTTGCGTGGTCAGCCGCACTGGCCGCAGAGTCGGCCGCGCGACGAATCGACAGTCGACAAGGCATCGCCTCCGGGGCGTACGTACGCAGCCAGGTGCTCCTGGCGAGACCGAAATCGTTGAAGGAAGCCCTGGATTGCGCTGTTCGCGCCGCCACCTTCGTCGGACCGGACGCCACCACCGCGCCCGAGATCCAAACCGTGGGAATGCTGCACCTGCAAGCGGCGCTGGTGACCGCGACCATGGGAGGAAACCCACACGACCACCTGGGCCAGGCGGCTGAGTACGCAGCACGACTCGATCGTTCGGTTGCCGACGATCCGACGACGATCGTCGGCAACGTCTCGTTCGGCTCGGCGAATGTTGCGCTGTGGAACATGACGGTGGCGATGGAGCACTCACCGGAGCGGGTGCTCGACCTCGCTCGCCGGCTCAATCCCAGATCGTTGCCGACTGTCGGCCGGGCCGCGCAGTACTTCGTCGAGGTTGGCCGTGCTGCGGCTGCGCGCGACGACCACGTCATGTCCCTCGAAGCGCTGCTGCGCGCCGAGCACATCGCACCTCACGAAGTGCGCAAGATGTCGACGGTGCACGAGCTGGTGGGCGACATGATGGTCAAGGCAGGGCGCGAGCTCATCACCGGCGATCTCGGCAAGCTCGCTTCACGGGTTGGAGCGGTGCCTCGATAGGCGAAGACTTGTCGGATATTGCCTGCCATGATGGGGGGCATGAGTGAGCGCACGAGGGTTCTGTACGCGATCGTAACGGGGGCCGGTGGGGCCGAGGGGGTCGGGGAACTGGTGGCTCTAGCGCAGGCCGACGGCTGGGAGGTGTGTGTTCTCGCGTCCCCCAATGGTGCTCGGTTTATCGACGTCGAGGCGCTGGAAGTCCAGACAGGTTACCCCGTTCGTTCAGAGTTCAAGGCGCCGGGAACCAAGGACTTGCTTCCATTTCCCGACGCGGTCATTGTGGCACCGCTGACCACGTCCTCGATGGCGAAATGGGCAGCGGGAATCGGGGATACGTTGCCGCTCGCGTTGCTCGTCGAAACGGTCGGCGGCGGATTGCCCGTGGTGGCGGTACCTCATGCGCGGGCGACACAATTTGAGTTTCCAGCGGTAGCTGCTGCGCTGGCGAATCTCGCTGAGTGGGGTGTGCGCTTCGTCCGGGTCAACGAGGGCGACCCGGTTCCATGGGCCGGCGCGCTGAAGAGTCTCGACTGACGCCTCGCTGGTCGCGCCTCCCTGCGCAACACATTTGAGGTGTCCCTTACGAATAGCACCAGATGTCAATACGCGCTGGGTATCGGTGGTGGTACCGTCTGAAAAACCGTTGGGGACAGCATGATCGCTGGAGCGGGGCGGATGACGCGAACGAGCGAGGACGGGCGCGACTGCACGGGTTGCGGAAGCCGATTGAGCCGATTCAACACCGGCACATCGTGCGGCAGTTGCGCGCGATCAGCACCGGCTGTCGGCGCGCCGGTGATGTCGGCTGAGTTCTGGGCTAGCGACCATATGCGGGATGCACTGGCGTCCTGGCACATCGGCCGGGTGATCTACGCCTGGCGAACACACCCCATGCACGAGACCACGATCGCCCAGCTCGACGTCGCGAACTGGCTCGACGTCGCGCAGGCTACCTTGAGCCGAATCGAGACCGGCGATGCCCCCGAAGCGTTGTCCAAGCTGGTCAAATGGGCGACCCTACTGCACATCCCCGAGGAACTGCTGTGGTTTCGACTCCCACGCAGGGCTACGGTGGACGACGTGGACCGCCAAGGATTTCTGCGGGCAGCCGCAGCAACCGCCGCCAGCGCCATAGCGTCTCCGTCCAGCATGTTGCGCCTGCTGGACGAGGCCAGAGCCACGCCAATACCTTCACGAGTCGGCCCAGTTGAGATCGCGCAAATCCGGGACGCTGCAACTCTTTTCGCGCGATGGGACGCCGAGTACGGCGGCGCGCTCGTGCGAGATGTCGTGACGACTCAACTACGCATCGCCGAGGGTTATCTGCACGCCGACTGCGCCCCAGCCGACCGAGCAGACTTGGAGTTCGCCGTCGGAACGCTGGCGCACACCAGCGCCTTCGTGGCATTCGACGCCTGCATACACTCGGACGCCACGGAGGCGTTCGAACTCGCGCGAAAATGCGCGAAAGACGCCGGCGCCGTCCACCTGCACGCGAAGGTCTTGTCCTCGATGGCCCGCCACGCCATCTGGACCGGTCGGATTTACGACGGCGTGGGACACATCCAGGAGGCACTCGCCTTGGCGCCACAACTCACTGCAACAGAGCGAGCAATGCTGTGCACCACCGAAGCTCGCGTCCGAGCGAAGCTGGGCGACATACAGGGGGTGCTCACCGCAGTCGGCAACGCAGATGAGCATTTCACCAACTCCTCACCAGACAACGATCCGGTCTGGATGCACTACTACGACCACGCTCAGCACGCGGGCGATACCGGTCACGCGCTATTTGACATCGCGATACATGGCAGTTTCGTCAGCGAGGCGCGGACTCGGCTTTCCACCGCGGTCCAAGGCCATACCGATCTGGCGGCACGATCCCGCACGATGTCGTCGATCAAGCTGGCGTCACTGGTTATGGCAACCGGCGACCCGGACGAGGCTAAGTCGATTGGGTCGGCTGCGCTCACGGGCGCGAACGCGCTGCACTCGCGGCGTGCGGCCGAGGACGTCCAAGAGCTCCACGGCTACGCCGATCAAGCAGGCGTACGCGTGACGGCGACAACCGCGTGAACGAGGTCGACATCGAGCAGATCGCACGAACTGCCTGCACCGAAATGGGCCTCGTGCAACCGCATTTGATTCCGATCAAGGTCGCTGAGAACGGGATCTTCCGAGTTTCCGAGCAGCAGCTGGTGGTGCGCGTTGCCCGTGACGGCCAGGCCGACGCGGCGCAACGCGAACTCACGGTCGCTCGATGGCTTCACACGAACGACGTCCCCGCTGTCGAACCGGGTGGCTGCGGTTCGGACTTCGTCGTTGTCGATGGACGGCCGGTCACGTTCTGGCGAGAGCTGCCACCACATCGGCCAGGCAGTGTGGGTGAGATCGCCGAGGCGTTGCGATCTCTTCACCGCCTGGCGGTACCCCCATTCCTCGGTGAGATCGCCCCATTCGTCCGGGTCGGCGAACGAATCGACGCCGCCCGTACCCTCAAGCCCGACGACCGGCAGTGGTTACGCGCTCGTCTGGCTGACCTTCGAGCGGGGTGGGCTGAGTTGCCACCGGGTCTACCCTGGGCACCGATTCATGGTGACGCATGGGAGGGCAACGTGGTCACAACCGACGACCGGACGACTCTGTTCCTCGACCTGGAACGCGCATCGGTCGGTCCACCCGAGTGGGATCTAACGTCGACCGCGATCAAGCACAGCTCTTTCGGGTGGATTTCCGCCACAACTTACGCTCAGTTCTGCGACGCTTACGGGACAGACGTCACCAAGTGGGCCGGGTTCTCGTTACTGCGCGATATCAGGGAATTGCGGATGACGTCGATGGCCGTCCAGAGCGCTGCGGCGAACCCTGCGCACGTTGAGCAGGCGCAACACCGGGTCGATTGTCTCCGTGGTCGGCGCGGCGGGCGACCATGGAACGGCTGGGTGGCTCTGCCATAGCAGAACTAGAGTCTGCGAGACGGTGAGTGCGTGAGCTGACCAAACTGCTCGACGAAAGCGATCCCGACACCCCTAATTTCGGGCCGGCCGCTGACGACCCATCGACGGCGGGGCCCTCGGAGGCTGAACGGGCTGAAACTGCGGCCCGGCGGCGCCAAGCGGGAAAACAGCGTCGGAACCAGCGCAGGCAGAAGTAGGAACCAAGCCCCTACCTGTCGTCACCTGAAGGTTCATCGAGCTCGGCCCTGATTGGTGAGGATCGAGGTTCCGTTGGCACCGATGACGACCGCAGCACCACCGAATTGACGGACCATCGCCGCAGCGTCGTGCATCGCGGCTGATTGGATGAAGTCGGTCTCGTCGGCGGGGCCGTTCGCTCCTGACGATGTTGCCTCCGGCCGGATCTCGTTGCTGCCCAACAGTTCCTGGTTGATCGCTTTCTGCCGTTCCCGTAGTGCGTCAAGGCGGTCGCTGTGTTCGAATGGCTTGCCCAAACGTTGTTCGGAGCGCTCCCGTTCCGTGCGTTCGGTGGCCAGTCGGCTTGTCGCGACGTCTAGTCGTTTGTCTAGACCGTTGACGGCGTTCTCCAGCCTGAGCATCACTCCGGCTCCGCCTTTTTCCAGGGTCTTCCCATCGAGGGTGACGTAGAGATCGGCGCTGATCTCGGAGAACACCACCGCGACGTGGGCGTCGCGGCCGGTGGGTACGTTGCGGGCGTCAAGGGTGAAACCCGCTATCTCTACTACGCCCTGATCGGAGAACTCCTTCCACACCGAGCGGGGGTCCTGAGTCAGCTTGGACAGTCGTGCGGCAAGCGCGTCGCCAGCGTCGCCGCGGTGGTCGAAGAAGCGACCGCTGACCTTCGCTGCGAAGGCGTCGCCCTTGGTCGGCGTTCGGTGCGCGATTGCCTTGGTGTAGGCATCGCTCTCGGCTTCGAGGCCGGGGATGGCGTTGTCCGCGTCGCGGATACGGATATGCAGCAGCGACTGGCTACGTTGATGGGCTCGGCGCAAGCGTTCGAGTTTAGTGACCTCGATGTCGACTTCGGCCTTCTCCAGCACCAGCGGATTGCCACTGGCGATAGCGAGGGCCTCGTTGGCGTTGAGCGCCGCATCGCCGATGTCGTCGATCTCCCGGGCGGTGAGCGACCCCTTCAGAAATTGGTTGACCATGGCCGCTTTTCGCGACTGAGCTGCCCACATGCGGGCATCGAACGTACCTTCGGTGACGGCGCGAGCAACAGCGATCTCCGCGTTTTGGTTGCCCTGGCGGATGCCACGCCCGTCACGTTGCTCGATGTCGGCTGGCCGCCATGGACAGTCGACATGCAGCATGGCGACCATCCGGTCCTGAATATTCACGCCGACGCCCATCTTGGACGTGGAGCCGAAAAGGAACTGGATGCTGCCGTTACGGGCCTTGGTGAACAGCGCCGCCTTTCCCTTGTCGTTCTTCGCGTCGTGGATGTAGGCGAACAGGTCCGCCGGTGCGCCCCGTGCGATGAGCTTGGACTTGAGTTCGTCGTAGGCGTTCCAGTCCGCGCCTGGTGTTCCCAGGTCACAGAACGCCAGGACGAGGCCACCTCGGCGAGGGTGGGGCTGTCCGTCACGACCAAGGAAGACCTGGTCCTTGGCGGCTTGCCATTTGTCGAACATCCAGTCGGCCGCTGCTTCGAGCTTGAGGCCGAACTGATCTTCACCGACCTCTTCGTCCGGCTGGTGGCGCGACATCGCTGAGTAGAGCGCGACGTACCTCGCCGTGGCCGGACTCGGAGACTTCGCGTGGAGGTGTCTGGCGATGGCGCCTCCCTCCGCGATGTCCAACATCGGGCGATCCTCGTGCGCCGATACGGAGCGAGAGCCGAGGCCGAGCGACTTGACAAGGCGCAGGTCAAGAGCTGCGGCACGACCGTCGGAGGAGATTTTGAGCATGTTGTCCACGGTGGGGTCAACCGCGCGTGACTTCACCTTTTGCGCCCGTTCACCGAGTTCCCGGACGTATTCGAGCTGAGTGTCGGTAGCCGGGACGGAGATGACCTCTGGCGCACGTTCCCCGTCGGCCCGACGGGCGAGCTTGGGCACCGGGAGCTTCAAGTCCTCCGGCAATTTCACGTCGGCGGCGACATGGAACATGCGTTGCAGCTCGATGACGTTGCGGAAGCCCACCAGTCGGGTCTTGAGACTCCACGAATTGCCGTCGACCGACATCTCCAGCTCGGTCCGGGTGCGGCCGAAGGTGGCCGCCCACTCGTCGAAATTGCGAATTCCGGCGTCTTCGAGCAGGTCCGGGCGGAGGTAGCGCTGCACGACGTACGCCTCGGTGATGCTGTTCGCGAGCGGGGTCGCCGTGGCGCCGGTGATGGCGCGCCCGCCGTGCTTGTCGCGCAGGTACTCCACGACCATGTGCAGCTTCTGCGCCCGCTGGCTTCCGGCGATGGCGGCTGACTCGATCTGGGTGTCGGTGGCCAGATTCTTGAAGTCGTGCAGCTCATCGACCACGAGGTAATCGATACCGGTCTGCTCGAACGTGATGCCCGGATCGGTCGGGCCGCCGACCTTCTTTTTCAGTTTCTCCTCGGACTTGAGGATCGCGTCCTCGATACGTTTGACGGTCGTGCGTTTGGCCCCGCCCGCCATAAGTTCGGCCAGATACTCGCGGCGCGGTTGGATCTCGCGGTCGAAGTACCAGTGCGCGGTGTCGCGTGCGACCTCGAGGCGTTGGAATGACCCGCGAGTCAAGATGATCGCGTCCCAATCGCCGGTCGCTGCGCGGGCGACGAACTGTCGTCGTTTCTCCCCTGCCAGGTCCTCGGTGCCGGCGGCGAGGATGCGCGCTTGCGGATACGCCTGCAAGAACTCCCTGGCGAATTGATCGAGCATCGAGTTCGGCACCATGATCGCTGGTTTGCTGACCAGCCCGAGGCGTTTGAGTTCCATGACGCCCATCGCCATCTCGAGCGTTTTACCCGCGCCGACGGCGTGGAAAAGACCCACATTCGGCTCGGCGATCATCCTGGCGACCGCGGCCCGCTGGTGCGGGCGCGGGGTGTAGACCCGGGACAGGCCGGGCAGGCTGAGCATCTTCCCGTCGGTCTCGTAGTTGCGCAAGACGAGGTTGTTGAAGCGTCGGTTGTACTCCTCGCTCAGCCGCGCTGCGCGGACCGGGTTCTCCCACACCCATTCGCTGAACCGTTCGTTGAGCTGTTCGGCCTTCTCGTTGGCGGCTTCGGTTTCGGTTGGGTTGGGGATGCGTGACTCACCGTTTTCGTCCGGATCGAAGACGCGGATCGGAGCCTGGCGCAGCAGGGCTTGGGCGATTTTGGGTGCCGGGACGCGGGCGGTGCCGAATTCCTGGGTCGCCAGAATGCCGCGACGGCCGCCCGTGACCTTCCACTCCCCCGCTTTGGTGTGCTCGACGGTGATCGTGTCGTCGTTGAGGACCTCGTTCAGGAATGTCTGCACGTCGGGCGCGTCGATCCATACCGCGCCGAGTCGGGCGTCGATCTCGGCTGGTCCGAGATCGACGGGGATGACCCCGGTCAGCGCGGTGACGTTGTCGCTGTAGGTCTCCGGGTTCGCGGCGGCGGCGTCACGGGCTTGGTCGAGCTTGAGACGGACATTGCCCGACAAATATTCCGCCGCGGGAACGAAGCGGCCGTCCTCGGCGGGGTCGGGGTAGATCAGACCGCGGCATTGCGCGCGAGCTTGGTCGTCGTCGCTGCCGAGCAGGCCCGCGATGACCGGCAGGTCGATGCGGCCGTGCGTATCCAGGCAGATCGCCACCGCGTCCTCGGCGGTGTCCGCTCCGGTGCGCGGGGTGCGCGGCGCGACGACGCGCTGGCGCATGATCGCCATCTTCACCGCGGTGTCGGTGGTGGCGTCGTAGTCCTCGAGCGCCAGCACGATCGGGGCGTGCGGGTCGTCGCGGAATACCCGCATGACCGGGGGGCGACGGACCGACATGACCGGCTCACCCGCATCATCGACGCGTCCGGTCGGATGCCACGTGCAGCGGTTGATCGGTCCGAATCGCTCGGTGTAGCGGTCGTAGCGTCGGTTGAGTCGGGTGCGCAGGGCTTCGATCTCGTCGGAGTCTTCGGCGTTGGCGGCCTCGTTCTCCAGCAGGGCGACCGCGGTGTCGCGCAACCCCAGTAATGCTCGCAGTTCCTCGGCTTGGGTTTTCGGGATCGTCAGCTCGCTGTAGGTGCCGTCGACATGCAGTGCCTCGAACCCTTGTGCTGTGGCGCGCAGGTGGCCAGGGAATTCGTTCGCGTCACCGGGTGCGCTGGCCGCAGCACGCCGTTCGCCGGCTACCAGTTCACGGGGCTGATGGGCGATGCCCTCGCTCAGGGCTTGCCGCGCGATGCGATCAAGCGCCTCACGGAGTTGCTGTTCCAGGTCGCCGCGCCCGTGCACCTCGACTGCCAATCCGCCGTACATGCTGGTTCCGGCCCGTAGCTCACCGAGAACCATGTCGGGGTTGTTGAGGAAATACTCGTTGACGACGACTTCCGCCTCACCGGCATCTTGAGCCAAGGGCACTTCGGTGCTGGTGGCCAGCTCGAACGGTCCACCGAGCTGGCGTGGCGCGCCATCTCGACGGCGCAGGATCAGGATGTCGGTGACCACGTCCGTGCCCGCGACTCGCCGATGTGTGCCGTTGGGCAGGCGGACCGCACCGAGGAAGTCGGCGTGAGCGGCGATTTCACGACGGGCGGATGGATTCTTCTTGTCCAGAGTGAAGGAGCTGGTCACCACCGCCACCACACCGCCCGGCTTGGTCAGTGCGATCGACTTGAGGATGAAGTGGTCGTGCATGCTGTGCTCGCCGGTGTTGTGCACCGGATCGTGGAGCCGGGTCGAGGAGAACGGCACGTTTCCGATTGCGGCGTCGAAGTGTCCTTCGGGCAGACGGGTGTCGGCGAAGGATTCGACCCGGATGTCGGCGTGCGGGTAGAGCGCCTGTGCGATCCGAGCGGTGGTGGAGTCCAGTTCCACACCGGTCACGCGCGCCGATTCCGGGGCACGTCCGATGAATGCGCCTGCACCGCAACCTGGTTCGAGGACTCGTCCGTCGACGAACCCGAGAGATTGGAGGTGATCCCACATCGTCCGCACGATCATCGGATCGGTGTAGTGGGCATTGAGGACGGTGCGGTTGGCCTGCTTCCATCCGGTGTCGCCGATCAGGGTTCGTAGCGATTCGGCGTCGGCGCGGAACTCTTCACGCTCGACGTCGAAGATCGCGGCGGCGGCGCCCCACGAGGTCCATTTCGCCAACGTTTCTCGCTCGGCCGGCGTCGGCGTGCGATTGTCGCGTTCGAGGACCTGAATGGTCTGGATCGCCGCGAGGTTCGCCTCGATGCGCCGCTGTGGCGACCGGGGGATCTCCACTTCGGGTGCCGGAAGCCGTTCGGCGCGACGGAATCCCGCGTTCACGGGACCGGTCGCATTGGCCCTCGCTGTTGTGACCGGCCCGGTGGCCGCCTCGGTCCGAGGTGGTGTCGCTGGTGACTGGTCGGTGGTAACAGGCACCGCCGTCGGTGCCTGCGGCTCGGACGGCGTAGGGGCAGGGGTCGCACCGTTGGAGGCTGCTGGCGGCGATGCCAGGGCGGTCGAATCCTGTTTAACCTCCGACGATTCGATGGGTGTTGTGCGTTCGGTCTGCGGCTTTGTGACCGCGTGGCCGGAGGCGAGGGGCGCAGTGTCGGCGGTGGTCGCGGCCCCGGTCTCGGTGAAGGGCAGGCCGAGTCTGGTGAGCGAGGCTCGCAGGTACCCGACGCGGCGGGTGCGCACGGCGAAGTCGGTCGCCCGCCGCTGATACCAGAATTTCTGGGGCCGTGACCACTGGAATTTGGCGTCGTGCAGGGCTTGGCGGAGTTGCAGGTTCGCTTTGTCGGTGTTACGGACCAGCGTGCCTTCGGCGGTGTGCTCGATGAGGATCGGCAACGAAGTCGTCGCGTCCTCGACCAGGACAGCGGGTTCTCGCAGATCAGTACGCGGTGTAGCGAGATTCGTTTCGGTGCCGACGATTTCAGCTGCGGCGGGAATCCCCGGCTCGCGGCGCTCGGCCAGATGGGCACGAATCCGAGGCATCACTTCGCGCACGGGTAGCGCTTCGGTGATCGGCGCCGCGTCGGCGTCAGCGCCGGGGTGAACGATCCACTGGCCGCGTTTGGGTTCGAGAAGGAAAGTGTGTTCACCGACCACGACGTGCGCCCGTTGTCCGTGCACTCCGCCGAACCGTTCGTGGGCCGACAGCCCGAGTTTGTCAACGAACCCCGCCAGCCGCTCGATGCGCGAGCGCATCTCGACGTAGTCGGTGGTGCCGGCGGGGTTGATGAGCTGAGCCTGGTCGAGCAGCGTGCGGGCTTGCTCGAACCGTCCCGCCCGAAGGTGTCCACCGGCCGCGTTGACCATCGGCCCTGTGGCATGTGCGCGCTCGTACTGGCGGGCTTGGACCGAGGCGGGTGTCTCGTCGTAGAGGTCTGGGTGGGCCCGCAGGTAGCACTCGACCCACAACCAGGTCGGCCCGAATCGCTCCCCCGCCGACAGCGCCTTCAGCGGCCCCTCGGTGAGGTATCGCGGTGCGGTGGAGGGGTTGAAGATCTCGGGTGGCCGGTTGTAGCCACCGTAGGCGTACGCCTCGTCCTCGATCGTGCACCGCAGCGTTGCCAGTTCGACCCGGCTGAACATCGCATCGGCCCGTGCCAGACGTTCGGCCTCGGCACCACTGGTCGCCGTGCCGACCTCGCGGAGGCGAGTCCACTGCGCGTCAGCGCCAGTGGACTCGCCGCGGCCGACTTCCCACGTCTGCACACCGTCGATGAGGTAGTCCCGTTCACCGACGGTGACGATGGTGTCCTGCGTGCTGGAGCCGAGTTCTACCGCGCTGGCCGCGCGGCGTCCTGCCTCTCCAAGATCAGCGCCAGCTGTTCGCGCTTCTGCTGGGCGGTCAACTCGTCGTGGTCGCTCAGCATCCAGTGGACCTCCTCGACCAGATGCGGATACCGGCGATCCCACTCGCTCGCCTCCGGGCTGCCCGGCTCCATCTCCAGGCGCTGCTCCACCGCTCGCTCCTCCTGCTGCATCACCAGCAGGTCGCGCTCGGTCCGGCTCGGTTGCGGGTCGTCCTGGTTCTCCGGGGGCATCGAGTACAGCAGCTCGGCCAAGGCCATCTCCGTCGCCTGGGCGCGCACCGTGTTCAGCGTTCCCACCCGTTGCAGGTAGTCCTGTCCGGGGGTGATCGCGTCGGTTTCCAGCTGGGTCGAGATCTGCTCGATTCGCTGACTGATCTGATCTGCCAGCTGTTGGAAGCGCGTCTGCGGGTCCTCCAGCAGTTGCGTCGTTCGTGGCAGGTACGTCGTGTAGTAGGTCCTGACCTGGTCGATGATCATCGCGTTCGTTGTCCTTTCGGTGGTCGACGGTCGAGGGTGCCGGGTTCGGGTCGCCCCATAGTGCCTCCAGGCTCAGCTGGTCTTCGCTGATCTGTATTCTTCGCGGTCGCCGCGCCATAGTCGCCTCCGTGTTCGACGGCGGGGCGGCGCATCTCACCAGCCCCAATGGTTCCGTTGTTGCTGATGTGTCGAGAACATCCACCTGGGACGATTTCCGCAGATGAACTCGATGCACTCTAATGTATCGAACGACTCGATAGTATCGGGAGAACCTAAAGCGGCCTGGTACGGGGCGGGCGCTCGCCGCTTTAGATGCGATCGGGCCATTGGATACACTGGAACCATCGGAGATGCGGCGGGAAGCCGACCGCGGACCGAGATGCGCGTTCTGCTGTCGAGAGGGAAGGAAACCCGTGGCCGACACACAGTCCGACGAGACGGAGATGCCGACAAAGGGCAGGACGAACTTCTCCTGTAGCAACGACGTCTGGTCCAACGCGAAGAAGCAGTGGCAGAAGCAGATTCGCCAATTCCCCACCTGGGCAGGATGGCTGGACGCGGCCTTCGCCTCGAAGACTGCACGCAAGCGCGCGGAGTTGGGGTTGACCGAATACGAACCCGCTCCCGACCGACTCCCTCCCGGTCGACGCGTTCCACCCGAGCAGGCAGGCACCCGACCGCGCCGCTCGTACAGCGGCGACACGAAGATCATGGCCGACGCACGAGCCACCTGGTGGGCCGAGGCCGAGCTCTACCCGGCGTGGTCGGACTGGGCCGAAGAGGCCCTGGCCGACCAACTCCCCCGACCGGCGACAACACCCGCCACCCCGATCGAGTCCGCCAAGACGGTCGCGGCACCATAGCCACAGAAACCACACCCGCCCCACGGGCGCCCAAGTTCTTATAAGAACTTGGGCGCCCGTGGCGTTTCCAACCGGTTGCACCATCGGATCGACACTCCGAGACCGCCCGCACTGGCGAGCCAGGCAAGAGCGACACATCGCCGACAGTTGACGCATCTGCGCGCCCCACTCGCGCATCCGAGCCCGCTGGCGGCCCGACTCGCGCGACCACGCGCGAAGGCTGGCTTTCAGGCCGCTGACCTGGACGAACCTAGCGAACATCGATCAGCTCGGTCAGCCTTTAGATTCTTTCGATACAATCGAGTCTCTAGCATCAATAGATGCTTGGGGATCTGAGCGCAAGCCCAGCAACCGACCAACCCTCGACAAAGGACAGAGATCGATCCGATGCCCGATCCACTCATCTCCCCCGACCGCAAGACCCCGGAATCGGTCACCATGACCGCCCGCTACCTCGAGGCAGTGCTCGAGCAGGCACACACCGCTGCGAACGCCACCTCCTACATCGACATCGACGAACACGGTGCGCTCGTGCGAATCAGTCCCGATGACGGCTCCGCCGAAGCCGTGGCCCGCGCGGACAACGCGCTGGCGCACTACTTGCGCGAGCATCGTGGCGTGCTCGGCGCCGACCCACGGTGGCGTGCCCACTACGACGATTTCGATCGGGCCGACGCCCCAGGCGCACAGGTGGACGCTGGAGCTCAGCGAGATAGCTTGCCCGAGGGGCGATCTCGCCACCGCAGCGATCACGAATCGACTGCCCGACGCCATGCCCGCCATGTCGAGCAACTGATCGCCGACAGTGCCCGAGTGGGCGACGCGCACGCGGTCGCCCGCAGCTCGTTCGCCTTCCACACGGCCCCGGTCACCGCAGCTGGGGCACCGGCCGCCCTCGCGCGGCGCAGCCGATGAAGGTGCGGTCACGCAATGCCCGCTTCTTTGGCCGGGTCCTCACCACTGCGGCATGGGCTATCCGCGCGGAACTGAGCTACTGCCGTGCGATCAGGCTGGCGCTGCTCGTCAGGGCGCACGGTGGCGGTTGGTGGCGGGCCCTTCGAACCCTGGCGGGTACCTACGATGTCAGCGCGCTGCACATCGGGGGCCACTGGTTCCTCATCGGTCCACAGAGCCCCCGAACGCTGGACCAACGGCCCGATCAAGGACGCTGGGCGTGGTACATCTGCGGCCCCAGCCTCCACCGGACGCCCGACCGCTCACTGGGCCGGGAAGAATGCGCCCCCGGCTTCTCCCCGACCGCGGCGTTGACCTTCTGCCAGGAGTGGTCCGATGCGGCTCGCCAGGCCCAGCAGCAGCGCGACAGCGGATGATCTCGACCGATCAGCGAACCCCAGCAATGACTTCGGATGCTTTCGATACATTAGAACCATGACCCGGCGATCGGCCGGACGATGAATGAAAGACGAGGTGGTCGGCAATGTCGATCCTTTTGATATACCCGGCCGTTGCCATCCTGATCGCGGTCGTCGTGATCGCCGTGAAGTACCGACGCCCGAATCCGGGTCCACCCCGGGCACGCAGACGGACGGGTCGCGTGGCGCGGGGAGTCGCGGGCGGCTTGGCGGGCGCAGCGGCGGGAATGACCTTGGCGAGCCTGCTGGGTCGGACCAAGCGCCGCTGAGCCGCCCGCCCGGTGGGGGCGTCAGCCCTTCATGACCTGTTTTAGCTGTTTTAGATACTTTCGATACTTGAGGAATTGTGGAGGTGGTGTGCCGTGGCCGATACATCCGCCTCGCGTGCTTCGTTCGCCCGAATCACGCGCGCTCTCGACGAGTGGGCATTCGAGCACAACCGCCTGCCCGGCCCGGCGTCTCAGCGCGGGCAGTGGACGATGTATTGCTGCCCTGCGCACGAGGACACAGACCCGAGCTTGGGGTTGATCCACAACAAGGACAAAGCCAAGACGGTCGTGCGGTGCTTCACCGGCTGCCCCGACACGCAGGTCCTAGCGGCCATCGGACTGCCCGGCAACGCGATCTGGGACAGGCAATGGGTCCGGGAGCCTGGCACACCACCTCGACCCCGACCCCCTCGACCCGAGTCGCAACCGGAACAGCGGAGTGCACGTGATCCGGCGAAACCGTCGAAGAAGCAACGCCTCGGCAAAATCGTCGGCCCCCGCTACCAGGTCGCGACCTACCTCTACACCGACCAGCGTGGCCTTCCGCTCGGCGAAGTCGTGCGGATACATGTCCCACACGAACGGGGCATCGACAAGATGTTCTTCCAGCGCAGGGTCGACGCCGGTGGCCGGTGGCACAAGGGCGGTTTCGCCCCGGCGCTCTACCGCCTGCCCGAAGTGGCACAGGCCATCGCCGACGGTGAGGAGATCTTCCTCGTCGAGGGCGAAAAGGACGTGGAACGGGCGCGTGGGGCGGGACTGGTCGCCACCTGCAACGCGATGGGGGCGGGTGCCTTTTGGCGCGCCCACGCCCGCCAACTCGCCGGTGCGGCGCGGGTGGTGATCGTGGCCGACCGCGACGAGGCCGGCTACCGCCACGCCGCCGAGGTCCAACGGCTATTGATCGGCCTGGTGCGGGAAGTGGTGGTCGTGGAGGCTGCCACCGGCAAGGACCTCAGCGACCATTTCGACCTCGGTCACGACATCGATGAACTCGTGCCGGTCACCGATACCCAGCTCGATCAGGGATTCCCGACCGCCCACGCAATCCTCGCCGAGGCCGAGAACACCCTGGAAGGTGCGTTTCGACGTTCGTTCGACCCCGAGACCGGGTGGCGGTGGGTGTGGGTCCCAGAGATCGGGGCCGACTACGCGATCGAAACCGCGGCGACCCACGCGACAGACAACCAACAGATTTCGGAGCCAGCCATGCCACAGACCGAAACGCCACCACACGAGGGCGTAGAGATCACCGTCTACACCAAACCCCAGTGCCCGCAGTGCGATGCCACCAAACGCACGCTCGACAACCTCGGGTTCGCCTATCGGGTCGTCGATGTCGCTCAGGACCCTGATGCGCGAGAGCGTCTGTTGAGCATGGGATTTCGTGGTGCCCCCGTGGTCGAAGCCGGAAACGTTCGGTTCACCGGATTCCGCCCCGACAAGCTCAAATCGCTGTCCGGTGTGCTGCGCGCCGACGTGGTGGCAGAACAGGAGGCGGCTGCTGTGCAGCCGGGGTTTCGTCACCCCGGTGCGGCGGATCGCCTGAGCGTAGAGGCTGTGCAGAAATGGGCCGCCCCGTACTTGAGGAGCGCCCAGCGGCGAGGCGAGATCCCGGAACTGGGCTCGCCGCAATGGGCTTCGCTTCCCAACGGCGATCCCCGCAAGACCGGAGCGGTGGTAGAGGCGGCAGTGCGCTACGTACGCCAAGCCAGCGCACCCGAACCGGCAGCCTCGCCATCTCGCAGTCGGGGCGCAGATGTTGCCGCAGCGCGCGGTGATGGTCGGCGGCCGACCTTTGCCGCATTACAAGAGGCCCGCCGTGGTGAACAGTCGCTGCGGGCCGCCAGCGGACCGTTGACCCCGATCGCCACGACAACGGCTTTCGCTGGCACCGCGCTGCCCCCGGCAGCTTCAACCACAACCACCACCGCACCACACCGCAGTCTCGGTCGCGGGCGTTGAACAAGGAGAAGATCAGAATGAACGCCACCACCGATCGGTCGGCCCCTCCCTCGGGGCCCTGGACACCGGTGCTCTCGCCTGTGCATGTCCCCGAAGCCGCGCCGGAGCCCGAACCCAAGCAGCCCGTCGAGGCGGCGCCGGGCGACAGCAACACTGACCCCGAGCCGACGCGCCGTCCCCGGCATCTGATGCTGGGGATCTCGGCGGCCGTGGGTGCGCTCGGTCTCAGCGCGCTGGGGTTGGGGCTGAGCGCTGCAGGGCAGACGCACACCGCACTTCCTGGCCTGCCGAGTGCTCCCCCACCGGTGGTGACAACGACCCCGGCGAACTTTCTATCAGGCGGTCCTTGTCCAAACACCTTGGAGGGCAACGTGTATCGCGGCAACGGGCCCGGCGGCACGGCCGGTGGGGTTGCGGCGGTCTTCGCCTTCCAGCACGCGTACTACGGAGCACGCTCGGGTGATCAGGTCCGGGCCATGGTGCTCCCGGAGTCCCCGGAGTACTCGGCGACGACGATCCAACAGGGCATCGACACCATCCCCGTCTCCACGGTCTACTGCCTGACAATCACCCAACAGCAGCCCACCCACTACCTTGTGGACGTGTTCGAACGTAGGCCCTCCGGCGAGACGAAAACCTACCGCCAGAACGTCACGACCATCGACCGCCACGGGCGCACGTTCATCGACACCATCAGCAGCGCCGAGGTCGAGGACCCCCAGTGAAGCCGCAACCGATTCCCCTACTCGAAGCAGCCATGAAGCCCGCTCCGACACCCGTTCCGCGACCTTGACGATACTGAGATCATGAGCAGCCCGACCTCCCTGCACGACGATGTCATCGCCTACGCGGCCACCCGTACCGTCGACTCACCCGAGAAGGTCTCCGAAGTCGTCGAAGCCCTCGTCGAGGGATGCCAAGAGCGTGCCCGCACCGCCGCAGCCGAAGAGACCACGCTGACCGGTAGCATCTTCGCCCCCACCGTCGTCGGCATCGACCACACGATCGTGCCGACGCTCGCAACAACAATTGAGTATCTGGTCAGCGTCGTGGTGACCATCGAGTTCCGCGCGATCTTGTGACCGCCCTTCGGCACGGGGTCACACCACGTCGCCACGAAATGCCCACAGGATTCTGACAAGTATCCGGTGGGCATCTTTGTCTACTCCTGGCTCAAGGGAGGGGCACGTCCCGGAATCGCGATGCTGGCAGAGCTTGAGACCATGGTCGTGCTCACTCACGAGACCGAAGTCGCGGGGCCGTCGACACCTGCGCTCTATGCTGGCCCCCTGGTTACGGATGGCCGCAAGAACCTGGCCGTTGGCGGCCGATCGACGCTCTATTCACTGATGCTTCCCGGAAGAGTCCGGGGCATCTATGCCTTGCCGGTAGATCGAGACTCTGGCGTAGTCGAATGGGGCTGCTGCAGGATTGGGTGACAGCGGTTAAGCAGCCTGTCGGGCTGCTGGGGACATGATGGTTTCGAATTCGATCGGGGTCAACCGGCCGAGCCTGGCTTGTCGACGCCGCCGGTGGTAAGTGCGTTCGATCCAGGTGACGATCGCGATCCGGAGCTGCTCGCGGGTGTCCCAACGCTGCCGGTCCAAGACGTTGTGTTGAAGCAGGCTGAAGAAGCTTTCCATGGCGGCGTTGTCGCCGGCCGCGCCGACACGGCCCATGGATCCGACCATGCGGTGACGGTTGAGCGCGTGGACGAATCTCCTCGAGCGAAATTGAGATCCGCGGTCGGTGTGGATCACGCAACCGGACACGTCACCGCGCCGGGCAACAGCATTGTTCACCGCGGTCACCGCCAGTCGAGACTTCATCCGCGAATCGATCGAATACCCGATGATCCGGTTGGAGAAGACATCTTTGACCGCGCACAAGTACAGCTTGCCTTCGCCGGTCTGGTGTTCGGTGATGTCACTGAGCCACAACTGATTTGGTGCGTCGCTGCGGAAGTTACGTTGTACCAGATCGTCATGGACGGGCGGGCCCGGTTTGCCGTTCTTGCCGCGCCGCGGCTTGCCGAACGCGCTCCACCACCGATTGTTCGAACAGATTCTCCAGGCGGTCCGCTCGCTCATCGATTCACCTGCTTCGCGGGCTTCGTCGGCGAGAAACCGGTAGCCGAATTCTGGGTCGTCGCGGTGCGCGTCGAACAACGCGTTGGCCCGGAGGGCTTCGGTGAGTTCGCCGGTGGTCACCGGATCGGCCAGCCATCGGTAGTAGGGCTGGCGAGCGAGCTGCAGCACCCGGCACGTCACCGCCACGGGGATTCCCTCGGCGGCAAGCTCTTTCACGAGCGGGTAGAGCCTTTTCCCGGTATCTGAGCCTGGGACAGATAGGCGGCCGCGCGGCGCAGGACCTCGTTCTCCTGCTCGAGCAACCGGATCCGGCGGCGAGCATCGCGCAACTCTGCGGATTCGCTGCGCGTGGTTCCCGGTTTGTTCCCGTCGTCTACGTCGGATTGGCGCATCCATTTCGACAATGTCATCGGATGGACCCCGAAGTCGGCCGCGATCTGGTCCAACGTCACCCCGTCGTCGCGGTTGCGGGCGACCCGCACGACGTCGTCGCGGAACTCTTTCGGATACGGCTTGGGCACTGCGACATCCTCTCAGGCCTGCCTCTCGGCAAGCCATCTCGGTTGTCACCTAGCCCTGCAGCAGCCCCAACTGTTCGCCGCGCAGGTTCCCGCCGCGATCGCTGGTACCGACGACATTGAACAGTTCCGCGACTACACCCCCGACAACGTCGAGAAATGGCTTCGCACCCTGGCGCGGCACCTGGAACATCGCCGCGATACCGGCCGCAACGGCACCGCCGTCCGCCTCGACGAAGTCTGGGAAATCGCTGGCACCACCCGAGCCCGCCTTCTTCACATCCTGGCTGTAGCACTCATGAGTGGGCTCGCGGTCGGGTTCGTGTTCGGTCTCAGGATTGGACTTGCGGCCGGGCTGAATGTCGGGCTCGTAGGTGGGCTCGGGTTCGGCGTCATGTTTGGAGTCATTGTCTGGCTCTCGAAGGCTCCCAGTGCCAGCAGCATCGCCTGGAAAGTGCCCACCCGCACGCGGTGGCCTGCCGGGCTGATGTTCGGGATCTTTGCCGGATTCGGGTTCGGGATCATGACCGGGACGGTGTCCGGGTTGGTAGCCGGGCTAGGGGTTGGGCTCGGCGTCGCGCTCGTGTTCGGCCTCATGCTTGGGCTCTCCGCCAGTCACAGCGATCAACTGGCTATGGGAACCGATGCGCGGTGGCTGATTCGCAATGATCTGCGAGCAGCGGTGTTCGGCGGTGCGATGTTCGGGCTCGGGTTCGGCCTCGCCTTCAGCGCGTCCGACCTCCTAACCGGGCTCCAGATCGGGCTAATCTCCGGGTTCCTGACCGCGCTGATGTTCGGGCATGCGAGTGGCCGGTTCTTCGTGTCCACACTCTTGTTCAAGATCACTGCGGACTTCGCCGGCCGCCCTGCAACCTTCCTCAGCTGGGCCCGCGACAGTGGTCTGCTCCGCGTCAACGCCACCGCCTACCAGTTCCGGCACCAGACTTACCAACTGTGGCTTCTTCGCCGTCCCGATACGGCAAACCCGGGTGAGTCGGGTGCTGGCCCATTCGTTGCGCCGGTAGACGCGCCCGCAGACGCCAACATGCAAGCCTCGCTCGATGAGATCCCGGCGGAGAGCACCGAACAACGTGAAGTCCCGCTGAGGTGAATGAGACTCGACTACCGCCTGGACGTACTTCTTCGCCCCCCGACGGCAGTCCCACTTGACGCCCGCCCCGAGTCCTCGACGCGCCCGACCTAGCGCGTCCGGCCTCTGTTAAGGGTGGGCGTCGGAGCAGGTTTGGCTGGCGGTGGGGTGCGCCGATGGGACCTGGCGTTCGTATTGTCCTCCTCGGGCGGGGTCAGCGGAGCTTGGGCCGCGGCTGGCGCGGCAAGAACCACCTCGTGCTGATGGTCGTCGATCACGATGTCTTCCGGCGCGGTACCGGCGCTGTGGTCGGCCGCGTCCTCGGCCGTTCCAGGCTGCCGTTTCGGTGCCTCGGCAAACTTGATGGCGGTGCCCTCCCCGTCGACGGCGAACACCCTGCTGCCGTTCGCGCAGGCGAACTGCGTAGCAGTTACGTCGTGACGGGAATGCTCGTGATCGTCGGTGGAGGTTTGCGTTGGTTCGGGGTCGCGTTACCTGCCGCACTGATTGCGCCTGCAGCTTGAGGCGTGATCACGTAGCCGATGACAACGTGCGATCCTGTCGCGCGGACCCGACGATGACTCGAAGCTCGGCGACCTCTAACCATTGCGTCGGGCGATGAATCATCTGGTGGCAATTCGCACACAGCAGTACAAGATCATCTAAGGTTGTCTCGACTCGGCCCGTCGTATGTAGCGGTACAGCGTGATGAACGTGAACAAAGTCCTCCCCGATCTTCGGATAGGCTATTTCGAAGTCGAATCCGCAGACCTCACACGCGATGTTGCCCCGCAAAGCCCTGGATTGATCTATCTTTCGCCTGCGTAACTTGGGGTCGCGTTCGTAGATGCGGCTCCAACGTTGCCTCACTCCGCCTTCCACTGCGGCAATGAACGACGCAGCAGACAGCGCATCCGAGCCGACGTCATCGACTGCGGGGACGTTAATCTCGTCCTCCACTCCCAGATCTAGCCGTTGACCTTCCCACAGTTTTCCTGCGAGTGCGTGCATGCCCTCGGCATCTTCAGCGAAGGCAACGGCAACCTGAACCGTACGCTCACGTCCACGCGGAATGGGGTTCGGCGGAGCGAAATACGCATCCCTGAGATAGGGAAGTTTTTCACAGATCCTTTGCTGATCACGGTATTCTGGAATGCTGGGAGCATACACCCATTGTGAACGCAGCAAGTCCGACAACGGCCTTACCAGGCTCCGCAATTCCCAGTAAGCAATTTCGCGCCAACCATGTTGGTTCAGGAAGTCGGCAGCTAATATTAGTTCTTCGGTTCGCCATTCCATCTTCGCACTGATCTCGAAACCGAGTGATCGAAGGCGATCTGCCGCGACAGCACCGCTAGGAGCGACCACAGCAGGGATTGCCCTGTCCGCTACCAATGTATGAGCAAAACCGACAACGGCCTTCAAATCGTACGCGCGCCCGTTGTACAGCAAAAAATACTCACGCGCGGAATTAAGACTATTGTTCCGCAGAAAGTTTGAACGGCCCACCCTATCGATCTCCGCAATCGCCGCCAACACCGCTTCATGCGTCAACGCGGACAGCTTCATCGTATCCATCCCATTACAGGACGATCGATCTGCCGCGCCGGGGTGTGGAGCCACCGTTCGACGTTGTCGGTGGGGTAGTCGCGGAATTGTTCGATGTCGTTGGTTCCGATGATCGCGGCGGGGACGTGCGCGGCGAAAGATCCGCCTCGCACGGCGTCGAGAGTGAGGAAGTCGAGCAAGGCGTCACCGGTCTGCGGGTTCCGGTACCGCGTCGTGGCGGCACGCGATTCCTGCTGAACCTCTGGTTCCGCATGGTCGACCGCAGCGGCGAGGGCGTCGGCAACCCCTGCCAACGAAGCCCAATCTGATTTAGGCCGCCGCCACCGGGTCAGCCCCTTCGCTACGGGCACGCTCGCCCCCGCCGCCGCGCATACGGCCGCAACCTCAAACCCTGTCACGGGAAACAGCCTGCCACCAAAAGCGTTTCCTCACAGCGCCGTCGACCGAAATCTGACAACGCCGCGTGGTGGGCGACTATCAATCCATAGACACCCAGGACGCCTCTGGAGTCATCGCGTAGAGGTCGTTATTCCCGCCTACGTAGTAGACGACGAACACCATCTGACCGCAGCCATAGGCTTTACTACCCGGAGAGTCGAGTCAGCCGCAGGAACGGCCCCTGTGACGGACAGATAGCCCGACGGCGATTACCGACCTCCCCTGACGCCGCCGCCCGAACACCGCGGGGCCGATCGTGGCGCGCCGGATCGAGGGCGGCACTTCGTGACCAAAGTGAGTCGGTGATCGGTCGAGGCGGCACCTGCCATGATGCCGCCTCGTCTCACAGTGGCGCCGTACCTTCGTGACCAATCGGGTGAGCAACGGAGCCGCTGCTCACCCGATCCCGACGTCGTCAGTGCGTCCGTCGCCGGTGGCGAGTGGGAGCCGCTGAGGGCTTCGCCGGTGGCGGGGTGCGCCGAGGGGACTTGATGTTCGTATCGTCCTGCGCAGGCGGGGTAAGTGGGGCGTGGGCCGCTGCTGGCGCGGTAAGCGGCGCCGCGCTGTCTTCGCGCTGGGCAGCACCGGCGCGGCGGTCGGGCGTTTCTGTGTGGGTCTCTGCCCGCGGCCCCGGTGCCTCGACGAACGAAACGGTGACGGCGGTGCCTTCACCGTCCACGACGAACACGGTGTTGTCGTCCACATTGGCAGCCCGCGTGGCATTCACGTCCTTGTGAATATGCGTGTGACCATCGCCGGAGGTTGGCTCGCCTCGACCGGGCTGTGCCTGGTCGCCGTCGAGGATGCCTGGATACCTGCGCGCCAGCAGGGCATCGAATTCGTCGTTGATCTCGCCCACCAATTGGGCCGCGCGCGCTCGATCGAACGGAGACGCGGGGTCAGCGGTGGTGAGCCATTCTTCGGCGACCAAACGGCGAGCATCGTCCTCGGTGCGCGCTTGGGCGCTGGAGGCATTGCCCTTCTTCGCGGCTTCCCGCATCGTCCACGCGGCGTATCCGCTGGGGGCACGGATCTGGCCGCTGTCGAAGTCGATGGTGGCGACCGACTCGATCAGCATCTCCGGGTCGACCCCGTGCGCGGTGAGCACGGTGTACTGGTCCTCGGCGACGTGCCAGCGTGGGTCATCGAGAATCTGATCGGGCACACGGCCGCGCAGTCGGTCCGCCAGAGGCGTCGCGGTGCGCTGATTCTGCCGATCGCCGTCTTGTTCACCGGACTCGGTCGTCGCCTTGCCGCTGTCGGTTCCGCGCCCGCGGCCCGCAGGAGATTGCGAGCGCCAGCGTCGGACTGCTTCGTCCTCGAGACTGCGGCGGCCGTCGCGGGTGTCGCAGTTCGCGTACTCGGTCTCCCAGTTGTGTGCCCATTCGGGGTCGTGCTGTTTGAGCCATCGCCGTGCCACACCCACGGCTGTACCTGTCCTGCCGCCTGTGGCGTCGACCCATTTGCGGATGATCTCGTTCTCATCGAGGCGTCGACCGTCGATGGTGTCGGCAGCGGCGTAACTCTGTTCCCACCAGCGGTACCAGTCCGGTTCGTGCTCCTTGGCCCACGTGCACGCCTGGGCCAGCTCGACGTCTCGCAGGGTCTGGTATCGGCGAGGCCGGGAGGTGGCGTGTAGTTCGTCGGCGTTGCGCCGCAGATCGTCGACCGCTTCGGCCGAGCCGTTGTTGCGCAGCCAGTCGACGACTCGGTCGGCGAGTTCTTCGGACCCGAACACGGCCTCGGCGTGGTTCTCCGTCCAGCCGGCCTGGACTCCGAAACGCCCGTGCGAGAGCGGGGCTACTCGGATGGTCATTCCGGTATCGGGGTGGCGTTCGGCGCGAATGCGCCCCTCTTTCTCTGCGGTGTTCCATTCGTCGGCGTCGGCATGACTGAATTTGGTGACCGCGTGGCGATCGATGACCGCGTTCTTGCGGGCGACGTTTTCGGCGTCGTCCCACGCGGAGCGGCCACGCTGCTCGCGCAGTTGGCGAAGTACTCCCGACAGCGTGCGTGCTGCCAAGGCGATACGCATGGTGTCCTCGCGGGGGATGCCCATCACGGGCGGTTCAATGACCGGCTGGTTCATCGTCGGTGTTCCTTTCTTGTGGGGTGGTGCGGTGATTCACGGGCCCCGCGTCCTGCGGGATATTCGGGGCGGGCGCCCGGTCGAGCAGCGGGGCCGGGCTGTGGCGCGGAGGAGGTATGTGAGGTGGTTGCCGGTACGCGCTGCGGTGGGAGTTGACCGGGAACGGTGCCGGTGGCTTCACCGTGGGCGCGGACGAGGTCTGCGGCTTCGCGGGCACTGCGCGCGGCGGTGATGCGCCGGTTCTGTTGATGCCACGCCGCGATCTCGAGCAGCAGGTCAGCGACGGCGAGGCCAAGCTGCACAGTCGGGTCTCGTTGCAGACCACGCCCGGACAACATCCGAACTGCTGCGAGGTCGCGTGAGATCGCACGGAGTTCGGCGGCGAGTCGCCCAGCGGGGACGGCGGTCAACCCATGCCGAGTGCGCGCCGCGCGGTCGAAGGCCCACGCCGCCTGCGAGAGCGGGCCCTGGCGCGCGGCACCATCGGTGATGGAGGCCCAACTGCCGATGACGTCGTGCAATTCGCGGGCCACCAGCGCGACATCGGATCGCTCGCCGCGCACGGCAGTAGTGACCTCCCGCACGCGTTCGGCGCTGTCGGCCAGCACCGTGTGCGCCTCGCGGGCTGTCGCGGTGATGGCCGCGGCGTCTGCGATGCTGGAGGTTGCGGGCGCGGTCGTCGACCAGCGAGCGGTGACTCGTGGCCAGGACATGTCCGCACCGAGATGTCGGCTGGGTGCGAAGTAGATGGGCTCCCCGGTCTTGGCCGACACGTCGCCGGGAGCCGCGACTGCCCATCCTGTGATCTGCCCGGTGCCGTCGTGCTTGAGGTCGACGAGCACGCCCGCCTCGCGGAGCCGGGCGAGGAACTCGTCGGTGGTGGTCGCAACAGCGGCCGACTCGGTGATCAACTGGCGTAACTGGGTCCGCGCCGCAGCACCAGGTGTCGCGCGCAGCATGCCCTCGTCGCCGGCGGCCTGACGACGCTGGGCCTTCTCCTGCTCGCCGCGCGTCGGGGTCGGTACCGCCATCGGGTCGTTGATGGCGGTCAGCCGCAACCCGAGCGCCTCTTCCCAGCGACGGGCGACTCGGCGCACGGCTTTCCAGTCGTTGTCGGGATAGAACCGTTTGCCGGTGTCGGTTCTGACCATCACGGCCGCGATATGGATGTGGTCGTTGCCGTCAACGGATTTGCCGTGGTGCACCGCGATCCACCGGCACGCCCCGGCGTCGCCCGCTTTCGCGATCCCGGTCTCGTGCAGCATGTCCTCGGCGATGCGCCGCCAGGTCTGTTGGTCGAGTTCGCCGTCCTCGGCACCGATGGCGACAGGCAGGTGCCAGATGTAGCCGTGCTTGGTGTAGCCCGGTTGACCGGGCTCGGGCTGTTGGGCGGGCAGCCCGATCGCCTCCGAGAGCGCGGTGACCTGTCCGGCGAGCTTGCCGATCTCGCCCGGCGCGAAGTCGCAGTCGCCGGGCCCGACCCACAGCGGTTGTAGGGCGTCGGGATCGGACTGCCACGCCGCGATCACCCGGGGGTTCGTGTGCTCGTTGTGCGTGCCCGTTGAGAACAGATACCGGACAAGTCGCCGCCCGTCCCATCCCCGGATCGCTTTGCCGATCACACCGCACCGTGGCGAAGTTGTTCGACCAACCAGACATCGATGCGGCTGTTGATCTTGCGGGTGTAGGTCAGCACCGCGTCGGCGTTGTCGCCGAGTTCGCCGATGGAGTTCGCGTGGCGGGCAACATCGTTCACGTTGCCCGCCACGTTGCCGAGCAACCGGCGTAGCTCGCGCACCTCGGCGATGAGGATCTCCACTTGGCCGCTGGTGCGAACTGTCGCTCCGTTGCGCTGCGCGGCGAACGCCCGCGCCGCACCGACGGCGGCCTTGGCGATAAACGCGCCGGGCCGCAGTCCGACCGTGGCCGCCGCCGCGGTCACCAACGCCCATTCGGCCGGCGCGTACGTCGACCGTCGACTGATCGACCGCGGCTTCGCCGCGTGGGGCCGATGGCCCTGCCCACTCTTCGGAGGCACTTCTCGTCCCTTCGCCTACCGAGCGCCCAGCTGCGCTCTCCGGTCCGGCAGCCCCCTGCCGGACCCGCCGATGTCTCCACCCCGCAGGGATGGAGACATCGGAGCCTCTAGATGCTCTAGAGGCTTTCGATACATTCGAACCACTTCGAGTGTGTCTTGCGCCCACCCCTGGGCGCAACCCAAAAGTGGCCACTTTTGGGATATCTTGCTCACCCAAAGTCAGTGAGTTCACCGTGGCTGAAGCTTCGAACGTGGGAACCCAAGGGCATTCGCGCGGCGGGCAGAAGAAGCACGACGAGTTCCAGCGCGACGGCTCTCGAACGATGACGCCACCACGTCGATTCCCCGCCGCCCAGGTCTGCATCCGACGCCGCCGGCCGGGATCGGGGTGTGTCACGCGATCTTCGGTCGGGGTGGTTTATCCGGTCATCTGTGACATCACCAATTGGTGGATCCTGACGTCTCCTCGATCCGAAGATGTTCGTCTCTGTGAACTTTGACGTCGTGATCTCGGCCGCTTCGTTGGCGGACACATGAGGGAATTGACCGATTCCGGTGTTTTCGTGATCATGATGTGAGTTCCCGCTCACTTTTGTTCCGCGTCCTTCTCGAGGTCAACCTGATGCCACCCTCCGCCGATCAACAACGCAAACGCCCCCAGCAGGATCGTGCGAAGAAAACAAGAGCACGGATCCTCAAGGCGGCCGCCCATCTGTTCGGCGCCCGCGGGATCGGCAACACCTCGACCAACCTGATCGCCGCCGAAGCGGGCATGAGCATCGGCACCCTGTACCGGTATTTCACCGACCGCGAAGAGATCGTCAAGGAGCTCACCGACAGCCTGTTCGTGCAAGCGGAGGAACAATACGGGCGGCTGCTCACAGCGTCGGTCGTCGACGAACCTCGGCGTGACACGGTTGCCGCGATTATCCGCGTCGGGGTCGAGATCCTCGCAGCCAACGGCCCACTCGTGCGCGCGCTGGTGGCCGATCTGCAGTTCTACGGCAGCGGTATCCCCGAATTCGAACCGCGGCTACGGATGCTCATCAAGCTCTACCTGATCCAGTCCCTCGGCCCGACCCATGGCCTCGACGTCGACACCATGGCCTACATCGTGCTCAACGCGGGCTTCTCCACCGCGCTGCGCTCAGTGAAGATGGAAGAAGAGGGCATGGACCGCGATGCGGTGATCGAACAGACCGCCGACATGATCGGGCTCTGGATCACCGCGGTAGCAGAAGAAGAATCACCGGCGCGGTCTCCTGCAACAGCGTAGTTGCCGAGCTGACCATTTGAGCGGACGTCAGAATTCACCAGCACAACCAGTCAGGGTCCGGGCATTCATCGCGTAGACGATGGCGGTTTTGTCGCTGAGACCGAACGTGTTGGCCAGGTGCAACGGGTCAGCATCCACGGCGAATGCTTCGTGCAGGATGCGGTCGACACGGATGCGTTCGAGGTCGATGCCCACCAAATTCAGGTTCCAGGAAAGCGTGTAATCGCTGATCGGCGCGACGCCGGTGGCCGACTCCGGCGAGACGAGCAGATGCGGATTGGTGGTGTTCGGCCATCGCCGGTGACGGTGCTGGAGCCAAGCCACCACGGCGTCGTAGGTGAAGTCGGTGAGAGGGTGAACGACTGTCGCGATCCGGATCCGACGGCCGGACAGGTCGACGTCGTCGAGCAGAAGCTGCCGCACTGTCACCGCCCGTGCGGCGTAAACCGCCGCCAGTGCGACCGTGACCCGCTGCAGCGGAGTGACGCTGGCGGCGCTCATTGAGGCGATCTGAGCGTCGGTCATCGGCAGGACGACCCGGTCAGGCCGGGTGCCGACGCGGACGCGGGCAGTGGGGTCGATGAAGATCGACCGACGGCGTTTGGCGAACCGAAACAACGATCGCAGGGCGACAGTAGTTCCGATGCGGCGGTGCCCGGCGAGCTTGTTCACCATGTCGAGGATGTCCTCGCGGGTGACCTCGCGCAGATGCGTGCGGGTATTCGACCACTCATTCAGCGGCCCGGAGACTCGGCTCAGGTAGGCGTGCAGGGTAGCTTCGCTGCGCGGTCCGGCCCGGGAGTCTCCATCGGCCAGCATGACCAACCAGTCCCGAACATCGTCACGGAATCCGGGTGCGATGCCGTTGCTGCGCCGCTCGATCCAGCGGTGCAGCCGAGACACTGTGTCGTCGACGAGCAGAGCGGATTCGGCCAGAACCTGCGCGGCGATGCGAGCACGGATGGCGCCGAACTCCGCGCGAATCCGGCTGAGCCGGACCATGTCACCGTCGGGAGTGGTGTCCAGCAGCATCCGCAGATCGCTGACCCGGTGCTCCAGCATCGGCGCGGTCCAGGCTCCGGCGTGGGCAATCACCGCAAGCTGGTCGAGCACCGCCTTCACCCTCGGCGGGTCGTCGACAGCGGCGAGATCGTCGAAACGGACCGGGACGAACTCGCTGCGACCGGGTTTGCTGGGTCGGCAACTCGCGCAAAAGACTCGTGGCCGCCCGCACCGGTGACGCTCTCGAACGATCGGACCACCGCACTTTTTGCAGGGATCGTTCCAGCTTTTCGGCAGCTGCCCGGCCCGGCGAGCGGCAGCCGCCGAGGGACGACAGGTGTAGCAGTGCTGGCGTGGTCGTCCGCCGCGCGGGCTCGCGACGGGTGGAATCGGCCCGCCGCATTCGCGGCAGCCCGTGGCCGAATCCGAGTTCATCGGGGCGGCAAGGACCGGCCGGTACTCGGCTTCGGGGAGATCCGCCGCTGTCCGATCCCCAGCTCGCCGACCGCAGTTCGGTGCTCCTCTGCCCCGGCCGAGGCGGTGGCGGCGACAGGTTCGACGGTGATCAGTTCCCCGATCTGGCAGGCCAGCACGGTGCAGAAGATGTCGAGTTCTTCCGGACGCAGGACCGCCGGAGTGCCCGACCACAGCCCCGACATCTTGCCGGTGCTGACCTCCAACCCGTGCTCGGCGAGCATCCGGCGCAGTTCGCTGGCCTTCCAGATGCCTCGGTTCGCCGCGACCAATCGCAGGTTCCACTTCATCGGAGCAGTCCTTCCCATCGGTCACCGGCGCGCTGATGGCCGGCGGCGACCGCGTCCTCGACGCGAGTGCCGT
>NZ_BDBR01000018.1 GCF_001613085.1 Nocardia salmonicida NBRC 13393
GTGGGCGCGGACTGTGTGAGAACTCTGACACGTGGTCATCCTGACAGCTGTCGGAAACGGGCACCGGCCTTCGGGCAGTACGCCGTCGCTCCCGATCCCATCGGATACTAAATAGTATCCGATACCTTATAGTATCCATATGGTAGAGAAGTCCCCTCCGATCAGTCGCCGTCGACAGGCGACCCGTCGGCGACTGATCGAAGCCGCGCTCGACGTCTTCGCTGAACGGGGCTTCGGCAGCAGCACGGTGGATCAGGTGTGCGAACGAGCCCAGTTCACCAAGGGCGCCTTCTATTCCAACTTCGCGGCATTGGACGAGCTGTTCCTCGCCGCGTGGGAACAGCGCTCGGCGCAGATGCTGGCCGCCGTCGAGGCGTTGGTCGCCGATCGAGTGTGCGCACAGGTGTCATCGACGCGCGACGTCGTCGAGCAGGTGCTCGAAACGATTCCCGTCGACGACAAGTGGTATCGCCTCACGGCCGAATTCACCGCCCACGCTCTGCGTAACCCGTCGCTCAAGCGGGTGGTGGCCGCGCGTGAGGAGACCATCCTCGCGACGCTGATGCCCCTGCTCGAGCTGCTCGTCGCGCAATTGGGGCGCGAGATCACCGACGCCGCGGCGTTCGGTTCCGCCTTGGTTGCCGTGCACGACGGCACGACTGTGCAATGCCTCATCGACTCCGATACCGACGCCGCGCGAGCCCGTCGGACCGATCTGTTCGTCCTGCTCGTCGAGCACCACACCAGGGAGATCCGTTCATGACCGACACATTCGAACCCGATGTCATCGTGGTCGGCGCGGGCCTGGCGGGCCTGGTCGCCACCCACGAGCTGGCCGCCGCGGGGCGCCGGGTGCTGGTCCTCGACCAGGAGAACCGCGACAACTTGGGCGGGCAGGCGTTCTGGTCTCTCGGTGGACTGTTCCTGGTCGACAGCCCCGAGCAACGCCGCATGGGCATCAAGGATTCCTACGAACTCGCACTACAGGATTGGCTGGGTTCGGCGGCCTTCGACCGGCTCGACGGCGAGGACATCTGGCCGCGCCGGTGGGCGGAGGCGTATGTCCGTTTCGCGGCGACCGAGAAGCGTCGATACCTGCGCGACCTCGGGCTGCGGTTGGTGCCGTTGGTGGGGTGGGCGGAGCGAGGCTCCGGGTCGGCCACCGGTCACGGCAACTCGGTGCCTCGGTTCCACCTCACGTGGGGGACCGGTCCGGAGGTCGTTCGGGTGTTTCGCGAGCCTGTCGAACGCGCCGAGCGGGCCGGGCTCGTCCGATTCGCGTTTCGGCATCAGGTCGACGAGCTCCTCGTCGAGGGTGATGCCTGCGTCGGCGTCCGCGGCACCATCTTGGAAAGCAGTGCCACGGCACGCGGCGTCGCATCGTCGCGATCCGAGGCCGGATCTTTCGAATACCGCGCACCGGCGGTCATCGTCACCTCCGGGGGTATCGGCCACAACCACGACCTGATTCGGAAGAGCTGGCCGACCGAACGGCTCGGCGCCGCGCCGAAGCACCTGATCTCGGGGGTCCCCGCGCATGTGGACGGACGGATGCTCGCGATCAGTGAGCAGGCCGGGGCCAGCATCGTCAATCGCGACCGTCTGTGGGCCTACACCGAAGGCATCCACAACTGGGATCCGGTCTGGCCCGACCACGCGATCCGGATCATCCCCGGTCCGTCGTCGTTGTGGTTCGACGCGACCGGACAGCGCATGCCCGCACCACATTTCCCCGGTTTCGACAGCCTCGCCACGATGAAGCAGATCCTGGCGACGGGGCACGACTACTCCTGGTTCGTGCTCACCCAAACCATCATCGAAAAAGAGTTCGCGCTGTCGGGATCCGAACAGAACCCCGACATCACCGGCAAGAGCATTCGCCAAGTCCTCGGCAATCGTCTCGCCAAGGGCGCGCCGGGACCGGTGGAGAAGTTCAAGCAGAACGGGCAGGACTTCGTGGTGGCCGACACCCTCGCCGAACTCGTCGAAGGCATGAACAAATTGGCCAGAGGCCCGCAACTGGACGCCGCCGACATGGAACGTCAGATCGTGGCCCGTGATCGCGAACTGGACAATCCCTTCAGCAAAGACCTTCAACTGATGGCGATCGAGAACGCCCGCCGATCACGCAGCGACCGACTGGCGCGGGTCGCCGCACCGCATCGGATCCTGGACCCGGCGCACGGCCCGCTCATCGCTGTCCGCCTCAATATCCTGACCCGAAAGACCTTGGGCGGCATCGAGACCGACCTCGACAGCCAGGTGCTCCGCCCCGACGGCACGCCACTGACAGGGCTCTACGCCGCCGGCGAGGTGGCGGGCTTCGGCGGAGGCGGTGTCCACGGTTACAACGCGCTCGAAGGCACGTTCCTGGGCGGATGCATCTTCTCCGGCCGCGCGGCCGGTCGCGCACTCGCCCGAAAATCGGAGTGATGACCGCTAGCCTGTGAATGCAACACTTTGAACATGAACTGTTGCTTACGTTGCTTTGGGTGCTAGCGTAGGGGCATGCATCAGAACGTGGCCGCGTTCCTCGTCGGCGGCATGGGCGGAGGGTCCGACGAACACGACGACCGGACCGCACAGCGGGTTCTCGACGCCGCGGTCACGGAGATCGCGGCCTCGGGGATGGGCAAGCTCAAGATCGACCCGGTCGCCCGTCGAGCGGGGGTGAACCGGGCGACGATCTATCGCCGTTTCGGTGACCTCGACGGCTTGCTCGAGGCGGTGACCATGCGTGAAGGTCGCCGCATGGCCGAGACGGTGGCCGAGGCCGTGGCCGGTCGCACCGATCACCGTGAGCGTGCGGTGGAGGCGTTCGTGGCGTGTCTGCGGATGGCGCGGGAGCATCCGGTGATCGCGCGGGTCGCCGCCCTCGAGCCGCAGGCGCTGATCGAGGCGGGGCTGGCCGACGACGCGGCGTTGCTGTCGCTGGGTGGCGCGGTCGTCGCCGAACAGTTGCGTGCGGCCCGATCCGACGGGCTGGCAACGCATCTGGATCCCGACGAGGCCGGGCGCACCGTCGCGATGCTGTTCGCCGCGTGCGTGGTGCTGCCGACCAAGCACGGTGTCGATCTGCGCACCGACGAATCGGTGCGCGCGTACGCGCGCCGCACCCTGATCCCCATGATCTTCGGGCCCGACGAAGCGGCTCGGCAGTGAGAGGAACGATCCCGATGAGCAACCACAACGACGTGGTACCCCACCAGGACTACGGATTCTTCGGCCCGGATTCGGTGGCCTGGAGAGTGTTCCGGTACCCGACCACCCTGTCGGTGGCGTTCCAGCGCACCGCGGTGACAGAGATGTTCGAGCCGTTCCTGATGGCCTCGGTCGCCGATACCGGCGCGGTCCTGAACCGCCCCGATATCCGCTTCGACCGGACCTTGCAGTACATGGCGACCCTGGTCTTCGGCGACACCGCCTCGGTGCTGAAAGCCTCGCAGGTGCTGGTGAGGATCCACACCAAGATCACCGGAATCGAACCGATCAGCGGATTGCGTTACGACGCCAACGATCCCGACGCGCAGCTGTGGATTCATCTGACCGCGTGGCATTCGGTGCTGTACTGCTACGAGAAGTTCGGCCCCGGCCCGTTGAGCGAAGACGACGACCTCCGCTATTGGGCCGAATGCGCCCGCGCCGCACAGTTCCAGACCATCGATCCCGCCGCGGTACCGCACTCGCGCGAGCAGATGCGCGCCTACTACGCACGCATGAAACCGGTTCTGGCCGCGCGGGTCGTGACCCAGGAGCATGTGGACCATCTCCTCGACGGGGCCAGACTGATGGTGCCGCGGCGTCGGGGAATGCGCCCGCTCGCCGAGGTCAACCGGGTGCTGTTCCGGGCCGCGACCATCGCGACACTGCCGCGGTGGATGCGCACGATGGCCGGTATCCGGCAGAACGCGGTCACCGACGCCGCGATCACCGCGGTGATGCGAGTGCTGTTCGGTGCACTCGACCGCAGCGTCTCCGCGCAACGGTTCATCGTCGCGACCAACAGCCCGCACACCGCACCGGTGGTGGACCCGATCCTGTGTGATGTGGCGCCGAAGAACCCGGTCGTGCGGACCCCGGAGCAGGCGCGCGCCGAATTCGGTGTGCCGACCCCGGCCGAGCAGTACGCGGCCATCCGCACCGCCCGCGGTGCTGCCGAGCTGCCCGACCACGCAGACCGCGACGGCGCCGAACCTCTACTCAGCTTTCAGTGACGGAAATACCGCGGAAGAACGTACGGATATCGTCGGCGAGCAGTTCCGTCTCCTCCATCGCGGGGAAGTGACCGCCCTCGGTGAACTCGCTCCAGTGGTCGACCGCCTTCCACGGGTCCAACGCACGGCGCATGAGCGGGTGGGTGTCGAACACGGCCCATCCGGACGGCACGCCGGAGGCCATGAGCCAGTCGAGTCCGGAGTGCTCGCCCTCGTAGTAGAACTGCGCGCTCGACGCACCGCTGCGGGTGAACCAGTACAGGCTGATGTTGGTGAGTAGCTGGTCGCGGTCGACCGACTCGTCCGGCGTCCGGAACGCGCCGCCGTTCCTGGTCTTGAACTTCTCGGCGATCCACGCGAGCTGACCGACCGGCGAGTCGGTCAGCGCCGCACCGATCGTGTCGGGCCGGTGGTTCTGCATCTCCAGGTATCCGCGCTCGGCCGCGTCCTCGGTGCGCACCGCCTCGATCTGGGCGATCTCGTCCTCGGACAGATCTTCGGGGTAAGGGAACTTGTCGCCGACCAACCCGAGCCACCGGGGGTCCGCGCCGATGTGTGTGCCGATGACGCGCTCCGGGTAGAGCGCCGCGAGGCGGCCGGTGGTGCCCGAACCGATATCGGTGCCGTGGGCCGCGAACCTCTCGTAGCCCAGACGCGTCATGATCTCGGCATAGGCCTCCGTCGTCCGCGCCAGCTCCCAGCCGGTCCCGGACAGCGGGGTGGAGAACCCGAAGCCGGGCAGCGCCGGGACGACCACGTGGAACTCGTCGGTCAGCAGCGGGATGAGGTGCTGGTACTCGACGAACGAGCCCGGCCAGCCGTGGTTCAGGATCAGCGGGGTGGCCTGCGGGTTCGCTGATCGCGCGTGGACGACGTGGAACGTCTGGCCGTCGACGACTGTCGTGAACTGTTCGTACTCGTTGAGCTTCGCTTCCTGCGCACGCCAGTCGAACCCGTCGCGCCAGTACTCGGCGAGCTCCTTCAGATACCCCAGCGGAATGCCCCGGCTGAAGTCGGTGCGATCGTCACGGCCCGGCACGGGGATCGGCCAGCGCGTGCGTGCCAGCCGGTCGCGCAGGTCGTCGACGTCGGCCTGCGGGATGTCGATGCGAAACGGTGTGAGTGCGTTCTCGGTCATGACATCCACGTTCCCGGGTAATGCGGCAGGTTAGCTTCCGCAATTGCTGAAATGATCGAGAACATGTTGGAGACCTCGGCCCGCCTGCTCGAACTGCTGTCGTTGCTCCAGCTCAAACGCGACTGGACGAGCTCCGAGCTCGCCGGTCGGCTCGAGGTGAGCACCAGGACCGTGCGCGCCGACATCGGCAAGCTGCGTTCGCTCGGCTATCCCGTGAACGCGCGCCCCGGCGTCGCGGGCGGATACCGGCTGGCCGCCGGAACGGCGATGCCCCCACTCCTGCTCGACGACGACGAGGCCGTCGCCGTGGCGGTTGGACTGGGTGCGGTCGCGACCCAGCGGCTCGGAGTCGAGGAGACATCGCTCACCGCGCTCGCGAAGCTGGAGCAAGTGCTGCCCTCGCGCCTGCGTCGGCGCGTCGAGGCGGTCCGCGAGGCGACGAGCGTCGTGCCAGGGGCTGAGCCGCCGCTCGATCTCTCGGTTCTCGGCGCGGTCGCCGCCGCGATCCGCGGCCACGAACGGATCCGGTTCGGCTACACCAAGTACGGGGGCGGCGAAGGCGCCCGCCACACGGAACCGCAACGGCTGGTGAGCTGGGGGCCGTTCTGGTACCTGCTCGCGTGGGATATCGACCGGGACGACTGGCGGGTCTTCCGTGTCGACCGCATGGTTCCGCGCGCGCCGACGGGTGCGCGGTTCCAGCCGCGGGTGATCCCGGCCGACGATGTTGTCGCCTACGTCGTCGGACGCGTCAGCAAAGCGGGCTGGAAATACCGCGCCCGGGTACTCGTGCATGCCCCCGCCGCCGAGGTCGCCGCGAAGATCACCATCCCGGTCGATATCGAGGCGGTCGACGAGTCCACGTGCCGTGTCGAGCTGGGTTCCGACGACCCGGACCGGCTCGCGCTGTGGCTGACACAGCTCGACGTCGACATCGAGGTGATCGACGGAGACGAACTCGCCATGGCCTTCGATCGCCTCGCGACGAGATTGCGTCGCGCGGCCGGCGCCGGCCCTTACCTTGTCGGCGAAAAAGGCGCAGAATGATGTGCGTATACCGGCTTCAAGGTTTGCGACCGGTGGGCACTGAATGCCTGCCGGGCACCATCGGGGCGTGCATCCTCCGTGATGGCAGTGCTCTACTGCATCGCCCCCCGAGCGTCACACCATGCTGAACGCCGGGCGCGGCGAAGGCTGCCTGTAGCGAATGCGAGCCCCCTCCGCCGGCTCGGCGTGACTACTAGTTGGGAAACGCCATGTCAGAGGAGAACAAAGCTACAGCCAAGCGCATTTTCGACGCGTGGAACGAGCGAGACCTCGATGTATTCGACGAGCTGATGTCCGCCGACGCCATCGACCACGATCCGCAGAATCCGTTCGCCGAGGTCCATGGTCCCGACGGCATCAAACGGCTCGTGCAGATGTACCTCGCCGCTTTCTCGGATCAACGATTCCTTGTCAACGAACAAATCGCCGAAGGCGACTTCGTCACTACCCGCTGGACGGGAACAGGAACCAATGACGGCGAAATGATGGGCATGCCCGCCACCGGCAAATCGGCAGTCGTTCAGGGAATTACGATCAATCGTTTCCGCGACGGCAAGATCGTCGAGAGTTGGGCGACCTGGGACACGCTCGGGATGATGCAGCAACTCGGAGTCGTCCCGTCGGCACACTCTGCGACAACCTGACCCGTGACAAGGCGCTGAGCCGCAGTCGGAGGATAGTCCGCAACCGTCTCCATAGCCCGGTGCGCTGGACTCGCGGGTGTTCCCTAGGCGAGGAAGGCGCTGATTTCCGCTGCTGTCTCTGCCGGACGTTCGAGGTGTACCAGATGCCCGGTATCGGGTAGGTCTACGCGGCGAATGTCGGGAACCATCGCCGCGACGATCTCGGCGATGACGCGAAAGTCCTCCACATCGTCGGCGCCGGTGATCAGTAGCACCGGCATGGCCAGATCTGGCAAGCACTCGATGTGGGGTCGCGCCAGTGGTATCTCTCGATCGGCGTCCACCCAGACGCGGCAGGCATCCGTGGCGATGGTGGCCCGCAGTTGGGCGGCCATCCCCGGATCGCGGCGGGTAGTGGTGAACAACGGGTGGTGGAACCACATGTCCCTGACACGTTCGAGGTCTCCAGTGCGGGCAGCCCGGCTCAACTCGAGCCAGTGCGCCCGCCACCTGTCCGACCAGTCCCAGCCGGCAAGTCCTGGACTGATCAGCACCAGGCGATCGACCCGATCCGGATAGGTGAGTGCGAAGTCGACAGCGATCCTGCCCCCCATGGAGGCACCGGTCAGCGAGGTCCGTTCGATGCCCAGTCCGTCGAGCAGTGCGGCCAAGTCGTCGGCATGACGAAACTCTGCGGTAGTTCGGTCCTCTGATGCGCCACAGCCGCGGAGGTCATACCGCACGCAGTGGTGTGTCGCCGTGAGCTGTGGCCACAGCGGGTCCCAAGTCGAATGATCTCCCCCCGCTCCGGGTACTAGGACATGCGGTGGGCCTTCCCCGGCGACTTCGGCCCATAGTTCCACGCCCGATGCCGCTGTGATCCGATGTACTTCCGGCACGGCATCTCCTTGACGTAACCCTCGTTGATTCGCAATCTCGTTGTCCCGCAAACTGATCAGAGGCGGGCGACCTTCAAGACCGACAAGCGATCGTCGCACAACTGCGCGGGGTTCGCGTCAGTGCGCCATTTTGAGCCCGACCACGCCGGCAACGATCATCACCAGGAACACGGCCTTCACTACCGAGAACGCCTCGGCGCCGGTGACCATGGCATAGGTGACGGTCAGGACCGCGCCGATCCCCACCCAGACCGCGTACGCGGTGCCGAGGGGGAGATCGCGCATAGCCAGCGCCAGCCCGGCCATGCTGGCTACCAGAGCAACACCGAACACCACAGTCGGGACGATTCGGGTGAACCCTTCGGTCCGACCCAGCGCGGTGGCCCACACTGCTTCCAGCACACCGGAGATGACGAGCAGAATCCATGACATGACGAGCCTCCTGTGGCCGTCTTGTCGCGTTCCGGGTACGGCTACCCTCGTCCGGGACCCCTGTTCGGGCTCATTGCCAAGCTGTCACACCGGCAATCTCTTGGCAAGCGGGTGGTGGGTGAAGTCACCACCCGCCGCGACAGCTCAGCCAGGCACGGGCGTTCTGCGTCTGAGGGGCGCAGAACACGATCATTCCGGCCTGCGGTCCCTGGATTCACCATGATGGCCTGCGCACCCGGAACCTGGCGCGGGACAAGGGAAATGGCACAGGGAGGGGCCTGCCGTGACCGAGAAGACCAAGTATCCGCGATCGCCGAACGCGCGATCGGCGATCGCATCATCGGTGACTCGTTCTTCCGGGAGGGCTCCGACGCGCTGCCGGTGTCGGAGCCGACAACGCCACCAACGGTCGACCTCGATGACACCGATGCCCCTCGGTCAATCCTGATGGGAGATGCCGCGGTCGCGTCCGAGCCGCAGCCGCAGCGGTCATGGCAGCCCGGGGGTCCTCGACTGCGAGCGTTCGGTGCGGTGGAACGCGGCAGCCGAAGGATCGTGCGGGGACCGTGTAGCAACAAGGGCCAGTCTTGTTGTCGCGCGTTCGAGGAAGCGGATGGCCCCGGATGCGATGTTTCGGATGAGTCGCGCCTAGGGGAGTAGCGGTTCTGACGTGTGCGCTCCATGCCTGCTCTGGGGTGGTTATAGACCCGTTGTGGGACGCGTCGGGGAATATTCGGCAGCGGCGCTCGGGTTGAGGATCGTGGGTAAATCGTAGAAAAATCGTAGAAAGCAGGGGTGGACCCCGAAGATGACCAGGTCAGCGGTGGTATAGGCTTTGTCGGTCATGAAGTCGGCTTATTCGGGTCCGGTCAACGGTGCGCCCAAGACGGTCTACCTCGATCACGCGGCGACCACTCCGATGTTGCCCGCCGCCGTCGAGGCGATGACGGCTGCCCTCGGGGCGGTCGGCAACGCGTCGTCGCTGCACGGGTCGGGGCGGGCGGCTCGGCGGTCGTTGGAAGAGGCGCGCGAGTCCATCGCTGCTGATCTGGGTGCTCGACCGTCCGAAGTGATCTTCACTTCCGGGGGCACCGAGAGCGACAACCTTGCCGTCAAGGGGATCTTCTGGGGGCGTCGCGCGGCTGATCCGCGGCGCACCAGGATCGTCACCAGCTCGGTCGAGCATCACGCGGTGCTCGATGCCGTCGAGTGGCTGGAGAAGCACGAGGGCGCGCAGGTGAGCTGGCTGCCGGTCGACGCCGAGGGTGTCGTCTCGCCGCAGGTGCTGCGCGAGGTGCTCGCCGCGCATGCCGACGAGGTGGCGCTGGTCAGCGTGATGTGGGCCAACAACGAGGTCGGCACCATCGAGCCGATCACCGAATTGGCTGCTGTCGCACAGGAATTCGATATCCCGATGCACAGCGACGCCATTCAGGCGGTGACCCAGGTCCCGGTCGACTTCGCCGCAAGCGGGCTGGCCGCGCTCAGCGTGGCCGGGCACAAGGTCGGTGGCCCGCACGGAATCGGTGTGCTGCTGCTGGGCCGCAGTGTGCCGTGTGTGCCGCTGGTCCATGGCGGCGGACACGAACGCGACCTGCGCTCGGGCACCTCCGATGTGGCCGCGGCGATCGGGATGGCCGCCGCGCTGCGCGATGCCGTCGGTGAGCTGCCCGCGCGCACCGAAAAGTTGCGGGCGCTGCGCGACAAGCTGATCACCGGTGTCCAGGTGGCTGTGGCCGACGCCGTGCTCAACGGTCCGGCCGAACGACTGCCCGGTAACGCCCACTTCACGTTCCCCGGTTGCGAGGGTGACTCGCTGCTGATGCTGCTCGACGCCGCCGGTATCGAGTGCTCGACCGGTTCGGCCTGCAACGCGGGGGTCGCCTCGCCCAGTCACGTGCTGATCGCGATGGGTGTGCAACCGTGGCAGGCGCGCAGTTCGCTGCGCTTCACCCTCGGTCACACGTCGACCGAGGCCGATGTCGAAACACTGTTGACCGTGCTGCCGCAGGTCATCGATCGAGCCAGGGCCGCGGGCTTGGCCGGCGCTAGAGGAGGTGTCAGATGAGAGTTCTCGCCGCGATGAGTGGTGGTGTCGATTCGGCGGTGGCCGCGGCGCGGGCCGTGGACGCGGGCCACGAGGTGGTCGGGGTGCATCTGGCGCTGTCGGCGAACCCGGGCACGCTGCGTACCGGGTCGCGCGGTTGTTGTTCCAAGGAGGACGCCGGTGACGCGCGACGCGCCGCCGACGTGCTCGGAATCCCGTTCTACGTCTGGGATTTCGCCGATCGCTTCAAGGAAGACGTGATCGACGATTTCGTCGCCGCCTACGCCGCGGGGGAGACCCCGAACCCGTGCCTGCGCTGCAACGAGAAGATCAAGTTCTCCGCGCTGGCCGACCGCGCTCAGGCCCTCGGCTTCGATGCCGTGGTCACCGGGCACTACGCCCGGCTCGACGAGGGCGTGCTGCGTCGTGCCGTCGACGCCGACAAGGATCAGTCCTACGTGCTGGCGGTGCTCACCGCCGAGCAGCTCGCGCGGGCGATGTTCCCGGTCGGTGACACCCCGAAGCCGCGGATCCGCGAGGAAGCCGCCGAGCGCGGGCTGGCAGTGGCCGACAAGCCCGACAGCCACGACATCTGCTTCATCCCCTCCGGCGATACCCGCGCGTTCCTCGGCGCCAAGATCGGCATCCGCCCCGGCGCCCTGGTCGATTCCGACGGCACGGTGCTCGGCAAGCACGAGGGTGTGCACGGATTCACCGTCGGCCAGCGCAAGGGCCTCGGCCTGAGCCACACCGCCGCCGACGGCAAGCCCCGCTACGTCACCGGGATCGACCCCGATTCGGGCACCGTCGAGGTCGGTTCGGTCGAGGATCTGCAGGTCGACGTCATCACCGCCGACCGCGCGATCTGGACCTCCGGCGTTCGCCCCACCGCGTCGGTCGAATGCGTCGTGCAGGTTCGCGCGCACGGTGGGACCGCGCCCGCCGTCGTCGAGCCCGAGGGTGACGGCTTCGTCGCCAGGCTGGGCGAGCCGCTCACCGGCGTCGCGAAGGGCCAGGCCATCGTGCTGTACCTGCCCGATGACGATGGCGGCGACACCGTGATCGGCAGCGGCACCATCAACGGCACCGACCGCACCGTGGGCATCGCGTCCGATTCGTCGGCGGCCTCGGCCTGATCGCGTCGTGGCGGGTGCGCCGAACTGCGGGGCACACGGCAGGATGACCACCGACCCATACGACACGAAAGGTGTTGAGCGCGTGACGTTGTGGCGTGGCAGCGAGCAGTCCGACGACCCGGCCGCAGCGGAGCCGGTCGACCTGCTCGCCGGGGCGTTCGCCACCGGCATCGGTTCCTGGCCGGGCACCGATCCACTCGAAGCGGCGACCACCATCATCGGTGAACTGCCGGAACTGCCCCACCTCGTCGAGCTCCCCGAACGCGGGATCGGCGCCGACATGATCGGACGCGCCTCCGCGCTCCTGGTCGACCTGCGTTTCGACGCGACCACCCGCGGCTACCGGCTCGCCGACCGACCGGGTTCGATCTCTCGCAAGGCTCGTGACTTCGTGCGGGTGGATCTCGATGCGATCGAGGAAGCCTGGGAGGCAGCGGGTCTCGTCGGCTCCGGTCGAGCGATCAAGATCCAGTCGGTCGGACCGCTCACCCTCGCCGCCGAAGTCGAACTGCCCGGCGGTCATCGCATCCTCACCGATCGCGGTGCGCTGCGCGACCTCGTGGACTCGCTGGCCGAGGGCTTGGCCCTGCACGCTGCCGAGATCGGTAAACGACTCGGAGCGAAAGTGGTTGTGCAGCTGGATGAACCGCAGCTGACGACGGTGCTCGATGGATCGCTGACCGGCCCGAGCGTCCTCAATACGGTCCGCGCGCTGCCCGGCCCCGAGGCGATCCACTTCCTCGACGTCGTGATCAACGCCCTGCCTGGCCCGGTCATCCTGCACACCTGCGCCTCCCGCCCCGCCTTGGCCACCCTGCGCCGCACCGCGGCCACCGCCCTGTCCTTCGACGCGGCCACCATCACCACCGCCGATTTCGACGACATCGGCGAGGCCGTGGACTCGGGCAAGAAGCTGGCTCTCGGCCTCGTCCCCACCGAACCGCCCACGAGCCCGCTCACCTGGCGCGCTGTCGCCGAACCCGCGGTCCGACTCGTGGACGACCTCGGTTTCCCGCGTTCGGCTCTCACCCAGGTTCTCGTCACCCCCACCTGTGGCCTGGCGGGGGCCCCGCTCGCCTGGTCTCGCAAGGCCCTCGCCCTGGCCGCCGACGTTGCCCGCGCGTTCGCCGAAGACCCGGAGTCGCTCACCGTCGAGCGCCCGGAACAGTCGCGGGCGGGTCGGAATCGTCGGTGACGCGGTCCCGGTCGCACTGCACGAAAACTCGCTGCGACGTGCGGGAACGTTCGGCGGATGTGTCGGTGGGCTCGACTAACCTCTAGTGGGTGAGTGACAGCGACAGCGTGGTTTCCGCGAGTGCCGAAGCGGCTACGCCCGAGCAGCGGGTGCGGTGGCAGCAGTTGGCCGACGAGGTGCGGGGGCATCAGTTCCGCTACTACGTGCGGGACGCGCCGATCATCACCGACGGTGAGTTCGACGCCCTATTGCGCGAGTTGCAGGCTCTCGAGGACGCCCAGCCGGATCTGCGGACTCCCGATTCGCCCACCCAGCTGGTCGGCGGCGGCTTCGCGACCGAGTTCACTGCGGTCGATCATCTCGAGCGGATGCTGTCGCTGGACAATGTGTTCGACTACGACGAGCTGCGCGCCTGGGCGAGCAGGGTGGAAGCCGAAACCGGTTCAGCGTTGCACTATCTGTGCGAAGTCAAGATCGATGGCGTCGCGTTGAACCTCGTGTACGAGAACGGCAAGTTGGTGCGCGGCGCGACGCGCGGCGACGGGCGCACGGGGGAGGACGTCACCCTCAACGCGCGCACCATCGAAGACATCCCCGACGAGCTCACACCGACCGGGGAATTCCCGATCCCGGAGCTGCTCGAAGTACGCGGCGAGGTGTACTTCCGGCTCGAGGATTTCGCGACGTTGAACGCCCAGATCGTCGCCGAAGGCAAACCGCCGTACGCGAATCCGCGCAATACCGCCGCCGGTTCGCTGCGTCAGAAGAACCCCGCGATCACCGCCCAGCGCAGGCTGCGGATGATCTGCCACGGCTTCGGCCGCATCGAGGGTTACCGCCCGTCTTCTCAGCACGAGGCGTACCAGGCGCTCGCCGCGTGGGGCCTGCCGGTCTCGGCGCACACCCGACTGGTCGAGGGCATCGACGCGGTGGTCGAGCGGGTCGCCTACTGGGGCGAACACCGCCACGACATCGAGCACGAGATCGACGGTCAGGTGATCAAGGTCGACGAGACGGCCCTGCAACGCCGCCTCGGCTCCACCTCACGCGCCCCACGCTGGGCCATCGCCTACAAGTACCCGCCGGAAGAGGCCACCACCACCCTGCTCGATATCGCGGTGAACGTCGGCCGCACCGGTCGGGTCACCCCGTTCGCGGTGATGGCGCCGGTCTCGATCGCCGGTTCGACCGTGTCGATGGCCACCTTGCACAACGCCTCCGAGGTGAAGCGCAAAGGCGTGCTGATCGGCGACACTGTCACCATCCGCAAGGCCGGTGATGTGATTCCCGAGGTCCTCGGGCCCGTCGTCGACGTGCGAACCGGCGCCGAACGCGAATTCGTCATGCCGACGCACTGCCCCGAGTGCGCCACCGAACTCGCCCCGGCGAAGGAGGGCGACGCCGACATTCGCTGCCCCAACCAGCGGCACTGCCCCGCCCAGCTGCGTGAACGCGTCTTCCACCTGGCCGGTCGCGGCGCCTTCGACATCGAGGCCCTCGGCTACGAAGCCGCCAACGCCCTGCTCACCTCGGGCGCGATCACCGACGAAGGCGACCTGTTCGCCCTCGACGCGCAGGATCTGCTCGGCGTGCCGCTGTTCACCAAACAGGACGGCGCCCTCTCGGCCAACGGTGCCCGCCTGCTCGACAACCTGCACGCCGCCAAGGACACTCCGCTGTGGCGGGTGCTCGTCGCACTGTCCATTCGCCATGTCGGTCCGACCGCGGCCCGCGCGTTGGCCGCCGAGTTCGCCAGCCTCGAGCGCATCGAATCCGCGACAGCAGAAGAACTGTCAGCCACCGACGGCGTCGGCCCCACCATCGCCGCGGCGGTGCTGGAATGGTTCACCGTCGACTGGCATCGCGCGATCGTCGACAAGTGGCGAGCGGCCGGGGTGCGGATGGAGGACGAGCGCGATCAATCCATCGAACGCAACCTCGACGGCCTGTCGATCGTCGTCACCGGTTCCCTACAGACCTTCACCCGCGACGGCGCGAAGGAAGCGATCCTCGTCCGCGGTGGCAAGGCGGCCGGCTCGGTCTCGAAGAAGACCGCGTACGTCGTGATCGGCGAGGCGCCCGGTTCGAAAGCCGCCAAGGCGGAGGAACTCGGCGTCCGGATCCTGGACGAAGACGGCTTCCGACTGCTGCTCGACGGCGGTCCCGACGCGGTCAGGATCGACCCGGTCGAGGATTCGGGCATCAAGGACTAGCCGGTCGCGCCGCCGCGAACGCTCAGTTCGGCGTCACCGTGACGGTGTTGCCGATCTGGGTCTTCATATCGAACGACGCGCACTGCCCGTTGCTGAGCTCCTGGGTGCGCAGGGGCCGCTTCTTGATGTTGGTCTGGATCTCGACAGTCACATCGGTGCTGGTCATCGAGCACACCTTCGACACCGGCGCCTCGGTGTAGGACACCGTTCCCGCACCTTGACAGGAGTTGGTCGAGTTACCCAGGAACACCCGTGCGGTTCCGGTCGGGCACGGATCGGCCATCGCACTCGGTGCGCTGAGTAGCGCGGCCGGAACCAGCGCTCCCGCCGTCACTGCCGCAACGACAACCCCGCGAACCACAACTCGAACGGCCATCACACTGCCCTGCCTCTCCGCGAATTTTGGTCAGCCTACGGGACCGGGCGACCTCATGGCGCGGCAAGTAGTGCGCAGACATGCTGACTCGGCCGCGTCGGCGAGACCCCGCGTCGCCTAGTCTTTCCAGGAATCTCGGAGAGGCGGACCCTTGCTGCGCAGTTTTCAGGTGACGAACCACGGATCTATGGCTCGAGCTCAGCAATTGCGGCTGACCAAAGGCGCGGGTGGCCCGTTGGCGGTGCCGGTGACTGCGGTGCACGGGGTGGCGGCCGCGGGGAAGACGAGCTTGATCGACGCGCTCGGGCAGATGCGGGATGCGGTGCTGAACTCGGTGAGCGGGTGGGACCCGTACGCGGGCCCGGTGCGCCGACCGCATCTCGGGTTCGCCGATAGCCCAACGGAATTCGTCGCGGGGTTCGTTGCCGAAGGTGTGCCTTATACCTATGGGTTCCGGCTCGACAACGCCGATGTGGTCGCGGAGTGGTTGTATACCCATCCTCGGTCGCGCAAGCGGATCGTGTTCGAACGCATCGGTGACGAGGTGAAGATCGGGCCGATGTTCGAGGCGGCTCGTTACGGTGTGGCGGCGCTGGTGCCGTTGCTGCGGCCGAACGCCCTGCTGTTGAGTCTGGCGGGGCAGCTGTACGCCGAGGCGCTGGTGCCCGCGTATCGGTGGTTCGCGGCGAATCTGGCTGTGCAGCAGGGTGATGTCGACACCGACGCGCTCGCGCACGACCTCGGCAGCCACATCTCCCGTTCGCCCGACAACGCGGCGCGTCTGTTGATGCTGCTGCGCACGGCCGATCTGGGGATCGAGGATCTGCTCGTCGCCGAACACGATCCGATGTACGCGGACTACCTGCGGGATCTGGATGCCGAAATCGGTGCGCTGGCAGGTCATCTCGACCACCCCGAGCAGATTCTGGTCGACCGCGAACTGAGCACCCTTCGGGCGGCTCGGGACGCGCTGTATCGACGGATGGTCGACCGTCGCGGCGCGGGGCTGAGTCTGGTGCACGAGGGCATCGACGTCGGGTTCGAGCTGGCCGACGAATCCACCGCCACTCGTTCGCTGCTGCGCGTGCTGCCCGCGATGCTGGAAGCCCTCGACGCCGGCCAGGTGCTCGCGGTCGATGATCTGGGCGCGGGCCTGCCGGTCGAGGAGACCGACCGGCTCGTCCAGTTGTTCCAGAACCCGGAGACCAATGCCCGTGGCGCACAACTGATCTACACCACCGCCGATCGCGCGCTGATCGACCGCGGCAACGGACGCTCCCAGCGCACCCGTACCGCCGTGTGGCAGGTGCGTCGCGAGCAGGGGGTCAGCGAGCTCACACCCCTGTAGGAGGGGGGCCTAGCATGGGCGCATGCTCGAAGTGGTGATGGCGGCAGCGCTGGTGACGATGCTGGTGGTGACGATCGGCGCCGTCGTCGCCGGACGGACCGGCCGGGGGAGGTCGAACCTGGAACACGGGTCGCTGTATGTGACCGGTGTCAGCCCGCTGCCCGCGATGACCGGCGAGCACTACGTGACGATCACCGGCACCGTCACCGGGCCGTCGATCACCGGCAAGGTCGTCTACCGCCGCTTCGCCTGGGACGCCGCCCACTGGCCCGCTCCCGGCGACCACCTCGCCATCGCCTACCCGCCCCACAACCCCGACGACTGGCACGCTGAGCACCCCGGTCTTCGCCCTTACCTCGGCTCCTGAGCGACCTCACCGGCCGCGCCCGGTGTGGGTGAGTTGGAGCTCACAAACGTCCAGGTGGGATCATTTCGGGATGCACGGTACCGACGACCAGACCACCGGACTCCTGATCCGCCCCGCTCACTCCGACGAGTACGACGCGGTCGCCGCGCTGACCGTCGATGTGTACGTGGGTGACGGCTACGTCACCGAGCGCGACGACTACGTGCGCGAACTCGCCGACGTCGCGCGCCGGGCGACCGAGTCCGAGATACTCGTCGCCGTGCACGAGGGATTGGTCGTCGGCTCGCTCACTGTCGCGAAGCCCGGCACGCGGTACGCGGAGATCGCCCAGCCCGGTGAACTCGAGTTCCGCATGCTCGCGGTGTCGAAGCAGGCGCGCGGGCTCGGTGTCGGCACCGCGCTGGTTCGTGCCGTCATCGACGAGGCGAAATCGAGCGGCTTCGAAGCGGTCGCGCTCACCACCATGTTCTCGATGGTCGACGCCCACCGAATCTACGAGCGGCTCGGCTTTGTCGGTGTCCCCGAACGCGATTGGGCCACCCACGACGGACTGCAGCTGTTCGTGATGCGGCTCGCGCTGAGCTGAGCGATCAGTTCAGCACGGTGGCGACGATGCCGGCGAGGTAGCCGAGCCGCGCCACTTCCGACGGCCGGAAGTCGGGTCCGCCGGGGCGGCCGAGCAACAGCGATCTGCCGGTGTTGCCCAGCGGAGCGGCGGCGAGTTTGGTGTCCATGTCGCGCCAGATCTCCGGCACCCAGTCGGCCTCGCCGTCGAGCCACATCGGCTTCTCGATGGGCATCCACGGGGCCGAACCCGCTTGTGTCTCAGGGGCACTCGGGCTGCCGACGATGCGGTAGGCGCCCGCGGGGCCCAAGCCGATGATCGTGGACCAACCGACGCGCAGAACGCGGGGGCAGCCGTCGACGAGAACCTGGAGGCGGTCGTCACGGGCGCTGGCGACCTGGTCGATCAGTTCGAGTTCGCGGTGGGTGTCGAGGACGCCGGAGTACGGGCGAATGGAGTCGACGCTCACATCGCGCACCGATTCCGCGGCGGTGATGAGGGTGTCGGGCAGTGCGCCGGTGGGGACTTCGACGACGAGATCGTCGATCGCGAAGCCGGCGCCGCGTTCCACGACATCGAGCGAGAGGATGTCCGCGCCGACCCCGCCGAGGGCGAGTGCGAGGGAGCCGAGGCTTCCCGGTCGATCCGGAAGTTGCACGCGGAGCAGGTATGACACGTGCGTTCCTTTCCATAACGGCCGGGGTTGTTCGAGACGAATACCCGGTGAAGCAATACTTACACCCCTGAACGCGGGTTCTCGACCCGAAGTATGACCCCATCGGCGCGACATGCGCGAACTTTCGTGTGAGCGGGTGCGTCCGACGTGCGGGGACGGGCGCGTAAAAACCTCGAGGACCCGCCAATTAGGCTGTACGAATACTGCCCACCGAAGCCGAAAGGGGTCCCGCGGTGCCCGCAATCTCCCGCGACGAGGTCGCTCACCTCGCCCGGCTGTCCCGGCTGGCGTTGACCGACGCCGAACTCGACCAGTTCGCCGGTCAGCTGGATTCGATCCTCAGCCACGTGCAGACCATCACCGAGGTCGCCGCCGATGTCCCCGCCACCGCGTCGCCGAACCCGACGACCAATGTGACCAGGCCCGATGTGGTCGTCACCGGCCTCACTCCCGAGCAGGCGCTGGACCAGGCGCCCGCGGTGGAAGAACAGCGTTTCCTGGTCCCGCAGATCCTGGGAGAGGGCGAATGACGGAGTTGACCCAGCTGTCGGCTGCGGAGCTGGCCAGCAAGATCCACGGCGGCGAGGTGTCCTCCACCGAGGTCACCCAGGCGCATCTGGATCGCATCGGCAAGGTCGACGGTGAGCTCAACGCCTTCCTGCACGTCGCCGGTGAGGAGGCACTGGCCGCGGCCGCCGTGGTCGACGCCGCGCTCGCCGCGGGCGATAGCCCTGCCTCGTCGCTGGCGGGAGTTCCGTTGGCGCTCAAGGACGTTTTCACCACCACCGACATGCCGACCACCTGCGCCTCGAAGATCCTCGAGGGCTGGATGTCGCCGTACGACGCGACGGTCACCTCCCGGTTGCGCGCCGCGGGCATCCCGATTCTCGGCAAGACCAATATGGACGAGTTCGCGATGGGCTCCTCCACCGAGAACTCCGCCTACGGCCCCACCCGCAACCCCTGGGACACCACCCGCATCCCCGGCGGTTCCGGCGGCGGTTCGGCGGCGGCACTGGCCTCGTTCCAGGCGCCGTTGGCCATCGGAACCGATACCGGTGGCTCGATTCGTCAGCCCGCCGCGGTCACCGCGACGGTCGGCGTGAAGCCCACCTACGGCACCGTCTCCCGGTACGGCCTCGTCGCCTGCGCGTCGTCGCTGGATCAGGGTGGCCCGTGTGGTCGCACCGTGCTCGACACCGCGCTGCTGCACGAGGTGATCGCCGGGTACGACCCGCGTGACTCCACCTCGCGCAACGTCGCGGTGGCGCCCGTCGTCGAGGCCGCCAAACAGGGCGCCAATGGTGACCTGACCGGCGTGCGCGTCGGTGTGGTGCGCGAATTGCACTCCGACAGTTATCAATCCGGCGTGCTCGCCTCCTTCGACGCCGCGGTCGCGGTGCTGAAGGAACTGGGCGCCGAGGTGATCGAGGTGTCGTGCCCGAGCTTCGAGTACGCGCTGTCCTCGTACTACCTGGTGATGCCCTCGGAGGTGTCGTCGAACCTGGCGCGCTTCGATGCCATGCGCTACGGCCTGCGCGTCGGTGACGACGGCAGCCACAGCGCCGACCAGGTGATGTCGCTGACCCGTGAGGCCGGTTTCGGCCCGGAGGTCAAGCGCCGCATCATGATCGGCACCTACGCGCTGTCGGCGGGCTACTACGACGCCTACTACGGCCAGGCCCTCAAGGTCCGCACGATGATCGCGCGCGACTTCGACGCCGCCTACGAGCAGGTCGACGTGCTCGTCTCGCCGACCAGCCCGTTCACTCCGTGGAAGCTGGGCGAGAAGGTCGACGACCCGCTGGCCATGTACCTGTCGGACCTGTGCACCCTGCCGACCAACCTGGCGGGCCACCCCGGCATGTCGGTGCCGTCGGGTCTGTCGGCCGACGACAACCTGCCGGTGGGTCTGCAGATCATGGCGCCCGCGCTGGCCGATGACCGCCTGTACCGGGTGGGCGCGGCCTACGAGGTGGCGCGCGGCGCGCTGCCGATCCCGAGCGCTGTCTGAGAGAAGTCGCACAAGCGGGGCGCGCCGATTCGAAGGAATCCGGCGCGCCCCGCTTGTTTGTCGGTTGCCTGTCGGTAGTGGGCGCCTACGCCACCGCGCGCCTGCCTACGCCCGCCGTCATCGCGGTGAAACCGGCCCGCAGATCCTTGCCGAGCGCCAACGTCACGACGGGGCTCAACCAGCCCGCGAGGGTGAATCGGGACTCGTAGCGGCACCGGTCGGGGCCGAGCGGCACGACGGTGTGCGAGCGCAGGCTGTGCAGCGCGCCCAGCGGCACGGGCTTCATCGTGTAGCTGAACTCGACGCCCGGGGTATGGGTGCGAATCCATTCCCGCTGTGGACGGCGGTTGTTGCCGAGCTTGACCTGCATGTCGATGGTCGAGCCCGGTTCCAGCGTGCTCGACGCCTCGTAGCAGAAGGTGTTCCACTCGCCGTAGCGCTCGAAATCCGTGAGCACCTCCCACACCTTCGCGGCGGGGGCGTCGATCTCGATCGTTTCGTCGATGACTAGAGACATGCGTGAAAACTAGGACATGTTCTAGTTTTCGGCAACTGCATCATGCGTACCTCCGCCTTCGCTGCGGCCATGCGCAGCTGAGGAACGCTCCGCGTCTGCGCCTGTCATGCGAACCGGCGGCGTAGTTTGCGCATCGCGTCGATGATCACGGCCGAGGCCGCCGTCACCGCGAACAAACCGAGGACCGTGCGGGCGAGCGGCCAGAGATTGGGCCGGTCGGCCGGGTCGGTCTGGGCGAAGACGTTCTCCACCACCGGTGCGCCGTACTCCTGGCGTCGTGAGTTCACGTCCACGGCGGTGAACGCGATATCGGCCATCACGCCGCAGCGGGCCCGGGAGAACTCGTCGTCGCGCTGCTGGCAGGAGGCGTGGATGCGCCGGTTCAGCGCCGCGTCCACCGAGCGGCGCGCCCATCCGCCGAGGGGTTGGTCGACCCGCTCGGCGTAGCGCAGCACGTCGTAGCCCAGGTCGTGAGCCTTGCACGCCGACTCGAACTCGGCGGGCAGCGTCACCGGCGAGGAACAGCCGCCGTTCGGGTTCACCAGCAGACCGTCCAGCGGCGCGGGGTCGTAGCCGAACTTGTAGCCGAAATCGCGGGGGATGAGTGAGGTGGCGTCCGGGCTGTCGTCGATGAGCGCGCGTACCGCGGCGGCGGCCGCGACGTTCTCGGTGCCGCCCGGGGTGGTGCCCATGGCGCCCGGCGCCGACATGACCACGGCGGCGGCCATGGCCAGCCCGGCCGTGCACAGCGCGACACCGCTACGACGGCGGTGCTGCGAGGGAGCGGGGGACGGCGCGGAGGCGGCGGAATCTGCGGTACGGGCCCGAGCGGCGGCGGGTACCGGGCGAAGCGGGGTGTTCATGGCCTCCGACAGTAAGGAGCGGGTCTCGCCGCGGGTATCCCGCTGCGGACCGGTTTATCGGGGCGCGCGGGTGGCATGCCCGGCGCCGGGGTCACACCAGGGTAGGGGGTCGTATTCGGTTCGTGGGTATGAGGTCCGGTGACCGGACGGTTCGTAGGCTGACTGTCATGTCCGCACCACCACGCTCCGCTGCGCGAGGAATACCCGCGCGCACCTGGTTCGACTTCGCAACGGTGCTGGTCGCGCTGATTTTGTACAGCATCGCGTGGCCGACGCTGTTCGTGACCCACGAGGTCTCGCCGGTCACGGCGCCACTGCTGTCGGCGCTGGCGGCCTTCCCTATCCTGTTCGTGCGGGTCAACCCGGCGATGGGCTGGGCGATCTCCGCGGGGGCCGCGCTGCTGTTCTCGATCGGCATGCAGCCGAGCGCGGACAACGACCTGCCCTTCCAAGTCGTGCACATCATCGTGCTGTTCGTGCTGCTGTTCGCGGTGGCGTTGCGGGCCTCGGTGCCGATCGTGGTCGTCGCCTGGGCCGCCACCTCGATGCTGTTCGCCACGACCATGCCCGGGTCGCAGAGCGGTCCGCTCTGGGGCTGGGCGATGGGGTTCGGCGCGCTGGCGCTGTTCGGCTATCTCGTGCGGATCCTGCTGGCCTCGCGGCGCAAGCTGGAGCGGCAGGAAGAGGTCACCGAGCTCGAGCGCGCGCGTCGGGCGATTCTAGAGGAGAAGGCGCGCATCGCCCGCGACCTGCACGATGTGGTCGCCCACCACATGTCCATGGTGGTGGTGCAGGCGCAGACAGCGCCGTACCGGATCACCGACCTCGACCAGGCCTCGCGGGCCGAATTCGAATCCATCGGCGCGACCGCCCGCACCGCGCTCAACGAGATCCGTGGCCTGCTCGGGGTGTTGCGCAGCGATGGCCAGTTGCCCGAACACGCGCCGCAGCCGCGTGCCTCCGACGTGCTCGCCCTGTGCGCGTCGGCGCTGCGCGCGGGTCTGCCGGTCGACTGGACGGTGACCGGGGACCTGGATTCTGTGCCGGAGACGACCGGGCTGGTCGTCTATCGCGTGGTGCAGGAGTCGATGGCCAACTGCGCGCGGCACGCACCGGGCGCTGCGGTGCAGGTCGCGGTGGCGGTCGAGCCCGGCGTGGTGAGCGTGACCGTGCACAACGCCGCCACCGCCACGGTGCCGCAGCCCGGCGCGGGCGGTGGTCACGGCATCGACGGTATGCGCACCCGCGTTGTCGCGGTCGGCGGTGAACTCCACGCGGCGCCCACCCTCACCGGCGGATTCGAGGTCTCCGTGAAACTGCCCACCCACTAGGGCGTACCTCCGCCTTCGCTCCGAACGTGCGCGAAAGACCGAGGAACGCTTCGTGTCTGCGCCCTCTAAGGTGGTTGGGTGGCTATTACCGTGTTGATCGCCGACGACCAGGCGATGGTTCGCCAGGGTTTCGGCGCCCTGCTGGGCGCGCAGACCGATATCAGCGTCGTCGGCGACGCACCCGACGGCAAAGTGGCGGTGGCCGAGGCCAAGCGGCTGCGTCCCGATGTGGTGCTGATGGATGTGCGGATGCCGCAGATGAACGGTCTCGACGCCGCCCGTGCGATCCTGACCGCGAATTTCGATCCGCCGGTGCGGGTGCTCATGCTCACCACCTTCGACATCGACGACTACGTCTACGAGGCGCTGAGCATCGGCGCGAGCGGATTCCTGCTCAAGGACGCGCCCGCCGAGGAATTGGTGCGCGCGGTACGGGTGGTCGCCGACGGTGAGGCGCTGCTCGCGCCCACCATCACCCGCAGGCTCATCGCCGACGTCACCCGCAGGCGCAATTCGGTACGCGCCGCCCCGGCGCCCGCGCTCGGCACGCTGACCCCGCGCGAACGCGAGGTGCTCGAACTGGTGGCCAAGGGGTTGTCGAACACCGAGATCGCCGCGGCGCTGTTCGTGGCCGAGCAGACCGTGAAAACCCATGTCTCCAAGGTGTTCTCGAAGCTCGGGCTGCGCGACCGCGCCCAGGCCGTGGTCCTGGCCTATGAATCCGGCCTGGTCGTTCCCGGCTGAGCCGGCGCGCTCAGCGCGGGCAGACCCCGCCGCGCAGTTCCGGCAGGTGCCGGGCCAGCAGCAGCGCCAGCCGGTCGAGCAGCGCGGTGGTGTCGTCGAACGATCCCGAATCAGCTTGCGCGGCAAGGGCTACCGCGAGCTGACCGCTGCCGACGGGCACCAGTCCGAACTGGCGCACGGTGTAGATTCCGGTGATGTCGTCGGGGCCCCAGCCGCCTTTGAACTCGGTGTCGTCGAGCAGACCGAGACCCCAGCCCTGTTCTTCGGTGATCTCGCCCATCATCGTGGTGACGACCTCGGCGTGCGGCAGGCACGGCAGCCGCGACGCGAACCGCACCTGGTTGGCCAGCGACCACTCGGTGCCACCGAAGGAGGTGCCGTCGAGTTCGGTGCGGGTGCCCGTCTTCCCGGTGGCCGCGTCGCCCGCCTCGTCGAGGATCTGCTGCACGGCGTCGGCGGCCTCCGGTGCGTCACCCAGGGATTCCCACAGACCTTCGGCCGCGTCGTTGTCCGACACCGTGATCGCGGCCTGCGCCATCTCGAAGATCGACTGGTCCTGATCGTGGCGCAACGCGGCGACCGCGAGCGGGATCTTGATGGTGGACCAGGCGATGCCGGTGGTCCAGTCGCCGTAGATCGTCATCCGGCCGCCACCGACCGGCATCAAGGCCATGCCCACCTGTCCGGGGAGATTCGATTGCAGCTGAGTGAACTCCGCGGCCAGCGAATCGGGCAGCACGATGGACAGTCCCGGATGCCAGGCGTCTTCGCTGTTGACGGTGACCGTGGGCGCGCTCACTGCCGTCGGGGTGCCGGGCGTGGCACACGAGGTGGCCAGCGCGGCCGTTGCCAGCGCCCCACAGAGCAGCAGCCTGCGACAGGCAGCCGCCTTTCCGGTCGACTTCACCACCGAATCCTCCCCACCACCCAGTGCGCGTGTGCTTCGGCGGTGCAAACTTCTCGTCGAGCGCGTCCGGACGCTACCGGACGACTGTTAGCAAGTTTCACCGATTTTTGGCGAGAATTCGAATGAGCGTGGTCACACGGTCGGAAGGGGGTCACATGCACGACATCGGTGAGGTGTTCGCCGGGTTCACCATCGAGGCGATGTTGGGCCAGGGCGGCATGGGCACGGTGTATCTGGCCCGGCATCCGCGCCTGGATCGGCTGACCGCGCTCAAGCTGCTCAACCGGGATCTGTTCGCCGACGAACGAGTTCGCGCGCGGTTCGAACGGGAGGCCGACCTCGCCGCCCAGCTCGACCATCCCGGCATCGTCACGGTCTACGACCGGGGGACCGAGGGCGAACAACTCTGGATCAGCATGCAGTACGTCGACGGGATCGACGCCGCGACCGTCGACCCGATGGCGTTGCCGCCCGAACGGGCCGTGCAGATCATCGAGGGGGTCGCCGACGCGCTGGATTACGCGCACGGCAGGGGAGTGCTGCACCGCGATGTGAAGCCCGCCAACATCCTGCTGGCCCGCTCCACCAGTGGCCAGGGCGAACGCGTCTTCCTCACCGATTTCGGCATCGCCCGCCTGCGCGCCGACTCCACCCACCTCACTCAGCAGGGAATGTTCACCGCGACACTGGCGTACGCGTCGCCGGAACAGATGACCGGCGCCGACCTCGACCACCGCTCCGACCAGTACTCGCTCGCGTGTTCGCTGTACTGGTTGTTCACCGGGTCGGCGCCCTTCGACTCCGCCGACCCGAACGAGATCATCCGCGGAACCCTCTACGCCGCGCCGCCGCCCCTCGCGCTGCGCCGTGCGGGTCTACCGCCGATCATGGACGCCGTTCTCGCCGCCGCGATGGCGAAACATCCTGCGGCACGATTCGATTCCTGCGCGTCGTTCGCCAAGGCGGCCCGCCAAGCGCTGACTTCCACGACGCCACCGGTCCTGCCGCGCCCACCCGCCAACCCTGCGCCCGGCTATTACCCACCGGTTCCACAGCAGGCGCCTGTCGCGCCTTTCGCCCAGCCCGGCATGGCGCAGCCCGGCTACCAAGCCCCGCCGATGCCGCCTGCGCCACAACCTCATTGGCAACCGCCCTCCCGGCCGTTCGGGGCCGTCCCCCCGGTCGTCCAGCGCCCGGCCGCGCCCAGCCCCGCGGTGCCGCCTGGAGAGGTGCCTCCGGTGGTCCAGCGTGCGGTGGCGGGTCCCGTTGCCGCACAGTCTGCCCCGGTGGCCGCCGAAGCGACTCCGGTCCCGGGGCAAGATTCCGGAATATCTTCCAGCCCGGTGTCTCTCGATAAGCGGCCCGCCATGGCGGCTCGATCGGATAGCGGGGAGTCGTCCGCTGACGAGATATCAGCTACCGCGGCAACCGATGTGGTGTCGATGCGCGATACGGGCGAGTTGGACGCGGCGAACGCGGCGGCCCTGACCGAGGTGACGTCGATCGTCGGGGCGTCGAACGCGGCCTCAGCGGGGCCCGCGGCGCCGGACGCGGCGTCAGGGCAGTCCAGCGGCAGTGCACCGCAGGGCAATCCGGGTCAGCCGGGCGGTGCAGGACGGCCAGGTAGTGCCGCTCAGCTGGGTGGCGCGGGTCAGCCAAGCGGTGCAGGGCAGTCGGGTGGTGCGGGCCCGCAGGGTGATGTGGGTCGGCCGGTTGCGGCGGGGCAATCCGGCGGGGCGGTTGTGCCGGGGGGCCCGGGTCCGCAGCCGGGTGTGGCGCGACCCGGTCAGCGAGGGCCTTGGATGGTGCCGCATCGGGGGTATTGGCCGGTGCCTCGGCGGGTGTCGGGGATACAGCGGTTCGGGTGGGTGTTGTTGGTGGCGCTGGTACTGGTGCTGGTGGCGTTGGTCGTCGCGCTGGTTGTGGTGGTGTTGCCGGGGGGCGACGACGATCTCGACGCGGAGGGTGGCGCGAACGGGCCGTCGAATTCGGTCGCGGAGGTCGCGGATTCGTTCGCGGAGAGCCGACGGGTCTTTCCGACTCTGGTTCCGCAGGGGGAGATGAGCGACGGTGTGGGGTATCGGGGGGCACGGTGTGTGGGGGTGCGCAGTGTCAGTGAACTGGCGTGGAAAGAGCCTGCGCTGCAATGGACTCCGATCACGACCGGGTGGCAGTGCGAGCGCGCCGACAATCAGGTGGGTGCGGTGAGCTACCTGGTGCTGGAGTACGCGAACACGAGCCAGGCGCGGTCGGTGTTGGAGGCGCTGCCCTCGACGGTTCGCTACGCGGGGGACAAGGACGGCGTGCCGTTCTCGTTGCAGCGGTGGGTGGTTCAGGATCCGGCGAGCACCCGCACGCAGACCGCGCATCAGGTGCTGAGCTTCCCCGACGACTCGGTCCGCGCGAATTACCTCGTCGTGGTGAGTCGCCGGGGCAGCAGCGGCATCGGCGGAGCCCCGCGCCCCTCCGCGCAGGACGAGGTCGTCGCGTGGTGGGAAGAAGTGCCCCTCTGAGCTACCGCGCCGGTCGCCGCGGGCGCCGGGCAGACCCGCCCGACGCCGCAGCGATCTACTTCAGTCGACGGCCAGGGCGGCCACGATCGGCATCCTGGCCGCGCGCAAGGCAGGCGGGATCGATCCCAGCAGTGCCAGCACCAGCGCGACCGCACCGTAGACCGCGATCAGCGGGCTCGGGCGGTAGACGATGTCGATGGTCATCGCGTGGCCGATCGCCACGGTGGCCAGATACTGCACCGCGATGCCGACGACGAGACCGATTGCCGCGCCGATGAATCCGATGCCTGCGGCTTCGGCCAGCACCGAGCGCAGCAGGAACTTGCGGTTGGTGCCCATGGCCCGCAGCACCCCCAACTCTCGACGTCGCTCCAGCACCGACAGCATCAGGGTGTTCAGCAACGCCACTGTCGCCACCAGCACGACGATCCACAGGATCATGTTGCTCATCGCCGCACCCTGCTGGACGCTCGACGAGATCGCGTCGACCATGTCCGCGCCGGTGTCGACATGGATTTCCTGGGGCACCATCGCGCGGACCGCGGCGTGCACCGTGTCGGGGTCGGCGCCGGGCGCGTAGTGGATCGACAGGATCGTCTCGCCGGGCCGCTGGTACCACTCCCGCATCTGGTCGAGGTTCATCATCACCACGCCGGAGACCGCGGTGAAATACGGAATCACCTGCAGCACCGACGTTTTACGCTCGCCGGAAGGAGTGGGCATGGTGATCTCGTCGCCGACGGCGAGTGAGAGCGAGCGTGCCACGTCACGGGTGATGACAACGCCTTCGCGCCGCTCCATCCGATCGATCACCGCCCGGTCCACCGCGCCGAGGCGAGTGTCGGCCGTGCTCGGCGGATAACCCTGCAGCATCACCCGACCGCTGCCGATGGTCGCGAAGGCCATCTGGGCGGGGCTCACCCGCTCGACACCGGGCACAGCCGCCACCCGGTCGGCCAAACCGTCGGGCAGCACGGGGCCGGTCGGGAACTGTTCGACGGGGCTCGGGCTCACGTAGAGGTCGGTGTCGCCGAGACTTTGGAACGAATCGGTCGCCGACTTCACCATGTTGCCCGACGCTCCACCGAGCGCGACCACCGCCGCGACCCCGATCATCACCGTCATCGCGGTCGCCCACACGCGGCGGGGCGCGCGTTCCAGCGTTGTCGCCCCGAGCGCGCCCGGCGCACCGAACCAGCGGGCGATCGCCGCGGACCCGCGCACGATCGGCCCCGTCGCGGCGAAACATAGAAACACCGTCGCGGTGAACGACATCGTGATCGCGGCCAGTGAGAGCCGCCCGAGATCGAGGAACGCGACGACAATCGCCCCGGCGCCGAGGAGCAGCCCGGTGGCCAGCCCTACCCAGCGCAGCGTCGCACCGGTGGCGGCGGCATCGCTGGCCTCGACGGGGGCCAGTGCCTCGACCGGGGCCACCTTGTACACCTGCCTGGCCGCGATCGACGCCGCCAGTACCGTCGCCACCACGCACGCAGCGATCGCCACGGGTATCGCGTAATTCGGCACCTGGAATTCGGTGCGCGCCTCGACCGATTGGACGATCGCGGCGGGCAGCCTGCCGATCGCGAACCGGCCCATCAGCGCACCGATCCCGGCGCCGATCGCCCCACCGATCAGCCCGAGCAGCGCCGCTTCGACGAGCAGATCGCGCACCATCGGCGCACGCTTGCCGCCGATCGCGCGCAGCAGCGACAGCGTCGGCCTGCGTTGCGCCACCGCCATACTCATCGCGTTGTAGATCAGGAAGGCCGACACGATCAGTGCCGCCGCCGAGGACATCAGCGTGGAATACCGCATGATCTGGATCGCGCCACCGGCCTGCGCGGTGCGCAGGCTCGGCTCGGCCACCACGGCACGCCCGTCCACCGCTTCGGTGAGCGCGGTGCGCAGGGCCTCCACGTCGGTGCCGGGCCGCACGACGATCTGGACCGAATCGAGCTTGCCGACCCGGTCGGTGAGGATCTGGATCAGCGGCAGCGGCCCGGCCACCACGTGACCGCTGTTGAGCCGGTCGGTCGCCTCGGAGTCCAGGACGGCGGCCACCTTGGCCGTGCCTGCCCCGATCCGCACCGGGTCACCCTCGCGCAGGCCCATGGCCGCGCCGACCAGCACGCCGCGCTCTGTGCTGAGCAGCTTGGTGGTGTACTGCGACATCGGCCCGGCCAGATCGCTGCCGAGCGCGCCCATCGTCTGATCGGCCCCGATCAGCAGGGCCCGATCGGGCCCGGCGCCCAGCGTCCCGCGCAGCATCGGCACCGCTGTCGCCACCCCGGGCGTCGCCGCGATCCGGGGGAGCAGGGACTGTTCGAATCCCGCGTCGGTGATGCCGGTGACCTCGAGCTCGGCGGTGCCCGCCAGGCCCTTGGTGAGTTTGTCGACCGATCCGGTGACCGAGCCGGAAATGCTCAGCACCGCCACGATCAACGCCGCCGATACCCCCATCACCGCCCCGGACATGAGGGTGCGGCCGGGATGGCGGATCAGTTCACCGAAGTTGAACAGCCGCAGCCGATCCCATGCTGCGCCGATCACGCGTCGACCCGCGCGGAGGACAGCTCGTCGGCGCCGATCCGGCCGTCGCGCAACGTGATCACCCGGTCGCAATAGTCGATCGAACTCATGTCGTGGGTCACCATCACCACCGAATTGCCTTGCGCCGTGATGTCGCCGAGCAGGGCGAGGATCGCGGCGCCGGTCTTGGAGTCGAGGTTGCCGGTCGGCTCGTCGGCCAGAATCAGCGGCGGATCCATGATCAATGCCCGAGCCACCGCCACCCGCTGCATCTGCCCACCGGACAGTTCCCCCGGCCGATGCTGAGCCCGATCACCGAGGCCGACGAGGTCGAGGAGTTCCAGTGCGCGCGGCTTCGCCTTGCGTAATCCGGTGCCGTCCAACAACTTCGGGACGGCCACGTTCTCCCACGCCGACAGGGTCGGCAGCAGGTTGAAGAACTGGAAGACGAAGCCGACCTGTTCGAGCCGGAACGCGGCCTGCTTGTCCTCGTCGAGATCGCCGATCTCGGCGCCGCGGAAGCGGATCGAGCCCTCGTCGGGGCGGTCGAGCGCGCCGAGTAGGTGCAGCAGGGTGCTCTTACCGGAACCCGAAGGCCCGATGATCGAGGTGAACTGGCCTGCTTCGATGCGCATGCTCACCTCGTCGAGCGCGCGTACCTCCTGATCGCCGACCCGGTACTGCTTGACCACCCGGGTCAACTCCAGCATCGGCTGCTGTGGCGATTCGATGTCGGGCATATCTTGTCCCCCAGGGAGTTTCGGATTTCAGCGTACGAGTGCGCGGTCGCGGGTAGTCTGCCCGATCGCCGTGCGTGCGTCGAGAAGCGCACGCAACGCCGGTTGTTCGGCGGCCAGCTCGAGATAGGCCTCCATCGGGGTGCGGCCGTCGATCTCGGCCAGTTCGAGCTTGACGCGCAGATGGTTGTCCCAGCGGTTGGCCAGGGCTTGCAGTAGTCCGTCGACGCCGCCGAAGAGTGTGTCCAGTTCGGCGATGTCGGCGAACAGCGCCGGGTCGTTCGGGTCGATCGTGGCCCTGGCGAGCACGGTGTGCACGATCTCGGTGCGGTGGTGCAGATCGGTCCAGGTCATGGGCTTCACCTTCCGTGAGCGGGTGAACCGAACGCTACGGGCGGTGAGAGGTCGAATCGTCGTGCCGGGGACCCGACTTCTTCTCCTACTGCGGTAGGAGATCGGTACCGTTCGCGGGACGATGTTACGCCCGGTCGGTGGCGACTAGCCTTAGATCATGGATGTGAGCCACGCCATCCCCGCGAAGGCGCCGGGCCGTGCGAGCCTGCGGCAGCGGTTCGTGGCCAGGGCCGAGGCGTCACGTCTGTTCACCACGGTCCGCGAGCGCATCGAATCGTTGCCCTACGACTATCCGCCCGCGGTGATCGTCGGCGCCGACCTCGCACTGCTGGTGGTCACCGGCGCGGCGGTGATCCAGCGACATTCCTACTTCCCGAGCCCGCTGCCGTTGCTGGCGATGGCCGCCGCGTTCCTGCCGATCCCCCTGTTCGCGATCTTCGGCGTGAAACCGCACCCCTTCCTGTTGAAGTCGAGCGCGTTGCTGTCGTGCGGCTTGTTCCTCTTGCAGCCGGTCAACGCCGACTTCGCGCCGTTCGTGTTGGTGATCGTCGCCGGTGAGGTGGCCGCGGTCGCCTCCCGTGGGATGACGGTGGGGTTCACCCTGCTCGCGATCCTCGAACTGGTCGCCTTCGACCTCGCCGGCCATGTGCAGTGGGGTGAGCCGGGGCAGCGGCTACAAGGGCTACCGATGTACGTCATCGGCATCCTGCTCGGCATGTTCGTCGGGGTGCTGCTGCAGTATCAGCGGCGGTTTCTGTACCAGGAACGGGAGAACCAAGCCATTCGCTCCGGCAAGGCCGCCGACGAGGAACGGCGCAGGATCGCTCGCGAAGTCCACGATGTGATCGCGCATTCGCTCTCGATCACCCTGCTGCACCTGACCGCCGCCCGGCGCGCATTACAGACCGACGACGACCCCACCGAGGCGGTGGAAGCGCTCGTGGAGGCCGAACGCCTCGGCCGCCAGGCGATGGCCGACATCCGGCGTACCGTCGGCATGCTCGACGCGGGCCCGGCGCAGATGGCCCCCGAGCCGGGCGTCGCCGATATCGACGAACTCGTCGGCGACTTCCGCCGCGCCGGGCTCACCGTCGACTACGCGCGCACCGGTGAGCTGGCCACCGTCACCGGCGCCATCGGCCACGCGCTCTACCGGATCGGCCAGGAATCGCTGGCCAACGTCACCAAACACGCGCCGGGCACCGCCGCCACGGTCCGCCTCGAGGTCACCGCCGACGCGGCGGTGCTGGCCGTGTCGAATCCGCTTCCGCTCGGGCCCGCGCCGCGCCGCGACACCGGGATGGGACTGCGCGGCATGCGCAAACGCACCGAACTGCTCGGTGGGAAGATCACCGCGGGAAACGGCGACGACCGCTGGACGGTGCGAGTCGGCTTCCCGCTGCGATCGGGCGCGTGCACCGCCATCTCGACCATGCTGCCGGGCAAGCTCTGGAACAAACCCCAGGAGGACACGTGACGACCGCTTCGCCGATCGAGCAGTTGGTGACAGTGCTCGTGGTCGACGATCAGGAACTCGTGCGCGGCGGATTGCGCCGCATCCTGCGCCGCCGCGACGGTTTCACCATCAACGAGTGCGCCGACGGCGACGAGGTCGCTGCCGCCGTCGCCACCCAGCGGCCCGATGTGGTGCTGATGGATCTGCGCATGAAGCGGGTCGGCGGCATCGATGCGACCCGGTTGCTGCGCGCCCGTCCCGACGCTCCGCCGGTCCTCGTGCTCACCACCTTCGACGACGATCAGCTGCTCTCGGGTGCCTTGCGCGCGGGCGCCGCGGGATTCCTGCTCAAGGACTCGCCCGCGGAGGATCTGATCCGCGCGGTCCGCACCGTGGCAGGCGGGGGCGCGTGGCTCGATCCCTCGGTGACCGGACGGGTGCTCACGGCCTACAGAACAGTGAAACCGGTCGGTACCCGAACCGACCGCCGACTCGGCGAACTCACCGCCCGCGAGTACGAAGTGCTCGAATTGATCGCCTCGGGCCGGGTCAACAGCGAGATCGCCGCCGAACTCGGGATCTCGGAAGTCACCGTGAAAAGCCACGTCGGACACATATTCGGCAAGTTGGACCTACGTGACCGGGCCGCCGCGATCGTGTTCGCGTTTGACCACGGCGTAGTGACACCGGGAGAATCTTCCTACTGAGAAGCAGGCCCGGCGGACCTGCCAGAAGTGGGAGGCGGACGCTGGTGCAAGCACCTGGGTCACGGGCGGGGACCAGATTCGGCCCGTACGAGTTGCGGTCGATGCTGGGCAAGGGCGGGATGGGCGAGGTCTACGAGGCCTACGACACCGGCAAAGATCGAGTGGTCGCTCTGAAGTTGCTGTCGCAGGAGCTCGCGCAGGACCCGGCCTATCAGCTCCGGTTCCGCCGCGAATCCCAAGCCGCGGCCAAGCTGGCCGAACCGCATGTCATCCCGATCCACGACTGGGGTGTGATCGACGGGGTCCTCTTCATCGACATGCGCTTGGTGCCCGGCAACGACCTGCGGACCGTGCTGCGCGGGGGCGGGCCGATGAGCCCGGACCGCGCGGTCGCTGTCGTCGAGCAGATCGCCGCGGCGCTGGACGCCGCCCACGCCGGCGGCCTGGTGCATCGCGATGTGAAGCCCGCCAACATTCTGGTGACGCCCGCCGATTTCGCCTACCTCGCCGACTTCGGCATCGCGCACACCGAGGGTGACAGCGCGGTGACCCAGGCCGGGATGGCGGTCGGCTCCTATATCTACATGGCGCCCGAACGCTTCGACGTCGGCCCGATCTCGCATCGCGCCGACGTGTACTCGCTGGCCTGCGTGCTGCACGAATGCCTCACCGGCGCTTCGCCTTTCCCCGCCGCGAGCATGAGCGTGCTGGTTCGCGCGCACCTGTCCGAGGCGCCGCCGCGGCCGAGTGAATTGCTCCACGGGATACCCGTCGCACTCGACGACGTCATCGCGACCGGCATGGCCAAGGACCCGGCCGATCGGTATGCGTCGGCCGGTGAGCTGGCTGTCGCCGCTCGCCGAGCGCTGGCTTCGGCCGTGCGCGACGGTGGCGCGCCCGCGCCCGCACCGGCGGGTGCTTTCGCGTCGTACGCCGGGGCCCGCCGAGTCCCCGGTGGGCATGATGTGACTCCGGATTCTGCGCAAGGGCCCACACTCCGTGGGCCCGCTGGTGTTCCGGGCCGAGCACCCGCTGGTTCAGGCTCCGCGCCCGGGGCCGGACGCGGGTTCGCCGCCGCGGCCGGGTTCGCCGCCGGTGCGGGACGTGGTGCCGCCGGATCGCCGCCCGGTGTCCCTGGCGCCGAGCGTGGCGTCCCCTCCGCGCCCGGTCCGGCGCGTGCTGTGCCCATCGGTTCTGCGAGTGGCGCCCGCAAAGCAACGCCCGACTCGGACGAGCCGCACAACGTCGAACAGGTGCCGACGCCGACGGGGGAGTTCCGGGTGATCGGCGCGGTGACCGCGACCGGTGGCGTGGAGACCTCGCGCAGCCAGTCGGCCGCGACCGGCGCTCAGCCGACGTTGATCATCCGCCCACCCGCCGAGACACGTCCCGGGGCAAACGACACCACCGGTTTCCGCCGCATTCCCGCCGAGGGCACGGGCGAGATCTCGATTCCCGCGGTGATCCAGCCGACGGGCCCCGCCGAAATCCGGCCCGCCGACACCCACTTCACCCCCCTCCCGTCGGCCGATGAGCCGGAAGCTCCCGAGCCGCCCCCGGCCTACACACCCGACCAGGGCCTCCCACGGATGCGCCCGTTCCCGGACGCGCACCTCTACGACGACGCGCAGCCGGGCGAAACGTCGGCACCCCTCCTGCAACCACCGCGGCCCACCGGGGCCACCCCCTACCCGGCGCCCACCGGCCCGCACCGCCTCCCGCCTCAGCATGTCGGCCAGGAGCCCCACCGGGCAGCCCCTACTCAGCGCTACTCCGCCGAACAGCCCCTTCCTGCCGCGTACACCCCGCCGACCGAGCAATACAACGCACCGGCCTCGAACCCCGACCCCCGGTTCCCCGCCCCGGCGCCGTTCGGGCCGCCGACCGAGCAATTCACCGCCCCCGCGTCGAATCCGCCGGCGGGCTTCGCGCCGCCGACGCAGAAATTCGGTGCCGACCTCGACGATCCACACGACCGATTCGGCGGTCCCGCCGAGCATTTCGACGATTACTCCGAGGACCGGTTCGGCGGCCCGCCCGGGCAGTTCAGTCCGCCGACCGAACAGTACGACCCCGCCGAGATGCAACGATCGGCGCCGACCCAGCATTACGGCGCCGACGAACCGGATCCGCAGCGCTCGCAGCCGACGCACCGATACCGTGGCGGCGCGGCACCTTTCGCCGCGCATCAGGCCCCGCCGGAGTTCGACGATCCGGCGCGCTCGGCCGCGACCCGGCAGTACGTGGGTCAGGAGAACGCGTACTCCAACTACGACGAACCGCCCAGCGCCTACGGTGATCATGCCTACCGCGACCAGGCCTATGATCCCGGATACGGTCCCGATCCCGCCTATGGCCCCGACCCGGCGTATGGTCCCGATCCGGCCTGGGCGCACGAGGATTCGGGTCGCCGACGATCGGTCCTGCTGCCGGTACTGGTCGGCGTCCTCGGCGTGGTGGTACTGGCGGTCGCCGGTGCGATCGGCTGGCGCATGATGTCGGCCGTCGAACCCGACCAGACCTCTACCGCGGCAGCGACTTCGCAGGCGCCGGGTGGTTCCGGCCAACCCGCGGGCACCACCCCCCGCGCGACCACCGCCGCTCCCACCACCTCGGCGGGACCGGTCACCCTGCCGGCGGGCGCGCAGCTCTGTGAATCAGGTTCCGGCACCGGCTCTTACAGCAAGGTCGCGGTCGGCAGCGGGGTCACCAGTTGCGGTTTCGCCGAGGCGGTCCGGGAGGCCTACGCCGGTGGCGGCTCGGGAGCGCGGTCGGTGGTGGCGACGAGCCCGGTGACCGGACGCACCTACACGATGACGTGCGCCCCGGAGGGCAAGCTCGTCACCTGCACCGGTGGCGAGAACGCCGTGGTCTACGTCTACTGACGTCCAACGGCCGCGGCTCCGACTTCGGGCCGCGGCCGACAACGATCTCAGCTCGCCGAAGCGACCGCGACCACCGTGTCCCCGAGCAGACTCACCGTGTCCGGATCACTCCACGACCCGGTGATCGACACACCGTCGGCCACCACCTCGGCGCCTGCCTCACGTAGCTCGTCGGCCAGGTCCTGATTGACCGCCTCGCCGGGTCCCACCGTGATCACCGCGACCGGTTTGCCCGCGACAGTCGGCGCCGACTGAGGATTGGCCAGCCAGGCGATCACATTCGCCGCCAGCGGCGGCACGCTCGCCGCCTCGGCCGCGAACAGCAGCACACCGTCGGCTTCCAGGGCGGAGTGGCGCAGCTGGTTCGCGATCAGCGGTCGCTCGTCCTCGGTATCGATCGCGGGACGGTAGGTCGGCAGGGTGTCGAGCTCGGCCAGGCTCACCACGTCGACGTTGTTGCGGATCGCGACCCGCTGGGTCTCGCTCGCCAACTGTTGCACGGTGGAGTTCTCGCCGGGTTCGGCGACGAGTGCGAGCAGATATGCCATCAGTTGTCCTTCGACGGTGTGACAGTCACTTTCACGCTTTTCATCATCGGCTGATCGCTCTCGGTGCTGTAATCGCCGATCGCACACAGCACGTTCATCTCCGGCATGTACCCGGCGGCGCATCCCGGCGGAATGTCGTAGGTGACGACCTTGTACTTGTAGAGCGACCGCGTCGACCCGTCACGGGCGGTGCTGGTGATGTCGACCTCGTCGAACTCTGTCAAGCCGCGGTCGTGCATGTCGCGAGAGTTCATGAAGACCAGCGTGCGCAGGTTCTTCACTCCGCGATAGCGATCGTTGTCGGAGTAGATGGTGGTGTTCCACTGGTCGTGCGAACGCTGTGTCGCCAGGGTGAGCACCCCGGCCGGGTTGGTCGTATCGGGCAGTGTCGCCGCGGAGAACTCCGCCTTGCTCGACGGGGTGAGGAAGATCAGCTCACGCGCGGGCTGGCGGATCCGGAATCCGAGCCCGAGCCGCACCCGCCGGTTGTAGTCCTCGAAACCGTCGAGGACCTTCGACATGGTGTCGCGGATGCGGTCGTAGTCCTCGACGTAGTACTCCCACGGCGTCTTCGTCCGCGGCAGTGCGGCTTTGGCGATACCGGCCAGAATCGCGGGCTCCGACAACAGATGCGGCGACGCGGGCTTCTTCATGCCCTTGGACAGGTGCACCACGGCCATGCCGTTCTCCATCGAGACCACCTGCGGGCCACTGCGTTGCTCGTCGTATTCGGTGCGCGCGAGGCAGGGCAGAATCAGCGCCCGCTTGCCGTGCACGACGTGGCTGCGGTTGAGCTTGGTGGAGACCATGACGGTGAAGTCGGCCTTCTGGAACGCCTCGAAGGTGTAGGCGCTGTCGGGTGCGGCCTGGACGAGGTTGCCGCCCATGCTCATGAAGAACTTCAGCGTGCCCTTGTGCATCGCCTCGATGGCGCCGACCACGTCGTAGCCGTTGGCGCGTGGCACGTCGATCCCGCACACCGCGGCCAGCCGGTCGAGGAATGCGGCGGGCGGATTGTTGTCGATGCCGCAGGTGCGGTTGCCCTGCACATTGCTGTGTCCGCGCACCGGCGACGGGCCCGCGCCCTCGCGACCGAGGTTGCCGCGCAGGAGAAGCAGATTGACGATCTCGCGGATCGTCTCCACGCCGTGCTCGTGCTGGGTGACGCCGAGACACCAGCTGATGATGCTGCGGTCGGAGTCGCAGTAGATGCGGGCGGCCTTGCGGACCTCGGCTTCACCGAGTCCCGACTCGGTCTGGATATCGGCCCAGGTGGTCGCCTCCACCTCGCGCACGTACTCCTCGAAGCCCACGGTGTAGCGCTCGATGAACTCGTGATCGAGGGCCTTGCGGTCGGTCGCGGACTCCTCGAGGACGGCCTTGGCCATGCCGCGGATCAGCGCGAAGTCGCCGCCGATGCGCACCTGCAGGTTGAGCGTGCCGGTCTTGGTGGGGTGGAAGGTGGCCATCGCGAGGAAGTCGTGCGGGATGATCGTGTTGCGCGAGCCCGCTTCGATCAGCGGATTGACGTGCACCACCTGGGCGCCGCGCTGATAGGCCTCGGCGAGCGAGGTCAGCATGCGTGGCGCGTTCGAGGCGACGTTGAGGCCCATGACGAACAGGGCGTCGGCCTTGGCCCAGTCCTCGAGGTCGCAGGTGCCCTTGCCCGTGCCGAGCGAGGCCTGTAGCGCGCGGCCACTGGCTTCGTGGCACATGTTGGAACAGTCGGGCAGATTGTTGGTGCCGTACTCGCGCACCAACAACTGGTAGAGGAAGGTGGCCTCGTTCGCGAGTCGGCCGGAGGTGTAGAACGCGGCCTCGTTCGGGTCCGCGAGCTCGCGGAGCGCCTTGCCCGTCATCTCGAACGCGTCGGCCCAGCTGATCGGCACATAGTGGTCGGTCTCGGGGTCGTAGACCATCGGCTCGGTGAGCCTGCCCTGGTCTTCGAGATCGAAGGAACTCCAGGTGGCCAGCTCGGTCACGGTGTGCTGGGCGAAGAATTCGGGGGAGCAGCGCTTGTGCGTCATCTCCCAGGTGACGTGCTTGATGCCGTTCTCGCACACATCGAGGACCAGGCCGTCGGTCGCGTCGGGCCACGCGCAGCCGGGGCAGTCGAAGCCGCGCTCCTGATGGTTCATCTTCAGGATGGCCTTGGTGCCGATGAACGGCTCGTGCTCCTTGCCGACCATGAATTTCCCGACCGCGATCGCCGCGCCCCAGCCCGCGGCGGGGTGACGGTAGGGCTTGGCTTTCGGCACGGCCGCCCGGTCGGCTTCTCCGCTCGGACCTCGATCAGGATCCCAGGTGGTGTACGGACCGTCAGCCATGACAAATCTTCCCTTCGCGTGCATGCGGGTCGAGAAAGATGAGCTCTGTCCAGTGCCTCGCTTGGATTCTCTACCGCCGAGATCACGGAAGGGATTCGAGACGCTGGTATGCGAAACGTTGCATACTGTCGGCATGGCTGACGACAACGAGTGGTACTACTGCCTCAAGCACCACAAGGCCGAACAGGGCAAGGCCTGCTGGTACGGCGACCGCATGGGCCCCTACCCGGACCAGGCCACCGCGGAGAAGGCGCTCGAGATCGCGAAGGCGCGCAACAAAGCGGCCGACGACCAGGACGACTGACCCACACAGTGAGCAGAGTCATGGGATGAGCAGAGTCACCGCACGGCGCAAGACGACCCGCCTTTCCCCGGCCGGGCGGATCGAGCGACCCGACACGCTCGCCGTCGAGGAACCACTCGAAATCCGGGTCGACGGGCGATCGCTCACCGTCACGATGCGCACCCCCGGCAACGACATCGACCTCGTCCACGGCTTCCTGTTCGGTGAGGACATCATCGGTTCGGCCGACGACATCGTCACCGCCCGTTACTGCGCGGGTACCGACAGCGAAGGCCGCAACACCTACAACGTCCTCGACCTGCGCCTCCGTAACCCGGTGCCGATCCACCCGCGCAAATTCCTCACCACCGGCGCGTGCGGGCTCTGTGGCAAGAGCGCCCTGGACGAAGTGCGCACCCACAGCCGCTTCCCGATCCCGCACGAGTCCGTGTCGATCGGCACCGGCACCCTCGGCGAGCTGCCGAAACACCTGCGCGCCGGGCAGAAGTTGTTCGACGCCACCGGTGGACTGCACGCGGCGGGTCTGTTCACCGCCGACGGCACTCTGCTCGCCCTGCGCGAGGACATCGGCAGACATAACGCCGTCGACAAGGTGATCGGCTGGGCGGTGCGCGAGAACCGCGTGCCCGCGCACGATCTGGTGCTGGTCGTGAGCAGTCGGGCGTCGTTCGAACTGGCGCAGAAGGCGGTGATGGCCGGGATCCCGATCCTGGCCGCGGTGTCGGCGCCCAGCTCGCTCGCCGTCGACCTGGCAGCCGAGTCCGACCTCACACTGGTCGGCTTCCTTCGCGGCGAAACGATGAATATCTATACGGGCGAACACCGTCTGACCTGAGGCTCGGTGCTCGAAGTGGGCGATCGGCATATGTCGCAGTACGGTAACGGTACGGGTCGCCAGCACCGAACGCCCCGGGGGAGTTTACAAAAGAAGATGCTTCAGATAATGAACAATGAACGACGCCACCGCGTCCGGGTGGCGCTGTCCGCGTTGCTGGGCGCGGTCGCGCTCGTTACCGCGGGTTGCGGTAGTGAGCCGAAAGCCGCTCGACCGAGCGTGACGACGACTGTCGCCGTCGCCGATCCCGGCGTCGACAGCGGAGCTATTTCCGTCGCGGTGCCGGGCAGCCTGGCCGCCGATTTCACCGAACTCCAGCAAGGATTCCGCGGTAGCGCGGGGTTGGCGATCATGCCGGTGGGCGGCAAGAAAATGGTGACCTTCGGCAACTGGTCCTCCGGTCCGGCCTGGTCGACGATCAAGGTGCCGCTCGCCATCGCGGCCCTGCGCAACAGCGCCTCCTACGCCACCTATGCCTCCGCTGCCATCACCGCGTCGGACAACGGCGCCGCCGACACCCTCTGGGACTCACTCGGCGGCGGTGGCGCCGCGGCCCAAGCGGTGCAGAATGTGTTGCGCGAAGGCGGCGACGTCCGTACCACCGTGCCGCCGACCCGCACCCGTGCCGACGCGTCGATCTACGGCCAGGCCGAATGGACCCTGGCCGATCAGGTGCGCTTCGCCTCGCAACTGCCGTGCATACCGCAGAGCGAGCGCGTGGTCGGGCTGATGCAGCAGATCATCGCGAGCCACCACTGGGGTCTCGGCGCGTTCGGCAGCGCCGAGTTCAAAGGCGGGTGGGGTCCCGACCCGGCGGGCAAGTACCTGGTCCGACAGTTCGGCCTGATCGATTCGCCCACCGGCCGGATCGCGATCGCCTTCGCCGCGCAACCGGATTCGGGTGGTTTCAGCGACGGAACGGCCATGCTCGACAAGATGGCGACGCTCATCTCGGGGCACCTGAGCGAGCTCGCCGGAGGTCACTGCTCCTGATCGGCGCCGGTGCGGCAAGATGAACAGCATGCGCATCGGAGTCTTGACCGGAGGCGGGGACTGTCCAGGTCTGAACGCGGTGATCCGGGCTGTGGTCCGCACCGCGAACGGACGCTACGGCGATGCCATCGTCGGTTTCGAGGACGGCTGGCGCGGCCTACTCGAGGATCGAAAGATCCGCATCCACAACGACGATCGCACCGACCGCCTGCTCACCAAGGGCGGCACCATGCTCGGCACCGCACGGACCAACCCCGACGTGCTGCGCGCGGGCCTGCCACGGATCCAGCAGACCCTCGACGACAACGGCATCGAAGCGCTGATCCCCATCGGGGGCGAAGGCACCCTCACCGCCGCGAGCTGGCTCGCCGACGAGGGCGTGCCGGTGGTCGGCGTACCCAAGACCATCGACAACGACATCGACTGCACCGACGTCACATTCGGCCACGACACCGCGCTCTCGATCGCCACCGAGGCGATCGACCGCCTGCACACCACCGCCGAATCCCACCAGCGGGTGATGCTGGTCGAGGTGATGGGCCGCCACGCCGGCTGGATCGCGCTGAATTCCGGAATCGCCGCCGGCGCCCATCTCACCCTGGTGCCCGAGGAACCGTTCGACGTGTCCCAGGTGTGCGCGATGATCAAGGCCCGCTTCCAGCGCGGTGACAAGAGCTTCATCTGCGTGGTCGCCGAGGGCGCGCATCCCGCGCCGGATTCCGGATTCGCGTTGCGCGAGGGCGGGATCGACGAGTTCGGGCACGAGCGGTTCACCGGGGTCGCCCAGCAGCTGGGCTCGGAGATCGAGCGCCGCATCGGCAAGGAGGTCCGCACGACGGTGCTGGGCCACATCCAGCGCGGCGGCAGCCCGACGCCCTACGACCGGATCCTGGCCACGCGGTTCGGGGTGCATGCGGCCGAGGCGGTGCATGCGGGGCATTTCGGTCAGATGGTGGCGCTGCACGGCACCAATATCGGGCTGGTTCCCCTGTCGGAGGCGACCAAGCAGCTCAAACGCGTTCCGCCGGAACGGCTCCGTGAGGCGTCGGCCTTCTTCGGCTGAGCGCGGCTCGGTTCTCGCACAGTCGGTACGGTGGGTTCATGCGCACCGGTCGAGTGGTCGTTTCGGTTCTGTTCGTCGTCGCCGCACTGGTCGCGGGGTGCTCGCAGTCCTCGGACGACGCGGCGGCCCCCACGGTGTACGGCAGCTGGCACGGTGACATCGAGGTGCCGGGGCAGCCGATCGCGATCGGGGTGAATTTCGCCGAGGACGGGTCGGCCACCCTCGACATCCCGATTCAGGGTGTGCGCGAGGCGCCGTTGAAAGACGTTCGCACCGAACCCGACCGCGTGGAGTTCGATCTGCCCGACGTGCCCGACGTGCCCGACGTGCCGGGCGAGCCGGGTTTCCGCGGCAAGCTCGACGGTGACCGGCTCACCGGCGACTGGATCCAGTCCGGGGAGAAAGCGCCGGTCACGCTGCAGCGCGGCAAGATCGAGGGCCCCGCCCGCCCCCAGGACCCGAAACCGCCGTACCCGTACCGCAGCGAGGACGTCACCTATCGCAACGGCGACATCACCATCGCGGGCACCCTCACCGAACCCGAAGGCACCGGCCCGTTCCCGGCGATGCTGCTCATCACCGGCAGCGGCCCGCAGGACCGCAACGAAGAGCTGATGGGCCACCGCCCGTTCCAGCTGCTGGCCGACACCTTCACCCGCGCGGGCTATGCCGTGTTGCGCGCCGACGACCGTGGTGTCGGCGGCACCGGCGGCACCCTCGACGACGCCACCTACCCCGAACTCGCCGCCGACGCGGCCGCGGGCGTCGCGTTCCTGCGCACTCGCGCCGAGATCGATCCGGCTCGGGTCGGTCTGTTCGGGCACAGTGAAGGCGGCTACCTCGCCCCGATGGTCGCCGCCCTGCCCGGCACCGATATCGCGTTCGCGGTCCTGATGGCGGGCCCATCGGTGCCGGGCGCCGACGTGCTGATCGAGCAGAACAAAGTGATCATGGCCTCGTCGGGCGCACCGCAGGACCAGATCGACCAGCAGGTCGCCTACGTCACCACCTGGTCGACGCTGCTGCGCTCGGGCGACATCGAGGGCGCGAAGGCCTTCACCCAGCGGCACAACGATTCCCTGCCGGAGGCCGAACGCGCGCCACAGCAGGTGGTCGACGGGTTCAATACCGCGTACATGACCTCGTTCATCACCCACGACCCGAAGCCGACGTTGCAGGCGCTGCGCGTGCCGGTGCTGGCGTTCTTCGGCGACAAGGACCAGCAGGTCCTCGCCACCCAGAACGAGGGCCCGATGCGGGAGAACCTCGCGGGCGCCCCCGACGCGACCGTGCACACCTTCCCCGGCCTCAACCACCTGATGCAGCCCACCGCGACCGGCAAACCCAGCGAATACTCCACCATCGAGACGACCATCGACCCCGCCGTGCTCACCTACGTCACCGGCTGGCTCACCCAGCGCGTTCCGCCTCGCTAGGACCACCGGCCGAGTGCGTCGGCGGGCTTACCTAGACTGCTCGTATGAGCGCACCCACGGTCGAGTTGATGGATTACGCCGATGTCATCTCCCGGTACGAGCCGGTGCTCGGCATGGAGGTCCACGTCGAGTTGTCCACGGCGACCAAGATGTTCTGCGGTTGCCCCACCGAGTTCGGCGCCGAACCCAATACCCAGGTGTGCCCGGTGTGCCTCGGTCTGCCCGGCTCGCTGCCCGTGGTGAACGAGAAGGCCATCGAATCGGCTATCCGCATCGGACTCGCGCTGAACTGTTCGATCACCCCGTGGGGCCGGTTCGCGCGCAAGAACTACTTCTACCCCGACCAGCCGAAGAACTACCAGATCAGCCAGTACGACGAGCCGATCGCCACCGAGGGCTACCTCGACGTGACCCTCGACGACGGGTCCGTCTTCCGTGTCGAGATCGAGCGCGCGCACATGGAGGAAGACACCGGCAAGTCCCTGCACGTCGGCGGCGCGACCGGTCGTATCCACGGCGCCAGCCACTCGCTGCTCGACTTCAACCGCGCGGGTGTGCCGCTGATCGAGATCGTCACCAAGACGATCACCGGTGCCGGTGAGCGCGCCCCCGAGGTCGCTCGCGCCTATGTCACCGCGTTGCGCGAGGTGCTGCGTTCGCTCGACGTCTCCGATGTGAAGATGGAGCAGGGTTCGCTGCGCTGCGACGCCAACGTGTCGCTGATGCCGATCGGCGCCAAGGAATTCGGCACCCGTACCGAAACCAAGAACGTGAACTCGCTCAAGAGCGTCGAGGTCGCGGTGCGCTACGAGATGCGCCGCCAGGCCGCCGTGCTCACCGCGGGCGGCGAGATCATCCAGGAGACCCGCCACTTCCAGGAAGCCGACGGTTCCACCGCGGCGGGTCGCCGCAAGGAGACCGCCGAGGACTACCGCTACTTCCCCGAGCCCGACCTCGAGCCCGTCGCCCCGGCGGCCGAGTGGGTCGAGGAACTGCGCTCCACCATCCCCGAGTACCCGTGGCTGGTGCGCGCCCGCATCCAGGCCGACTGGGGCCTGTCCGACGAGGTCATGCGCGACCTCGTCAACGCCGGCGCCCTCGACCTCATCATCGCCACCGTCGAGGCGGGCGCGCCCGCCAACGAGGCGCGCTCCTGGTGGGTCGCCTACCTGACCGAGAAGGCCAAGGAACGCGACATCGCGCTCGCCGACCTGCCCATCACCCCCGCCCAGGTCGCCGCGGTGATCGCGCTGGTGGAGGCCAAGACCGTCAACAACAAGGTCGCCAAGCAGGTCGTCGACTTCGTCCTCGCCGGTGAAGGCGAACCCGCCGCCATCGTCGAAGCCAAGGGCCTCGGCATGGTCAGCGACGACTCGGCCCTGCAGGCCGAAGTCGAGAAGGCCCTCGCCGCGAACCCCGACATCGCCGAGAAGATCCGCTCCGGCAAGGTCGCCGCCGCGGGCAAGATCGTCGGCGACGTCATGAAGGCCACCCGCGGCCAAGCCGACGCCGCCCGCGTCCGAGACCTGGTTATCGCGGCTTGTAGTTGAGGATGAGAAGCGGCCGCCCGTCCTGCGAACGCAGGACGGGCGGCCGCTTCGTTTCCTAGTCCGGGCCGCCTGCTCCGCCCTGCGGCGGCGGGATGCGGACGACGCGGTCGTCGAATTCGCCTGGCTCGCCGTCGGTTTTGTTGGTGGTGGTGACCCAGATGCTGCCGTCGGCGCTGGCGGTGGCGCCGAGGAGCTTGCCGTACTTGTCCTGTGCGATCAGGGTGGGGGCGGTGGTGACGGCGAAGGTGGTGGGGTCGGCGGCGACGGCGGCCAGGGCCTTGCCTTCGTTCAATGCGATGCCGACACCGTCGCCGGTGGCCGTGCAGCCGCCGACGCCGGGGTGGTCGGGCCAGGTCCAGGAGACGCTGAGAGTGCCGTCGGCGCCCAGGTGTTGGAGACGGTCCTCGGCGGCGGTGCGGTCGGTGACCCACATGCCGTCTTTGCCGTCGCGGCAGATGTCGCCGGCCGAGCCGATGCCCGACGCCACCACCTGCGGTTTGTTCGCGCCCGACGACGGCGATTCCAAGCGGAGCAGTTTGCCGCCGAGCGAGCCGGGATCGGCTGCGGCGCCGGGGTTTCCGGCGTCGCCGGTGAGGATCATCAGCTGCGTCGGCGTCGCCCATTCCAATGCGCCGCGATTTCCGCTGGCGCCCTTGGGAATTCCGGTAAGGATCGGCTTGGCCGCCCCGCCCTTGGACAGTCGGACGACCCGATTGTCACTACCGGTGGTGATGTAGGCGTACATCAGCCCGTCCTCACCGAAGGTGGGGGAGAGTGCGATATCGGAGATGCCGCCGTCGGTCGACCCGTCGACGGGCACGCTGGCGATCTCCACCGGCGTCTCCTGCGGTGTGCTCGCGTCGACCGGTTTCACCTGCAGGATCCGCCCGGTCTTCCGCTCCGCGACGAAGGCGCCCTCGCCCACCGTGATCAGCCCGGCGCCCGATTCCATGCAGGTCGCGATGACGTTGGGATCGGGATCGATACACGGCCCGGTCGGACGCGGGGGCTGCGACGGCTCGTCCTGCGGCTTCTTCGGCTCCGCACCGGACCCGCCCAGCTGCGGTTCGGTGGTGAACGGACTCGAGGCCGACTCGTCGAAACGGGCGCACCCGGCTAGCAAAACGGTGCTGAGTGCCACCCCGACTGCCACGCGGCCCGCAATTCCCGAACTCATATGTCAGACGTTACCGGCACCGGTGCGGGCCTGACGCGCCCGTAGCGTCCGGATGCATCTGTCACCGGCAGTCGAGCGGGGCTGACACGCCCGTTGCCAGGAAGGGCGGCACACCGCGACCACACGTCATAAGGTGAGTCGGTGACCGACAAGTCGAATGACACTCCGAAGGCCGAAGGTTCGGCACCGGCCGGGCAGGGCCCGTCGGCGGCGGGTCGCCCGGTGACCAGCCCGTTCGATTCGCCGACGACGCAGATGCGCAAGCCGGACCCGAAGGACGTTCCACGCACCGACGAGGACCTCGGTCTCGACCCCGGTGACGAGGTTCCCGGTGCGAGTACCGCCAAAACCGGTCCTGGTGGCGGCGACGACGCAAACGGGTACGCGACGATTCCGCCCGCGTCCGCGGCCTCGGCGGCCACCGTCCGCTTGCAGCGCCGCAACCGTGAGGCCCGCCGCGGCACCCTGGATCTCGGCCTGTTCGTGCTGCGCCTGGTGGTCGGCTACACCTTCATCTACCACGGCCTGCAGAAGCTGACCGGCTGGTTCCACGGCCCCGGCCTCGACGGCACCGAAGCCATGATGGAAGGCGGCGGCTGGGACTACCCGTCACTGTCGACCGCGCTGGTGATCGCCGGTGAACTCGGCGGCGGCATCCTGCTGGTGATCGGCCTGGCCACCCCGCTGGCCGCGGGCGCCGTCCTGGCCACGATCTTGAACGCGTGGATGTGGAAGCAAGGGATGGTCCCGGGCTTCCAGTACAACGCGGGCACCCCGACCGGCGTCGAACTCGACTCCGTTCTGGCCGGTACCGCCCTGGCGATCATCCTCACCGGCCCCGGCCGCTGGTCCTTCGACCGCACCCGAGGCTGGGCCACCCGCCCCTCCTACGGTTCCTTCGTGGTGGTCCTACTCGCCATCGCCGCCGCCATCCTCACCTTCTGGTTCCTGCACGGCGGCAACCCGCTGAAGGGCGTCGGCCCCTTCAACTGAGTTGCGGCTGCGGCGGCGCGGGTTCGGCCAGGTGGATGGTCATCGTGGCGTGGACGTCGGCCAGGAAGGCTTCGAATCGTCGCAGCTCCTCGGGGGAGTATTTTCCCATCACCGTGTCCTCCACCTTTGTGCCGAGCGGACCGAAGAAGTCGTTGGCGAGGGTGTGGATGCGGGGTGTGCTGCGCAGTGTGATGACGCGACGGTCGTCGTGTTCTCGGCTACGCGCGATATGACCGGCCTGTTCCAGCCGGTTCAGCAGCGCGGTGGTGGCGCTGTTGGACAACGAGATCCGTTCGCTGAGCCGTGCCGGTGACAGTGTGCTCCCGCGTTCCTCGGCGGTGAGGATCTCGATCAGGGCCTCGGCATCGGTCGAGTGCAACCCGAGCCAGGTCGCGAACCGACGGGCGAGTTCCCGGTAACTCGCGCCGTAGGCCCGCATGCCTTCGTGGATTCGTTCGTACTGGGCGCGAGCGTCCGACTGGCTCATAGATTCCTTTCGCATCGTTTGACATCCTATTGCTCCGAATATACTTTGATCATGGAAATATTCCACCATGGAACTAGGAGTGTGCGATGAGTCAAGAGTCGTCCATCCGCCGATGGCTCGGCTTGATCGCCATCGCCCTCGGCGTGGCGCTGATCGTGGTCGACACCACGATCGTGAACGTGATCATCCCGTCGATCATCAGTGACCTGGATACGGGTTCCACCGAGGCGCAATGGATTCAGGAGTCCTACGCGATCGTCTTCGCGGCCCTGCTGTTGGTGGTCGGCCGGATCGCCGACATGGTCGGGGCGCGCCGGGTGTTCGTCACCGGTGTCGTGGTGTTCGGCGCGACCAGCATCCTGGCCGGGCTCGCCCCGGACGGGGGACTGCTCGTCATCGCCCGATTCCTACAGGGTGCGGGCGCGGCGATGATCCTGCCGACCTCCCTGGCCCTGCTCAATGCCAACTTCACCGGCAAAGCCCGTGGTCAAGCCTTCGCGGTGTGGGGTTCCACGATCGGCGCGGCCGCCGCGCTCGGTCCGCTGCTCGGTGGCTGGCTGGCCGAGCATGTGTCGTGGCGCTGGGCGTTCGGCATCAATGTGCCGCTGGCCGTGCTGATCGTGGTCGGTGTGCTGGCGTGCATCGCGCCGTCGCCGAAGGTCGCGGGCCGACTCGATGTGCTCGGGTCGATCCTGTCGGTGCTCGGTCTCGGGCTGCTCGCCTTCGGGCTGGTCGAGGGACGTACCTACGGCTGGATCACCACTATCCATCCATTGGGCATCGCCGGATTCACCTGGGGGAGTGGGCCTTCGCCGGTGTTGGTCGCGCTCGTGCTGAGCGCGCTGGCGTTGGGCGGTTTCGTCGTCCGGCAGGTGCTGTTGCGCCGCGGCGGTAATGCCGACAAGGCGCTGATGGACCTGAGCCTGTTCTCGCTCGCCTCGTTCCGCAACGGCAATATCGCCACGCTGATCATCGGTCTCGGCGAGTTCGGCATCGTCGCGGTGCTGCCGCTGTGGTTGCAGTTCACCCTCGGTTACAGCGCCCTGCAGGCCGGTCTCGCCCTGGTGCCGATCGCCATCGGCAGCTTCATCGCCAGCGGCGCCAGCTTCGGCATGGCGGGCAAGGCGTCGCCGCTGAACATGGTCCGCCTCGGCCTCGGACTCGAGGTCGTCGGTCTGGCGGCGCTCGGCTTCTTCGCCGCTACCGACAGCTCATGGTGGTCGATCGCGCTGGTCCTGTGCGTGTACGGCATCGGCGTCGGTTTCGCCACCGCCCAGGTGACCAATGTCGTCCTGGCCGACATCCCCGAAGCCGACAACGGCCAGGCGTCCGGCATCCAGAGCGCGTTCCGCCAACTGGGTTCCGCCCTCGGCATCGCCCTGCTCACCACCATCTTCTTCACCACGCTGAGCTCGAACGTCGATGACGACCTCACCGCCATGGGCACGCCACCGGCCCAAGCCCAGCAATACGGCCACGCCATCACCGGCAGCGCGGGCGCGGCGATCGAAGGGTTCGCCGCTCAGCCGGATACGCAAGAGGTAGCCACCGCAGGCCGATCCGCCATGACCGCCGGCGTCAACCTCGGCGCCTACCTGGCCGCGGGCTTCGTCCTACTCGGCCTCGTCGCCACTGCCCTGATTCCCTCCAGAACGGGCCGCGACGACGAGTCGTCGACGTCGACAACGCAACCCGCCCTCGTCTGACACCAAGAGATCTGGCCCCGTCGCACATATGGACGGGGCCAGACCTACTGTGATCGGCGAAAAGAACTACTGATCTCGCAAGAACATGGGTAACTCACCGGGAACGAGCTGACCCGACAACCAGCGCGCCGCCGGTCGCATCGATGACCGGCGGCGCACCTGGGTCTGGCTTGAATACGCGGAGAGGCGGCTAAGGCACGTGCCGGACCGCGCCCTTGTCGGCTGAGGTGGCGAGCGCCGCGTAGGCGCGCAGGGCGGTGGTGACCGTGCGCTCGCGGTTGAGCGGCTGCCACGGACGCTCCGAGGCTTCCATCTTCGCGCGGCGTTCGGCCAGGACCTCGTCGGAGACAAGGACTTCCAGCGCGCGGGTGTGCACATCGATGCGGATGCGGTCACCGTTCTGGACCAGGCCGATCACGCCACCGGACGCGGCCTCGGGCGAGACGTGCCCGATCGACAGACCCGAGGTGCCGCCGGAGAAGCGTCCGTCGGTGATCAGCGCACAGACCTTGCCGAGGCCGAGGCCCTTGAGGAACGACGTCGGGTGCAGCATCTCCTGCATACCCGGACCGCCCGCGGGGCCTTCGTAGCGGACGACGACCACGTCACCGGGCTGGATCTTCTTGCCCAGGATCATCGACACCGCCTCCTCCTGCGACTCGACCACCACGGCCGGGCCTTCGAAGGTGAACAGGTCTTCGTCGATGCCCGCGGTCTTGAGGATCGCGCCGTCGGGGGCGATATTGCCGCGCAGCACGCACAGCCCGCCCTCGACGGTGTAGGCGTTCTCGATGTCACGGATGCAGCCGCCCGCGGCATCGGTGTCGAGCGAGGACCAGCGGTTGCTGGTGGAGAACGGTTCCACCGTGCGCACGCCACCGGGGGCGGCGTGGAACAGCTCGACGGCTTCGTCGGAGGCCTTGCCCGAGCGCACATCCCAGGTGTCGAGGTACTCCTCGAACGAGGTGGTGTGCACGGTGGTGACGTCGGTCTCCAGCAGCCCGCCACGACGCAGCTCACCGAGGATGGCGGGGATGCCACCGGCGCGGTGCACGTCTTCCATGTGGTAATCGGAGTTCGGCGACACCTTCGCCAGGCACGGCACCCGGCGGCTGATCTCGTCGATGCTCTGCAGATCGAAGTCGATCTCGCCCTCCTGCGCGGCGGCGAGGGTGTGCAGCACGGTGTTGGTCGAGCCGCCCATGGCGACGTCGAGCGCCATCGCGTTGCGGAAAGCCTTGGCGTTGGCCACGTTTCGCGGCAGCACCGAGGCGTCGTCGTCCTGGTACCAGCGCTTGGCGATATCGACGATCACCGTGCCCGCCCGCTCGAACAGCGCACGCCGCGCGGAGTGGGTGGCCAGGGTGGAACCGTTGCCGGGCAACGCGAGTCCGAGTGCCTCGGTCAGGCAGTTCATCGAGTTCGCGGTGAACATGCCCGAACACGAACCACAGGTCGGGCACGCGGACCGTTCGACCTCGTCCAGTCCTTCGTCGGACACGGCCTGGCTCGCGCTCGCGGAAATCGCGGTGATCAGGTCGGTCGGCGCCTGGGCGACACCGTCGACGATCACGGCCTTGCCCGCCTCCATCGGTCCACCGGAGACGAACACGGCGGGGATGTTGAGGCGCATCGCGGCGTTGAGCATGCCGGGAGTGATCTTGTCGCAGTTGGAGATACACACCAGCGCGTCGGCGGTGTGGGCGTTGGCCATGTACTCCACGGAGTCGGCGATGATCTCGCGCGAGGGCAGCGAGTAGAGCATGCCGCCGTGACCCATGGCGATGCCGTCGTCGACGGCGATGGTGTGGAACTCGCGCGCGATGCCACCGGCGGCGGCCACCGCCTCGGCGACGATCTCGCCCATGTTCTTGAGGTGCACGTGACCCGGAACGAACTGCGTGTACGAGTTCGCGATCGCGATGATCGGCTTGCCGAAGTCGGAATCGGTCATGCCGGTCGCGCGCCAGAGCGAGCGCGCGCCCGCGGCATTGCGGCCGATGGTGGTGGTGCGTGAACGAAGCGGTGGCATTGAAGTCCTCGTAGTGTCGCTGGGTGCGTGGCAGGCGTGCGAGCAGGGGGCTGACCTGCGTGGCACGTGCGTGTACGCGGTGCGTCCGGCAAGCCGCAACGTTACTCCGGCGGGCGATGGTCGCGTCGCGCCGGTGGTAGGTCCGCGGATGATGGAACCGGGGCTCGAGGCGGGAGTGTCGCTCCGTGAGATGTCGCCGCGGTGGTGCCGTCGGCGCGGGGTTGCCCGGTCGCCGTCAGCTTACCGCTACAACGGCCGACGTCGTCGAGCTGATTCCCGCAGTGCCGACGGTCACTGCTCGGACTTCGGCTCCGCGTCCGGTTCGGCCTTCGCGTCGGCCTCGGCCTTCGCGTCGGATTCCGCCTTCGCCGTAGCACGCTCGGCGGCAAGGCGTTCGGCGTCGGCCGCCTCAGCGGCGGCGAACACATCGGGCAGCCGACCCCCGGACGCCTCGATCAGCTCACGCAGCCGGTCGTACCCGACCGCGGGCAACTTCACCTCGGAGTCGTCGTCGAGCCGGGCTCGCACGTATCCGCGCTTGGGAATGCTGATCCCCTTGACCCGCGCCCAGTCGAGGTGCTTCTTCTTGCCGATCATCGAACTCAGATCCAGCCCGGCCTCGGACACGGTCGTATGCGTGCGCACGACCCACCACACCGCGATGACCGGGGCCAGCAGCAGCGGCCACAGCGCCACCGGCCACCCGACGAACGGGAAGAACACGCAGAACGCCAGCACCAGCACGCCGATATAGGCCAACCGGGGAACGCCGATCACGTGCACACCGGGGGTCGGCGTGTTCGTCTTGCGCGGAACCAGCAGCCAGACGATCACGGCGACGGGCACGATCAACCCGATCCGCACCCCCAGCGACCAATCCTGCACGGTCCCGACGACGACGAAGATCAGGTACGCGAGTACCACTGCTCCGATCGCCGCGAGCCGCCCCGTGCCGGCCGCGCGCAGGCCGCCGGGTCGCGACGGGCGACCCGTATCGGTTCCCTCGTCGGTGGTGTGGGACGATTTAGCCGGTGGCACGGACTGATGCGGTGATGACACCCTCCTATCCTCGCATCTTGGTACACGGACCCACGCAACCACTCGAGTCCCACAGAATGGGACCGGAGCGGAAAGCCTGTTTGACTCGACGCAGTACGCGCGCCTAACGTCGTACGTGTGATTCGAAACGAGCTCGTAATCGGCCGGCGCGTCCAGCGTCGAGCCTGACTGTCTAGTCAATACGTCAGCTCGCGTTTGCGACGCGCCACCCTCGAACAGCCATGTGCTGGGCGGGGGCTTTTTTGTGTTCGGGCGAATGCCAGCGGCCCTTCCGGGCCAGTCCGAGTCAGAACGAGACAGTGAGGAACCAAGACGGTGAGTGCACCAACCGCACGACCCGGGCCATCGGCCCGCAGGTCAGCGCCTTCAGCTACCCCCGGTAGTCCGGCTACCGACCCCGCCCGTCGTCAGGTCGCGCCCGAGCGCGTCACCGGCGCGCAGTCGGTGGTCCGGTCGCTCGAAGAGCTCGACGTCGACACGGTATTCGGCATTCCCGGCGGCGCGGTCCTTCCTGTCTACGACCCGCTGTTCGACTCGAAGAAGGTCCGTCACGTCCTAGTGCGCCACGAGCAGGGCGCCGGTCACGCGGCGACCGGTTACGCGCAGGCCTCGGGCAAGGTCGGTGTGTGTATGGCCACATCCGGCCCCGGCGCCACCAACCTGGTGACCCCGCTGGCGGATGCCCAGATGGACTCGGTCCCGATCGTGGCGATCACCGGTCAAGTGCCGTCGAGCCTGGTCGGCACCGACGCGTTCCAGGAAGCCGACATCTCCGGCATCACCATGCCGATCACCAAGCACAACTTCCTCGTCAAGGACGCCGCCGACATCCCGCGCACCCTGGCCGAGGCGTTCTACCTCGCCGCCTCCGGTCGCCCCGGCGCCGTCCTGGTCGACATCACCAAGGACGCCCTGCAGGCCCAGACCACGTTCTCGTGGCCGCCGGAGATGCGTCTGCCCGGCTACCGCCCGGTCACCAAGCCGCACGGTAAGCAGGTGCGCGAGGCCGCCAGGATGATCCTGGAGTCCAAGCAGCCCGTGCTCTACGTCGGTGGCGGCGTCATCAAGTCCGACGCCTCGGCCGAACTGCTCGAGCTGGCCGAACTCACCGGCATCCCGGTGGTCACCACCCTGATGGCGCGGGGCGCGTTCCCCGACAGCCACACCCTCAACATGGGCATGCCCGGCATGCACGGCACCGTCGGCGCGGTGGCCGCGCTGCAGAAGTCCGATCTGCTGATCACCCTCGGCGCTCGTTTCGACGACCGCGTCACCGGTCAGCTGGACTCCTTCGCCCCCGACGCGAAGGTCATCCACGCCGACATCGACCCGGCCGAGATCGGCAAGAACCGCCACGCCGACGTCCCGATCGTGGGCGACGCGCGTGAGGTCATCGTCGAGCTGATCGAGACCCTCAAGGCCGATCCGCAGTCCGGTGCCGCACCGCTGCTGACCCTCACCGAATGGTGGGCCTACCTCAGCGGCATCCGCGAGAACTACCCGCTCGGCTGGAAGACCCCCAGCGACGGCTCGGTCTCGCCGGAGTACGTCATCGAGACCCTCGGTCGCCTCGCGGGCCCCGAGGCCGTCTACTGCGCCGGCGTCGGCCAGCACCAGATGTGGGCCGCGCAGTTCATCAAGTACGAGAACCCGCGCACCTGGCTCAACTCGGGCGGTCTCGGCACCATGGGTTACGCGGTTCCCGCGGCCATGGGCGCCAAGATGGGCGCGCCGGAGAAAGAGGTCTGGGCGGTCGACGGTGACGGCTGCTTCCAGATGACCAACCAGGAACTGGCCACCTGCGCGATCGAGGGCGTGCCGATCAAGGTCGCCCTGATCAACAACGGCAACCTGGGCATGGTCCGCCAGTGGCAGACCCTGTTCTACGAAAAGCGCTACTCCAACACCGATCTCGGCACGCACTCGCTGCGCATCCCCGACTTCGTGAAGCTGGCCGAGGCGCTGGGCTGCGTCGGCATCCGGGTGGAGAAGGAGTCCGAGGTCGAGGACGCGATCCGGCAGGCCCAGGCCATCACCGACCGCCCGGTCGTGATCGACTTCATCGTCGGCAAGGACGCGCAGGTCTGGCCGATGGTCGCCTCGGGCACCAGCAACGACGAGATCATGTTCGCCCGCGGTATCCGTCCGCTCTTCGACGAGGACGAGTCGGTGTCCGAACCGGCCGTCATCCACGAGGCGATGGAACGCGAGCAGGCCACATTCGAGAAGGGCGACGACGAATGAGCACCACCCACACCCTGAGCGTCCTTGTCGAGGACAAGCCGGGCGTGCTGGCGCGAGTCGCGAGCCTGTTCTCGCGCCGTGGCTTCAACATCGAATCCCTCGCCGTCGGTGGCACCGAGATCCCCGAGATCTCGCGCATGACGATCGTCGTCACCGTCGATGATCTGCCGCTCGAGCAGGTCACCAAGCAGCTCAACAAGCTGATCAACGTCATCAAGATCGTGGAGCAGGACGCCGACGCCTCGGTGGCCCGCGAACTGATCCTGGTGAAGGTGCGGGCCGACGCGTCGGTGCGCACGCAGGTGATCGAGGCCGTGCAGTTGTTCCGCGCCAAGGTGATCGACGTCTCGCCCGACGCGCTGACCATCGAGGCCACCGGCACCCGCTCCAAGCTCGACGCGCTGCTGCGCATGGTCGAGCCGTACGGGATCCGCGAGATCGTGCAGTCGGGAGTCGTGGCCGTCGGCCGCGGGCCCAAGTCGATCACCGCGACCCGCTGAATCGCCCCCAGCAACCTCCGCGATAACTTTTCCTAACCATCATTTTCAGAAGGGACCAATCAAGTGGCAGTCGAGATGTTCTACGACGACGACGCTGACCTGTCGATCATCCAGGGCCGCAAGGTCGCCGTGATCGGTTACGGCAGCCAGGGCCACGCGCACTCGCTGAGCCTGCGCGACTCCGGCGTCGACGTCCGCGTCGGCCTGGCCGAGGGTTCGAAGTCTCGCCCGAAGGCCGAAGAGGCCGGTCTGACCGTCGGCACCCCCGCCGAGGTCTCCGCCTGGGCCGACGTGATCATGGTGCTCGCCCCCGACACCGCTCAGGCGTCGATCTTCACCAACGACATCGAGCCCAACCTGAAGGACGGCGACGCGCTGTTCTTCGGCCACGGCCTCAACATCCACTTCGGTCTCGTCAAGGCTCCGGCCGGCGTCACCGTCGCGATGGTCGCCCCCAAGGGCCCCGGCCACCTGGTGCGTCGTCAGTTCGTCGACGGCAAGGGCGTTCCGGCTCTGATCGCCGTCGATCAGGACCCGACCGGCGAGGGCCAGGCGCTGGCGCTGTCCTACGCCAAGGGCATCGGCGGCACCCGCGCCGGCGTCATCAAGACCACCTTCAAGGAAGAGACCGAGACCGACCTCTTCGGTGAGCAGGCCGTGCTCTGCGGTGGCACCGAGGAACTGGTCAAGATCGGTTTCGAGGTCATGGTCGAGGCGGGCTACGCCCCCGAGATGGCCTACTTCGAGGTCCTGCACGAGCTCAAGCTGATCGTCGACCTGATGTACGAGGGCGGCATCGCCCGCATGAACTACTCGGTCTCCGACACCGCCGAGTTCGGTGGCTACCTGTCGGGCCCGCGCGTCATCGACGCAGGCACCAAGGAGCGCATGAAGGCGATCCTGACCGACATCCAGGACGGCACCTTCGTCAAGCGCCTCGTCGCCAACGTCGAAGGCGGCAACAAGGAGCTCGAGGGTCTGCGCAAGGAGAACGCCGAGCACCCCATCGAGGTCACCGGCGCCAAGCTGCGCGGCCTGATGAGCTGGGTCGACCGCCCGATCACCGAAACCGCGTAAGGTTTCACCGCGTCTCGAAAGGCCCGTTCGCCACGTGCGAGCGGGCCTTTCGGCCTTCTGACGTAACCTGGTGGCGTGACGGAAGCAACGCCAGCTCAGCGACTTCGGCTCGCTCTGGAGATGTCGGAATTCGGCGTGCAGATGTACCGAACACGGATGCGCCGGATGTACCCGAATGCGTCCTCGACCGAGATCGCGGACAAAGTCGCATCCTGGCTCCTATCCCGGTCAGGCGTTGAAGACGCAGCTGGTCGGCCATCCGCCAGGTTTGCGTGAACGCCCTCGAATCAGCGCTGCGGCGTGCGCGAGCCGACATCGACAAGCTGGGCTACCGCTGGGCCCTCGTCGGTGGCTTCGCGGTCTCGGCCCGCTCTATTCCCCGATTCACCCATGACATCGACCTCGCGGTCGCCGTAGCCGATGATGGTGACGCGGAAGCACTGGTGCGCAGCATGTTCGACGCGGGCTACACCGTGTACGCGTCCGTCGAACACGACAATGGACGACTCGCCACGATACGCCTGCGAAGAAACTTCGACGGTGTCCCCGTTCTGGTCGATCTGCTCTTCGCGAGTTCAGGAATCGAGCACGAGATAGCCGCCGCTGCCGACGAGATCGAGATCGTCCCCGACCTCAGTCTGCCGGTGGCGACGACCGGGCACTTGATCGCTCTCAAACTGCTCTCTCGTGATGACGCGACGCGTCCGCAAGATCTCGCCGATCTGCGTGAGTTGCTGAGCGTCGCCACCGAGGGCGACATCTCGATAGCTCGTTCGGCTGTGCGACTGATAGCCGAACGTGGCTTCAACCGAGACCGCGACCTGGGGTCGAGTCTCGATGCCCTGCTCGCATCCTGAAGCCCGCGCATCCCTACTACTCATTGGTAAGCGAGGTGTTCAGAACATCGTCGCCGCCGGGCACACAGTAAGCCTCCCTTCGTGCAGGGCATCGCGGCACTCACGAGCTCGAGGGTCTGCGCAAGGAGAACGCCGAGCACCCCATCGAGGTCACCGGCGCCAAGCTGCGCGGCCTGATGAGCTGGGTCGACCGCCCGATCACCGAAACCGCGTAAGGTTTCACCGCGTCTCGAAAGGCCCGTTCGCCACGTGCGAGCGGGCCTTTCGGCATGCTGACGTAACCTGGTGGTGTGACGGAACCAACACCGGCCCAACGACTTCGGCTCGAGCCGACCAGGGTGGGTGTGCCATTCGCGTCACGGATCTGAACCCTGTGCCTTCGGCTGACCTCGGCGGCGGCGATCTCGCGATTCCGTTCGAGCTGCCCACTGGCGATGTCGGCTTCATCTGGGGCGACTCGTTCTCCGGGGACGGCCCGTACGGCCCACCGATGGGCGGCATCGGGAACTGGCGTTCCCCCATCATCACGCGCACGTCGCAGCGCGACCCCGCCGAGCCGATCGTCATGGCCACCTCGCCGGGCACCGACGGCCGCCAGCTGTGGGACTACCAGCACGACAACGCCGAATACTCCACCGTCCTGCCGTGCGACGCGATGACCGTCGACGGCCGGATCTACCTGTGGGTCATGTACACCCAGGGCCTGGGCAACGAGAAGTGGTGCGAGGTCTGGACATCCGACGACAGCGGCATCACCTGGGCCCGTAGCGGTTCGAAGTTCTGGTGCGGCGCCTTCGCCGGCAAGCGGGTCATGATCTCCTGGGCCAAGGACCCGCACAGCGACTGGGTGCATATCATCTCCACCGGCGGCCTGGCCAGGAACAAGGACATGCTGCTGTGGCGCGCGACGGTCGACGGCCTGTCCGATCCGCACGCCTGGCAGGGCTGGGGCTGGGACGGCGACAACTGGGCCTGGAACCGTGAGCCGACGCCGATCCTGCCTGGTTGGCGGTTCGGCGAGATCTGCCTGCGCTATGTCGAGAACAGGGCCGTGATCTCCGGATTCGACGCGGGGGACTACTCGATCTTCGTCAAGGTCGGCGACCAGATCGACAACACGAACTGGATCACGACCCACACCCACCGGCCGATCACCGGGATGCCGCGCGGTGTCGACACGGTCCCGCGCCTGTACGGCGGCTACATACACCCCTACAGCAGGCTCGAGGACGGCAAGTTCACCCTCATCGTCTCCGAGTGGGCGCAGAACGGGAATCCCTATCGGGCGACCCAATTCACCTGCACCGGGATTCGCCGGAAGGCGCTGGTCCCGGTACCTGACCCCGAACCGACCCCGGAGCCCCAGCCGACGCCCGATCCTCGGCCGACCCCACCACCGGACCCGCATCGGACCTGGTGGCAGGAGCTCGTCCGCCGAGTCGACGAGTGGCGCAGGCGGCTCGGTCCGTAGCGCCGGTCCCCTTGCTGTCGGCGGTCGATAGCTGGTCGGCGGCTAACTCTGTCACCGCATGGTTATCCGCTGGTCCTTGCCGTAACGGCACGGTAGCGCGAGACTTGCTCGATGACGACGGTTGAGGATTTCGATCGGCAGGCGGCGGAGATCGGTAAAGCGGCGCGGAAGCGGGTTCCTCGTAGCGCGTTGGGGGAGTGGAAACCGGCGCCGGGGCGGGAGGACCCGGTGGCGATTCTGTTGAAACAGAACGAGAGCCGGGTGCCGTCGCTGGTGCCGATCCGGATGGCGCGAATGGCGGTGTCGCCGTTCACCTTTCTGCGGGGTGCCGCGGCGGTCCTGGCCAGTGACCTGGGGAGCGGTCCGGATACGGGGCTCATCACGCAACTGTGCGGCGACGCGCATCTGTCGAACTTCGGGCTCTTCGGCACTCCTGAACGCAATCTCGTGTTCGATGTGAACGACTTCGACGAGACGCTGCCCGGCCCGTTCGAGTGGGACGTCAAACGCCTGGTCGCCAGTGTCGCGGTCGCGGCGCTCAACAACGGCTGTTCCGATGAGGACGCGGCATCGGCGGCGGAGGCGACCGCCCGCGGCTATCGCGAGGGCATCGAGGCGATGACAGAGCAGGACAGTCTGGAGATCTGGTACGACCGGGTCGACTCCGACAAGGTTCTCGAGCTGGTCCAGAAGAAGAGGGGCCGCAAGCTGGCTGAGAAGACGATCGCCTCGGCCAAGAAGCGCACCAGTCTGCAAGCACTGGACAAACTCACCGAACCCGATGCCGACGGCATTCCGCGGATCAAGGATCAGCCGCCGCTGCTGGTACCCATCACCTCCCCCGACGCGGCGACCGTGAAGTCGCTGTTCGCCGAATACCGGCGCACGCTGCCCGACCACATGCGCGTGCTGCTCAACCGCTACGCCTTCGTCGAGGCCGCCGTGAAGGTCGTCGGGGTCGGCAGCGTAGGTACCCGATGCTTCGTCGCGCTGCTGATGGACAAGGAGTCCGGCACTCCGCTGTTCCTGCAATTGAAGGAGGCCGACATCTCGGTGCTGGCGCCGTATCAGAAGGCGAGCCGATACAAGCACCAGGGACATCGTGTCGTCGCCGGTCAGCGCTTGATGCAGGCGTCGAGCGATATCTTCCTCGGCTGGGCCACCGGCCCCGCGGGCGTGCACTACTACTGGCGTCAGTTCCGCGACATGAAGGGCTCCGTCGAGATCGACAATCTCACCCACGGGCAACTGGCCAACTACGGCGCCGCCTGCGGCGGCGTGCTGGCCCGCGCCCACTGCCGCTCCGGCGATCCGCTGGCGATCGACGCCTATATCGGCGGCAGCGAGAAGTTCGACACGGCTCTGAGCGATTTCGCCATGTCGTATTCGGATCAGACGATGGCCGATTATCGCCTGCTGATGGCCGCGATCAAGGACGGTCAGGTGGAAGTCGCCGCCAACCCGTACTGATCGGCCTTTGTCGGAGCCGACCGATACAGCGCGATGCCGATCGCGAACAACCACAGCATGGTGAGCCCGCCGACGGTCGCCGTGGTGCCCCACCCGTTGGCCGCATAGAAGTCGGCTGGTGTGTTTCCGAAGAACAGCGACGGCACGAACGCGAAGTTCACCGCCGCGAGCGCCCAGCTGGTCACGATGCACCAGCGGGGTAGTAGCCGCGCGGCGGCGATGGCGAAGGCCACGAGGAACAGTCCTTCCAGCAGGCGTGAGACGGTCCCGTACAGGATGTAGGTACCGGTGACGGTGATCGTGGGGTCGATCGGTTCGGGCGCCGCGATCACCGCACCGACCTCGAGGCCGGTCGACACGAGGACGACGGTGAGCCAGGCGGTTCCGGCCGCCGCGGCCAGCGACCCGAACCATGCGCGTTCCGGGTCGCGGTGTCGCACCACAGCGGCTAGCCCGCTCATGAACACCACGAACAGCGTGACGCCGATCAATCCGAGCAGGCATCGGGTGAGCACATTCGCGTCCGGCGGTGCGCCCGAGTACAGGAAGTACAGCGGTAGTTCGATCAGCGTGCATGCGGCTCCAGCGAAGGCGGCTGCTCCGGTGATGCGCTGAATCTGGTTGATGTCCACAGTTTTCGCCCCTCGCCCCAAATTAGTATAAGACTTAAACTATAACCCCTATGTTAAGTTGTGGAAACCCCGAACGAATGAGGAGACGGTGACCAGCAAGCAGCCCGGTCCGGCTCGACCGCGCGTCGGACGTCCGGCCGAACTGGACGCGGATCGCATCGTCGCAACGGCCATCGCGCTCGCTGATCGCGAAGGTCTGCGCGCCGCTTCGCTGACGAAAGTGGCTGCCGCACTGGATGTCACGCCGATGTCGCTCTACCGCCACATCGGCTCGAAAGGCGGCCTCACCGACTTGATGGCCGACACTGCCTTCGGCCCGCCGCCCGTCATCGGCCCGGCCTGGCGCCCCGCGCTGCGCGAGTGGGCGACCGGTCAGCGAACAGTGTTCGCCCGCCACCCGTGGCTGACCCAGATCCCCATCACGGGCCCGCCCCGCGGTATCAACGCCCTCGCGTGGATGAATGCCGGCCTCGCCGCCTTGCGGGAGACCCGGCTGGACTGGGGCGCCAAGCTCGGGGCGATCACCGTGATCGGCGGCTACGTCCGGCAGGCGTTTGTCACCGACCGTCACATGGCCGAGCAGCGCGGCGCCGAACAGCGCAGCGAGGCTCAATCCCTCGACGCGTACCAGCGCGACGTGTCGACCCTCGACCTGTCTCACTTGCCCGAGATCGCCGCGCTCTTCGCGGATCAGGCTTTCGCCGAGGTCCCCCCGGACGAAGAGTCGGCGGCGGGCGATTTCGCCTTCGGTCTCGACCTTATCCTGGACGGCGTCGCTGCCGCGGTCGCCACGGCCGAAAAGCCGCGGTCGTAGTCACCGGGACTCGCGTCGCCGCCGCGTCGGCTGCAGTGGATACACTCATTACCGATGAGTAACTTCTTTTCCTCGGTGGACCAGGTGACCGACAGGCTGACAGCCGCCGGTTACCTGCCGTCCCTCGATATCGCGACCGCGGTCTTCCTCGCCGACCGCCTCGGCAAACCCTTGCTGATCGAGGGACCGGCGGGCGTCGGTAAGACCGAGCTCGCCAAGGCTGTCGCCGCCGCGGTGCGCGCCGAGCTCATCCGTCTGCAGTGCTACGAGGGCGTGGACGAGGCCCGCGCCCTGTACGAGTGGAACCACGCCAAGCAGCTGCTCCGGATCACCGCCACCTCCGGTGAGGACTGGGACAGCACCCGCGACCACGTCTTCACCGAGGAATTCCTGCTCGCCCGTCCGCTGCTGGCAGCCATCCGCAACCCCGATCCCACGGTCCTGCTCATCGACGAACTCGACAAGGCCGACGTGGAGCTCGAGGGTCTGCTGCTGGAAGTCCTCGGCGACTTCCAGGTGAGCATTCCCGAACTCGGCACCGTCACCGCCGTCCGCAAGCCGTTCGTCATCCTCACCTCCAACGCCCACCGCGACCTGTCCGAAGCGCTGAAGCGTCGCTGTCTGTATCTCCATATCGACTATCCGACAGCGGAATTGGAGAAGGCGATCGTCGCGCTCAAAGTTCCCGAGCTCGACGCCGCGCTGGCCGAACCGGTGGTGGCGACGGTGAGCGCGCTCCGGCAGCTCTCCCTGCGCAAGGCGCCCTCGATCGCCGAAACCGTCGACTGGGCAAGGACTTTGGTCGCGTTGGGAACGCGGACACTGACCGGCGGTGTGGTCCGCTCGACGCTCGGGGTGCTGCTGAAGTACCAGTCGGACCATCGCATCGCCATCGATCGGCTCGGTCTCGACGACCAGGCGGACGGCAGCGTGCGGTGATGAGCCCTTCGCGCATCGTTCCCACGAGCGCTCGGCTCGTCGATTTCGTCACCCTGCTGCGCGAGCACAACATTCACGCGGGTCCCAGCGAAACCATCGACGCGGCAGCCGCGATCGTAGCCCTCGGTGACGCCGACCCCCGCGTCCTGCGCGCGGGCCTGGCCGCCTGCCTGCTCCGCCGCAACGGCCAACGCAAAGTCTTCGACCAACTCTTCGACCTGTACTTCCTCGGCGTCTCGCTGCCGCCCGCGCGCCCGAGCGAGAACGCAGAAGACCTGCGCGAACGTCTGCTCGCCACCCTCGTCCAGGGTGAGGACACCGCCGAACTGGCCCGCGAAGCACTCGACACCTTCGGCGCCTACGGCGGTGCGGGGGAGAGCGCGGGCCGGGTCACCCAGGCCTCCGGTGCGGGCTGGTCCTCATACCTGACCATGAAATCGCTACGCCCGGATGAGATCTCCGAGCAGCTCGCTCAAACCATGGGTGGTACAGGGCAGTTCGACACGGCGGTGCGCACCATCGAGGCCCGTCGCCGCGTCGACCGGTTCCGTACCGATGTGCAAACCGAGGCGCGCCTGCGCTCGGCCGAATTGCGCGGCACCGACTACATCGCCCGCCGCGGCGTCGAGAACTCCGCGGACCGCACGGATTTCCTCGGTGCCCGCGAACAGGACCTCGCCGAGATGCGTCGCCTCGTGCACCCACTGGCCCGCAAACTCGCCACCCGACTGGCGGCGCGCCGCAAGAAGGCGGTCCGCGGCCAGATCGATCTGCGCCGCACCCTGCGTCGTTCCATGGCCACCGGTGGTGTCCCGGTCGATCCGGTACTGCGCGCCCGCAAACGCGGCCGCCCCGATCTCGTTGTGCTGGCAGATGTTTCGGGCTCGGTCAGCGGTTTCGCCGAATTCACCCTGCAACTGGTGCAGGCCCTGCAGGACCAGTTCAGCAAGGTCCGCAGCTTCGGCTTCGTCGACACCTGCGCCGAGATCACCCAGTACTTCACCCCCGGCGAACCGCCACCGCCGGGCTTCGCGCAGAACATCGTGCGCGAAGGCGGCGTCGCCCGGTTCGGATCCAGCAACTACGGCGAGGTCCTCCAGGGTTTCGTCGACCATTACCTCGACGCGGTCGGCCCACGCACCTGCGTGCTGATCCTCGGTGATGCCCGCACCAACCGCACCGACCCGAATCTCGCCGCGCTGCAAGCGATCACCGAGCGCGCGAAGGCGGTCTACTGGCTCAACCCGGAGCCGTCGCGCTCGTGGTCGACCGGTGACTCGGCCGCCGAGGACTACACCGAGATCGTCACCATGCACGAATGTCGCAATGTCGCCCAGCTCGCCGAGGTGATCGGCAGACTGCTGCCCGCCTGATTCAGCGGTATTTCGTGGTGCCTGCCGAGGTGCGCGAATTGCTGACCAGTTTGGCGAAGCACTCGTCGACGGGGATCGACCTGGCGTCACACCAGGCATTGGCGGAGTCGGGATCGCTGTAGGTCGTTCCGGCCAGCGTTATCCACCATCCCCGCAGGTCGAACGTGGCCCAGTCGTCGCTCCAGACCAGTCGGGCCCCGGGATACCGGTCGCGCATCCGTTGATGTTGGGCGAGGATCTCGCTGCTGGTCCAGTTCACCATGTGCCCGTCGACGTCGGGCGCGACCAATCCCGGCTGTTTGGCCGAGAGCTGAGGCACCCACCGGTTGGCCACCCCCGCGCTGACGAAGGGCTGGTCGGCATCGGCTTGTGCGCGCAAGGTAGCGAGAGCCTGGGCTTGGAGGTCTATGGGGGCGGGCGCCGGGACAGGGGCAGGCACCGGCACTGGTGCCGAGGCCGCAATGGTCGCGGCGGTGGGGGAAGGCGCGGCGGTCGAGGAGTTGCGGTCGCGTTGCAGGACGATGATTCCCACCGCGATCACGCCGACTCCCAACGCCATGACAACCACCAGTGCCCCCAGAATCCACGGCCACGGTGACGGCCGTTGCGGCGGTGGCATGGCTTGCTGGTATCCGGGATAGCCGGGATAGCCCATGTTCGCCTCCGCTCTCGCGGCGGCCGAACGGTCCCCATCAGGCGCTCGGTCGCCCGTGCCTGCTGAGCAGTCTATGACTGTTCAGCAGGTCATTCGGCTTCCGTTGCGCAACCGACATCCGTATTTCAGGCGCTCAGCCGCACGACGGCGTACTCGCGCCCGGCCTTGGTCTGGTACTTGTCGTAGCGCGGTTGGGCGGTGGTGATGTGTTCCCAGGCGGTTGCCCGCTCGGCACCGTCGAGCACGTGCGGTGTCACCGCGACGGCATCTCCAGCGGGTAGCTGAATGGTTGCCTGATCGGGCTGACTCATCAGGTTGAGGAACCAGTCGGGGTGTCCGTCCTTGCCGCCGGAGGCGACGAGCAGCCAGGACCCGTCCTCGCCGGGGAACCAGGAGATCGGAGTGTCACGCGGCTGACCACTGCGGCGGCCGACCGTGTGCAGGATCAGCACGTCCATCCCCATGAAGGTGCCATTGCCGCGGCGGATCTTGCGGTTCATCCGCGCGTTCATCCGGTGCTGCATCCAGCGCGAGAATCCGCTGTGTGAGTTGCTCTTGCTCGCTTGCTGATTCGAAGACATGGTGACAGTTCCTTTCACAGGGAGGGGAGCCTCAGCCCCAGGCGCCGGCGATCTGACGGGTGCTGGCGTTGAGCCGGTTGAACATGTTGGTGACGCCGATCATCAGCACGATCGAAGCGAGCTGCTTCTCGTCGAAGTAGCTGGCGGCGCTGTCCCAGATCTCGTCGGTGACCGCGTCGGGACGGTCGGCCATCCGGGTGGCGGCTTCGGCGAGTTCGAGGGCGGCGCGCTCCTCCTCGGAGAAGAACGGGGTCTCGCGCCAGGCCACCACGGTGGCGAGGCGGTCTTCGCTGACGCCCGCTTTGCGCGCGGTGGTGGTGCCACCGAGAACGCAGGCGCTGCAGCCGTTGATCTGGCTCACCCGCAGGTGGACCAGCTCCAGGATCTCGCCGTCCACGCCACCGGTCTCCACGGCCTTGAGCACCTGCTGGATCGGGCCCATCGCGTCGGTGAGGACCATGGCCGGGTTCTTCATCCGAGACTGCATGTCGTTCTCCTTGTTCGGTGCTTGTCCGCTGCTTGCGGTGTGTCTCAATAACAGCCCGTGCGACGCTGGAACAGAATGGCTGTGGGACACTGTGGGACAGCGGAAAACGGCCCTGACCACCGGCTTGTCGGTCGTGAGATTTCTGGTGCAGGCCGGGACAACGGGAGTGGAACACGGTGGTTGCGCAACAGCGGACGGCACGGGCATACCCGCAGGACGAGCTCGCAACGCGGCTGCGACTGATCCAGGAACTCTCCGGCCGCGGCGTGCGCGCCCTGGCCCGCGACACCGGCCTGAGCTCGTCCTCGCTCTCGCGCTACCTCAGCGGCCAGACGGTCCCGCCGTGGCCCGCGGTCCTCGAGCTGTGCCGCCTGGTCAAACGCGACCCGCGCCCGCTGCGCCCGCTCTGGGAGCGCGCCAACAACCCCCTGCCCGCCCCGCCGAAGACCAGCCGTCAGCCCGCCCCGCCGAGCCCACCGGCCGACGCCCCACCCCCGCCGCGCAACGACCTGCCCCGCGACGTGCCCGACTTCACCGGCCGCGAGCAGGCACTGGCCGACGTGCTCGCCGCCGTCCGGGCCGACCGCGTGGTCGCGATCGACGGCATGGCAGGCGTCGGGAAAACCTCCCTCGCCGTGCACGCCGCGCATCGACTCACCGCCGAATACCCTGATGCCCAGCTGTATCTGGACCTCCACGGCTTCACCGACGGACGGCAGCCGCTCGACCCCGACGCCGCCCTTCGTGCGCTGCTGGCCGCCTTGCAGGTGCCCTCGGAGAAGGTGCCCCAGGACGGGGAAGTCGAACTGCGAGCGGCCTGTTGGCGTTCGGAGCTCGCCCGGTTGCGCGCTGTCGTCGTGCTCGACAATGTCGCCGATGCCGCGCAGGTCAGCCACCTGTTGCCGGGCGCGGGCGAGTCGGTGGCCATCATCACCAGTCGCAACCGGTTGCTCGAACTCGACGAGGTCCCGCCGGTGACCCTCGACGTGCTCACGCCGGAGGAGAGCGCCGAACTGCTGGTGCGGGCCAGCGGCGACGCTCGCGTCGGACGGCTGGCCAAGGAGCCCGAGCAAGCCGCCGAAGTGCTGCGCCTGTGCGGCAACCTACCCCTGGCGCTGCGCTTGGCGGCCGCTCGTCTCCGGCATCGCCCGGGCTGGTCGGTCGGCATCCTCGTGGAGCGAATGGCCGAGGGCGCCAGCGAATTCGACACCGCCTTCGGCATGTCGGTGCGTCAGCTCAACCGCGACCAGCGCCGCCTGTTCCGGCTGCTCGGCCTGATCCCCGGCTCCACGTTCACCGATTACGTCGCCGCCGCGGTGGCCGACGTCTCGCTGCGCAGCGCCCGCGCCATGCTCGAGGACCTCCTCGACGCGCATCTCGTCCAGCAACCCGCCGACGGTCGCTACCGACTCCACGACCTGGTCCGCCAACACGCCCGCACCGCGACCTTCGAACACGACACCCCCGCCGACCGCGAACGTGCCCTGCACCGCATCCTCGACTACTACGTGCACACCGCGGCCGCCGCCGACACCGCCATGCCGTTCCTGTCGCCGACCCGCCCCGTCTCCGCCGGTTCGCCGCCCGCCGAGCTCCCGCATTTCCCCGGTCGTGACGCCGCGTTCTTCTGGTTCGTCTCCGAGTACACCAACCTGATGGCTGTGTTCTACGCCGCCGTCGAAGCCGGCGCCGACACCCACGTGTGCGAACTGCCCCGCTTCATGCGCGCCTTCTTCGCCCGCCGGTGCGGCACCACACATCTCAACGCGCTCTTCGAACAATCCCTCACCGCCGCACAGAATCTCGGCGATCCACGGCAACTCGCCGAAGCGCACAGCGATCTGGGTTTCGCCCGCTACAACGCGGGCCGCATGACCGAAGCGGCCGCCGCCTACGCCGCCGCCGCGCCCCTGGTCGTCGAAGTGGGTGACCCGCTGCCCCGCGCCGAACTGACGATGCGCTGCGCCCAATTACGCTGGGACGAAGGCAGTATCGAAGAACCGCTGGAACTGTTCCGGCAAGCCCGCGACCTCTACACCACCGGCGGTTGCCCGACCAGCGCCGCCGACGCCATCGCCGGCGAAGCCTGGGCCATGCTCCAGCTGGGGCAGCGCGACCGGGCCGCCCACCTGGCCCGCGAAGCCCTCGCCGTCCCCACCGTCCACCCGTCGCTCCAGGCCCAGATCACCCTCGGCGTGGCGATCGCCGCCGACGAACCCGAAGAGGCCCTCGGCCACCTGGACCGCGCCCTCGCCCTCGCCCGCGAGGACGGCCACAAACACAATGAAGCCTGGTGCCTGAACTGCCGGGGTGTCGCCCTGCGTGAAATGGGTCGCTACGAAGAAGCACTCGCCAGCCACCGAGAAGCCTTCGCCCTGTTGGACGCGCTCTTCGAAGACCACTGGAAGATCCACTTCCTCAACAGCTACGCCGAAACCTGCCGTCTCGCAGGACTACCCGACGAGGCCCTCGACCTCTATCGCCAAACCCTCACCCTGGCAACGGAACTGGGCTATCGCTTCGAGGAGGCGACAGCCCACCAGGGCATCGCTGATGTCCTCGACGCGACCGACCCGGCCGCCGCCACCGAACACCGCGCGGCAGCCGAGTCCCTCTTCGCCGACATCACCCCATCGACTTCGCTCCATCCAGCGACTCCCGGATGATGTCGGCGTGGCCGGAGTGCTGGGCGGTCTCGGTCATGATGTGCATCAGCGTGCGGCGCGCGGTCCAGCGTCCGCCGGGCTCGAACCACGGCGCCTCCGGCAGGGGCTGACTCACGTTCAGATCCGGGAGGGTGCGCACGAGCTCGTCGGTGCGTGCGGCCACCTGCTCGTATTCGGCCAACACACCCTCGAGCGTGTCGCCGGGCAGCATCCGGAAGATATCGCTCCACTGCGCGATCTGCTCCTCGGTCATCGAGTCGAAGTCGGGGGCTTTCGCGGGCCCGTCGAGGATGAAACCCACCCAATTCGCTTCCACCGCGGCCACATGCTTGATCAGTCCACCCAGGCACAGCTCGCTGGCCGTCGTGCGCAGACCCGCCTGCTCGTCGGTGAGGTCGCGGACGGTGAAGCGCAGGAAGTGCCGGTGCTTGGCGAGCATCTCGAGGATGTCGGTGCGCTCGGTATCGATCTGGGTGCTCGTGGTCATGTCCGGATCCTTTGCTTGTCGGTGTTGTGAAACCCAAGGTAGAACCCATTGCGGCCAGTTTCTGACCGCAATTGCGAGATAATCGGAATATGGCCGATACGAGCGCACGCACCCTCCGACTGCTGTCGCTGCTGCAGACCCATCGCTACTGGTCCGGAACGGAACTCACTGAGCGCCTTCGTGTTTCGGCCCGCACCCTGCGCCGCGACATCGACCGCCTTCGTGAACTCGGCTACCCGGTCGACGCCCGCCCCGGTGTCGACGGCGGCTATCAACTGGCCGCGGGCGCCGCCCTGCCACCCCTGGTCCTCGACGACGACGAGGCCGTAGCCATCACCGTCTGCCTGCAAGCAGGCTCCCAGGGTGCGGGCGACGGCCTGGCCGAACCCTCGATCCGCGCACTCGGCAAATTGGTCACCGTCCTACCCACCCGCCTACGCAGTCGCGTCGATGCCCTGCGCGCCATGACCGAATCCTCGGCCTGGACCGCCGTCCCCCTCTCCGACGTCGACCCCGCCGTCCTCACCGACCTTGCCCTCACCTGCCGTCGCGAAGAACGCCTCACCTTCACCTACACCGCCGCGGACGGCCGAACCAGCACCCGAGAAGTGGAACCCCACCGCCTCGTCTCCCTCGGCCGCCGCTGGTACCTCGTCGCCTACGACCTCACCCGCCACGACTGGCGCACCTTCCGCGTAGACCGCCTCACCGCCTCCGCGACCACCGGCGCCCGCTTCCGCCCCCGCACCCTCCCGGCCCCCGACGCCGCCACCTTCGTCCGAAACGCCGTCGGCGCCCGCCGCTCCGGCTACACCGTCACCGCCGAGATAGAAGCCCCCGCCACCGACGTCCACACCCGAGTAGGCCGCTGGTGCACCATCACCGCCCTCCCCGGCGACCGCACCCACATAGAATTGACCGTAGACAGCCTCGACTGGCCGATTCTGTTGCTGGGCAAGGTAGAAGCGGATTTCCGCGTCCTCGGCCCACCGGAACTGGTTACGCAGCTGCGGGAGTGGGGGAACCGCTTCACCCGCACTCAGCCATGAGTTCGCCCTGTCTGCCTCGGCGCGCTATACCTAACCCATGAATCTGTCCCAGCTGAGCTCGGCGATCGAGGCGGCTGTCGCCCAACATCTCAACGAACTCGGCAAAGCCGTCGGATTGCTGCCCTTGACCTGGTTCGTCGCGCCGTCGGTGACCAGCGACGACAGCATGGAGGCCGTCCTGTCCGTCGAAGGTCAAGCCGGTAGCCATCTTTCGCAACACCCGGGCCGGGTGGTCGATCAATGGGCCAACGTCCTCGGACTACGCCGGGTGTTCTCGCCGACCCCCGGGGTGCACGCGGTGGAAGGTCTCCTCGAGCCTCAGCCCGGGGAATATCGGTTCGAGATCCGCATCTGGGGTGTCGTCGACCCCGCTGTGCTGCACGCTCAACGGGATTGGGGCCGGTGGCAGGGCTGACCCGGGTCAGCCGCGATACCGCCCCTTCTGCCGCCGCTGATAGAACAGCAGATCCACCTCCACCGGCTCGACCAAAGCCGTGATCTCGGCCAACCTGGCGTCGTACCGGAGCTCGGTGATGCACCGATGCAGATAAGCCCGCCGCTCCGGCCCCAACTGCGCCCAGATCGCCCCGAACCGCGACTGTCCCCGCTCCCCGGATACCGCAACCAGATCGAGTAGTGCAGGCCAGCAACCGGTTTCGGTCGCCCGCGCGGGCAACTCCGCCACCGCCGACTCCGGCAGCAGAGCCAGCGCGTACCCCGCCGCGCTCCTGACCTCGTCATTCATCCGCGACATTAACGTGAACAACCCACGCCAACTCTGCGCATCCGCGCGCGCGCCCATCTGCGCGACAAAGTCCACACCGACATTCGGATCACCGAACACCGGATTGCCGACCAACGTCCACAGCCCCAGTGGCGTGAGATACCCGACCAGCGTGAGGAATTCGGGCACCGCCCCCAGCATGAGCGCGTTGCGTACCAACCGCGTGACATCATCGGGCTGCGCGCCCCCGAACAGCATGTCGCCCACCCGACGGACCACATCGGGCGCGCACCGCGAAAACACCGACAGCGCAGCGTGTTGCAGGTCGGAAGAACCCGTCATCACCGTCTGCGCCATCCGCGGCACCCGTCGATGCGGCCCGTCGAGCAGCTGGCGAACCACCGCGCTCAGCACGTCGGCGTCATAGGAGAACGCAGCCGAGAAGATCAGCCCCGCGTCATCGAGCACCCCCGTCTCGACCGCCGACATCAATTCCGCTGTGGCACAGGCCAAAAACGGACCGACTGTCACATAGTCCCGCCGTCGCAGCAGCTCGTTCATGATGGCGACGATCGGTTCCGGCGCCATCTGATCGGACAGCTGCTCGATAGCGCGCGGATCGAGATAGGGCGCACAATCCGCCGCGTAGCCCGGCTCGAGCATCGTCAACGTCTCAGCGGCCTTGCCCGGATGCTCCAACCCCACCGGCCCCGCCGCCCGCCCCGTCATCATCGGCGGAACCAGCTTCTGCACCAATGGAATCGTGATCGTCAGCGGAACGAACGGCACCAGCGCGCTGATCCGCCGAAACATCTCCGTGTGCTGATCCAACAACACCCCCGAGATCTGCTGATTCAACGCATGCAACCGATCGGCCCCGAGATACCGCAGGTGATCCAGTCGCTGCGGATGAACATGCAACGTCCGAGCCAACAGAATCAACTGCGCTCGCGTAGTCAGGTCCGTCATCTGCCGCCGAACATGATCTTCTTCGTCACCCGGCGCAACGGCCGAGGCAACGCGGAGACCATCGAATCGATGGACTTGTCCAACGCGGCCGCCTCGAACGTACTCGCGGCCCTCATCAACTCGAACAGATCCCGAGCCTCATCCGCCGGCAGCTGCTCCAACGCGGGCAGTGTCTCCGGCAAGCCACCTTCACGGTCACTTCTGACAGTCATGCGGCTCCTGGGTAACGCGATCTCTACTCCGAGGGTCCCCTCTTCCGCTGTCGCGCGCTACAACTTCGCCGAATCACTGTGCATGACAACGAAAACCCCAGCCCAGGTACATGTAAACCGACGTATCACTTTGTTGGCGCACAGCCTGAGCTCCAGGGCGAGCACAGAATCAGCCGGCGCTTACTTCCTCGCGGCCCACAGCGCAGCCTCCAGGTCCGCGGCACGTTGATACAGCCACCACGAGCAGATGATCCGATCGGTTCGAGCTGTACCGCCGCGATAGGTCCGGACCCGAAGTCGTCACTTCGACGGGTTGCTCGCCATGGCTGAGCAGATGGTCTCGACCCGCCTGTGGAATAGTCGCCGATCTCCTGCGCTGTCCCTGATCCGCATTAGTCCGAGCGCACTCCGCCCCTGATCAAAGAATCGGACGAGGTAGCCGATGGCGCGAGACCTGTCTGTATCTCCGTTGCGTCGTCAGGTCCCCCTCGGATCTGGGGAGCTGGGAATTAGCCGACGTAGCCGCGCTCGGCTCTCTATCTGGGAGAGATGGCGGGCGGCTGATTGTCCATACCCGCCGGAGACGTAGTGGGGGAGATTATTCGCGGCATACCCGCTGGAGGCAAGGGGTCATCGTTAACTAGGTTAGCTAACGCGTGATATATGGTTCCGGTAGTATTCATGCCGGATGTGATCGCCCTGGCCGGTAAATGCCCGGAATTCTCCGATCCGATACGCGAGAACGCTGGCAATTTCATCTTTGATGATCTCGAAGTCCTTGTCCAGCAGGGAAATTCGGCGATCGATTTCGGGATCGTCAATAGAAAGTTTCGCGCGCTGGATGATCTGCGCGGCGGTAAGGAATATGTGCGGGTCTCGATGTGCCTGATCGCGCAGAACCTTGTAAATAGGGTCGGTGAGCGGATCGTCGTTGCGCTGCCTCGGCACGCCGATGTGGTTGAGCGCGCTAGCAATGGATTGCCCGAGCGCTTTAGCGACTGGCGGCGGGAAAGCATTACCGATCTGCCTGTACTGCGCGGTCTTTTTACCCGTGAAGATCCATGCGAATTCACCGTTCTCGGAGTTCTCCAGCTCGGAACGGTGTGCCTCATCCTTGGCCCAGACCCAGCCTTGCAAACGCGCAACCATTTCGACTGTAAGTTTGGGTCCGAACTCCGTCATTGGCCGCTTATCGTAAGGCGGTGCCGTGTCGTGGACGCCGTAGGCGTCTACGCCGAGTTCCGCCCAGGCCCGCTTTGCTCGGGTCGGTCCAAGGTCGGCACCGCCATGTTTCTTCGATCCGCCAACAATCGTTGGAGCGATGCCATTGGCTTTTTCGGCCCACGCGGCCGCGCCCTCCCAGCCCCGGTTCATCATCAGTGGTAGCAGCGTTTCTCCGACTGTCTTGACCTCGTCCGTGCCCGTGGGCCACTTGAAATACTGGAAGTCTTCGGGCGCCATCGCAATAAGAACGAATCGTGGACGCAATTGAGGAACTCCGTAATCGGATGCCTGAATGAGACGCCATTCTGCCGAGTAGCCGAACTTGCTGAGGCGATCGAGCACGTGCTGCCGGTAGCCCGCAAATCGCGGCATACTCAATCCGCGAACGTTCTCGAGCAGTAAGGCGCGTGGTCTGAGTACATCGACCTGTTCGACGGCCCAGGCGAACAGGTCCCGCTCGTCATTCGCGCCGAGCTGCTTGCCGGCGATGGAAAACGGAGGGCACGGAACGCCACCTGCGAGAAGGTCGATCTGCCTCCCATCCTGCGCCTGGGCGTCAGGTGCAAATGCCTTTGGGTTGAATACTGCCGGATCGGCGACGTCGCCGACCTCGACCTTCCATGGACGATTTCGCTTGATCGTGTCCGCAGCGATCGGATCGAGCTCGATAGCCAGCTTGTGCTCGAACCCTGCTCGCTCGAGCCCGAGGGCCTGGCCGCCAGCTCCTGCGCAAATCTCGATGACGCTGAGCTCAGTCACGCCGTGGCCCTTCTGTGAAGTGATGTATCGACCGATCTTGTGGGATGCGAAGGACTATCATGCCGTGCAGTCGGGGGCCAGTCGAAAGCTGGGTATGGAATGGATCGAGAGGACGGGCCGTCGCCGGGGCCTGAGCGAAGTGGCGTACCGACAGCCTCTTCGCCTGGCCGCGGGCGAAACATGCGAGCGATCAGGCGCGCCGACACCAAGCCGGAAGTGGAGCTCCGTAGCTCATTGCATCGGCTGGGGTACCGGTTCCGTAAGGACTTCCCAATTGCCGTCGCAGGACGCAGACCGGTTCGTCCGGACATCGTGTTCACGGCTCGCCGGGTCGCCGTATTCGTTGACGGTTGCTTCTGGCATGTATGCCCTGACCACGGAAGACTGCCGACCACAAACGAGTGGTATTGGTCGCCTAAGCTCCGGCGTAATGTCGAGCGTGACCGTGAAGTGGACGCCGCGTTGTCGGCGGCCGGGTGGACAGTCATCCGGGTCTGGGAGCACGAGCCGGTCGCGTCTGCGCTGACCACTGTGGTCGACAAGCTCGATCGGGGTCCGAACATATGAGCGATCGTATGCGATCAGATAACTGTGGTCACGGCAACTCACCCGAGCGGTTAGATTTGCAGCATGGGGATGCCATTCGGAACGGACTTGCTCGGGTGGAAGCGCAGCCGAAAGAACAAGCTGGGCTGGCAGTGGGTACCGAACACCGCCGATACCGACAACATTTCGAGCCTCCGGCTGGCGGCGCATCTGCTCGAGTACCTCGGCGCCCCGAACCCGAACGATGGCGGACCTGATCCTGTCGAGCCGCCCGACAATCCGGGAGGCTTGCTCGAGACACAAGTCACGGCAGACCTCGCTACCGAGCTTCCGCAGCTGGATCCGCGGCGCAATTGGGATGTGCGCAAAGGGCAGAGCATCGTCAAATACGCCCAGTACCAGCATCTTGCCGCCATCGATCGGGCGATCGCGAACGACCCGAACCTTCGCGTGACGCTCGGGACCGACTACCTGATAAAGCCAGACGTCCTGGTCGGACTTCTCGGAACCCCGACAGCGACCGACCATCCGTGGCTGCACGCCGCGCTTGCCTGCAAATGGACCATACGATCCGACCGGGTGCAGAACATCCGTCATGAAAACCGCAACATGATCCGGCACCGGCGGGGGCGGTTGCCGCATTTGGTGACCATCACTGCGGAACCTCTTCCGACACGTCTGGCATCGATCGCGCGCGGCACCGGGGAAGTCGACGCCACGTACCACCTGGCGTATTCCGCTATGGCACATGCAGTGGCAGCGGTCGGCACCGGCGAACAGCAAGATGCATGGGCAGAGGTCACTGAGCAGGGACGACTGCTCGACTACGCGCTACTTCCTGCGTCGCTCGCTACCTGGTGAATCGAACCGGTGGCCAACCATAGGTCAGCTATCCGGGGGGAAGGACCTCCTCGTCGAAATGCCGAAGCAGTGCGCGCAGGTCGGCAGCGTCCATGCCTGCACCTGCGGCAGGCTCCTCTTCCAAGTCGGCCAGCTGCTGGACATCTGGATCATCGAGAATCGCCGCCATGAATTTCAGCTTCGCGTCCAGACGGAGACGTACTACTTCGTCGATGGTGCCGCGGGTGGCAAGAACAGTCACTCGCGTCTCCGTTTCCGGCGGCAGTCCGAGGCGATGGATACGGTCCAGGCTCTGTAGGAATCGACCGGCCATGAAGTCCCTGTCGACATAGACCGCGTCATGGCATACATAGTGGAGGCTGATGCCTTCACCGAGCGTCGCCGGGTTGGAGATGAGGACGTGGCAGTCAGGATCTTCCCGGAATCGGCGTAGCTGCTCGTTGCGGTCTAGGGTTCCGCCGTACACCGTCGCTGGTCCGTAGCTCTCGAGCAGCTTCTCGAGAGTTGTCAAGCTTCGGACAAATGTCGTCCATACCAGTGTCTTCCGGCCGGCAGCTGCGTTGTCGGCGACGATCTTCACGGTTTCCCGGTACTTGGGCGAAAACTCGATTCGCGGGAGTTTCTGGAACAGGTCGAAGAGAGAATCACCTGGCGAAGGCTGAAGTGGCGGGAGCTGGTATTCCAGCGGCTCGAATCGGCTCGAGCCTTCGAGGAGCAGTGCCGGGCTCGTCGCGGCCATTAGCATCCGAAGCATCGCCCGCCCGAGGGCCTCGATGCTTCCCCTCGAATCTTCTGCACGGGTGGAAAAATTCCCTTTCAGCGCTTCGTAGACCTCCGCATGTATCGGCGGCATGTCCACGTATCGGATTCGCGGTTCGAAGGGCGGGAGACCGAGCTCGTCCTTTGTTGTGCGGGTGAACAGTGGACGCAGCACGGCGCTGGCACGCGCAAGATCACCACCATTGACGGCCTCGATCACCGCCCGTTTGCCGTGACCCGGCCAAACAAACGAGAGCAAGCTCTCGAGGTCCCGCGCACCGTTCGGAGCCGGCGTCCCTGTCAAGATCAAGCGCCGGTTAGCCAAGGGGCCAAGAGCAAGGGCCGCGGAACCGTAGGTTCCGCGCGCACCCAGCTTGATTCGGTGTGCCTCGTCTAGCACGATCATCGAGGGCTTTGCCCGAAGCCAGGCAACCAGGGTGTCCAGCGAACGGTCGAGACGTTCGTAGTTCACGATGCAGAGTTCTGCGTGAGGATCGGTGGAACGTCCGGTCACGGCACTGCTCAGTGGTTTTGTGAAGCAGTATGTGTTCTCGTATTCCCACGATTCGTACGCGGACTTCGGCCCGACGACGAGGAGCCGTTCCGCTTCTCCGCGCGCGCGGGCCGCAGCGTAGACAGCCAGTGCCACACGGGTTTTGCCTGCGCCGGGAACGCTGAAGTTCGCTCCATGCCGCAGCGACAGAAGCCTCGCTATGTCTCTTTGCTGGAATGACGTGAGCTCAGCGATCCACTCGTTGCCGAGCAGCCCTGTGACGGCGTCCGGCTGAACAGCTCCCGATGAGTTATCGGTCACCCCGTTCAGGTTCCGCTCTACGGCCTCGGCGTCGTCGAGCACGCCGGTGACAAGCGCCTTCAGTTCGTCGGCCCACTCCACGTCAGGATCCGACCAGCTACCGAGTTCGCCCAGATTGACGAGAAAATCATCGAGATCGACTTCTGCAGACAGGTCCCCTCTCGCACCGGAAGTGCTGAGTCGAGCTGCCAGCAGCTGAAATTCACGCTGGAACGCGGGTGTCGTGAGCAACTCCACGCGCGTCCGTGTCATTCCGAACCGCAGCCGGAGCGACGGATCGTTCCTAATGATGCTCATCAGCGCTGGGGCCTGGTCTCAACTGCGGCGGAGAGCCAGTCGAGGCCGCTGCCAGGAATCTTGACCGATCGCTGCGCTTCGATCGCAAGCTGCTCCAGGACCATATGCACCTGAATGAGTGCGTCGTCGAACGCATCTTCGTCAAGACTGGAGTTGCCCCGGGCCAAGACAAGGTCTGTAACGGCCTGTTCGAGATCCTTGCACGCCGCAACGACTCGGTCGGGCGCGGCAAGACGCTTTTTCCGGAGCATGGCGTCACGACCTGCAACGGTGATCGCATCGCCGAATGCCGCCCGGTACGACAAAATCAGCTTGGTGGCAGCGGTTTTCGTAGGCTCTCCGACCGCGTCACCGGCAGCTTCGACAGCCTTGGCTTGCAAGAGCTTGTCAGTGATCGCGCGGGCTGTCGTCACATCGGCACCGGGTGCTCTCGTGCTACGGCCAAGGCCAGGAATTGCGACAGCCGCCACGGTGCCTGGCTCGGTCTGGCCGAATTCCTCGATCAATCCTTTGTCGAGATATCGATCCTGGAAATCCGACCCGATGAACCGGACGTCGGTCTTTGCGTAATCCAGCACGATCGCGGCGAGCCGGGACTCCTTGAGCAACTCCGCTCGTCCAGGGTTCTTCTTGTGCTCTTCGCGGTACACGCGGTAGAGCTCGGCAAGCTTCTCCTTGGACTCTTCGAAGTCCATGAGCCGCATCGACTCCTTCTCAGGCGTCCGGCTGCGTTCGATGCAATTCTGCAGCTCGGCCAGGACCCAAAAGTCCCGCTCACATACTGTTGTGGTCGTATGAAATGCCTTTGCGATGACCGATATTGGGCGGTGAAGCTGGTCACGCTGTTCTTCCAGCGCGAGCAGATGGTTGATATACGAGTAGTCGCGCCGTTTGTCGCGCCGCAGTTGCAGAGAGACCTCGACGGCGTTGATGTCGTCCCATGTGCACGAGGCCGGCAGCACCCCGACGCGCATGCTGGTGGCTTTTGAGCCCCCGCGCAACGCAGCGCAACGGGTATTTCCGTTGACCAGAATGCCTTCGCGGGTGATCAGGCCGGGTTCAATTTGACCGAACTCCTCAAGGTGATCTGCCAGCTTGCCGAAGTCAGGGTCAGGCAGCGTCGGGTCCGCAGGTCGGTATGTCAGCAGACGCTTGAGGTAGTCCTGGCTCTCCTGACTCCACGGATCAGCTGACAACGCAGCGTCGCGAACCTGATCCAGGCTGCGCTGTGCGCGAATCCGATGTGTACCGGGGTTGTAGTACAGCACGTTTAGCGGCATGTCGATGACCTGGACATGCAGGGGGGCATCGCGCCACTCCAGTGTCAGTGTCTCGGCGACGCTGCCGTTGCGGTCGAGGTCCTCGAGTCGCTGTGCAACCATTGTCCGAACAGCTTCCGCCGTGGGGGGAACGCCTAGATTTGTGAACATATTCGTGCGGTCTCTTTCGATCGAACTGTGCGAACTAGGGCTCAGGCTGCGCTGCACTACGCCAGTTGGTCGCGAACCTCATCCCGGGATTCCGCCGGAAGCGTCCGGTAAAGAGCCCAGAGGTCTTCGGCTTCGCTGAAGCTCCGCGCATCGCGCTCGACCCACTGGCTCAGCATCCGCTTCTCATAGACCGGCAGCTTATCGACCCTATCCAGTACATCCGCGAGGTCCACGGCCGAATCTCGGCCCCCGATACGGCACCGGCTGCACTCGATGAGCAGTTGCACCTCTGTTTCACCGTTGGGCAGCTTCACCGCGCGCCGGGCAACGTCGAGCTGCGACGGGACGTAGGTGCCGGCATAGTTCTCACCCGGGCCGATGCCACAGGAGCGGCATTTGCGTCCGTCCCGCACCATCAGCTCGTGCCGTTCGGCTGCCGTGACGGAGGCGCCTGCAGGTCGCGTCGCTTTGCCCGGTTCCCACACGGCTGCGCCTTGTTCGACAAACCGCTGTTCGTGCGGACCCAGGGATGCGTCTTCTCGGTTGGTGTCGATCCGCCAGCCGAAGTCGCGAAGGTCCCGCATCCGCCGGTCGATCTGGGACGTGGCCGGAAACGCATCTCTGAGCTGACTCTTCGTGAAGAGTTCACCGACCCCGATCTCCTGCACCAACCACAGCGCGCAGGCCTTCATGGTTCCGAGCTTCGGGTCATCCCAGGCAGGCATCTCCATCGCGACTCTTCCTCTCGTGTCGATGTACCAGGGAAACTGCTGAGTCGGATCGGTTCAGCTGCCTGGCGACGTCAACTGAACAGCAAAACTCCGTCCATGAAAAGCCTTGTGGTGTCCTGACTTTCCAGACCTGGCCGGTCCGGAAAGTCAGGACAGCCGGCCCGTTTCCCTGGGGCGTTCAACCGGGCACAATTGGTTCGATCGAGTGCCGTATGCATTGGGGGCGAGCCGAATTGATCGTGTGTTCGGAGTACGAGGTCGACGGGGCCTGGACAGCCAGGCAAGCACGGTTCTATTTCGAAGTTCGCAAGTTGATGTGTTGCACCCGCATGTCTCACCGCAGGTTTGCGAGCGAAGCCAAGATCAGCAAAGACGCAGTGTTCAGGCTGCTGAAGGGCCAGTACAAGCGCGGTCCACGGGTTTCGACGCTGGAGGAGATCTACGACTTCGTCAAGTCGGTGATCGATGGAGACTTGGATGTCATCGCGCGGGAGGATTTCCTCGACCTCCGGCAGGGTTTCGCTGGTAAACCAGGCGGGCAAACCGGCTCCACTGGGCAGAAAGTTGCGGTTGCATGCCCGCAATGCGGGACACCAGCCCCTGTCGAGTTTTCTGAAACCGCAGGCACAGGCCTTCGGAAAGCAGATGGTGCGTCGGAAGTGGATTTGCCGGTCCCCCCGGCGCATGGGGACCGGCGCATCAGTGCCGACCTTGTGGTCGATATTGCGTGGCCGAGCCGACCGCTGCTGTGGCCGCCGGCAACTGACCTTGCGGGCTATCTCATTGCGGGCCAACTGGAGAACTCGAACCGTCTCATTCATCATGTCGCTACGGAAGCTGATCCCGAGGAGGCGGCTAGCGCGGTGATCGCCTGTCGCGATCTCGATCTGCCGGATGCTGTTGACGCAATCATCAACTATGCCGGGCTGCGGGAGGAGCGAGAAGTACTCCAGATCCTCCGTCCACTACTTCGGCATGAACGACACGTTGATGCCGGTGCGCTGCTGGACCGAGCGCTGGATGCTACGGATCGTCTGCAGGGGGCGCTCACGGCCGATGCCGGATAGCTCAACGTCGGCCGGCTCCGGCCCATTGTGGTCGACCTTGACTTCGTCGGCCACGAGCCTGACCTCCTGCAACCTGTTCTAGCAGTTGCGATTGCATCGAGCAGTTCGTAGCCACTGGTGGATTATTCAGCGGATCACCGTTTCGAGGTGTGCCGCCTTGCACTACTCAGAACGATGCCGACGAGGGAGCGGCGCATGTCGGCTGGTTCGACAACTATGCCGAAAGTTTCGACGCGATCTGGGCTGACGCGCAGCCCTGGATTCCGGACTGAGAGGTCAACGATGGGCAAAATCGAGTACTACCACGATCTGAAGGCGCCGAAGCCGAATTCGCTTGTGGTGGAATGCAATCTGCTGATAGCTGATGGTTCCGGGGCGATCCTGTTACAGCGGCGGCGTGATACCGGGCAATGGGCGCTGCCCGGTGGAGCCATGGACTTCGGCGAAACTGCTGCCGAATGTGCTATCCGGGAATGCCGGGAGGAAACGGGCATCACAGCTCAGATCACTGGATTCCTAGGCATTTACAGCAATCCGCACCACATCGTGGCCTACACCGATGGTGAGGTGCGGCAGCAGTACGAGAACACCTACATCGGGCGACCGGTGTCGGGCGAACCGACGATCAATGATGAAGCCGATGGTGTTGTCTTCGTTGCTCCGGATGATTTGGGCAACTACGACATCCATCCGAGTATGCGCCAGCAGATCGGTGACTTCCTGTCTGGCAGCTACCCGTATCTGGGCTGATTCGCCATCGCTTGTTCGATTCTCGTCGCGGCTGCCATGATTTCTGGTTCGGCGCGTTGAATGAACCTGCCCACCAAGGTATCCGGTCCGTAGCGGCCGATGATCTCGGCGATCCGCGCGGATGGGGCCGTGGGACTTCCGTCGGGTGTTGTGGTCATGTCGGCGTAGATCAGTGCGTCTACCAGGAGATCATTGTCGGGGAGCGGGAACTCGCTCTCCAACTCGCGGCGTAGTCCGCGCTCCTCGGCCTCGAGCAACGCGCAACTGTGGTTGGCGACCAGCCGCGTCAACTGTTCGTCGGCGCCGTGCTGGTCACGGAGGAATCGAGCGCCGTCGAGCGGGTGAAATCCGGTCAGTGCCAGGTCAGGGGCGTAGCCGATATCGTGCAGAATGGCGGCTGCCCACAGTAGGTCGTTGTCGTTGCCCACGATCGCGGCCAGAGATTTTGCTGCGCGAGCGACGCCTTGGGCGTGGGACCAGCGACGAGGCAACGCATGCTGCAACTTTGACCGTGCGGTGGACTGCGCCCACTCGATGTCGATGCGACAAGCCACAGGAAAGAAATTACCTGAGTGCTGTTCGGAAATGGGTCGACCAGCCGAATCCGAGACCTTGCAGGATCTGAGCTCGGCGCGCGTCGGAGGTTTGCGAACCGAGGTGGGTGGGTTCGCGCGGTGGTCGACGATCTCTTAGCGTGGTTGGCGCGTGCCGAGGGTGTGTCCGAAGGTGCGGCGGAAGACATCGATGAACGCGCTGGCGGAGGACCATCCGCACTGGTGTGCCACTGTGGTCACTGAAGTGTTTTTCGGCGACACGGATTAGATGGTGAGATCGCGTTCTACGCTGAACTCATCGAACAGTGAATTTCACATACCGACGCAGCCCAGCTTTGGAGGGACAAAATGGAAACGGATCTGTCGTTCTTCCGTTCGGAATCTGCTCAGCGGCTGCGCGCCCAGGGGCGCGAGGAGGGCCTCGAAGAGGGGGTCGGGTTGGGCGTTGCTCGCTCGGTGCTGACTGTCCTCACTGGTCGCGGAATCGAGCTCTCGGCGGCCCAGCGTGAGCTGCTCGCCGGCACGACCGACCTCGATCAGCTCAACGCTTGGTTGTTGCAGGCAGTGACCGCGACCCGGGCAGACGAACTCTTCGGCTGAGCGGATTCCGGCGCCGATCAGTCCGTCTGGCGGACCTTGATGGCGTCTCGGGAGATGTAGACGTCGTATTCGCCGGGGGTGGCTATGGTGGCGTTGCCGTAGGCGGAGCGGACGAAGGGGTTGGTGTACCAGCGGTTTTCGTTCATGTCTTCGAAGAAGTCGCGGTCGCCGCCGTTGAGGAAGGTCTGGTCTTGGGCGGGGGATTTGCCGTCTAGGCGTTGGCCGTACAGGCGGCTGAGCTTGTAGCCGGAGTGGAAGCCGAGGGCGTTGACCCACGGTTCGAGTTCGACGATGTTGGACTGTAGGGCGAACATGTCGCCCTCGATGCGATGTGTTGTCGGCTGACCCGGGTTTCCGTCTTCGTCGAACTGGGTGAGGACGAGGTCGAGTTGGTGTTCTTGGCCGGCAACGGGTTTGGCTACGACGTGGGCGGCTTTGATTTCGCCGGTGAGGCCGAGGTAGGTCTGGAGGAGGGTGGCGATCCAGAGTAGGAGGACCGCGACCACGAGGACGGCGGCGCCGGGGACCGCGCGGCCGAGAACGGCTCTGGGTCCGCGACGGCGGGTGGCGGCCAGTGCGGCCGTGATCAGCAGGGCGACGGCGAGGGCGATCATGGCCAGGAGACCGACCTGGGCCAACCCGAAGGACACCGGGAAACTCATGATGTGGGTATACCCCGAAACTACTGGGGGAGTCGCGGTCTCGAAGTTCTCGAGTGGGGAATTCGATCAAGGAGGGGTGACGGTGGACAAATATCGGGTTCTGGTGGGGGTTCATCTGGTGTTGGTCGATGCGCAGGGGCGGGTGTTGTTGGGGCGCAGGGCGAATACGGGGTTCGGGGACGGGTTGTTCCATGTGCCCGCGGGGCATCTGGAGGCGGGGGAGTCGGCGGTGGCCGGGTTGATCAGGGAGGCGCGCGAGGAGGTGGGCATCGACATCGATGCTCGCGATGTGGAATTCGCGCATGTGTTGCTCAGTGACGAGCGGGTGCAGATGTTCTTCACCGTGCGGCGCTGGACGGGTCCGGTTACCAACCGCGAGCCCGAGAAGTGTTCGGAACTCGCATGGTTCGATCCCGTGGGCTTGCCTGACGAGATCGTCGTCTACTGCCGGGTGGGCATCGGCAAGGTGGTGGCGGGGCAGGCGTTTTCGGAATACGGGTGGGAATCGACTACGGGCTGACGGTCGGGGTCGCGGCGCGGCGGCGCATCAGGGCCAGGACCGCGATCGCGCAGCCGAGGGCCACGACGATCGCGACCAGGCCGGGGCCGATACCTCGGTCGACGTCCGCGGTGCGGTACCAGGACGACGAATAGGCGAGGTGACCGAAATTGCTGTCGCTCAGGGCGACTCCGACCGAGGGCACGAATAGGATCGCCAGGCCGACGGTCGCGGACGGGGGGCTCTGCGGAACCGACGTGCCGAGGCAGTATCCGGCGACCGAGCCGAGGGCGAGGCAGCCGAAGGTGGCGGTGAGAGTGGCGGGTGGGGCGAAGACGTCGGCGGCGAGGACGAAGCAGGCCAGGGCGAGCACGCCCGCAGCGGCTACCAGCGGACGTGGTGTGCGCATACCGATCAGGAGGCCGGCGGCGGTGGCTGCCAGCGTGGCGACGTCGATCCAGCCCGAGCGCGGCAGCGTGATGACGAGGCTGCCCGCGACGGAGAAACTGCTCATCAGCAGGACCAGAAGGCCGTCGCGTCCCGGCAGGATCAGCGCGGCGGCGACCGCGGTCGCGATGGCGGCGATCGAGGCGATGATCAGATAGGGGGCGCTGGTCTTGTGGGAGGCCACGGCGAGCGCGGTGATGATGGTCGCCGTGTAGGCGACGACGGCGGCGAACACAGGAGCCAGCGGGATGGCGGTTTCGGTGCTCCAGCGGGGCGAGGCCGCGGTGGTGAGCGCGAAGTAGGCGAGGGCGAGCACGCTGGCCGCGATGAACCACAGGGGCAGCGTGCCGCCGAGCGCGCTGCTGAACCCGTCGGAGTTCGGGTCGGTGGGCGACTGGGTCAGGTCGCCGAGGATGGTGCCGCCGAGCGTGCCGAACAGGTAGACGGTTCGCAGCAGTGGTTCGTTCCAGACCGCGATCGCGAGCGCGCCGATGACAACACCCGCGAGCAGCGCGTCGATGAAGTTCAAGGTGGGCAGCGACAGGACGTCGAGGTGACCGTCGGCGCTGTCCGGAATCAACGCGAGATGGTTCACCAAGATGCCGACCAGCGCGGTCAGCGCGGTCCAGCGGGCCGTTCGCGGGCTGCCGATGGCCACCGTGACGGCGGCGGTGATCACCGCGATGAACGCCGCTCCGGTCATCGCCCGCGGAACGTTGAACACCAGCAGGTCGACATGCAGTGATGCCGCCAACGACGAGAAACTGATCGGCAGCATGATCGCGAGCGCCGCGACCGAGGTGGCGACGAAGATCGTGACGGTTTCGGCCGCGCGGCGAACGGTCGAAGGCTGCACCGAATCCCCGTTCTCGCGGCTGACCCGATCCGGGCGGACCGTGTCCGGAGCATAGCCATTTCGTCACCGGGCGATCGGCTCCTCGAATCGAATGCCGTTCGTGTCGCGGGCACCGGCATGCGACGATTGACGAATCAGGTTGGCAGGCACAGGAGTCGGAGGCCGATGATGCCAAGCGGGGTTGTGACCTGGTTCGACAGCGGCAAGGGTTTCGGGTTCATCACTCCCGACGCCGGTGGACCAGACGTGTTCGTCGAGTACACCGAGCTGGCCGGCGGGGGATGGCGCACGCTGCGCGACGGTCAGCGGGTGGAATACACCGTCACCGAGACTCGGCGCGGACCCGAAGCGCACGATGTGCGGGCCGGGTGATCAGACGAGAGCTTCAGTTCTGGCCGCTCGGCCAGAAGCGGCTCGCGCGCTGACCGTGGACCGGGCGGGTGAGGTTGGGATCCTCGGCCTCGGTGATGCCGACCTGCATCAGCAGGATCATGGTCACCATGCTGATACCGATGATCAGCGGCGTGAGCAGCTGTGCGGCGCTGGCGCCGGTGGCGTGGGCGACGTGGGCGCTGGTGTGCGCGCTCATCGAGAACATGCCGGTGTAGTGCATGCCGGTGACGGCTACGCCCATCAGCAGGGCGGCGCCGATGGTGGCGAGGAAGCCGTGGATGTGCAGGGCGAACCACAGTGCCGCGATCGAGGCGATCACCGCGATGGCGAGCGACGCGGCGACCACGACGGGGTCGTAGATGATCTCGGCGTCGGTTTTCATCGCGTACATGCCCGCGTAGTGCATGGCCCCGACGCCGAGTCCGGTGATCGTGCCGCCGACCGGTAACGCGACGCTGTCCCAGCTGCGGCGCACCACGATCGACAATCCGAGCCACACCACACCCATGGCGACGGCGGCGCTGAACAAGGTGATGGGGACGTTGTAGCGGATGGTCACGCCGTGCACCGAAAAACCGAGCATCGCGATGAAATGCATGACCCAGATACCGGTACCACCGAGTGAGATCGCGGCCGCGGTGAGCCAGCCGCCGTGCATTCCTGATGCGCGCGAGCGAACCATGCAACGCAGCGCCAGCATCGACCCGACGACCGACATGACATAGGCCAGCAGGGGGGTCACCCAGCCGTAAGTGAAATGGTTGATATCCAGCACCGTCTACTCCTTGCGTGATTTCGCGGCGAGGCGTGCGAGCCCTCACGAACTCGGAAAATACGCTGGTAGAGAATTTGCCGTACTGGGTTTATCGAAAATGTAAAGGGTTGCTGACGGTGTCTCGTCACAAATGCGTAGGGTGCTCGATGGTGAAGCGTTCCAGTCGGTTCGGTACGTGCGTCCACAGCGGATCCGGCATCCGTGGAGCAACTACCTCGGCATACGCTGAGCATCCGCCCGAAAAAGCGGGCTGCGTCACGTCCGTGACAGCGCCGGCCGGCGGCATCCGAGGGTTGCGTTCCTCACAGTTCGCACACTTCGCACTGTGCGATGTGGCCGAATTCGTCGGATCATGGCATGGTGGACACCGAGACCAGGGCCGGACTATTAGGACCTAGCTCATCTACAGAAGGTTTTTGAAATGGCACAGGGTGTTGTTAAGTGGTTCAACGGCGAAAAGGGCTTCGGCTTCATCGCCCAAGACGGAGGCGGCCCGGACGTCTTCGTTCATTACTCCGCGATCGGCGGCTCCGGCTTCAAGTCCCTCGAAGAGGGCCAGCGCGTGGAGTTCGAGGTCGGTCAGGGTCAGAAGGGCCCCCAGGCTCAGGACGTTCGCGCCATCTGATTCTGCGCTGACCAGCGTACGAATGTGAAGCTCCGCACCGGATGGTGCGGAGTTTCTGCTATTCAGGGGTAGTCACCGCAGCGCTTCGGCGCGGAAGAACTCACCGGTGACGGCCATCGATGCGGTGAGATCGCGTGGTCCGCGCGCGGCGAATTCCACTCTGGCTGTCTCGAATTCGGCGTCGATGAACGCCGTGATCAGCGCGGGCGGGGCGGCCGAACCCATCTCTCGCGTCTTCGACTTGAGATCTGTCAGCTCGGTGATCGCGGACACCAGGTCGGTCGGCAGCGCGCACTCGGCGATCAGTGTCGGCAGGTGCATCGGCGCCACCGCGGCACCGGTGTGCTCGCGCAACCAACGCAGCGCCATCGCGGGCCGCAGCGCGTAGAACACCTTTTTCAAACCGCCGTTGCGCTCGAACAGCGCCCATTGGCGCGCACCCAGGTGTAGGTAGTGCCGGGCGATCCGGTCGCGATCGGCCACCTCCGTGGCCACCTCGCGCAGTCGGGTGCGAAACGCCTCGTCGCCGCGGTAGACGATCGGCGACATCAACCATTCGACGAGCACCGCGTTGCCCGCCACCAACAGGCGCAGCGCCTTCGCCAGATCCCAGCCGTTCACGTCGAGCAGGCCGACCAGCGGTGTTTCGATCACATCGCGGGTGCGCCACGGGGACAGGTAGGTGTCCAGGCCGGCCACATACACGAAACGGCAGTCGTAGTCGGAGTCCGGCGAGGGGAAACCCCAAGCACGGCTGCCGCTTTCGATGGCGAGCCGGATGGACACGTTGTGCTCGGCCGCCACCCGATCGAGCTCTGTGTCGACGGCGGCCACCACGGCCGGGTCCATCGATTCGGGGACGGTGCGCAAGGACATGCGGTGATGGTAGAGGGGGCGGCGCCCAGGGTTCACCCGGTTTTCGGGCAGGGGGGGTAAGGGCAGCCGAAGTTCGGGCGACTATTCTGGGCGGCGGTAACTGCCGACCCCCATTCTTCCCCAGGAGTACCCCACAGTGAGCCAAGCAGGCCGTCCTGTAGTTCTGATCGCCGACAAGCTCGCCCAGTCGACCGTCGACGCACTCGGTGACGGTGTCGAGGTTCGCTGGGTCGACGGACCCGACCGCCCGGCGCTGCTCGCCGCGGTCCCCGAGGCCGACGCGCTGCTCGTGCGCTCGGCCACCACTGTCGACGCCGAGGTGCTCGACGCGGGCAAGAAGCTGCAGATCGTCGCCCGGGCCGGTGTCGGCCTCGACAATGTCGACGTGCCCGCCGCCACCGAGCGTGGCGTGATGGTCGTCAACGCGCCGACCTCCAACATCCACACCGCCGCCGAGCACGCCGTCACGCTGCTGCTCTCGGCCGCGCGCCAGATCCCGGCCGCCGACGCGACCCTGCGGGAGAAGACCTGGGCGCGCAGCAAGTTCAACGGCGTCGAGATCTTCGGCAAGACCGTCGGCGTGATCGGCCTCGGCCGCATCGGTCAGCTGTTCGCGCAGCGTCTGGCCGCTTTCGAGACCAAGATCGTCGCCTACGACCCCTACACCTCGCCCGCTCGCGCCGCCCAGCTCGGCATCGAGCTGCTGAGCCTGGAGGAGGTGCTCGAGCGCGCCGACTTCATCTCCATCCACCTGCCGAAGACGCCCGAGACCAAGGGCATGCTCAACGCCGAGACACTGGCCAAGACCAAGCCGGGCGTCATCATCGTCAACGCCGCCCGTGGTGGGCTGATCGACGAGCAGGCGCTCGCCGATGCCATCAAGTCCGGCCACGTGCGGGCCGCCGGTCTGGATGTGTTCGAGACCGAGCCGTGCACCGACTCGCCGCTGTTCGACCTCCCGCAGGTCGTCGTGACGCCGCACCTCGGCGCTTCCACTTCGGAAGCCCAGGACCGCGCGGGCACCGATGTCGCCAAGTCGGTGCTGCTGTCGCTGGCCGGTGAGTTCGTGCCGGGCGCGGTGAACGTCACCGGTGGCGCCGTGAACGACGAGGTCGCCCCCTGGCTCGACGTCGTCCGCAAGCAGGGCGCGCTGCTGGGCGCCATCGCCAGCGAGCTGCCCGTCAGCGTCGAGGTGCAGGTCCGTGGCGAGCTGTCCGCGCAGGACGTCGCCGTGCTGGAACTGTCCGCGCTGCGCGGTGTGTTCTCGGCGCTGGTCGAGGACCAGGTCACCTTCGTCAACGCCCCGGCGCTGGCCAAGGACCGTGGCATCACCGCCACCGTCACCACCGCGTCGGAGAGCCCGACCCACCGCAGCGTCGTCGACCTGCGCGCCGTGTTCGGCGACGGTTCGACGCTGAACGTGGCAGGCACCCTGACCGAGCCGAACCTGGTCGAGAAGATCGTCAACATCAACGGCCGCAACTACGACATGCGCGCCGAGGGCCTGAACCTGGCCGTGCTGAACTACAGCGACAAGCCGGGCGCGCTGGGCAAGATCGGTACCCTGCTGGGCGAGGCCGAGATCGACATCCTGGCCGCGCAGCTGAGCCAGGACGTGGATGCCGAAGGCGCCACCGTGGTGCTGCGCGTCAACGCCGAGGTTCCCGCCGAGGTGCAGACCGCGATCGCCGAGGCCGTCGGTGCCTCGAAGGTCGTCCTCGTAGACCTGGTCTGATTCATCGGAGCGCTGGCGCGCTCGAGTCGCGGCCCCGCCGGTCCCGACGAAATGCGGGGCGATACTCGCGCCTTCGGCGCATTGTCTCGCCCCGCCTTTCGTCGAGACGGCCGCGACGCCCGCTGCGCGGGCAAGCCTCCTCGGGGTCGGCCTCGACGGGGCTGGGTCGGTGCGTAACGGCACCGCTTACGGTTGGTCGTGGCGACCCGCCGATTCTCTGAACGGGAGCTGGACTTCATGAAACTCGCAGTAATCGCCGGTGACGGCATCGGTCCCGAGGTCATCGCCGAGGCGCTCAAGGTGCTCGACGTGGTGGTGCCCGGTGTCGAGAAGACCGAATACGACCTGGGCGCCGCGCGCTACCACCGCACCGGGGAGATCCTGCCGGAGTCGGTGCTGCCCGAGCTCAAGCAGCACGACGCTATCCTGCTCGGCGCGATCGGCGATCCGTCGGTGCCCAGCGGTGTGCTCGAGCGTGGGCTGCTGCTCAAGACCCGTTTCGCGCTGGATCACCACGTGAACCTGCGTCCGTCGAAGCTGCACGTCGGTGTCACCAGCCCGCTGGCGGGCAACCCGGATATCGACTTCGTGGTCGTGCGGGAGGGCACCGAGGGTCCGTACACCGGCACCGGCGGCGCGATCCGCGTCGGCACGCCGCACGAGGTGGCGACCGAGGTCTCCAACAACACCCGCTTCGGCATCGAGCGGGTGGTGCGCTACGCCTTCGCCACCGCGCAGGCCCGCCGCAAGCACCTCACCCTGGTGCACAAGAACAATGTGCTCACCTTCGCCGGCTCGCTGTGGCAGCGCACCGTCGACGAGGTCGCCGTCGAATTCCCCGAGGTGACCACGGCTTACCAGCACATCGACGCCGCCACCATCCACATGGTGACCGATCCGGGCCGTTTCGACGTGATCGTCACCGACAACCTGTTCGGCGACATCATCACCGACCTCGCCGCCGCCGTCAGCGGTGGTATCGGCCTGGCCGCCTCGGGCAACATCGACGCCTCGGGCGTCAATCCGTCGATGTTCGAGCCGGTCCACGGCAGTGCCCCCGACATCGCGGGCCAGTCCAAGGCCGACCCGACCGCCGCCATCCTCTCGGTGTCGCTGCTGCTCAACCACCTCGGCAACACCGAGGGCGCGGCCCGCATCGAATCCGCTGTGGCCAAGGACCTGGCCTCGCGTACCGGTGCAGCCTCCACCGTGGAGGTCGGCGACCGCATCGCGGCCATCGTCTGATCCCACCGCACGTAAAAGGCTCGCTCCGGCTGAATGTCGGAGCGAGCCTTTGTCATCTGCGGGTAGGAACGGAACTCGTTCGGCGAGTGGGGAATACAGGTGTTCGGCTGTGCCGGAAAGCAATTCGCGGGCCGGGATGCCCCCTGTCGCGCAGCTACTTTCGGGGCCCTCGGGGTACCAAGGGCACCGCTGCCAGAGCGGCGACCGCCGCCAAGGCGTACACCACGGGGAAGCCGGTTGCTGTGATGACGGCACCGAAAAGGGGTGGGACGGCCGCTATTGCGAGGTTCTGGCCGGTGTTCTGGACGCCGAGACCTCGGCCGCTCCAGAACGGGCCCGCGATTTCGGCCACGGCGGTGAAGGCCAAGCCGTTGTCGGACACCGAGATCACCGAAGCCGCGACCATCAACGGGACAGCTGCCCACCACCAGTCGGTCCAGGCGGTGATCGTCAGGGCGGCCATGGCGACCGCGGCGGCGACGGCTACCTGGCGCAGGGGGCCGAGGCGGGAGCCGACGCGGTCCGACCAGGCTCCCGCGCCGATTCTTCCCGCGGCGCCGAGGAACTGGGTGGCGGTCATCAGCGCGCCCGCGGCGGCCAATGACCAGCCCAGGTCGACGTGTAGCCACAGCAGGCCGAAGGTCCACAGGGTGGCCTGGGGGACGACCAGCAGGATCGAGACGCCGTGGATGCGCCACAGGGTGGAGTCCCCGCGATAGGGGTTGGCGCGGTCGGCGGCCTTCGCCGCCGGTCGCGGTGGGTCGACGATGCCGACCAAGCAGCCGATCGCGGCGACACCGGCGATCAGCGCGGGCACGAACAGGGCCGCGGGGATGCCGTGGTGCGCGGCCACCCACGGGATGGTTAGGGCGCCGATGCCGACACCCAGCGGTTGCGCGGTCTGGCGGATACCCATGGCCAGACCGCGCCGATCCGGCGGGAACCAGCCGACGATCACGCGGCCACTGGCGCCGTTGGAGCTGGCAGCGCCGATACCGCCCACGAACAGCAGCACGCCGAACGCGACCGGGTTGTCCACCACGGCCGCGCCGATGCCTGCCGCGAACATCAGCAGCGTTCCCGCTACCAGCACGATGCGTTCGCCGATCCGGTCGACCACGTACCCCCACGCGATCAGGGTGCAGACCAGACCTACGGTCGGTAGTGCCACCAGCGCGCCGGCGGACGCGAGCGAATCGCCACGGGCGGTGAGCGCGGGCAGCAGGAACGGGGTGCCGTGGATGAAGATCGAACTCGAGGTCTGCGCGAAGACGCCGAGGGCGAGCATCGACCAGCGTCTGCCGTCACCGATCTGCGTTACTTCGGCCATCGGCCGCGCGTCTGTCACGATTCTCACCTCGCCGGATTGCACGATTGCATCTCACTATCTGAGATTGATGTCTCATTGCTTGAACATTGATGATCACGCTACACCTGCGACCCGTGGATGTTGCCCACCGGAGAGGTGTCTGACGGGTCACATCACGGCACTAGCGAATCCCGCACGCGGGCAGTGGCTTCGAATCGCACTGGTGTGAGCTTGTCCACACTTTTCCCGAACCGCTATCGAGCGACTCCGGTCGCATCACGGGCGCGTTCGGGCAGGTAGCCCCGTCTCGATAGACTCCGGGGCATGCGCTTAGGTCGAGTTGCCAGTCCCGATGGAGTCGCTTTCGTGAGCATCGAGGGCGACGGAAGCGATGCCGTCGCCAAGGAGATCGCCGAACATCCGTTCGGCTCGCCGACGTTCACCGGGCGGAGCTGGCCGCTGGCCGATATCCGCCTGCTGGCGCCGATCCTGGCGAGCAAAGTGATCTGCATCGGCAAGAACTACGCCGCCCACGCGGCCGAGATGGGCGGCGAGGCGCCGGTGGACCCGGTGATCTTCATCAAACCGAACACCTCGATCATCGGCCCGAACGCATCGATCATCCTGCCGCCCAGCTCTTCTCAGGTCGATTTCGAGGGCGAGCTGGCCGTGGTGATCGGCCGTCCGTGCAAGGACGTCTCGGCGGCGAAGGCATCCGAGGTGATCCTCGGCTACACCGTCGCCAACGATGTCACCGCTCGTGATCAGCAGCGCCACGACGGCCAGTGGACCAGGGCCAAGGGCTACGACACGTTCTGCCCGCTCGGCCCGTGGATCGAAACCGCGCTGGACCCAAGCGATCTGGAGATCACCACCGAAGTCGACGGTGAGGTCCGCCAGCGCAGCCGCACTTCGCTGTTCCTGCACGATATTCCGAAGATCATCGAATGGATCAGCTCGGTGATGACCCTGCTGCCCGGTGACGTGATCCTCACCGGCACACCGGAAGGCGTCGGTCCGCTGCAGGCCGGGCAGAACGTGTCGGTCACCGTCGAGGGCATCGGCACCCTCACCAATCCTGTTGCCACCAAGCGCTGATACAGCGGAGAAGAGAGTCATGACTGAAGTCCGGGTTCGTTTCTGCCCGTCGCCGACCGGCACGCCGCACGTCGGCCTGGTGCGCACGGCGCTGTTCAACTGGGCGTACGCGCGCCACCACGGCGGCAAGTTCGTGTTCCGCATCGAAGACACCGACGCCGCACGCGATTCCGAGGATTCCTACCGCGCGCTGCTCGACGCGCTGCGCTGGCTCGGGCTCATCTGGGACGAGGGCCCCGAGGTCGGCGGACCCTACGAGCCCTACCGGCAGTCCCTGCGCCGCGATCAGCACCTCGACGTGGTGCGCAAGCTGCTCGAGGCGGGCGAGGCGTATGAAGCGTTCTCGACGCCGGAGGAGGTCGAGGCCCGGCACCGGGCGGTCGGTCGCGATCCGAAACTCGGCTACGACAATTTCGATCGCGATCTCAGCGCCGAGCAGATCGCGGCGTACAAAGCCGAGGGTCGCCCCGCCGTGGTCCGACTGCGGATGCCCGACGAAGATCTCGGATGGAACGATCTCGTTCGCGGGGAAACGACCTTCAAAGCCGGTACCGTTCCCGATTTCGCCCTCACCCGTGGCAACGGCGACCCGCTCTACACATTGGTGAATCCGGTCGACGACGCGATGATGCGGATCACCCATGTGTTGCGGGGCGAGGATCTGCTCTCCTCGACGCCGCGTCAGCTCGCGTTGTATGCCGCGCTGCAGCGTATCGGGGTTGCCGAGTTCACACCCGAGTTCGGGCATCTGCCGTTCGTGATGGGCCAGGGCAACAAGAAACTGTCCAAGCGCGACCCGGAATCGAATCTGTTTCTGCACCGCGACCGCGGATTCATCCCCGAGGGTTTGCTGAATTACCTCGCCCTGCTCGGCTGGAGCATCGGCGAGGACCGCGATGTGTTCTCGATGCTGGAAATGGTCGCGGCTTTCGATATTTCCTCGGTGAATTCGAATCCGGCCCGCTTCGATCAGAAGAAGGCCGACGCGATCAACGCCGAGCAGATTCGACTTCTCGAGCCCGGCGATTTCGGTCACCGTTTGCGTGAGTTCCTCACCGCGCAGGGCCACATCGGCGCCGAAATCGACGAGAAGACCTTCCTGGTCGCCGCCGAACTCGTGCAGACCCGCATCGTGGTGCTCGGTGACGCGTGGGACCTGCTGAAATTCCTGTTCGTCGCGCCCGAGGAGTTCGCGATCGACCAGGCGGCGGGCACCAAGAACCTCGGCGCCGAGGCCGACCCGGTGCTCGACGCCGCGATCGCCGCTGTGGAGCCGCTGAGCGAGTGGACCACCCCGGCACTGGAGGAGGCGCTGAAAAAGGCGCTGATCGACGATCTGGGGCTCAAGCCGCGCAAGGCATTCGCGCCGGTGCGGGTCGCGGTGACGGGCTCGCACATCAGCCCGCCGCTGTACGAGTCGATGGAATTGCTCGGCCGCGAGGTCTCGCTCGACCGGCTGCGTGCCGCGCGCGGTTGGGCTCCTGCCGCGCAGTAGCTGTGCGGAGCGGGTGCGGCCACTGCGTCGCATCCGCTCCCAAGGGTGCGAAAACAGCCGAAAAGCGGGTTCTGACCAGGCGATTTGTAGTTTACCCCCTAGTGTTTGGTAATCTTCTCATCGCCGCGGAACACGGCCTCGCAACACCGACAACCACTCGGTGGAGATTGCAAGGTCGGGCGTTTCGGTCTTTGGGGTATGGTGTAATTGGCAACACAGCTGTTTCTGGTACAGCCATTCTAGGTTCGAGTCCTGGTACCCCAGCAAGGTTTCACACTGTGAGATCGTCCTGGCCCCGTCGTCTAGCGGCCTAGGACGCCGCCCTCTCAAGGCGGTAGCGCGGGTTCGAATCCCGTCGGGGCTACAAAGCAAAGTAAGGCTCCCGGTCGAATCCGACCGGGGGCCTTCTTCGTTTCTACAATCGCTTGTGCAATGCCTCGGCGGCCGCGACCAAATCGGCGGCCCAGCGCGCGCCCGGTCTGCGGCCCATTCGATCGATCGGTCCGGATACCGAAACGGCGGCCACGATCATCCCACCGGCATCGCGCACCGGCGCCGACACACTCGCCACACCCTGCGCGCGCTCGGCGGCGCTCTGCGCCCAGCCCCGCTTGCGTACCTCGGCCAGTGCCCGGTCGCCGAACACCGCGTCGGCGAGGACCGTGCGCTGCAACTCGGGATCGGCCCACGCCAGCAACACCTTCGCCGCCGAACCCGCGGTGAGCGGTAGCCGCGAACCGATCGGCACGGTGTCGCGCAGGCCGACCGGCGGCTCCAGCGCCGCGACGCAGACGCGGGCGTGTCCGTCGCGGCAGTACAGCTGGACGCTTTCGCCGGTGATTTCGCGCAGACGGGGCAGAATGGCAGCGGCGGCCTCCACCAGTGGATCGGCCGCCCCCGCCGACAACTCGGTGAGCGCGGGCCCCGGCCGCCACAATCCGTTGCCGTCGCGCGCCAGCAGCCGGTGCGTTTCCAGCCCGACCGCCAGCCGGTGCGCGGTGGCACGCGGCAGGCCGGTGCGGGTGCACAGGTCATTGAGACCGCAGGGCTCGTCGGCGACGGCGTAGAGCACCGCCACGGCTTTGTCGAGAACACCGATACCGCTATGCTGTCTCATAGAACGATACTAACGTCTCAAATGCTGAGATACCAAGTATGCCCGTCGAAAGGTGATCAAGCAATGGCCGAGCGCGCTCGCACACTGGCCGAGAAGGTGTGGGAACAGCACGTCGTCGCCAAAGGCGAAGGCGATGGTTCCTCCCGTGAACCGGACCTGATCTACATCGATCTGCACCTCGTGCACGAGGTGACCAGCCCGCAGGCCTTCGACGGGCTACGCGCGGCGGGCCGTCCGGTGCGCCGAACCGATCTCACCATCGCCACCGAGGACCACAACGTCCCCACCGCCGATATCGACAAGCCGATCGCCGACCCGATCTCGCGCACCCAGGTGGACACGCTGCGCCGCAACTGTGCCGAATTCGGCGTGCGCCTGCACTCGATGGGCGATGTGGAGCAGGGCATCGTGCACGTCGTCGGCCCGCAGCTGGGCCTCACCCAACCCGGCATGACCGTCGTCTGTGGCGACAGCCATACCTCCACCCACGGCGCGTTCGGCGCACTGGCGATGGGCATCGGCACCAGTGAGGTCGAGCACGTGCTCGCCACCCAGACGTTGTCGCTGCGCCCGTTCAAGACGATGGCCATCACCGTCGACGGCGAATTGGCGCCCGGCGTCACGAGCAAGGACCTGATCCTGGCCGTGATCGCCGAGATCGGCACCGGCGGCGGTCAGGGCTATGTGCTGGAGTACCGCGGCGAGGCGATTCGCAAGCTGTCGATGGAAGCGCGGATGACGATCTGCAACATGTCCATCGAAGCGGGCGCTCGCGCCGGCATGATCGGCCCCGACGAGGTGACCTACGAATTCCTGAAGGGCCGCCCGCACGCTCCGCAGGGAGCCGACTGGGATGCCGCAGTGGCCTCCTGGGACGCGCTGGTCACCGAGGAGGGCGCGGAGTTCGACGCCGAGGTCCACATCGACGCGAACACGCTGACCCCGTTCGTCACGTGGGGCACCAATCCCGGCCAGGGCCTGCCGCTGGGCGCGAATGTGCCCGACCCGGCCCAGATCACCGACGAGAACGAGCGTGAATCCGCCGAGAAGGCGTTGCGCTACATGGACCTGACGCCGGGAATGCCGCTGCGTGAGGTGAGCGTGGACACCGTATTCGTCGGCTCCTGCACCAACGGCCGGATCGAGGATCTGCGCGCCGTCGCCGATGTTCTGAAGGGCCGCCAGGTCGCCGACGGCGTGCGAATGCTGGTTGTGCCGGGCTCGATGCGGGTGCGCGCGCAGGCGGAAAAAGAAGGACTCGGCGAGATTTTCACCGCCGCGGGCGCGGAATGGCGTCAGGCGGGCTGCTCGATGTGCCTCGGGATGAATCCTGATCAGCTCGAACCGGGCCAGCGCTGCGCCTCGACCTCGAACCGCAATTTCGAGGGCAGGCAGGGCAAGGGCGGTCGCACGCACCTGGTCTCACCGCTGGTCGCGGCCGCCACGGCGGTCCGTGGAACCCTGTCCTCGCCTGCTGATCTGGCCTGAGCCACCGATCACCACAGATCGAAAGGGAATCGTTATGGAAGCCTTCACCGTTCACAAAGGCATCGGTGTGCCGCTGCGCAGGTCCAATGTCGACACCGATCAGATCATCCCCGCCGTTTACCTGAAGCGCGTGACCCGTACGGGTTTCGAGGACGGCTTGTTCGCCGGTTGGCGTACCGATCCGGAGTTCATTCTCAACAACGAGCCGTTCAACCGTGGCAGCGTGCTGGTGGCGGGCCCGGATTTCGGCACCGGCTCTTCGCGAGAGCACGCTGTGTGGGCGCTGTCGGACTACGGCTTTCGGGTGGTCATCTCGTCTCGTTTCGCAGACATCTTCCGTGGAAATGCGGGTAAGGGCGGGTTGTTGGCCGCACAGATGTCACAGAACGATGTCGAAATGCTCTGGAAGCTGATCGAGGAACAGCCCGGCATCGAATTGGTTGTCGACCTGTCCGCTCGCACCGTCACAGCGGGAACCGTCGTGTTGCCGTTCGATATTGACGACTACACCCGCTGGCGTCTGCTGGAGGGTTTGGACGACATCGGCCTCACGCTGCGACAGGCCGACGTCATCGGCGAGTTCGAAAAGGGAAGGCCGTCATGGAAACCCGTGACGCTGCCGGAGCCTATTTCACGGGCGTAATCAGCTGGGGCGCTTAGGCGGGCTTCCCGGGCGGCGGTAGCTGGACGTGTGCTAAACCACATGAATTTTGGCGTGGCACATAGACTCTTGCTCAAACTGGGTTTACCGTGGTACCTAGTCGGTCCGACGACGGGCCATTAGTCTGCGGAGGATTCAATGAACAAGGCGGAACTGATCGACGTTCTGACCGAAAAGTTGGGTACGGACAGGCGGACGGCTACTGCGGCTGTCGAGAATGTTGTCGACACCATCGTCCGTGCCGTGCACAAGGGTCAAAGCGTCACCATCACCGGATTCGGTGTGTTCGAACAGCGCAAGCGTGCTCCCCGGGTTGCCCGTAACCCCCGTACCGGTGAAACCGTGAAGGTGAAGGCCACTTCGGTGCCTGCCTTCCGACCGGGCGCACAGTTCAAGGCGGTCATCGCGGGTAAGCAGAAGCTGGCCTCGTCCGGGCCTGCCGTCAAGCGAGGCGTGAATGCCCCGGTGGCGGCGAAGAAGGCGGCAGCCAAGAAGACCGCGGCGAAGAAGACCGCGGCCAAGAAGGCGACGCCGTCGAAGGGTCCCGCGAAGACCACGGCCCGCAAAGCCGCCACCAAGGCACCTGCCGCCAAGAAGACCACGGCGGCAAAGAAAGTGACGGCGGCCAAGAAGGCGCCCGCCAAGAAGGTGACGGCGGCCAAGAAGGCGCCCGCCAAGAAGGTCACAGCCGCCAAGACCACGGCGGTCAAGAAGACCACTGCTGCGAAGAAGGCTCCCGCTAAGAAGACTGCTGCTAAGAAGACTGCCGCCCGTCGTGCTCGTTGATCCTGCCGCAGCGGGATCAGGTCGGGGAATGTGCACGTAGGCCGCATCACCCACCACTGGACCGAGAACGGCCCCGGGAATCCCGGGGCCGTTTCGGCTGTTTCGATCCCGTCCGATGGACTCAGGTGGTGACGATTGCCGTCGACAGCGAACGGTCCATATGGTTCGCGGCGACCAATCGGTCCCCGACGAACGACAATGCCCAGACGCTGCCCTTGCGATTGCGTGCCGAGGGCAGCGTGAGCCCGCCCTGCTCGGCCAGCCACTGTGTCAGATCGGGAATCACCCCGCCCTGACTACATACCACCGGCACCCCTCGATCGGTTACCAACGACAGAAATCGTTGCCGCGCGGCGCTTTTCGCTGAATCGTAACCTTTCTCGGAAAACATTGGCTCGCAATTGATTTCGGCGTCGAGCTGTTCCGCCAACGGGGTCACGGTTTGGATGCAGCGCAGTGGATCGGCGGAATAGATCTCGGATGCGCCGAACGCCAACAGATTCGGCGTCAATCCCTTCGCCTGCTGTTCCCCGGAGGCCTCGAGCGGACGCAACTCGTCGGGTCCGTCGAAGTGGTTGCGCTTGCCCGCCTTGGCGTGGCGCACCAGCAGCACCGTGTTGGTGCGGGCGGGCAGCCGAGCGAAGATCCGGACGATCTGGCGATCCATCGGATACGACAACTGGTCCATCACCTCGGCGAGGGGGAACCACCGCATCTGGTCGACTTCGTTGTTGACGGCGAAGTCGCCCTCAGCGGCCTCGGCGGCCCAGTAGTCGACCCGCTTGAGCTGACGGTGGCCCGGGATCGGATAGGTGACATGGCCGAGATAGCGCCCCAGCGTGGCCGGTAGACCGGTTTCCTCGCCTACCTCACGCACGGCCGCGACCACCGGGGTCTCGCCGGGATCGAGCTTGCCCTTGGGCAGCGACCAGTCACCGTATTTCGGCCGGTGGATGACGCCGATCTCCGGGCCGCCAGCGCCCGCACGCCAGAGGACCGCTCCTGCCGCGTGAATATTGGGCCTTACCCGCGGGTCTCGCAACGACGCGTCCTCGCTCTGCGCGCTCATGGCTGGTCGGGGCGACGCAAACGCATGAGGAAGGCCTGGTGGTCACGTACCTGGTCGGCTTCGACATCGGTCGGGCTGGCCTGCCAGGTTCCGTCCGGGAGCAGGATCCAGCAGCGAGTGGCCGGATCGAGCGCGGAATCGAACACCTTCCCGAGTTGGTCGACCAGCTTGGGATCTTTCACCTGCACCATCACTTCGACCCGGCGGTCGAGATTGCGGTGCATCATGTCGGCGCTGCCGATCCACGTCTGTTCCTGCGCGCCGAATTCGATGAGCCGGGAATGTTCGAGGAACCGGCCCAGGATCGAGCGCACCTCGATGTTCTCGCTCAGGCCGGGCACACCGGCGCGCAGGCCGCAGATGCCCCGCACCACGATCTGTACCGGCACCCCCGCCTGCGAGGCGCGGTAGAGCGCATCGATGATCTGCTCGTCGACGATCGCGTTGGCCTTGATCCGGATCCGGGCGGCCGAACCCTGACCGGCCAGCTCGATTTCGCGATCGATCCGCTCGATGATGCCCGCGCGCACGCCGAGCGGCGCCACCATCAGGTTGCGGTAGTCCTCCTTGCGGGAGTATCCGGTCAGCGAATTGAACAGGTCGGTGAGATCGGCGCCGATTTCCGGTGCGGCGGTGAACAGCCCGACGTCTTCGTAGAGCCGTGCGGTCTTGGGGTTGTAGTTGCCGGTGCCGATGTGGCAGTAGCGCCGGATCGTCGAACCCTCGCGACGCACCACCAGGCAGGTCTTGCAGTGGGTCTTGAGGCCGACCAGCCCGTAGACCACGTGCACGCCGGCCTGTTCCAGTTCGCGCGCCCATTTGATGTTGGCCTGCTCGTCGAAGCGGGCCTTGATCTCGACCAGCGCGACGACCTGCTTGCCCGCCTCGGCGGCTTCGATCAGCGAGTTGATGATGGGGGAGTCGCCGGAGGTGCGGTAGAGCGTCTGCTTGATCGCGAGCACCTGCGGGTCGGCGGCGGCCTGTTCGATGAAGCGCTGCACGCTGGTGGAGAAGGAGTCGTAGGGGTGGTGCACCAGCACGTCGCCCTCGCGCAGCGCGGCGAAGACATTGCGCGGAGTCTCGCGCTCGCCGAAGGCCGCCGGGGTGGCGGGCACGTACGGCGCGTCCTTGAGCTCGGGTCGGTCGACGCCGTAGACCTGCCACAGGCAGGACAGGTCGAGCAGTCCGGGAACCTGGATGACATCGGCGGGGTCGACCTCGAGCTCACGTAATAGAAGCTCCAGCATGTGCTCGGTCATGTCGTCGGAGACCTCGAGGCGCACCGGCTTGCCGAAGCGGCGGCGGGCGAGTTCGCGCTCCATCGCCTGCAGCAGGTCTTCGTCGCGATCCTCGTCGACCTCGAAATCGGCGTTGCGGGTGATCCGGAACGAATGCGTCTCCACCACGGTCAGACCGGGGAACAACAGGTCGAGGTGGGCGGCGATGAGGTCTTCCATCGGCAGGAACGCCGCGATCGCCGACGGCGCGCCGGTACGGCGCACACGCACGAAGCGGTCGACGTTGTCGGGCACCTTCACGCGGGCGAAGTGCTCGCCGCCGGTGCCGGTGTCGCGCACGGTCACGGCGAGATTGAGGCTCAGGCCGGAGATGTAGGGGAACGGGTGCGCCGGGTCGACGGCGAGCGGTGTGAGGACCGGGAACACCTGGTCGGTGAAGTAGTTGGAAAGGCGTTGGCGCTCATCGTCGTCGAGATCGCTCCAGCCGATGATGTCGATGCCCTCGGCGGCCAGTGCCGGGTTCACCTCGTGGATGAAGACGTTGGCGTGCCGCTCGGCGAGTTCCTGGGCGCGGGCGGTGATCATCTCCAGCTGCTCCGACGGTGAGCGACCGTCGGCCGAGCGCACCGACAGGCCGGTTTCGGCCCGGCGCTTCAGACCGGCGACGCGCACCATGTAGAACTCGTCGAGGTTGGACGCGAAGATCGCGAGGAACTTGGCCCGCTCCAGCAACGGCAGCGAGGCGTCCTCGGCCAGCGCCAGGACGCGGGCATTGAAGTCGAGCCAGCTCAGCTCGCGGTTGAGGTAGCGATCTCGCGGCAACCGCTGCGTGCTCGCGTCGCCGCCCGAGGCGAGGGCGGCCGCAGGTGGCGGGGAAATCGGGGGCAGCTGCTTGATGGTTTCCGTATCGCTCACGAGATCAATCATCCCTCGAGGAAGGGCCGCCGCGCATCACGACATCGCACGGATCGTTCCGCTCGGTCCGAAGTTGGCGATCACCTAGCACACACTGCGAACGGGATCACTTCTGTGCGGCGAGAATCCGATCTCGCGCAGCGTCGAGGTGGTGAATTCACCGACGCCGAGCGCGCGGACGATCTCCAGATCCTCGGGGGTGTCGACATCGCAGCGCAGGCCTGGCCAGTGCCCGGACAGCGGCACGGCGCCGCCGTCGCGGTGTGCGCGGGCGGAATCGGCGCCGAAGCGGGGCGACAGCAACGCGGCGGTATCGCGGACCAGCAATGCGGCGGTGCCGGTGCCCGTGTGATCTATCACCACCGATCGAGCGCCGACGGCGACGGTGAGCACGTCGGCCAGCTCGGAGGGGCGAAGGGCGGGCAGGTCGGCCTGCAGCGCGAGCAGGTGGGTGGGGCCGTAGCGATCGCGCACGTCGGCGGCGCCGGCGGCGAGCGCGGTATTGAGCGGATCGGCACCGGCAGCGGGTTCGTCGATCACGTGCGCGCCGAGCTCGCGGGCACGGTCGGCGACCAGGGGATCGGGAGTAACCACGGTCAGCGACGACAGCTCGGGCACGGCGGAAGCGGCCACGACAGTGTCGGTGAACATGGCCAGCACGAGCTGGGCGCGCTGCTCGGTGCTCAGCAGGCTCGCCAGCCTGCTCTTGGCCCGGCCGATGTGTTTGACCGCCATCACGGCGTGCACGGTGTGCATGGCTTCGATCCTTGCATGGCATATTGGGCTGATGACGAGGGCGGCGGTTATGGGTGCGGGGTCGTGGGGTACGGCGTTCGCGAAGGTGTTGGCCGAAGCAGGGACCGACGTGACGATCTGGGCCCGGCGCGACGAGGTGGCGCGGGCGCTCGATACCGAGCACCGCAATCCGTTCTACCTACCCGGCGTTCAGCTGCCGCCGGTGCGGGGAACCGATGATCACCGGGTCGCTCTCGACGGGGCCGACCTGGTGGTGCTCGCGGTTCCGTCGCAGTCGCTGCGGGCGAATCTGGACCTGTGGAAGGGCGATATCGGATCCGACGCCACCCTGCTGAGTCTGGCCAAGGGGATCGAGACCGGGACACTGCTGCGGATGAGTCAGGTGATCGCGGAGGTCACCGGGGCCGAGCCGGGACGCATCGCGGTGTTGTCGGGTCCGAACCTGGCGCACGAGATCGTCGAACGTCAGCCCGCGGCGACGGTGATCGCCTGCACCGATACCGAGCGCGCCGGAGTCGCGCAGCGGGCGTGTGCCACCGGATATTTCCGGCCGTACACCAACACCGATGTGATCGGCTGCGAGATCGGCGGTGCGTGCAAGAACGTCATCGCGCTCGCGTGCGGCATCGCTTCGGGAATGGGGCTGGGCGACAACACGGTGGCCAGCCTCATCACGCGCGGGCTCGCCGAGGTGATCCGGCTCGGTGTGGCGCTCGGCGCGCAACCGGTGACGCTGGCCGGGCTCGCGGGCGTCGGCGATCTGGTGGCTACCTGTACTTCGCCGTTGTCGCGCAACCGGTCCTTCGGGTATGCGCTCGGCGCCGGTGGCACGATGACCGCCGCGCAGGAAGCGACCAATGGGCAGGTGGCCGAAGGTGTGAAGTCGTGCACATCGGTGCGGGCCCTGGCCGCCGAGCACGGGGTGGAGATGCCGCTCACCGACGCGGTGCACAGGGTGTGCCATGAGGGGCTATCGGTGAGCGAGGCGGTCGGCAGCCTGCTCGGTAGGCGGATCAAGCCCGAATAAGGGCGATAGCGCCATGGCGGCGAGAACCCACTACGGTGACGTTCATGACGGAACGGATCAGGGTGGCTGTGGTGTTCGGCGGGCGCAGCAGCGAGCACGCCGTCTCGTGTGTGTCGGCGAGCAGCGTGCTGCGCAACCTCGATCCGACGCGCTACGAGGTGGTGCCGATCGGCATCACCCCCACCGGCGGCTGGGTGCTGGCCGACGGGATCGGCGATCTGGCGCTGAGTCACGGTGTGCAACCGCAGGTCGACGCGTCGGGAACCGCCCTCACGCTGGCCGCTGACCCTGGTCGCTCCGGCGCGCTGGTCGCGCTCGACTCGAGCGCCGTGCTCGGCAACATCGATGTCGTGTTCCCGATTCTGCACGGTCCCTTCGGGGAGGACGGCACGTTGCAGGGGATGCTCGAACTTGCCGGGATTCCCTATGTCGGCGCGGGCGTGCTTGCCAGCGCGGCGGGCATGGACAAGGAGTTCACCAAAAAGTTGCTGGCGGCCGAATCGTTGCCCGTCGGCGTGCAGGTTGTGCTGCGTCCCGGCGTCGAAACGCTGGCCGGGACCGACCGGGCCCGGATCGGTCTGCCCGCCTTCGTGAAGCCCGCGCGCGGTGGTTCCTCGATCGGCATCACCAAGATCACCGACTGGGCCGATCTCGATGCGGCCATCGCCGTCGCCCGTGCGCACGACCCCAAGGTGATCATCGAAGCGGGCATCGTCGGACGCGAAGTCGAGTGCGGCGTACTGGAATTCGCCGACGGCGAGGTGCGTGGCAGCGTCGTCTCCGAGATCCGGATGCCCGATGCCGACGCCGCCGCGCCCGAGTTCTACGACTTCGCCACCAAATACCTCGATGACGTGTGCGAATTCGATGTGCCTGCCAAGCTCGACGACGATGTCGCCGACGAGATCCGTGAGCTGTCGGTGCGCGCGTTCCGCGCGCTGGACTGCCAGGGGCTGGCGCGCGTCGACTTCTTCGTCACCGAGAACGGTCCGGTGATCAACGAGATCAACACGATGCCCGGCTTCACGCCGATCTCGCAGTACCCGCGGATGTGGGAAGCCACCGGCATCGACTACCCGACGCTGGTGTCGACGCTGATCGAGACGGCGGTCGCTCGCGGAACCGGTTTGCGGTAGGAGTTCTGTTCGGCCGCAGGGCTTTCGGCGGGGTCGTGCTCGAAAGCCCTGCGGCGCCAGCTTGTTAGCTCAGAGTTCGCCCGGAGTCGGTTCGCGGGCAGGCAGATTCGCAGTGATGATGTCGGACACGTTCTGCACGGCGCTGGTGCCGGAGCCGTCGGGGACGGTCAGGGCGATGTAGGTCTCGCGGTCGACGGCGAACCAGGTGCCGGTCTTGCCGACCTCGTCGCGGACCTGGAACCACTTCACGCCGTCGATCACCGTCAGCGGGGACGCGCGGTTGAATTCGAGGGGACGGTCCAGGCCACAGCGCAGCGTGATCGGGTCGCCGCCGTCGGGGAGCTGCCAGGCACGGGTGGCGGGCGGGCTGGGTTCGACGAGGGTGGCCTTGGTGTAGTCGCCGAGTTCGGCGGGCAGGGCGGGGAGCAGAGCCTGGCAGGCAGGACCGTCGGCGGCGGGGGCAGGCACAGGTCCGAGGGCGAGGGGTTCGCGTTCGACGGGGGCGCGCAGGGCGATGAAGGCGGCGACCAGCACAGCGACGATCAACACGACGGGCAGGGCGACCGCGGTGGCGATGAGCGCGGGGGAGTGCTGCGACTCGAAGTCGTCATCGTAATCGTCATCGTCATCGTCGGAGTCCGCGTCCGGCTCGGCATCGGGGCCGGACGCGGCGTCGGAATCCGCGTCCGAGCCGTCGTCGGCCGGGGCGGAATCCTCGGCGGTCGTGTCGGCTGATCGCGCGGTGGTGGCGGACGTCGGCTCGTCGCCCGACGATGCCGCGTCGGCGGTGGCGGTGTCGTCGGGGGTGCTCGCCTCGTCGCGATCCTCCGGTGTCGAGTCCGCCATAGCTGTGTGGTCCTTCCATTCGCGGGTTCGCCTGCGTCGTCGGTGGTGCCCGATCGCCTTCGAAAGGGTACCGTCGGGGCGATTTCGTCGGTCACCAGCACAGCGGGAAGGGGTCGGTCATCAGCGAGGACAGCCGTCCGCAGACGGTGCGTGAGCTGGGCGAATTCGCCCTGATCGACCGGATCAACGCCGGTCGGGAGCAGGCCGCGCACGTGCTGATCGGACCCGGTGACGATGCCGCGCTGGTCGCCGCGCCCGACGGTCGGTTCGTGGTGAGCACCGACATGCTCGTCGAAGGCAGACACTTCCGGCTCGACTGGTCCTCGCCTGTCGACATCGGCCGCAAGGCCATCGCGCAGAACGCCGCCGACGTGGTGGCGATGGGCGCGCGGCCGACGGCGTTCGTGGTCGCGCTCGGCTGCCCCGCCGACACCCCCGTGTCGGTGATCGAAGGGATCGCCGACGGGATGTGGATCGAGGCGGGCCGCGCCGGGGGGTCCATCGCGGGCGGCGATCTGGTGCGCAGCGAACAACTGGTCGTCTCGGTGACCGCGTTCGGTGACCTCGGTGGGCAGAACGCGATCACTCGATCCGGCGCCGCCGTCGGCGATATCGTCGCGGTGGCAGGCGAACTCGGCTGGTCCGGTGCCGGGCTGGCCGTATTGACCGGTGGCGCGGACACATCCGATCCGGACTTCACCTATGCCCTTGCGACCCATCGTGTTCCGCAACCGCCCTACGCCGCGGTCCTCGACGCCTTCGGCACGCACACCCCGACCGCGCTCACCGATGTCTCCGACGGCTTGCTCGCTGACCTCGGCCACCTCGCCGCCGCCTCGAACGTCGCCATCGACGTCCACCGCGCGGCACTGACCGACCCCGACCTGGACGCCGTCGCGAAATTGCTCGATGCCGATGCGGCGCAATGGATTCTGGCCGGCGGCGAAGACCACGCCTTCGTCGGAACCTGGCCCGCCGGAGTCTCGGTTCCCGCGGGCTGGCGGCCGATCGGCGTAGTAACCGCAGGCAGTGGCGTCACCGTCGACGGCGTGGCGCCCACCGGTGGCACCGGCTGGGAATCGTTCCGTGGGGTGGACGCTACGCCCACCGACGACGAACGATAGGTTGTGCGGTCATGGGTGCGAAACCACTGTCGGAGATCATCGATCCGGGCTGGGCCCGGGCACTGGAGCCGGTCACCGACCGCATCAGTGAAATGGGCGAATTCTTACGTGAAGAGAACGCGGCGGGCCGCGGCTACCTCCCCGAAGGGGAGAACGTACTGCGCGCCTTCCAGCGTCCGTTCGACGCGGTGCGCGTGCTCATCGTCGGCCAGGACCCGTACCCCACGCCCGGCCACGCGATGGGACTGAGTTTCTCTGTCACGCCGCAGGTTTCGCCGGTGCCGCGCAGCCTGTCCAACATCTTCGCCGAATACAGCAAAGACCTCGGCTTCGATACCCCGACCTGTGGTGACCTGAGCCCCTGGTCGGATCAGGGTGTGCTGCTGCTGAACCGAGTACTCACCGTCGCCCCCGGCGCGCCCGCTTCCCATCGCGGCAAAGGCTGGGAAGCGGTCACCGAGCAGGCGATCCAGGCGCTGGTCGCCCGCGACGAGCCGCTCGTGGCCGTGCTGTGGGGCAACGACGCTCGCTCGCTGAAGCCCACCCTCGTCGCCGCCGAGGTGCCCTACGTCGAATCGGCGCATCCCTCACCGCTTTCCGCCTCGCGCGGGTTCTTCGGTTCACGACCCTTCTCCCGGGTCAACGAACTGCTCGACGAACTCGGCGCCGATCCTGTCGACTGGCGGCTGCCCTGACCCGGGGCGTCGTCCGCACCAGAAGAGAATGATGAAGGAGCACAACCCGATGCACATCTCCACCGTTCGCGCTGCCCTCGCGACCGCCGCCGTGGCCGCCGCCATCACCGCGGGCGCAGGCTCGGCCACCGCCGCAGGCCTGCAGCTCGAGCCCTACGACGAGCAGGCCGCCCCGGTGGCCACCACCCAGGTCGGCGAGGAATGGACCTCTACCGGCACCTCCACCATCTCGTCCGGCGTGAACGCGAAGGTGACCTGCCTGCTGCAGAACACCTTCAGCGCCCTCGGCGCTGCGTGCTGAGTTGTTAGCGGCTGGCGCCGCGGGGGTTTTCGGCCCTGCGGGCCTCGCATCCGAAGGGCGATACTGCGCCTTCGGCGTTCCGTCTCGCCCTTCGGATGCGAGGCGGCCGAAAACCCGTGAGGGCTGAGTCCCGGCGTGGCGTTGGTCGCGCCGGGTTGTCGGTTCAGTCGCGGGGGTTGGTGACTTCTATGTGAGGCCGACGTAGTTCGGCTTGCGCTTGGCCACGAAGGCGTCTACGCCTTCGCGGCCGGTGTCGCTGTTCGCCGCGGCCGAGATGCTGTCGCGTTCGGAATCGAGCTGCTGGTCCAATGTTGCCGTCGGTGACTGGGCCAGCAGCTTTTTCATGGCCGTGTAGGTGGGGCGGGGGCCGGTGACGAAGGTCTGCGCCACGCGGAACGCTTCGGCGCGGATGTCCTCGTCCGCGACCGTGCGGCTCAGGACGCCGAGGCGCACGGCCTCTTCGGCGTCGAGTACGGCGTCGGTGAGCAGGATCTCGGTCGCCCGGCTCCGGCCGACGATGCGGGGCAGTGACCAGGACATGCCACCGTCGGGGGACAGGCCGATGCCGGGATAGGCGGGGCGCAGTTTCGTCGAGGGGCCGCCGATCGCGATGTCGGCGGCGCAGACCAGGCTCATGCCCGCGCCCGCCGCCCAGCCCTGCACGGCGGCGATCACGGGGACGGGGGCGGCCGCGAGCGCGCGGACGAAATCGTGGAGTTGGTCGGCCAGCTCGTGCAGATAGGCGCCGCGGTCATCGGAGGCGGCGAAATTGCGGACATTGCCGCCCGCGCAGAAGTTCGCGCCCGCGCCGGTGAGCAGCACGGCGCCGACCGACGGGTCGAGTGCGCGCAGGGCGGCGGTGCCCGCGTTGATCAGGTCGAAATCCATCGAGGTGCCTGCGGCGGCGGTGGCGATGGTCAGCTGCAGGACGCCGTCGATGACCTCGGCGGCAAGGACCGGTTCGGTGGTACTCATGGGCGTCACCTTAATCGGGCCCGCGCGCGGGGCGTTCCGCAGCCTTTGCGCGCAGCCGGAGGTACGCCCCGGTCCGGCGGCAGCAGCGTTTCTCAGTCGCGACGCCACAGTTGTTCGGGCAGCAGGGTGAACGGGTCGGTTCGGCTGATGCCGGTGTCGGCGAAGCCGTGCCTGCGGTAGAAGGCGTGGGCGCGCGGATAGTCGGCGAAGACCCACAGGGTGCACGGTGATCCGGGGGTGGCGGCTTCGATCAGAGCGTCGGCGATACCGGTGCCGTGCCAGGCGCTGCGGACGTAGAGCGCTTCGAGTTCGGCCTCGGTGGACGCCGACCTGCCCGGCTGTCGACCGGGTACGGACGACTTCGTCCCGGAAGCGAAGCCGATCAGCCGGTCGCCGACCAGCGCGACCGGCAACTGGTGGATCCCGTCGACGCGACGACGTTCCCAGGTGAGCGCGGAGCGTTCGAGGTCGAAGCCGTCGAGGATGTGACCGGGGACGAGCGTTCCGTAGGCTTCGCGCCAGCTGGCGATGTGGCAGGCGGCGAGTTCGGTGACCCGGGTCGCCGTCAGCGGCGCGATTCGCCAGTCAGCCACGGCGAGCCCGTTCGACGTTCGGCCGTTGTACGACAAAGCCCCGGATCACCCGCGAGGGGTGCCGGGGCACTGTCGGCAGAATGTACGGGCTGAAAATCAGCCGCGGGCGACCTTGCCCGCCTTCAGGCAGGAGGTGCACACGTTCATCCGGCGGGTGTTGCCAGGGGCAACCTGCGCACGCACGGTCTGGATGTTCGGGTTCCAGCGACGGTTGGTGCGCCGGTGCGAGTGCGAGACCGACTTCCCGAAACCGGGGCCCTTGGCGCAGACGTCGCAAACGGCAGCCATGTCGCGAGCTCCTTCATGTCATAAGCGGACAGCGGCGCACGTATGCCCGCTGAACCGGAAACTGATGTCGTCAAATGCCTTGCCGACTGATGTCGGCCAGCGCAGACCCACGTGGGCCGCACGAGGCAACCCTGCAAGACTAGCGGGCCGGGCCTCGAACTTCCAAACCGGGGTATCCCGGTCGACAGGCCGAGCGTAGCCCGGATGAGGGCCCTTCCGAGGTCAGCATAGCGCTGTCGGTCGCTGGCGCTAACCTGGCGTGCGTGCTCGGCGCGCGAGCACGCAGAACGGGGAAGCGAGGTGGCGGTGTCGCACGTGCGGGAGTCTCTCGACGGCCCCGATCTGCTGGTCTGGGCTCGCGGTTGCCGCACCGACCTGGAACTACGCCGCGCCGAGATCGACGCGCTCAACGTGTTCCCCATCGCCGACGCCGACACCGGTACCAATCTGCTCGCCACCATGCGAGCGGCCGTCGCGACGGCCGATCAGATCACCGACGACGCACCTTCCGCTCATCTGATCGCGCAGGGCTTGGCCCGCGGCGCGACGACGGGCGCGCGGGGAAACTCGGGGATCATCCTGTCCCAGGTCCTGCGGGGCGTCGCCGAGGCCGTCACCGCCGGTCCGCTGACCGGTGAACGTCTGCAGGTGGCACTGCGGCGCTCGGCGGTGCTCGTCCGCACCGGGCTGAGTGCCCCGGTCGAGGGCACCATCCTGACCGTGCTCGAGCGTGCCGCGGTCGCCGCGGCCGAGTCGGCCGATCAGTCGCTCATCACCGTCGCCCGCTGCGCCGCCGACGGCGCCGCGCGCGCGTTGAGCGAGACGCCGGCCCAGTTGGGTGTGCTGCGCGCGGCCGGGGTGGTCGACGCCGGGGCGCGGGGACTGCTGGTGCTGCTGGACTGTCTCGTGGCCGAAGTCTGCGGTGAACCGACCGACCGGGTCAGGTACACCCGGGGCGAACGACCCGACCACGGGCCGCATCGGCGACCGGTCGACGGACACGACGAGAGCGACCCCGGTGAGATCGGTCACGACGACGAAGCGGACAGTCGACGCGCGATGGCGGACGGTCACGAGCGCCGGACCGCCGACGCCCGCGTCGACAACGATCACCGGGATCAGGACGCCGATCCGCACTTCGAGGTCATGTACGTGATCTCCGGCACCGACGACACGGCCGCGAGCGGGCTGCGGGATCGACTCGCGGTGCTCGGGGACTCCGTGGTGGTGGTCGGCGACGGTGCGACCACCTGGTCGGCCCATGTGCACTGCCGCGACGCGGGGGCCGCCATCGAGGCGGGCCTCGCGGTGGGCACCGTGACGGGCATCCGGATCGAGAGTTTCGCGGTGACCGCGCCCCACAGCGGCAACCACGGGCACGGCGCCGACGCGCTCGGCCTCACCGACCACACGCACGTCGACACCGTGACGATCGAGCCGCGCACGCACCACGACGGCGACCGGCCACCCGGTCTCGCGGACCGAGACCTCGACACCCCCGACGCGGACCGCGGCGTGCTGGCGGTGGTGGGCGGTGCCGCCGCCGCGCGCCTGTTCGAGGACGCGGGCGCGGTGGTGTTGCGAGGGGATCGGCAGCTCGACACGAACACCCTGCTGCGGGCGATCCGCGGTATGCCCAATCGTGAGGTGCTGGTCCTGCCCAACGGGGCCCTGCCCGCGCAGGAACTCGTCGCGGTCGGTGCGGCCGCGCGTGACGGGTCACGTGATGTGTTGTTGCTGCCGAGCGCGTCGATGGTGCAGGGCCTCGCGGCCTTGGCCGTGCACGATCGCGGGCGGATCGCGGTCGACGACGCGTTCGCGATGTCGGAGGCGGCCGCGACCACCCGGTGGGGTGCGCTGCGCGCGGCGCGGGTGCGGGCGCTGACGATGGTCGGAATGTGTTCTCCGGGCGACGGATTGGGTCTGGTCGGCCACGATGTGGTGGTGATCGACCCCGATGTGGTCGGCGCGGGAAGCATCCTGCTGGACCGAATGCTCGGTCTCGGTGGGGAATTGGTGACATTGCTGATGGGCGCCGACGCGGGGCCCGAGTTGGCGCAGGTGCTCGCCGATCACGTGCGAGCCGGTTTCCCCGGTGTCGAGGTGGTCGTGTATTCCGGTGGACAGCAGGCGGATCTGGTGCAGATAGGGGTCGAGTAGATGGCGACGTTGAGTGACCGGCTCGACCACGTGCTCGGCGTCAAGGCGGCCGACCGGCTGACCGAGGCGTTCGACATGACCACCGTCGAGGATCTGTTGCGCCACTATCCGGTGCGCTACGCGACCCAGGGCCAGCCCCTCACCGAGGAGGAACCCGAAGAGGGCGCGCACATCACCGTCATCGGCCGCATCGCGAAAACCGAACTGCGCCCGATGAAGAACCGCCGTGGCTCGCTGTTGAAGGTGCAGCTCGACACCGGCGCCCAGCGTCCGCTCGAGGCCACCTTCTTCAATGGCGACAAGGTGCGCTATCTGGTGAAAGAGGGTGTGCGAGCGATGATGTCGGGCACCGTGCACTGGTGGCGTCCCGACCGCTGGAACCTCTCGCACCCCGACTACCTGATCCTGCCCGACAAGCCGGAAGCCGGCGTGGAGGAACTCACGTCCGTGCGTGGCAGCGGTGCGCTGCGCGGCCTCGCGCAGAGCGCGAAAGGCGTGGGGGGAGTGGATGCCTCGTTCTTCGAACGCGAATTCGTACCCGTGTATCCGGCGACCGCCAAGGTCCAGAGCTGGGACCTGTTGGCCTGCATCCGCCAGGTGCTCGACCAGCTCGACCCCATCGAGGACCCGCTGCCAGCCGAACTGCGCGAGGAACGCCAACTCCTCCCGCTGTCGGAAGCCCTGCGCCTGATCCACCTTCCCGAGCACAAGTTGGACATCGAGAAGGCAAGGGACCGGCTCCGTTTCGACGAGGCGCTCGCCCTGCAGCTCGTGCTGGCCGAGCGCCGTCACGAGGTGGAGGGCCGCACCGCCCCGGCCTGTCCACCGTCGACCGAGGGAATCGCCGCCGCCTTCGACGAACGACTGCCCTTCGAGCTCACCGAAGGTCAGCAGCAGGTGCTCGCGGAGATCTCGCGAGACCTGTCGCGTACCCGCCCCATGCACCGGCTGCTCCAGGGCGAGGTGGGCTCGGGCAAGACGATCGTGGCGCTGAACGCCATGCTGCAGGTGGTGGACTCGGGCCGCCAGTGCGCGCTGCTCGCACCGACCGAAGTCCTCGCCGCGCAGCACTATCGGTCGCTGCGCGCCATGCTCGGTGACCTCGGCAACGCGGGCGAACTCGGCGCCGCCGAGAACTCGACCAAGGTCGTCCTGCTCACCGGATCGATGTCGACGGCCGTGAAGAAGGCGGCGCTGCTGGACGCGATGACCGGTGCGGCGGGCATCGTCATCGGCACCCACGCGCTCATCCAGGACGCGGTCGAGTTCTACGACCTCGGCCTCGTGGTGGTCGACGAACAGCACCGCTTCGGCGTCGAGCAGCGAGATGCGTTGCGCGCCAAAGCGAAAGACGGCATCAGCCCGCATCTGCTGGTGATGACGGCGACGCCGATCCCGCGCACCATCGCGATGACCACCCTCGGCGACCTCGAAACCTCCACGCTCACCCAGCTGCCCAAGGGGCGCTCGCCGATCGTGTCGAAAGTCGTTCCGCGCAAACTGCATCCGGGGTGGGTGGATCGCGCCTGGGAACGCATCGTCGAGGAGGTCGGCCAGGGCCGGCAGGCCTATGTCGTGTGCTCGCGCATCGGCGAGGACCCGGACGCGCCACCGGCCAAGGGCAAGAAGGCGGAGAAGGAAGGCCCCACCACCGCGGCCGCTGTCGAGATGTACGAGACGCTGGGCGCCGGTCCGCTCGCCGGTGTGCGCGTGGGCCTGTTGCACGGCAGGCTGCCCTCCGACGAAAAAGACCACGTGATGCCCCAATTCAACGACGGCGCGATCGACGTCCTGGTCTGCACCACCGTCGTCGAGGTCGGTGTCGACGTGCCGAACGCGACCGTGATGGTGATCGTCGACGCCGACCGGTTCGGCGTGAGTCAGCTGCACCAGTTGCGCGGCCGCATCGGCCGCGGCAAGCATCCCGGCCTGTGCCTGCTGGTCACCGATGCCGCACCCGGCGGGACGGCGATGGCGCGGCTCGAGGCGGTGGCGGCGACCACCGACGGCTTCGAACTCTCGGTGCTCGATCTGCGCCAGCGCCGCGAAGGTGATGTCCTCGGCTCGGCGCAGTCCGGTACCGCCCGGTCGCTGCGGCTGCTCTCGCTGCTCGACGACCTCGAGGTGATCACCGCCGCACAGGAACTCGCTCGCCAGGTCGTCGCCGAGGACCCAGGTCTGGTGAACCACCCGGGCTTGGCGGGCATGATGTCCGCCGCCGTCGACGGCGAACGCATCGAATACCTCGCCAAGTCCTAGCCGAGGTCAGCGAGGTACGCGCGGGTACGGCAGGTCGGTGCTGGTGTGTTCGGTCACGGCCAGCGGACGCCCGATCTGCGGGAACGCGCGCTGAGGGCACGCGGGCCGCTCACACACCTTGCACCCGGCCCCGATCGGCACCGCCACCTGTGGATCGTCCAACTGCAGTCCCTGCGAATACACCAGCCGGTCGGCGTATTCGATATCGCAGCCGAGCCCGATGACGAAGTTCTTCGACGCCGCCCCGAACCCCTGCGCGGCGGCGGGAGTGGTGCGCGCGATCCACAGATACCGGCGCCCGTCGGGCATCTCCGAGACCTGGGTGAGGATGCGGCCGGGGTGCGCGAAGGCCTCGTGGGTGACCCACAGCGGGCAACTGCCGCCCACCCTGGAGAAGTGGAACGCGGTGGCGGACTGCCGTTTCGAGATATTGCCCGCGCGATCGGTGCGCACCAGGAAGAACGGCACACCGCGCTGACCCTGCCGCTGCAGGGTGCTGAGCCGATGGCAGACCGTCTCGAAACCGACCTCGAAGCGCAGCGCGAGCAGGTCCACGTCGTAGCGCAGTTCCTCGGCCGAGCGCAGGAATCGCCCGTAGGGCAGGATCAACGCCCCGGCGAAGTAGTTGGCCAGCCCGACCCTGGCCAGCGTGCGGGATTCGCCGGTGAGCGCCCGGGATTCGGCGAGCACGTTGTCGATCTCGCGGCCGTAGAGCAGCAGACCGAGAGTGGTCGCGATCTGGAAGGCACGCTGCCCCGGGCGCAGTCGCCTGGCCAGCGTGAGGGTGCGGGTGTCGGGGTCGTAGTGGCGTTTCGGGATGGCCGGGTCGGCGCCGTCGCCACGTACCAGCACCGTGACGCCCGCGCGTTCCTCGGCGATTCTGGCAAGCTGACGATCCAGCGAGCCGATGCTCAGCCCGGATTCCTCGAACAGTTGCTCGGCGGCGTGGTCGAGGGTCGAGATGTGGTTGCGATGGTCGTAGAAGAAGTCGCGCACGTCCTCGTACGGCATGGGTGTGCCCGGCGCGCCCGCTGGCGTGTCGACGCGCGAGGACAGCAGGTCGAGCTGGTCGGTGGCCGCGCGCAAGCGCCGGTGCATCGCGATCACGATGCGCGCCACCTCGGGCAGCCTGGTCGCCAGTTCCTCGACCTCGGTGATCGGTGCGGTATCGCCGCCGCCTGCGGCTTCGACCAGCACCTCGTGCAGGTCCGAGACCAGCCGCGCATCGGAGTCGGCGGCGAAGAACTGCACGTCGAGGTCGAAGGTCGAGTTGAGTTTCAGCAGAACAGGAATGGTCAGCGGTCGCTGATCACGCTCGAGCTGATTGAGATAGCTGGGTGAGAGGTCCAGCGATTTCGCGAGCGCTGCCTGGGTCATCCGCCGTTCTTCGCGCAGCCTTCGTAGCCTGGCCCCCGCGTACATCTTCCGCACGTCGCAGATCCTAACGCGAGCTGTTCGCAATGTTTGCTGAAAGTGGCGAATGCCTCGGGAGAAGTCCAGCGCTGCAAGGGATTTTACCTGTGACTACCCGTGCGTAACATGCGAAGGAGTAGGCGGGGGCATGAGAAAGTCGCCCTCGCGACGACGGAGTCATCGGGAGAAAATCACCATAGCGCTTCGGTATCACCGATTTGAGGCTGATCGAAAATCTTCGCAATAGTTGCTGATCCGTCGTCCATCGCACACAAAAATACGCTTGTTCAGCCCATATTCAGTGGTTGCTCCGATGCGTAGCGTGCGAATCACGGCTGGGATCGACCGGCTGGAATCGGAGGATCAATGAAAACTCATATCGTGCGCAGCGTCGGGGCCGCCGAGGACTTCCCGCGGTCGCAGCATCTGGCCACGCTGATCGCGGAGGTGGCTGCCGATCCGGTGGCGGTGTCCGGCGAGGTCACCGAGATGATCGTGAACCGAATCATCGACAACGCCGCGGTGGCCGCGGCGTCGGTGCTGCGCGGTCCGGTCCGTACCGCCCGCGCGCAAGCGTCGGCGAATCCGCTGTCCGCCGCCTCGTCACGCCATGGCGCCACCGTGTTCGGACTGCCCGGCGCGCAGCGTGTTTCGCCCGAGTGGGCGGCATGGGCGAACGGAGTGGCGGTGCGCGAGCTCGACTTCCACGACACCTTTCTCGCGGCGGAGTACTCGCATCCGGGCGACAACATCGCGCCGATTCTGGCCGTCGCCCAGCACGCGGGACGCGGCGGCGCCGAGCTGATCCGCGGTCTCGCCACCGGCTACGAGATCCAGATCGACCTGGTGCGCGCCATCTGCCTGCACGAACACAAGATCGACCACGTCGCTCACCTCGGCCCTTCGGCCGCCGCGGGCATCGGTACCGTGCTCGGGCTCGACCCCGAAACCATCTATCACGCCGTCGGCCAGGCGCTGCATACCACGACCGCGACCCGGCAGTCGCGCAAAGGCGAGATCTCCAGCTGGAAGGCGTACGCGCCCGCGTTCGCCGGGAAGATGGCCGTCGAGGCGGTCGACCGGGCGATGCGCGGTGAAGGTGCGCCCGCGCCCATCTGGGAGGGCGCCGACGGAGTGATCGCGTGGCTGCTCGGCGGCACGGACGCCGAATACCGGGTGCCGCTGCCGAGTCCGGGCGAGGCCAAGCGTGCCATTCTGGACAGCTACACCAAGGAGCACTCGGCCGAATACCAGAGCCAGGCCCCGATCGATCTCGCGCGTCGACTGCGCGACCGGATCACCGATACCGCCCGCATCGCCTCGATCGTGCTGCACACCAGCCATCACACGCACTCCGTGATCGGCACCGGATCCGGCGACCCGCAGAAGTTCGATCCGCAGGCCAGTCGCGAGACCCTCGACCACTCGCTGCCCTATATCTTCGCGGTCGCCTTGCAGGACGGCACCTGGCACCACGAGCGCTCCTACGCGCCAGAGCGTGCCCAGCGGCCCGACACGGTGGCGCTGTGGCGCAAGATCGCCACGGCCGAGGATCCCGAGTGGACCCGCCGCTATCACGCGACCGATCCGGCCGAGAAGGCCTTCGGCGCCCGCGCGGTGGTGACCCTCGACGACGGCGAGGTGATCGTCGACGAACTGGCGGTCGCCGATGCGCATCCGCTGGGCGCGCGGCCGTTCGCGCGTGAGCAGTACCTCGAGAAGTTCCGCGTCCTCGCCGACGGCGTGGTCACGCCCGCCGAACAGGACCGCTTCCTCGACGCCGCCCAGCGCACACCGGAACTCGGCGCCGGCGAGCTCGATCAGTTGAGTTTCGCGGTCGACCCCGCGCTGTTCGACCGGCTGCCCGCCGCGCGGGAAGGGCTGTTCTGATGACTGTTTCGGGACTGCTCGCCACGCACACCACCGCCGCGCAGAAGCGCGCGACCTTCCGTGCCGGGCTGGCTTCCGGTCGGCTGCAACGACTGCCCGGAGCGGTGAACCCGCTGGTGGCCAAGCTGATCCAGGAGATCGGGTTCGATGGCGTCTATGTGTCAGGCGCGGTGATCTCGGCCGAGCTCGCCCTGCCCGATATCGGTCTGACCACGCTCACCGAGGTCGTCGAACGTGGCCGCCAGATCGCGCGCGCCACCGATCTGCCCGTTCTCATCGACGCCGACACCGGCTTCGGTGAACCGATGAACGCGGCCCGCACGGTGACCCTGCTCGAAGACGCCGGCCTGGCCGGATGCCATCTCGAGGACCAGGTCAACCCGAAACGATGCGGACACCTCGATGGCAAAGCCGTCGTCGACACCGCTGAGATGGTGCGCCGCATCCGCGCCGCCGTGGCGGTGCGCCGCGATCCGGACTTCGTGATCTGCGCCCGCACCGACGCGCGTGCGATCGAGGGTCTCGACGCGGCGATCGAGCGGGCCAGGGCCTATGCCGACGCGGGCGCGGATCTGATCTTCACCGAGGCGCTGGCCGAGGAAGCCGAGTTCGCGAAGTTCCGGGCCGCCGTGGATATCCCGCTGCTCGCGAACATGACCGAATTCGGCAAGTCCCCGCTGCTGAGCGCGCGGACACTGACCGATCTCGGCTACAACGCGGTGATCTACCCGGTCACTACGTTGCGACTGGCGATGGGCGCGATCGAGGACGGCCTGCGCGGGATAGCGACGGCTGGAACGCAATCGGCGTTTCTTGATCGCATGCAGCACCGGTCGCGGCTCTATGAACTGCTCGGCTACCGGCACTACAACGAATTCGACTCCGGCATCTTCGATTTCACGGCGGGTGAGTGAGCATGACCAGTGGACAAGCAACGCCCTCCGTCATCGCCAAGGGTCTGGCCGGGGTGGTGGTCGACACGACGAGCATCTCGAAGGTGGTCGCCGAGACCAACTCGCTGACCTACCGCGGCTATCCGGTGCAGGACCTGGCCGCGCGGTGCGGTTTCGAGGAGGTCGCCTCCCTGCTGTGGCACGGCGAACTCCCTGACGAGGGCCAGCTGCAACTGCTCTGCCAGCGAGAACGCGCCCAGCGCCGGATCGACCGGTCGGTGCTCGCGCTGCTGGAGAAGATGCCCGACACCTGCCACCCGATGGACGCGGTCCGCACGGTCGTGAGCTACCTGGGCACCGAGGACGCCGCGTCGGAAAGCGAGAGCGAGCGCGAAAGACTGGACGCCGCACTGCGATTGACCGCTCTGCTGCCGACGGTGATCGCGACGACGATGCGCAGGCGGCGCGGGCTCGACCCGATCGCACCGCACTCCCAGCTCGGCTTCGCCGAGAACTTCCTGTACATGTGCTTCGGTGCGGTTCCGGAACCGCGGATCGTGCGCGCGTTCGAGATCTCGCTGATCCTCTACGCCGAGCACGGGTTCAACGCCTCGACCTTCGCCGCGCGCGTGGTGACCTCCACCGGCTCGGATATGTACAGCGCGATCACCGCGGCGATCGGCGCCCTGAAGGGCCGCCTGCACGGCGGCGCCAACGAGGCGGTGATGCACACGATGCTGGAGATCGCTGATCCCGCTCTCGCGAAGCTCTGGGTCGCCGAAACACTCACCGCCAAGCGCAAAGTGATGGGCTTCGGGCATCGCGTGTATCGCAACGGCGACTCCAGGGTGCCGACCATGAAGGCCGCCCTCGACGACGTCGCGGCGGTGACCGGTGGCCAGCGGTGGGTTCGGATGTACGACGAACTCGCCGCCGCGATGGACGACAAGACCGGCATCGCGCCGAACCTCGACTTTCCCGCAGGACCGGCCTACTACCTGATGGGCTTCGATATCGAGATGTTCACGCCGATCTTCGTGATGAGCCGGATCACCGGCTGGACCGCGCATATCGCCGAGCAGTCGGCCGCCAACGCGCTGATCCGGCCGCTGTCGGAGTATCGCGGCATGGCGCAGCGCCCGGTTCCGGTCGCCCGTGCGAGCTGACTCACCGACCACCCTGCCCCGGACGGAGGTCCTTCGTCCGGGGCAGTGGTCTATGGACTGATCCGGTCGGTCAGCGCAGTGCCGCGGCGGCCGTCACGAGATTCCGCAGCGACGCTTCGACCTCCACCGGTCCGCGAGTCTTCAGTCCGCAGTCCGGGTTCACCCAGAGGCGCTCGGCCGGAACCGCTTTCAACGCCGCCGACAGCGAGGCCGTGATCTCCTCGACCGACGGCACCCGCGGCGAGTGGATGTCGTAGACGCCCGGCCCGACGCCGAGCGCGAAACCGGCCGCGTTCAGATCGTCGAGGACCTCCATGTGCGAGCGCGCCGCCTCGATCGAGGTGACATCGGCGTCGAGGCCCGCGATCGCCGAGATGACCTGGCCGAACTCCGAGTAGCACAGGTGGGTGTGCACCTGGGTGGTGTCGGCGACCCCGGCGGTGGCCAGACGGAACGAATCCACCGACCACTGCAGGTACGCGGGCTGTTCGGCGGCACGCAGCGGCAGCAGCTCGCGCAGGGCCGGCTCGTCGACCTGGATGATCCGCGTGCCCTGGGCTTCCAGGTCGACGGTCTCGTCCCGGATGGCGAGCGCGACCTGGCGGGCCGACTCACCCAGCGGCTGGTCGTCGCGGACGAACGACCACGCCAGGATGGTCACCGGGCCGGTGAGCATGCCCTTGACCGGCTTGGTGGTCAACGACTGGGCATACCCGATCCAGGACAGCGTCATCGCCTCGGGCCGGGTCACATCGCCGAACAGGATCGGCGGGCGCACGCAGCGAGTGCCGTAGGACTGCACCCAGCCCGCGTCGGTGACGGCGAAACCGTCGAGCAGTTCGGCGAAGTACTGCACCATGTCGTTGCGTTCGGGTTCGCCGTGCACCAGCACGTCGAGACCGAGCTTTTCCTGCAGGGTGATCACGTCGGCGATCTCGGCCCGCATCCGCTGGGCGTACTCGGCCTGGTCGATCTCGCCCTTGCGCAGCGCGGCGCGGGCCAGCCGGATGGCGGAGGTCTGCGGGTAGGAGCCGATGGTGGTGGTCGGCAGCACCGGCAGGTCGAGGTGATCACGCTGCAGGGCGCGACGCTGGTCGGCGGGGGAGCGGGTCAGGTCGTTCTCGTCGAGCGCGGCCAACCGAGCTCTGACCTGCTCGTTGTGCAGCCGCGGGTCGGTCCGGCGTGAGTCGGCGGCGGCGCGGGCCGCGGCCAGTTCGTCGGCGACGGTCTCGACCCCCGCGGTGAGCGCGGTGGCCAGGACGCGCACCTCGTCGACCTTCTCGGCGCCGAAGGCCAGCCACGAGCGCAGCCGCTCGTCCAGTCCGGTCTCGGGGGTCAGCGAATACGGCACGTGCAGCAACGAGCACGAACTCGACACCGCCACCGAGTCGGCGCTGCCGAGCAGCGTGCCCAGGGTGCCGAGGACGGCGTCGAGGTCGGCGCGCCAGACATTGCGGCCGTCGACCACGCCTGCCACGAGCAGTTTGCGAGCCAGGGCGGGCAGCGCGGCGACCGTTGAGAGGTCGGCTCCCGCGGTGAAATCGAGAGCGACACCCTCGATCTCGGTCTCGGCCAACACCGCCAGAGCGGCATCGGGGTGCCCGAAGTAGGTGGCGACCAGGATCGCGGGCCGGTTCTGCGCGGCCGACAGTGCACTGTAGGTCCGGCCGACCAGGGCGATCTCCGCCTCGGTCAGGTCGGTGACCAGCACCGGCTCATCGATCTGTACCCACTGCGCGCCCGCGTCCGCCAGCTGGGCCAGCAGGTCGAGGTACAGCGGCACCAGCTCGGGCAGACGCTCCAGCGCGGCACCGCCGGCGGCCTTGGCCAGCTTCAGGAAGGTGATCGGACCGATCACCACCGGACGCGCGGGGACGCCGAGCTCGATCGCCTCGTCGAGTTCGGTCAGCAGCTTGCCCGGATGCAGGGAAAACGTAGTGGAAACGTCGATCTCGGGCACCAGGTAGTGGTAGTTGGTGTCGAACCACTTGGTCATCTCGAGCGGAGCGACCGTGTCGGTGCCGCGCGCGGCCGCGAAATAGCGGTCGAGCGGATCGGCGATTCCGGCGACGCGCGGCGGTAGCGCGCCGAGCAATTCGGCGGTGTCGAGCATCTGGTCGTAGTAGGAGAAGGTGCCCACCGGCACCGAATCGAGTCCCGCCGCGGCCAGTTCGGTGAGCTGGGCTCGACGGAGCTGCCGACCGACCGCGTGCAGGTGCGCGGCATCGGCGCGGCCGGCCCAGTAGGACTCGGTGGCGCGCTTGAGTTCCCGGTTCGGGCCCACGCGCGGTAGGCCGAGAACCGTTGCGGTGAAAGGAGTGTGCGAAACAGTCACGGAGATTCTCCAGTGTGGTGCGGGGAGAGCCGTCGCCTTTCGCGGGCACACGCCACAGGACCGGACACGTCGCGAAAGGTACGACAGGTCGGCATCGGTGGTCCGCGCGCCCGATCCACGAGGCGGTGGCCGCCGGATACGGCGTATCCGGCACAGTCGGCAGGTCTTCGGACTCGCGGGCACCGGTCGTGTGATCGACCGACCTACTGGCCGTCGCTTCCCAGGCATGCTGCCCAGTGCTGATGACGGCGGTCGTTCCTGCTCACCGCTGCGGGACAGTCCCGGATTCTCACCGGGTTCCCTCTCACCCGGTGCGGAACATGATCCGCACCCGGGTTTCGACGCCTACGCGGGAGGTCGGGGCTCCGACTCTTCCACCGCGCGGGCGAACCAGCTGCGCCCTCAGCATAGGCCCACATGGGGGCGCGGGACACCGCCCCGTGGTGAACAGGGCCGTGACCTGCGGTTGCGCCGAGGTCGACCACGCGCACCGCGAGCGGCTCCGCGCGGTGAGATGTGACGGCCTGATGAACGCAACTTCGCAGGTGGGCGGGTGTGCGGTGTGAAGATTGCTGCGAAGCCACCTTGCGTGTCCGACCCCGCCTCACGGCCGGGTACCGTAAGCAAATGTTCTCGAAAGTCTTGGTCGCAAATCGTGGTGAGATCGCTATCCGTGCCTTCCGCGCGGCCTACGAACTCGGCATCGGAACGGTCGCGGTGTTCCCGTACGAGGATCGCAACTCGGTGCATCGCCTCAAGGCGGCCGAGTCCTACCAGATCGGCGAAGAGGGCCATCCGGTTCGCGCGTATCTGTCGATCGAGGCGATCATCGAGGCCGCCAAGAGCGCGGGCGCCGACGCGATCTACCCCGGCTACGGCTTCCTGTCGGAGAACCCCGACCTCGCCGCGGCCTGTGCCGCCGAGGGCATCACCTTCATCGGCCCCACCGCCGCGATCCTCGAGATGGCGGGCAACAAGGCCACGGCCATCGAAGCGGCCAAGGCGGCCGGGCTGCCGACGCTGAAGTCCAGCGCGCCCTCGGCCGATATCGACGAATTGCTCACCGCCTCAGCCGAACTCGAATACCCGATCTTCGTCAAGGCCGTCGCCGGTGGTGGTGGTCGTGGCATGCGCCGGGTCGCCACGCCCGAGCTCTTGCGCGAGTCGATCGAAGCGGCGTCGCGGGAAGCGGAATCGGCGTTCGGTGATCCGACGGTGTTCCTCGAGCAGGCCGTGGTGAATCCGCGCCACATCGAGGTACAGATCCTGGCCGACCAGCACGGCAATGTGATGCACCTGTTCGAACGCGACTGTTCGCTGCAGCGTCGTCACCAGAAGGTGATCGAGCTCGCGCCCGCTCCGAACCTGTCTCCCGAACTGCGCGAACGGATCTGCGCCGACGCGGTGGCCTTCGCCCGCCAGATCGGCTACATCAACGCGGGCACCGTGGAGTTCCTGCTCGACGAGCGTGGCAACCACGTGTTCATCGAGATGAACCCGCGCATCCAGGTGGAGCACACCGTCACTGAGGAGATCACCGACGTCGATTTGGTGCAGTCGCAGCTGCGTATCGCGGCGGGGGAATCCCTCGCAGACCTGGGTCTGAGTCAGGAAACGGTGCAGATCCGTGGTGCCGCGCTGCAGTGCCGCATCACCACCGAGGACCCGGCCAACGGGTTCCGCCCCGACACCGGTCGCATCACCGCCTACCGCACACCGGGCGGCGCGGGCATCCGTCTCGACGGTGGCGCGAACCTGGGCGCCGAGATCGGCGCCTACTTCGACTCGATGCTGGTCAAGCTCACCTGTCGTGGTCGTGACCTGCCCGCCGCCGCCGCTCGCGCTCGTCGCGCGCTGGCCGAATTCCGTATTCGCGGCGTGACGACCAACATCCCGTTCCTGCTGTCGGTGCTCGACGATCCCGATTTCCAGGCGGGCCGGGTGACCACCTCGTTCATCGACGAGCGTCCCGAGCTGCTCACCTCGCGCGGATCAGCCGACCGCGGCACCAAGATCCTGACCTATCTGGCCGACGTCACCGTCAACAAGCCCAACGGCGACCGCCCGACCACGGTGTACCCCTACGACAAGCTGCCCGCCGTCGACCTGACGCTGCCGCCGCCGGACGGCTCGCGCCAGCGACTGATCGCCCTCGGGCCGGAGGGTTTCGCCCGCGCCCTGCGCGAGCAGAAGGCGCTCGGCGTCACCGACACCACCTTCCGGGACGCGCATCAGTCCCTGCTGGCCACCCGCGTGCGCACCAACGGTCTGCTCGGTGTGGCGGGACACGTCGCGCGACTGACCCCCGAGCTGCTCTCCATCGAGGCGTGGGGTGGCGCGACTTACGATGTGGCACTGCGATTCCTGCACGAGGACCCGTGGGAGCGCCTGGCGGCCCTGCGTGAAGCCGTGCCCAACATCTGCCTGCAGATGCTGCTGCGCGGTCGCAACACCGTCGGCTACACGCCCTACCCCGAACAGGTCACGCGCGCCTTCGTTTCCGAAGCCGCCACGACCGGTATCGACATCTTCCGCATCTTCGACGCGCTCAACAACGTCGACCAGATGCGTCCGGCGATCGACGCGGTCCGCGAAACCGGTACCGCCGTCGCCGAAGTCGCGCTGAGCTACACCGGCGACCTGCTCGACCCGAACGAGTCGCTCTACACCCTCGACTACTACCTGAAGCTGGCCGAGCAGATCGTCGACGCGGGCGCGCACGTCCTCGCGATCAAGGACATGGCCGGTCTGCTGCGCGCCCCCGCGGCCGCGAAACTCGTGACCGCGCTGCGCAGCAACTTCGATCTGCCGGTGCACGTGCACACCCACGACACCCCCGGCGGACAGCTGGCCACCTACCTGGCGGCGTGGCAGGCCGGAGCCGACGCGGTCGACGGCGCGTCCGCGGCGATGGCGGGCACCACGAGCCAGCCCGCGCTGTCGGCGATCGTGGCCGCCACCGCGCACACCGAGCACGACACCGGCCTGAACCTGCAGAACGTGTGCGATCTCGAGCCGTACTGGGAGGCGCTGCGCAAGGTCTACGCGCCGTTCGAGTCGGGCCTGCCCGCGCCGACCGGGCGCGTGTATACCCACGAGATCCCGGGTGGTCAGCTGTCGAACCTGCGTCAGCAGGCCATCGCGCTCGGCCTCGGCGACCGGTTCGAAGAGGTCGAGGCCAAGTACGCGGCCGCCGACCGGCTGCTGGGTCGTCTGATCAAGGTGACCCCGTCGTCGAAGGTGGTCGGTGACCTCGCGCTGGCGCTGGTCGGCACCGGCGTCGGTATCGAGGACTTCGCCGCCGACCCGGGCCGTTACGACATCCCCGACTCGGTGATCGGCTTCCTGCGCGGCGAGCTCGGCACCCCGGCGGGCGGCTGGCCCGAGCCGTTCCGCAGCAAGGCGTTGGCCGGGCGCAACGAACCCAAGCCCGAGACCCCGCTGAGCCCGGCCGACCAGAAGGCGCTCGACGGCTCCTCCGACGAGCGCCGCGCCACGCTGAACCGGCTGCTGTTCCCCGGCCCGACCGCCGAGTTCAACACCCACCGCGAGAAGTACGGCGACACCACCGGACTGTCGGAGAACCAGTTCTTCTACGGCCTGCGCCGCGGCGAAGAGCACCGCGTGCAGCTGGAGAAGGGCGTCACCCTGCTCATCGGCCTCGAGGCGATCTCCGAGCCCGACGAGAAGGGCATGCGCACGGTCATGTGCATCATGAACGGGCAGCTGCGCCCGGTCGCGGTGCGGGACAGGTCCGTCGCCTCCGAGGTGCCCGCCTCCGAGAAGGCCGACAAGAACAACGCAGGCCACATCGCGGCGCCGTTCGCCGGTGTGGTGACCCTGGCGGTGTCCGAAGGTGACGAGATCCACGCCGGTGACACCGTCGGCACCATCGAGGCGATGAAGATGGAAGCCGCCATCACCGCGCCGCGCGGCGGCGTTGTCGGCCGGATCGCGACCGCCAAGGTGCAGCAGGTCGAGGGCGGCGACCTGCTGGTGGAACTGGTCGCACGCGAGTCGGAATGACACGCATCGTCGCGGGTGTGGCGGGCGGGCGGCGCTTGAAGGTGCCGCCCGCGGGCACCCGGCCCACCTCGGATCGGGTGCGCGAAGCCCTCTTCAGTGCGATCGACGCCCGCCTCGATCTGGACGGCACGCTGGTCCTGGACCTGTACGCGGGCTCGGGCGCGCTGGGTCTGGAAGCGCTCTCGCGCGGGGCCGAACAGGCGTTGCTGGTCGAGTCCGACCGCAAAGCGGCCGAGGTGGTGCGCGCCAATATCGCCGAGCTCGGTCTGCCCGGTGCGGAACTGCGGCTCGGCAGCGTCTCCTCGGTGTTGAAGCAGACCGCGCCGAGGGCCTACGACGTGGTGTTCTCGGATCCGCCGTACGACGTGAGCACCGAGGACGTGATCGCCGACCTCGCCGCCCTTGCGGACAACGGCTGGCTCGCGACCGACGCGCTGGTGGCGGTGGAGCGGTCCAGCCGTTCCCCCGAAATCACTTGGCCCACAGGCTATGTGGCGTTGAAGGTGCGCAAGTACGGGGAGACCAGGGTCGAGCTCGCCGAGTTCGGTGCTAGCGTCTGAGGTATGGCTGCAGCACTGTGCCCCGGCTCCTTCGACCCGGTCACCAATGGTCACCTCGACGTGTTCGCCCGCGCGGCCGCACAGTTCGACGAAGTGATCGTCACGGTGAACGTGAATCCCAAGAAACAGGGCATGTTCACCGTCGAAGAGCGCATGGAACTCCTGCGTGAATCGGTCGCCCACCTGCCGAACGTGCGCGTCGCGTCCTGGCAGGGGCTGACGGTCGATTTCGCCAAGCAGGAAGGCATCAGCGCGATCGTCAAGGGTCTGCGCGACGCGGGCGACTTCGGCTACGAACTCCAGATGGCCCAGATGAACCACAAGCTGGCGGGCGTCGACACCTTCTTCATCGCCACCAACCCGTCACTGAGCTTCCTGTCCAGCTCGCTGGTCAAGGAAGTGGCCGCCTATGGCGGCGACGTGAGCGATATGCTCCCGCCGGCCGTCCACAAGCGTCTACTCGACCGCCTCGCCGAACGTAAGGGCTAGGTCGTCGCGGGCAGGCGGAACAAACCACGCAGGGCGAGGAACCGCATGCCGCCGACCGCGGCTGTGATGGCCAGGACCGTCAGTGCTTGCGTGATGTCACCCAGGCTGGGCGCCCAGAAATCCAAACCGGCCAAACACGCGGTCGTGATCGCGAGGCCGATCAACGCGATCCCGCCGCCTTCCCACTGCGCCGTGAACCAGGTGACCCGGTCGGTGGCGTGGAACGTGAGCTGGCGGTGGAATTCATTGGCGATGATCGTGCTGACCACCGATCCGGCCACATTGGCGACCAGTGGACCGATGCTGTGCATCGCGAAGAACAGCAGGACGTACGCGATATTGCTCGACCCGCCGACGAGGGCGAATCGGAAGAGTTGGGGTAGAGCGCGGTCGCCGCGTAGGTAGGTGAGCGCGCCCTCGAACTGCGGGCGCAGCGCGGGTGCGACTTCACTCGGCGTCACCACGGGAAACGGGCCGGTCCAGGGAGTGAACATGCCCGCGACGTGCGACACCGGACTCCTAGGTGTTTCCAGGAGGGTCATGTTCGACTCCGATCCCACATGAACAGACGTCGAGGAGTACAACAGCGAAGAGGTTGCGGTGCTTCCCGGCGGACGGCGTTGTCGTGCTCACTGATGGTAGCCGAAGTGGAGGGCTGCACTCCACTTGATATCTGTGCGATCTTGGACACTGTCGCGACACACCGCGTCGACATTCGGCACAGCCGCCCGAGACGGGCACACTGGGCGTCGGCGGTAGTGGTTTCGCCGTGAGTCCGCAGGAGGGTAGTGAGCATGTATCGCGTATTCGAAGCACTCGACGAACTGGTCGCCATCGTCGAAGAGGCGCGCGGCATCCCGCCGACCCGCAGCTGCATCGTGCCGCGCGGCGACGTCCTCGAACTTCTCGACGATGTTCGCGACGCGCTGCCCGGTGAACTCGACGACGCCCAGGACGTGCTCGATCACCGCGACAAGATCGTCGGTGACGCCCGCAGCGGCGCCGAGACGACGGTCACCACGGCCAACGAGCAGGCGCGCGTCACCATCGACTCCGCGCGCGCCGAGGCCGATCGCATCCTCGCCGACGCCAAGGACCACGCCGACCGCATGGTCGCCGAGGCCACCGCCCACGCCGACCGCCTGGTGACTTCGGCCCAGGCCGAGGCCGATCAGGTCGTGGCCGACGGCAACGCCGAATACGACGAGCTAACCGGCCGCGCCCAGATCGACGCCGACCGGGCCATCGAATCGGGCAAGGCCTCCTACGAGCGCTCGGTCGCCGACGGCAAGGCCGAACAGGCTCGCCTGGTCGCGCAGACCGAGGTGGTGCGGGTGGCGCACGCCGAATCCGCCCGCCTGATCGACGAGGCGCAGGCCGAGTCCGACCGGGTGCGCACCGAATGCGACGACTATGTCGACGAGCAGATGGCCGATTTCGGCAACAGGCTCGCCGCCATGGAAGAGACGCTCAACACCACCCGGCGCTCGATCACTCGTGGTCGTCAGCAGATGCGCGGCGGACCGGCCGCCGAATACCCCGAATACGCTGCTGAGCACCGCCGCTGAGCCGATCGCGCGTTTTGAATTCCGGCGGGGTCCTGCCGTACTGTGGAGTGGTTGCCCATTATCCCCTCGACGGTAAGTGAGTCAGTGATGTCCGCCGGTTCCGGTTCGTCCGCGCGTCCACGCAAGACCAATGGTCCTGTGTCGGAGGCGGGTTTCGTGCTGGACGTCCGCAATCTCGGCCGTCGGCCGGGAACCATGCGGGAGCTGCATCGCACGGTCACCGACCACGAGCGGCTGGGTCTCGACCTGATCGCCATCCCGGCCGACGCCGAGGTGGAACTCGACCTGCAACTGCAGGCCGTCTCGGAGGGCGTGCTGGTCACCGGCACGGCATCCGGACCGACGGCCGGGGAGTGCTCGCGCTGCCTCGAACCGTTCGACGACCAGGTGGAGATTCGTCTGACGGAGTTGTTCGCCTATCCGGACAGCACCACCGAGCAGACGACCGAGGATGCCGAGGTCTACCGCATGGAAGACGACCTCGTCGACCTCGAGCCGGTGATTCTCGATGCCATCGGGCTGGAGCTTCCGCTGCAGCCGCTGTGCTCGCCGGACTGCGCGGGCCTGTGCCCCGAGTGCGGTGTGCGGATGGCGATTGCGGGTCCTGATCATGGGCATGAGATACTGGACCCTCGCTGGGCGAAGTTGGCGAATTTCGCCACTGAAGAGCCCGGTAACGGCGACCCCGCCTGAGGGTTCCACCACCAAGACCAAACCGCTGCCGCGGCATCTGATGCCGGTGTAGTCAGCGAAAACCAAGAGGAGAAGTAGCCGTGGCTGTTCCCAAGCGTCGGATGTCGCGTTCCAACACCCGGTCGCGGCGCAGCCAGTGGAAGGCCACCGCGCCGACCCTGGTCACCTGCCCGAACCGCGCGTGTGGTGAGAAGACCCTCCCGCACATCGCGTGCCCGTCCTGCGGCACCTACAAGGGCCGCCAGGTCACCTCTGCAGTCTGATCGTTGTAGATCATTCCTAGCAACGTGACAGCCAGTAAAGACAATGTAGGCGCGGCGGATCACGCCAGCCTTCTCACCGCCCTCGGTGTCGACGTACGACCGGAGCTTCTGCGCCTAGCGCTGACGCACCGGTCGTACGCGTACGAGAACGGCGGTTTGCCGACCAACGAGCGCCTGGAATTCCTCGGCGACTCGGTACTCGGCCTCAGCATCACCGAGCGCCTGTATACCGAGCATCCGGAGAAGTCCGAGGGTGAACTCGCGAAACTGCGCGCCAGCGTGGTGAACATGCACGCGCTCGCCGAGGTGGCGCGTGGTCTCGGCGACGGCGGACTCGGCCAGTATCTGCTGCTCGGGAAGGGCGAAGAGCTCACCGGCGGCCGCGACAAGCCGAGCATCCTCGCCGACGGCATGGAGTCGCTGCTCGGTGCGGTGCACCTCGAGCACGGCATCGAAACCGCGCGTGGTGTGGTGCTGCGGCTGTTCGCCGACCTGCTCGAGCGTGGCCCCCGCATGGGCGCCGGCCTCGACTGGAAGACCAGCCTGCAGGAGCTCACCGCCGAACGCGGTCTCGGGGTTCCCGCCTACGAGATCACCTCCACCGGACCCGACCACAACAAGGAGTTCACCGCCACCACGGTGATCGCCGGTCATGCGTACGGTTCGGGCATCGGCCGTTCCAAGAAGGAAGCCGAGCAGAAGGCAGCCGGTACGGCCTACAAGGCTCTGACCGACGTATCCACGACCGAAGCCTGATCCGTGCCCGAATTGCCCGAGGTCGAGGTCGTTCGGCGCGGTCTCGCCGATCATGCGGTCGGCCGGGCGATCGAGACCGTCACCGTCACCCACCCGCGTGCCGTGCGCAGGCACGTCGCGGGTGGTGCTGATCTGGCGGCACGGCTCACCGGACTGCGGATCGACTCCGCGCAGCGACGTGGGAAATATCTCTGGCTCACCTTCGACGAGCCAGATACCGCGCTGGTCGTGCATCTGGGCATGAGCGGTCAGATGCTCGTGCAACCCGCCGACGCGCCCGTCGAGAAGCACGCGCACATCCGGGCCGTGCTCGGTGACGGCGCCGAATTGCGATTCGTCGACCAGCGCACCTTCGGTGGTTGGGCGCTGGCCGACCTCGTCGAGGTGAACGGGACCGTGGTGCCCGATTCCGTGGCCCACATCGCGCGCGATCCACTCGACCCGCTCTTCGACCGCGAAGCCGTGGTCGCGGCCATCCGCGCCAAGAACACCGAGATCAAACGCGTGCTGCTCGATCAGACGGTGATCTCGGGCATCGGCAACATCTACGCCGACGAGGCGCTGTGGCGGGCCGGTCTGCACGGCACCCGCGTCGCCGCCGATCTCACCCGCCCGGTCCTGCGCACCCTGCTCGACGGGGTCACCGCGGTCATGACCGAGGCGCTGGCCGTCGGCGGCACCTCCTTCGACGCCCTGTATGTGAATGTGAACGGCGAGTCCGGCTATTTCTCCCGGTCGCTGGCTGCCTATGGACGCGAGGACGAACCGTGCGATCGGTGCGCGACGCTGCTGGTTCGGGAACAATTCATGAATCGGTCGTCGTTTTCCTGTCCCAAGTGTCAACGGAAGCCGCGCCGCCGCTGATCCGGGCACGCTAACGTTTCTCCTGACAGGTCGTGACAGACCGGGTCCGTGCAGGGAGGACGTTATGCGCAAGCTGACCTATTTCGTGGCATCGACAATCGACGGCTTCATCGCCGCCGAGGACGGAACGCTGGACTTCTTTCCGGTGGGCGGTGACCACGGTCCCGCGATCATCTCGCAGTATCCGGAAACCCTGCCGACCAAGGTGCGCGAGGCGCGCGGGATCGCGGCGGGCAACATCTACTTCGACACCGTGATCATGGGCCGCAAGACCCACGATTTCGGCGTCCGCACCGGCACTGCGAGCCCGTATGAGCACCTGCGCCAATATGTGGTGTCCACGACGCTGCCCGAAGCGCCGGCGCCGGGCGTGGAACTGATCGCCGAGGACCCGACCGCCGCGGTGCGCGAACTCAAACGCGAGGACGGACTGGGGATCTGGCTCTGCGGTGGCGGTGAACTGGCGCAGACGCTGCTACCCGAGATCGACCAGGTGTTCCTGAAGCTGCACCCGGTGGTGCTCGGCACCGGAAGACCGCTGTTCGGCGGCGGGGCGAAACTGCCCGCGCCGGAGCGGTTCCGGGTGATCACCAGCCGGGTGTACGCCGATGGGGTCGCGTTCCTCAAGTACGGCCGGATCAAGTAGTCGCGATGACATCGGCGGCGAGTCCGGGTCCGGTGGCGGCGCTGCGTGAGGTCGGGTTCTGGCTCGAACGCAGTCGTGCCGAAACACACCGGGTGAAGGCCTACCGCCGCGCCGCCGATGTCGTCGCCGGACTCGCCGACGCCGAGTTCGCCACTCGCGCGAGCGAACACAGCTGGCGCGAGCTCGCCGGGATCGGGCCGAAGACGGCGGCCATCATCGAACAAGCCTGTGCCGGTGAGGTTCCCGACTATCTGGCCGAGCTCCGCGAGGAGGCGAAGCCGATAGCACCGGCGGGCGAGGAGTTGCGCGCCGCGCTCCGGGGGGATCTGCACACCCACTCGGACTGGTCCGACGGTGGAAGTCCGATCGCGGAGATGATGGGCGTCGCGGCCGCGCTCGGCCACGAATACTGCGCGCTGACAGACCATTCGCCCCGCCTCAAGGTCGCCAACGGCCTGTCCGCTGACCGGCTCCTGCGCCAACTCGACGTGATCGCCGAACTCAACGAGCAGATGGCGCCGTTTCGCATCCTCACCGGCATCGAGGTCGACATCCTCGACGACGGCACCCTCGACCAGCGGGCCGATCTCCTCGAACGCCTGGATGTCGTTGTCGCCAGCGTGCATTGGCACCTGCGCGACGACAGCGACACCATGACCAAGCGCATGGTCTACGCGGTCGCCAACCCCAACGTCGATATCCTCGGCCACTGCACCGGCCGCCTCGTGGAAGGGGCCAGAGGCATCCGCCCCGAGTCGTCGTTCGATGCCGAACTCGTCTTCGAAGCCTGCCGCCGCTACGGCACCGCCGTCGAAATCAACAGCCGCCCCGAACGCCGTGATCCACCTGGGCGTTTGATCGAACTGGCCGTCGAGATGGACTGCCTGTTCAGCATCGACACCGACGCCCACGCACCGGGCCAACTGGCTTGGCAGGGTTACGGATGTGAGCGGGCACTGGCCCACGGGGTCACCGCCGAGAAGGTGATCGACACCTGGCCGGTCGAGGAGCTGTTGGCCTGGTGTCGGGAGTCCATTGGGTGAAGTCTTGCCCAACAACTGATCTCACCTCCGACCGGTCGTCTGTGGCCTGGTAGATATCAACTCGCCGATGGTGGCTGAGTGCGGGGGATCCGATGAACGTTCCTATTGAGATCGTGCTGTCCGGGGCGGGTATCGTGGTGGCGTCGGCCGCATTCGTGCGCGAGTTCGTCCTGGTCGGGCGTCGGCGGCTGGGTTACCGCGTGCAGATGGATACGCCGGTCACCGGTGAGACCGAATCCGCTTCGCTGGTAGGTGCGCTGCGGAATCTGAGCACCCCGGAGATCCCCGGAATGCCGCTGGATCTTTCGAGGCTGTCGGTGGTGCTGGTTCGCGTCGAGAACAGTGGCACCCTCGCCATCGACGCCGACGACTACCGGATGCGCAGCCCCGAATCCGCGCTGATCGGGCTGCACGTCACCTTTCCCGGTCGGGAGGTGATCGGCATGGCGGTGACCGAACTCGAGGGGGTATTGCCCGACAACCTCGGTCCGGGTTCTGGCATCGGGAAGCGGACGCGGGGCGAGGGCCCGCGCTTCGAGGGCATCATCGACCTGCCGAAGGTGCCACTCGAACGCGGCCAGCACTACAAGATTCTGGCGGTGCTGAAGCGCGAGCACGGCACAGGAGTGCCGGCGGAACCGATCCTGACCGGGGCGGTGAAGGGCGGCAAGGTTGTCGAGACCAAGAGCAAGACGGGGCCGTCGCGAAAGCTGATGGCGCTGTGCGGATTCCTCGTAGCGCTGATCACGGTCCAGGCCGTGCTCGCGCTGCAACCGGATCCGCCGCCGCGTGACTGTGCCGCGGGTGAACTCACCGTCGTCGGTTCGACGGCGATGGCGCCGATGATCCGCAAAGCCGCGCAGGACTACGAGAAGACGTGTACCGACGCGAAATTCACCTTCGCGTTCGCGGGGACCGAACCGGGCCTGCGTACCCTGGCTCGCGACGGTCAGACGCAGAACACGCTCGCGATCGGTGACGGCTCCAAGGGCAATTCCTTCGAAGCCCTGACCGAACATCCACTTGCTCTCGGGTCGTTCTCGATGGTGGTGCACCCCGGCGTCGGCCTGACGAACCTCACGGCCGCGCAGATCCGAGACCTGTATCGGGGAGATGTGAAGAACTGGAACCAGATCGGCGGCCCCGACCTGCCGGTGGTGCTGATCGATCGCACCGCGGGCTCGGGCACCCGGCGCGCCCTCGAATCCCGCCTACTCGAGGGCAACCGCAAGGTGTTTCCCTACACCAGTTGCATCGGGATGGCGGCCGGTGGTGCGCAATGCGAGGTCGACCTCACGGACGAAGTGGCAACATTCGTTGCCAAAATTCCTGGCGCAGTGGGATACATGGAGACCTCAGCCGTCGGCGCCGAGGTCAGGGCGGTGTCGATCGACGGTGTCGGTGCTTCGGCGGACTCGATGCGGGCGGGTCGGTACCCCTTCGTCGGAGTCGAGTACGCCCTCACCCACGGTCCGGTCGCCGGTGATTCGCTGGTTGCCCAGTTCATCGACTATCTGACCCACGGTAAGGCCAGGCTCACCATGATCGAGTTCGGAAATATTCCGTGTGTGGATCCCGTAGAGCCCGCCGTCTGTACGCCGTAGACCGCATCTGACCGCGTAATCTCCTGTCAGGCTGTAGGAATCGAGACCGAACATTTCCAGCAACACGCTGGTTTACTCTGCGGTAGCGGGGTACGTTCCTTGACGGCCCCTCTGTTCAGGCGGGCACCCGAAACGGTGCGCATTGCGTCTGGCCAGGCCAACCATGCCCCATGGACGGCGGTGAAGCTCTCGTCTCCACCTCCGCCGAGGCGGCCATCTCTTGTTCGCGCAAGTGTTGCGAGGTTGCGTCCCTGGAAGGAAGGTCATGAGTACAGACACGTCGGCAATGTCGCCGACCGGTTTGTCCGCGTCCGATCTCTATTCGATCGATCACCACGGTGGTCCGCTGCGGATCGCGATGGTTGTCCCACCCTATTTCGATGTCCCACCCAAGGCCTACGGCGGCGTCGAGGCCGTAGTCGCCGATCTGGTCGACTCGCTGTGTGAGCGCGGCCATCACGTCACACTGTTCGGTGCGGGTATAGATGGTACCCAAGCGAACTTCGTTCCGCTGTGGGACCGGATTCAGCCTGAACGTTTGGGCGATCCGTTCCCGGAAATCGTGCACGCGCTGCGGGTGCGCCGCGCGATCGAGCGGCTGGCCGATACCGAAGGCATCGACCTGGTCCACGACCACACTTTCGCGGGCCCGCTGAACGCGCCCGCCTACGCCAATCTCGGGTTGCCGACGGTGGTCACCGTGCACGGCCCGGTGCAGGACGACTGCTACCGCTATTACAAGGAACTGGGCCAGGAGTGTTCGCTCGTCGCGATCAGCGACCGTCAGCGCGCGCTGGCGCCCGATCTGCCGTGGGCGGGCCGGGTACACAACGCGCTGCGGCCCGATCAGTGGCCGTTCGAGACCGAGAAGCAGGACTACGCGCTGTTCCTCGGCCGTTTCAGCGACGACAAGGGTCCGCATCTGGCGCTCGACGCCGCCCACGCCGTCGGCATGCCGCTGATCCTGGCGGGCAAATGCAGTGAGTCGCCCGAAAAGGCCTACTTCGAGGAGTTCGTGCGCCCGCGAATGACCGACCAGGATCAGATGTTCGGTCTCGCCGACGCGGCCGCCAAGCGTAAACTCCTGTCCGGAGCAAAGTGTCTGCTGTTCCCCATTCGATGGGAGGAGCCGTTCGGCATGGTGATGATCGAGGCGATGATCTGCGGAACGCCGGTGGTCGCGTTGCGCGGCGGTGCGGTGAGCGAAGTGGTGGTCGACGGGGTGACGGGGCGGATCTGTGACGATCCCTCCGAACTGCCCGCCGCCATCGCCGAAGTCCAGACCTACGATCCGGCCCTGTGCCGGAAGCACGTGGTCGACAACTTCAGCGCCGACACCCTCGGCCGCGGCTACGAACAGGTGTACCGGGAACTGCTCGCCCGCACCACGATCGGTTACGACACCGCGTATGCGATGCCGTTGCCCATCGGGGTGGCGGCCAACGGGCGCGCATGAGCACGGACAGCGCCTCGGCGCCGAGCCCCTTCAACGCGGGGGAACCCGCGGGGCTCGGTGGCGGTGGCGGCAACATCACCCTTGTCGAAGGCGGCACGTTCTGCCTGTCCGACCGACTCGGCGATATCGAGCCGGGTAAGCCGCAGGGCCTGTTCTTTCGTGACGCCAGGGTGATTTCGCGCTGGGAGCTGATGATCGACGGCAAACGGCCCGAGGCGCTGTCGGTGCTGAGCCCGGAGGCCTTCGCGGCACGGTTCGTGCTGCGCAGGCCTCCGCAGCAGGGTCGGGCCGACAGCACCCTGCTCGTGGTGCGTGATCGGCTCGTCGCCGAGGGCATGCACGAGCTGATCACGCTGGAGAACATGAGCCGCGAGGCGACGGCGGTGGTTCTGGAGCTGCACGTCGACGCCGATTTCGTCGACCTGTTCGCGGTGAAGGAAGGCCGCACGCACGGGCGCCGCGCGGAGATGACGACCACCGACGGTGAACTGCTGCTCCACGACCGTGCCGATCTGTCGCGTGGGCTCGCGCTCACCTCGACGATCGAGCCGATGGTGTTGCCCGGCACCATGATCTGGCGAGTGGTGGTCCCGGCGGGCGGGCGCTGGCAGACCGAGATCACCGCGCAACCGGCGGGCGCCGCGCAGCGCCCGCAGACCAGCGGCACGCCGGGCGAGCGCTACCGGGCGAGCGAGCCGGTGCGCAAGATCCAGGCGTGGCGGGCCACGGCCACCGATATCTCCGCCGATTCGGGTCTGCTCAACCAGATCCTGCGCCGCAGTGAAAGCGATCTGGGCGCGTTGCAGATCCACACCGATTCGGGCACCAACCGGCCCTTCGTGGCGGCGGGCGCGCCGTGGTTCATGACGCTGTTCGGCCGCGACTCGCTGCTCACGGCATGGATGTCGCTGCCGCTGGAAACCGATCTGGCACTGGGCACTTTGCAGCAGCTGGCCGAGTTGCAGGGCCAGACGATCGACCCGCTCGTGGAGGAGGAGCCGGGCCGGATCATGCACGAGATGCGGCGCGGGCCCTCGGTGGGCCAGGTGCTCGGTGGGCAGATCTATTACGGAACCGTCGACGCCACACCGCTTTTCGTGATGCTGCTCGCCGAATGTCTACGGTGGGGCGCGGATCCGGGATCGATCGCCACCCTGCTGCCCGCGGCCGACGCCGCGATCAGCTGGATCACCGATTTCGGCGACCGCGACGACGACGGTTTCGTCGAGTACGTGCGCGCCACCGACCGCGGCCTGATCAATCAGGGCTGGAAGGACAGCTTCGACGGAATCAACGACGCCGCAGGACATATCGCCGAAGCGCCGATCGCCTTGGCCGAGGTGCAGGGGTATGTGTACGCGGCGTTCCTGGCCCGCGCGGAATTGGCCGACCAGTTCGACGACCCCGATCTGGCCGTGCGGATGCGGGAACGCGCCGACGAGTTGCGCACCAAGTTCGCCGAACAGTTCTGGCTACCCCATTACGGCTGGTACGCGGTGGCCTTGGACGGTCGCAAGCGTCAGGTCGACGCGTTGACCAGCAACGCGGCGCACTGTCTGTGGTCGGGCATCGCGACCGACGAACACGCCGAGATCCTGATCCGGAATCTGGCTCGGGCAGAGATGGATTCGGGATTCGGCCTGCGGACCTTGGCTTCGGATATGGGTGCCTACAACCCGATGAGTTACCACAGCGGGTCGATCTGGCCGCATGACACGGCGATCGCTGTCGCCGGGTTGATGCGATACCAGCATGTGCCGGGCGCGGTGGAACTGGCCACGAAGCTGTCGGGTGGGCTGCTCGATGCCGCCGCCGCGTTCGACGGTCGACTGCCCGAGTTGTTCTGTGGTTTCCCTCGGTCGAGATTCGCGGCACCCGTGCCGTATCCGACCTCGTGTTCGCCGCAGGCGTGGGCGAGTGCGGCGCCGTTGCTGCTGGTTCGATCGTTCCTCGGGCTCGATCCCGATGTGCCGGCCAAGACGTTGACGTTGCGGCCGCAGGTTCCCCCGGCCTGGGGGTGCGTGCGGATGTCGGAGTTCCGGCTGGGCGAGGGGGTGACCGTGGATCTCGAGGTGTGCGGCTCCGCGGTGACGGTGACCGGTCTGCCGGATGGTTGGGCATTGGTGACAGACGAGGACTAGCGCGACAAGCGAATCGGGGCCGGATCTGTCCAGATCCGGCCCCGATCGCTGTATTCAGCCCGCGAACGGGTAGCGGGCGTCGAGATCGAGGTTGAGTTCGACGACGTTCACCCGCGGCTCACCGAGGAAACCGAGTGTGCGCCCATCGGTGTGCGCGTCGAGGATCTCACGGACCTGCGTGGCGGTGATGCCGCGCGCCTTCGCCACCCGCTCGACCTGGATGGCCGCGTACTCGGGGGAGATATGCGGGTCGAGGCCGCTGCCGCTCGCCGTGACCGCGTCGGCGGGCACCGCTGGATCGGCGGAGGCGTCCCCGATGATCGGGATGATCCGGCCGACCGAGTAGTCCTCACCTTCCTTCGCGCACTCCACGGCGACACCGCGGAACGTGGCGAGGAACGGCTGCGCGGGGCAGAGCTCGTTGACGCTGACCACCTGCACCGGCTGCGACACATCGCCGTCGGCATCACGCGACCCGATCACCGAGAGCACCGCGCCCACACCATCTTTCGTGCAGAACTGGCGGGCGCCGTCGACCCCCTCACGGTCGCCGACCTCCTTCGAGCGCGAGCACACGGTGGTGAGCAGGCTCGTGCGATCGGCCGAGTCGACGATATCTTCTGGACCGAGGTTGCTCGCGCCGGTGGACAGCGGGTCATAGCCGTCGCCCGCGGCAGACGGGCGACTCTGGAAGTACTGTCCCATCGCCTTGCCGTCGGCGTCGGTGAACGACTGCCCGATCAGGCTGGAGCCCACCAGTTTGCCGTCCCGCTCGATGAGCGAGCCGTTGGCCTTGTCGTCGAGCCCGGGCAGCTGCGCGATCGCGAAAACCGCCACGGGATACACGATTCCGGTGATCACGGTCAGCACGAGCAGGGCGCGCAGGGCGGCCAGGTGCTGGCGGATCCAGGTAGACATACGCATTTCAGGACATCCCGGGGAGGAGTTGGACGAACAGATCGATGATCTTGATGCCGAGGAACGGCGCGATGATGCCGCCGAGGCCGTAGATCGTCAGGTTGCGGCTCAACAGCTTCGAGGCATTGCTCGGCCGGTAGTTGACACCGCGCAGCGCCAGTGGAATGAGCGCCACGATGATGATCGCGTTGAAGATGACCGCGGACAGGATCGCCGACTGCGGGCTGGCCAGACGCATGATGTTGAGCGCGTCCAGGCCGGGGAACAGGCCAACGAACAACGCGGGAATGATCGCGAAGTACTTGGCGATGTCGTTGGCGATGGAGAACGTGGTGAGTGCGCCGCGGGTGATCAGCAACTGCTTGCCGATCTCCACGATCTCGATCAACTTGGTCGGGTCCGAGTCCAGATCGACCATGTTGCCCGCCTCTTTGGCGGCCGAGGTACCGGTGTTCATCGCTACACCCACGTCGGCCTGCGCCAGCGCGGGAGCGTCGTTGGTGCCGTCGCCGGTCATCGCGACGAGTCGGCCACCGTCCTGCTCCTTCTTGATCAGGGCGAGCTTGTCCTCCGGCGTCGCTTCGGCGAGGAAGTCGTCCACGCCCGCTTCGTCGGCGATCGCTTTGGCCGTCAACGGGTTGTCGCCGGTGATCATGACCGTGCGGATACCCATGCGGCGCATCTCGTCGAAGCGTTCCCGCATGCCCTGTTTGACGACATCCTTGAGGTGGATGACGCCGAGCAGTCGTGGGGTGCCGTCCTTGACCTCACCGACCACCAGCGGTGTACCGCCGGACGCGGAGATGCCGTCGACGATTGCCGAGGCCTGCTCGGGAACCGAACCACCCTGGGCGCGAACCCATTCGATGACGGCGCCAGCTGCCCCCTTGCGCAGTTGGTGCCCGTCGGCGAGGTCGACACCCGACATGCGGGTCTGCGCGGTGAATTCCACCCAGGTGGCACCCGGCAGTTCCCCCGCGCTGCGTTCGCGCTTGTTGAACGTCTGCTTGGCGAACACGACGATCGACCGCCCCTCCGGCGTCTCGTCGGCGAGGCTGGAGAGCTGGGCCGCGTCGGCGAGTTCGTCGTCGAGAATTCCTGGCACCGGCACGAATTCGGCGGCCTGACGGTTGCCGAGGGTGATGGTGCCGGTCTTGTCGAGCAGCAGCGTGTTCACATCGCCCGCGGCCTCCACCGCGCGGCCCGACATGGCCAGCACATTGCGCTGCACGAGGCGGTCCATCCCGGCGATACCGATGGCCGAGAGCAGTGCGCCGATGGTGGTCGGGATGAGGCAGACCAGCAGCGAGACCATCACGATCCCGGTGATGCCGTGCGCGTCCAGTGCCGAAGTATCCGGCACCCCGGGGTTGTTCGACTTGGCGAAGATCGCCAAGGGCTGCAGCGTGGTCACCGCGAACACGAAGATAATCGTGAGCGCGGCCAGCAGGATGTTGAGCGCGATCTCGTTGGGCGTCTTCTGCCTGCTCGCGCCTTCGACGAGCGCGATCATCTTGTCGATGAAGCTGGCCCCCGGCTCCTGGGTGATCTTGACGACGATCCGGTCCGAGAGCACCGTGGTGCCGCCGGTGACCGCGGAACGGTCGCCACCGGATTCGCGGATCACCGGCGCGGACTCACCGGTGATCGCCGATTCGTCCACCGAGGCGATGCCTTCGACGACGTCACCGTCACCGGGGACGACCTGGCCGGCCTCCACGACGACGAAGTCACCGCGACGCAGTTCGGGCGCGGCGACCCGTTCCTCGACAATTCGCCCACAGGGTGTCCAGTCGGCCAATCGGCGAGCGACGGTGTCGGTCTTGGCTTTTCGCAGGCTCTCGGCCTGCGCTTTGCCGCGTCCTTCGGCGACGGCCTCGGCCAGGTTCGCGAAGATGACCGTGAGCCACAGCCAGACGACGATGGCCCAGGAGAAGAAGCTCGGATCGGCGATCGCCAGGATGGTCGACCACGCCGCGCCGATCTCGACGATCAGCATGACGGGGTTCTTCCACAGTGTCCGTGGGTCGAGCTTGCGGACCGCGTCGGGCAGGGAGGTGAGCAGCAGCTTCGGGTCGAGGACGCCCTTGCGCACGCCCTTGGTCCGCGGCGTGGCCGGGGATTCGAGTGTGGGAGTTGTCATTTCAGTGAATTCCTTCGGCGAGCGGCCCGAGCGCGAGGGCGGGCAGGAAGGTGAGCGCGACCAGGATCACCGTCACACCGACGACCATGCCGACGAACTGCGGCCGGTGCGTCGGCAGCGTGCCGATCGACGCGGGCGTGGTGCCCTGTTTGGCGAGTGAACCGGCCAGTGCCAGCACGAAGATGATCGGCAGGAACCGGCCGAACACCATGGCCAAGCCGAGCGCGGTGTTGTACCACTCGGTGTTGCCGGTGAGACCGGCGAAGGCGGAACCGTTGTTGTTGGCCGCGGAGGTGAAGGCGTACAGCACTTCCGAGAGGCCGTGTGGACCGCTGTTGAGCATGCTCGCCCGTTCGCCGGGCAATGCCATCGCGACGGACGTGCCGATCAGCACGATCAGCGGGCTCACCAGGAAATAGGAAGCGGCCAGCTTGATTTCGCGCGGGGTGATCTTCTTGCCCAGGTACTCCGGCGTGCGGCCGACCATCAGACCTGCCACGAACACCGTGATCACCGCGAGGATCAGCATGCCGTAGAGGCCGGAGCCGACACCGCCGGGCGCTACCTCGCCCAGCTGCATGTTGAACATCGTCATCATGCCGCCGAGGCTGGTGTAGGAATCGTGGAACGAGTTCACCGCGCCGGTCGAGGTGAGCGTGGTCGCGCCGGCGAAGGTGGCCGAATCGGCCACGCCGAAACGGGTTTCCACGCCTTCCATCGATGCGCCGATCGCGGTCGGCACCGTGCCATGGGCCCGCAGCTGGAAGAAGTTGGTCAGCGTGATGCTGGTCAGGGCGATCGTGCCCATCACCGCCACGATCGCGTAGCCCTGCTTGGTGCTGCCGACCATCCGGCCGAACGTGCGCGGCAGCGAGAACGAGATCACCAGGAGCAGGAAGATCTCCAGGAAATTCGTCCACGTACTCGCGTTCTCGAACGGGTGCGAGGAGTTGGCGTTGTAGAAGCCGCCACCGTTGGTGCCGAGCTCCTTGATGACCTCCTGGCTCGCGACCGGTCCACCGGTCAGGGTCTGCTGCGCGCCGCCGACGGTCTGGGCGACCTGGTCGTGCAGGTGGAAGTTCTGGATGACGCCACCGGCGACCAACACGATCGCGAAGACGAACGCGATCGGCAGCAGGATGCGCAGCGTGCCGCGCACCAGGTCGACCCAGAAGTTGCCCAGCTCACCGGTGTGGCGGCGGGCGAAACCGCGCACCAGGGCCACCGCCACCGCCATGCCGACGGCCGCCGAGACGAAGTTCTGCACCGCCAGACCGGCCATCTGCACCAGGTGCCCCTGGGTGGACTCGCCGGAGTAGTTCTGCCAGTTGGTGTTGGTGACGAAGCTGACCGCGGTGTTCCACGCCAGCGCCGGGGTCATCTCGGTGCCTGGATCGTTCAGATGCAGCGGCAACGCGCCCTGGACCAGCTGGAAGAAGAACAGGAACAGGATGCCCACGGCCGAGAACGCCAGCACGCTGCGGGCGTAGACCGGCCAGGTCTGCTCGACCTCCGGTTTCGCGCCGATGGCACGGTAGATCAGCCGCTCGGCACGAGAGTGCTTGTCGGCGTTGTACACCCGGAACATGTAGTCGCCGAGCGGCACATGCACCAGCGCCAGCGTGATGACCAGGGCCGCGACGAAGGCGATCCCCGCTGTTGTCGTGTTCACCTAGAACCTCTCGGGGAAAAGCAGGGCCGCGGCCATGTACACGGCGACGAGAACGGCCAGGACGAGACCGACAAGGTTCGCGATCACAGCTTCTCCACCCCTCGCTGGATCAAGCCCAGCAGCGCGAAGATCGCCACGGTGAGCACCGTGAACACCACGACAGACATTTCCAACCTCCTTGTGCTCCGAGGTGGAGCAACTAAGTGAGTGAAACGCCGGATGGCGGCTCGGCGTGGTTTCCTTACGACTCCTTAGCGCCCGGCGGCCCGGCCTTTGCGGAATGTTGACGCGCGGGCGACCAGCCAGTGTGAGGATGCCGTCAAGGCCGGGCCGATAGCCGTCAACACACCGTAAAGATCGAGATCAACCCGCATATCGCGCGGTAGAAATTGGTGCACCGGGAGGCGAAGGCGCCCGGGTCCCTTGTTCATGGAAAGTGAGATCGCGGTGTCTGTTGTGACCCTTGCGGTGATCTTCGGTTTCGTCGGGTCGCTGCTGCTGATCCGCGTACTCGGTCGGTTGAACGCCTCGCACGCGCCGATGATGACGGTCGGCGTCCTGCCGGTGCGCCGTCCGGCTCCGGCTCGTCGGCACGCGATGATGGACAGGTGAAACGCGGACAACTGCGCATCTACCTCGGTGCCGCGCCGGGCGTGGGCAAGACCTACGCCATGCTCGGCGAGGCGCATCGGCGCCTGGAACGCGGCCGGGATGTGGTCGCGGCCGTCGTGGAGACGCACGGGCGTAAGAAGACCGCCGAACTGCTGGACGGCATCGAGCGGATTCCGCCCAAGATGGTCTCCTATCGAGGGACCGAGCTGCCCGAACTCGACGTCGACGCGGTGCTCACGCGCAAGCCCGCGGTGGTGCTGGTCGACGAACTGGCGCATACGAACGCACCGGGCAGCGTGCACGAGAAGCGCTGGCAGGACGTGGAGCAAATCCTGGCCGCGGGTATCGACGTGATCTCCACGGTGAACGTGCAGCACCTCGAAAGCCTCAACGATGTGGTCGCACAGATCACCGGTATCGAGCAGCGCGAGACCGTGCCCGATGCCGTGGTGCGCGGCGCCGATCAGGTGGAACTGGTCGATCTGACACCGGAAGCGTTGCGGCGCAGGCTTTCCCACGGCAATGTCTACGCCGCCGACAAGGTCGACGCGGCGCTGCGCAACTACTTCCGGCCCGGCAATCTCACCGCGCTGCGTGAACTCGCGCTGCTGTGGCTGGCCGACCAGGTGGACGCGGCGCTGGCCCGGTACCGGGCCGACCACAAGATCACCGAGCTGTGGGAGGCGCGCGAACGCGTCGTCGTCGCGGTCACCGGTGGTCCCGAGTCGGAGACGGTGGTGCGCCGGGCCGGGCGGATCGCGTCCAAGTCCAGTGCCGATCTGGTCGTGCTCCACGTGGTGCGTGGTGACGGACTGGTCGGGATATCGACCGAGCGGATGACCAAGCTGCGCGATCTCGCCGCCGGCCTCGGCGCCTCGCTGCACACGGTGACCGGCGACGACGTGCCGTCCGCGCTGCTCGACTTCGCGCGCGAGGTCAACGCCACCCAACTGGTGCTCGGTACCTCGCGACGCTCGCGCTGGGCGCGGATGCTCGACGAGGGCATCGGCTCGACCGTGGTACAGCGTTCGGGCAAGATCGATGTGCACATGGTGACCCACGAGGAGGCCAATCGCGGGGTGCGCAGGCATTGGCTGCGTCCCGGGCGGCCGGTGAGCGCGTGGCTGGCGGCCGTGGTCGTGCCGATCCTGGTGAGCGTGATCTGCGGGGTGTTCCTCGATGGGTGGTTGCAGCTGGGCGGGCTCAGCGCGATGTTCTTCGTCGGGGTGGTCGCGGTCGCGCTGTTCGGCGGTGTCGTCCCCGCCGGTCTGTCGGCGTTGCTGTCGGGGTTGCTGCTGAACTGGTACTTCACCGACCCGCGCTTCAGCTTCACCATCGCCGAGCCGGACAACTTCGTCACCGTGGTGGTGCTGCTCATCGTCGCGGTGGCCGTGGCGGCGCTGGTCGACGTCGCGGCCAAGCGAACAGTGCAGGCGCGCAAGGCATCTCGGGAAGCGGAGCTGCTGACGATGTTCGCCGGATCCGTGCTGCACGGCGCCGACCTGCCCAACCTGCTCGAGCAGGTTCGCGAAACCTATGGCCAGCGCGCGGTGAGCGTGCAGTGCGGGGATCAGATCGTCGCCGCGGTCGGTGCTGAGCCGCCGACGCGACCGTCCGAAGCCGAGACCGTCATCGAAGCGGGTGACGCGCAGAGTCACTTGCTGCTGGCCGGGCGGGCGATCGACTCCACGGATCGGCCGGTGCTCAACGCCGTCGCCAACCAGGCGGTCGGGCTGGTGCGTCAGGCTCGGCTGACGGAGGAAGCCAGTGCGGCGGCGGCGCTCTTGGAAGCCGACCGGCTGCGCCGCGCGCTGCTGTCGGCGGTCAGCCACGACCTGCGCACGCCATTGGCGGGGGCGAAAGCGGCCGTGTCCAGCCTGCGCAGCGACGACATCGAATTCTCGGCCGAGGACACCGGTGAACTGCTGGAAGCGATCGAGGAGTCCGTCGACCAGTTGACCGCGCTGGTCGGCAACCTGCTCGACTCCTCGCGACTGGCCGTCGGGGTCGTCACGCCGCAGTTGCGGCAGGTGTACATGGACGAGGCGGCGCATCGCGCGCTGGTGAGCGTCGGCATGGGCACCCGTGGGCTGCGCCGGGCGGCGATGGAGCGGGTGAAGGTCGAGGTCGGTGAGGTTTCCGTACTGGCCGACAGCGGCCTGCTCGAACGCGTACTGGCCAACCTGATCGACAACGCCCTGCGGCATTCGGGCCGCGAGTCGCCGGTGCGGGTCACCGCCGAACACGACGGCGACCGAGTGTCGATCGCCGTCGTCGACCTCGGCCCCGGGGTCCCGTCGGGCACCGAGGAGCAACTGTTCGAACCCTTCCAACGCCTCGGCGACCGCGACAACACCACCGGCGTCGGCCTCGGCCTGTCGGTTGTCCGTGGTTTCGTGGAGGCGATGGGCGGCACCGTCCACGCCGAACCGACCCCGGGCGGCGGCCTGACCATGCTCGTCGACCTGCCATCGGGAACACCCGCGGCGGACCCACCAGTCGACGCCCGAGGAAAGTGAGCACATGGGTAACCCACCGGGGACGGGCGCACCTGCCGGCGCCCACGACCGCCGGTCGCCGACGTCGCACGACGACGCGAGTGAGACCGGCTCGCCGACGCGGGGAGGCGGGCAGGCTCCGCCGATCAAAGTGCTGGTGGTCGATGACGAGCCGCAAATCGTGCGTGCTCTGCGGATCAATCTGTCGGTGCGCGGGTACGAGGTGATCACCGCGGGCAACGGGGCCGCCGCCTTACGCGCCGCCGCCGAGAAGCATCCCGACGTGGTCATTCTCGATCTGGGCCTGCCGGACCTGGACGGGATCGAGGTGCTGGCCGGGCTGCGCGGGTGGACCTCCGCGCCGGTGATCGTGCTGTCGGCGCGGACGGATTCGGCCGACAAGGTGGAGGCGCTCGACGCCGGCGCCGACGACTATGTCACCAAACCGTTCGGGATGGACGAACTGCTGGCTCGGCTGCGGGCCGCGGTTCGGCGCGGGGCCAGCGCGACCGACGCCGTCGACCCGGTGGTGGTCACCGACTCGTTCACTGTCGACCTCGTCGCCAAGAAGGTCACCAAGCAGGGTGCGCCGGTGCACCTGACGCCCACCGAGTGGGGCATGCTCGAGATGCTGGTACGTAATCGCGGAAAGCTGGTGGGGCGCAAGGAATTACTGCGTGAGGTGTGGGGGCCCGCCTATGCGACCGAGACCCACTACCTGCGCGTCTACCTCGCGCAGTTGCGGCGCAAACTCGAGGACGATCCGGCCAACCCGCGCCATCTGCTGACGGAGGCCGGGATGGGATACCGCTTCCAGGAATGAGCGTGCGCCCGGTCACGTGCCCGGAATGCCGGGAGTGGCGTGGACGTTCCCAGGCGTGGATCGTCCTCGAGCGAATGGCAGGATCAAGACATGGCTGAGCAGACCGCACCCGTGACCAACGCCCCCACCGAACTGTGGGTCGAGCGCACCGGAACCCGTGCCTACACCGGGCGCAGCAACCGTGGCGCGGAGGTCTTGATCGCCTCCCAGGGTGTCCCCGGCGCCTTCACGCCCGGTGAGCTGCTCAAGATCGCGCTGGCCGGGTGCACCGGGCTCAGCTCGGACCTGCCGTTGTCGCGTCGCCTCGGCGACGAGTTCGACGCCACCATCCGCGTCTCGGGCGATGCCGACCGCGAGAACGAGCTCTACCCGCAGCTCGACGAGGTCCTCGAACTGGATCTGTCCGAACTCGACGAGGCCGCCCGCGAACGACTACTGGTCACCGTGCAGCGTGCCGTCGACAAGGTGTGCACCGTCGGTCGCACGCTCAAAGCGGGCACGAAGGTGACGTTGACCTTCGACATCGACGCATGAGCGAGGAGCCGGTCCGGCTGAGCGCGTGGGTGCACGGCTACGTGCAGGGCGTGGGATTCCGGTGGTGGACGCGGTCGCGCGCACTGGAACTCGGCCTCGTCGGCTACGCGCGCAACCATCGCGACGGTCGCGTCCACGTTGTCGCCGAAGGGCCACGAACGGCGGGCGAGAAATTGCTGGAACTGCTACGGTCCGGCGAAGCGCCCGATAGCTCTCGAGCCGTCGGGCACGCGACACATGGTCTGTCCGGGCGTGCTCCTGGGCGGGTAGACCTGGTTGTGGAAAGCTGGGAGCCCGCGCGGGGCGACATGACCGGATTCGAGGAGCGCTAGTGGTGACTTCGGGGGCTAGGGGGCGGCAGCGGTGAGCACACAGAACCCCGGACCGCCCGATCGACCGGAACAACCCTCGAACGGCGAGCCGGGCAGGTCCCCGTGGACGCCACCCGATCCCGGCGCGGGATGGTCCGCACCGGAGGGGAGTTCGACGCCGTCCGAACCCGACGCGGGGTCGACGCCGCCTGCTTTCGGCACCGGCGGGCATCCCGTCGGCCAGCCGCAACCCGGCCGGATGGCGCGGCAGGAACCCGGCGTCACCCAGCCGCGTCCGCCGACCGTCGGCGAGGCGCGCGCCCGAGACAAGGCCCGCAGGCAAGCCGAAGAGGCCGAGCGCGCGGCGGCCGCGGCGGCGGAGGAGAAGCGGCGCAACCGCAAACGCGTGATGATCGGCGGTGTCGCCATCGTCGGCGTCGCCGCGCTCGTCGGCGGCGGCTACCTCGCCTACCGGGCGATCACCGCACCCGACCAGGTGACGGCCTCGTGCGTGCAGATCGACCAGAACGGGCAGGAAGTCGTTGTCCCCGACGAGAACTGCGGCGACGGCAAGACCAACTTCCGCAGTGAGGGCTCCGGCGGTCACGGCGCCGGACTGCTGATTCTGGGCTGGCCGCAGTACCGCTACCACTACGGCGGCACACCGACCATCGGCAAGCCACCGACGGGCGGCACCTCGGTGAAACCGCGCAATGCCCAGATCACGACCAAGAGCGGCACCACGGTGCAGCGCGGCGGGCTCGGCAGCAAGTCGACCGGCGGGAGTGGGTCGTAGATGCGGCGCAACAAGAGCACCCCACGCCGGGACTGGCAGCAGATCGTCGAAAAGCAGGGCCTCGTCTACGGTGCGCCGGGGCGCGATGCCAGCGGTCAGCCTCGGCCGTACTGGGACGAGTCGGTGCACTACGAGTTCTCGATGGACGAGATCCTGGCGCTGGAAGCCGATGTGGAACTGCTCCAGTCGATGTGCCTGCACGCGGTCGAACACGTGGTACTCACCGAGCGTTTCGCCGATTTCGGTCTGCCGGAATGGACGTGGGCCCCGATCGCTGAATCATGGCGTCGCAGTGACCCTTACGTGTACGGCCGCTTCGATCTGCGCTATGACGCGCGCCGCCCGGCCAAGCTGCTCGAATACAACGCCGACACTCCCACCTCGTTGCTCGAGGCCGCGATCATCCAGTGGCACTGGCTCCAGCAGGTGCATCCCGGTGGCGACCAATGGAATTCGCTGCACGAGAAGCTGGTGGAGCGCTGGACCGAACTGCGCGGCGTGCTGCCCGGTACCGAACTGCACTTCACCTGGTCCGGCGCCGACGCGACCGGCGAGGACAACGTCACCACCGCCTACATGCAGGAGACAGCGGCCGAAGCCGGGTTCGACACGGTCGCGCTGCCGATCGAGGAAGTCGGTTTCGACACCGAGCTGAACCGGTTCGTCGATCTGGCCGAGGCGCCGATCGAGGCGATCTTCAAGCTGTATCCGTGGGAGTGGATCCTCGACGACGACTTCGGCAAGCGCGTGGTCGGCAGCCTGCCCGCGACCGCGTGGATCGAACCGCTGTGGACCACGCTGCTGAGCAACAAGGCGATCCTGGCGATCCTGTGGGAGATGTATCCCGGCCACCCCAACCTGTTGCCCGCCTATCTCGACGACCCGCACGAGCTCACCGAATACATTCGCAAACCCAAGCTCGGCCGCGAGGGCGCGAACATGACCATCGTCGGCCCCGGGATGGAGACCGCGACCGGCGGCGTCTACGGCGCCGAGGGTTTCGTCTACCAATTGCTCGACCCGCTACCGGAATTCGACGGAATGCGGCCGGTGCTCGGCGCCTGGGTCGTGGGTGACACCGCGGCGGGGCTCGGCATCCGCGAGACCGCGGGCCTGATCACCGATGACGGTGCCGCGTTCGTCCCGCACCGCATCGTCGACTGAAACCACTGACCTCACAACATTGTTCGAAAGGACCACGATGACCGCCCTCGCCCTGGAATCGGGTTATTGGAGTGCGCTCGGTGAAGGCGTCGGCGCCATCATCCTGTACTGCCTGATCGGCCTCGCGCTGATGCTGATCGGCTTCTTCGCCATCGACCTGACCACGCCGGGCAAGCTGCGCGACCTGGTGGTCGCGGGCAAGCCGAACGCGATCATCGTCTCGGCGGCCGGAATGATCAGCATGGCGTTCATCGTCGTGTTCGCGGTGCTGGCCACCGGCGGCAGCGGCAAGCTGTCGGAAGGTCTGATCGCGGCGATCATCTACGGCCTGGTCGGCATCATCGCGCAGGTGATCTCGGTGCGGGTGATCGAGAAGGTCACCGGCATCGACATCGGCCGCACCCTGCACGCCGAGACCTACACCCCCGAGGTCCTCGTCGTCGCCGCCGCGCACTTCGCGCTGGGTCTCGTGGTGGCCTTCGCCATTCTCTGAGCCGGGACGATCGGTTGACATCGCACTGTGGAGGGTGGACGCTGGAAACCAGCACTCCACCGTGGATGTGACCGAGAGGACGTCGGCATGGATATCACCCCGGGTACGCGCGCGTCCGACGCCGAACGCAACGCGATCGTCGCCCAGTTGGGCACGCATCTGGCCGACGGCAGGCTCGACCTGGGCGAATACGATCTGCGGGTGGCCACGGTCTACGCGACCGCCACGCGTGACGAACTCGCCGTCGTCCTGTCCGACCTGCCGCCGTTGACGACACAGCAGCAGGCCCCGGCACCCGCCGAGCGCAAGCCCGGTACGCGATTCCCGATCTGGCAGCGCATCGAGGCGGGCAGCTGGCTCGGCGTCAGCGTGATCGTGCTGGTCATCTGGGGTCTGATCTCGCTCACCGCGGGCGAACTCACCTACTTCTGGCCGATGTGGGTGATCGGCCCGTGGGGCGCGGTCCTGGTCTTCCGCATGATCACCGGCTGGGAAGCGAGCCCTGGCACCGCAACCCATATCCGTCAGCTGCAGAAGCAGATGAAGCACATCAACCCGCACTGACCGCAAACCTGCCGCTACGTCCGCTAGGCTTTCGCGAGCACATGGGTAACTCGTCGGGAACCGGCTGCCCGAGTCACCCCCATCACCGCTGGCCGCGTGCGATGCCTGCACGCACCTAGGTCTGGCCTGAGTCGCGGAGAGGCGGACGAGTTCTCTTGCATCTGAAGAGCTTGACGTTGAAGGGTTTCAAGTCCTTCGCGTCTGCGACCACTTTGCGCTTCGAACCGGGCATCACCTGCGTCGTCGGGCCGAACGGGTCCGGCAAATCCAATGTCGTGGACGCGCTCTCCTGGGTGATGGGCGAGCAGGGTGCCAAAGCGTTGCGGGGCGGGAAGATGCAGGACGTCATCTTCGCCGGGACCGTGGGGCGGGCACCGCTGGGTCGTGCCGAGGTGACGCTGACCATCGACAATTCCGACGGCGCGCTGCCCATCGACTACGCCGAGGTGTCGATCACCCGGCGCATGTTCCGCGACGGCGCGGGCGAGTACGAGATCAACGGCAGCACGTGCCGGTTGATGGATGTGCAGGAACTGCTGTCCGACTCCGGTATCGGGCGCGAGATGCACGTCATCGTGGGTCAGGGCAGGCTGTCGGCGATCCTGGAATCGCGGCCGGAGGATCGGCGCGCGTTCGTCGAAGAGGCCGCGGGCGTGCTCAAACACCGCAGGCGTAAGGAGAAGGCGGTCCGCAAGCTCGACGCGATGCAGGCCAACCTCGCCCGGCTCACCGACCTCACCACCGAACTGCGCCGCCAGCTCAAGCCGCTCAGCCGCCAGGCCGAGGTCGCCCGCCGCGCGCAGACCGTGCAGGCCGATCTGCGCGACGCCCGGCTGCGCCTGGCCGCCGACGACCTGGTGACCCGCCGTGGCGAGCTGGAGTCCCAGCTCAGCAAAGAGGCCTACGCCCGCGAACAGCAGATCAACGTGCAGACCGAACTCGACGCCGCCAATGCCGCACTCGCGCAGCAGGAGTTCCAGCTGTCGCGGCTGAGCCCCAGCGCCGAGGCCGCCGCGCAGACCTGGTTCCAGCTCTCGGCACTGGCCGAACGGGTGAACGCCACCATCCGCATCGCCAGCGACCGGGCCAGGCATCTGCACACCGAGGCGCCGGTCGGCACCGGCCGCGACCCGGAGCAGCTCGAGGCCGAGGCCGAGCGGATCGAAGCCGAAGAGGCCGAACTGCGGTACGCGGTCGAGATGGCCACCGAGACCCTCGAAGCAGCGCGCGAAGCCCTCGCCGAGCGGGAACACGCCGCCAAGGCCGCCGAACAGGCGCACCTGGCCGCTGTGCGCGCGATCGCCGACCGCCGCGAAGGGCTGGCCCGGCTGTCGGGCCAGGTCGACACGTTGCGCACTCGCGCCCAGTCCGTGGACGCCGAGATCGCGCGCCTGTCCGTGGCCATCGCCGACGCCCGGCACCGCGGTGAGACCGCGCAGGTCGAGTACGACTCGGTGCAGGACGAACTCGGTGAACTCGACGCGGGCGAGAAGGGCCTGGACGCCCAGCACGAACACGCCGTCGCCGCCCAGGGCCTGGCCGACGAGCGCGTGCGGGAACTGCGGGAACTCGACCGGGAGGCGAGCAAGCTGGTCGCCCGGCTCGGCGCCCGCATCGAAGCGCTCGGCATGAACCTGGCCCGCAAGGACGGCGCGGCCTGGCTGCTCGAACACGGCGTGAGCGGGCTCGGCGGGCGGCTGTCGGGCCTGTTGCGCGTGCAGTCCGGCTTCGAGGCCGCCGTGGCCGCGCTGCTCGGTCCGCTGGCCGATGCCATCACCGCCGATACCGCGACCGCCGCCGACTCGGCGGTGCGGGAACTGCGCAGTGGTGACGGCGGTCGGGTGGCGTTCGTCTTCGCCACCGACCGGGCGATACCGGCCGAGCGTTCCGCGTTGCCCGCCGGTGCGCAGTGGCTCGCCGACGTGCTCGAAGGCGATGAGCAGGTGCGGCCCGCGCTGGCCGCGCTCACCGCCGACGTCGTGGTCGTCGATGATCTGGCGACCGCCACCGAGCTCGTCGCCCTGCGCCCGGAACTGCGGGTGGTGACCCGCGACGGTGACCTGGCCGGTGCGGGCTGGGTCGTCGGCGGCTCCGAACGGATGCCGAGCCAGCTCGAGGTCCAGGCCGATATCGACGCCGCCACCGCGGAACTGGCGGCGGCGCAACGGCGGGCCGAGGAGTTGGAGGCGGCGCTGGCCGGCGCGCTCGCCGAACAGACCGACCGCAAGGACGCCGCCGACCACGCGCTGATGGCGCTGCACGAATCCGATCAGGCGCTGCTGGCGATCTACGACCGACTGGCCAGGGTCGGGCAGAGTGCGCGCGCGGCGCAGACCGAAGGGGAGCGGCTGGCCACCCAGCGCGCGGAAGCCGAAGCGGCGCGGGAGAAGTCACTCGCGTCCCTCGCCGAACTCGAGGACCGGCTGCGTCACGCCGAGATCGAACACGACGGCAGCGACGACAGTTTCGGCGCCGCGAGCACCGAGACCGCGGGCTACGCCCGGGAAGAAGCCGCCGCCGCGCTCGCCGAAGCCCGGACCATGGAGGTCGAGGCTCGGCTGTCCGTGCGCACCTCGGAGGAACGCGCGGAATCGGTGCGCGGCAAAGCGGATTCGCTGCGCAGGGCCGCCCGTGGCGAGCGGGAGGCCAGGGCCCGCGCCGAACGCGCCCAGGCCGCTCGGCGCCGAGCGGCCGCCGTAGCCGCGGCGGTCGCCGAATCGGGTAGCAAGATCAAGCACGAACTCGAGCAGGTCGTGGCCACCGCCGCGGCCCGACGTGACGAATTGGTCCGTCGCCGTGGCGAATGCGCTGCCGCGCTGGAACAGGTGAAGGAACGCGCACGCGCCCTGAACACCCAGCTGGCCCAGCTCACCGACGCCGTGCACCGCGACGAAGTCGCCAAAGCCCAAGCGGCACTGCGTATCGAACAGCTCGAGACGACCATCTCCGAACAGTTCGGTATCGCGCTGGCCGACCTCGTCGCCGAATACGGGCCCGACGTGGTGCTGCCGCCCTCGGCGCTGGAGATGCACGAGTACGAGCAGGCCAAGGAGCGCGGCGAACAGGTCAGCGCGCCGCAGCCGATGCCCTACGACCGGCCGACGCAGGAGCGCCGCGCCAAACGGGCCGAGAAGGACCTCACCACACTCGGCAAGGTCAATCCCCTTGCGCTGGAGGAGTTCGCGGCCCTCGAGGAGCGCTACACCTTCCTCGCCACCCAGCTCGAAGACGTGAAGAACGCGCGCAAGGACCTGCTCGACGTGGTCGCCGAGGTCGACGCCCGCATCCTGCAGGTGTTCACCGAGGCCTACGCCGATGTGGAACGCGAATTCGTCGGCGTCTTCGGAAAACTGTTCCCCGGCGGCGAGGGCAGGCTGGTGCTCACCGATCCGTCGGACATGCTCACCACCGGCATCGAGGTCGAGGCTCGTCCGCCCGGCAAGAAGGTCAAGCGCCTGTCGTTGCTCTCCGGCGGTGAGAAGTCGCTCACCGCAGTGGCTCTGCTCGTGGCGATCTTCCGCGCCCGCCCCTCACCGTTCTACGTAATGGACGAGGTCGAGGCGGCGCTGGACGACACCAACCTGCGCCGCCTGATCGGCCTGTTCGAACAGCTGCGGGAGAAGAGTCAGCTGATCGTCATCACCCACCAGAAGCCCACCATGGAGATCGCCGACGCCCTCTACGGCGTGAGCATGCGGGGCGACGGCATCACCCAGGTCATCTCGCAACGCCTGAACCGGGCCGAGGTCACCGACCCCGACCCGGTGTCGGCCTCCGCCTGAAGCCGGGGAGGCGAGCAGAGTCTCAGTGGAGCTCGCTCGCCGGGGCCGTGGCGTCGATCCGGTCGAGGATCCGTTGGGTGCCGCCGCGTGCCAGCCAGTCGCGCAGGGAGGTCAGCTCCGGGTACAGGGCGCGTAGGGCGGGGATGTCGGCGTGCCAGCCGCCGGTTTCGCGGATCAGGCGCCAGGTGTTGCCGAGTTGGGGGCCGACCGCGTCGGCTTCCTCCTCGCCGATCTCGCGGTAGTGGACGGGGTGACCGATGGCGGCGCCGATGGTCGCGGCCGCGTCGACCGGGGTGATGGCGTCACCCGCCAGTTCGAGGGTGCGGGCGTGCCAGGTTTCGGGGTCGGCGAAGGCCAGGGCGGCGAAGGCGCCGATGTCGTCGATGGCGATCATCTGGAGCGGGCGATCGGCGGGGAACAAGTGGGCGTGTTCGCCGCCTTCGCGGATGCCGTCGACGGGCGAGCCATGGAGGAGGTAGTTCTCCATGAAGCGCACCGGGCGCAACACGGTGTAGCGCAGGCCGGACGCCGCCAGGGCCCGCTCGATCTCTTGTTTGCCCCGCTGACCCCACGATCGCGCGTCGCCCATCGTGGCGACGCCGGTGAACACGATCTGCTCGACACCGGTGGCGCGGGCCGCGTCGATCATGGCGATGCCGCGGCGGCCCTCGGTGTCCTCGCCCCAGCCTTTCTCGCTGTAATCGGCTGGGGGGACCAGGAATACGGCTCGTGTCCCGGTTGCCGCGACACGCAGGGATGCCGAGTCGTCGAAGTCGCCGACCGTCAGTTCGGCGCCCGCGTCGGCCAATGCGCGGGCGGCGGGGGAGTCGGGGTCGCGGACCAGAGCGCGAACCTCGTGTCCCCGGCTGAGCAATCGGTGGGCGGTCGCGCCGCCCTGCTTGCCCGTCGCGCCGGTGACCAGAACGGGAAGTACTGATGTCATTGCGGAGGAGCTCCGTTTCGTGATCGATCGTGTGCCTACAATCGGGTCGGCTGACCCGTATTCCGGACGGTACGGGTGGGCACACCCGGTTGGCCAGGTCCGGTGCAGGGAAGGCGTAACGAAATGACGGTCGACCACGGCATGGAACCGGCGATCCGATCCGACGCGCGTCGCAACCGCGCGCTGATCCTGGCCGCCGCCCAGCGGGCGCTCGCCGAACGCGGCACCACGGTCTCGCTGGCGGAAGTGGCTCGCCGCGCGGGTGTCGGCGCGGGCACCGTCCATCGGCATTTCCCCACGAAAACTGATCTGCTGGAAGCGGTTATGCAACAACGCGTCGACCGATTGGCGGCGTTGGCGGCCGAACACCTCACCGATCCGGACCCGGGTGCGGCCTTCTTCGCCCTGTGCACCCACGTGATCGTGACGACGCCCGGCAACAAGGACCTGTGCGACCTGGTGCAATCCGACGACGGCTGGCCCCGCGCCCTACTTCGCGACGCGGGCAACCGCTTCCACCGGGCACTGGGCGCTCTACTCGCCTCGGCCCAACGTCAGGGCGCGGTCCGGCGCGATGTGGTGATCACCGATGTCTTGGACATCTTCACCGGATGCGTTGCGATCCAACGACATCGACGGGCCGAGGATCCACTCGCCCCGGCCGTCGTCCTCATCCTCGACGCGCTGCGAACGCGCCCGTCACCCGTAACGGAACTCGCGAAAATCGACCGTAACGAAACGACGGAAAGTAACGAAACCTCGGCTCCATGCCCCATCTGTGGCGCGCCTGTCCGCCGACCGGGTATCGGTAGGCCGGCCCGCTACTGTTCCCCGGCCTGCCGGCAGAAGGCGCACCGCCGACGCGATCTGCGAAACGCCCGGGGCGGCGGGGGAGCTAGAGCAGATCGCTGACGTCGTCGGGGACGTCGACTGCGTATTTTCGCAGGATATCCATGGAGATGACCTCCAGCGCGTTCTCGTGGGTTGCGGCCAGGACCACGGGTGCGGCTACGCCGTCCTCGTGGGCGTGCAACCAGCGGACCGCCACCACGCACCAGCGGTCGCCCGGTTGCAGGCCGGGAAAATTGTTCTCTGGGCGGGGGGTGCTGAGGTCGTTGCCGATGGAGGCCTGATGCTCCAGGAATTCCGCCGTCACGACGGTGCACACGGTGTGGCTGCCGAGATCCTCCGGACCGGTGCTGCAGCAGCCGTCCCGGTAGAAGCCCGTGAGAGGATCGGCGCCGCACTCTTCCAGCGGCCCCCCAAGCACGTTTCGATCGGTCACTCCGCTGATCCTATGGGGCAAGCGCCAGAAGTTCCGCAGGACAACGAATCTGTAGTGTTTCCGCCATACCGCGACGCGCCCGGATACGCCTCCTCGACCTGCTGCGCAGACGCCGCCGACGTGCGGTAACTCCCCGCACGAATAGACTCGCCGGGTGAGTTCGCAAGCGTGGATCCTGATCGCCGCGATCGCCGCCGTCCTGTTGGTGGCGCTCGTCGCGGGTTTCGTCCTGTACAAGCGACGCCAGATTTCGCTGGCCCCGCCCGAGCCGGACAAGGAGTTGACGGACCGCTCCGGTGGTTACACCGCGTCCGGGGGGTTCAACTTCAGCCAGGGCGGCTCGACGGCGACAGTGATCGAGCCCGAACCCGTCCCGGAGCGCACCGATACCGACGGTCAACCGCACGTCGGCGACGACGCCGCGATCCCGCGTGACGCCCCGCGCCGCGGCATCACCGATGTTCCGCTGCCCGAGGGCGATGTCGTCATCGACGAGACCGTGGTGGTCCCCGACGACGCGTCCGCCCTCGACACCGCCGCACCGGCCGAGCCCGACACCGAGACCGCGCCTTCTGACGCTGCCCCCACGCGGGAAGCGCCCACCGACTCCGCGCCGACCGAGACTCCTTCCGCACCGGCCGAGGTCGACCCGGTCACCACCGCGATCGAAGAGATCGACCCCACCACGGGCCGTCTCGTCCGCCTGCGCGGCCGTTTGTCTCGCTCCCAGAACGCCGTCGGCAAGAGCCTGCTCGGCCTGCTCGGCGGCGGCGACCTCGACGAGGATTCGTGGGAGGAGATCGAAGACACCCTGGTGCTGGCCGATATCGGCACCGCGAGCACCGCGAAGATCGTCGAACGCCTGCGCGAAGAGATGGCCTCACGCAGCGTGCGCACTCCCGAACAGGCCCGCGCCGCCCTGCGTGACGTGCTCGTCGAGGCACTGCGCCCCGAGCTCGACCGTTCCATCCACGCCCTCCCGCACGGCGACAAGCCCGCGATCCTGCTCGTGGTCGGCGTCAACGGCACGGGTAAGACCACCACCACCGGCAAACTGGCCCGCGTGCTCGTCGCCGACGGCCGCCGCGTGCTGCTCGGCGCCGCCGACACCTTCCGCGCCGCCGCCGCCGATCAGCTGCAGACCTGGGGCGAACGGGTGGGCGCCGAGACCGTGCGCGGTAAAGAGGCCGCCGACCCGGCCGCCGTCGCCTTCGACGCGGTCACCGCGGGCATCGACCGCGGCGTCGACGCGGTCCTCATCGACACCGCGGGCCGCCTGCACACCAAGACCGGCCTGATGGACGAGCTGGGCAAGGTCAAGCGGGTCGTGGAGAAGAAGGGCGAGGTCGACGAGGTGCTGTTGGTCCTCGACGCGACCGTCGGCCAGAACGGCCTGATGCAGGCGCGCGTGTTCGCCGACGTCGTCGATATCTCCGGCGTGGTGCTCACCAAGCTCGACGGCACCGCCAAGGGCGGCATCGTGTTCCAGGTGCAGCACGAACTCGGTGTGCCGGTGAAACTCGTCGGCCTAGGCGAGGGCGCCGACGACCTGGCGCCCTTCGAGCCAGGCGCGTTCGTCGACGCCCTGCTCGGGGGCACCGCGTAGCGGTTTCGTCGATGCCCGTCCGATCCAGCGATCGGGCGGGCATCGCTGCTTTTCAGGGGCTGACATCACGGTTTCCGGACAACGACGTCGAGGCGAATCGCCGCGCGAACTCGTGGCGAATCGCACATCCGTACCGATCTCACCGTGAGCTGACAGGCTCATGCCAACCACACGAAACGTGGATGCAACACAACAGCGCTATCCGTTCACTCAGGTGAAACACCACAGCTCAACGGATGAAACACCGAGTGGCGACCCTTCTGTACAGGTCCTTTTGCCGTCATCGGCAGGGCCCGAGATGAGGAGGAACACAAGGTGGCATTTCCACTGATCGGCGCACCGGACGCCGGTGACACCGCCTGGATGCTGGCGTCGGCGGCCCTGGTGCTGTTGATGACGCCGGGTCTGGCGTTCTTCTACGGCGGTATGGTCCGTGGCAAGAACGTGCTGAACATGATCATGATGAGCGTCTCCGCGATGGGCCTGATCACCATCCTGTGGTGTCTATACGGCTTCTCGATGGCGTTCGGCGAGGACAAGGGCAAGCTTGTCGGTGATCCGCTCCAGTACTTCGGCCTCAAGGGCGTCCTGGGCGGCGACTATCTAGCGACTACCGACCCCGCGGCCCCCGCCGCCATCCCGCTGTTCGGCACGATCCCGCTCTCGGTGTTCGTCGCCTTCCAGCTCATGTTCGCGATCATCACGGTCGCACTCATCTCGGGCGCGGTCGCCGACCGCTTGAAGTTCGGGTCGTGGCTCGTATTTGCCGGAATCTGGGCCACGGTCGTCTACTTCCCCGTCGCGCACTGGGTGTTCGCCTTCAGCGGCTACACCGGTGAGAACGGCGGCTGGATCGCCAACAACCTCAAGGCGATCGACTTCGCCGGTGGTACCGCGGTCCACATCAACGCCGGCGCCGCCGGTCTGGTGCTCTGCCTGATCCTCGGTAAGCGCAAGGGCTGGCCGAAGACGCCGTTCCGTCCGCACAACCTGCCGTTCGTGATGCTCGGCGCCGGTCTGCTGTGGTTCGGCTGGTACGGCTTCAACGCGGGTTCGGCGCTGAGCGCCAACGGTGTCGCGGGTGCCACCTTCCTCACCACCACGATCGCCACCGCCGCCGCGATGATGGCCTGGCTGCTCGTGGAGAAGATCCGCGACGGTCACCCGACCTCGCTCGGCGCTGCCTCGGGCATCGTCGCCGGTCTGGTCGCGATCACCCCGGCCTGTTCCTCGGTCAACGTGGTCGGCGCCCTGGCTGTCGGTGTCGTCTCCGGTGCGCTGTGCGCCCTGGCCGTCGGCCTGAAGTTCCGCTTCGGCTTCGACGACTCGCTCGACGTCGTCGGCGTCCACCTCGTCGGTGGTCTGGTCGGCACGCTGATCGTCGGACTCGTCGCTACCAGCGAAGCTCCCGCAGGTGTCGATGGACTGTTCTACGGTGGTGGAGTCGAGCAGTTGAAGCTGCAGGCTGTCGGTGCCTTCGCCGTTCTCGCCTACTCGCTGGTCGCCACGGCCATCATCGCGTACGCGATCAAGTTCACGATCGGCCTGCGCGCCAGTGAAGAGTCCGAGGCTGCGGGCCTCGACGAAGCCGAGCACGCGGAAACCGCATACGATTTCGCTGCTGTGGGTGGCACGGCACGCACGCTCGTCAAGGAGGCATGACGAACATGAAACTGATTACGGCAATCGTCAAACCGTTCACGCTCGAAGATGTGAAGTCCGGGCTGGAACAGGCAGGCGTGCTCGGCATGACCGTCAGCGAAGTCCAGGGATACGGCCGACAGAAGGGCCACACCGAGGTTTACCGCGGTGCCGAGTATTCGGTGGACTTCGTGCCCAAGGTCCGGGTCGAGGTCGTCGTCGACGATGCGTCGGTCGAGAAGGTCGTCGAGGTGATCGTCGAAGCCTCGCGCACCGGCAAGATCGGTGACGGCAAGGTGTGGGTGACCCCGGTGGACACCATCATCCGCGTCCGTACCGGCGAACGTGGAAGCGACGCACTGTAATTCAGTAGGGCACGCACGATAAATCGATCGAGCGGCGGCCCCGCTCCCACCGGTGAGACTTATCCGGTCGGGGCGGGGCCGCCCGCATGAAATGGTGGTGTGGGCTGTGGCACAGCGGAACGGTGGTATTCAGAACAACGGAGCGGCGGATCTGGTCAAGGCCAGGGCGCAACTGCTCGACGGAGCGGGCACCCGCAATCCGCGGCTCGATCCGGAATCGCTGCGCGAGGCCTTGGTCGACCTGTTCGAACTGTGGCTCACCAGCAAGGGCAACGAACTCGGCATCACCGCCGACAGCGGCCTCTCGGTCGTGGCGGTGGGTGGACTCGGACGCCGCGAAATGCTGCCCTACTCCGATCTCGACCTCGTGCTGCTGCACGACGACGTCGACCCCAAGGTGGTCTCGGAGGTCGCCGATCAACTCTGGTATCCGCTGTGGGACGCCCACATCAAGCTCGACCACAGCGTGCGCACCGTGCCGCAGGCGCTGCGGGTGGCCGCCGACGACATGATCGCCGCACTCGGCCTGCTGGAGGCGCGCCACATCGTCGGCGACCAAGACCTCAGCAATCTGCTCATCGGCGGCGTACGCCGGGAATGGCGTACCGGCATCCGGTCCCGCTTCGACGATCTGATCGCCCAGACCACCGCACGCTGGCAGCGCAGCGGCGAGATCGCCCACCGTGCCGAACCCGATCTCAAGAACGGTCGCGGCGGGCTGCGCGACATCCAGCTGCTCGACGCGCTCGCGATCGCCCAATTGACCGACGCCATGCCGGGATTGGGCCCCGAGGTCCCCGGCGGCGGCCTGAAACAGGCACACCGCAGGCTCCTCGACGTGCGCACCGAACTGCACCGCGTCGCGGGCCGGGCCCGCGATCAACTGCGCGCCCAGGACGCCGACGAGATCGGCGCCGCGCTGCGCATCGGCGACCGCTTCGATCTCGCCCGGACATTGACCGATTCGGCGCGTACGGTGAGCTATTCGTGCGACGTCGGTCTGCGCACGGCCGCCAACGCGTTACCGCGGCGCGGCCTGGCCAGACTGCGCCGGATGCCGGTGCGCCGACCACTCGATGAGGGGGTGGTCGAGCACTCCGGTGAGGTCGTGCTGGCCAGAGACGCCCGCCCGCAGCGTGATCCGGGGCTGATCCTGCGCGTCGCGGCGGCGTCGGCGCAGACCGGGCTGCCGATGTCGGCGACCACGCTCAACCGGTTGTCCGAGGACGCGCCCGAACTGCGCGAACCGTGGCCCAAGGACGCGCTCAACGATCTGCTCGTCCTGCTCGGCGCAGGCCGAGGCAGCATCGACGCGGTCGAGGCGCTCGATCGAACCGGATTGTGGGGCAGACTCTTTCCCGAATGGGGCGCGGTCCGCGATCTGCCGCCGCGCGACGCGATGCACACCTGGACCGTCGATCGGCACCTGATGGAGACCGTCGCCTTCGCGAGCAGCCTGAGCACCAGGGTCGCCCGGCCCGACCTGCTCGCGCTCGGCGCGCTGCTGCACGACATCGGCAAGGGGCGACAGGGCGACCACAGCATTGTCGGCGCCGAACTCGCTACGCATATCGGCCGCAGGCTCGGAATGTGGCCATCGGACGTGCGCACCCTCAGCGCGATCGTGCGCCACCACCTGCTCCTACCCGACACCGCGACCCGGCGCGACCTCGACGACCCGGCCACCGTGCAGCACGTCGCCGACGCGCTCGGTGGAGACGTCGGCCTACTCGAACTGCTGCACGCGCTGGCCGAGGCCGACTCGATGGCCACCGGCCCCGGTGTCTGGGGCGACTGGAAGGCCTCGCTGATCGGGGAACTGGTGCGTCGCTGCCGACTCGTCATGGCGGGCGAGCCACTGCCGCAACCGGAACCGATCGACCCTGAGCTCCTGGACAAGGCCAGGGCAGGCGGCGTACACGTCACCCTCGCGCCCGGCGACGGCAAGCACACCTTCGTGGTGACGGTGATCGCCCCCGACGAGCCAGGCCTGCTCTCCGATGCCGCCGGTGTTCTGGCACTACACGCGTTGCGGGTGCTCTCGGCCTCGCTGGGCAGCGCCGGGGATTCGGCGATCAACACCTTCGTGGTGATGCCGAAATTCGGCGATCCGCCGGACGCGGGCCTGCTGCGTCAGGAACTCATCCGGGCCACCACCGGCGCGCTCGACCTGCCCGCGGTGCTGGCCAAACGCGAAACCGACGCTGTCGGGACCGGGCCCGGCCGGTACGCGCGCGCCGCGCCGCGCCTGATCTGGTCACCGATCAGCACTCCCGGACCGGTGATCCTCGAGCTGCGAGCCGACGACCGGATCGGTTTGCTGAGCAGACTTGCCGGTGCCTTCGCCGCGACGGGAGCCAACGTCAGGTGGGCCAAGGTGGTCACGATGGGCTCGGCCGTGGTCGACGCCTTCTGCCTCGATCTGGGCGACGCCGACAGCCCGGCCCTGCGCGACCGCATCGAGAAGGCCGTCCTCGAGGTGGTTCCGCAGCCTGCTCCCGCCCCGCCGCCGACCGCGACAACCGAGGCCGACTGACCACGCAAGGACACGGTTTACTCACTGATTGCTATCAGGTTGCTACACGGCGTCCTCGCGGCCCGATAAGTCGATATGGGACCTATAGCATTCCCCTGGTCCGGCTGTCACTCGTACGAGGGGAGCTGATCCGTGGCTATCGAAGTCGTTTCCGCGTCAATGATGACCAGCGACGCGACCGCGCACATCGCGCGGTGCGTCGGTGGTGACCTGTGGGTGGTTTCGTGGTTGCCGGGTCGCACCCTCAGTGGTGCGCAGGCATTGGCCGCGATGACCATCGCCTCGACCGGCGCCCACCACGCCGACAGTGCCGATTCCGAATGGCTTCGGATCGAGGCGCTGTCCCGGGAACTCGGCCTCACCGGCAGAGAAGCGGTGTACCTGGTGGACATCGAATCGCACGAGTTGCGCCGCACGGCGCCACCGCACGTGCAACATACCGAATAACCTCCATTACCCTGGGAGGGCAATAGACGTCCGGCTTCGGTCAGACGACCTGAGACCCTTTCAGATCAGGAGCGCGATCGGTGTTCGAATCCCTGTCCGACCGGCTTACCGGTGCACTGCAGGATCTGCGCGGTAAGGGGCGTCTGTCACCGGCCGACATCGACGCCACCGCGCGCGAGATCCGCCTCGCACTCCTCGAGGCCGACGTCGCGCTGCCCGTGGTGCGCGGCTTCATCGCCAACGTCAAAGAACGCGCCAAGGGCGCGGAGGTCTCCGGCGCGCTCAATCCCGCGCAGCAGGTCGTCAAGATCGTCAACGAGGAACTCGTCGCGATCCTCGGTGGCGAGACCCGTCGCCTCAACCTCGCCAAGAATCCGCCGACGGTCATCATGCTGGCCGGTCTGCAGGGTGCGGGTAAGACCACGCTCGCGGGCAAGCTGGCCAAGTGGCTCAAGGGTCAGGGGCACCAGCCGTTGCTGGTGGCCTGTGACCTCCAGCGTCCCGGCGCGGTCACGCAGCTGCAGGTAGTCGGTGAGCGCGCGGGCGTGCCCGTGTTCGCCCCGCACGGCGGCACCTCCATCGGTGGCGGCGAGAACCCGCTCGGGATCACCGCGGCCGACCCGGTCGCCGTCGCCGCGGCCGGTATCGAAGAGGCCAAGGCCAAGCAGTACGACGTGGTGATCGTCGATACCGCCGGTCGCCTCGGTATCGACGCCGAGCTGATGCGTCAGGCCGCGGGCATCCGCGATGCCGTGCAGCCGGACGAGACCCTGTTCGTGCTCGACGCGATGATCGGTCAGGACGCGGTCAGCACCGCCGAAGCCTTCCGCGACGGTGTCGGGTTCACCGGCGTCGTGCTCACCAAGCTCGACGGTGACGCCCGCGGTGGTGCGGCGCTGTCGGTGCGCAATGTCACCGGTGCGCCGATCATGTTCGCCTCCACCGGCGAGAAGCTCGAGGACTTCGACGTCTTCCATCCCGACCGGATGGCCTCGCGCATCCTCGGCATGGGCGATGTGCTCACCCTCATCGAGCAGGCCGAACAGGTCTACGACGCCGAGCAGGCCGAGGAGACCGCGCGCAAGATCGGCAGCGGCGAACTCACCCTCGAGGACTTCCTCGACCAGATGCTGGCCATCCGCAAGATGGGCCCGATCGGCAATCTGCTCGGGATGCTGCCGGGCGCCGGTCAGATGAAGGACGCGCTGGCCGCGGTCGACGACAAGCAGCTCGACCGGGTGCAGGCGATCATTCGGGGCATGACCCGCGCCGAACGGGACAACCCGAAGATCATCAACGCGTCGCGGCGCTTGCGCATCGCCAACGGTTCCGGGGTGCAGGTCTCCGAGGTCAACCAGCTCGTCGACCGGTTCTTCGAAGCCAAGAAGATGATGGCGATGATGGGTCGGCAGATGGGGATGCCGGGAGCTCGCCGCGGCAACAACAAAAAGGGCGGTAAGAAGGGCAAGAAGGGCGGGCGTGGGCCCACTCAGCCGAAGATGCGCGGCGGGTTCCCCGGAATGCCCGCCGGGATGCCGGGCTTGCCGCCGGGCATGGATCTGTCGAACATGCCGCCCGGTCTCGATCAGCTGCCGCCCGGCCTGGAGGGGATCGATCTGTCCCAGCTGAAGTTCCCCAAAAATTGAGTCGTTCGTACTGAAAGCCGTGGTAGGTGAGTGATCACCTACCACGGCTTTCTCATCGGCTCAGATCACGCCAGGGATCAACGCTTTGCGGGTGGTGGGGTAGTCGGCGAACTTCTCGCGGTACCACCGGTGGGTGGCGAAAGCACGTGGCACCAGGTTCCCCGCGGTGATCAAGAAGATCGCGACGCCGGCCAGCGACCAGGTGAGCAGGGCGAATCCGGCCCAGGCGATCAGTTCGCCGAGGTAGGCCGGGCTGCTGACGAAGCGGAAGCCCGCGCCGTGCGGGACCCGGTACTCGGCGGCGCCGGGGTTGTTCTTGTCCCGCAGATTGCGCACGATCGCCTCGGACCGCACCAGCAGTCCGAAGCCGCACAGGTACACGACCAGCCCGATCAGAAAGCGCGGATCGGTGAGCCAGGCGGTGCCGTACTGGTTGTTGTAGTCGTTGCTGAAGAACGCGCCGTTGAGATAGCCGTGCAGCGCCGTCACGAACACGCCCGCCGCGACCACCGAGACATTGAAACTGCTCGTCTTGCCCGGCACCTGCCGAATGGAGAGCGGGAAGAACCAGCCACGGTTGCCGTAGTGCAGCAACCAGATGGCGGCCAGCACCAGCGGCACGGGTTCGAAGCGATCGGGGCCGCTGAGATAGAACACCGCGAACACGACGGTCGCGGGCAGTTCCATCAGCCACCAGCCCAGTTTGGGGTTGAGATTGAAGCCGACCTTGTTCGAGGCGAAGCGGCCGTAGGGGCTCTGCGCGAACAGTCCACCGACGATCACGAACGCGGCGAAGCCGAAGGCGATGGCCAGCACGGTGTCGTAGGTGGTGTTCCCGGTGTACCAGTCCATCGAGATCCTCTTGTCCAACAGGCGCCGGGCACGATCGCCGACGCAAAACTAGAACACGTTCTATCATGGATCGCGCAGGGGAAGCGTGAGTATGGAGGACGTACATGCCGTTGGATCGGACTGCCGAGGACCTGCTCGCGGCTGTGCAGGCATCACCGCGTGCCGTGGCCGCGCACGACAAGACCGCCTGGGTCGGGCTGTTCGCCGAGCAGGCCGCGGTGCACGACCCGTACGGCTCGCGTGAGCACATCGGCCCCGACGCGATCTCGCGCTTCTACAATGTTTTCATCGCGCCGAACTCCATCGCCTTCCGCATCGATCGCGACCTCGTCGCGGGGTACACGGTGGTGCGTGACCTGCACATCGAGACCACGATGTCGACCGGCGCCACCGTCACCGTGCCGATGCATCTGCGCTACGACCTGGTCGGCACCGACGGCGGCTGGCGGATCGCCCGGCTCGCCGCGCACTGGGAGCTGGGGGTGATGATCGCGCGACTGCTGCGCACGGGGCCGTCCGGAGTGCTCGCGGGCGCGAAGCTCGGACCGCAACTCGTCGCCGAGCTCGGAATCGGCGGTGCGATGGGAATGATGCGAGCCCTGCGCGGTGTGGGCGGGTCGGGCAAGCGCCTCGTTCGCCGACTGTTCGCCGCGGCCGCATCCGGCGACTCGGGTGGCGTGCGGGCGCTGCTCGATGAGCGGACGGTGATCGAGCTGCCCGTCGGGCACCCGATCTCGGTGGCGGAATTCGCCGACCGCGCGCGAGACATGGAGTGGGACAAGATGATCGCCGCGGGGCGCACCGTCAGTGTGAGCGTGAGAGTCGGTGCGTCGCGAGGCGTGGCCTTCGTCGATTTCGCGCCGGACCGGCCGCGCATCACCGCAGTGCGGGTCTTTCTCGACGGCGATCCTTCGGACGACTGACACTCGCCCGGTTCTGCCGCGATGCGCGGTGCCTCGGCGCGTGTGCGTGTGCTGATCGTGCGCGGTAGGTTCGGTCTCAGGCCGATGACTGGAGGTTCGTGTGCATCTGCGTGGTGTGGTGCTCCCCGGCGACCGGGAGCGCGACCTCTGGGTCGTCGACGGCGTAGTGACGTTCGAGCCGATGCGCGGTGCCGAAACCCTGTGCAACGCAGGGTGGATCGTGCCGGGCCTGGTCGACGCCCACTGTCATGTCGGAATCCGCTACGGCGGCGGCGACGAGACCCACGAGGGCGCGATCGAGCAGGCCGAGACCGAACGTGACGTGGGCGCGTTGCTCCTGCGCGACGCCGGCTCGCCGATCGACACCCGATTCATCGACGAGCACGCCGAGCTGCCGCGGATCATCCGCGCGGGCCGACACATCGCCCGGCCCAAGCGCTACATCCGTGAGCTCGGCATCGAGCTCGACGACGAACGCGACCTGCCCGAGATCGTCGCCGAGCAGGCCCGCTTCGGCGACGGCTGGGTCAAGATCGTGGGGGACTGGATCGACCGAACCGTCGGCGACCTGCGGCCGCTGTGGAGTGACGACATCCTGAAGCAGGCCATCGACGCGGCCCACGCGAACGGAGCCAGGGTCACCGCGCACGTGTTCGGTGAGGACGCGCTGCCCGGCCTGATCAACGCGGGCATCGACTGCCTCGAGCACGGCACCGGCATCACCGACGACACCATCGAGCTGATGGTGGCCAACGGCACCGCCCTGGTCCCCACCCTGATCAATATCGACACCTTCCCCGGCATCGCCGACAGCGCCACGAAGTTTCCGGTCTACGCCGCCCACATGCGCGATCTGCACCGCCGCGTCCGCGACACCGTCGGCAAAGCCCACGAGGCGGGCGTGCCGATCTACGCGGGCACCGACGCGGGCGGTTCCATCCGGCACGGCCGCATCGCCGACGAGATCACCGCTCTGTCCGGCGCGGGCCTGTCACCCCACGAGGCCCTCGGCGCCGCCTCCTGGAACGCCCGCACCTGGCTCGGCCGCCCCGGCATCGAAGAGGGCGCCCCGGCCGACTTCGTCGTCTACGCCGACGACCCCCGCGTGAACCCCCAGTCGCTCACCGACCCACAATGGGTTGTCCTGCGTGGCCTGGTGGTGAAGACCCCCGATCCGGTCACCGGGCACCGCTGAATCGGCGTTGCGCGGCGTTAGCGGAGGCGATTTCCGGCCGTCGCGGGTCGTCTGGCAGAATGAACCCTCGTCCTTCCTGGACAGTGTCAGCCCGTCTCCGGTTACGTACCGCGCGGCGGTCACGCACACATGCGCGAAACCGGACCCGCAGACCATGTGGGTCGCTGAATCGCGTGGTGACCAAAACTACCGAAAGAAGACTGAACAGCATGGCTGTCAAGATCAGGCTCACCCGTCTCGGCAAGATCCGCAACCCGCAGTACCGCGTCGTCGTCGCCGACTCCCGTACGCGTCGTGACGGCCGGGCCATCGAGTCCATCGGCCTGTACCACCCGAAGGAAGAGCCTTCGCTGATCCAGATCGATGCCGAGCGCGTCGCGTACTGGCTGTCCGTCGGCGCGCAGCCGACCGAGTCGGTGCAGCGTCTGCTGGAGATCACCGGCGACTGGCAGAAGTTCAAGGGCCTGCCGGGCACCGAGGGCACCCTGAAGGTCAAGGCCCCGAAGACCTCCAAGCTGGACCTGTTCAACGCCGCGCTCGCCGCCGCCGACAACGCGCCCACCACCGAGGCCGTCACCCCGAAGAAGAAGGCCGCCAAGAAGGACGAGGCTGCCGCTGAGGAAGCCGCCACCGAGGCTGCCGAGTAATGACTGCTGTTGTTGCCGATGCCGTCGAACATCTGGTTCGCGGCATCGTCGCCAACCCTGACGACGTCCGTGTCGAGCTGCTCACCGGCCGTCGTGGACGCACCGTCGAGGTACACGTCCATCCTGAAGACCTGGGCAAGGTGATCGGGCGCGGTGGTCGTACCGCGACCGCGTTGCGCACCCTGGTCGCCGGCATCGGCGGCCGTGGGATCCGGGTCGACGTGGTCGATACCGACGCCTAGATGGAACTCGTCGTAGGTCGGGTCGCCAAGTCGCACGGCGTGCGCGGCGAACTCGTCGTCGATGTGCGCACCGACGAGCCGGACGTCCGGTTCGCGCCGGGCGTCACGTTGCGCGGCAGGATGCCGAAGTCCTCGGCGACCCGTGACTACACCGTGAAGTCGGCCCGAGAGCACTCGGGCCGACTTCTGGTGTACGTCGACGGTATCGACGACCGCACCGCCGCCGACGCTCTGCGCGGCACCTTGTTCGTCGTCGACAGCGATTCGCTGCCGCCGTCGGAGGATGACGACGCCTTCTACGACCACGAACTCGAAGGTCTTCGGGTCGAGTTCGCCGACGGCACCCTCGTCGGCACGGTCACCGAGGTGCTGCATTCGGCCGCGGGCGAACTGCTGTCGGTGCGTTCCGCCGACGACGGTCGCGAAATTCTCATTCCCTTTGTCACCGCCATCGTGCCGACGGTCTCGCTCGCCGATGGACTGGTGGTCATCACACCGCCCGAGGGCCTGCTCGATCCGGAGTAATTCGTGCAACTCGACGTCGTCACGATCTTCCCGGAGTATCTGGAGCCGCTGCGCACCGCGCTGCTCGGTAAGGCCGTCGACAAGGGCCTGATCTCGGTCGGTGTACACGACTTGCGCAACTGGACCCATGACGTGCACAAGTCGGTCGACGACTCGCCTTACGGCGGTGGTCCCGGCATGGTCATGAAGCCCACCGTCTGGGGCGACGCCTTGGACGAGGTGTGCCCCGACGACGCCCTGCTCGTCGTCCCCACTCCGGCCGGCGTGCCGTTCACCCAGGCCACCGCGCAGCGCTGGGCCACCGAGAAACATCTCGTCTTCGCCTGCGGGCGCTACGAGGGCATCGATCAGCGCGTGTTCGACGACGCCGCCCGCCGCGTCCGCGTCGAAGAGGTGAGCATCGGCGACTACGTCCTCATCGGCGGCGAGGCCGCGGTGCTCGTGATGACCGAGGCCGTGGTGCGGCTGATTCCCGGCGTGCTCGGCAATCAGCAGTCCCACCAAGAGGATTCGTTCTCCGATGGACTCCTCGAAGGTCCCAGCTACACGCGGCCGGTGTCGTGGCGCGGCCTCGATGTACCCCCGATCCTGCTCTCGGGCGACCACGCCAAGGTAGCCGCGTGGCGCCACGAACAGTCACTGGAACGCACCGCGCGGCGTCGGCCCGATCTGCTGCCCTGACCTATCCCGCGATCACGCGGGTGGTGATACAGAACGGATGGCCGGCCGGGTCGAGCAACACCCGCCAGCGTGGATCCGGTTGTACCGGTGCGGGTTTCGCGCCGATCGCGAGAGCGTGCTGTTCGCATAGATCCAGATCGGCATCGGCGGCCAGGTCGAGGTGTACCGCGGCGGTGCCCGGCCACTGCGGCGGGTAGTAGTCCGCTACGTGCTGTGCGGCGATGGTCAATCCCGACGGGATGCGGATCCCGACGCTGTGCGCGTCGTTCCACAGGACGCGGCCACCGAGCAGCCCGAGGTAGAAGCGGGCGAGGGACTCGGGGTCGTCACAGTCCAGTGAGAGGCCGGCCAGTTGAAAAGGCTCCGTCATCGGACCGACGGTACCGGGCTGGATGCGCCCCGAGCTTGTTTTGTCCCAAAGACATTTGGGTATCCATTGAGGTCATTCGTTGTGTGAACGTCCAAAGTGAGGATTGCTGGTTCCATCCGGAATCTGTTCGGCCCCTGCGTCTTTCGGCACGATCGTCTCCGGTGCGGTGGATCCCAACGGGCGGTGCGTCGATGTTCCCAGTACAAGCATTGCATCCGTGGACGATCGGCCGTTGCCGACGCGCGTGTGGCGCGATGTTCGATATCGGCGGTTCGCGCCGCCGCGAGCGATCGAGTCCGCCCGGGTGGCGGTTGCCGGGCGTCGAAACATTTGTGTCGCCCGAATAAAAGTGATATATCGCACATAACGGACAGCGGGTGAAGGGGCCGGTGCGGCGGCAGTTCAGGGCAGCAAGCCGTGTCGACGTGCCAGCGATACCGCTTCGTGGCGAGTGCTGGCATCGAGCTTGCTCATCGCCTGCCGCAGATAGCTCTTGACGGTTTCGGCCCCGAGCGAGAGCCGAAGCGCCGCTTCCTGATTCGTGCAGCCGAGCGCGATCTGGGCCAGCACATCGAGCTCGCGCCGCGACAGCCGCGGCGTCTCGGCGCCGGGCCCGCCGGTCAGCACCCCGGTCAATCGGTCGCACACCCCGGAAAGCTGTTCGCGCAGTGCGGGATCGCCGGTCGCGGTCGCGAGGGCGCGAAGTTCGGCGTGGATCTCGCGTAGCTCCTCGGTCACCGCGGGCGTGGACGCGGGCGACGGCGTCGCGAGGTCGAGCAGTCGGACCCGCCGGTCCACTTCGTCGCGGACCGTGATCTCGGCGGCCAGCCTTCTACCCGCCTGCAGGATCACCTCGGCGGTGCGGTCGCCGAGCGGGGTCGCGCCACGGGTGGCCGCGTAGAGCACCGCGCGAGGCCGGTCGGCGACCAGGACCGGCACGGCCATCACCGACCGCAGCCCCTCGCCGACCACCGCGGCGTCGTAGTGGTGGGTGATGGTGGAGGCGCCCCGATAGTCGGCCACCGACGCGGGTCTGCGGTACTCCATGGCCTGCCCGCCGAGCCCGGAGGTGCGTAGCACCGACAGCCCGCGCAGGCCCGTGGTGACGGTGCCCGCGAACTCGGTGAGCAGCAGGGTGTCCTCGTCCACCGCGCCGCCGAACACCACCGGGACGCTCGCCCGGCGCGCCACCCAGCGGATCTCGGCGCGCAGCGCGTCACCGTCGCGCGGGCGCAACAGGGAAGTCATGGATCACCCCTTTTCGGGGGTAGTGGTCGGCGTGAGCTATGCCACATTCTAGGTCACACCCGGGCGGCCGTTGCCCGGGCGTTGAGGAGAAGCTGCGATGACTACCGACCTGGACGCGCGGGTGCGCGACCTGCTCGACCACTACGACGGACCGGAGGCCTGCGCGGCCGAACTGCTCTGCGATCGGCATCCGGCCGGGCAGACCGCGTTCACCGTGGTCGAAGCCGATCTGAGCGCGCACGAGTTGACCTACGGCGAGCTGCGGGAACGCTCGGCTCGGTTCGCCGCCGCGCTGGCCGAACTCGGCGTCGAGCCCGGCGACCGGGTCGCGACGCTGATGGGAAAGTCCGCCGAGCTCGTGGTGGCCCTGCTCGGCATCTGGCGCCGTGGTGCGGTGCACGTCCCGTTGTTCACCGCCTTCGCGACACCCGCCATCGAGTTCCGGCTGAGCGCGAGCCACACGAAGGTCGTTGTCGCCGACGCCGACCAGGCGCCGAAGCTCGCCACGACCGACTACCGGACGATTATCGTCGGCGACGCCGAGATCCCCGGCGCGCTGCTGTTCGATGAGCTGCTCGCCCAGCACCGGTCCGACGATCCGCGCGCGAGGCCGGTGGCGGTCGGCGGCGACGGTCTGCTGGTCCAGTTGTTCACCAGCGGCACCACCGGAACCCCCAAGGGCGTACCGATCCCGGTCCGCGCGCTGGCATCGTTTCACGCCTACCAGGAATTCGCCCTCGACGTGCGTCCCGAGGACGTCTTCTGGAACGCGGCCGACCCGGGCTGGGCGTACGGCCTCTACTACGCGATCCTGGGACCGCTGGCCACCGGCGCGCGCAGCCTGCTGCTGCACGCGGGCTTCTCGGCGTCGCTCACCTGGGACGTGCTGCGACGCTTCGGCGTCACCAACTTCGCGGCGGCGCCGACCGTCTACCGGGCGTTGCGCGCCGACAGCGATCCGGCTCCGGACGGATTCGCCCTGCGCAGAGCGTCGTCGGCAGGCGAGCCGTTGACCCCGGACGTGGTGGCGTGGTCGCAGCGGACCCTCGGTGTGGCGGTGCGCGATCACTACGGCCAGACCGAGCACGGCATGGTCATCTGTCACGCGTGGCACCCCGCCCTCGATGCCGCCGCCCCGCTCGGTTCGATGGGCCGGCAGCTGCCCGGGTGGTCCTGTGCGGTCCTGGCCGAAGACGCCGACGTCGAGGCGGCCCCCGGCGAGTTCGGCCGGGTCGCCATCGATACCGACCACAGCCCGCTGCTCTGGTTCCTCGGCTACCTCGATGATCCGGAACGCACCGCTACCCGATTCAGCGCCGACGGACGCTGGTATCTGACCGGTGACGTCGGCGCCCGCGACGCCGATGGCTGCTTCCACTTCAGCGCCCGCGACGACGACGTGATCATCATGGCCGGCTACCGGATCGGCCCGTTCGAGGTCGAGAGCGTGCTGGTCCTGCACGACCAGGTCGCCGAGGCCGCCGTCGTCGGGATGCCCGACGAACTGCGCGGCGAGGTACTGGAGGCCTTCGTGGTGACCCGCACCGGTACCGAGGGCAGCGCCGAGCTGACCGCCGAACTGCAGCAACTCGTCAAGGACGAGTTCGCCGCCCACGCCTATCCGAGGAAAGTCCACTTCGTGGACAGTCTGCCCAAGACGCCGAGCGGCAAAGTGCAGCGATTCCTGCTGCGTGGCAAGGAGATTCGCTGATGTCCGAACTCAGTTACACCTGTGGTCCGGCCGATACTCCGCTGCTCGGTGACACCATCGGCGCGAACCTCGACCGCACCGTCGCGGCCCACCCGACGCGCGAGGCGCTCATCGACTGTCCGACGGGACGCCGCTGGACTTACCGCGAGCTGGGCATCGCTGTCGATGCCGTCGCGACCGGTCTCACCGCGCGCGGCATCGGCCCTGGTGACCGGGTCGGGATCTGGGCGCCCAACTGCGCGGAATGGCTGCTCGTGCAGTACGCCACGGCGAAGATCGGCGCGATCCTGGTCAATATCAATCCCGCCTACCGCACCAGCGAACTGGACTACGTCCTCAACCAGGCCGGGGTGTGCCTGCTGATCGCCGCACCGGAGTTCAAGACCTCGGACTATGTCGCGATGATCGAGCAGGTCCGGCCGAACTGTCCCGCCCTGGAGCAGGTGCTGATCCTGGGCACCGAGCAGTGGCGGCAGGTAGTCGAGACGGTGCCCGACGCCGAACGGTTGGCCGCGATCGCCGAGACGCTGTCGGCCGACGATCCGATCAATATCCAATACACCTCGGGAACAACGGGTTTCCCGAAGGGCGCGACATTGAGCCACCACAACATCCTCAACAACGGGTTCTTCGTGGGCGAGCTGTGCGGATACACCGAAGCCGACCGCGTTTGCATCCCGGTTCCGTACTACCACTGCTTCGGCATGGTGATGGGCAATCTCGCGGTCACCTCGCACGGTGCGGCCGTGGTGATTCCGGCGCCGTCGTTCGATCCGGCCGCGACGCTGGCCGCCGTCGCCGCCGAACGCTGCACCTCGCTCTACGGTGTGCCGACGATGTTCATCGCGATGCTGTCCGAACTCGACAGCGGCGCCGCACCGGAGCTGTCCAGCCTGCGCACCGGCATCATGGCGGGCTCCCCGTGCCCGGTGGAAGTGATGAAACGAGTGATCGACCGGCTCGGCATGGCCGAGGTTGCGATCTGCTATGGAATGACCGAGACCTCGCCGGTCTCCACGCAGACCCGTCGCGACGACAGCATCGACCGCCGCACCGCCACCGTCGGCCGGGTCGGCCCACACCTCGAGGTCAAGGTGGTCGACCCGGCGACCGGGCGCACCGTGCCACGCGGCGAACCGGGTGAACTGTGCACCCGCGGCTACTCGGTGATGCTCGGCTACTGGGACCAGCCCGACAAGACCGCCGAGGCGATCGACGCCGCCCGCTGGATGCACACCGGCGACATCGGCGTCATGGACGACGACGGCTACCTCTCGGTCACCGGCCGGATCAAGGACATGGTCATCCGCGGTGGTGAGAACGTCTACCCCCGCGAGATCGAGGAGTTCCTCTACACCCATCCCGACATCGTCGACGCCCAGGTCATCGGCGTCCCCGACGACAGATACGGGGAGGAACTCATGGTCTGGATCCGCCTGCGCGAGGGCGCGGAAGTCCTCGATGCCGCCGCCGTGCGAGCCTTCTGCACCGGGCGCCTCGCCCACTACAAGATCCCGCGCTACGTGCATGTGGTCGACGAGTTCCCGATGACGGTCACCGGCAAGGTCCGCAAGGCCGAGATGCGCGAACAAGCCAGGGAGATCCTCGGCTGAGTGGCTGCGGCGCACCACGATTCGATCCATCACGCACGCTCGCGCTGGGTGTTGACCAACGGCCAGATCGAGCAAGTCGGTGATGCCTACCCCTCACTCGATGCGTTCTGGCAGTGGGCAGTGACGGCAATCCGCTGACCTGGGTGCCAGCGGGGTGTCGGTCATGAGCTGTAGTCTCTGCGGCTGTGACGACAGCGCCTGAGATCGCCGACAGCACGACCACCATCGCCAGCGTAGGCAGGCGGATCGCCGATGAACTGGGGGTGCGCGAGACCCAGGTCCGCGCCGCCGTCGAACTGCTCGACGGCGGTTCGACGGTTCCGTTCATCGCGCGGTACCGCAAGGAGGTCACCGACGGGCTCGACGATGCCCAGTTGCGCCAGCTCGAGGAACGACTCGGCTATCTGCGTGAGCTCGACGAGCGCCGCGGCGCGATCATCGAATCCATTCGCGGCCAGGGCAAACTCGATCCCGCTTTGCACTCGCAGCTCATGCTCGCCGAGACCAAGGCGCGTCTGGAAGACATCTACCTGCCCTACAAACCCAAGCGCCGCACCAAGGCTCAGATCGCGCGCGAAGCCGGACACGAGCCGGTGGCCGACGCGCTGATCGGCGACCCGAGCACCGATCCGGCCACCTACACCGCCGAACAGCTCGACGGTGCCCGCTCGATCCTGGTCGAACGCTTCGCCGAAGACGCCGACCTGGTCGGTGAGCTGCGCGAGCTGATGTGGAATCGCGGCCAGGTCACCTCGACGGTGCGGGCGGGCAAAGAGGAGGCCGGGGCCAAGTTCTCCGACTACTTCGAGTTCAGCGAGCCCTTCCACAAACTGCCCTCGCACCGGATCCTGGCGCTGCTGCGCGGGGAGAAGGAGGAGATGCTCACGCTGCATCTCGAAGCTGACATCGACGAGCCCGCGCCCGGCGAGCGCACGATCTACGAGGGCCGCATCGCGGTCGCCTTCGGCATCGCCGACAAGGGCCGCCCGGCTGATTCCTGGCTGCTCGACACCGTCCGCTGGGCCTGGCGCACCAAACTGCAGGTGAGTCTGGGGATCGACACCAGGATGCGGTTGCGTCAGGCGGCGGAGAAGGACGCGGTCGACGTGTTCGCCGCCAATCTGCGCGACCTGCTGCTCGCCGCGCCCGCGGGCACCCGCACTACCATGGGCCTCGACCCGGGCTACCGCACCGGCGTGAAGGTCGCCGTCGTCGACGCCACCGGTAAGGCCGTCGCGACCGAGGTCATCTACCCGCACAAGCCGCAGGGGCAGACCGAGAAGTCGCTGGCGGTGCTGGCCGCGCTCGTCGCCCGCTTCGGCGTGGAGCTCATCGCGATCGGCAACGGCACCGCCTCCCGTGAGACCGATGCGCTTGCGGTGGAACTGATCTCGCGGATCCCGGAGAACAAGCCGACCAAGATCGTGGTGTCGGAGGCGGGCGCCTCGGTGTACTCCGCCTCGGCCTACGCCTCGGCCGAACTGCCCGACATGGACGTGTCGCTGCGCGGCGCGGTCTCCATCGCCCGGCGTCTGCAGGACCCGCTCGCCGAACTGGTGAAGATCGATCCCAAGTCGATCGGCGTCGGCCAGTACCAGCACGACGTGTCCGAGACGCTGCTGGCGCGCTCGCTGGGCGCGGTCGTCGAAGACGCGGTGAACGCGGTCGGTGTCGACGTGAACACGGCCTCGGTGCCGCTGCTCTCGCGCGTGTCGGGCGTTTCCTCGTCGGTGGCGGAAAGCATTGTGGCCCACCGTGATCAGAACGGGCCCTTCAACAGCCGCAAGGCTCTGCTCGAGGTTCCGCGCCTGGGGCCGAAGGCTTTCGAACAGTGCGCGGGCTTCCTGCGCATCCGCGGCGGCGTCGACCCGCTGGACACCTCCGCCGTGCACCCGGAGGCCTACCCGGTGGTGCGCCGCATTCTCGAGCACACCGGCCGGGAGATGGCCGAGGTCATCGGCAACACCAGCACCCTGCGTGCGCTGAAGCCCGGCGACTTCACCGACGAGAAGTTCGGTGTGCCCACCGTCAGCGACATCATCGCCGAGCTGGAGAAGCCGGGCCTCGACCCGCGTCCGGAATTCAAGACCGCCGAATTCGCCGCGGGCATCGAGAAAGTCGCCGACCTGAAGCCCGGGATGGTGCTCGAAGGCGTCGTGACGAATGTGGCCGCGTTCGGCGCGTTCGTCGATGTCGGCGTCCATCAGGACGGGCTCGTGCACGTGTCGGCGCTGTCGCACACCTTCGTCAAGGATCCGCGCGAAGTGGTGAAGTCCGGCGACGTGGTGAAGGTGAAGGTCCTCGAGGTCGATGTCGCGCGTCAGCGGATCGGACTCACCTTGCGTCTCGATGACGAGCCGGGCAAGCCCGCGCAGGGGGACAATCGTGGTGGCGGTGCGCCGCGCGGTCAGGGTCGTGGGCAGCAAGGCGGGCGTGGTCCTGCTCCTGCCCGTAATCAGGGACAGGCCAGGCAGGGCAACGGCGGTGGCAACCAGCGCAAGCAGGCCGCCGCACCGACCGGATCGATGGCCGACGCGCTGCGCGCGGCAGGCTTCGGCAACAAGTAGGTAGGAACTCGAAGACAGGGCGGGCGGCATGCGACGGTGGCTCGAGGACGAGGTGATCGCGCACGGCCGCCTGCCCCTGCTCTGTTTCCTGCTGGGGTTCATCCTCGGCTTCGTGGTGATCCGGGTCAGCGTGCGGATGATCCGGGCGCAGGTGCGCTGGTGGCCGGGCAATGTGAAAGCCGGCGACACCCACATCCATCACATGGTGTTCGGTGTGATCACCGTGCTGCTGTCCGGCATCGGGCTGATCGCCACCGCCGAGGACTCCACCCAGGTCACCTCGAGCGTGCTGGCCGCCGTGTTCGGGATCGGTGCCGCACTGGTGCTCGACGAATTCGCGCTGATCTTCTATCTGCGTGACGTCTACTGGTCCGAACAGGGCCGCACCTCGGTGGACGCCGTATTCGTCGCGCTCGCGGTGACCGGTCTGCTGTTGCTCGGTGTGCAACCGGCGACGTTTCTGGACTACGACGACTTCCGGGCATCTAGCGGTATCGGGGTGCGGGTCGGCGTGGCTATCACGATCGCGGTGAATCTGTTGCTCGCCGGGGTGGTGATCGGCAAGGGCAAGATCTGGACCGGGCTGTTCGGCATGTTCTTCACCCCGCTGCTGCTGATCGGCGCGGTGCGGTTGAGCAGGCCGGGTGCGCCGTGGGCGCGTTGGCGCTACGGGCACCGGCCCAAGACCATGAACCGGGCGATCGAACGGGAACGGCGGTATCGCCGCCCGGTCATCCGCGCGAAGATCTTCATCCAGGACCTGATCGCTGGCAAGCCCGACGTCGAGCACGCCCGCAAGGCCGCCGAGGTGGAGTTGGCGCGTACCGTCGTCCCGGCGCCGTCGGCCCCGGCGCCGCACCCGCACCTGCTGCCACGTCGCCGAACCGACCACGCCGACAGAGCCGACCACGCCGACGAGCAGTGAGGCCCGATTTCGATCGCTGCTATCCGGTCTGGCACAATGAGCAGGTTGCCTTGGGCGAGTCATGTCCGAGAGCACTCCTGTTCTGAGCATGAACCGGTCGAGCGCGTGAGTGCCGCCAGGTTCCTCTGTTCACGCAAAGAATCCGAAAAGGTGGAAAATGAACACCCTTGATTTCGTCGACGAGAAGTCGCTGCGTAGCGATGTCCCCAACTTCCGTCCGGGCGACACCCTGAACGTGCACGTGAAGGTCATCGAAGGCTCGAAGGAGCGCATCCAGGTCTTCAAGGGCGTCGTGATCCGGCGTCATGGCGGCGGCATCGGCGAGACCTTCACGGTCCGCAAGGTGTCCTTCGGCGTCGGTGTCGAGCGCACCTTCCCCGTGCACAGCCCCAACATCGACCACATCGATGTCGTGACCCGCGGTGACGTGCGTCGCGCCAAGCTGTACTACCTGCGCGATCTGCGCGGTAAGGCTGCCAAGATCAAGGAAAAGCGCTGATCTCGCAGTAGCACTTCGCAGTACCAGAATTCTTCAGGTAGCCCGGTACCCGACTCACGTCAGGGTGCCGGGCTACTCTGTTCGGCGTGGCAGACGAAAGTGGGTCGGTGTCGGTGTCCGATTCGGGTGACGAAGGTGGACGGCGCAGAAAAAAGCGCGACGACAAGAAGCAGCGCCCGTTTTGGCAGGAGCTGCCGATACTGGTCGTGATCGCGGCTGTGATCGCCGCGCTCATGGTGACTTTCGTCGGTCGGCCGTATGTGATCCCCTCGCAGTCGATGGAGAACACGCTGCTGATCGGTGATCGCATCTACGTCCAGAAGATCAGCTACTACGGCTCCGAACCCGAGCCGGGCGAGGTGGTGGTCTTCGTCGGACCGCCGTCGTGGAACGGGCACTACAAGTCGGTGCGCTCAGATAACTCCGTCGTGCGCGGACTGCAGAACTTCCTGTCTTACTTCGGGCTGGTGCCGCCGGACGAGAACGATCTGGTCAAGCGGGTCATCGCGGTCGGCGGGCAGACCGTGCAGTGCTGCGATCCGCAAGGCCGCGTCATGGTCGACGGCAAACCGCTCGACGAGCCGTACATCAAAAAGGATTACCCCTGGTACACCGACCGTCCCAACGCCGTGTACCCGGCGGGTCGGGTGTTCGGCCCCGTGAAGGTGCCGGAGGGCAATCTGTGGGTGATGGGCGACAACCGCAACGAGTCGGCTGATTCGCGCGCCCACGTCAGCGACGATCTGCAGGGCACGGTGCCGGTGGACAACGTCCGAGGTAAGACGGTGTTCAAGATCTGGCCGCCGAACCGAATAGGTCCGGTCAAGACCCAGAACGCACAAGAGAACTGACACGGTGAGGACGGGCGTCGCGGGTCGAGTGCGTACCCGCGACGCCCAGCGGAACTGACGCGACGGGACAATCGAACTGTGGGGCAGGATCGGACCAGTTGGCCGCCGCGAATGGTGATGCGCCGGGCGAGCGGACTACGCACGCTAGAGGCGGCGCTCGTGCGTGGTGGCCTCGCGCCGGTGGCAGGTGTCGACGAGGCGGGGCGCGGACCCTGCGCGGGCCCGTTGGTGGTCGCCGCGTGCCTGCTGGCGCCCAAGGCCTATGACAAGCTGGCCGGGCTCGACGACTCGAAGAAACTCACGGAGGCGGCTCGTGAGGAGCTGTTCCCAGTGGTTCAGAGATTGTCGCTGTCCTGGAGCGTCGTCGTGGTGCCCGCGTGGGAAATCGACTCGATCGGCATCCACGTGGCCAATATCGAGGGCATGCGCCGAGCCGTCGTCGGCCTCGAACGCACTCCCGGCTACATCCTGACCGACGGATTCAAGGTCCCCGGCCTGCCCGCTCCGTCGCTACCGGTGATCGGCGGTGACGGCACCGCGGCCTGCATCGCGGCCGCGAGCATCCTGGCGAAAGTGACCAGGGACCGGATGATGGTCGAGCTCGACGCACAGCTGCCCGGCTACGGTTTTGCCGCGCACAAGGGCTACAACACGCCCGAGCACACCGCGGCCCTGCGGCAGCTCGGACCGAGCACCGAACACCGTCGTTCCTGGCGGAATGTGCGCGAGCTCGAGGTGCCCGGAGGTAGCCGAGTGGCTACTCGGGCCGCACATGCGCGATGATGTCAGCAATGAACGCGGCGCTGCTAGCAGGAGGACGTCCCACCCGATGAGTGCTGAGGACCTCGAGAAGTACGAAACCGAGATGGAACTGTCGTTGTACCGCGAGTACAAGGACATCGTCGGCCAGTTCTCGTACGTGGTGGAGACCGAACGGCGCTTCTACCTGGCCAATTCTGTCGAACTGCGACCGCAGAACGCCGACGGCGAGGTGTATTTCGAAGTGCGGATGAGCGATGCGTGGGTGTGGGATATGTACCGCCCGGCCAGGTTCGTCAAGCACGTTCGGGTGATCACGTTCAAGGACGTGAACATCGAGGAGCTGGAGAAGCCGGACCTGCGCCTGCCGGAGTAGTTGTCCACAGGGGCGCGGTTATCCACAGGTTTTCTGTTTGCCCAGCTCGCGGGGTCAGCCTCGCGAGGGCTTGTGGCCATGCTTTCGCTCATGGCACACAAACAGGCGCTCGGCGCATACGGGGAGAAGCTGGCGGCGAACTATCTCTGCGAGACCGGGATGGAGATCGTCGCCCGCAATTGGCGGTGTCGATACGGTGAGCTGGATCTGATCGTCCAGGACCCGTCGGTCACCGTCTTCGTCGAGGTGAAGACGAGGTCGGGGCTGGGGTTCGGTACTCCCGCCGAGGCGGTCACCTTCAGCAAGCAGCAGCGGATCCGGCGGCTGGCGCTGTTGTGGCTGGCCGAGCAGGACGGGCCGTGGCGCCGGATTCGCTTCGACGTCGTCTCGGTGCTGGTCGCGCGCGGGCGCGGGCCGGTCATCGATCACCTCACCGCGGCCTTCTGATGGCACTCGGGCGGGCGTTGTCGGTGGCGGTGACCGGGGTCGACGGACAATTGGTGGAGATCGAGGCCGATATCGGTCAGGGTCTGCCCTCGGTGAATCTCGTCGGTCTGCCCGATACCGCGCTGCAGGAATCACGCAATCGGGTGCGTTCGGCGGTGGCGAATACGGGGGAGAAGTGGCCGGACGGTCGCGTGATCCTGGCGCTCTCGCCCGCGACGCTGCCGAAGGTGGGCAGTGTTTACGACCTCGCACTGGCCGTTTCCGTGCTCGATGCCTCCGGTGCCGTGCCCGGTGATCGGCTGGTGAAGACGGTGCTGCTGGGGGAGTTGGCGCTGGACGGGCGGGTTCGTCGGGTGCGTGGGGTGCTGCCCGCGGTGATCGCGGCGCGGGCAGCCGGGCTGCCCACGGTTGTCGTGCCTGCCGAGGCAGTGGCGGAAGCGGGGTTGGTCGAAGGGATCGAGGTACTCGGGGCGACGAGCCTGCGGGCGGTGGTGGCTTGGCTGCGCGGGGAGGGCAAGCTACTCGAACCCGACGGTGTGGTGCCGGGAGCGCAGACGCCGTGCGGTGACCTCAGTGATGTGGTCGGTCAGGACGAGGCGCGGTGGGCGTTGGAGGTCGCGGCGGCAGG
>NZ_BDBR01000019.1 GCF_001613085.1 Nocardia salmonicida NBRC 13393
TCGGGTAGCCGCAGCCGGTCAGTGGGCCCTCGATGCGCAGGTTCTGCGCGAACTCCCCGCCGACGTCACCGGCCCGGTCGCACATCAGGTTCGCGGTCACCTCCGCGCCGAGCGGCCCGAAGCGGCGGCGCACCTCGTCGAAATTGCGGGTGCCCCGCTCGCCGACGCCGTTGACGCCGATCTGCACTGGAAGATCGGCCGCCAGTGCGGCTTCGACGTTTCGTGTGCTGTGGGTGTAGCTGGCCGAGCCGGTCAGGTCGGCGAACTCGGCCGGATCGTCGCTGGGCAGGTTGACCACCATCGTGCGCAGCACTCCGGAACGGCGCAGGGTCTCGATCTTGTCTGGGGTTAGCGCGGAGGCATTGGTGTAGAGCGCCAACGGCATCCCGTGTCGGGCCAACACGTCGATGCGGTCAGCGAAGTAGCGGTCGAGGGTGGGTTCGTTGAAGAACTGGAAGGTCACGTAGTCGATCGAGCCGTGGTCGACCAGCTTGTCCACGATATCGATGAACATCTTCATCGGCATCGTTCGGCGTGGCTTGGGATCGACCGCTACCGGGCAGCTGCGGCACCCCCAGTTGCAGTGGGCGGTGACTTCGATCTCCCCTGAGACGAGCCGGTAGTCCTGGCACAGCTCCTCTGGTGGTTGAAGCCATTGGCGCGCTGCGGCTTCGGCCACCAGGGTCGCACCGAACCGCTGCACGAGCTCCGCGGCGTCGCGGGGTTCGCGCGCGCAGGCGACCAGCAGTTCGAGCATGCGGGGATCGGTGTGCCAGTCGATGTGGCGGTCCAGGCCGACGATCCCGAACACCGCGCCCTCGGTTGGAGTCTCGTTGACGGGGGTGGTAGGGCCGAACGTGTCGGAGAAGTACCTCACCGGTGACGGTGTACCGGGATCGACGCGCGTCAGATATGGCGAGGTCTGTACCGAGATGGGAAGTGGAGTCATGTGAGCGCACCTGTCTGGTCGTGCCACGCGAGGCTGGCCGTTCCGGCATCAGCGGTCTCCCGCTGTGACCGTCGAAGCGGGATGTGATCGCAGTGTCGGAGTGCGTCCAATTCCGCCACGGGTGCAGGGTGTTTCGACAGAGTGGGCTCATACTCACGGGGTACGCACGCACACGCACACCCCCGCGAACAGGAGCGCCTGACAGTGACCCCGGCCGGAACTTCACCCGCCAATGAACCCGCGAACACGCAGGTCAACGTCTTCGCGCTCGAGTTGCGCCGGTGGCGTGATGTCCGAGGGCTGTCGCTGCGTGCGCTGGCGGCCAAATTGGGCTACAGCCGTCCCTATGTGTCCAAGATCGAGTCCGGCACCGAGAAGCCCTCGGAGGCGTTCGCCGCGCGCGCCGAATCGATCCTCCAAGCCGGTGGTGCGCTGCGGGCTGCGTTCGCCGAGTTCATCGCCGCTCGACCCGGCACTGTCCGGTCGCCCGTAGCTGTCGAATCGCGCGACTCGGCGGGGTCGCTCGTCGTTGATCACGATGATGCGAGTTTGTCGTTCGACGGCCTCAACTACCGACTGCGCCAGCGGCGGCGGCTGATCAATGATGGGTCCGAACCCATCACCCGTTACCTGATCCGGATCTCAGTAGACCGTTACCCGGGCGACCCTGAACGGTCCAACCACCTCTATCAGGAAAACCCGCTGACCTGGGAAGAGATCGACCTGCACGCCTGGTACGGCGAAAACAGAACCGAGCCGATGACGTGGACTGCCCACCACGACCGCGACGCGTTCAAAGAAGTCTGGCTGATGTTCAGCGAACCCGACAGTGGACGCCACTTCCCGCTCTACCCTGGCCAAGCCTGCTGGATCGACTACGAATACACCGTCTCGGCGGCCCACTGGGGCAACTGGTTCCAGCGCGCGGTCCGTCTGCCCACCAATCGCCTCTCGGTCCGGCTGGATTTCCCGGCCGAGCTCGAACCGTCGGTCTGGGGACTCGAGACCTCGATGACTGCCGAAGGGCAGCCGTTCCGCACACCCATCACCCACCAGGCCGAACCGGGACGAGCCATGTACTCCTGGTCCACCGACCATCCGCCACTGCATGCCCGCTACCGCCTCGAGTGGGACTTCCGGGGACGTAGCGACGACGAGCGCACTCCGCCGAGCAGGGTGATGGCCGGTCTGGGCATCGCGCAGGAAGGTGACGAGATCCTGCGTGAGGTCGCACGCCCGTTCGATCTGCCCGCCGAGGCCGAAGACGCACGCCGTGTCATCGCTGAATTGAATTCGGCAGCTCAACGTGTCGCCCAAGCTCACGTATTCGGCAAGGGGATGGGCATAGCCGCCCCGCAGATCGGCATCAGCAGGGCCGCGGCGATCGTCCGAACTCCCAACGGGGACACCATCACCCTGTTCAATCCACGCATCGTGGAAACCGGCGGCGGCGAAGACGAACAGTACGAGGGATGCCTAAGTTTCTTCGACTTGCGCGGACGGGTGCCGCGCCCGTTGACAATCCACGTCGAGCACACCGACATCGACGGCAACACCCGAATTGCAGTGTTCGACCGCGGAGTCGCACGCCTGGTCGCACACGAAGTCGACCACCTGCACGCAACTCTCTACCTCGACCATCTGAAGCCTGGTGTGGAGCCGATCTCTGTTGAGCAGTACCGGGGCACCGGCGCGAACTGGGCCTACTGACCAGCCGCGCGAAGGAATCGGCACTGGAACGCATCGTCGTTGAGGATCAGGTGCCCGGACAGTGTCCGGGAACCTGAGTTCTTGCCATCCGATGCCTGGAGGGATCGGCACCGACCTCACCGAGCATGCTGCCACGACCGACCGACCGACCGACACCGCCGTGCTGGTCAGGTGCGGTGCGGTACGCCGGACTTTAGAGTTCGCAAAGTGGGGATGCGGTCGCGAGTATTAGTGGGGACTTACTACGAGAAATAGGTCAGGCCGAGCCCGAAGTAATTCTCGGAACCCGGCCTGACCTGCACATACTGTGGAGCTAAGGGGAATCGAACCCCTGACCTTCTCGATGCGAACGAGACGCGCTACCAACTGCGCTATAGCCCCGTGCGGCTCTGGCGAACCGCGCTGTGACACTGTATCAGGGGTTGCGCCCGGATACCGAATCGGTACTCTGACCTGCTGATTTGCGTGATTGCACCAGTTACTCGCCGACGGCTTGACCGAGGTCTTCGACCCGGTTGCGGAGTGCGCGAGAAGTGGCCGGATCGAAGATTTCGAGGAACTCGAACCTCGGGTCCTCGTCGTCGGTGTCGAGGAGGGTGGAGCGGCGGCGCAGGGCGCGTGCGGTGTCGCGGTCCATCGTGCGCCGGGTGGTAGCCGCCTCCGGAGTGGCTTCAGCGGCTTCCTGACGCTTGCCACGAGTGAGGCGAGCCGCGCGCCTGCGGCGGATCTCCTCCTCCAGGTGGACCTGCTTACGCAGGTAGGCGAGATAGCCCGTGAGCACCGCCGCCGACAGCCCGCACGCCCACCAGAACATCGAGTTGAGCAGCAGTCCGAACGCGGCGAACAGGATCAGGCCGACGATCAGGCCCATGACCGCGCGCTGGCGAAAGCTGTAGCGGGCGGCGCGAGCGATCGCGTCGGCCTCGGGGTCGTAGCCGCCGCGACCGCGGCGCGACGGGGTGAAGTCGTCGTCATCGTCGAATTCGGCGTCCTCGACGACGAGGTCGTCGAGTCGGGCCGGCGGCGCGGGTGGGATGCGCGCGGCGACGGGTGGGTCCTCGTCGGCTTCCGCCGAGACCGGCTGCGCCGCAGCATCTTCTGTTTCGTCGTCGTCGGGATCGGCTGTCGCGGTGGGCTCTCCGAGGTCGTCGGGGTCCACCTCGGCTTCGGCGGCCTCGAGTTCGACTGCGGGGGTCAACTTTTCGTCGTCATCTTCGGTGACGGGCTCTTCGGTCGTCATCCGATCCTCCGAATCAGTTCGGTGGGAGCGCTTGCGAAGCACACGAGGTCGGTAATCGGGGTCACTCTCGTGACCGCCCGCCGCGCCGATGCGGATCCGTCGTTCGGCCCCGCCACGGTGCAGCACGCGTGTGGCGAGCGCGGCATCGGTGGTGCGGCGGATCCGGGGATGCCGGTCCGCCAGGATCGGGAACAGGACGAAGACCCACAGCACCACCAGTCCGATCCACAGGATCGAATTCGGCATCGCGGTCATCACCTCCCGTCCCCACCTACGTGTTGTTTCTCTGTGGACGCACCACTGACGTCCGTAGGTTAATTCGGGCAGACGCGCCCGTGTGGCAGGCGCGCCGTGCACACCTGCCACATGAGTAACAGAAATTTCACGGCAGCGCCGCTCGACCCTCCCTGACCAGGCGATCTACCACAGTGCCCATAACCTCTTCAACTGTCAGACCGACCAGTAGGTGATCACGCCACGCACCGTCGACATCGAGGTAGCGGCGCAGCAGGCCCTCTTCCCGGAAGCCGACATTGCGCAGAACCGCCTGGCTGGCAAGATTTTCCGGCCGCACGGTCGCCTCGACGCGATGCAGGCCGACCGGGCCGAAGCAGTGGTCGAGGCCGAGCGCGAGCGCGGCGGTCGCCACCCCCTGACCGCCGAGATCCTTGGCCACCCAGTACCCGATCCAGCCCGAGCGCAGCGCACCACGAACGACGTTGCCGATGGTCAACTGACCGCTGAACTGCCCGTCGACCTCGATGACCAGCGGGATCATCGCCCCGCGCCGGGCCTCGGCCTTCAGACTCGTCCACAGCGACGGCCAGTTCGACGCGTGATTGCGCGCCTCCCAACTGCCGCGCCCGGTCGGTTCCCAGCGCTCGAGGTGGTCGCGGTCGCGCAGCCGGATCCGGCTCCACGCGGCGGCATCACGAAAACGCACCGGTCGCAAGGTCACCTTGCCGCCCGCCACCATTACCGGACCGAGCCGGGCGGGCCAGCCGGGATGCTGTCCGGCCCGGAATACGTTCATGGATTCCATTTTTCAGCCGCGCTGCGCCAAGAACGCGACTTGCACTTCGTCACCGGTGCGGAAATCGGTGTCGTCGGGTTCCACCACGATCAGGCTGTTGGCCTCGGCGAGGGACACCAGCAGATGCGAGGAGCCCGCGTTGCCGTTGCCGAGCGGCTGCACCAGGTAGTCGCCGGTCGTCTCGTCGCGCAGCAGTTGCGCGCGCAGGTAACCCTTGCGGCCCGGCATCGAGGTGATGGGAGTGATGGTGCGCGCGCTCACGATTCGACGCATCGGCTGACGGCGGCCGAGCGCGATCCGGATCAGCGGACGGACCATCACCTCGAACACCACCAAGGCGCTCACCGGATTCGCGGGCAGCAGGAAGGTGGGCACCTCGTCGCGCCCGAGCCGGCCGAAACCCTGCACGGAACCCGGGTGCATCGCCACCCGGTCGACCTCGAGTTCGCCGAGGCCGTCGAGCGCCTCGCGCACCTGATCCGAGGCCCAGCCGCCGACGGCACCCGCGATCACCACGACCTCCGAGCGCACGAGCTGGCCTTCGACCACGTCACGCAGTCGGCGCGGATCGGCGCTGACGATGCCGACCCGGTTCACATCGGCGCCCGCGTCGCGCGCGGCCGCCGCCAGGGCATAGGAGTTCACGTCGTAGACCTGGCCGGGACCGGGCGTGCGGTCGATGTCGATCAGCTCGCCACCGATGGAGATCACCGAAAGGCGCGGGCGCGGATGCACCAGCACCTTGTCCTGGCCGACCGCGGCGAGCAGGCCCACCTGGGCCGCGCCGATGATCGTGCCCGCCCGGACCGCCACGTCACCGGGCTGCACGTCGTCACCGATGCGGCGGACGTAGTCGCCCGAGCGAACCGGCTCGAAAACCTTGATCCTGGCCCGCCCACCGTCGGTGAACTCCACCGGCAGCACCGCGTCGGCCAGGGTCGGCAGCGGCGCGCCGGTATCGACCCGGACGGTCTGGCGCGGCTGCAATCGGATGGGCTGGCGTGAACCGGCCACCACCTCGCCGACCACCGGCAGGGTGAGGTCGATCAGCTCACCCTCCTCGTCGCGCACATCGGTGCCCGCGGCGGTGACATCGACGCTGCGCACCGCGTACCCGTCGATGGCGGCCTGATCGAAGCCGGGCAGCGGCCGTTCGGTGACGACGTCTTCCGCGCACAGCAAACCCTGGGCTTCGGAAATCGCCACCCGGACCGGCCGGGGTGCGACCGCAGCCGCGGTGACCTTGATCAGCTGATCCTCAACCGAGCGCATCGAGCTCCTGAATCTATGGCGGTGTACCTGACCGCGTTTAGGCGACGGGCGACTGTGGATCCCACTCCGGACTGAGCCGGAACTTCAGCCACTCGCGCAGCTGCGGGCCGTATTCGTCCCGCTCGAGGGCGAAATCCACAGCAGCTCGAAGATAACCGCCCGGGTTGCCCAAGTCGTGGCGCGACCCACGGTGGACCACCACGTGTACCGGGTGGCCCTCGGCGATCAGCAGGGCGATGGCATCGGTGAGCTGCAGTTCCCCGCCCGCGCCCGGCTCGATCCGGCGCAGTGCGTCGAAGATCACCCGGTCGAGCAGATAGCGGCCGGCGGCGGCCAGGGTCGACGGCGCGTCGGCGAGATCGGGCTTCTCGACCATGCCCTTGACGCGCAACACGTCGGTCTCGGCTCCGTCGGCGCATTCCTCGACGTCGAAGACACCGTAGGCGCTGACCTGCGATTTCGGCACGTCGATGGCGCACAGCACGGAGCCGCCACGCTCACGACGGACCCGGCTCATCGTCTCGAGCACGCCACACGGCAGCACCAGATCGTCGGGCAGCAGGACGGCGATGGCCAATTCGTCGTCGTCGAGGACGGCTTCGGCCTGGGCGACCGCGTGGCCGAGCCCGAGCGGCTCCTCCTGCACGACCGATGTCACGTCGAGCAGCGCCGGGGCCTTGCGAACCTTCTCCAGCAGCGCGAACTTCCCGCGCTCGGCCAGGGTGCTCTCCAACACCAGGTCCTCGACGAAGTGGGCCACAACGCCGTCCTTGCCCGGCGAGGTGACGATCACCAGCCGGTCGGCGCCGGATTCGGCGGCCTCGGCCGCGACCAGCTCGATGCCGGGGGTGTCGACCACCGGCAGCAACTCCTTGGGCACCGTCTTGGTGGCAGGCAGAAACCGCGTCCCGAGTCCGGCCGCGGGTACCACCGCAGTGCGGAAACCGGAAGTCTTGTCTGTCATGCGCATACCCTATCCATTCAGTGCCGTCCGATCGCCTCCTCGCGACGATCCGGCGTCGGCAAGAGCTTAGGCGTACCTCCGCCTTCGCTCCGGCCGTGCGCAAAAGACTTCGGATCGCTGCGCGCCTGTGCAGACTATGGTGGTCGCTGTGGAGATGCCCGGTGAGCGCACCAAATATGCGTGGCGCGGCGAGATCCTGGCCACTCGCGCACAAGTGGCGCCCACCGAACACGCCGTCGACGCGGCCGCGCTCGCTTCCTCGGCAGCCCGCTTGGCCGGGCCCGATGATGTCGTGTGCGCCTACGTGCCCATCCGCGGCGAACCCGGCGATCTGCGCATGCTCGACGTGCTGCGCGCGCGTGGCGCCACAGTGTTGCTACCGGTGACCGGCGAGCCCGGTCCGCTGAGCTGGGCGCGCTACGAGGGCGCGGATTCGCTGCGCAAGGCCCGCTACGGCCTGCTCGAACCGGCCACCGAGACGCTGGCACCCGCCGTGGTGGCCGAAGCCACAACGATCCTGGTTCCCGCCCTCGCGGTGGATCGACGCGGCGTCCGGCTCGGGCGTGGTGCCGGGTATTACGACCGGACGCTCGGCGCTGTCCGCGCTGACGTGCGCCTCATCGCCGTTGTACGGGATAATGAGCTGGTCGACCGGCTTCCCGAGGAACCGCACGATCGGCGGATGGGTTGGGTACTCACCCCGGGTGGCGGGCTGCAACAGCTGGGCCGCGACCTCCCCGTTTCGCCGGAATGAAACGGCGATTCGCGACGTTGGCAGTGTCGGCGGTAGAGTGCTAGATCGACGAGAGACTTGCGGAGGATCCTGTGCCAACTTATTCGTATGCGTGCACCGAGTGTGACAACCGCTTCGACATCGTTCAGTCCTTCTCCGACGACACACTGACGGAATGCCCGCAGTGCTCCGGGAAGCTGCGCAAGCTGTTCAACTCGGTCGGCATCGTGTTCAAGGGCAGCGGTTTCTACCGCACCGACAGCCGTGGCGGCGCGTCCACCGCGAGCGAACCGGCGAAGACCTCGTCCGAGAGCGGCAGCAACGGGTCGAGCACCAACGGGTCAAGCAGCAACGGCGATTCGTCGTCGAGCGCGTCCACCAGCTCCACTCCGGCCGCCGCCAGCTGATTTTTTCACAGTTGTCCACAGCCCCGTAGTTATCCACAGGCGGGGCTTTCGGCGGCTTTACCGCCGTGCCGCGGTCCTACGCTTTCGCCATGACTCGCAGTCTCGCCGATCTGGGACGTGGCAGTTCCTGGCGCTTCGCCCTCGGTAACCGTCCGGCCTGGGCCGACGCGCTACTCGCCCGACGTATCGCCGCCGCTGTTCTCGCCGTGGCTGCCGTGGTGCTGTTCGTGCGTGGCGATCCCGGTGGGGCGAGGGTCGCGGTTGTTGTCGCGGCCCGCGATCTCGCACCCGGTCGGCTGCTCACCGCCGATGATTTGCGCGTCGATCAACACGAATCCCGTTCATTGCCAACAGGTTCGGTCACCGATACCGCTCCCCTGCTCGGCGCGACACTGACCGGCGCCATGCATGCCGGGGAAACCTTCACCGATCTGCGCGTCGTCGGGCCACGGCTGGCCGCCGCGGGCGCGGGTAGCGCCGATGCGCGGATCGTGCCGATTCGATTGGCCGATGCCGCGGTGGCTGATGTGTTGCGGGCGGGCGATCGAGTCGATGTCGTCGGGGTCGAGGACGCGGGCGGGCCCGGGGCGAGCAAACCCGCGCGGACGCTGGCCACCGATGCCGCGGTCGTGCTCGTCACCGCGACGGGCGATCGGCGCGGGGCGGAACGGGTGGTCTTGCTCGCACTGGACACCGAATACGCCACCGCCGTCGCCGGCGCGTCACTGCGGACGGCACTGACTGTCGTCTTCCACTGACCGCCACCTCTGTCGCCCACGGGGAAGTTCGCGAGAAATTTGCCCGAACTCTCGTTAGCATCAGATAGGAACCAAGCAGACCGTTTCGCAACATTCGATATGGAGCGCAGCGCCCCGGGCCGGCTCCTGTACGAAGGAGACATCGGCAATGCTCAAAGGTTTCAGGGATTTCCTACTTCGCGGCAATGTGGTCGACCTGGCGGTCGCTGTCGTCATCGGCACGGCGTTCGTCGCGATCGTCACCGCGTTCACCACGGGGATCATCAATCCGCTGCTCGCGGTGTTCGGCGGATCGAACGAGATGGGGCTCGGCTTCCAGCTCATCGCGGACAAACCGGCCACCTTCATCGAGATCGGGCCGATCATCACCGCGGCGATCAACTTCGTGCTGGTCGCGCTGATCCTCTACTTCGTCTTGGTGGTGCCCGCGACCAGGGCAAAGAAGCGTTTCTCCGCCGCCGACGAGAAACTCAGCGAAAACGAATTGCTCATCCAGATCCGAGACCTGCTCGCCGAACAGCACAGCCGCTCGAACGGCAAGCACAGCTACCTGGCCGAACCGGCGTCGGATACCGACGGTAGGAAAACCTACTGATCCGGCACTCCCACAACGCATCGGGTCCCGCTCACCAGGTGAGCGGGACCCGAGTTCATACCTGGTGATTGCTCAGCCGAGGCTGAACGGCGCACCCCAGAGGGTCACCCAGCTGATGACGTTGTCGGTTTCCACCTCGACGCTCACGAACGAACGAGCCTGGGCGTAACCACCGCAGCCGGACAGGCCGATGGTCTCGTCGGCCCAGGTCACCGAGCCCGACCCGCCCTTGAAGGCATTGCGGGTCTTGTGGGATTCATTGCCGTAGTCGTCGGGCATTTCGAGATCGAGGACGTAGAAGGACTTCGCCTGGCCGGGGCCGACGGTGAGCTCACCGCCGGTGTTCACCTCGCCGAAGCCCACGCCCTCCACGACCTCCGCTCCACTGTCTCCGAGCGCGTCGCCACCGGCGATATTGACCTGGCAACCCACGGTGTAACCGGGGAAGATCTTGCCACCGCCGTCACCCGAGACCGAGACCTGCGCACTACCGGAAACCCAGGCGTTGCGATGCGCTGGAGTGGACCCCATGGACGGATTGATGTTGGCGGACTCGCCGACCAGGCTGATGTCGACGACAGTGCCGTCGGACAGCGTCTTGGTGATGTGGCCACCCGGCAGCGGAACGACGGTGTCGGCATCGGCCGCACCCGTGAACAGCAAACCCGACGCCATAGTCGCCGTCGCCATGAATCCGGCTGCGCGCGCCATGCTCTTACGGTTGATCATCACTGTGACCCCTCGAGGGTGAATTCGTGTGAACGAGAAAGAGTTTCGATTCGGCCGATGATCAGCCGATGCTGAACGGCGCGCCGTACAGCGTGGTCTTGGAGTAATGGTCGCCGATGATCTCGACCACCGAGTAGGACCGGGCCTGCGCGTAGCCCGCGCACCCTTGGATATCGATCTCCGCGTCTTGGTACTCCACCGAATAGACGCCGGGCTTCAGAATGTCCTTGGCATCGATCTGCACGAAAGCGACCTGCCCGGGGCCGAGGTGAAGGCCGATCGCACCACCGGCCGAGGCGCCGAGGGTCGATACTCCACCGGCCAGCCCGGCAGCGATCGCCTCGTCGCCGATGCTCACCTGGCAACCGACGATGTAACCCGTATTCAGCTGTGACGCACCATGCGTCGAAGAATTATTGGAGCCGGAACGGTTCGTCGGACCGTTGTACGGCCCGACCTCGCCCTCCGGCGTGACCTGCACATCGGCGCGGGCATTGCCCGATACCCACACGACGCGACCAGCGCCGTTGGCGGCCAGCGACGGGGAGACCACGGCACGCTCACCGGTCCGGCTCAAAGTGACACCGGGGCCGGCCTTCTGGCCGTCCGGCAACGGTACGACGGTGTCCGCATCGGCAGCACCGGCAGACAACAGGCCGATCGTCACGGCCACGGCGGCGCCTACGCTCCAAGCGCCGCGACGCCCGCGGTTGGTGCGGTTCTCGCTCATTCTTCCCCTCGAGGTATACGCAAATCCGACCTCGACCATCGAGGTCGATATCTGTGTTGCGCCCGGACCCAGCTGGGGTGTGTCACCAGGACATGCACCGCTGGCAACAGGACAGATGCGCCCTGCCGGGAGGTGGATCGAGAAGCTGTTGTCACCGGATCGGCGCGAGCTCAGCCGATCGGCGAACGAAAACGCAAGTGACTTCGACTGCAAGAGCGGTCGATTCGGCTTCAACATAGTGAGACTGACTCGTAATGTCCAGCGCTACCGGAGTGCGCGCACACAAAACGGGCCGGTCGCAGAGCGACCGGCCCGTTTCGAGTGCGGAATGCGAACAGATCAGCCGAGGCTGAACGGAGCGCCCCACAGGGTCACCCAGGAGATGACATTGTCGGTCTCGACCTCGACGGAGACGAAGGCGCGCGCCTGCGCGTAGCCGCCGCAGCCGGTCAGGCCGATGGTCTCGTCGGACCAGGTCACCGAGCCCGAGCCGTCCTTGAACTTGTTCGACTTACCGTGCGACTCCGAACCGAAGTCGTCGGCCTTTTCGAGGTCGAGGACGTAGAACGACTTGGACTGGCCGGGGCCGAGCGAGAGCTCGCCGCCGGAGGTCACGCCCGCGTCGACGTTGCCCTCCCAGTCGCTGCCGAGGTCGCCGCCGCCGGAGACGCCGCCGCCCGCGATGTTGACCTGGCAACCCACGGTGTAGCCGGGGAAGATCTTGCCGGAGCCGCCGTCGGAGACGGAGACCTGAGCGCTACCCGAAACCCACGCGTTGCGGTGGACCGGGGTGGAACCCAGCGACGGGTTGATGTTGGCCGACTCGCCGACCAGGGCGATGTCGACCACGGTGCCGTCGGACAGCGTCTTGGTGATGTGGCCACCCGGCAGCGGAACGAAGGTATCGGCATTGGCCGCGCCCGTCGAGAACAGGCCGACGGCCACGGTGGCCGCAGCGCTGACGCCCGCCACCTTCGCCATGAACTTACGGTTGATCATAGGATTTGTCCCTCGAGGATTGAGTTCGCCGAAGCGAGAAGAAGATTCGTGCCGGATCGAAAGACGTCAGCCGATGCTGAACGGCATGCCGTACAGGGTGGTCTTCGAGTAGTGGTCGCCGATGATCTCGACCACGGTGTAGGCCCGAGCCTGCGCGTAGCCGGCGCAGCCCTGGATCTCGATTTCCGCGTCCTGGTAATCGATCGCGTACGTACCGGCCTTCAGGATGTCCTTCGAGCTGATCTGCACGAACTTGACCTCGCCCGGGCCCAGGTTCACGCCGATCGAGCCGCCGGCGGTCACGCCGCCGGTGCTCAGGCCACCGGACAGGCCGGCGCCGATCGCGTCATCGGCGATGCTCACCTGGCAACCGACGATGTAGCCGGTGTTCAGCTGGGAGGCGCCGTGGGTGGAGGAATTGTTGGAACCGGGGCGGCCGGTCGGGCCGTTCCACGGGCCGACCTCGCCCTCGGGGGTCTCGTTGACCTCGGCGACCGCGGTGCCCGAGACCCACACGACGCGACCCGCGCCATTGGCGGACAGCGACGGCGAGATCAGCGCGGACTCATGGGTGCGGGTGATGGTCACGCCAGCAGGGCTGACCTTCTGGCCGTCCGGCAACGGCACGAAGGTGTCGGCATTGGCGGCACCGGTCGACAGCAGGCCCAAGGCCACGGCGGCCGCGGCAGCGCCGACGCCCGCGGCACGGACGCCACGGCGCACACCGGTGGTGCGGTTCTCGCTCATACTTCCCCTCATCAGGTGTCTAACAGCCGACCTCGACTTTCGAAGCCGGACAAGTGGACCTCACAGGGCCCAGATCAGTGTGTCGCCCCTTTGTTGCCGTTACGTAACTAACTGTTATTTCGACGATACGGCCGGGGCCGGTGTGGCGAACCCGAGCCAGGGCTCCACCGGGTAGTTCAACGCACAGAAGCGGGAGTACTGCGGGGACCGATAGTTGGTGGCTCAATGGCGAACATTAAACGCCGTTCCACGGATACGGCAATGAAAGAGTTCGTAAATTTCACTGTGAAGCGCAGCACACATTCGTACATCGCCACATGCTTTGACGTGCATTGATGCAGTCGCGAAGGCTCCTGTCATGGCACCTTGACAGGAGATAGCCATGGGTAACGATCCGGGCCTTCCAACGACAAAAGACCACGCTTTCGCGTGGTCTCGAGTATTTGTCGGCAGTGCCCGTTCGCGCTGAAAAAGACTATTCCGATACCGCCTATTACGTAGCGGCTACGTAGATAACGGGCCGATCACCCGTGATGCGGGGGAACCTGGGACCGTAACCATTCGTCCGCGCCGGAGTCGCGTGATCGGTCGCCGCGCTCGTCACCGGTGGTCTCGGGCAGCACATCGCCGAAGATCCTCGCCAGCCGCGCAGCCTCGGCGGCCTTGCGTCGGAGCTCGTCCGCCGACGCGGGTTCGCGCGGATCGGATGTCATTCGTCCAGACCGGACAGTTCGCCGATCACCTTGCTGGCCAGTGGGCCGAGGGTGGCCATGCCGTCGCGGACCGACGCACGGGTACCGGGCAGGTTCACCACCAGGGTGCTGCCGGAGATGCCCGCGACGCCACGCGACAGACCCGCATCGAGCGAGCCCGCCACGCGACCCGACGCGCGCAGCGCCTCGGTGATGCCGGGCAGTTCGCGGTCGAGCACCTGGGTCGTGGCCTCGGGGGTGATGTCGCGCGGCGACATGCCGGTGCCGCCGACCGAGATCACCAGGTCGACACCGCCGATCACCGCGGTGTTGAGAGCGTTGCGGATCTCGACCTCCTCGGCCTGGACCGTCACCGAGGCGTCGACGAGGAACCCGGCCTCGTTGAGCAATTCGGTGACGAGTGGGCCGAGTGAATCCACGCCGCCATGAGCCGTCCGATCGTCGACGACAACAACCAGTGCGCGCCCTGCCACGGGAGCATCGATGTCCATGGTCATCACCGTAGCGCTTACGCACGACAGGTTTGCGTTCGAACGCATCATCGGCCGCCTTCGGCCGCCGCGGCGGTGAGCGTGACCTCGGCGGTCTTGGAATTGCCGCCCTGTTCGTCGGTGTAAGTCACCTTCACCTTGTCTCCTGGCTGGTGCGAGCGGACGGCGGCGATCAGCGCGTCGCCCGAGTCGATGGGACGGTCGCCGAGGCGGGTGATGACCGCGCCCGCCGGGATGCCCGCCTTGGCGGCAGGGCCGTCGGGGGTGGCCTCGAGTACGCGCGCGGCGGTGTCCTGCGGGCGCAGTTTGATGCCGATCTGGGCGTAGGTGGCGTGGCCGGTCTTGATCAGTTCGTCGGCGACCCGTCGTGCCTGATCCACCGGGATCGCGAAGCCGAGGCCGATCGAACCGCTCTGGGCGCCGCCCGCCGCCTCGCCGCCGAGGCTGGCGATGGCGGTGTTGATGCCGATCAGCTTGCCCTGCCCGTCGACCAGCGCACCGCCGGAATTGCCCGGGTTGATCGCCGCATCGGTCTGGATCGCGTCGATCACCGGGTTCACCTGACTCGGGGTTCCCTCACCGCTGGTCGAGACCGGACGGTTGAGGGCGGAGACGATGCCGGTGGTGACGGTGCCCGCCAGGCCCAGGGGCGAGCCGATGGCGATCACGGGCTGGCCGACCGCCAGCCCGTCGGAGGTACCCAACTCGATCGGCGTGAGCCCGGTCTTGCCGCTGACCTTGATGACAGCCAGGTCGGATACCGGATCCGCGCCGATCATGGTGGCCGGCGCGGTGCTGCCGTCGCTGAACACCACTTCCATCTTCGCCGAGGCGCCCGCTCCCGCGGCGACGTGGTTGTTGGTGAGAATCAGCCCGTCCGTGGACAGCACGACCCCGGAACCTTCTCCGGACGCACGACTACCCGCGACCTTGATCATCACGACACTGGGCAGTACCCGCTGCGCCACCGCCTGAGTGGACCCGGCGGGCGCGTTGGCGACATTGTTCACCGCGGGCTTGGGCGCCTCGAGCGCGTTGGTCACCGGTGCGGAATTCGAGTCGGTGGCGAGCACGCCGACAACCCCACCGACCCCACCGCTGACCAGCGCCAAGGCGGTCGCTCCGGCGATCAGGCCGAGCCGCAACGGCTTTCGCTGCGGAGTCGGCGCGGGGCCGAACGCCTGCGGCGCGACGCCGTGCGGCACCGGAGCACCCTGGGGATGCTGGTGACCGAACGGCGTGGGGCCGCCATAAGGCGCGGGGTTGCCGTAGGGCCCGCCATAGGGAGCCTGGCTCGGGTGGGCGGCTTCGCCGCCGTAGGGCGGCTGCTCGCCCTGGTGCCCGCCGAACGGAGGCTGATCCGGTTGCCCACCGGTCTCGGCGGGGCGGTCAGCAGGGTGCCGCTGGGGATCGTCGGTCATGGTGTCTGTCTCCTCACGCTTGCAGACCAGCTTCCTGACGGCTACTGAGAGGCGCCTGAGATCGGACTATCAGTTCGCCGTGACTCCGCCGATCACTCGGCGCCGGACTCGTCGAGCACGGTCGGCGCCTCCCCGGGCAACACGATGCGCACCAGCGCGCCGCCACGATCGGAGGTGTCCACCGCGATGGTGCCGCCGTGTTTGGTCACCACCTGCTTGACGATCGCGAGCCCGAGCCCGGAACCAGGCATCGAACGCGAGGCGGTCGTGCGGTAGAAGCGTTCGAAGACCAGTTCGCGTTCGTCGGTGGGGATACCGGGGCCCGCGTCGCCGACGGCCAGTTCGAGCAGACCGGGACCGGCCGGGCGCATGGTGATGCGTACGACCGCGTCGGGCGGACTCCACTTGGCCGCGTTGTCGAGGACGTTGAGGACGGCCCGTTCCAGGCCCGCCTCGTGCCCGTAGACGAACCACGGGGCCAGATCGGCAACGAAGGTGATCCCCACCCGCCTTCGTCGCGCACGCTCGAGCGCACGCTCGGCCACCTCGCCGAGATCCACCCGCTCGTACACGGTTTCGGGGGCGTCCTCACGGGCCAGATCGACCAGGTCGCCGACCAGTGTCGACAGCTCGCCGATCTGGGCGACCACATCGGCGCGCAATTCGGCCATGTCCTCGTCCGGCAGCCGGGGCGCACCCGGCCTGCCCGAGGCGATGAGCAGCTCCATATTGGTGCGCAGCGAGGTGAGCGGGGTCCGCAGCTCGTGACCGGCGTCGGCCACGAGCCGGCGCTGCCGGTCGCGTGACTCGGTCAGCGCCCGCAGCATCGTGTTGAAACTCTCGGTGAGCCTGGCCAATTCGTCGTCACCGGTCACCGGGATCGGCGTCAGGTCGTCGGTGCGGGCCACGCGCTCGGTCGCCGCGGTGAGGCGGGCGATCGGGCGCAGACCGGTGCGGCCCACCGCGGTTCCGGCCGCGGCGGCCAGCACCACACCGCACGCGCCGACCACGAACAGCAGCCAGGCCAGCTGGTCGAGTACCTCGCGGGTGCGATAGAGCTTCTGCGAGATGATCAGCGTCGCGCCGCTGTGCGTGCGCGCGGCGAGCACCCGCTGGTCGCCGACGGTGCGCAGCGAGGAGTTGATCTTGCCGTCGGCCACGGCGAGCTCCTGGGCGCCGACCGGCGGAATCGTCTGCTGGGGCGGCATATACGGCTTGTGACCGGCATAGATCAGCGCGACGCCGACATCATTGGAGAACAGCCCGGCCAGCACGATCGACTGGAATCCGGCGGTCTCGAAGTTGTTGTTGATCATGGTGGCCGCGCGGGCCTCCAGCTGGGCGTCGACATCGGCGTACAGCGCGCGCGCCACCATCGCGTAGGCGGCGATCGAGGTCACCGCGACGGCGATCAGCACCACCGACGCCGCCAGCAGCGTCACCCGCCAGCGCAGCGACACCGAGCGGGTCAGCGGGGTCGGCGGACGCATCTCGCTCGCGTCCAGCGGCCTGCCGAGAACGGCGACCGCGGGTTCCTTGGGTGCCATGCCGCCCGCCTACGGAGGGGTCTCGCGCAGCACGTAACCGACGCCACGCACGGTATGGATCAGTCGCTCCTCGCCGTCGGCCTCGGTCTTGCGGCGCAAATAGCCGATATAGACCTCCAGCGCGTTGCCGGAGGTCGGAAAGTCGTAGCCCCAGACCTCTTCGAGGATTCGGCCGCGGGTGAGTACCCGGCGTGGATTGGCCATCAACATCTCGAGCAACGAGAACTCGGTGCGCGTCAGACTGATCCCGCGTTCGCCGCGCGAAACCTCGCGGGTGACCGGATCCAGCGACAAGTCAGCGAACACCATCGCCTCCGACGCTTCACCAGGATCGGGCGTTCGCCGACGCAGCAACGCCCGTAAACGCGCCAGCAATTCCTCCAACGCGAAAGGTTTCGGCAAATAATCGTCGGCACCCGCGTCGAGCCCGGCCACGCGTTCGGACACCGAATCGCGTGCGGTCAAAACGAGAATCGGCAGATCGTCGCCCGTACTGCGTAGCCGTCGGCACACTTCCAGGCCGTCCAGGCGCGGCATCATGACGTCGAGAACCAGCGCATCGGGCCTGGCTGCGGTCACTTTCTCCAGGGCGTCCAGACCGTCGACGGCCAGGTCGACGGTGTAGCCGTTGAAGCTCAGAGACCGGCGCAGTGATTCCCGCACCGCGCGATCGTCGTCGACTACCAGAATGCGCATGTGCTGTAGTTTGCCGTGACCGACTGAGAACGTACTGAGAGGGCTCGGCGCGCCGAACGTCGTGTTCTAGGCGATGTATGTTGTAGGTCTTGACAAACCTCAACGAATCGTCGTTGTGTGAGCGCATATTCGGCGAATTACAGACCGCGTGGCCCGGATTGCCGATGCCCACTCGGCACGGTATCTTTCCTGCGGTAAAAGAAGACCTCCAGTTGGTTCTGCGCTCGCATCGCTCCGCGACCTCCCCGCGCGGGCCGGGGTCACACGTGGAAGCAGAGGCAACGCACGCGGATGGAACCTGCATCGCGCTCCTGGCAATTCAGCCTGTCCAACTGGTCGGTAACGCGCAAGGTCGGTGTGGTGCTGGTGCTGCCGGTGATGCTCGCGACCACCTTCGCCGTGCTGCGGATCAACAACGAACTGCAAACGATGACGCAGCTCGGCGCGGCGACCGAACAGGCCACCGTCATCCGACCCGTCGTCAAATTCGCCACCGCGACCGAACAACTCGCCGTGGCCGCGACAGCCAACTGGGGTGCGATCGCCGACCCGCAGACCGACGCCGCGCTCACCAACTACGACCAGGCGCTCGCCGAGGTGCAGAGCGCGCTGCGCTCGGCCCGCATCGACGCCGGCGTCGCCAGTGAACTCACTGCGGCCACCACCACCGGCGCCACCCTACGCAATACCGTGCGCGGCGGCTCCCCCGCGATGGTCGGTGAGCAGACCGACGAGATCGGCGAACGGATCGGCAACGCGCTGTCCAAGACCCCCCAGGTCGAGGACTTCATCGTGCAGCGCTACTTCCTGCAGCTGACCGCGCTGCACCAGGCCCGCCGGGTGCTCACCCGCGAACGCACCCTGGTCGTCTCGCCCGAATCGGGTCGCAGCCAGAGCGCGCGGGCGAAGATGCTCGTCGAGCTCGGCTCCGAAGCGAACATGATCAAGACCTACGGGATGATCCTGCCCGAGCACGCGGGCAGCCAGGCGGCGCTGCTCGACGCGGTGCAGACCCGGATCAGCGTGTTCAGCCAGAACAACGGCGACCCGACCACCAACGCGGCGGTGCTCAATACGCTGCAGGTCAGCGCCGACACCTACGCCTCGACTATCTCCGCGCTGCTCGACAACATCGACCACACCCTCGACAGCAATACCGCCACGGCCCAGACCGGCGCCCTGCGCGAGACCACCCTGGTGCTCGGCATGCTGCTGGCCGGGCTCGCGCTCGCGCTCGCCGTGGCCCGCACCCTGGTGGTGCCGGTGCGCAGGCTGCGTCGCGACGCGCTCGAGGTGGCGCACGTGAAGCTGCCCGACGAGCTGGCCGTGGTCCGCAGCGGCGGGGCGACGCCGGAGATCACGCCGGTGGGTGTGCATTCCACCGACGAGATCGGTCAGCTGGCCCGTGCCGTCGACGAGATCCACGAGCAGGCCCTGAATCTGGCAGGCGACCAGGCGCGCCTCCGCCTGCAGATCGGCAACATGTTCGAGACGCTGTCGCGGCGCAGCCAGTCGCTGGTGGAGCAGCAGCTCGCGCTCATCGAGGAACTCGAGCACGACGAGGACAACCCCTCGCGCCTGCAGACCCTGTTCCGCCTCGACCACCTCGCCACCCGCATGCGCCGCAACGGCGACAACCTGCTCGTGCTCGCGGGCACCGTGCTGCGCCGTGGCCACCTGCCGCCGGTGCCGCTGTCGGACATGCTGTGGAGCGCGGTCTCGCAGGTGGAGGACTACCAGCGCGTCGAGATCGGCAATGTGCCCGACGGTGTCGTCGCCGGTGAGTCCGCGGTCGATATCGAGCACCTGCTCGCCGAGCTCATCGACAACGCGCTGCGCTACTCCCCGCCGAGCACGTCGGTGGCGGTCATCGTCGGCCGGGCGGTCGACAGCGGCTATCTGATCGAGATCACCGACCGCGGCCTCGGCATGTCGGCCGACGATCTGCAGACGACCAACGACCGACTCGCCTCCGGTGGTGAGGTCACCATCGAAACCGCCCGCCGCATGGGTCTTTTCGTGGTCGGCAGGCTCGCCAAGCGCCACACCATCACCGTGAGCCTGCGCCGCACCAGCGGTGCCGCGCCGCAGCCCGGCATCACCGCCAGCGTGCATCTGCCCAGCGCGCTCGTCGCGCCGTCGCCGCCGGTGTCGTCGGGCCCGCCCACCGGGCCGAACCCGATCATGCCCGCCGGAATCGGCCCGTACGCACTGACTCCGGCCGATATCACCGGGCCGAATCCGATCATGCCGACCGGACCGCGTCCCTTGGTTTCGCTGGACGCGGTGACCGATCTCGACCTGCCCGCCTCCCCACTGCCCGGGCCCCCGATATTCACGCCGTCGGGTCCGAGTCCGCTCGTCCCGACCAACGGCGTCGGCGCGCACAACTCCGCGCTCACCAATGTCGGCCTTCCGCAACGTATTCCGGCCGCGGTGCCGGCGCCCCCACCGGAACCGGTCGGCGTCGACCCCGACGACGACGCGACACCGGTAGGCATGTGGGCCGAGCACGATCACGACTCCGACGATCTCCCGGTGTCCACCGATCCGCCCACGGTCACCGACTCGCTGCCCTTCGGTCTGCCGCAGCGCGTGCCCGCGAGCGCGCTGGCCGAGCTCGCCGCTCAGTCCGCACCCGCCGCGCCACCGAAGCCGACGCCGGAGCCAGACCCCGAGCCGGAACCCGAGCCCGAGCCGAAGCCGGTGTCGCGATCCATCGACACCGACCCGTTGCCGACGACGAGCACTCGCTTGCAGCCTGTTTCCGGCCCGGCACCGACCCCGATCTACCAGCGGATGGTCTCGGAGTGGCTCGTCGAACCGGCTTCCGCCGCTGCCGAATCCGACAGTGGCAACGGCGCGTCGTGGAGCGCCCCCGGCGACGCGGGCTGGACGGCCGCCGCCGAGGCGGACCACCCGCCCACGTCCTCGCGAACGAGCGGCGGCCTGCCGATCCGCAAGCCGGGCGCTCAGCTCGTCCCCGGTGGGCTCACCCCCGCGGAGGAAGCGGGCGATCGCGACCCCGAGGAGATCCGCAACAACCTGACCCGACATCTCAGCGGCGTCCGCAGCGGCCGTGCCGAGATCCAGCACAACGACGGAGGCCTCGAATGAGCAACGCGCACCCCACAGACGAGAATCTGAACTGGTTGGTCGCCCGCTTCACCCGCGACGTACCCGGCGTCTCGCACGCGGTGCTCGTCTCGGCCGACGGACTGCTCCAGGCGACCAGTCCCCATCTACCCGCGGACCGCGCCGAGCAATTGGCCGCGGTCACCGCCGGTCTGGCGAGCCTGTCGATGGGTGCGGCGCACCTGTTCGACGGCGGTAAGGTGATGCAGTCGATCGTGGAGATGCAGCGTGGATACCTGCTGGTGATGAGCGTCGGAAACGGTTCGCACCTGGCCGTTCTCGCCAACAAGAGCCACGACATCGGCCGTATCGGCTACGAGATGGCGTTGCTCGTCGACCGGGTGGGCTCGGCGGTTACCGCCACCGCCCGCTCCGCCGGCTGAGGTGAGATGTCGAGCCCTTACGGATCCGATCACCGGCCGACGACGCGAGTCAGGCCCTATGCCCTGACTTCAGGCCGCACCGAGCCCGCGATAGCGCTGCCCTTGGAAGCAGTCGTCGAGACGGTCTCCTATACAGCGCACAACGACTGGTCCGCAGGCGATTTGCGGATCGAAATCGTGCGTCTTGCCACACATCGGCTTTCTGTCGTCGAGATTGCCGCATACCTTGGACGCCCACTGGGTATGGTCCGGGTGATGATCGGCGATCTCGTAGTGGGCGGGATTCTTCGAGTGCATTCGACGCTGACCGAACAGGCGAGCTACGACGAACGCCGATCACTGATGGAGAGGACTTTGCGTGGACTCCGTGGCCTCTGATGGCATGCGCCCGCCGGCAACAGAACAACGCGTTGCGTCGACCAAGATCGTTGTGGCCGGCGGATTCGGCGCCGGTAAAACGACTTTCGTCGGTGCGGTGTCGGAGATCGTGCCGCTGCGCACCGAGGCGATGGTGACCCATTTCTCCGATGGCATCGACGACCTCGCCGAGACGCCGGAAAAAGAAACCACCACCGTGGCCATGGACTTCGGCCGCATCGTGCTGCCCGGAAACCTGGTGCTCTACCTGTTCGGCACGCCGGGCCAGAAGCGCTTCTGGTTCATGTGGGACGACCTGATCCGTGGCGCCATCGGCGCGGTGGTGCTGATCGATACCCGCAGGCTCGAAGACAGTTTCGCCGCCGTGGACTTCTTCGAGGCGCGCGGACTGCCGTTCCTGATCGCGGTGAACCGCTTCCCCAACGCTCCCCGCTTCCCCATCGCCGAACTGCGCGAAGCGCTCTCGGTGCGCGAGGGCATCCCGATCGTCGACATCGATGCGCGCAACGCCGTCGAGGTCCGTCAGGCACTGGCGGCGGTGACCGAATACGCCATTGCCCAACTCGAGCCGCAGCAGTTCGAAGGAGCGGGCAGGCGTGCTTGATGTGCTCGCCGCGACCGGTGCCGAAACCTTCGCGCACGGCACCGGTATCGCGTGGCTCGCATTGGATCTTTCGGCGCTCGGTGCGCTGGTGTCGTTCGCCTGCATCCGGCACGCGAAGTACTCGATCCGGTTCCGGCTGATCTGGCTGACGATGGCCGCGGTCTCGCTCGGCGGGGTCGGGCTGTGGCTGGCGAATTCGGTCGCGCTGCTCGCGATGCGGGTGAACAACAGCACCGTGCGGTACAACGTCGCGCTCGGTGCGGCGGCGCTGGCCATCGCGGTGGTCGGCGTGCTCGCCGGATTACTGATCAGCGGCCGGACCACTCAGGTGCCGCGGCTGATCATCGGCGGCCTGACGATGGGATTGAGCGTCGGACTGTCGACCTACCTGACCCTCGACGCACTCGCCGTGCAGGGCACCGTCGAGGAGTCGCTCGGCCTCGTCGGGGTGTCGGTGCTGGTGTCGATGGCGCTGTGCACCGCCACGCTGTGGGTGGCGCAGGTGGTCCGGCGGGTACCGGTGCGGGTGTTGGTGTCGGTGCTGTTCGCGCTCGGCGTCGCCGCGGTGTACTACACGGCCCTCGCCGCACTGAAGTTCTCGATCGATCCAGCTGTCCGGACACCGGACGGGTTGCCGCTGTTCGACCTGGTGTTCCCGATGTTCGTGATCGGTGCGCTCGGCCTGACGGTGCCGATCACCGCGGTGCTGGTGGCGCCGGATCGGCGCGACGTCGCGGCCCAGGCACGCCAGCCCGTTCCGGCCCGCTGAGGCCAACCAGCTAACGTCCGGTTTGTCGGAATCTTTCCGGTCTTCCGCCCCGCTGATCGAAGCGCTCGCGACCTGCGGTGAACTACCGCGAAAACCGCCCCTGAAGTGGCGATGAGCGGGTTCCCCTGACTCGGGGAACCCGCCCTCGTGCACGAGAGTACATACCCGTGAGGGACTCCGCATCAGTGGTTCGGGAATTTTCTTGTGGCGAGAAACAAACCATGAGTTGGTAATTCGATTCTCAGCAAATGCTCCGCAAGCCCTTCGGTGGGTCCGCGCCAAGTGGCGTGCATCACACCGTTAACGGGGCAGTTGCCCCACCCCCTCCGACAAGGCCGTGAACAGGCACAACGGTGTCGGGGTAAGACCCCTGGACAGGTGGGCGCGCGGAACGAACCGCCGACCCCTCGGAAGCTCACCACACGATGCGCCAACCGAGTTATGGTCGCTGAAGGGCGCATTCGTCTCGCCCGGCACATCCAAGGTTCGTACGAAGGAGTTCGCATGGCCGTCAACGTGGTGCTCGACAAAGTCCTCGACAAGGAATTCGAGAACAAGACGCTCGCCGAAATTCTCGCCGCTCCCCCGTCGGCGCTGGCCGGCCTCACCGAGGCGCACGACAAGCAGCTGCTCGAGGCGCTGAAGATCAAGACCATCGCCGACCTCGGCAACAACAAGTTCTTCCAGCTCGCCGCGGCTCTCGTGGCACTCGCCGAACGCGAAGGCTGAATTATCTAGCGGCTGGCGCCGCGGGGTTTGCGGCCCCCGGTTGCCTCGGATCCGAGGGGCGATACTGCGGCTTCGCCGTTACGTCTCGCCCCTCGGATCCGAGGCGGGCCGCAAGCCCAGAGCGGTAGAGCTGATTACGACAACGCCTGCCGGGAACCCCGGCAGGCGTTGTCGTATCTCTTTTTTCAGAGCCGAGCGGGGTCGATCATGCCCTTGCGTACGGCGTTGACGATCCGGCGCGGCACTCGGTATTGCACGCCTGCCACCGTCACCGGGACCAGTTGTGGCACTTCCGCTTTCCACTGCGAGCGCCTGCTTCGCGTGTTGGAGCGCGACATCCTCCGCTTGGGAACCGCCATGACTCAGCCTTCCTTGCCTGCGCGCGAGCGCTTTCCGTACTTGCGCTCGAACTTCTCGACCCGGCCCTGGGTGTCGAGGTTGCGGGCGGTACCCGTCCAGAACGGGTGCGAATCCGACGTCACGTCGACGGTCATGAGCGGATAGGTGTTCCCATCGGCCCATTCGATCGTCCGGTCGCTGTTCGCGGTCGACCTGGTCAGGAACTGTTTGCCGGTGCTCGCGTCCTCGAACACGACGGGGTGGTAATCGGGGTGGATGTCCGCTTTCATGCTGTTTCTCCTCTCGGATTGGTGCGCTCGCTCGCCGAAGCCGTTGCCTCGGTGGGGTCGGCGCAGGGATCTTCGTGCCAGTCGCCGAAGGGGTCCTCCCACAACGCGACTCGTTCCGGGGCTCGCTCGACGAGCATCAGCTCGTCGTCCTCGACCAACGCCCAGTGCAGGGCATGACGGATCTCGACGGGGTCCGCGTCGTTGGCCAGGATCACCAGCGACACATCACGATCGCCGAACCGCTCGTCCCAGCCCAGCGCGGCCATCGCTCGTCGATCAGCGTCGACGACGGCCTGCTCCTCGGCGCTCATCGCCGCCAGCCAGCGCCCTGCCCCGCCGACGCGCAGGCCGCCGCCCGCCGACTCGAGCCACACCACGTGATCGGGTTGGGTCGCCAGCCAGACCCGGCCGCGGGCAGTGACAACGCCGTCGAGCAGGACGTCGAGCGCCTCGTGCAGCCGCTGGGGATGAAACGGCCTGCGCGCGGCGAATTCGACGATCGAGACACCACAGTCGGTGCTCAGCGGCGGCTGTCCGCGCAGCAATGGCGCGTGCGCGTCGAAGATCCGGCCACGGCGCGAATCGGCGGACACGCGGGTCAGCAAGGCGCCGATCTCCATCGCGTCGAAGCCGGGTAGTTCGTCTAGCCAGGCGATCGGCGCCGCGGGCGCCAGTCGGTCGAGGACCGCCCCGAGTCGTTCGCGATCGAGCGCGTCGACTCCCGCGGCGAGGACCACCAGCGCGTCGGCGAAGTCGACCTGCCCGACCGCCACCTGCGCCACGGTGCGCTCGTCGTCGGCTGAGGCCAGGCCCCGATCGGCCAGCACCTCGTCACCGGTCGCGTCGGCCAGCCACTGCTGCCCGTCGAGGCAGGTGAGCACGGCCTCGATTCGCACGGAACGCCCGGCAGGCCCGTCGACGCGATCGGCGACCCCGGTCACCACGACCTTCTCGATCGCGTGACACAGCGCCTCGGCCTCGATGCCGGGATCCAGCGCGAGCACGATGCGTTCGACATGGTCGCGTGTGGCGAGCGTGCACAGCATCGGCAGCAGATCGGCGCGCAGCGTGCACGACACGCACCCGTGCGCGAGTTCGAGCACCGTGGTGCTCACATTGCCCGCGGTGCGCACCGTGCGGCGCACCACGCCTTCACGGAGTTCGGCGAGGTCGTGATGCACCACCACGGTGCCCGCGTCCGCGCTCAACGTTTTCGCGATGTGTTCGACGCCGCCCATGGCGGGTCCCGAGAAGCCGGCCAGCAGCACCACGGGCGTTCTCCGGTCCGACTGGTCAAGCACCCGATACCCCTTTCGACAATGATTTTCATTTACTTCACGGCGACTGTACAGTGCGGAATAATCGTTGTCGAAAATGGTTGTCATAACCATGGAAGGAGGTCGCATGTCGGCCCACTGCCAGGTCACCGGTCGCAAGCCCGGCTTCGGAAAAGCCGTCTCGCACTCGCACCGGCGCACCAGCCGACGCTGGAACCCCAACATCCAGCACAAGACCTACTACCTGCCCAGCGAGGGCCGCCGCGTCACGCTGACGGTCTCCACCAAGGGCATCAAGACCATCGACCGCGACGGGATCGAGGCTGTGGTGGCCCGTATCCGCGCTCGCGGGGACAAGATCTAGGAGCTGAACATGGCCTCGAAATCGACCGATATCCGGCCGATCGTCAAGCTGAAGTCCACCGCCGACACCGGCTTCACCTACGTCACCCGCAAGAACCGCCGCAACGACCCCGACCGGCTGGTCCTGCGCAAATACGACCCCGTCGTGCGCCGCCACGTCGATTTCCGCGAGGAGCGCTGATGGCGAAGAAGTCCAAGATCGCCCGCAACGAACAACGGCGCGAGATCGTCGAACGGTTCGCCGATCGTCGCGCCGAGCTCAAAGAGATCATCCGCAAGCCCAGCACCGGCGAGCCCGAGCGCGCCGCCGCACAGGCCGAACTGCGCAACCAGCCACGCAATGCCAGTCCGGTACGATTGCGCAATCGGGACGCTGCTGACGGCCGCCCACGCGGCTATCTCCGCAAGTTCGGCCTCTCCCGTGTTCGTGTGCGCGAGATGGCCCACCGGGGCGAGCTTCCGGGGGTCCACAAATCGAGCTGGTAGAGACTCCCCAAACTGATTCGTGAGAAGGAATATCCCATGGCAGTGAAGCGAGCACCGTCCAAGAAGGCCCGGGCCGATCAGGGCCGCAAGCCGAAGAAGAATCCGCTGATCACCGCGGGCATCGAGTACGTCGACTACAAAGACGTCAACCTGCTGCGCACCTTCATCTCCGATCGCGGCAAGATCCGTAGCCGCCGCGTCACCGGCCTGACCCCCCGCCAGCAGCGTCAGGTCGCCGTCGCGGTGAAGAACGCGCGCGAGATGGCGCTGCTGCCGTTCACCACGACCAAGTAGCCGTGAACGCGAAAGTGGCCCCGGAGCAACAGCTCCGGGGCCACCTTTGTTCGAGAACTCAATAACCACAAAGGGAGTCTTACGACCGACCCGTTCGCGGCCGGGTCGCCGGTGGCCCTTCGGGGCCGCGAACACGCGGCCCCGGCCGCCAAAATTACGGGATGGTCAGGACCTGACCGGCGTTGATGAGATCCGGGTTGTCGATACCGGAGGCCGCGGCGATCTCGTGGTAGCGGTTGCCGTCACCGTAGAAGCGCTCGGAGATGGCCCACAGGGTGTCGCCCGACTCGACCGTGTAGGTCTGCGCGGCCGGCGGCGGCGGGACCTCTTCGGCGATCGGAGCGGCGGCGACCGGCTCGGGCGCAGGCAGCGGGTTGTCGGTGTTGGTGGCGGTGGACCACGCGACCGAACCGTCGGTGCCGTAGAGCACGACGTTGCGGTCGGGCTGCACGACCAGCTTCTCGACGTTCTTCCCACTGGTGTCGGTCGCCCAGATCCGCGCACCGCCACCGCTGTAGACGACGAGGTCGCCGTCGTGCTGCAGAGCCGCGCGCTGCGCGTCCTGCCCATGCGTCATGGCGGCCCAGACGACGTTGCCGTCGGGCTCACTCAGCACCAGGTTGCCGTCCGGCTGCAGAGTCAGGGTGTACGCACCGCCGGTCAGGGACTGACCCAGACCCAGTTCTTCGCCTACGCGCAGCGTGTCGGCCACGTTGTTCCTTTCGAAGATCGCCAATTGCAGAGCACAACAGTAGATGCCGACCGATTGCCACAATGTCGCATCGCACCCGAATCTAGTCGCCGCGGCGGGGAAACGGAGGGGTTATGCGCAGGGTTCGCGGAAAGTTCACAGTAGGGCGGTGCCGTCTAGGGTTGGCAGCATGAGAACGATGTCGCGCTACACCGTCGCGGCGGCGGCCGTGGCCGTGCTGATCGCACCCCTCACCGCCTGCGGTTCCTCGGATGAGCCTGCGCCCCAACCGGATACGTCGACCACCAACAGCCGACCCGAGGTTCCGAATCCCGGCCTCGGCCTGCCCTTCACCGCGGATCCCACCCTCGTCAACCCGCATCCGATTCCCTTCACGTCCTGGAATCGACTGAGCGACAACACGATCAGCGTCAACTTCCAGACCGGCAACCCCGAGTGCTACGCCGTGGACGCCACCGTCACCGAGACCCCCGAGGCGGTCACCGTCGCGCTGCGCTCCGGGACTCGAGCGGATTCCGTGAACAAGATGTGCACCATGAATGCCGTCTTCGCCACGTTGGCGATCCCCCTGAGCTCCCCACTGGGCACCCGCGAGGTACGCGACGCCGGATAACCGAAAACGGGTGCCGTGCCGAGGATTCGGCGCGGCACCCGTTTTCGGGTGTCGACTCAGTGAGCGAAGTGACGAGCGCCTGTCAGGTACAGCGTGACGCCTGCTTGCTTGCAGAGTTCGATGGTGTCCTTGTCGCGGATCGAACCGCCCGGCTGCACGATCGCGCGAACGCCCGCGGCCACCAGGATCTCCGGCCCGTCCGAGAACGGGAAGAAGGCGTCGGAGGCGGCGACGGAGCCCTTCGCACGCTCACCCGCGCGCTCGACGGCGAGCTTGCAGGAGTCCACGCGGTTGACCTGCCCCATGCCGACGCCGACAGCGGCGCCGTCCTCGGCGAGCAGGATCGCGTTCGACTTCACCGAACGGCAAGCGCGCCAAGCGAATTCGAGGTCGGCGAGGGTGGTGACGTCGGCCGGATCGCCCGCCGCGAGAGTCCAGTTGACCGGATCGTCGCCCGCGGCGTCGAGGACGTCGCGGTCCTGCAGCAGCGCGCCGCCGCTGATCGGACGCAGCTCGACACCCTTGCGCTGCGGCGCCTCGGCCACCAGCACGCGCACATTCTTCTTGCGCTGCAACACTTCCACGGCACCGGGCGCGTAGCCCGGAGCGATGATGACCTCGGTGAAGATCTCGGCGACCTGCTCGGCCATCTCGACGCTGACCTCGCGGTTGGCCGCGATCACGCCGCCGTAGGCGCTGACCGGGTCGGTGGCGTGTGCCTTGCGATGCGCCTCGGCGATATCGCCTGCCACGGCGATGCCACACGGGTTGGCGTGCTTGATCACCGCCACCGCGGGCTCGTCGAAGTCGAACGCGGCACGCCAGGCGGCGTCACCGTCGGTGTAGTTGTTGTACGACATCTCCTTGCCGTGCAGCTGCTCGGCCTGCGCGATCCCGACCGTGCCGTCGTTGCTGGTGTACAGCGCGGCGGCCTGGTGCGGGTTCTCGCCGTAGCGCAGCACCGCGGCGCGCTCCCACGAACCGGCGACCCAGCCGGGGAACTGCTCGGTCTCCTCGGCGACGGCGGGCACGGCGACCGAGCCCATCCAGCTCGCGACGGCCACGTCGTAGCTCGCGGTGTGCTGGAAGGCCTTGGCGGCCAGCGCGGTCCGCTCGGCGAGGGTGAACCCGCCGGACTTCACCGCGGCGAGCACGTCGTCGTAGTCGGTGACGTCGACGACCACACCCACGGACGGGTGATTCTTCGCCGCGGCACGCACCATCGACGGTCCACCGATGTCGATCTGCTCGACGCACTCGTCGACGCTCGCGCCACTGGCCACAGTCTGGGTGAACGGGTACAGGTTCACCACCACCAGCTGGAACGCCTCGACACCGAGCTCGACGAGCTGATCGACATGCTCGGCGCGACGGGTGTCGGCCAGGATGCCCGCGTGCACACGGGGGTGCAGCGTCTTGACCCGGCCGTCGAGGGTCTCCGGGAAACCGGTCAGATCCTCGACCTTGGTGACCGGAATCCCGGCCTCGGCGATCTTGCCCGCGGTCGACCCGGTCGACACCAGCTCCACACCGGCCGCGTGCAGGCCGGTGGCGAGCTCGATGAGCCCGGTCTTGTCGTAGACGCTCACCAGCGCCCTCTGGATCGCCTTACGTTCACTCACCGGCGTGCTCGCTCACTGGTATTTCTGCCTTTCGTCCGTCGGAGACAATGCCTCGCGTCGCGACGGCGGCGATGACCTCCGCCAGTAACCGTCGCTCGACAACCTTGATGCGCTCCTGCAACGTGTCCTCGTCGTCGCCGGGCACCACCGCGACCGTCTCCTGCGCGAGGATCGGGCCGGTATCGACGCCCGCGTCGACCAGGTGCACGGTGCAGCCGGTGACCTTCACGCCGTAGGCGAGCGCGTCACGCACCCCGTGCGCGCCGGGGAACGACGGCAGCAGCGCGGGATGGGTGTTGATGAGACGGCCGCCGAAGCGTTCCATGAACGCGGGGCCGAGGATTTTCATGAAGCCCGCGAGGACCACCAGATCGGGCTTGTGCGCGTCGACGGCCTCGGTGAGGGCGACGTTCCAGGCTTCGCGATCCGGAAAATCTTTGAGCCCCACTTTGAAGTGCGGCACCCCCGCCGCATCGGCGTGGGTGGTGGCCTGGCAGTCCCGGTCGACGCCGACAGCGACGATCTGCGCCGGGTAGCCGGGCTCGCGTGCGGCGGCCAGCAGTGCGTTGAGCAGCGAGCCGGTGCCCGAGGCAAGAACGACGACGGTGGCCGGTGTTCTGGCGGGTTTCCACGGGGCAAACGAGGACGTCAGCGCTCTACTCCTGCGTGTGATCGGGCGGCGGCGATGGCGATAGGCGCCGGGTCGAGCTTAGCGACCGGGGGTCTCGTCACCGTCCGGCAGGTCCGACTCGACCACTTCGACGTCGACGATGTCGTCGGTCGGCGCGTCGGTCGAGCCGGGTGCGGCGATGCTCACTTCGACGTCGTCATCGAAGTCTTCGACCAGTTCGCCGTCGACTTCGACTGCGGGATCGTCGTATTCGACAGCGTCCTCGTCCTCGTCGGCGTCCTCATCGTCCTCGTCGGCGTCCTCATCGTCCTCGTAGTCGTACTCGTCCTCGTCGTAGTAGTCGTGGTCCTCGTAGTCGTCGGTGTCGTATTCGTCGTAGACCTCGGTCGGCGCGGCGGGTGCGAGGAAGCGGCGGGCGAACACCATGCCCACGAAGCCGCCGAACCCGAACCAGGTGACCATCAGCACGACCAGCATCAGCAGATCGACGCCGACCCACCCGACGGCGCCGAGCTGACCGCTGCCGAGGATCGCGAGCACCAGGAACGTCAGCGTGGACAGCGCGGCGCAGGTGAGGGTCGCCCACGGGGCGCCGGGCCGATCGTCGCTGGTACGGCCGAGTTCGATTCCGCCGAGCACGCCCACAGCGAGCGGGACGAGCAGCAGCGCCGCCCACCACCCGGCCGCGGGCCCTTCCGGCACGGGAATCAGCGCGGGCAGCACCGGCATGTGTCCGCCGGTGACCCCGAACAGACCCACCGACCCGGCGCCGAACAGCACCGCGGCACCGCTGAGGATCCCCGCCGCGCCGATCACCACATTCGGCAGGTAGAGCAGGGACAACAACGTCATCCCCAGTACATCGGTGACGTTGTGGGCCTGCTGGAAAGCGCCGTCGAGCCGGGACAGATGGACGAAGAAGGAGATCACGGTGGCCAGTGCGGCGCAGCCGAGCATGCGGAGCACGGTGCGCCGCGCGGCGCGGGCGCCGAGGACCGCCCATTCCGGGATCTCGATCGGCACCAGCGCGCAGAGCGAACTCCACGCCCGACTGCCGATGCCTGCGGCGGCCGCGACCAGATACAACACGAGCACCCAGCCGAAGGCCGCGATCGGACCGGCCGATTCCAGTGGCGTGACGCCCGCGGCGTCGCCGGTGACGGCCAGACAGACGGCCGTCATCAGCAGCGGTCCGGCCAGCACCGCACCCGTCAACCAGCCCAGCTCGACGGGGGTCGGCCGGTTCGGGACCGCACGCGCGCATTCGCGCGCGGCCAGCCAGACCAGCACGGCCGTCGGTACCAGCGGGAGCAGGCCGAGCGTTGTCCTGCCGACAGTGAGCGGAACCTGGTGGGCGGCAAGCCACGTAGCGGCGACCGCGGCGGGCGCACTGGTGAGATCGGTGCCTGTGGTGAGCATGACCACGAGTACGAGCAGCACCGTCGCCGCCAAGGCGGTGATCGTCGGCCTCGCCGCGACCAGCAGCAGGGTTCGCGCCCGCTCGGGCGAGAGCGACCACCAACCGGGCTCGGGCCCGGACGGTGATGCGGTGACTGTCTCCCCGGTGCCGCGTGACCCGGAGGTCCGGCGCACGAGGGCGTTACGGGAGCTCATGACAATTCAGCGTGGCAGCTTCCTCGGCGGCCGGGGGTCAGGCGCGCCGCGAGCCCACAGGCGTACCTGTGGGCTCGCGATCGAACCTGAACCACCGTGCGGCAGCCGTCGGTTCTACTTGTTGTCGTCGTTCGGACGGAACGCGGTGGTCGCGTCGGCCGCCGGATCGGCGGTCTGCTCGCCACCGAACGGCTGCGGCTGACCCGGCGACGACGGCTGCGCACCATAGGTCGGCGCACCGAACGGCTGGCCCTGCTGCTGCCCACCGAAGGTCTGCGTCGCGCTCTCGTCCGGACGAGGCTGTGCCTGCGGCGCCGAACCATACGGCGAGGGCTGCTGCTGCGGGGCACCGTACTGCTGGCCGTACGGCGACTGCTGCGGCTGACCGTAGGCCTGCTGACCCGGCTGGCCGTAGGACGGCTGCTGCGCCTGCGGCATCGACGGCTGACTCTGCTGGCCGTAGGGCGACGGCGACTGCGTCGGGTACTGGCCACCGGTCTGGGCCTGGCCGTAACCGGTCTGACCGTACTGCTGGCCGCCGGTCTGGCCGTAGCCCTGCTGGCCGTAACCCTGCTGACCGTACTGGCCGTACTGGCCCGGCTGCTGTTGCGGCTGAGCCGGTTTCGGCGCGGGTACCTTGATGATCCCCAGCCCGAACAGCAGTGCCAGCACCAGCAACACAGCGACGACGAACGAGAACGCGGCGACGACGAACGCGCCCCACTGCAGTTCCACGCCTTCGCTCACGCTGATCAGCGAGACGACGACACCGAGGAACGAGGCCACCGCGAGTGCGGCGGCGACACCGAGGACATTCTGCTTGGGCAGCAACGACAGCCCGGCCAGCAAGGCAGCGGCCAGGATGAGCGTCGCGATCGCGCCGTTGCTGGACTCGAACATGCTGCCGGTCGAGGTCTCACGCAGCGCGGTGAAGCCGACATAGGGGGCGAAGCCGAGGAGGAAGGTGACGACGCCGAGTCCGGCTGCGGCCGCGGTCAGAATGAACGGCAGCCCTTTGCCTTCCGAACCGGTCGCGGTCGATGGCGCAGCCGCGGCGGCTCCGGTACTCGGGCCCTGGGGCGCGGCGGGTGTCACGGGTGCGTTGTACCCGGAGCCCCCGGTCGGGTATGACATGTCTCGTCGTCTCCTTGTCGAGTCGTGCGCATCGGTCGCGTCGAACTGACTGGTGCCTGATCCGATACCTGACGCTACTGCACGCCACGGCCCCGGTCATCACCAACCGATGCAGGCTGTGGATAAACCACTACCTGTGGATGAATCGACGAAGGCCGCCCAGGTTAAACCTGAAAGCGGCCTTCGACAGTGTGAGATTTCAGATCACGCAGAAGCGATGGACGCCTTCTCCAAGATCTCGCGAGCGAGCGCGGCGGTGGCGGACGGCGTCTTGCCGACCTTCACGCCTGCGGCCTCGAGCGCGTCCTGCTTGGCCTGCGCGGTACCGCCACCACTGGAGACGATGGCGCCGGCGTGGCCCATGGTCTTGCCCTCGGGCGCGGTGAAACCGGCGACGTAGCCGACGACCGGCTTGGTCACATTGGCCTTGATGTAGGCGGCCGCACGCTCTTCGGCGTCGCCACCGATCTCGCCGATCATGACGATGATCTTGGTCTCGGGGTCCTTCTCGAACGCCTCGATGGCGTCGATGTGGGTGGTGCCGATAACCGGGTCGCCGCCGATGCCGATCGCGGTCGAGAAACCGAAATCGCGCAGCTCGTACATCATCTGGTAGGTCAGGGTGCCCGACTTCGACACCAGGCCGATCGGGCCCTTGCCGGTGATGTTGTTCGGGGTGATGCCGACCAGCGCCTCGCCGGGGGTGATGATGCCGGGGCAGTTCGGGCCGATGATGCGGGTCTTCTCGCCCTTTTCGACGTTGTAGGCCCACGCGTAGGCGGAGTCCTGCACCGGGATGCCCTCGGTGATGACCACGAGCAGCGGGATCTCCGCGTCGATGGCCTCGATGATGGCGTCCTTGGAGAAGGCGGGCGGCACGAACGCGATGGAGGTGTCGGCGCCGGTCTTCTCGATCGCCTCGGCGACGGAGGCGAACACGGGCAGCTCGATCTCGTTGCCGTCTTTATCGGTGTGCTTGACCGTGGTCCCGGCCTTGCGCGCGTTCACGCCGCCGACGACGTTGGTGCCCGCCTTCAGCATCAGCGCGGTGTGCTTGGTGCCCTCGCCGCCGGTGATGCCCTGGACGATGACCTTGTTGTCCTTGTTCAGGAAGATGGACATGTTTACGGTTCCTTACTTGGCTGCGGCGAGTTCGGCAGCCTTGTCGGCGCCTTCGTCCATGGTCTGGGCCAGCGTCACCAGCGGGTGATTGGCCTCGGCGAGGATGCGACGACCCTCTTCGACGTTGTTGCCGTCCAGGCGAACGACCAGCGGCTTGGTGGCCGCGGCACCGAGCACCTCGAGTGCGCCGACGATGCCGTTGGCGACCGCGTCGCACGCGGTGATGCCACCGAACACGTTGACGAACACGCTCTTGACCTGCGCGTCGCCCAGGATGACGTCCAGACCAGCGGCCATCACGGCAGCCGACGCGCCGCCGCCGATGTCGAGGAAGTTGGCCGGCTTCACGCCGCCGTGGTTCTCACCGGCGTAGGCGACGACGTCCAGGGTCGACATGACCAGACCGGCGCCGTTGCCGATGATGCCGACCTCACCGTCGAGCTTGACGTAGTTGAGGTCGTTTTCCTTGGCCTTGAGCTCGAGCGGGTCGGTCGCGTCGACGTCGGCGAACTCGAGGTGGTCGGGATGCCGGTACTCGGCGTTCTCGTCCAGGGTGACCTTGCCGTCGAGGGCGAGGATCTCGTCGGTGGGGGTGCGCACCAGCGGGTTGACCTCGACCAGGGTGGTGTCTTCGTTGATGAAGACCTCCCACAGCTTCTGGATGGTCACGGCCGCGGCGTCGAGCACGTCGGCGGGCAGGTGACCCTTCTCCGCGATCTCACGGGCGAAGGCCAGGTCGACACCCTTGACGGCGTCGACGGCGATCTTGGCGAGACGCTCGGGAGTCTTCTCCGCGACCTCTTCGATCTCCATGCCGCCCTCGACCGAACACATGGCCAGGTAGGTGCGGTTGGAACGGTCGAGCAGGAAGGAGATGTAGTACTCCTCCGCGATGTCCTTGGCCTCGGCGACCAGAAGCTTCTTGACGATGTGGCCCTTGATGTCGAGGCCGAGGATGTTCTGCGCGTGCGTGAACGCGTCGTCCGGAGTGGCCGCGTACTTGACGCCGCCAGCCTTGCCGCGGCCGCCCACCTTGACCTGCGCCTTGACCATCACAGGCTTGCCGATTTCCTCGGCAATGGCGCGTGCTTCTTCAGCCGTGTCGCAAACACGACCCTCGGACGAAGGCACTCCGTGCTTAACGAAGAGCTCCTTCGCCTGATATTCGAAGAGATCCATGTACTCACCGTCTCGTCTGCGTTGCTATGACAACGTCTTTGTTGGCGGCCCGACGTCGGTAGCGGGTCGGATCGGACTGTAGCTAGTCACGGGGAGGGCTAAACGACCACGTTCATAGTAAGTGGCGCAGGTCACGACCCATAACGGGAGCCCCGGAAAACCGCTGGCCAAGGCTACTGGCGAGTAGTTTTTCGCCGTTTGCCCGCGCCTTGGCAGGTAGGGCCACCTAAAGCCCGGACACCCCGGCATCTACTACGTTATGTCGTCGACAGACCTCACCCGAGATGCCGGAAAACGGTGAGTTATTCCTCCGCGTTACGGTGACGAATGTCACACACAGGTGTAGGTTTTCGACCAGCGCTTGCCACTCTGCAATCGCTTCGTTACCGTCAATGCGGTCGAAGTCACAACCAGGTCACGACAACCAGGTCACGACTGGCAAGTCAGGACTGAGGAGGACGACAAGCTTGAGGTACTTCAGTACTCGCTTGGAACAGCTGGCGATTCGGTACGGCCGATGAACCACCGCTCCACCCTTCCAGTCGAAAATCGCACCAGCTCCGACCGCCGTTACCGGTATGCCGACGAATACACGTCGCATCCGCAGACCCGTCGAGCCCCCGCCGCCGCATGGCCGCAGACCGACGATGCGTGGCGCGATCAGAACACCTGGTCCGACGACGCGGCATGGACGCCCGCCGAGGACGAATGGACCGCGGACGAGTCCTATGACACCGGCACGTACGGCGCCGACTGGGCGCCCGTGGCCGAAGAGACCACCGCGGAAGAGCGGCCCGCGCCGCGCCGCGCCGAACGTCGCGGCGGCGCACACCGCGTCCCCGCGCCGCCCGCCGCGCTGAAGGGCCGCGCCGCGGTCATCGCCGTCGCCGCGGGCGCTGTTGTCGCCGCGGGTCAGGCGGCTATGGCCGATCCGGGCCAGCCCGCACACGGCATCGATTACGAGGCAGCGGGCCAGGTCCACGAGATCGCCGCCCAGTCGATGAGCACCGCCGACGTCGGCGACCCTGGCACCGGCGCTTCGCCGCAGGTACTCGACGCCACCGGCGTCGCCGACAAGAGCCATTTCGACGACATCCTCGCCAAGGGCGCCAAGTTCGCCGAAGACCTCGCCGCCCAGGAATCCGCCAAGCTGCGGCCCCTGTTCACCAAGTTCACCTCGGGTAATTACACCTCCGGCTTCGGCGCCCGCTGGGGCGTCCAGCACCTCGGCATCGACGTCGCCGGCCCGATCGGCACCCCGATCTACGCGGTCGCCGACGGCACCATCATCGAAGCGGGCCCGGCCTCCGGTTTCGGCATGTGGGTCCGCGTCCTGCACGACGACGGCACCGTCACCATCTACGGCCACATCGACACCGCCACCGTCTCGCAGGGCGAGCGCGTGATGGCGGGCGACCAGATCGCCACCATGGGCAACCGCGGCTTCTCCACCGGCCCGCACTGCCACTTCGAGGTCTGGCTCAACGGCACCGACAAGATCGACCCGGTCCCGTGGCTCGCCACCCGCGGCATCAGCCTGGGCGCCCAGCGCGACTGACGTGGCGTGAAGTCGCTTCTACGTGACCGGTAGCACGCTTCCGCTCTGTCGGGGGTGGGGTTAGCGTTGCGGTATGGCTGGTACGACGAAGTACACGCAGTTCATCGGGCTCGCACCGGAATTGGTGTGGGGTGTGCTCGGGGATCTCGAGCAGTGGCCGGAGTGGAATCCCGGAGTGCGATCGGTGCGGATGCACTCACCGCTCGCTGTCGGGGCCACCGGCGATTATCTGCCCAACGGGAACGTCTCGGCCCGGATCCACAGGCGGTTCGCAAAAGCGTTCACTGTCACCACCTTCGAACCGAATCGTGAGCTCGGGATCGAGCAGCCCGAACCCGCGGGCACCATGTATCTCACCTGGCGGCTGACGCCCCGCGACGGTGGCACCGAGATCACCCAGGAACTCCGCTTCACCGGCCCCTCCGCCGGTGCGGCGCGCACTGTCGTTCGCCCCTTCATCGAAACCGATGCGCGCGTGAACTTCTCGCGCCTGGCCCGGCTGGCCGGACTCGCCCCCGTCGACAGCGCGCTGAATGTCGTCATCGCGGGCGGTACCGGCGCACTCGGACTCCAGATCGCCGCCGATCTGACCTGCCGCGGACAGCGCGTCACCCTGCTGACCCGCCGCCGCAACCCCGATCTCCCGTTCCGCCAGACCGAATGGGACGGCCGCTCGCTCGGCTCCTGGTCGGCCGAACTGCGCGAACCCGGTCGGCTCGCGGTGATCAACCTCGCCGGAAAGCTGGTCGACTGCAGGCCGACCGAACGCAATATCGCCGAATTGCGCTCCAGCCGAGTCGATTCCACCGCCGCTCTGGTCGCCGCCGCGGGCCTGCGCGACACCCCCGTCGACTACTGGGTGCAAGCCAGCACCACGGCCATCTGGTCGGACGCGGGCGAAACCCGGTGCACCGAAACAACTCCCCTCCCGGTCGGGCTCCCGCAGATGACCGGCGTGGCCCAGCCGTGGGAGGAGGCGTTCGATCCCGCGCGCGCCGCCCACTGGACGGTGCTGCGCACCTCCATCGTTCTCGACCCCGACGCCCCCGCCCTCAGACGCCTCGGCCAGCTCACCAAGGCTGGTCTCGGCGGCCGCGTCGGCCCCGGCGATCAGTGGTTCAGCTGGATCCATATCGAGGACTGGCTGGCCATCGTCCGAACCTGCCTCGGCCTCGACCCGACCGTCGCCCTCCCCGACGGCATCCTCGTCGCCGCCACCGCATTCCCGGTCCGCAACGCCGAACTCATGGCCACTCTCCGCCGAATCCTGCACCGTCCCGCATCACCCCCCACCCCCTCGGCGATCCTGAAGATAGGCGCGGTAGCCCTGCGCACCGACCCGGCCCTCGGCCTCACCGGCCGACACGCCACCTCCGAAGTCCTCCACAGGGCAGGCTTCGAGTTCCGCTACCCCACCCTCGACGAAGCCCTGACAGACCTGCTCGGTTCCGCCTCACCGCGTATTCCGGGTGCCGTCCGGGAGCTCGACCGTTAGGTTGCCCAACCACCTCACAACTTCACAATGGTCCGACTGAATTGCGGAATCAGCCGGATCTTGCCGGCGGACCCGAAGTCGATGGTCACCGTAGCCAACGGACCCACACCATCGGCCGCGACAACCCGCCCCAACCCATACTTGTCGTCGGTGACGCGATCGCCCACGGCCAGCACCAACTCCGTGTTGTTGCGCTTCACCGCACCGCCCGGCGCCGGCCTGCGCTCGCCGGATCCCCCACGCACTCCGGGCCGCTGATCCCACCCGTTCCCACTGGTCCAGTCCCGATCGAAGCCGCTGTCCTCACCCCGACGCCGCCCCCGCTGCACCGGTGAGATCACCGGCTCCAGCCTGCGCCAATCCAGCAGATGCTGCGGAATCTCCTGCAGGAAACGCGATTCCGGGTTGGACACCGGCTGCCCCCACCCCGACCGCACCACCGCGCGCGAAAGATAGAGCCGCTGCCGCGCCCGCGTGATCCCCACATAGGCCAACCGGCGTTCCTCGGCGAGCTCGTTCGGATCACCCAGCGCCCGCATGTGCGGGAACTGCCCGTCCTCCCAACCGGTGACGAACACCACCGGGAATTCCAGCCCCTTGGCCGTGTGCAGCGTCATCATGGTGACCACACCCGTGCCCTCGTCCGGGATCTGATCGGTATCGGCGACCAAGGACACCCGCTCGAGGAAAGCCGCCAGCGATCCCGGCTCGGGCTCACCGTCGCCCGCCTCCGGCACCAGCCCTTCCTCGCGCGCCGCCTCGGCATTGTTGAACGCCTCGGAACTGAATTCGCGTGCGACGCTGACCAATTCGTTGAGGTTGTCGAGCCGGGCGCCGTCTTGCGGATCGTCGGAGGCTTCCAGTTCGCCGCGATATCCGGTGCGGTCGAGCACCGCCTCGACCACGTTGCCCACATCGGGGTAGTCGCTGTCGGCTCGCTTGCCTGCCACCCGAATCTCGTCGAGCAGATCGAGGAATCCCGCGATGGCCCGCTGCGCACGGGTATTCAGCAACGCGACCTTGCCATCGGCAGCGTCACGCAGCGCCGCGGCGAAACCGATACCGCGCTGTTCGGCGTGCACCGCCACGCACGCCTCCGCCCGATCGCCGATCCCGCGACGCGGCGTATTGAGAATGCGGCGCACACTCACCGCGTCCTCGGGATTCTCCAGCACGCGCAGGTATGCCACCACGTCACGCACTTCTTTGCGCTCGTAGAACCGCACGCCACCGACGACCTTGTACGGCAGGCCCATTCGGATGAAGATCTCTTCCAGCGCACGCGAATTGTTGTTGGTGCGATAGAACACCGCCACGTCGCCGTAGTTGGCATCGCCCGTGTCGACGAGCCGGTCGATTTCCTTGGCGACGAAGGAGGCTTCGTCGTGTTCGTTGTCGGCGACGTAGCCGGTGATCAGTTCACCCTCGCCGGAATCGGTCCACAGTTTCTTCTCGCGCCTGCCCTCGTTACGCGAGATCACCGCGTTGGCGGCGGACAGAATGTGCTGGGTGGAGCGGTAGTTCTGCTCCAGCAGAATGGTTTCCGCATCCGGGAAGTCGCGTTCGAATTCCTCGATGTTGCGGATCGTGGCGCCACGGAACGCGTAAATCGACTGGTCTGCGTCACCGACCACGCACAACTCGCTCGGCTCGACCGCCTGTTCCTCCGACTCGCTGTGATGCCCGACCAACTCACGCACGAGCACGTACTGGGCGTGGTTGGTGTCCTGGTACTCGTCGACCAGCACATGCCGGAACCGGCGCCGGTAGTACTCGGCCACCTGCGGATGGTTCTGCAGCAGCGCCACGGTCTCGCCGATCAGATCGTCGAAGTCCATCGCGTTGGCTGTGCGCAACCGCCGCTGGTACTCGGCGTAGACCCTGGCGACCAGAGCGGGCAGTTCCGTGTCGTCGGCTTCGGCGTCGGCGGCGGCCTTTTCCGGACCGATCAGTTCGTTCTTCAGATTCGAAATGGCCGTCGACAGCAACCGCGCGGAATACTTCTTCGTGTCGATCTCGAAATCGCGGCTGATCATCGTCAGCAAACGACGCGAATCATCCGCGTCGTAGATCGAGAAATTCGAATTCAAGCCGGGCAGCAGCGCCGCCTGCATCCGCAGAATGCGCACGCAGCTGGAATGGAAGGTCGACACCCACATGCTGGTCGCGCGCGGACCGACCAGCCCGGCGACGCGTTCGCGCATCTCGGCGGCGGCCTTGTTGGTGAAGGTGATGGCCAGGATCTCGCCGGTGCGCACACCCCGCGCCGCGAGCAGATACGCGATTCGACGGGTGAGCACCGCGGTCTTGCCCGAGCCGGCGCCCGCCACGATCAGCAGCGGGGACCCCGCGTGCATCACCGCGGCACGCTGGGGCGGGTTGAGCCCGTCGAGCAGTCGCTCGATCTCCTCGGCGCGCTGCTGTTCGCGCTCCTGGCGGCGCTGGGACTGTTCGGCGCTGTTCCTGGCCGCCGCCTGAGCCAGCGCGGACGCACCGCTTCCACCACCGTCCGCAGGCGGTAGCGCGGCACCGCTCGGCGCGGGCGCCGGTTCGCTGGGATCGGTGGCTGAGGCGTGGGGAGCGACCGTGATGTCCATCGTCTGTCCACGCTACCGGCGGCCACCGACAAGCCGCGAACCGCGGCCGCCGAGGTGGCCGGCAGGCGGCAGCTCGGCAAACTACGGGTGAACTCGACCAGGTAGGCGCGAGCAGCGCTGGTGAACGTTCTCAGCGAATTCACAAACTGAACTGTTTTGCCTACCTAGCGCCCCATGGCAGACTGGGCGACATGGTCAGCGCTTCTCCGCATGCCCGGATCGGAGGCCGATCCGATATCGTGGCGGCGAGTACGACTTGTGTGTACTCCCGGGGGATCATGTACCGCCCATCGGGAAAGTTTCAGGGTGACGGAACAGATCGGGTAACAGGCCGTTCGGTTTGACCGATCCAAGTTCTGACACGAGGAGATGAATGATGAGCACCCCCGCTACGACCACCGGCTCCGATTCGGCCTTGCCGCAGTCCGAAGCCGAGATCGACAAGCTCCGCCTCGAGATCGATCAGCTCGATGCCACGATCCTCGCCGCGATCAAACGCCGCAGCGAAATTTCCCGGATCATCGGCCGCACCCGCATGGCTTCCGGCGGTACGCGCCTGGTCCACAGCCGTGAGATGAAGGTGCTCGAGCGCTTCAGTGAGCTCGGCCAGGAGGGCCACACCCTCGCCATGCTCCTGCTCCGCCTCGGCCGCGGCCGACTCGGCCGCTAGCCCCAGACCACAGACCTCGCGGCGGACCAGCCAGTTCGCCGCTTCCGAAAAGCCGCCCCGGGTGCGACACCATCCCCGGGGCGGTTATTTTTTCGCCCGGCTCAGGTCAGGGCGATGTATTTGGTGTTCAGGTATTCCTCGATGCCCTCGGTGCCGCCCTCGCGACCGAAGCCCGACTCCTTGACCCCGCCGAATGGGGCCGCGGGGTCGGAGATGACGCCACGGTTGACGCCCACCATGCCGCTTTCCAAAGCCTCCGAGATCCGAAGCGCGCGATCGAGGTCTCGGGTGAAGACGTAGCTGACCAGCCCGTATTCGGTGTCGTTGGCGGCGGCGACGCCCTCGTCCTCGGTATCGAAGGCGACGATCGGAGCCACCGGGCCGAATACCTCCTCGCGCAGGATGCGGGCGGTGGGCGGCACATCGGCCAGGATCGTGGCCGGGTAGTACCACCCCGGACCGCTGGGGGCCTTGCCGCCGATCAGAACTCGCGCGCCGACGGAGACAGCATCGTCGACCAGGTCGCTCACGATCTCGCGCTGGTCCTCACTCACCAGCGGGCCGAGGGTGGTCGCGGAATCGGTGCCGGGACCCATCACGACGGTGTCGGCCATCGCGGCGACGAACTTCTCGGTGAACTCGGCGACCACACCGCGCTGCACGTAGAACCGGTTGGCCGCCGTGCACGCTTCGCCGCCGTTGCGCAGCTTCGCCTGCATCGCACCGGCCACGGCGGCGTCGATATCGGCATCGTCGAACACCACGAACGGTGCGTTGCCGCCCAATTCCATGGACGTGCGCAGCAACCGGTTCGCGGAGGCGGAAACGAGTTTCTTGCCGACTTCGGTGGAGCCGGTGAAGGTGAGCTTGCGCAGCCGGGGATCGTCGATCAGCGGGCCCGTGACAGCCCCGGAACGCTGCGTCGTGACCACCGACAGCACCCCGTCGGGCAGGCCGGCTTCGCTGCAGAGCTTGGCCAGCGCCAGCATGGTCAGCGGTGTCGCCGAGGCGGGCTTGACGATCATCGTGCAGCCGGCCGCCAGCGCGGGCCCGATCTTGCGGGTGCCCATCGCGAGGGGGAAATTCCACGGCGTGATCGCCAGACACGGCCCCACCGGCTGCTTGGCGACCATGATCCGCCCTGTCCCCGAGGGCGCGTTCAGATACCGTCCGTGAATCCGCACCGCCTCTTCGCTGTTCCAGCGGAAGAACTCGGCACCGTAGCGGACTTCATTGCGGCTCTCCGCGAGTGCCTTGCCCATCTCGAGCGTCATCAACAGCGCGAATTCCTCCGCCCGCGCGGTCAGCTGCTCGAACACCGTTCGCAGGATTTCGCCCCGTTCCCGCGACGGCGTCGCGGCCCACGCGTCCCCCGCCGCGACGGCCGCGTCCAGCGCCCGCATCGCGTCCTCGGGGGTCGCGTCCGCCACCTGCGCGATCACCGTCCCGTCGGCCGGATTGCGGACGTCGAAAGTCCCACCCCCGGTGGCTTCGACGGGTCCGGAGCCGATCCACAACCCCTTGGGTACGAATTCGAGTACATCGCGTTCAGACACCATGCGCCCAGCCTAAGCCCGCCGCCCCAGCCAGCACCCGAACACCGAGTCGGACGATCACCACTTTCCTCTCCCCGCGGCCGGGTCGCCGGTCAGGCGCCGTTGCGTAGGCGACGAAGGAGCAAGCAACGGTGCCTGACCGGCGGCCCCTCAGGGCCGCGGACACCCGCGCGCCAGCGCGCAAATAACGCGGTACCCTCGGGTCGTGAGCAGCAGCGACATCACCGCGTCGGCGGCCTGGCAGGCACTGCACGGCAATCACCGCACCGTTGCGCCGATGCATCTACGGCAACTGTTCGCCGAGGACCCGGCACGTGGCCGCGAGTTGACGCTGCGGGTGGCCGACCTGCACATCGACTACAGCAAACATCGAGTGACCCGCGAAACTCTGCGCCTGCTCATCGATCTCGCGCACACGGCTGGTGTGCCGCAGCGCCGCGACGCGATGTATTCGGGTCAGCACATCAACACCTCCGAAGACCGCGCTGTCGGCCATATCGCGCTGCGCCTTCCGGTCGGCGACCAGCTCTGTATCGACGGCACCGACGCCGACGCCGAGGTGCACGACGTCCTGCACCGGATGGGCGAATTCGCCGATTCGGTGCGCTCGGGCGAGTGGCTCGGCGCGACCGGAAAACGCATCGAGACCATCGTCAATATCGGCATCGGCGGCTCGGATCTGGGGCCAGACATGGTCTATCGCGCGCTGCGCCACTATGTCGACGCGGGCATCGCCGCCCGTTTCGTCTCGAACGTCGACCCCACCGATCTGGTCGCCAAGCTCGCCGGACTCGACCCGGCGACCACCCTGTTCGTCGTCGCGTCGAAGACCTTCTCGACACTGGAAACCCTCACCAACGCGACCGCGGCGCGCCGCTGGCTGGTCGCCGCGCTGGGCGAGGAAGCGGTCGCCAAGCATTTCGTCGCGGTATCGACGAACGCGGAACGGGTGGCCGCCTTCGGAATCGACACCGCGCACATGTTCGGTTTCTGGGATTGGGTCGGCGGTCGCTATTCGGTGGATTCAGCGATCGGCCTTTCGGTGATGGTGACCATCGGCAAGGAGAAGTTCGCGGAGTTCCTCGGCGGAATGCACGCCATAGACAAGCATTTCGCGACCGCACCGCTGGAAGAGAACGCACCGGTGCTGCTGGCGATGCTGGGCATCTGGTACTCGAATTTCTTCGGCGCCGAATCCCGTGTGGTGCTGCCCTATTCGAACGACCTGGGTCGATTCCCGGCCTATCTGCAGCAATTGACGATGGAGTCCAACGGTAAGTCGGTGCGCGCCGACGGCACTCCGGTGACCTCGTCGACCGGCGAGATCTTCTGGGGCGAGCCGGGTACCAACGGCCAGCACGCCTTCTACCAACTCCTGCATCAGGGCACGCGCCTGATCCCCGCCGACTTCCTCGGCTTCGCCAGGTCCACCGACGACCTGCCGACCCGCGACGGCACCGGCAGCATGCAGGACATCCTGATGAGCAACCTGTTCGCGCAGTCGAAGGTGCTGGCCTTCGGCAAGACCGCCGAGGAGATCCGGGCCGAGGGCACCGACCCGGAACTGGTGCCGCACAAGGTGATGCCGGGCAACCGGCCGAGCACCACGATCCTGGCAGCGGAGCTCACACCGTCGGCGCTGGGGCAACTGATCGCGCTCTACGAGCACCAGGTGTTCGTAGAGGGCATCATCTGGGGCGTCGACAGCTTCGATCAGTGGGGCGTCGAACTGGGCAAGCAGCAGGCGCTAGCCCTGATGCCGTTGCTCAGCGAGCCGGAAAAGCCGGTGTCGGTGGGTGATTCGTCGACCGACGAGCTCATCGAGTGGTATCGGTCGCACCGCCGCTGACTTCGCGCGCTTCCCGCGCTGCGCGAGTCGCGGCTTGGACCCGGCCGGTCACGCTGGTAGTGATGATGGTGAGCAGGGTGCCGAGCACCACCAGGTCGAACACGATCTGCACCATCGTCGCGATCCGCGCCGCCTGACCGGCGGCGTGCACATCGCCGTAACCGACGGTGCCGAGCGTGGCGAGCGTGTAATACAGCGCATCGGTGCGGGTTTCGAGCCCGTCGAATTGATCCGGATGAAGCTGCTGCAACCGGAAATAGAACAGGGCGAACACCACGCCGACGACGCACACGAGCAGCAGTAATCCGTCGACCTGCGCACCCATGGCGGTCGGCGCCCTGAGGTAGTTATCGATCCGCCGCCAGACCAGCCAGCCGATTCCCGCGAGCCCGGCCAGGAACAGACACACCCCCAGCAACCGCCCCGGCCACGCATCGAGCTCGAACGCCCAACCCACTGGCACGCTGTAGTACAGCAACACCGAGCAAAACGCCGCCGCACCATTGCGCATCACATGATGAGGGAACCGCCGATCTCGCGTCATCACTCCATGATTGCCCCGAAGCCGCCGATTTCCGCGCACACGCGCCGAGCAGGTCGGAGCAGCCCGTTAGAAACGGATCAGGTCACCCGGTAGCCGTGCCCCGCGGCGGTCAACACGTGGTCAGCGCGGCCCCTACTCGCTGCGATGAGATCGGCGTTGCGCAGATCGCTCCCCGTCACCTTCTCCCGTGCCTGATCCGGCGTTCGACCGCCGGCGGTGTGGCGGTCCATGAGTCGTTCGGTGAGTACTCCACGCGGCGCGTCCAGGTACCAGCACGCATCGAGCAGCCCGCGGACCTCCGCCCAACCCGGCGCCTCGGCATCGGTCAGCAGCAGGTAGTTGCCCTCGACGATGACCACCCGCTCGTCACACACGACCACGCCGCCGTCGGTCGGCTCGTCGATCGTGCGATCGAACAGCGGCCACGGCACCGGCGCGCCGACCGGTGTTTCCCGCAGCAACCGCAGATCCGCGACGAACCCGGCCGCGTCGAAGGTATCCGGCTCACCCTTGCGCGCCAGGGCGTTGCGCGCCCGCAGCACCTCATTTCGCAGGTGGTAGCCGTCCATCGGCGCTACCACCGCAGGACGCCCCGACGTGATCGACTCGGCGCACAGCCGCTGCGCCAGTGTCGACTTCCCGGCGCCGGGCGGCCCGGCGATCCCGAGCAGGAACCGCGCACGGCGCATCGGAATCCGTTGAGCCAGTTCGCTCACCGACAGCACCCCACTCGCCCAGGTCACCTGGGTACCCTACCGACGAGCGCACCGGACATCGGTGAGTACATCGGACTCAGCGCACGTCGACGTATCCGCGCTCGAGGATCGCGCCCGTGTCCGCACCGGCCGGCAGCGTGCCGAAGGCGATGCCCCAATCACCGCCGAGGCGCGTCGCGCAGAAGGCATCCGCGACGGCGGGATGTCCGTGCCGCACCAGCTGCGCGCCCTGCAGGACCAGTGCCATGAGTTCCACGACGCGTCGAGCGCGATATTCGATGTCGGACAGGTCGGTGAGTTCCTTGCCGACACGGTCGATCGCGTCGTCGAGGCGCGTATCGGCACCACGAGCGAGACCGACCTCGGCGAAGTACGCCTCGACCGTTTCGGGCTGACGTCCCATGGCGCGCAGCGCGTCCAGCGCCGCCACATTGCCCGAACCCTCCCAGATCGACATGAGCGGCGCCTCGCGATACAGCCGCGGCATCCCCGATTCCTCGGCATATCCGTTGCCGCCGAGACATTCCAGCGCCTCGGCGGCGTGGGCGGGAGCACGCTTGCAAACCCAGTATTTGGTGATGGCGAGGGCGATCCGGCGCAGCGCCGCTTCGGCCGGATCGCTGCCCGCGCGATCGGTGGCGCCGGCCAGTCGCATCATCACCGTGGTCGCGGCATCCGATTCGACGACGAGGTCGGCGAGCACATTGCGCATCGCGGGCTGGTCGATCAGCTTGGCGCCGAACGCTTCTCGATGCCTGGCGTGATGGATCGCGGTCACCGCGCCGAGCCGCATGCCGGTGGCCGAGCCGATCACACAGTCGAGGCGGGTCATATTGACCATCTCGATGATCGTCTTCACGCCTGCCCCCTCGGCGCCGACGAGCCAGCCGGTGGCGTTCTCGTACTCGATCTCCGAGGACGCGTTGGACTTGTTGCCCAGCTTGTCTTTCAGTCGCTGGATGCGGAGGGGGTTGCGGGTGCCGTCGGGCAGCACGCGCGGCAGCAGGAAACACGACAGGCCACCGGGGGCCTGGGCGAGGGTGAGGAACATGTCCGACATGGGCGCCGAGGTGAACCACTTGTGCCCGACGATGCGGTACGAACCATCGGGTTGTGGTGTGGCGGTGGTGGTGTTGGCCCGGACGTCCGAGCCGCCCTGCTTCTCCGTCATCGACATGCCAGCGATGAGCCCGGCCTTGGTCGACGGCTCGCGCAGCCCGAAATCGTAGGTGCGTGAACCGAGTAGCGGCTCGAAGCGGGCGGCCAGTTCGGGATTGTGGCGCAACGCGGGCACCACCGCGTAGGTCATCGAGATCGGGCACATGTGCCCGGCGTCCGCGGCGCCCCAGGTGAAGAACTTGGCGGCGCGAGCGGTGTGCGCGCCCGGCCGCTCGTCCAGCCACGGCGAACCGTGCAGGCCTTGCGCCACCGCGACCTTCATCAGGTCGTGCCAGTGCGGGTGGAATTCCACCTCGTCGACCCGATTACCCCACCGATCGTGGGTGTGCAGCACCGGCGGGTACTCGTTGGCCAGTCTGCCCCACTCCTGCGCCTCGAAACCGCCTGCCAGCGCACCGAGTTCGCGCACTTCCGCTTCGGCCCAGCCTGCCCCTTCGCGGTGCAGGCCTTCCAGCAGCGCGGGGTTGCGCGCGCCGTCGAAGGGGATCAGCGGTGGCGCCTGGTTGAACACTTCGTGGGTCGGCATGTCCTGCAACTCCTTCGACTACAACGTTTCCGGGCGCGCACCGAGCGCGCGCACGGCGAAAGCAACCAATTCCGGAACGACGGTCTCGGCGTGGGGAGCCGCCGCCAACGGCCCGACGAGTACCTCGCCGATCGCGCCGACAAGGGCAGCGGCGGTGAGGCTCGGGTCCTGCGCGGGCAAACGCCCCTCGGCGACACCGTGTGCGATGGCGGTCTCGAACGACGCGGCGAACGCGCGCCGGAATTCCAGCCGTTGCGCGTCGACCGCGGGGTCGACGGGTTCGGCCAGCAGGACATAGGCCAGTTTCGGATTCTTCAGCGCACGACCGGCGAAGGTCTCCACCGCCGCGGTGACCCGCCCGACCACGTCACCGGCCGCCACCGCGGCCCGCACGGCGTCGACCTCGCGGGCGACCACCGTCTCGAACACCGCCGCTACCAACTCGGCCTTGTTCTCGAACTGCTTGTACACGGTGCCGGTCGCGATTCCCGCCTCGGCGGCGACCGCGGCCATCGACAACCCGGCGAACCCGTCGCGCGAGAGCACGGCGGTGGCGCCCTGCACGATCAGCGCCCGTTGCGCGTCGAGCCGGGCCTGCACGGCCGGGGTCCTGCGGTACACCATGTGAAGAAGTGAACCACTAATTCACCTCTTCACACAAGGGCAACCTGGCCGTATGGTCGAGGAATGGAATCATCGACCGGTCAGCCGGCTCCGCCCCCCGTGCGCGTCGAGCACGCAGGCCCGGTCACGACGGTGATCCTGGATCGCCCACAGGCCCGCAACGCGGTGGACGGCCCGACCGCTCGCGCGTTGGTGGAGGCCTTCCGCGCATTCGACGCCGACCCCACCTCCTCGGTGGCCGTGCTGTGGGGCGAGAACGGCACCTTCTGCTCCGGCGCCGACCTCAAAGCCCTCGGTACCGAGAACAGCAATCACGCCGCCGAGGACGGTGACGGTCCGATGGGCCCGACCCGGCTGCGCCTGTCCAAGCCGGTGATCGCGGCGATCTCCGGGTACGCCGTGGCGGGCGGGCTCGAACTGGCCCTGTGGTGCGATCTGCGCATTGCCGAGCAGGACGCCACTTTCGGCGTCTTCTGCCGCCGCTGGGGCGTCCCACTGATCGACGGCGGCACCGTGCGTCTGCCGCGCATCGTCGGCGAAGGTCGCGCACTCGACATGATCCTCACCGGCCGCCCGGTGAGCGCGCCCGAAGCGCTGCAGATGGGCCTGGTCACCCGGGTCGTGCCCACCGGCGATGCCCGCCGCGTCGCCGAGGAGCTGGCCGCCCAGCTCGCGGCGCTGCCCCAAACATGTCTGCGCACCGACCGCGCCGCCCTGTACGACCAGTACGGCCACACCGAGGAAGAGGCGCTGCGCGTCGAATTCCGGCACGGCCTGACCGCCCTGACCGGCGGTGCGCTCGACGGCGCCGCCCGCTTCGCCGCGGGTGAGGGCAGGCACGGTAGCGCAGACCGCCGCTGATGGACCGTCTCACGGTCGTCGACGAGATCTTCCTGCGCACCCACCGCGGCATGGGCACCCCCATCGCGCTCCAGGGGCTCTGGCGCACCACCGATACGATGGAACCCGCTCTCCTGCAAGCGATTCACGACCGCTTACGTCGCGGCCGGTTGGGTCGCAGAGTCGTCAACCCGCGAGTCCCCGGCGCCCGCCGCGCCTGGCAGCCCAACACCGGAGCGCACGCTCTCGACCTCCTCCCGAACGCCGTCGGGACATCCGAAGCAGGTTGGCCGACAACACCGATGAGCCCGGACGACCGCACTTCCAGCAGCGTGGGGCCACTCGTCGAGAACGCGATCCTGCCCTGGGCCGATGGACTCGGCACCGACCTCGACCCGGAGTACACCCCGGGATGGCGCCTGTCGGCCGCGCGCCTGGACGACGGCGGAACCGTGGTGGCCGTGACGTGTTCACACGCACTCGCCGATGCCCGTGGCCTGATCCACGCCATCACCGTCGCCCTCGACTCCCTCGGAGCCGACGAGCAGGACCTGCCCAACGCCGGGAAAGGTGTCTTCACAACGTCTTCGGACTGGGCTGACGCGCGCGCCCAGTGGACCACCATCATCAGCGGCACCGCACATGCGCTGCGCCGAGGCATCCCGCGGCCACCCGCGACCAGCACCCCCGACACGTCCACTGATCGCGCCGTCCGCAGCACCCTGCTCACCTTCGACGCGGACCACTGGGACACCACCGCGGCCGCGGCCGACGGAACCGCGAACAGCCTGTTCATCCACCTGATCGCGAATATTTTGTGGCACAACGGATTTCCGGGTCCAACGATAATCGCGAGTCTGCCCGTGGACACCCGCGACGAGCCACGCGTCGACAACGACCTCGCGATGACCGAGATCGCGATCCACCGCGCCGACTCCCCCGCGACAATCCGCGACAAGGCCAAAGCCGCCTATCAGCGCCGAATGTCGAGCCCCGCGAGCCTTCCCGAGGAGATCCTCCAGGTACTCCCCGACCGCTGGGCCCACACCCTCAGCAAAGGCGCGGGCGAGCGAGACATCCTGTGCTCCAACATCGGCGCCCTCCCCGAAGCCGTGCGAAAAGTCGGGCCGCACAACTGCACCCGAGTAGCCGCGCGCGCGATCCACCCCGACATCACCACTTTCCCCCGCACCCGACTCGCGGGCTATCTCTCCCACCTCGGCGATACCTACACACTCGCCCTCGTCAGCCTCGCCGCGGACAACGACTCTCTGCCCGATGCCATCGACAAGTCCTGTGCGGCAGCGGGATTGCACCCCCGCCCCTGGTAGTCAGCCGGCAGCTATCCCGGTGAGCAGGGCACGCAACCCCCACACGAACTGATCTTCGGAATTCCGCGCCGCCATCGCGTCCACCTGCGCGGCAGAGCGCGGCCAGCACTCGGCATCGAGCAGGGCCAGCCCGTCACGACGTCGCGCGACCCGCTCGGATTCCGTTGTGAGCGGCGGCTTTCCGTCGGTCTCGGCCACCGTGAGCGCGATCCCGCCCAGTACCTGCACGATCACCGCGTACACGCCGTTCGCCTGCCTCGTCTCGGACAACCCGCCCCGAGCCAGGCACTCGAACATCGCCTCGCCGACGTCGCTCGCCGCGGGCCCGTCCATCGGCCCGGACATCATCAGCAGCGCGACCGCCGGATGCGCGAGCAGTTCGGTGCGCAGGCCGAGCGCGAACTGGACCACCGCCTCGGCCCACTCCACACCCTGATCGCGGAGGGGTTCGAGGGCAACTGCCGAGCGCACGCGTTCGATCACGGCGCGCTCCAGATCGGCGCGGCTCGCCACGTAGGTGTACACCACGTTGGGATCGATTCACCCATCGGCCGGCTGGACAGCTTTCCCACGATGCGCTGGGCGGTGCGAGCGGGCGTCGCCGCCGCCCTCGTGCAAACGATCGGCCTGCTGCGCTGGCCGCTACTGGTCCCCACTCTGACCGACGCGGACACCTTCGAACGCCAGCACACCCTGCTCGGCACCCTCCTCGGCGAAACCGCCGGGTACACCCTCACCGCGATCTGGACCGCGCTGGTCATCGCGGCCCTGCACCCCACGGTGGTTCGCCGCGCTCGGCTACACCAGCGCCGCCGCCATCGCGACCGGCGTCGTCATCCCGCTCGGCATCGAGCTCGCCGCCGTCGTCAACTTCCTCGGCTACGTGTTGTGGAGCGTGTGGCTGCTGGCCTTCGCCGCCCTGCTCGCCCGCGGCGCGTTCGCGCGTCAGGTCGCCGTCATCCCGACGAGCAGTACGCGAAGCCCCCAGACGAACTGATCGACGGAGGACCAGGCGGCGATCTCCTCGAGGTGCGCCGCGGTGCGCGGCCACCGGGTCGGATCCAGGTCGTGGAGAGCCGCGCGGCGGGCCGCGATCCGCTCGGATTCCCCTGGCAGCGGCGGCTTTCCGTCGGTTTCGGCCACGTCGAGGGCGATCGAGCCGAGCACGTACACGATCACCGCGTAGACGCCGTGCGCGCGGATGGGCGCCGGTAGTCCACCGCGAGCGAGACAAACGAACAGCGACTCGGCCATTTCGCGTGCCGCGGGCCCGTCCGCCGACGGGCTGTCCATGGGACCCGACATGATCAACTCCGGCACCGCGGGGTGATCGAACAGCCGACCGCGCACACTGAGCGCGAACTGGACCACCGCCGCGGTCCACTCCACACCGTCGTCGGTGAGCGGCCCGAGCGCCACCGACGACAGCACGCGTTCGATCACGACGCGTTCGAGCCCGTCCGAGCTGCCCACGTGAGCGTGCACCGCGGCCGCGTCGACCCCGAGCCGCCGCGCCACCGCCCCGACGGACAGAGCCTGCCTGCCGCCCGCGTCGAGAACGGCGAGCGCGGCGTCGGAAATGTGTTTCTCGGTGAGCGCCTCTGCTGCATCACCGGCGTCCGTACCTGGGGTTTTCGCCTCGGACATGCGCCGACTGTACTCCGGCGACCCCCGCGGAATCCGGCACCGATCAGGGTGTGAGGCCGAGCCGGGTGGCCAACCACGGCAGCTGATCGCGCAGCGCGGACGCCCACAGCGCGAAGTTGTGGCCGCCGGGCAGAATACGCAACCGCACGTCCATCCCCGCGTCTTTCGCCGCCTGATACATCCGCTCCACCTGCGGCCGATACATCTCGTCATCGGCGCCGACCACGAACGCACCGGCGGAATCCGGATAGGTCCGCGATCGCAGCAGATCGAGTGGATTGACCCGCAGCAGCGCCGCGGTATCCCCGCCGAACGCGGCGTCCACGGTGCGCTGCCGGTCGCCCAGCGTGGGCTCGTCCTCACCGGAGATGTCGAGGAAGGTGGGATAGACGCCGGGATAGTTGGTGGCCAGTTGCAGTGCGCAGGTGCCGCCATAGGACAGTCCACCCACCGCCCAGGAGCGCGGATCCGGATCGATCTGCAGATTCGCCTTTGTCCATGCGGGCACGTCGACGGCCAGGTAGGTGGCGACCTTGCCGAGCGCGGAGTCCAAACACAGCGGGTTGGCCAGTTGGGAGCCGGTGCCGTCGGCGACAACGACCACCGGCGCGAGGCCGTTGTGCGCACGGGCGAAGGAATCCATGGTCTCGGCCAACTTTCCACCGACGAACCAGTCCTGCGGTGCGCCCGGCTCACCGGCGAGCAACACCAGGACCGGCAGCAGTGGCCGCGGGTCCGCGAAATAGGCGGGCGGCAAATAGATCTGAGCCTCGCGAGCGGTGAATCCGGACGCCGTCGGCGGTACGGTCGCGGTCAGCATCCGCCCGCCGTCGGGCAATCCGCCGGGTGCTTGCCACGCGGGCTCGAGCGGACGCGCGCTGATCACCCGCTCGCGCCGGGTCAGCTCACCGGCCTCCACCCGATCGACCTCTTCCACCCCGAGCGCCGCGCCCACCGTCGGATACGACGCGTACACGAGGTTGATCCGGACTCCCACCGCGACCAGCACGACACCGGCCGCGAGCACGGTCACCACCACGGTCGCCACACTCCGGCGCACCAGAATCCGTGGCACCACCAGCAGCACCGCGGCCACCGCGATCCCGATCAGCACGTACACCGAGACGGCGATCGGATCGGGAAACGGCTGCCACACCTCTTCGACGAACAGGTACAGCGCCACGGTGAGCACCACGGCGGACAGCACCACGATCGGCATGGTCGTCGTGACGTACCGCCGTACGCGAGGAAACAGCAACCACACCGCACCCACGGCGCCGAGCACCGTCAGCGCCACCGGCAGCCATCCGGTGAGCAACGACAGATCGGTGATTCGCGTCATCGCTGACCTCCACAGATGCCACCTCGACCGCCCTAGCGCGCATCGCGGTCCCCGTACGACCGCGATGACATACGGTACACAGAAGACGTCACCGCGCCGGTGCGGCGCACTCGCAGCAAAGGGTGGTTCCATGAACGACGACGCGGTTGCCACCGAACCAGCTCCTTCGCGCGGCGTCGCCTTGGCGCACACCGTGATCCGCCGGGTGCCGTTCACTCTCGGCTTCCTGGTCGCGGTCATGATTCTCGGCCTCGCCACCGGCGGCCTCTGGCGCAGGCTCGACCAGCGTTCCTGGTACCCCGATATCGCCTACGGCTGGCTCGCGCTCACCGAGGGCAAGTGGTGGACGCCGCTGTCGGGCTGGTTCTTCGGGCTCACCCCCGTCCAATACCTCTGCATGACAATCTTTTCAGCGGCCGCGATCGGCTGGGCGGAGTGGCGGCTCGGCACCGTGCGCACCGCCCTGGTCTGCCTGTCGGGCCAGTTGATCGGGGTCCTCGGCGCGTCGGTGACGGTCGGGCTGCTGGCACACACCCATCTCGGTTGGGCCGACCGGCTTTCCGAGGTGCGCGATGTCGGGTTCACCACGGCGGCGATCTCGGCGGTGGCCGCGGTCTCGGCGACCCTGCGCTCGCCGTGGCGTCTGCGGGTGCGCGCCTTGCTGATGGCACACGTGGCGATCACCTTCCTGTTCGAATCGACCTTCGCCGATCTCATGCATCTCATCGCGGTCGCCGTGTGGCTGCCCGCGGGCGAAAAGCTCTTCAGCCGAACCGAACACGGCTTCTGGCCACGCACCCGACGCGAGGTGCGCATGCTGGCCTTCGCCGGACTGATGGTGATCGCCGCGGCCTCGGTGGCGGTGTACTTCTTCCCCGCCAACAGCCTGCTCGGCCCCACCGAGGGCGAACGCGGTTCGCTGTGGAGCACGATCGTCACGGTCGTGGTGATCGGGTTGGTCGCCGACCAGTTACGCAAGGGCAGACACTGGGCGTGGTGGGTCGCCCTCGGCTACGGCCTGCTGCACGTGGTGCTCACCCTGGTGCTGCTCGGCGTTTCCATCGGCACCGACTACGAGACCACCGGCGCGGTGACCGTCGGGACCGCCCTGCTGTGGGCGGGTGAGGTGGCCCTGCTCTACGGCGGCCGCGGCGCGTTCCGGGTGCCGGTCCGGCGCAGGATCTCCGACGGCGCGCTCACCGGCACCGATCCCGGCGACGCGGTGCGCGCCCTGCTCGCCCGCTACGGCGGCAGCACCATGTCGTGGATGACCACGTGGCCGGAGAACAAATACTGGTTCGCCGACGACGGTGAACGGTGCGTCGCCTACCAACGCCACGCGGGCACTGTCATCGCGCTCACCGACCCGATCGGTCCCGAAGAACTCCTGCCGGACACCATCGCCGCCTTCACCGACACGTGCGAAACCCACGGCCTGGTTCCGTGCCTGTTCTCCACCACCGAGGCCGTCGCGGATATCGCGGACGAGCTCGGGTGGCGCAGCGTGCAGATCGCCGAGGACACCATCGTCGACCTGCCCGAGCTCGAGTTCAAAGGTAAAGCCTGGCAAGACATCCGGTCGGCGATCAACCGGGCGACCAAGGAGGGCATCGAGTTCCGTCTCGTCGAACTCGGCGATCAGCCGTTCGCGGTGATCGCCCAGGTACGCGCGATCTCCGAGGAATGGGTGGGTGAGAAGGGCCTGCCGGAAATGGGATTCACACTCGGCGGAGTGGAGGAAGCCATGGACCCGGACGTACGGGTAGGGCTCGCGATCGACACCCAGGGCAGCGTGCACGGCGTGACCTCCTGGCTACCCGTCTACGGCCCCGGCGACGAGATCCGCGGTTGGACCCTTGACGTGATGCGCAGGCGCCCCGACGGCTTCCGGCCGGTCGTGGAATTCCTCATCGCCTCGGCATGCCAGGAGTTCAAAGAAGAAGGCGCCGAGATCGTTTCGCTGTCGGGGGCTCCGCTGGCGCGCAGCGCGAGCACCGAGGGCGCCGAACCGATCGATCGTCTGCTCGAAGGGCTCGGCGCCGCGATGGAACCGTATTACGGCTTCCGGTCACTGCATTCGTTCAAAGCCAAGTTCCAGCCCCGCCACGAGCCGGTGTACCTGTGCTACCGCGACGAGGCGGACCTGCCCCGAATCGGCATCGCGCTGACGAAGGCCTACCTCCCCGAGGTCTCGGCCAAGGACCTGATGGCGCTCGGCGCGGCGGGGAACTAGGGAACCGGCACGTCGATCGATGTCACCCGGTCCGCGACATCGGCAGGCACGTCGATGCCCGACTCGAGGTTGTCGGCCGGGATCGGCTCGCCCCAGACCTGTCGCAGCGGCAGCACACCGGCCCACACACCACCGGCCGCGATGTCGCCCTCGTCGTCGTTCGGCCCGCCCGTACGCACCTTCACCGACGCCTCGGTGAGGTCGAGCGCCAGCACCATCGTCGCCGCCAGCTCCTTGCGGTTGGGCGGCCGCACCCGGTCCCAGGCACCCGGCGCAGCCTGCTCGACGATCACCCGCAGGGCGTTGTCGCGCTGGACCTCGTCGGTGACCAGCACCGCCCTGCCCCGGATCACCGCGCTGCGGTAGTTCATCGAGAAGTGCATGGCCGAGCGGGCGTACACCAGCCCGTCGACGTGGGTCACGGTGAGGGAGATATCGGTGTCGATCGCGGCGCGCATATTGCCGGCTCCGGTGGATCCGTGCAGGTAGAGGGTGTCGCCGATGCGCCCGTAGATGGTGGGCAGCACGACCGGCGACCCGCCGAGCAGCACACCCAGGTGGCAGATGAGACCCGCGTCGAGCACATCGTCGAGCGCGGCGCGATCGGTGACGCCGCGTTCCTTGGCGCGGGTCAGCGTGGTGCGCGGGGTCGGCGACAGGGGGTTGCGGTGGACGTCGTGCGTGCTCATAAGATGAGCTTCGCCGAAGAAGTGGACCATGTGTAGGTCCAATTCAACCGAGTTTCAACAGGCCAATTCGAGGTGGACGAAATGCTCGACGACCTTCCGATTCCCCTCGACCGAACCGCCCCCGAGCCGCTCTCGGTGCAGGTGGCCGACGCCCTGCGCGCCGCGGCGACCGACCGGGTGCTGCGCGTCGGCGACCGCTTGCCGTCTTCGCGCGCACTGGCACAGCGACTCGGGGTGAGCCGGGCCGTAGTGGCGGGCGCCTACGACCAGTTGCACGCGGAAGGCTGGCTGACCGGCAGGCACGGCTCGGGCACCTACTTGAGCACCGCCCCGGCCACCGCACCGCCGAGCACCGAGACCGACCGCGGCGCCGATCCCGATGCGGGCCTGCTCGATCTCGGTCCCGGCGCACCGTGCGCCGAAGCGGTCGACTCCGCCGCGTGGCGCCGCGCCTGGCGCGCGGCAGGCGATCAGGCGCCCGAGGCCCGCAAGAATCGCGCGGGCGAACCGGACTTCCTCGTGGCGGTCGCCGATCACCTCCTGCGCCATCGCGGGCTGGCCGCCGGGGCCGGATCGGTGGTCATGGCCACCGCGGGTACCAGCGCGGCGGTGGGCGAGCTGGCCACCGCGCTGCTTCGGCCCGGCGATCGGGTGGCCATCGAGGATCCCGGCTACCTGCGTGCCATCGGCGCGCTGCGAGCCGCGGGCGTCGAGGCTGTCCCGGTGCCCGTGGACGCCGACGGTTTGCGTGTCGACCTGATCCCGGACGGTGTCCGCGCGGTGTATTGCACACCGGCACACCAGTTCCCGCTCGGCGCGATGATGCCCGCGGCCCGCCGGGTCGAGCTCATCGAATTCGCCAGGAGAACCGGAACTTTCATCATCGAAGACGACTACGACGGCGAATTGCGTTACGACACAGCTCCGCTGCCGCTGTTGGCTTCATCGGCACCCGATGTCGTGGTACATCTCGGCACCACCAGCAAGATCATCGCCACCACCCTCGGCGTCGGCTGGCTCGTCGCCCGTCCCGACATCGCCGACGCCGTACTCGCCCATCGCGCCGAGATCGGCAGTTCCCCGAGCCCGGCCGGGCAACGGATCCTCAGCGAATTCGCCCGCCACGGCGACCTGTCCCGGCACCTGCGCCGACTTCGCCGGGTCGTGCCGCCCCGCCGCGCCATGGTCGTCGACGAACTCGCCCGCCACGACCTACCCGTCATCGGTGACGACGCGGGCTCACACGTAGTCGTCGAACTCCCCGGCCCCGGCGCCGAACGCCACGCCGTCGACGCCGCCCGCGCACGCGGTGTCCTGCTCGACGGCCTGGCTCGCCACCACCTCGCCGAACCGCACCACTTCGGCGTCGCCATCGGCTACACCGCCCTCACCAGCGCCGACCTCGCCCGCGCCATGCCCGTCGCGGCCGACTGCCTCGCCGAGGCATCGCGCCGATAGCCGACCCTTCTCGGTCGTAGCATGGACCAGGAACCGGCACTACCCCTGGCGACTATCGAAGAGGTGAGCACATGACCGATCAGGACATTCTGGCGCGGATCAAGCAGCTGGTCGACGACGAGCACGCGCTGCGAGCCAAGGCCACCGCGGGCGAGATCGACCCGATAGCCGAACGCAAGCAGCTGGCCGAGCTGGAAGTGATGCTCGATCAGGCTTGGGATCTGTTGCGGCAGAGACGTGCTCGCACCGGCTCCGGTGAATCTCCCGAAGACACCGGGCTGCGTTCCCCCCGTGAGGTCGAGGGCTACCTGCAGTGACCGAGGCCGAGTACGACGTCATCGTCATCGGCGCGGGACCGGCGGGTGAGAACGCCGCCGCCTACGCCATCGCGGGCAGCGACCGCACCGCCGCCCTCGTCGAGCGGGAGCTGTACGGCGGCGAGTGCAGCTACTGGGCGTGCATCCCCAGCAAGGCGCTGCTGCGGCCCGGCGCCGTACTCGGCCTCGGCGAGTCGATGCCGGGGGTGAGCGCGAGCGGCCCGCAGGTGGCCGACGTGCTCGCCCGCCGCGACAGCTTCGTGCACAACCACGACGACAGCTCCCAGGTCGAGTGGGCGAAATCGGCAGGCATCGATCCCGTCCGCGGCGCGGGTCGGCTGATCGGCGAACGACTCGTCGAGGTCGATACCGACGACGGCGTCAAGGTCTTGCGCGCCCGGCACGCGGTGGTCATCGCGACCGGCACCACCGCCACCATTCCGGACATCCAGGGCGTGCGCGAGGCCCTGCCGTGGACCTCCCGTGACGCCACCAACCTGACCGTCGTCCCGCGCCGGGTCGCCATCATCGGCGGCGGTGTCGTCGCCTGCGAAACGGCGACCTGGCTGGCCGAACTCGGCGCCGAGGAGGTGACCCTGCTGGTCCGGGGCGACCGTCTGCTGCCACGCAGCGAGCCGTTCGCCTCGGAGCTGGTCCTGCGGGGCTTGCGCGAAACCGGTGTCGTCACGGTGCGGTTCCATACCGAACCGCTGCTGGTCTCACGTCGCGATCCCGAAGAGACCGGCGTCGGCCACATCCACGGTGGTCCGGTCACCGTGGTGCTCGACGACGGCGAACTCGAGGTCGACGAACTCGTCGCCGCTACCGGCCGCACCCCCGCCACCTCGAATCTCGGCCTCGATACCGTCGGGCTGCCCTCGGGATACATCGCGGTCGACGATCAGCTCACCGCGCGCGAGGTTCCCGGCGAGTGGCTCTACGCCGTCGGCGACGTGAATCACCGTGTGGCACTGACACACATGGGCAAGTACCAGGCCCGAGTGTGCGGTGACGTGATCGCCGCCCGCGCCGAGGGCAGGGCACTGAACGGCACTCGGTTCACCGCGAGCGCCGACCACCAGCAGGTGCCCCAAGTCGTCTACACCGCACCGGAACTCGCGTCCGTCGGCCTCACCGAACACGAGGCGCGCACCGCCGGATTCGCGGTGGACACGGTCGAGCTCGATATCGCCGTCGCGGGTTCCGCGCTCTCGCGTGACGACTTCCACGGCCGCGCCAAGCTCGTCGTCGACACCGCGGCCGATCGCATTCTCGGTGCCACCTTCGTCGGCCCCGACATGGGCGAGCAGTTGCACGCGGCCACCATCGCGGTGGTCGGACAGGTGCCGCTGGACACGCTGTGGAACGCGGTGCCCGCCTTCCCCGCCGTGAGCGAATTCTGGCTCCGACTGCTGGAAGCCTGGCGCGAGAAGACTATTTGAGCAATCGCGACATCCGCCGGTCGGCGAGCACCTTGCCGCCGGTCTGGCAGGTGGCGCAGTACTGGAACGAGCGCTCCGCGTAGGAGACCTCGCGCACGGTGTCCCCGCACACGGGGCACGGCTGGCCGGTCCTGGCGTGAACCCGCATGCCCGAACGCTTCTCGCCCTTCAACCGGGCCGCGTCCTGACCCACCGACCGATCGACCGCGTCGAGCAGAACTGTGCGCATCGCGGTGTACAACTGCGAAACCTTCTCCGCCGACATCGTTTTGGTGTTCGCGAACGGCGAGATCTTCGCGGTGTGCAGGATCTCGTCGGAATAGGCGTTGCCGATCCCGGCGATCAAGGTCTGATCCACGATCGCGGTCTTGATCCGCTGCGAGGTGCTTTTCAGCAGCGCGGCGAATTCGTCCTCGGTCAGTCCCAGCGCGTCCGGCCCGAGCCGCGCGATGCCCGGCACCAGCTCCGGATCCTCGACGACATACACCGCCAGCCGTTTCTTGGTGCCCGCCTCGGTCAAGTCGATCGCGGGCGTGGCCCCCTCGGGCGTGAAGAAATGCACGCGCAGCGCCAGCGGGCTCTTTCCACCCGGCTTGGGCGGCAACGGATTCGGCTCATCGATCCAGCGCAACCACCCACCGCGCGACAGATGGGTGATCAACCAGAGTCCGCCACAATCCATTCCGAGGAATTTCCCCCACCGCCCGGCGCCGGTGACATCGCGGCCGGACAACGCGGTCACCGGCGGATCGAAGGTCTTCACCGCGCTCAGGGCCGCCACGTCCACACGGCCGACCACAGCGCCGACGGCATGATCCCGAAGGAACTGCGCCAACGCCTCTATTTCCGGCAGCTCGGGCACGGTTGCCAGTTTAGCGATCTCTCGCGGATCGGCGCGGGATCCGTCAGCCGGCGCGGAGCAGATAAACGTCCATGATCCAGCCTTTTTCCGCGCGCAGTTCGGTGCGGCGGGCCACGATATCGCGTTCGACCTCGCGCAGATTTCCCTCGATCAGCGTTTCGTCGGGCATGCCGAGGTAGGCACCCCACCAGATCTGGATATCGTCGCCGCGAACCTCGGTGAACGAGCATTCGCCGTCGAGCATCACCACGGTCGATCCGGGACCGAGCCCTTCTTCGCGCAGTCGGCGCCCGGTCGTGACATGGACGGGTTCGCCGATCCGGTGCAGCACCATGCGGTGGCGGGCGGCGAGCGCGGCGATGCTGGTGACGCCCGGGATCACCTCGTAGTCGAAGTCGGCGCGCCCCCGCGCGAGCACGTGCTCGACCATCCGCAGGGTGCTGTCGTAGAGCGCCGGATCGCCCCACACGAGGATCGCGCCGATGCCGTCCACCTGGTCGAACGCGGCTTCGAGGAGTTCGGAGCGCCGTTCGTGCCAGTCCACGACGACGCCTGCGTAGTCCGCGGGGGTGCGCTCGCGCGGCGGGTCGGCGATCTCGATGATCCGATGCGGCGTGTCCACGTGCTCGGCCAAGATCGTGGTGCGTACGTCGACGAGTTCCTGTTTCTCGGCGCCCTTGCCGATCACGAAGAAGGCCTCGGCCTTCCGCATGGCCTTGACCGCCTGCACCGTCACCTGGTCGGGGTCTCCCGCACCGATGCCGATCACGTAGAGCTTGCGCATAGCCGAAGAGCTTGCCAGGTGCCGATCCGCCGAGCCCACCCCCGTAGAATCGCAAGACGTGGCCACCCCTGATACGCAGTACGAGGATCTGCTCCGGCTCGTTCTGGAGCAAGGCACGCCCAAGGCCGATCGCACCGGTACCGGAACCCGCAGCATCTTCGGTCACCAACTGCGCTACGACCTGGCCGAGTCCTTCCCGCTGATCACCACCAAGCGGGTCCACATGAAGTCCATCGCCTACGAACTGCTGTGGTTCCTACGCGGCGATTCCAATGTTTCCTGGCTGCGCGAACACGGCGTCACCATCTGGGACGAATGGGCCGACGCCAAGGGTGAACTCGGTCCCGTCTACGGCGTGCAGTGGCGCTCGTGGCCGACCCCGGACGGCACCCACATCGACCAGATCGCCCAGGTACTGCACACCCTGCGCACCGACCCCGATTCGCGCCGGATGATCGTCTCGGCCTGGAACGTGGCCGACCTGGACAAGATGGCCCTCGCCCCCTGCCACGCGTTCTTCCAGTTCTACGTCGCCGACGGCAAACTGTCCTGCCAGCTGTACCAGCGCAGCGCCGACCTGTTCCTCGGCGTGCCGTTCAATATCGCCAGCTACGCCCTGCTCACCCTGATGGTCGCCCAGCAGACCGAGCTCGAGCCGGGCGAGTTCATCTGGACCGGCGGCGACGTGCACATCTACGACAACCACGTCGACCAGGTTCGCGAGCAGCTCACCCGTGAGCCCTACCCGTTCCCGACGCTGCACCTGCGCCCGGCGACGAGCCTGTTCGATTACGCCTACGAAGACATCGAGGTGTCCGACTACAAACATCACCCCGGCATCAAGGCGCCGGTGGCGGTGTGAAGATGATCGGCCTGATCTGGGCGCAGGCGAACAACGGTGTGATCGGCGTCGACAACACGATTCCGTGGCGCGTGCCCGAGGACATGGCCAATTTCCGCGATACCACGATGGGTCACCCGGTGATCATGGGTAGACGGACGTGGGATTCGCTCCCGGCGAGTTTTCGTCCGCTGTCGGGCCGCCGGAATATCGTAGTCACCCGCCAGACTGATTGGGCTACAGAAGGCGCCGAACGCGCTGCCTCGGTGCCCGACGCGCTGACCATGACCGACGAGACCGACACCTGGGTGGCCGGTGGCGGCGAGATCTACCGCGCTGCGCTGCCGCTCGCGACGACGCTGCTGGTCACCGAGGTCGACACCACCGTGGCGGGCGATGCCTTCGCCCCGGTCATCGGCCCGGAATGGCATGCGGACGACACGCCGTGGCTGACCTCGAAATCCGGTCTGCGCTACCGCATTCGCCGCTACACCCGCGACTGACAACACCCAGCTAACGGTCACGGCAAAACGCCCGAACGCGTGGGCGCTGTCGGGCATACTCCTTCGAAGACCAGCCCGCGAGAAGCCTGCGAAAGGCCCGATCCAATGGACAAGAAATCGCTGACCGCGGTGGCCCGTCAACAGCTCAAGCTGGCGGCCACCTCGACGAGCGGCCGGAGTTCGCAAACCCTCATCGGCGGCCATACCCATGTGCTGCGCCAGACGGTCGTCGCGCTGGCCGAGGGCCAGAGCCTGGCCGAACACGACAACGCGGGTGACGCCACCATCCAGGTGCTCTCCGGCACGCTGGTGCTGATCGCGGGCACCGACGAGTGGAAGGGTTCGGCGGGCGATCTCCTCGTAGTGCCGCGCGCCCGCCACAGCGTCAAAGCCGTCGACGACGTCACATTTTTGCTGACCGTCGCGAAATAGCAGGTCGATCGCCCGAAGTGATCAACACCTCGAGGTGTTGATCAAACCTGTCGGTTCGGAGCCGTACTGTGGACGCCATGGGTGAGCCACAGCCGATCCTCGATCCACTCACGCCGTCCGCGATTTTCCTTGTCGCCACCATCGACTCCGGTGGCGAATCCGCGGTCCGTGACCTCTTGGCAGACATCTCCGGATTGCGCCGTTCGATCGGATTCCGAGTACCCGGCGAAGGACTGACCTGCGTCACCTCGATCGGCTCCGCGGCCTGGGACCGGCTCTTCGTCGGCCCGAAACCCGCTGAGCTGCACGAGTTTCCCGGCTACGACGGTCCGATCCACAGCGCACCGGCCACCCCGGGCGACCTGTTCTTCCACATCAGGGGCGAGACCCAGGGCCCGTGCTTCGAACTCGCCATGGTGATCGGCGCCCGCCTCCAAGGCGCGGCGACGATCGTCGACGAGACAGTCGGCTTCCGCTATTTCGAACAGCGCGACCTGCTCGGCTTCGTCGACGGCACCGAGAACCCGGAGGGCCGAGGCGCGGTCTCGGCGGCGCTGATCGGCGACGAGGACCCCGAGTTCGCCGGCGGTAGCTACGTGATCGTGCAGAAGTACACCCACCCGCTCGACCAGTGGAACGCGCTGTCGATCGAGGAACAGGAGCGGGTGATCGGGCGGACCAAGCTCGCCGACTACGAACTGCCCGACGACGTGAAACCCGCCGACTCCCATGTCGCGGTGAACACCATCACCGACCCCGACGGCACCGAACGCCAGATCGTGCGCGCCAATATGCCGTTCGGCACCATCGGCACCGGCGAGTTCGGCACCTACTACGTGGGCTACGCCGCCACCCCGAGTGTCACCGAACGCATGCTCGAGCGGATGTTCCTCGGTACTGGCGAGGCGGCCTACGACCGCATCCTCGACTTCTCCTTCGCCGTCACCGGCACACTCTTCTTCACTCCCACCGTGGATTTCCTCGATGACCTGCCCGACGCACCCGACGCGGCAGGCACCGAGATCGAGCCGGCGACCCTGCCGGAAATCGACCCCGTCGAACGCGCGAATGCGACGGCGGAAGCTCGCTCTGACGGCTCCCTCGCAATCGGCACGATGAAAAGGAGTATCTGAATGAACAACCTGCATCGCGAACTGGCGCCGATCACCGGCGAAGCCTGGTCGCAGATCGAGGAGGAGGCCACCCGCACGTTCAAGCGCAATATCGCGGGCCGCCGGGTGGTCGATGTGTCGGGACCGCACGGTTTCGACTTCTCGGCCCGCAACCTCGGCCGGGTCACCGCGATCGACTCGCCGGACGACGGCGTGCAGGCCCGTCAGCGCGTAATCCAACCGGTGATCGAGCTGCGGGTGCCGTTCACCCTGCAGCGCGCCGAACTCGACGACATCGCGCGCGGCGCGGATGACGCCGATTTCGACAATCTCAAGGACGCCGCGCAGAAAATCGCCTTCGCCGAAGACCGGGCGATCTTCGAGAGCTACGCCGCGGCGGCCATCACCGGTATCCGCGAGGCCTCCTCGAACCCCCCCGTCGCCCTCCCGAGCAATGTCGTCGACATTCCCGATGCCGTCTCGCATGCCCTCACCGGCCTGCGTCTGGCCGGCGTGCAGGGCCCGTACTCGGTGGTGCTCAGCGCCGAGCTGTACACCCAGGTCAGCGAGACCTCCGATCACGGTCACCCGATCCGGACCCACATCGAGCGGCTGATCGACGGCGAGATCATCTGGGCGCCGGCGATTTCCGGCGGTTTCGCGCTCACCACCCGAGGCGGCGACTTCGAGCTCGCGCTCGGTCAGGACCTGTCGATCGGCTACCTCAGTCACGACGCCGAGACCGTGCAGCTGTACTTCCAGGAGACCTTCGCCTTCGTCGTCGAGACCTCGGAGGCCGCGGTGTCGCTCGGCTCGTGAACCCGCGGCGGTGCGCACCGCTAGGGTGAGCCACGAATCGTGATTCGCCGATCGGCGCGAGCATCGGGCCCGGCGAGCTGGAGAGGGAGGTCCGCATGTCGGTCGTGCGTGCCGGTGTGGTGTCCACCAGGCGGAGCCTGTTCTATTGCTTGATCGGAGTCCTGGTCACCACGGGCGTCGTCGGGTTGTTCCTGGCGATGTTCGGGGTGAACCGGGTGGTCACCGGATTACTGGTCGGGGCGGTCGGCGGGTTCGCGGTGGGCGTCGCGCTGTTCGTCCGTGACGTGATCGAACTGCACGAGCACGCGATCTACACGCGGACCCCGTTCCGCTCGTCGACGGTGCTGTGGGACCGCGTCGTCGCGGGCCGCTTCACCCTCGACGAGCACGCGCGTTGGGCACTGGCGTTGGACCTCGACGGCGAGTCGGCCGACGAGCTCGTGCTGCTGTCGATCCCGCCGGTGATCCGGCCCGTCACCGGCGCCTACGACATGCGCAAGCGCGAACAGGTGAGCGAGATCAGGGAGATGCTGCGTGCCAAGCGCATCCCGATCACCGTGCTGCCCGAGATCGCGGGTGCGCTCAACCAGCACTGGCAGATCGCCCCACCGACCAGTCGCTGATCCGGCTATCCGGCGGCGGCCATCAAGCAGATGGGCTGCCGCCGAGCTCGTCGAGCCGGGTGAGCAGTGCGTTCGCCGCGGTACGCACCGCACCGATATCACCGCGGTGCCCCACGATCCGCACAACACCGTCCGGGATGACGCGCTCGGCGTCCACGCCCGGGGCTCCCTCGTCATATCTGATCGCGATCACCGTCTCGACCAGCCGAAACGGCAGAATTCGCGCCTCGTCGGTTTCACCGGCAGCCGTCGACGATTCGGCCGCGAGGCGCTCGTAGTGCCCGCGTAGCTCGTCGCGACGACGCCGGAACGCGACGAAACGTTCGGTACGCAACTCGGGCAGCAGATACAGCGCCCCCAGATTCCAGCGCGCCGTGCGCAATTGGCGCACATCGAACAGTGCCAGCGCGTAGAGCTGAGTCACCGCGTCGTCCGGTTCGGTCATCATCCGCTGCGCCAGCTCGACCGGCCCCGCCACGGTTTCCGCCAGCAGCGCGTCGAGGATGTCGTCCTTGGCCGCGAAGTGGTGATACAGCGACGCCTGGCGGATTCCGACCGCGTCGGCCACCGCCCGCGTCGAGGTGTTGGCATACCCCTTGGTCGTGAAGAGCTCCGCCGCCGCGTCGAGGATCTCCGCGCGCGGCGTAGTTCCCTGTCTGCGCCGCTGTTCCAGCCGGGGACGCCCGGGACCGAGATTCGCCACACCGGAGATTCTGTCATCGGGCTACGACCTGCACCGCAGCGGGCAGCTCACCAGCGAGGATGCCGGGCGGTCGAATTTCTGTCATTTGACAGAAACTCAGGCAACACAGAAGTTACCGCGGGCCGCGCAGTCGATACACGCACGACACCGTTCGAGCGATCGGGCGCGCAAAACTATCGACTGATAGATATTGGCCGCACCGCTGAAGGACACCGACATGGCCACGACCCTCGAATCCCCCGCCGCCCCAGCCGAACTCGTCCGCGACAGCGCCGATCTGGCAGCTTTCGGATATCAACCGGTCCTGCACCGCAAACTGGGGCGCTACGCGTCCTTCGCGGCAGGTTTCTCGTTCGTCTCCATCCTCACCACGATCTTCCAGTTCTTCGGCTTCGGCTATTCGTTCGGCGGCGCCGCCTTCTTCTGGACGTGGCCGCTCGTGTTCGCGGGCCAGTTCCTGGTCGCGCTGAACTTCGCCGAGCTCGCCGCCCGGTACCCGATCTCCGGCTGTATCTATCAGTGGTCACGTCGCCTGGCGGGCGGGGTGATCGGCTGGTTCGCCGGTTGGATGATGGTGATCGCCCAGGTCGTCACCGCCGCCGCGGCCGCTATCGCACTCCAGGTGGTCCTGCCCTCGATCTGGAGCGGGTTCCAGTTCATCGGCACCGACACCGCGCTCACCTCCCGCGACGGCGCGATGAACGCCGTCCTGCTCGGCAGCGTGCTGCTCGTCGTCACCACCACGATCAACGTGATCGGCATCGACCTGATGTCGAAGATCAATTCGATCGGCGTCACCGTCGAGATCGTCGGCGTGCTGGCGATCATCGCGCTGTTCTTCGTCAATACCGAGCGCGGCCCCGACGTGGTCTTCCAGACCGACCAGGCCTCCGCCGGCCCGTACTGGGCGGCGTTCCTGGTCTCGGGTCTGATGGCCGCCTATGTGATGGTCGGATTCGATTCCGCCGGTGAGCTTTCCGAGGAGACCAAGAACCCGCGCAAGGTCGCGCCGCGCACCATCCTGCTCGCCCTGGCCGTCTCGGCGCTGGGCGGTGGCCTCATGCTGCTGGGCGCGCTGATGGCGGCCCCGAGTCTGACCGACGGCGAATTGTCCACCGGCGGGCTGGCTTACGTCATCACCTCGAAGCTGAACAGCCCCGCGGGCTCGGTGCTGCTCGGCTGCGTCGCGGTCGCGGTGATCGTCTGCACCCTCGCGATCCAGACCGCGGGCTCACGCCTGATGTTCTCGATGGCCCGCGACGGCAAGCTGCCCTTCGCCAAGGCCCTCTCGACCGTGCACCCCCGCTTCGGCACCCCCGTCTGGCCCGCCGTCGCGATCGGCGCTCTCGGTATCGGCCTGCTGGTACTGAACCTGGGCAACCCCGCGATCTTCGCCACCCTGGCCAGCGTCTGCATCGTCAGCCTGTACCTGGCCTACCTGCTGGTCACCGTGCCGCTGCTGCTCCGCCGCATTCAGGGCTTGCCCGCCCCCGACGACAAAACCCTGTTCCACCTCGGCCGCTGGGGCATCCCGATCAACGCGCTCGCCGTCGTCTGGGGCATCGCCATGGTCATCAATCTGGCCTGGCCCCGCCCCGAGGTCTACACCCCCGCGGGCGGCAGCTGGTGGCAGCTCTGGGCAGGCCCACTGTCGGTGGCCGTAATCCTCACTGTCGGCGCGGTCGTCTACCGCTTCGTGGTCGCGACCCCGAAGGACGCCGAGCCCGAGGCCGAAATAGCTCCCGCGACAGCGTGATCCGGTTTCGCGGCGGGTGCGGCGAGTACGCATCCGCCGCGCGAAACCACCCTGCTCGCACCACGAGCTCGCCCATCGTCCCCGTTCGTCAACCCACTCGCCGAGGAGTAACCGATGACGAGTACCCAATCCACCGACGGCGCCCGCGCCCACGCGCGCGCCCAGGCTGCGGCAGCAACCCCCGCGCGTCCTGAGACACCGCCCGGCGTCGATCCCACCACGGTCGTTGTCGCACAACGTATCCCCTCGGGCGGCTACGCGAACGTCGTCCTCGGCCGCGGCACCCGAGTGCGCCTCACCGACCCCGCAGGCACCACCTGCGCCCACCTGTTCCTGCTGCGCGCCGAATCGCCGTGGGAACGGCTGAATGTCGCCGACACCGTGAAGGTCCCCTGGCAGGCGTACCTGAGCGCGGGCCATCCACTGCTTTCCGACCAGGGCAGAGTCCTGGCGACCGTGCTCACCGACACCTCCGGCCACCACGACACCCTGTGCGGCCCCACCGCCGACGGCCGCCACCAGCTCCATCTCGCCGCCGCCAAACAGGGCCTCGAACCCCGCGACATCGGCCCCTCCATCGCGCTGTTCCGCGGCGCTCGCGTAGCACCCGACGGCGCGATCGAGTCGACCGGCAACGGCGAGGCGGGCGCCACCATCGACCTGATCGTCCATCTACCGGTGACTCTCCTGGTGGCCAACGCCCCCCACCCCCTCGACGACCGCCCCACCGGCGACCTCGACCTCCTCGCCTGGTCCGCGCCCGCCGACCGCGCCACCAACGACGACCCCGAATACCGACGGGCCGTGGAGAACACCGAAGCCGCCTGGACGGCCGCACTGAACACGGAGGTTCCGGCATGACCATCACCCGCACCGTCGTCCTCGACGAAACCGTTCCAGCCCGGGCCCCGTGGTCGGCCATCGTCCGCGCGGGCGACCACCTCGACATCATCGACCTGCACGGCAACCAGGCCGTCGACTGCCTGCTCTATTCCGCCGCCGACCGCACCGACCGCTACAGCGCCCAGGCCACCGTCGCCGCCCAGCGCAATATCTTCCTCACCACCGGCAGCGTCCTGCGCACCGAAGGCGGCACGCCCCTGATGACGGTGGTCGCCGACGAGGTCGGCAACCACGACACCATCGCGGGCGCCTGCTCCCAGGAATCCAACACCCTGCGCTACGGCCACCACACCCGCCACCAGCACGCCTGCGTGGAGAACTTCCTCACCGCCGCCCTCGAATGGGGCCTGGGCAAACGCGACCTCGTCTCCAATATCAACTGGTTCATGAACGTCCCCGTCGAATCCGACGGCACCCTCGGCATCGTCGACGGACTCTCCGCCCCGGGTAAGAAGCTCACCCTCCGCGCCGAGATCGACACCCTGGTCCTGGTCTCCAACTGCCCTCAGATCAACAACCCCTGCAACGGTTTCGACCCGACCCCAGTCCGCATGGTGGTGACCCGATGAGCCTCACCGACACCCGCGTCGACGACGCCCCTTCCGCCGCCTTCGCTACGACTTCGGGAGGGTCGGCTATCACGTCCACGGCCGTCGTCGCCACGGTCGCGCCTTCCCCCTCGCAGCGGCACATCGATGTAGTGCGGCCCGGGATGCAGACCACCATCCAGGACTGGCCGGGTCGAATCGGATACTGGCACATCGGCGTTCCACCATCGGGCCCGATGGACGACCTGTCGTTCCGCCTCGGCAACCGAGTGCTCGGCAACCCCGAAGGCGCGGCCGGGCTGGAGTGCACGCTGGGCGGGTCCGCATTGCGGTTCTCGGCCCCCACGTGGGTGTGTGTCACCGGCGCGGTCGCCGATGTCCGGGTGGACGGCATCCCGGTCGAGCAGTGGCGCACTGTCGAGGTGCCGGCGGGCGGCGTGCTCGATGTCGGCGCTATCCGTGGCCCCGGCATGCGGACCTACATCCTGATCTCGGGCGGCATCGAGGTCGACGAATTCCTCGGCAGCGCGGCGACATTCACCCTCGGCAAGTTCGGCGGCGGAACCGGGGCGGCCCTGCGCGCCGACGAATCGCTCACGCTGGGTATACCGTCGACCCGCCTCGCCCCCGCCGTCCCGATGGCCGACCAGCCCGCCTTCGCCCACCGCTGGGAACTCGCCGTCACCGAAGGTCCACACGGCGCACCGGAGTTCTTCACCCGCAACGACTTCGACACCATCGTCGGTACCGATTACGAAGTCCATTTCAACTCCGATCGCACCGGTGTCCGCCTCATCGGCCCGAAGCCCGAGTGGGCCCGCACCGACGGCGGCGAAGCGGGCCTGCACCCGTCGAACATCCACGACAACGCGTACACCATCGGCGCCCTCGACTTCACCGGCGACACCCCGATCCTGCTCGGCCCCGACGGCCCCAGCCTCGGCGGATTCGTCTGCCCGGTCACCGTAGTCGCCGCCGATCGCTGGAAACTCGGCCAGCTCACGCCGGGCGACAAGGTTCGCTTCGTCCCTATTCGCTCCGAACACGCCGCTCCCGCAAGAGAACTCGGCGCCCGCCGACGCGCCGCATTCGGCACCGTTCTCTCAGCAGGCCGCGACGGCGACGACGGCATCCTGCGCCGTACCGAAGTCGACGACGAAACCGGTGTGACCTACCGACGACAGGGCGATGACGGCGTACTCGTCGAATACGGCACGCTCACTTTGGATCTCGGCCTGCGCGCCCGAGTCCACGCCCTGCACCAGCACCTCATCGCGATCGGGCTGCGCGGCGTCATCGAGCTCACCCCGGGAATCCGTTCCCTCCAGATCAGGGTCGATCCGGCCGTCCTGCCGATTCCCCGCCTGCTCGACCTCCTCGCCGAAGCCGAAGCGCAACTACCGAATTCCGACCAACTGGTGGTCCCGAGCCGCACGGTCCATCTCCCGCTGTCCTGGGACGACCCCGCCACCAGGGAGGCGATCACCCGCTACATGCACGGTGTCCGCGCCGACGCCCCGTGGTGCCCGTGGAACATCGAATTCATCCGCCGCATGAACGGCCTCCCCTCCGTCGACGACGTCTACAAGACCGTTTTCGACGCCGAGTACCTGGTCCTCGGCCTCGGCGATGTCTACCTGGGCGCCCCCGTAGCCACCCCCACCGATCCTCGCCACCGCCTCGTCACCACCAAATACAACCCTGCCCGCACCTGGACGCCTGAGAACGCGGTCGGCATCGGCGGCGCCTACCTGTGCATCTACGGCATGGAAGGCCCCGGCGGCTACCAATTCGTCGGCCGCACCACCCAGGTCTGGAACCACCGAGCCCGCCCCACCGGCACCGCCGGACCCGGCGTGGATCGCTTCGCCACCGATGCCGAAACACCCTGGCTCCTGCGCTATTTCGATCGCATTCGCTGGCACCCGGTAGAGGCGGAGGAATTGCTCGACCTGCGCGCGGATTTCGCCGCGGGCAAGGTGGACATCACCACCGAGGACGGCGACTTCCGCCTCGCCGATTACCGCAAGTTCCTGGCAGACAACGACGATTCCATCTCCGACTTCCGCGCGCTCCAAGCCGATGCTTTCGCCGAGGAGCGTCAATCCTGGCGCACCGCAGGAGAACTCACCGACTGACGTCAGCCTGGGCGCTCATGCGACGAGAACGGTCTTTCCCGAGGCATGTCCCTGCTCGAAGGCCGCGATGGCCAGTGCTGTGTCGGACAACGGGAACTGTCGCTCGATCACGGGTCGCAAGCTTCCGTCGACAGCCAACCCGGCCAGGTATTCCAGGTCGGCGGCAACGGGTCGCATGAGCAGAGCCTTCAGGGTCTGCCGCGCGAACAGGTCGGTGAGCGCCACCTGACTCAGCCATCGGATCGGGCCGAACCAGTTGTTGCCCGGCGCGGCGGCAGAGGAGATGAAGACGCCGTCAGCGGCCAGCGCTCGGCGGATCTCCCGTAGTTTGCGATTGCCCGCGAGGTCGAAGATCACGTCGTAGGGCACTTCCGTACGAGTGAAATCGTCAGCGGTATAGTCGATTACGACGTCCGCGCCGATGTCGCGCACCATCTCGATATGCCGGGTGCTGCACACCGCCGTCACGTGCGCGCCGAGCACTTTCGCGATCTGCACCGCGAAACTCCCGACCCCACCGGACGCGCCATTGATCAGCACCCGGCGCCCCGGTCCGACCTTGCCGATATCGCGCAGACCCTGCAATGCCGTCATGCCCGAATCAGGCATCGCCGCCGCCTTTTCCATGCTCAACGCATCGGGAACAACGGCGAACACACCCGCGTCGGCACAGACGTACTCCGCGAACGCGCCGCTGGGGACCTCGCCGAAGACGCGATCGCCAACCCGAAGATCACTCACCGAGCCGCCGACGGCGACCACCTCGCCCGCCAGGTTCTGCCCGATCATCCGATGCTTCGGCCTGCGCAATCCGAACCCGAGACGCAGCAGATACGGCGTCCCGTTGAGCAGATGCAGGTCGCCACTGCACAGCGACGCCGCCCGCACCCGGACCACCACATCCCGATCCCCTGGCGTCGGCCGCGGCACGACCTCGGCCCGCAACACCTCACCCCCGCCGTACCGGGGTGCGATCCAGGCGGTCATCGAAGTCGTATCCACATCGGTCATGAGAACTGTCCCTCGCCTCGCACTTACAGCGTAAGTTTCTATTGCGAGACGCTACACTTACGCCGTAAGTAGGTCAAGAAGACAGTCAGGAGCCCCATGCCGCCGCGCACCCCACTCACCAGGGAACGAGTCCTGCGTGCCGCCATCGAGCTCGCCGACCAGCAGGGCCTGGCCGCCCTGTCGATGCGCAACCTCGCCAAGGCTGTCGGTGTGGAAGCCATGTCGCTGTACAACCACGTCGCCAACAAGGACGACCTCTACGACGGCATCATCGACCTGGTGGTCGCGGAGATCTACGTCCCCAGGGCGGGCGGCGACTGGCGGGCGGAACTCCGCCACCGCGCCACCTCCGCCCACGAGGTCCTGCTGAACCACCGCTGGGCCACCGGCCTGCTCGGCTCCCGCATCAACGTCGGCCCGGCCATGCTCGGCTACATCGACGCCACCCTCGGCTGCCTGATCACCGCGGGCTTCACCTACGAACAGGCCGATCGCGCCTGGAATGCCATGGACAGCCACATCTACGGCTTCACCGTCCAGGCCGTCAATTTCCCCCTCGACCCCTCCGAATACGCCTCGGCCGCAGCACAATTTCTCCCGCTCATCCCCACGGAAACCCATCCCCACATGCACGCGCTGGCCGCTCTCGTCATCACCGGAGCACATTCCGGCGCGGCTGATTTCACCTTCGGCCTCGATCTACTTCTCGAGGGGTTCGCCGGACTCCTCCCCCGCTGACAACGGCGGGACAGAGCCTTCCGATTCTGTCCCGCCGGGAAACCAATGGATCAACGCTGGATGCGATCAGAAGCAGATTTCCACGCTGCCCACCGGGAAGCAGATCCCCACCGATCCAACTTCTGAGGCCTGCGGCCCAGGCGCGGCAGCAGAGGCCACCGGAGCGGCGACAGCGCCAAGAGCCAGAACGACGGCGGCCGTGGCGGCTACCTTGCTCATCTTCACGGACATCAGGGGAATCCTTCCCTCGGGTGAACTCGGTTAGTTCCTAGCTACGCGCCCCCTCAGTGTTCGCCGCCAACAGGGTTAATTCCAGACAAGAAAGCGTCACGCCGTGCGCAGCGGTGTCGCGGAACTGTCACTTTCGCCGTTCGACGGTCATCCCCGAAAAGCCCGCATGCTGTGAAGTCGACGATTTTCCCGACGTGACGGCGGGAAACCGGGTGTTACCACTTAGTGACCTCCGCACCGCCGAATTCACCGTTCCGGAACGTGGCCAGAGGTTTATCAGCTGCCGAACCCGAGAATCGTGCGCCGCCACGGAACCACCCTCGATCAACCGGGTACCAGGTCCGCACTCCTACGCACCGCACCGGGCAAGTGACCATCCAACTGCGGCACGACCTCCATGACCGCTTCCGCCACGGCGAGACAGGCGCCCAGTCGCGGCGGCTTCCGCAATCCCGAATCACCTTGCAGCAGTAGCCGAACCGCGGCCCACGGCAGATTCACGTCGGCGAAGGACGTGTGGAACAGGCCCGCCGAGGGTCGTGGATTCACCTCGAGAAGCACCGGTTCGCCACCGCGATAGCGCAATTGAACATTCGTCAGAAAGGCCAGTTCGAAGTGCCGTACGAGCCGGCGTGCGATATCGACCACGGTGGGATCATCGAGCAGCATACGGAAACGCCCCTGCTTGGCCCGCGGAATTCCCATCAGCAGTTCGCCTCCCGGAGCCGAGAGACAGTCGATGCTGATCTCCGGACCTTCGAGAAACGGCATCACGAGCAGCGGCAGCACGGCCTCCCCGTCCTGCGCCGCCCGCCGCATCGCCTCCGCGATCGCCTCGACCGAGGCCACCGGCCGGGGTGCCACCCGCAGGTTCGCCATGGTCAGCGGGCGGTCGTCCAGGATGCGGAATCCGAACGCCGAATACTCACCGCTCGGCTTGACGCACAGCGTCTCCCCGGTGAGCGACAACTCGTCGACGGCCGCGCAGAACTCGTCGGCGTCACTCACCTCGCGCCACGGCGGCACGGGAATGCCCGCGGCACCGGCGATCTCGTAGGTGAGCACCTTGCTGGTCAGCGCCGTCACCGCCGACAACGGCGAACACATCACACTGGTACCGACCGCCGCGAAGTCCGCCACCCGACCCGCGAGCGCGTCGAGGCGGCGCGGCGGGATGAGCACGTCGATGCGGTGCATCCGACAGAAGTCGAGCGCGAACTGCGCGTACTCCTCGTTGCTCGCGTACCGAGGTTCGACCGCCGACACATCACACACCGAGAGAGCAGCCGCACTCGGATCCACATTGCTGGCATAAATTGTGACATCGACCCCGTCGGGGTTCTCCCGCAGCAACCGCATGACCTGAACGGTCGCCGCCCCCGCACTGCTCAGCCAAATCCGAAGCGTAATACCAACCGCTCCCTTCCTGTTTCCCGTAGAGAACCCGGACCATATCCCGGTTCTGCTTCAGGCACATTTCGACAGGAAGGACTTCACGTCACAGGCCGGACTATTCGGCGACGATCACCGTCACTTCACCCTCGGCAGCGTCGGTCGCATCGCCCGCCACCACGAACCAGTGCGTCACCTCGCCCTCGGCCAGGTCGTCGTCGACCGAGGCGTCGGGGAGCACCGACAGGGCGCCTGCGGTGGACGAGGCCAGGAATTCCTGGACGGCGGCCGGGCCGGAGGCATGGGTGGTGTAGGTGGTGCATTCGTAGTCGATGCCGTGTTCGTCGCGGAGGCGCTCGGCGAGGGCTACCGCTTCGGACTGGCCGAGGACCGTGGTGTTCTCGCCGGAGACCAGCACGAAGGCGGGGTGGTCTTCGGTGAGCGGACGGACTCGGTCGGCGTAGGACACGGGGTGGGCCGCGGCCGCGGCGATGTCGGCTTCGATGTCGGGCAGGACCAACCACTGGCCCGCCACGCCGGCGACCGGGGTCGCACTGATACCGAATGTCGCTCCGGCGGCCGCGATCTCGACGCCGGGGAGTTCACCGGCGAACAGGGCCGCGGCGCCTGCCTTCTGGACCGCCCAGGCGGCGAGGACCGAATCCACGCTGCGCGGCAGCGAGATCGCGACCACGTCGCCGGGGCCCGCACCGCGTGCGATGAGCACGCGAGCCAGCTGTGAGGACTTGCGATCCAGTGCGCTGTAGGCGATTTCGCTGTCGCCGCGCAACAGGGCCGGGGCCTGCGGGTCGGCTTCGACGACCTCGGCCAGCACCTTGGCCACCGTCTGCGCGCCGACGCCGGTAGCCACCGGAGCCGAAACAGCGGCTGTCACACCGGAATCGGCGAGCAGCTGGGCTCGTTCGCTCGCGTCGAGGATGTCGATGTCGCCGACCAGGCCGGTCGGGTTGTCGAGCAGCTCGTCGAGCACCCGCAGCAGGCGCTGCGACAGCGTGCGAACCTCGTCGGCGGTGAAGGTACTGGTCAGGTACTTCATCGTGATCTCGATGGTCGACTCGGCCATCACCACCAGCGTGAGCGGGTAGTGGGTGGCGTCGTCGAGGCCCACACCGGTGACCTGCATGCCGTCGATCGAGCTCGCCGCGGTGACGGCGTCCTTGTCCATCGGGTAGGACTCGAACACCACGAGGGTGTCGAACTGCGAGCCCATGCCCGCCACCCGCTGGATGTCGGACATCCCGACGAAGTGGTGACTGAGCAGTTCGGCCTGCTCGGACTGCACCCGCTGGGTCAGCTTCTCCGCGGTCATCCGGTCGTCGATCTGGATACGCACGGGCAGGGTGTTGATGAACAGGCCGACCATCGACTCGACGCCGGGCAGCTCCGCCGGGCGACCGGAGACCGTCGCGCCGAACACCACGTCGTCACGGCCGGTGAGGCGACCGACGACGATGCCCCACGCGGTCTGTAGCAGCGTGTTCACGGTGACGCCGAGCTCACCCGCGAACTTGCCGAGAGCCCTGGTGCGGTCGTTGTCGATCTCGACGACGACCTTGTCGAGTTCGTAGCGTTCCTCGGTGCGCGGCGCGGGCGCGAGCTGGGTGGGGCCTTCGACCCCGGCCAGCGCTTCGGCCCACACCTGCAGCGACACCTCACGATCCCAGCCCGAGAGCCAGGACAGGAAGTTGCGGTAGGACGCCACCCGCGGGAGCGCGGTGAGGTCACCGCGCACCGCGTAGAGGACGAGCAGGTCGCGCATGAGCAGCGGCATGGACCAGCCGTCGACCAGGATGTGATGGACGGTGATCGCCAGGTGCGCGGTGCCCTCGCCGGTCGTGTACAGACCGAAGCGGATCAGCGGCGCGGTGGCCATGTCGAACTGGTCGGCGCGGTCGGCGAGCAGCAGTTGCCGCATGCGCGGCATCCGCTCGTCTTCGGGCAGGTCGGTGAGGTCGACCTCGCGCCACGGCACCTCGAGCTCGGACAGCACCACCTGCACCGGCTGACCGGCCGAATCGGTGACGAACGCGGTCCGCAGGTTCGGGTACCGGTCGAGCACGGCCTGGGCCGCGCCGCGCAGACGTTCGGTGTCGAGGGTGCCGGTCAGGTCGAGCACGGCCTGCACGGTGTAGACGTCGACGGTCGCCGAGCTGAGCATGGCGTGGAACATCAGACCGGCCTGCAGCGGCGAGAGCGGCCACACTTCCGACAGCGCGGGGTAGTCGCGCTCCCAGAGCTCGATATCGGACTGCCCGACCCGCACGAGCTGCATGTCGGACGGGGTGAAGCCACCCGCGTCGGCACGCTGCGCGTGGGTGGCGAGCGCGGTCAGCGCGGCCACGAACAGATCGGCGAACTCCTGGGCCTGGTCGGCGGTGAGCAAGCCCTTCGGGAACGCGATATTCGCGCCGAGCTGCGGGCCCTCGTCGCCGTCGTTGACGATGGCGTTGATGTCCAGCGTCGCGTTGGCGGGCATGCCCAGGTCCATCTCGGCGTCGAGCTGACCCAGATCCGCCACCGGCACCCAGCCGAGTTCGGCGAGCTCGGCGGGGATCTCACCGGCGGTCGCGCGGCCGAGGTAGTTGAAGCTGATCTGGCCGACGCTCGGCAGATCCGCGCCCTCGGTGGTGAGGTACTTCAGCATGCCGTAGCCGATGCCCTTGTCGGGCACCGCCAGCATCTGCTCCTTGACCGACTTGATCACGTCGGCGAGCACGGCGCCACCGGCGAACGCGTCGTCGAGGTCGGCGCCCGCCAGGTCGAGGCGGATCGGGAAGGCGGTGGTGAACCAGCCGACGGTGCGCGACAGGTCGGCACCGGCGACGATCTCCTCCTGGCGGCCGTGGCCTTCCAGCTTGATCAGTGCAGCGGTGCCGGATTCGTCACCGCGCCACCGGGATACGGCCAGTGCGAGTGCGGTGAGCAGGCCGTCGTTGACGCCGCCGTGGTAGAGGCCGGGGATCGCGGTGAGGACCGCGTCGGTGACCTCGGGCGAGAGGGTGACCTGCACCCGGTCGACAGTGGCAAAGGTGTCGACCTGCGGGTCGAAGGCCCGCGCGCCCAGCTGCGGATCGGCGGTGGCCGAAACCTCGCGCCAGAACGGCAGTTCCGCACGACGATCCGTCGACTGCTCCACCAGGCTGTGCGCCCAGCGACGCATCGAGGTGCCGTTGACGGGCAGCGTGACCTGCTGACCCGCCGCGATCTGGCCCCAGGCCATACCGAGGTCCGGGATCAGGATGCGCCAGGAGACGCCGTCGATCACGAAGTGGTGGCCGACGACGAGCAGCACGTCGCGACGGCGCGGACCCTCCGCGGGCGCACCGAAGGTGAACCAGACGAACTGCACCATGGCGGCGTTCGCGGGATCGAGACGACCCATGGCCTCGTCGTATTCGACGCTGGCCAGCTTGGACAGCTGGTCCTCGGCGACGTCACCGGCGACCTCGACCCGACGCACAAGCGTGGTCACGTCGACCTCGCCCGGCGCCAAAGCCTCGAATTCCCAACCGTTCTCACCGCGAGCCACCCGCGAACGCAGCACGTCGTGGTGGTCGAAGACCGCACCGATCGTGGCGTGCAGGACCTCGGCCGTGATGTTCTCGGGCAGGCGGAGCACCATCGACTGGGAGAACCGGTCGTAGGTGGAGCCACCGGCCAGGATCTGGCGCATGATCGGCAGCATCGGGATGTCGCCGACACCGCCGCCCGGCAGTTCCTCTAGGACGATCTGCTCGGCGTCGCCCGCGAGCACGGCGATCTCGGCAAGCCCTGCCACGCTGCGCTTTTCGAACACGTCGCGCGGCTTGAAGAGCACGCCGCGGTCCTTGGCGCGCGAGACCAGCTGGATGGACAGAATCGAGTCGCCGCCGAGGGCGAAGAACGAATCGTCGAGGCCGACGGCGTCGACACCGAGCACCTCGGCGAAGACGACGGCGATGATCGCCTCGACTTCGCTTGTCGGCGTGCGGAACTCGCGCGGAGCGAGAACAGGCTCGGGCAGTGCGCGACGATCGAGCTTGCCCGCGGGAGTCAGCGGGATCTCGTCGAGGACCATCACGGCGGCGGGCACCATGTGCGCGGGCAGGTGCTGCGCCGCGTAGTCGACCAGGGCGGCCTGGTCGACGTTGCCGCGCACGTAGGACACCAGGATGGTGGCGCCCGCGTCGGTCTTGCGACCGATGGTGGCGGCGAACTCGACGTCGTCGTGCGCGGTGAGGACCGCGTCGATCTCGCCCAGTTCGATCCGGAAACCACGGATCTTCACCTGGAAGTCGTTGCGGCCCACGTATTCCACGACCGGCTTGCCGTTCACCGTGCGCCAGGCGACGACGTCACCGGTGCGGTACAGCCGCTCGCCGACGGCGTACGGGCTGGCCACGAAACGCTCGGCGGTGAGGCCGTGGCGCGCGTGGTAGCCCCGAGCCAGCGGGACGCCGCCGAGGTACAGCTCGCCGGCCACGCCCTCGGGCACCGGCCGCAGGCGAGAGTCGAGCACCAGCACGGTCGCGCCCGCGATCGGGCCACCGATGTTCATGGTGTCGCTCGGCAGCAGCGGATCGGACAGGTTGGTGGCGATGGTCGCCTCGGTCGGACCGTAGGCGTTGTAGAACCGGTGGTGCGCCGGATCGGTGCCCGCGCTGTGCCAGTTCGCGACCAGGTCGACGGGGGCCTTGTCGCCACCGACGATCAGCGCCTGGAGTCCGGCCAGTGCCGCGGGTTCCATCGACGCCGCGACCAGCGGGGTGAGGAACACGTGGGTGAGCCGCTCGCTCGCGATGATGTCGGCCAGCTCCTCGCCGCCCACCACGCCGACCGGCGTGATGACGAGGGTGCCCGCCGAGCCGACCGCGAGCAGGAACTCGAGGATCGAAGCGTCGAACGACGGTGACGCGAAGGCCAGCGTCCGAGCGTCCTTGTCCAGACCGAACTGCGCGACCTGGGCGGCGGCGAAGTTGGGCACACCGGCGTGGGTCACGACGACGCCCTTGGGCAGACCCGTCGAACCCGACGTGTAGATCATGTAGGCCGTGTTGTCGGGGCGGACCGCGCCACGACGGTCGGCCTCGGTGATCTCGGCGTCGGACTGCGCGGCGATCTCGGCCTCGGCGGCCGCGTCGTCGAGAGTGAGCCAGTCGCCCAGCGCGGGCGCGGGCAGGTGGTCGACCTCGGCCGACACCGTGATGCCCAGTGCCGCACCGGAGTCCGACATCATGTGCGCGATGCGCTCGGCCGGGTACTTCGGATCGACCGGCAGGAAAGCCGCGCCGGTCTTGCTGACGGCCCAGATGGCCAGGGTGGTGTCGAGCGAACGCTGCATTGCGATGGCGACGACCGTTTCCGGCGCGGCGCCACGTTCGATCAGCACCCGCGCCAGACGCGAGGAGGCCGCGTCGAGTTCGGCGTAGGTGAGCGAGGCCGACTCGCCCGGCGCGACGATGGCCTGACCGGTCGGATTCGTCGCCACGGCCTGCGCGAGGAGCTCCGGCAAGGTACTCACCGAAGCGGCGGGACCACCTGTGCGCGAGAGCAGTTCGACGCGCTCGGACTCGTCGAGGAGTTCGAGATCGCCGACCGGCGTCGTGGTGTCGGCGACGACCTCGGCGAGCAGACGCTGGAAGCGCTGCGCGAACTTCTCCACCGTCGACTGATCGAACAGCGCACTGGCGTAGGAGAACTCGGCGTAAGCGCCCGCGTCGTCACCAGCCGTCGCTTCACGCACGGTGAGCAGCAGGTCGAACTTGGCGGTGTCGACGTCGAAGTCGACGGCCGAGACCGACAGCCCCGGCAGCTCGAAGCTGGCGTCGGGCAGGTTCTCGAACGACAGCGCCACCTGGAACAGCGGGTGCCGCGCGGTGGAGCGCTCGGGGTTGAGCAGTTCCACCAGACGCTCGAACGGGATGTCGGCGTGGGCGAAGGCGGCCAGGTCGGCTTCCTTGGCCTGGGTCAGCAGCTCCGCGAAGCTCAGCTGTCCACCCACCTGCGTGCGCAGGGCGAGGGTGTTGACGAACATGCCGATCACGTCGTCGAGTTCGGCCTCGCCACGGCCCGCGATCGGGGTACCGATGACGATGTCCTCGGTGCCCGACATGCGCGCCAGGAATACCGCCAGCGCGGTGTGCACGACCATGAACAGCGTCGCGTTCTGCTCGCGAGCGATGGCGGACAGCCCGGCGTGGATGTCGCCGCCGATCGGGAACAGCACCCGGCCACCGGCGAAGGACTGCGTGCTCGGACGCGGCCGATCCAACGGCAGGTTCAGCTCGTCGGGGACACCGGCGAGCGCGCGCTTCCAGTAGTCGGCCTGCTGGGCCACGAGGCTGGTCTCGTCGGTCTCGGCGCCGAGCACCTCACGCTGCCAGACGCTGAAGTCGGCGTACTGCACCGGCATCGGCGCCCAGCCCGGGGCCTCACCGGCGGCACGCGCGGCGTAGGCGATCATCACGTCGCGGGTCAGCGGGCCCATGGACCAGCCGTCGGCGCTGATGTGGTGGGCGACGAAGACGAGGACGAATTCTTCGCCCGCGACCCGCATCAGCTTGGCGCGCAACGGAACTTCGTCGATCACGTCGAAGCCGGTGGTGATCAGTTCGGCGATCTTGTCGCGCACCTGTTCGGGGGCAACGGTTTCCGGCGTCAGGTCCGGAACATTGCCCTCGACCGGCAGGATCACCTGGTGCGGTGTGCCGTCGGTCGACGGGTACACCGTGCGCAGGGTCTCGTGCCGGGCGAGCACATCGGCGACTGCCAGCTGCAATGCCTCGACATCCAGCGCGCCCGACAGGCGGACGGCGACGGGGATGTTGTTCACCGAGGAAGCAGTGTCGAACTGGTTCAGGAACCACATGCGCTGCTGCGCGAGCGACAGCGGCACCTGGTCCGGACGCGGCCCGGCGACCAGCGCGCGACGCCCACCGGCGCCCGCACCCTGCTCGACCTTCACCGCGAGACCGGCCACCGTGGACGCTTCGAACAGCAGGCGCACGGGCACCCGACTGTCCAGTGCGGCGCCGAGGCGGGCGGCGACCTGGGTGGCCAGCAGCGAGTTACCGCCGAGGGCGAAGAAGTCGTCGTCGGCGCCGACACGCTCGGCACCGAGCACATCGGCGAACACGCCCGCCACGATCTCCTCGATCGGGGTCGACGGTGCGCGGAAGACCTGTGCCTCGAACTCCGGCTCCGGCAGTGCCTTGCGGTCGAGCTTGCCGTTCACGTTGAGCGGCAGCGCGTCCAGCACCACGAAGGCGGCGGGCACCATGTACGACGGCAGGCCGGCCGACAGCGTCGACTTGACCTGCGCCACCTCGATATCCGTACCGACCAGGTAGGCGACCAGTCGGTCGCCGGTGCGTGGATCGGACTTGGCGATCACGGCAGCCTGCGCGATCTCGGGCAACGCGAGCAGCGCGGCCTCGATCTCGCCGAGCTCGATGCGGAAGCCGCGGATCTTCACCTGGAAGTCGGTGCGGCCGCGGTAGTCGAGTTCGCGGTTGTTCCAGGCCACCAGGTCACCGGTGCGGTACATACGGGTACCAGGGGTGAACGGGTTGGCCACGAAGCGGTCGGCGGTCAGGTCGGGGCGACCGTAGTAGCCGCGAGCCAGCTGCGCGCCTGCCAGGTACAGCTCACCGGCGACACCGTCGGGCACCGGGCGCAGGCGCTCGTCGAGGACGTAGACCTGGCTGTTCCACTCGGGCGCACCGATGGAGACCGACACCTGGTCGGCGGCGTTCACCCGGTGCGAGGTGATCGAGACCGCGGCCTCGGTCGGGCCGTACAGGTTGAACAGCTCGGTGCGGCTGAACTCGGCGCGGAAGCGCTGGGCCAGCGAGCCCGGCAGCGCTTCACCGATGGCCAGGACCCGCCACAGCGAATCGGGCATCCCCGCGGCGAGCAGCGCGTCGAGCATCGACGGCACCACGTGCAGGGTGGTGACCCATTCGCGCGACATCAGCTCGTTGAGATAGGCCGGGTCGCGATGGCCGTCGGCCGAGGCGATCACCAGGCGGCCACCGCAGACCGCTGCCGACCAGAACTCCCAGACCGAGAGGTCGAAGGTGGCGGCGGTCTTGAGCAGCACCGCGTCGGCGGCGTCCATGCCGAACTCGATCAGCTTCCACTGCAGCTGGTTGGCGATCGCGGCGTGCGGAACCGCGACACCCTTCGGGCGGCCGGTGGAGCCGGACGTGAAGATCACGTACGCGGTGTTCTCCGGACGCAGCGGTTCGGTGCGCTCGGCATCGGAGATCGGGGTGGCGTCGATCGATGCCAGGTCGAGCTCGTCGATACGGATCACGGGCGCGACATCGGTGGCGAACTCGGCGTTGGTCAGCACACAGACCGGTGCCGCCGTCTCGAGGATGTAGTCGGTGCGCTCGGCCGCCTGATCCGGGTCGACCGGCACATACGCGCCACCGGACTTGGCCACCGCGTACATCGCGACAACCAGATCCACCGAGCGGCGCATCGCCAGCGCGACACGGGACTCCGGGCCCACGCCGAGCGAGATCAGGTGCCGCGCGAGGCGGTTCACCTTCGCGTCGAGTTCGGCGTAGGTGAGCTGCGCGCCGTCGTCGGTGACCAGGGCGGTCGACTTCGGATCGGCGGCCACCGACGCGTCGAGCAGCGAGACCAGGGTGGCCTCGGCGTCGACGGGGTAGGCGGTGGCATTGCGGGCGTCGATTACCTGGGTGCGTTCGGCCGGGGCAAGCAGTTCGATATCGCCGACCGCGGTGCGCGGGGTGGCGACGATCGCGCTGAGGAGGCGGACGAACCGCTCCACGAAACTTTCGACCGTGGCGTGGTCGAACAGGTCGGTCGCGTAGGTGAACAGACCCGAGATGCCTTCGGGCTCACCGGCGTCGCCGTAGCGGTCGGTGGCGATCAGGTGCAGGTCGAACTGCGACAGCTTGGAGTCGATGTCGAGGCCCGAGACCGTCAGGCCGGGCAGTTCCAGGGTGGCGCGGCTGAGGTTCTGGAACGAAAGGCCCACCTGGAACAGCGGGTGACGCGCGGTGGAACGGACCGGGTTGAGCACCTCGACCAGGCGCTCGAACGGCACATCGGCGTTGGCGAACGCCGCGATGTCGTCCTCACGCTGGCGGGCCAGCAGCTCGGTGAAGGCTTCGCCGCTGTCGACCTTGGTGCGGAAGACCAGGGTGTTGACGAACATGCCGATCATGTCGTCGAGCGCGGCTTCGCCACGACCGGCCATCGGGGTGCCGATGGCGATGTCGTCGGTGCCCGACAGTCGGGCGAGCAGCACCGCGAGGGCGGTGTGCACGACCATGAACAGCGTCGCGCCCTCGGCGCGGGCCAGTTCGACCAGCGCGCGGTGGGTGTCGGCCTCGATCTGGACGTCGACCTTGCTGCCCGCGAACGTCTGCACCGCGGGGCGCGGACGGTCGGCGGGCAGGTCGAGCTGGTCGGGCAGATCGGCGAGGGCCTGCTTCCAGTGCGCGACCTGCTTGGACGCCATCGAATCGGCGTCGTCCTCGCTGCCGAGGAGGTCGCGCTGCCAGATGCTGTAGTCCGCGTACTGCACGGCCAGCGGCGCCCAGCCGGGCTCGGAGCCCATCGAGCGGGCCGCGTAGGCCGTCATCAGGTCGCGGGTCAGCGGGGCGACCGAGGAGCCGTCACCGGAGATGTGGTGGATGACCAGGGCGAGGACGAACTCGTCGGTGTGCTCGACGCGGAAGAGCGCGACCTCGAGCGGCACCTCGACGGTGACGTCGAACATCGTCGACATCAATTCCGCGACCGCCGATTCCATCTCCTCGGCGGCGACGATGCGTTCGATCAGTTCCGGCGCGGCCTGCGCGGGCGACAGGATCACCTGTGCCGCACCGGATTCGGTCTGCGGGTAGATCGTACGCAGGATCTCGTGGCGCGACACCAGGTCGGTGACCGCGGCACGCAGCGCGTCGATGTCGAGTTCGCCGGTGAGGCGGACCGCGACCGGCACGTTGTACGCGGCCGACTGGGTGTCGAAGCGGTTGAGGAACCACATGCGCTGCTGCGCCAGCGACAGCGGGATGTGCTCGGGGCGAGGACTGGCGGTGAGTGCCTTGCGGTCACCGGTTTCCGCGTGCTGCTCGACCCGGTGGGCGAGCGCGGACACCGTGGACGCCTCGAACAGCAGGCGCACGGGGATACGGGTGTCGAGCGCTTCGCCGAGGCGTGCGGCGACCTGCGTGGCCAGCAGCGAGTTACCGCCCCAGGCGAAGAAGTCGTCGTCGAGGCCGAAGCGCTTGTCGGCGTCGAGGCGGAGGACCTCGGCGAAGGTGGCAGCCACGAGCTGTTCGCTCGGGCTCACCGGCGCGCGGAACACGGCCTTCTCGACCTCGGGCTCCGGGAGAGCCTTGCGGTCGAGCTTGCCGTTGGCGTTGAGCGGCAGCGCGTCGAGCTGCAGGAACACGGTCGGAACCATGTACGACGGCAGCTCGGCGGCCAGCGCGGCGCGCAGGGCCAGCTTGTCGACCGCGTCGTCGGCCACGACGTAGGCGACCAGGCGGTCGCCGACCACGGGATCGGTGTGGGCCAGGACAGCGGCGGAGGTGATGCCCGGCTGACGCAGCAGCGCGGCCTCGATCTCGCCGAGCTCGATCCGGAAGCCGCGGATCTTCACCTGGAAGTCGGTGCGGCCCCGGTAGTCCAGTTCGCCGTCGGCGTTCCAGGCGACGAGGTCACCGGTGCGGTACATGCGCTCGCCGAGCACCGAGAACGGATCGGCGACGAAACGGTCGGCGGTGAGATCGGCGCGGCCGTAGTAGCCGCGGGCCAGCTGGGCGCCGGCCAGGTACAGCTCACCGGACACACCGACCGGAACCGGGCGCAGGCGCGAATCCAGCACGTAGACACGGCTGTTCCACTCCGGCGCGCCGATCGAGACCGACACCTTGTCCGCGTCGGTGACCGCGTGGCTGGTGATCGAGACCGCGGCCTCGGTCGGGCCGTACAGGTTGAACAGCGCGGCGGTGTTCGCGGTACGGAAGCGCTGCGCGGTCGCGGCGGGCAACGCCTCACCGATCGCGAGGACGCGACGCAACGTACGCGGTAGTGCCGCACCGGATTCGGTGAGCAAGGCGTCGAGCATCGACGGCACCACGTGCAGCGTGGTGACGCCGGTGGCCCGCATCAGGTCGTTGAGGTAGGCCGGGTCACGGTGGCCGTCGGCGGTGGCGACCACCAGGCGGGCACCCGCGACGGCGGCGGTCCAGAACTCCCAGACCGAGAGGTCGAAGGTGGCGGCGGTCTTGAGCAGCACCGCGTCGTCGGCGCCGATGCCGAATTCGGCCGTCTCCCACAGCAGCTGGTTGACGATCGCGCCGTGCGAGACCGCTACGCCCTTGGGCTTGCCGGTCGAACCGGACGTGAAGATCACGTACGCGGTGTTCGCCGGAACCAGGGTGCGCCCGGTGATCGCGGCGTCGCTGACCGCGCTCAGGTCGAGCTCATCGAGGACCACCACTTCGGCTGCCGCCGTGCTGAATTCGGCGTTCGCCGTGGTCAGCACGACAGCGGGCGCGGCCGTCTCCAGAATGTAGTCGGTGCGCTCGGCGGGCTGATCCGGGTCGATCGGCACATACGCCGCACCCGTGCGGGCCACCGCGTACATCGCGATGATCAGCTCGGCGGAGCGGCGGATGGCCAGCGCCACCCGATCCTCGGTGCCGATGCCCCGCGAGATCAGGTGCCGCGCGAGGCGGTTCACCTCGGCATCGAGTTCGGCATAGGTCAGGGTCGCGAAGCGAGTCGATGAGGGGTGGTGGTCGGGCGACGGGTGGGCGAGCTCGCGGCGACCGTCGGCCTCGTCGACGACCAGCGCGACGGCATCCGGAGTAGCGGTCACGCTGGCGTCGAGCAGCGACACCAGGGTGGCGTCGGTGTCGACCGCGTGCGCGGTGTCGTTCCACGCCGTGACGATCTGCGCGGATTCCGGCGTGGTGAGCAGGTCGATATCGCCGACCGCGATGGTGGCGTCGGCGGTGACCGCATCGAGCACCAGCACGAAGCGGTCGGCGAAGCTCTGGACCGTCGCCGCGTCGAACAGGTCGATGGCGTAACCGAATTCGGTGACCAGCTGAGCCGGTGCGCCGTCGTCGGTGTAGCGGTCGTAGAGGGTGACGTGCAGGTCGGTCTTGGCCAGCTGCGAGTCGTAGTCGACGGCGCTGACGGTCAGGCCGGGCAGTTCGAAGGTGGTGTCGGCCAGGTTCTGGAACGACAGGCCCACCTGGAACAGCGGGTTGCGCGCGGTGGAGCGGACCGGGTTGAGCACCTCGACCAGGCGCTCGAACGGCACGTCGGCGTTGGCGAAGGCTTCCAGGTCGCGGTTGCGCACATCGGCGAGCAGCTCGGCGAAGGACGCGCCGGAGTCGACGGCGGTGCGGAACACCAGGGTGTTGACGAACATGCCGATCAGGTCGTCGAGCTCACGCTCGCCACGGCCCGCGATCGGGGTGCCGACGGCGATGTCGTCGGTGCCGGACAGGCGAGCGAGCAGCACCGCGAGCGCGGCGTGCACGACCATGAACAGCGAGGCGTTGTTCGCCCGTGCCAGGTCGTGCAGGGCCGCGTGGCGGTCCGGGTCGATCTCGAAGCGGATGGCCTGACCCTGGAACGACTGCGCGGGTGGGCGCGGCCGGTCGGTGGGCAGTTCGAGCTGGTCGGGCAGGCCCGCGAGCGTTTCGGTCCAGTAGGCGACCTGCTTGGTCGCCAGGGATTCGGGATCGGTCTCGTCGCCGAGGACTTCGCGCTGCCACAGCGCGTAGTCGGCGTACTGCACGGGCAGCGGCGCCCACTGCGGCGCCTCGCCCTGCACGCGGGCCACGTACGCGGCCATGATGTCGCGTGCGAGGGGGCCCATCGACGAACCGTCGGCGGAAACGTGGTGGACGGTGAACGCGAGTACGTGATCGGTCTCGGTGAGTTCGAACAGCGCGACCGCCAGCGGCACCTCGCGGGTGACGTCGAAGGTCGTCATCGCGAATTCGATGACCGCGCCGAGCAATTCGGTCTCGTCGACCTCGATGTGGTGCACCTGCGCGCTGATCTGTGAGTTCGGCAGGATCACCTGATGAGGGCCGTCGGGCGAGGCCGGGTAGGTGGTGCGCAGCATCTCGTGGCGGGCGAACACGTCGCCGATGGCCTGTTCGAGCGCGGGCACGTCGAGTTCGCCGGTGAGGCGGACGGCCAGGGGGATGTTGTCGACCGCGGAGGTAGAGGTGTCGAACTGGTTGAGGAACCAGTAGCGCTGCTGAGCCGGTGAGAGCGGGATGACGGTGGGCCGCTCCCCCGCGGTCAGGCGCGGACGGGTCCGGCCGGAGCCCGCGTTGTGCTCGGCGCGGGCGGCCAGCGCGGAGACGGTCGAGGCCTCGAACAGGTCGCGCACCGAGAGCTGGGTGTCCAGGGCCGCGCCGATGCGGGCGGTGACCTGGGTGGCCAGCAGCGAGTTGCCGCCGAGTTCGAAGAAGTCGTCGTCGGCGCCGACGCGGGTCACGCCGAGCACGTCGCCGAAGGTGCCCGCCACGATCTCCTCGATCGGGGTGGACGCCGCGCGGAACACCTTGGCCTCGAACACCGGCGCGGGCAGCGCCTTGCGGTCGAGCTTGCCGGAGGCGTTGAGCGGGAAGGCATCCAGGATCACGAAGGCGGTGGGGACCATGTAGGTCGGCAGCGCGCCACCGAGGTCGGTGCGCACGGCATCGAGGTCGATGCTCGCACCGGCCGCCGGGATCAGGTACCCGACCAACTGGTCGCCGAGGCGGTCGTCGGAGCGGACCACGACCACGGACTGGGCGATCGAGGGCAGCGTGGTGAGCGCCGACTCGATCTCGCCCAGTTCGATGCGCAGACCACGCAGCTTCACCTGGAAGTCGGTGCGGCCCAGGTACTCCAGCTCGCCGTCGGCGGTCCAGGTGACGAGGTCGCCGGTGCGGTACATGCGCTCGCCGTCGGTCCCGAACGGGTCGGCGACGAAGCGGTCGGCGGTGAGGTCGGGACGATTCACGTAACCGCGCGCCAGCTGGACACCGGCCAGGTACAGCTCGCCGGGAACGCCGACGGGCGCCGGGTGCAGACGCGAATCCAGCACGTACACCTGGGTGTTGAAGACCGGCGCACCGATCGGCACCGAGGTGGTGTCGGCGTCGGTGACCTCGTGGAAGGTGACGTCGACCGCGGCTTCGGTGGGGCCGTACAGGTTGTGCAGGGCCGCGCCGGTGAGGGCGCGCATCCGCTGTGCGGTCGGCGCGGGCAGCGCCTCACCCGAGGCGAACACCAGGCGCAGGCTGCTCGAGATCTGCCGTCCGTCGGCAAGCGCGACAGCGGCGGACTCGGCGAGTTCGGCGACGAACACCGACATCATCGACGGCACGAAGTGCGCGGTGGTGACGCCCTCGGTGGCGATGATCTCGGCCAGGTAGGCCGGATCGCGGTGACCGTCGGGCTTCGCGACGACTAGACGCGCGCCGATCTGCAAGGGCCAGAAGAACTCCCACACCGACACGTCGAAGGTCGCCGGGGTCTTCTGCAAGACGACATCGGCCTCGGTCAGGCCGTACGCCTGCTGCATCCACACCAAACGGTTGACGATCGCGCCATGGCTGACCGCCACACCCTTCGGACGACCCGTCGAACCCGACGTGAAGATCACATACGCCGTGTTCTCCGGACGCAGCGGCGCGATCCGCTCGGCATCGGTGATCGGCGCATCCGAGTAACCCGAGAGATCCAGGCGTTCGATGTTCAGCGCCGTGGTCGAACCCGCGTCGAATTCGTCACGGACAGTGGTCAATACGCACACCGGCGCCGCGGTCTCGAGCACGTAGTGGGTGCGCTCGGCCGGGTGGTCGGGGTCCAGCGGCACGTAGGCGCCACCGGCCACGCTCACCGCGTACATGCCGACCACCAGGTCGAGCGAGCGGCGCATGCCGAGCGCGACCATGGTGTCCGGGCCGACGCCATGGGCGATGAGATGACGGGCGAGGCGATTCACCTGGGCGGTGAACTCGCGGTAGGACAGACTCGTCCCCTCGAACGTGACGGCGGTCGCGTTCGGGCTGGTCACGGCCCGTGCCTCGAACATCGACACCAGCGTGGCGGCCTGGTCGACCGAGTGCTCGGTGGCGTTCCAGTCGGTGACCACCTGGCGGTATTCGGCCGGGGCCAGCAGGTCGACCTCGCCGATCGCGCGGGCGGGCTTGGCCACGACCGCGGTCAGCATCCGCACCAGGCGCTGCGCGAGGGCGGCGACGGTGTCGGCGTCGAACATGTCCGTGGCGTAGGCGAATTCGGCGGTCATGCCGTCGGCGGAACCGTCGGCACGGTGGCGATCGGCCAGGTTCAGGTGCAGATCGAACTTGGCGGTGACCACATCCAGCGGCACGCCCGCGACCTCGAGGCCAGGCAGTTCGAAGGATGCCTCGCCGGTGTTCTGGAACGACAGCATCACCTGGAACAGCGGGTGGCGGGCCTGCGAACGGGCCGGGTTGAGGATCTCCACGAGCCGTTCGAACGGCAGATCGGCGTGGCCGAAGGCGGCGAGATCGTTCTCCCTGGTCTGCGCGAGCAGCTCGGTGAACGGCTGGGCCGGGTCGACGGCGCTGCGCAGGACCAGGGTGTTGACGAACATGCCGATGGCGTCGTCGAGCACCGCTTCACCACGACCGGCGACGGCGGTACCGATGGCGATGTCGTCGCTGCCCGACAGCCGGGCCAGCAGTGCGGCGAACGCGGCGTGCACCACCATGAACAGGCTCGCGCCGTGTTCGCGGGCCAGCGCGTTGAGTCCGGCCGACAGGGCGGGGTCGATCGAGAACTCGTGCACCCCACCGCGGTTGGACGCGACGGCGGGACGGGCCCGGTCGGCGGGCAGGTCGAGCTGGTCGGGCAGCCCGGCCAGGTTCTGCGACCAGTAGGCCACCTGCTGCGCGATCATCGACGCCGAATCTGCTTCGGAGCCGAGGGTTTCGCGCTGCCACAGGGCGAAGTCGGCGTACTGCACGGGCAGCGGCACCCAGCCGGGTGCCTCACCACGCGAGCGGGCGGCGTAGGCGATCATCACGTCGCGGGCCAGCGGGCGCACCGACCAGCCGTCACCGGAGATGTGGTGCACGACGAAGACCAGCACGTGGGTGTCGGGGTGCGAACCATCCATCGAGCCCGCGACGCGCAGCAGTTCGGCGCGCACCGGGACCTCGGCGGTGACGTCGAACCCGGCGAGCACGAGTGCGCTGATGCGGTCGCGGATCTCGTCCTCGCCGACGGTGATCGGGTGCAGCGAGATCGGCATCTGCCCGGCGGGCAGCACGACCTGGACGCCCTGACCCTCCACGGTCTCCGGGTAGACGGTGCGCAACACCTCGTGCCGGTCGACCACGTCGGCGACGGCCTGACGCAGGGCGTCGATGTCGAGGTCACCGGTCAGGCGGACCGCCAGCGGGATGTTGTTGACGCCGGTCGCACTGTCGAAGCGGTTGAGGAACCACATGCGCTGCTGAGCGAGCGAGAGCGGGATCTGGTCCGGGCGCGCACCGGCCACGAGCTCGCGGCGGCTGCCGCTGCCCGCGTGGACCTCGACCTTGGCGGCCAGCGCGGATACCGACGGCGCTTCGAACAGCGCGCGCACGGGGACGCGGGTGTCGAGGGCGGCACCGAGGCGGGCGACCACCTGGGTGGCGATGAGCGAGTTGCCGCCCAGGTCGAAGAAGTCGTCGTCCAGGCCGACCGCGCGGTCGCCGGACAGGCCGAGCACCTCGGCGAAGGTGGCGGCGACGATCTCCTCGATCGGCGTGCGCGGCGCACGGAACTCACGCGCCTCGAACACCGGCTCCGGAAGGGCGCGCCGGTCGAGCTTGCCGTTGGCGCTCAGCGGCATCTCGTCGATGACGACGAACGCGGCCGGAACCATGTAGGACGGCAGCTGCGCGGCCAGATGCGCGCGCAGCGCGTCGATGTCGACGGTCGCGCCCGCGGCGGGGACGACATAGCCGACGAGCTGGTCGCCGGTACGCGCGTCCGAACGCACGACCACCACGGCCTGTGTGACGGTGTTGTGCGCGGTGAGCGCGGCTTCGATCTCGCCGAGCTCGATGCGCAGACCACGCAGCTTGACCTGGAAGTCGGTGCGACCGAGGTAGGTGATCACGCCGTTCTCGTCGCGGCGGACGAGGTCACCGGTGCGGTACATCCGTTCGCCGTGGGTTTCGAACGGGTCGGCGACGAAGCGGTCGGCGGTGAGATCGGGGCGGCCGAAGTAGCCGCGGGCCAGCTGGGCGCCGGCCAGATACAGCTCACCGGCGACACCGGCGGCGACCGGGTGTAGTCGCGAATCCAGGACGTAGGCCCGCGAGTTCCAGACCGGCGAGCCGATCGGGACGGCGCCGTCGACCTGGTCGGCGACCGGGCCGTGCGTCGCGTGGACGGTGAACTCGGTGGGGCCGTACAGGTTGAACAGGGCCGCGTCGCTCACCTTGCGCAGTGCCACGACCGCGTCGGCGGTGAACGCCTCACCGGCGATCAGCAAGGCGCGCAGCGAGGACAGAGCTCCGCCCGCGACAGCGGCGGCATCGATGCTGCCCGCGAAGACGGTGAGCATCGACGGCACGAACGAGGTCATCGTGACCCGTTGCGCGGCAATGACATCGGCGAGGTACTGCGGATCGCGGTGACCGTCGGGGCTCGCCACGACGATCCGGCCGCCGGTGCTCAGCGGGCCGAACAGCTCCCACACCGACACGTCGAAGGTGGCGGGGGTCTTGAACAGCACCACATCGTCGGCGTCGATGCCGTATTCGCCGGTGATCCAGCGAATCTGGTTCACCACGGCCGAGTGCGGCACGGCCACACCCTTCGGGCGGCCGGTCGAGCCGGAGGTGAAGATGACGTAGGCCGGGTGCTGCGGGAGCAGCGGAACGATCCGCTCGGCATCGCTGACCGGAGTCTGCGGGTACGCCGTGAGGTCGATCGCGTCGATGACCAGCGTCGTCGGGGCGGTGTCCACGGCCGCGTCGTCGTCGAGTCCGAACCCGTCGCGGGTAGTGGTGAGGACGGCGACCGGGGCCGCCGTCTCCAAGACGTAGGTGATGCGGTCGGCGGGCTGGTCCAGGTCGAGCGGCACGTAGCCACCGCCTGCTTCCTGCACCGCGTACGCGGCGACGACCAGGTCGATGCTGCGGCGCAGGCCGAGCGCGACGAGGGATTCCGGGCCGACGCCCGCTTCGATCAGGCGATGCGCCAAACGGTGCACGCGAGCGGCGAATTCGGCGTAGGTCAGGGTCTCGCCGGTGGCCGGGTCGACCATCGCGACCGCGTCAGGGGTGGCCAGCGCCTGGCGGGCGAACTCGTCCACCAGAGTGTCCGCGCCGGGCAGCTCATGCGCGGTGTCGTTCCAACCACGCACGGCCAGTGCGGTTTCGGCGGAGTCGAGCAGGGCGATATCGCCGACAGCGCGGTTCGGAGCCGCCGCGATCTCGGCGAGCAGGCGGGCGAAGCGAGCGCCGAAGCGGTCCATGGTGGCCGCGTCGAACAGGTCGGTGGCGTAGATCAGCTCGGCGACGATGCCGGACGCGTCGCCCGGCTTCTCGGTGAGCACGACCTGCAGGTCGAACTTGGCCACGTCGATCGGCAGTTCCACACCGCTCACGGTGAGGCCGGGTAGTTCCAGGCTGGTCTGGCCGGTGTTCTGGAAGGCCAGCATGACCTGGAACAGCGGGTGACGGGCCTGCGAGCGGGCGGGGTTGATGATCTCGACGAGCCGCTCGAACGGCAGGTCGGCGTGACCGAAGGCCGCGATGTCGCTCGCGCGGACCGCACCGAGCAGGTCGGTGAAGCTCTCGTCGCCGTCGACCTCGGTGCGCAGCACCAGGGTGTTGACGAACATGCCGATCAGGTCGTCGAGGGCGCGCTCACCACGGCCCGCGATGGGGGTGCCGATGGCGATGTCGTTCTCGCCGGACAGGCGCGAGAGCAGCAGGGCCAGCGCGGCGTGGGCGACCATGAACAGGGTCGCGCCGCGGGTGCGGGCCAGCTCGGTCAGCGCCGCATGGGTTTTCGCGTCGATCTCGAAGGTGTGGGTGGCGCCGCGTCCGCTGGCGACCGCGGGACGCGGCCGGTCGGCGGGCAGGTCGAGCTGCTCGGGCAGGCCGCGCAGGGTCGAACCCCAGTACGAGATCTGCTGGGCGATCACCGATTTCGCGTCGTCCTCGTCACCGAGCACGGCGCGCTGCCACAGCGCGAAGTCGGCGTACTGGACCTCGAGGGGACGCCAGGCCGGTTCGGCGCCTTCCACGCGGGCGCTGTAGGCGGTCATCACGTCGCGGGTCAGCGGGCCCATGGAGAAGCCGTCGGCCGAGATGTGGTGCACGACAAGGGCGAGCACGTGTTCGGTGGGGCTCACCTCGAACAGGGCGGCGCGGAACGGCACCTCGGCGGTGACGTCGAACGCGGTGAGTACCAGCTCCGAAAGCCGTTGCGGCAGTTCGGCCACGGTGGTCTCGATCGGCGCCAGGTCGGGGATGACCTTGCCGGTCGGGACGATCACCTGGTAGCCGGCGCCCGACACCTCCGGGTAGTAGCTGCGCAGGGACTCGTGGCGGGCGAGCACGTCGGCCACGGCCACCTGCAGCGCCTGACGGTCGAGCAGGCCCGACAGCTGGACGGCGGCGGGGATGTTGTCCACCGCGGACTCGGGGTCGAAGCGGTTGAGGAACCACATGCGCTGCTGGGCCAGCGACAGCGGCACCCGCTCGGGGCGCTGCTGCGGTACCAGCGGCGCGCGACGTTCGGCACCGGAGTGCGTCTCGGCGCGGGCGGCCAGCCCGGCGACGGTCGAGGCCTCGAACAGCTCGCGCACGCCGATATCGGTCTCCAGCGCGGCCGACAGGCGGGCGGCGACCTGGGTGGCGGTCAGCGAGTTGCCGCCGAGTGCGAAGAAGTCGTCATCGAGACCGACCCGGTCCAGGCCGAGCACGTCGGCGAAGGTCGCGGCGACGATCTCCTCGACCGGGGTGGTCGGGGCGCGGAACACCGCGGCCTCGAACACCGGCGCGGGCAGCGCCTTGCGGTCGAGCTTGCCCGAGGCATTGAGCGGGAACTCGTCGAGGACGATGATCACCGCGGGCACCATGTAGGCGGGCAGGTTGTTGCCCAATTCCTCGCGGGCGTCCTCGATGTCGACGGTACGGCCGGTCGCCGGGATCACGTAGGCCACCAGCTGATCGCCGGTGTGCTGCTCGCCGCGCACGACGACCACCGACTGTGCCACCTCGTCGAGGCCGGTCAGCGCGGACTCGATCTCGCCGAGCTCGATGCGCAGACCACGCAGCTTCACCTGGAAGTCGGTGCGGCCCAGGTATTCCAGCTCGCCCCGTTCGGTCCAGGCCACGAGGTCACCGGTGCGGTACATGCGCTCCCCGTCGTCACCGAACGGGTCGGCGACGAAACGGTCGGCGGTCAGGTCGGGGCGTGCCACATAGCCGCGGGCCAGCTGGGTGCCCGCGAGGTAGAGCTCACCCGCGACGCCGACCGGCACGGGGCGCAGGCGCGCGTCGAGGACGTAGACCTGGGTGTTGAAGACCGGGGCGCCGATCGGGACGGTGTCCAGATCGGCGTCGACGACCTCGTGGAAGGTGACGTCGACCGCGGCCTCGGTGGGGCCGTACAGGTTGTGCAGCGCGGCGCCGGTCAGCTCGCGCAGACGATGCGCGGGCTTGGGCGGCAACGCCTCACCGGAGGCGAACACCATCCGCAGCGACTCGCAGCGCGCGACATCGGCGTCGGCGACGAACACCGCGAGCATCGACGGCACGAAGTGCGTGACGGTGACGCCCTCGACGCGAATGATCTCCGCGAGGTACGCCGGATCGCGATGGCCGTCGGGCTTCGCGACCACCAGACGCGCGCCGATCTGCAAGGGCCAGAAGAACTCCCACACCGACACGTCGAA
>NZ_BDBR01000020.1 GCF_001613085.1 Nocardia salmonicida NBRC 13393
TTGACGATCGCGCCATGGCTGACCGCCACACCCTTCGGACGACCCGTCGAACCCGACGTGAAGATCACATACGCCGTGTTCTCCGGACGCAGCGGCACGATGCGCTGGGCATCGGTGACGCGGGTATCGGCATAGCCGTCCAGGTCGAGCAGGTCGATCCTGACCTGTGCGGTGTCGATCTCCAGATCGGTGCCCGAGGTGAGCACACAGACCGGATCCGCCGTCGCGAGAATGTATTCCGTGCGCTCGGCCGGATGATCGGGGTCCAGCGGCACGTAGGCGCCACCGGCCACGCTCACCGCGTACATGCCGACGACCAGGTCGATCGAGCGGCGCATGCCCAGCGCCACATAGGTTTCCGGGCCGACACCGCGGTCGATCAGCCAGCGCGACAGGCGGTAGACCCGCTGGGCGAACTCGGCGTAGGACAGACTCGTGCCCTCGAAGGACAGGGCGGCGGCCTGCGGCGTGCGCGCTACCTGGGCCTCGAACATCGAGACTAGGGTGGCCCGCTGGTCCACCTCGTGCGCGGTGGCGTTCCACTCACGCACGACGAGTTCCCGTTCGGCGGCGTCGAGCAGTTCGATATCGCCCACGGCGACCGTCGGTTCCGTGGTGATCGCGGTGAGCACCCGGATCAGGCGCTCGGCGATGCGATGCACGGTGGCGGCGTCGAACAGGTCGCTCAGGTAGCCGGCGCGCACGCGCAGCTGGGTGTCGAGCTGGGCGATCAGCGACAGCGGGTAGTGGGTGGCGTCGGCGGCGTCGAGGCCGGTGACAGCCATGCCGTCGATGTCGGCGGCCTGTGCCTTGATGCCCTCGGCGTCGACCGGGTAGGACTCGAAGACCACCAGCGAGTCGAACAGGCCACCGATTCCGGCCGCGGACTGGATCTCGGCGAGGCCGATGTAGTGGTGGTCGAGCAGGTCGGCCTGCTCGCCCTGGGTGCGGGTCAGCACGTCGCGCACCGTTTCGGCGGCGTCGAAGCGCACGCGCACCGGGACGGTGTTGATGAACAGACCGACCATGGATTCCACGCCCGAGAGCTGCGCGGGACGGCCCGAGACGGTGGTGCCGAACAGCACGTCGTCGCGGCCGGTCATCCGGCCGAGCACGATCGACCAGGCCACCTGCAGGACGGTGTTCGGGGTGACGCCGAGGTCGGCGGCCAGCGCCACGAGCCGCGCCGTGGTCGGCTCGTCGAGGTCGAACAGGTACTCGTCGGACAACGCGGCGATCTCGCGGCTCGCGTCGGGGCGGGCCAGCATGGTCGGCTCGGTGACGCCGCGCAGCGCGTGCGACCAGGCTTCGACCGAGACCGAGTGGTCCTGGCGGGCAACCCATTCCAGGAAGTGGCGGTAGGAGCGAACGGCGGGCAGCGCGCTCGCGTCGCCGTGCAGGGCGTAGAGCGCGAGCAGGTCACGCATGACCAGCGGCGTCGACCAGCCGTCGAGCAGGATGTGGTGGTTGGACACCACGAAGCGCCACTCGTGCTCGGCGATCTGGATCAGCGTGAAGCGGATCAGCGGCGGGTTCGCCAGGTCGAAGCGCGCGGTGCGGTCGGCCTCGACGAGGTCGGCGTATTCACCGGTCTCGATGCGATCGTGTTCGGTCCACGCCACGCGGGTGGTGTCGAGGACGACCTGCACGGCATTGCCGTCGTGGTCGGTGACGAACGCGGTCCGCAGGGTTTCGTGGCGGTCGAGCAGCGCCTGGGCGGCGGCGCGCAGACGGGTGGCGTCGACGCGACCGGTGAGCGTGAGGACCGCCTGGGCGGTGTAGACGTCGACCGAGGTGGCGGCCAAACGGGCGTGGAAGAACAGACCCGCTTGCAGCGCGGCCAGCGGCCACACCTGGGTGAGCTCGGGGTAGCGCTTCTCCCAGGTGTCGATATCGCGCTGGGTGGAGCGCACGAGGGCGAAGTCGGACGGTGTGTGACCGCCCGCGTCGGACGAATTGGCGTGCCGGGCAACAGCTTCCAGCGCGGTGATCCACAGGTCGGCGAACTCGCGCACCTCGGCCTCGGCGAGCAGCGTGCTCGGGTAGCCGATATTGGCGCTGAGCTTGTCGCCGACGACGATCGCGTTCACGTCCAGTGGCGCCATCGCGGGCATGTCCGCGTCGTAGGCGCCGCCGAGCGCTGCCAGCTCGGGTGCGGGGATCCAGCCGAAGCCGCGCAGGGCATCGGGGACATCGCTGTCGGCGACGCGACCGAGGTAGTTGAAGCTGATCTGGCCGGGGAGCTGCGTGGGCAGTTCGGCGGCGGTCTCGGCGTTCATGTACCGCAGCAGGCCGTAGCCGATGCCCTTGTCTGGCACCGAGAGCAGCTGTTCCTTGACCACCTTGACGGCCTGGCCGAGCGCCGGTCCACCGGCGAGAGCGGCGTCGATGTCGATGCCGGCCAGGTCGAGGCGGACCGGGAAGATGGCGGTGAACCAGCCGACGGTGCGTGACAGGTCGGCGCCGGGCGCGACCTCTTCCTCGCGACCGTGGCCTTCGAGGCGCACGAGCAGTGCGTCGCTGGTCGAGTCGGCGCGGCGGCCGTCACCCAGCGCGCCGGGGCCGGTGCGGGTGGAGCGCCACTTGGCGGCGGCCAGCGCGAGCGCGGTGAGCAAGCCGTCGTTGACGCCACCGTGGAACAGGGCGGGGACCGTGGTGAGCAGTGCCTTGGTGACCTCGGCGGAGACCTCGACCGGCAGCTTCTCGACCACGCCGGAGACGTCGACCGCCGGGTTCATCGCCCGCTCGGTGAGCAGCGGGTCCGGGGTGTCGACGACCGCGCGCCAGAAGTCGAGCTCGGCGGCGCGTTCGGTGCTCCTCGCCTCGTCGGCGAGGGCGTGCGCCCAGGCCCGCATCGAGGTCGCGGGGGCCACCAGCTCCGGCTGTTGACCGGCCGAGAGCTGACCCCACGCGGCGACGAAGTCGGGGACGAGGATGCGCCAGGACACGCCGTCGACCACCAGGTGGTGCGCGACGACGATCAGTCGACCCGCCCGTGCGGCGGACCTGGTGGACGCGGCCGAGTCGCCGGCGTCCGGCGCGGCGGGCTCGAGCCACACGAATCGCACCACGACACCGTCGGCGGGATCGAGGCGATCCAGGCTGGCATCCAGTGCGGCAGAGGCGATGTCGACGAGCTCGGCGTCGGAGACGGTGGGATCGAAGACGGTGTGGTCGATACGCGCGGCGGCGTCGACCGTGCCTGCGGGGGCGGTGTCGACGACCCAGCGGCCGTCGACCTGGTGCAGGCGCGAGCGCAGCATGTCGTGACGGTCGATCACCGCGCCGACGGTGGCGGCGATGCCCGCGCGGTCGATGCCGACCGGTAGCTCGAGAGCCATGGTCTGGTTGAACCGGTTGAACGAACCGGACCGCTCCGCCATGAACCGCACGACCGGGGTCAGCGGCATCTCACCGACGCCGCCACCGGGCAGCTCGGCGAGGGTGATCGCGGAAGCCGCGGCGACATCGGCGGTTTCGGCGACCGAGGCCAGCCCCGCGACGGTGCGCTGTTCGAAAACGTTGCGCGGGGAGAACAGCACGCCACGGGCCTTGGCCCGGGAGACGAGCTGGATGGAGACGATCGAGTCGCCGCCGAGGGCGAAGAACGAATCGTCCACGCCCACGCGCTCCACACCGAGAACCTCGGCGAAGACCTCGGCGATGGTCTGCTCGATCGGGTTGCGCGCGGCGCGGAAGGTGACCTCGGTGGCGAAGACCGGCTCCGGCAGCGCCTTGCGGTCGAGCTTGCCGACCGGGGTCAGCGGCACGTGGTCGATCACCATGATCGACGACGGCACCATGTACGCGGGCAGACGATCCTCGACATGCGCGGTCAGGGCGGCGACATCGATCGAATGACCCGGTGCGGCAACCACATACGCGACCAGCGAGACAGCGCCCGCGGTGCTCTTGTGGCCGACGGTGGTCGCGAAGTCGACGGTCTCGTGCGAGGCGAGGGCGGAGTCGATCTCGCCCAGTTCGATCCGGAAGCCGCGGATCTTGACCTGGAAGTCGGAGCGGCCGACGTACTCGACGGTGCGATCAGCGGTCCAGCGCACCACGTCACCGGTGCGGTACATCCGCTCCCCCGGAACGAACGGGTCGGCGATGAACCGGTCGGCGGTGAGCCCGGCGCGGGCGTGGTACCCACGGGCCAGCTGGATGCCCGACAGATAGAGCTCACCCGCCACACCCACCGGAACAGGCTGGAGCTGGGCATCCAGGATCAGCGAACGCATGCCGCGGGTGGGGCCACCGATGGTGACCAGCTCGCCCGGCGCCAGCGCGGCGCTGATGTTGGTCATGATCGTGGTCTCGGTGGGGCCGTAGCCGTTGTGGAAGGCACGAGTCGTGCCGTCCGCCAACGGAACTGCCCACTTCGACACCAGATCGGCGGGCACCGCTTCGCCACCGGCGACCAGGACACGCAACGAGTCGAGACCGCTGGGGTCGAAAGTCGCCAGGGCGGCGGGGGTGATGAAGGCGTGGGTGACCCGCTCGGTGCGGATCAGCTCGGACAGTTCGTCGCCGCCGTAGACGCCCGGCGGCACCACGACCAGCGCGCCGCCAGGGGCCAGCGCCAGCAGCAGTTCGAGGATCGAGGCGTCGAACGAGGGCGAGGCGAAATGCAGTGCGCGAGTGTCGGTGTCGAGGGCGTAGCGCTGGGCCTGTTCCTCGCCGAAGTTCGCCAGACCGGCATGGGTGACGACGACGCCCTTGGGCACGCCGGTGGAGCCGGAGGTGTAGATGACGTAGGCGGGCTGCTCGGGGGTGGTCATCCGCACGAGTTCCGCGTCCGCGATCGGACCACCGTCGACGGTGGCCGGATCCAGCTCGTCGAGCACCAGCCAGCGCGCCGAATCCGGCAATCCGTCACGCACGGAGGCGACGGTGAGGCCGAGCGGCGAGCCGGAGTCGGTGACCATGTGCGCGATGCGGTCGGCCGGGTAAGTCGGGTCGACCGGCACGAAGGCAGCGCCGGTCTTGGCGACGGCCCATGCGGCCAGCACCGAATCGGCCGAGCGCGGAACCGCGACGGCAACGAGATCTTCGGCGCCGATGCCCTCGGCGATCAGCAAGCGCGCCAGCCGGTTCGAGCGTTCATCGAGCTCGGCGTAGGAAACGCTCGCCCCCTGGAACACCACGGCGGGGCCGGTCGGGTTCTGGGCGACGGCCTCGGCCAGGAGGTTGCGCAGGGTGCGGGCGGCTACCGGCGGTTCACCGACGCGGAACACCAGATCGGACCGCTCAGCGGCATCGAGGACATCGATCGCACCGACCGTGATCGCGGCATCGGCGGCGACGGCCTCGAGTACGCGCTGCCAGCGCACCGCGATGGCGGCGACGGTGTTCTCGTCGAACAGTTCGGTGGCGTAGTTCAGTGCCAGCGCCATCCCGCCGCTGCCGGGCTCGCCCAGCTCGGACAGGGTGAACTGCAGGTCGAAGCGGGCAACGCTCTCGTCGAGATCGAGCGCCGAGACAGCGAGCCCCGGCAGTTCGAGGGTGGTGCGGTCCAGGTTCTGGAAGGCCAGCATCACCTGGAACAGCGGGTTGCGCGACTGCGAGCGCTCCGGCGCGAGCAGTTCGACCAGACGCTCGAACGGGACGTCGGCATTGCCGTAGGCGTCGAGGTCGGCCTTGCGTGCGCGTTCCAGCAGGTCGGTGAACGACTCCGCCGGGCTGACGCCGGTGCGCAGGACGAGGGTGTTGACGAACATGCCGACCAGGTCGTCGAGGGCCTGCTCGCCACGGCCCGCGATGGGGGTGCCGATGGCGATGTCGTCGGAGCCGGACAGCCGGGCCAGCAGCACCGCGAGGGCGGTGTGCATGACCATGAACAGCGACGCGCCTTGACGACGGGCGACCTCGTCGAGCTTGGCGATCAGCTCGGGCGAGAGCTCACGGTGCACGGTGGCGCCGTGGTGCGAGGCGATCGCCGGGCGGGCGCGGTCGAACGGCAGGGTCAGTTCGTCGGGGACGCCGGCGAGCTGGGTCTGCCAGTAGCCGACCTGGCGCGACATCAGCGATTCGGCGTCGTCCTCGGTGCCGAGCACGGCGCGCTGCCAGATCGCGAAATCGGCGTACTGCACCGGCAGCGGCGCCCAGCCGGGGGCGGTGCCCTGGGCGCGGGCGGTGTAGGCACGCATCACGTCACGGGTCAGCGGCGCGATGGAGAAACCGTCGGCGGCGATGTGGTGCACGACCACGACCAACACGTGCTCGACGGGGGCGCTGTCGGCCGATCCGGCCACGCTGAACAACCGCGCGCGCATCGGAACCTGTTCGGCCACATCGAAACCGGTGGACACGAACTCGGTGACCGTCTCGAACAGCTCGTCACGATCGATCGCGACGGGGCGCAGATCCAGCGAGATCCGTTCCGCGGCAACGATCTGCTGCACCGGGGTACCGCCGTGCTCGGGGTAGCGGGTGCGCAGCGACTCGTGCCTGCGGACCAGGTCGGCGAGCGCGAGCGCCAGTGCCTCGGTATCGAGTTCGCCGGTGAGGCGGATCGCGACGGGCAGGTTGTAGGCAGCCGAGGTGGTGTCGTACTTGTTGAGGAACCACATGCGCTGCTGGGCGAACGACAGCGGAACCAATTCGCCTTCGGCGCGCTCACGGGCGACCAGCGCCGCGCGGGCGGTGCCGCCGGTGTGCGATTCCACCCGTGCGGCAAGGGCTTCCACGGTGGAGGCTTCGAACAGGGCGCGCACCGGCACCGTGGCGCCGAGCGCCGCGCCGATGCGGGCCACCACGCGGGTGGCGATCAGCGAGTTGCCGCCGAGGCCGAAGAAATCGTCGTCGACACCGACCCGGTCCAGGCCGAGGACATCGGCGAAGACCGCGGCCACGGTTTCCTGCACCGGTGTGACGGGTGCGCGGAAGGCCCGCGCCTGCACCGCGGGGGCGGGCAGCGCGCGGCGATCCAGCTTGCCGTTGACGGTCAGCGGGATCCACTCGAGGCGCACGAGCGCCGCGGGAACCATGTAGGCGGGCAGCTGTTCGGCCGCACCGCTGCGAATGACCTCGAGGTCGGGCTCCAGGTCGCCCTCGGCGACCACGTAGGCGACGATCCGCTGGTCACCCGGCTGATCCTCGCGCACGATCACCGCGGCCTGCGCGATACCCGGCTGCGCGAGCACGGCGGCTTCGATCTCACCGAGCTCGATACGGAAACCGCGGACCTTCACCTGGTCGTCGGCGCGGCCGAGGTATTCGAGTTCGCCGAAGCGGTTCCAGCGGGCGAGGTCGCCGGAGCGGTACAGACGCGAGCCGCCCTGATTCGGCCCTGCGAGGGGATTGGCGACGAAGCGGGTAGCGGTCAGGTCGGGGCGACCCAGGTAGCCGCGCGCCAACTGCGGTCCGGCGACATACATTTCGCCCGCGACACCCACCGGCACGGGACGCAACCGGTTGTCGAGGACGTACACGCCGAGCCCGGCGATCGCCCGGCCGACGACCGAACCCGCTGCGGCGGCAATGGTTTTCGCGTCCAGGGCACGGAACGACACGTGTACCGTGGTCTCGGTGATGCCGTACATGTTGACCAGCGTCGGCGAGCTGTCACCGTGGCGGGCGACCCAATCCGACAGACGACGCAGCTCGAGGGCCTCGCCACCGAACACCACGTAGCGCAGGGCCAGGGGCTCCAGGCCGGGTCCGGCGTTCCGGTCGGCCTCGGCCAGCTGGTAGAACGCCGACGGCGTCTGGTTGAGCACCGTCACCTGCTCCACGCGCAGCAGTTCCAGGAACTGCTCGGGCGAGCGCGAGGTGTAGTAGTCGACGACGATCAGCGAGCCGCCGAACAGCAGCGGGCCCCACAGCTCCCACACCGAGAAGTCGAAGGCGTAGGAGTGGAACAGCGTCCACACATCGCGCGGGCCGAAGCCGAAGTCACGGTCGGTGTTGGCGAACAGCCGCACCACATTGCGGTGCGCGACCGCGACGCCCTTGGGGCGACCGGTCGAACCGGAGGTGTAGATGACGTAGGCGACGTTGTCCGGCGAGAGCGGTGCCAGCCGGTCGGCGTCGGTGATCGTGGCGTCGTCGGCGTCTTCGATATTGCCGGTTTCCACGGCGAATCCGTCGAGCACCACCGAGGGCAGATGCTGCGGCACCGTCACCTGGACGGTGGAATCGAGGACCACGCTGGTGGGGCGCGAGTCTTCGAGCACGTAGGCGATGCGCTCGGCCGGGTACGTCGGGTCCACCGGCACGTAACCCGCACCGGTCTTGACGACGGCCAGCAGCGCGACGACGAGATCGAGCGAGCGCGGCAGGATCACCGCGACCAGTGATTCCGGGCCCGCGCCGTCGTCGATCAACCTGCGCGCCAACACATTCGCGCGGCGATCGAGTTCGGCGTAGGTCAGCGACTCGACCCCGAACTTGGCGGCGATGCGGTCCGGGTAGGCGGCGGCCGCGGCGTCGAACAGGTCGACCAGGGTCGTGTGCTTGTTGCCGAACAGCCCGCGCCGGTAGCCCGCGGGGGTGCTGGCGTCGTGGATGACCGGCAGACCGATGGCGTCGGCGCCGGAGGACACCCAACGCTGGGCGACATCGCGCTGTTCGGCCTCGCCGAGCAGGTCGATATCGCCGACGATCACGTCGGGGTTCTCGGCGACGCTGCGCAGGATGCGCACCAGCCGGTCACCGAAGGCGGCGACGGTCTCGGGGTCGAACAGATCGGTGGCGTAGTTCCACGACAGTGCGAGGGAGCCGTCGGCGGCTTCGCCCACGGTGAGCTGCACGTCGAACTTCGCTGTGCCCGGATCGAAATCGACGACATCGAGCTCGAGGCCCGGCAGTGCGATGGTGCCGGTGTCGGCGGCGGTGGCCGCCTCGAAGGTGAGCGCCACTTGGAACAGCGGGTGGTGCGCCTGCGAACGGGTGGGGCTGAGGACGTCGACGAGGCGCTCGAACGGCACATCGGCGTTGGCGAAGGCGGACAGGTCGACCTTGCGGATCTGATCCAGCAGGTCGCTGAAGCTCGCGCCGGAGTCGACCTCGCTGCGCAACACCAGGGTGTTGACGAACATGCCGACCAGGTCGTCGAGCGTGCGCTCGCCACGACCGGCGATGGGAGTGCCGATGGCGATGTCGGTGCTGTTGGACAGGCGCGCGGCCCAGGTGGCCAGTGCCGCGTGCATCACCATGAACAGGGTGACCCCGCGAGCGCGGGCGATCTCGGTGAGCGCATGGTGCAGGTGCGCGTCGATCGAGAAGCGGTGCAGGTCACCGGCATTGGTGGCGACCTCGGGACGCGGACGATCCGCGGGTAGCTCGAGCTGATCCGGCAGGTCACGCAGTTGCTCGGTCCAGTAGGTGAGCTGGCTCGCGGCGACCGATTCGGGATCGGACTCCTCGCCGAGGACCTCACGCTGCCACAGGGTGTAGTCGGCGTACTGGACTTCCAGCGGCGACCAGGCGGGGATCTCGCCCCGGGTGCGCTCGGTGTAGGCCACCACGACATCGCGCAGCAGCGGCCGCAGCGAGAAGCCGTCACCGCTGATGTGGTGCATCACCAACACGGCCACGTGATTACGGTCGTCGACGCGCAGCAGGCTCGCGCGGAAGGGAACCTCGCGGGTCACGTCGAAGTGGACGCTCGCCAACTCGACCACACGCGCGACCACGTCGCTCGCGGCGACCGGCTGGGCGGGCAGCGCGAGACGGACCTCGTCGGCGGGCAGGACCTGCTGGTAGCCGGCGCCTTCGTCGACCGCGCCCGCGGCGACGTCGGATGCCGGGTAGAAGGTACGCAGTGATTCGTGCCGGGCCACCACATCGGCGACGGCCGCTTCGAGCGCGGCGACGTCGAGGTCACCGGTGAGGCGGATCGCGACGGGGATGTTGTTGACCGCGGTGCGGTTGTCGAAACGGTTGAGGAACCACATCCGCTGCTGGGCCTGCGACAGCGGCACCAACTCGGGACGCGGGCGCGGGACGAGCGGGATCCGGCCGCCACGACCGGTATGCGTTTCCACGCGAGCTGCCAGCGCCGCGACGGTCGAGGCCTCGAACAGCGCGCGCAGCGGCACCTGGGTGTCGAGCGCCTCGGACAGGCGCGCCGCGGCCCTGGTGGCGACCAGCGAGTTGCCGCCGAGTTCGAAGAAGTCGTCGTCGAGGCCGACCTGACCGGCGCCGAGTACCTCGGCGAAGGTGGCGGCGACGATCTGCTGCACCGGGGTGACCGGCGCCTGGAAGGTGCGGGTGGCGACCACCGGCGCGGGCAGCGCCTTGCGGTCGAGCTTGCCGGAAGCGTTGAGCGGGAACGCGTTCAGGACCACGTACGCGGCGGGCACCATGTAGACGGGCAGCTCGGCGCCGAGGGCGTCCTTGACCGCGTCGGTGTCGATGGTGGCGCCGGTCTCCGGGATGACGTAGGCCACCAGCTGATCGCCGGTGTGCTCGTCGGCGCGGACCACGACCACCGACTGGGCGATCTCCGGCAGCGCGGTGAGCGCCGACTCGATCTCGCCCAGTTCGATGCGCAGACCACGCAGCTTCACCTGGAAGTCGGTGCGGCCCAGGTACTCCAGCTCGCCGTCGGCGGTCCAGGTGACGAGGTCGCCGGTGCGGTACATGCGCTCGCCGCCCGCGAACGGGTCGGCGACGAAGCGGTCCATCGTCAGGTCGGCGCGACCGACGTACCCGTGGGCCAGCTGCACGCCCGCGAGGTAGAGCTCACCCGCGACACCCACCGGAACCGGTCGCAGTCGCGAATCCAGCACGTACAGACGGGTGTTGAACACCGGGGCGCCGATCGGCACCGTCTCGGTGTCGGCGTCGGTGACCTCGTGATAGGTCACGTCGACCGCGGCTTCGGTCGGACCGTAGAGGTTGTGCAGTGCGGCGCCGGTCAATTCGCGCAGACGCTGCGCGGTCGGCGCGGGCAGACCCTCACCGGAGGCGAACACATTGCGCAGCGAGACACACTCGGCGGCCAGCGGTTCGGTGACGAACACCGCCATCATCGACGGCACGAAGTGCACCGTGGTGACCTGTTCGGCCCCGATCAGCCGGGCCAGGTAGGCCGGGTCGCGATGCCCGTCCGGCTTGGCGACGACCAGGCGCGCGCCGACCTGCAAGGGCCAGAAGAACTCCCACACCGACACGTCGAAGGTGGCGGGGGTCTTCTGCAGCACCACGTCGTCGGCGGCGAGGCCGTAGGCGGCGTGCATCCAGACCAGGCGGTTGACGATCGCCGCGTGACTGACCGCGACGCCCTTCGGACGACCGGTCGAGCCGGAGGTGAAGATGACGTAGGCGGTGTTGTCCGAGCGCAGCGGGCGGTGCCGGTCGGCATCGGTGACCGGCGCGTTGGAGTGGCCGGACAGGTCGAGCTGGTCGATGCGCACCTCGCGACCGGCGGCAGCGGGCAGGCTCTCCCCGGAGGTCAGCACGCAGACCGGCTGCGCGGTCTCGAGGATGTGCTCGATGCGCTCGGTCGGATGGTCGGGATCGAGCGGCACGTACGCGCCACCGGCGGCGGACACGGCGTACATACCGACCAGCAGGTCGATCGAGCGCCGCATGCCGAGTGCCACATACGATTCCGGGCCGACACCGGCGTCCTTGAGCCAGCGCGCCAGCTGACGCACCCGCCCGGCGAACTCGGCGTAGGACAGACTCGTCCCCTCGAACGTGAGCGCGATCGCGTCGGGGGTCCGCGCGACCTGGGCCTCGAACAGGGCGTGGAGAGTGGCCGGTTCGTCGTCGCTCGGCGTGCTCAGCGCGGCGTCGACGGCGAATTCGGTGTCGTTCCAGCGATCGAGCACCAGGGCGCGCTCGGCGGAGTCGAGCAGTTCGATGTCCCCGACGGGGGCCGAGGGGTCGACCACGACGGCGGTGAGCACGCGCAGCAGTCGGGCGCCGAAGGTCGCGGCGAAGCCCGCGTCGAAAAGGTCTGTCGCGTAGACGAGTTCGGCGTCCATATGGCTGTCGTCGTCGGCGGGGACCTCGCTGAGCGCGAGTTGCAGATCGAACTTGGCCATGTGCTGGTCGATGCCCAGCTCGGAGACCGTGAGGCCGGGCAGTTCCAGGGTGGTGCGGCCCAGGTTCTGGAACGAGAGCATCACCTGGAACAGCGGGTGCCGCGACTGCGACCGCGTCGGGTTGAGCACCTCGACGAGGCGCTCGAACGGTACGTCGGCGTGCGCGAAAGCGGCCAGGTCGTCTCCGCGGACCTGAGCGAGCAGCTCGGTGAAGCTCGCGCCCGGGTCGACCTGCGCGCGCAACACCAGGGTGTTGACGAACATGCCGACCAGATCGTCGAGCGCCTGCTGACCACGGCCCGCGACCGGGGTGCCGATGGCGATGTCGGAGGTGCCCGACAGCCGCGCCAGCAGGACGGCGAACGCGCTGTGCACCACCATGAACAGGGTGGTGCTGTGCTCGTGGGCGACCCGGTTCAGTGCCTCGACGAGCTCGCCCGGCACTTCGAAGCGGTGCGTGCCCGCCTGGTAGCTGGCCTGCGCGGGCCGCGACTTGTGGCCGAGGCGCAGTTCGTCGGGCAGGTCGGCCAGCGCGCCGCGCCAGTGCTCGAGCTGCTCGGAGATCAGCGAGGTGGGATCGGTTTCGTCGCCGAGGACTTCGCGCTGCCAGAGCGCGTAGTCGATGTACTGCACGGCCAGCGGCGGCCAGCCGGGTTCGGTGCTCGCGGTGCGGGCGACATAGGCGGTCATCAGGTCGCGCACCAGCGGGCGCAGCGAGAAACCGTCGGCGGCGATGTGGTGGACCACCATCACCAGCACGTGCTCGCGTTCGCCGAGCTCGTAGACCCGAAGGCGCACCGGCGCGTTCGCGGTGACATCGAAACCGCGGCGGGCGAACTCGTAGAGCGAGATCGCCATATCGGTCTCGTCGGCCTCGATCAGCTCGACGTCGGGAATGGAGCCCGCGGCGGCGAGGACCTTCTGGTACGCGGTGCCTTCCGCCATGGTGGCGCGCCCCGACTCGGGGGCCACGTACACGGGGTAGACCGTGCGCAGGGTCTCGTGGCGGGCGATCACGTCGGCGACCGCGCCGCGCAGGGCGGGCAGGTCGAGCAGGCCCTGCAGGCGGACCGCCACCGGGATGTTGTAGGTGCCGGTGTCGGCGACGTCGAAGCGGTTGAGGAACCACATGCGCTGCTGCGCGAGCGACAGCGGCGGGTGCTCCGGACGCGGACGGGCGGTGAGCTCGGCGCGCAGACCCGAACCCGCGTGCGATTCCACCCGCGCGGCCAACGCGCCGACGGTGGGCGCCTCGAACAGCGTGCGGACGCCGACCTCGGCGTTGAGCGCCTTGCTCAGGCGGGCCGCGACCTGGGTGGCCACCAGGGAGTTGCCACCGAGGGCGAAGAAGTCGTCGTCCACGCCGACGCGCTCGGCGCCGAGCAGGTCGGCGAAGATCTCGGCGACGATCTCCTCGATCGGGGTCGAGGGCGCGCGGAACACCTTCGCCTCGAACACGGGCGCGGGCAACGCTTTACGGTCGAGCTTGCCGGAGGCGTTGAGCGGGAAGGCATCGAGCACGACCAGAGCCGAGGGCACCATGTAGGTGGGCAGCTCGGCGGTGACGCCCGCCTTCACGGTGGCCACGTCGACGGTCGTTCCCGCTTCGGGCACCAGGTAACCGACGAGCTGGTCACCGGCGTGCGCGTCGGAGCGCACGACCACGACCGACTGCGCCACGCCCGGCTGGGCCAGCAGGGTCGCCTCGATCTCACCGAGTTCGATGCGCAGACCGCGCAGCTTCACCTGGAAGTCGGTGCGGCCCAGGTAGTTCAGTTCACCGTAGGAGAGCCCGTTGCCGGCGGACACCGCGGTCCAGGTGACGAGGTCGCCGGTGCGGTACATCCGCGAGCCTGCCGCGCCGTACGGGTTGGCGACGAAACGGTCAGCGGTCAGGTCGGCCCGGTTGAGATAGCCCACGGCCAGCTGATCGCCCGCGAGATAGAGCTCACCCGCGACACCGGGGGCCACGGGGTGCAGCCGCGAATCCAGCACGAACACCCTGGTGTTCCACACCGGGCGGCCGATCGGCACCGACTCCACATCGGCGTCGACGACCTCGTGATAAGTGACGTCGACCGCGGCCTCGGTGGGGCCGTACAGGTTGTGCAGGCGGGCGCCGGTGAGCTCGCGCAGCCGCTGCGCGGTGGGCGCGGGCAGCGCCTCACCGGAGGCGAACACCTGACGCAGGCGCACCGCGTCACCGTTGCCGTTGCTGCCGAGGGTCGAGACGAACACCGACAGCATCGAGGGCACGAAGTGCGCGGTGGTGATGCGGCGCTCGGCGATGATCTGGGCCAGGTACACCGGGTCGCGGTGGCCGTCGGGCTTGGCGACGACCAGGCGGGCGCCGGTCTGTAAGGGCCAGAAGAACTCCCACACCGACACGTCGAAGGTGGCCGGGGTCTTCTGCAGGACGGCGTCGGCGGCGTCGATCGGGTACTCGTGCTGCATCCACAGCAGCCGGTTGACGATCGCCGCGTGGTCGACCGCGACGCCCTTGGGGCGACCGGTCGAGCCGGAGGTGAAGATCACGTAGGCGGTGTTGGTGGCCCGAAGCGGCTGCACGCGTTCGGCATCGGTGATCGGGGCGCCGCTGAAATCGGCGGGCGAGAAGATGTTCTCGACCACGTGCACGGTGACGCCGTCGGCCTCGAACGAGTCGCGACGGCTGGTGAGCACCAGGCGCGGCCGCGCGGTCTCGATGATGTGGCCGATGCGGTCGGCGGGCTGATCGGGATCGAGCGGCACGTAGGCGGCGCCGGTCTGCAGCACCGCGTACATGGCGACGACCAGCTCGGTGGAGCGCCGGATCGCCAGTGCCACATGGTCACCGGGGCCCACGCCGTCGGCGATCAGGCGGCGCGCGATGCGGTTGGCCCGCTCCTGGAGCTCGCGGTAGGACAGTTCTTCCTGCTCGAAGACCAGGGCGACGGCGTCCGGGGTCCGCTCGACCTGCGCGTCGAACAGCGACACCAGCGTGCCCTGCGGGACCGCGTGCGCGGTGTCGTTCCAGTCGACGAGAACCTGCGCGTGCTCCTCGGGCGCGAGCAGATCGATATCGCCGACGAACACCTCGGGATCGGCGACGATCGCGGCGAAGATGTTGTCGAGCCTGCGCGCGAACGCGGCGATCGTCGATTCCTCGAAAAGGTCGAGCGCGTAGGAGAACTCGGCCGCCATGCCGCCGGCTTCGCCGTCGGAGTCCTGCACCTCGGTGAGCGTGAGCTGCAGGTCGAACTTGGCCAGCTGTGGGTCGTAATCGATGCCGCTGACCGCGAGGCCGGGCAGCTGGAGCGAAGCCTGCTTGTTGTTCTGGAACGACAGCATCACCTGGAACAGCGGGTGGCGCGCCTGCGAACGGGCCGGGTTGAGCACCTCGACGAGCCGCTCGAACGGCACGTCGGCGTGCGCGAAGGCCTGCAGGTCGGTCTCGCGGGCCTGGTCGAGCAGGGTCGCGAACGGGGTGGCGCCCTCGACCTGCGAGCGCAGCACCAGGGTGTTGACGAACATGCCGACCAGGTCGTCGAGCGCCTGATCACCACGGCCCGCGACGGGGGTGCCGATCGCGATATCGCTGGTGCCGCTGGCGCGGGCGAGCAGCACGGCCAACGCGCTGTGCATGACCATGAACAGCGAGGCGTTGTAGCGGCGCCCCAATTCGACCAGGGCGCGCTGGGTTTCGCTCGCGATCACGAAGCTGTACGTGCCGCCCCGGTAGGAGGCGGCGGGCGGGCGCGGATGATCGGCCGGGAGGACCAGCTCGTCGGGTAGGTCGGCGAGTTCCTTTGCCCAGTAGGCGATCTCGGAGGAGATCAGCGACTGCGGATCGTCCTCGGAACCGAGCACCTCACGCTGCCAGAGCGCGTAATCGGCGTACTGGACCGGCAATTCGGCCCAGGTCGGCGCTTCCCACGAGGTGCGGGCCGCGTACGCCATGATCACATCGCGCGAGAGCGGCGCCATCGACCAACCGTCGGCGGAGATGTGGTGCACCACCATACCGAGCACGTACTCGGACTCGGACACCTCGAAAAGCCGTGCGTGCAGCGGCACTTCGCTGGTCACGTCGAACGCCATCGACGCCAGGTCGATCAGGTGATCGATGAGGTTGTCCTCGGTGACCCGGTACGGGGTGAGGTCGGGGACGATCTGCGCGGCGTCCAGGACCACCTGCACGGGGCCGGTGCCGGAGTCGGGGAACACGGTGCGCAGCGACTCGTGCCGGTCGATGACGTCGATGACCGCGACCTGCAATGCGGCCACGTCGAGATCACCGGAGAGCCGGATCGCGACGGGGATGTTGTTGACCGCCGAGGCGGTGTCGAAGCGGTTGAGGAACCACATGCGCTGCTGTGCCAGCGACAGCGGCACCCGGTCGGGGCGCTCGCGGGCGACCAGCGCCTTGCGCGCGCCGTCGCCGGCCTGGGACTCCACCCGGGCGGCCAGCGCCGCCACCGTGGGAGCCTCGAACAGCATGCGGACCGGGACACGGGTATCGAGGGCGATACCGATGCGGGAGGCGACCTGGGTGGCGATCAGCGAGTTGCCGCCCAGCTCGAAGAAGTCGTCCTCGACGCCGACGCGGCCCAGTTCGAGCACGTCGGCGAAGATCTGCGCGACGATCTGCTCGATCGGGGTGGTCGGGGCACGGAACTCGCGCACCTCGAACACCGGCGCGGGCAGCGCGCGACGGTCGAGCTTGCCGTTGACCGTCAGCGGGATCGCGGCGAGCACCATGATCGACGAGGGCACCATGTACGCGGGCAGGCGCTGCGCGACGTGGTCGGTCAGTTCGGCGATCTCGATCGATGTACCGGGAACCGCGACGACATAGGACACCAGCGAGGTGCTGCCGCCCTTGTTCTTGTGGCCGATGCTGACCGCGAAATCGACGGTCTCGTGCGAGGCGAGCGCGGAGTCGATCTCGCCCAGCTCGATACGGAAACCGCGGACCTTCACCTGGAAGTCGGAGCGGCCGACGTATTCCACATTGCGATCAGCGGTCCAGCGCACCACGTCACCGGTGCGGTACATCCGCGCGCCGGGGGCGTAGGGATTGGCGACGAATCGGTCGGCGGTCAGTGAGGCGCGCGCGTGGTAGCCACGGGCCATACCGACGCCGCCGATGTAGAGCTCACCCGCGACGCCCACCGGCACGGGGCGAAGGCGGTCGTCGAGGATCAGGGTGTGCACGCCGCGGATGGGTCCGCCGATGACGACCCGCTCCCCCGGGATCAGCCCTTCGCTGAGGTTGGACGCGATGGTGGTCTCGGTGGGGCCGTAGACATTGCCCAGCATGCGGCGTGAACCGTCGGGCAGGCGCACCGCCCACTTGGCGACCAGCTCCGGCGGCACCGCTTCGCCACCGGCGGCGAGCACCCGCAGGTGATCGAGGCCGCGCGCGTCGAAGGTGGCCAGCGCGGCGGGGGTCACGAAGGCGTGGGTGACCTGTTCGGTGATGAGGATGTCGCGCAGTTCCTCACCGCCGTAGACGCCCGGCGGGACGACGACGAGGGTGCCGCCGCGACCGATCGCGAGCAGCAGTTCCAGCACCGACGCGTCGAACGAGGGCGAGGCGAAATGCAGTGCGCGCGTGTTCGAGTCGAGCGAGTAGAGGTCGATCTGCTCGGCGCAGAAGTTGGCGACGCTGGCATGGGTCACCACGACGCCCTTGGGCACACCGGTGGAGCCGGAGGTGTAGATCAGGTACGCGGGCTGCGCGGGATCGGTCGGGCGGACCAGTTCGCGCGGGGCCAGCGGGGCATCGGAGATGTAGTCGAGGTCGAGGTCGTCGACCACCAGCCAGCTCACCGAATCGGGCAGCTCGCCTGCTTCCCCGGTGACCGTGATACCCACGGACACACCGGCATCGGCGATCATGTGGGCGATGCGATCAGCCGGGTAGTTCGGGTCGACGGGCACGAACGCGGCGCCGGTCTTGGCGACCGACCACACCGCCAGCACCGACTCCAGCGAACGCGGCACGGCCACGGCCACGAAGTCCTCGGCGCCCAGACCCTGCTGGATCAGCAAGCGCGCCAACTGGTTCGAGCGCCGATCGAGTTCGCCGTAGGAGACAGCTGTCCCCTCGAACACCACGGCGGTCGATTCGGTGTCGCGGGCGGCCTGGGCGATGAGCTGCGGCAGGGTGCGCGCCACCGCGGCGGTGGCGCCGAAGCGGGTGACCAGGTCGGTGCGTTCGGCGGCGTCGAGCACATCGATCGCGCCGACGGTGACGGCCGGGTCGGCCAGGATCGCGTCGAGCACGCGGCGCCAGCGCAGCAGCAGCTCTTCGACGGTCGACTGGTCGAACAGGTCGATGGCGTAGGTGAGCACGCCGGTCATACCCGACAGCGAGCCGGTGCCGGTGTGTTCCTCGGTCAGCGTCCACTGTAGGTCGAACTTGGCCATGTCGACCTCGACCTCGTCGGCCGTGACCGTGAGACCGGGCAGCTCGAGCGTGCCGTGCGACATCTCCTGGAACGACAGCACCACCTGGAACAGCGGGTGCCGGGCCTGCGAGCGCGACGGGTTGAGTACGTCGACGAGCCGCTCGAACGGCACGTCCGCGTTGGCGAACGCGCTCAGGTCGGTTTCGCGGGTGCGGGCGAGGAATTCGGTGAACGGCTGGGTGGGGTCGACGTCGGAACGCAACACCAGGGTGTTGACGAACATGCCGATCAGGTCGTCCAGCGCCTGCTCACCACGGCCGGCGATCGGGGTGCCGACAGCGATGTCGGTGGTGCCCGACAGACGCGCGAGCAGCACCGCCAGGGAGGCGTGCACCACCATGAACAGGGTGACGCCGTTGGCGCGGGCCACGGCGGCGAGCTGTTCGTGGGTGTCGGCGTCGATCTCGAATCCGACGCGTGCGCCACGGAAGCTCTGCTGCTGCGGGCGCGGGCGGTCGCTGGGCAGGTCGAGCTGGTCGGGCAGGCCCTCGAGCGCGCGCTGCCAGTAGTCGAGCTGACGCGCGGCCATCGAGGTCGGGTCGGACTCGGCGCCGAGCAGATCGTGCTGCCACTGGGTGTAGTCGCGGTACTGGACCGGCAGCGGCAACCAGGCCGGGGCCTCGCCCGCGGCACGGGCCAGGTAGGCGGTGGCGACGTCGCGGGCCAGCGGGCCGAAGGAGAAACCGTCGGCCGCGATGTGGTGGACGACGAAGGCCACCGCGTATTCCGGTGTGCCCGCGCCGTGACCGGCGGGCTCGGAGGCGGTAGCGGAGCGTGACCACGCAGAGCCCTCGGGAGCGGCGCCGTTGGACTCAGCCGTTCCGCCGACCACCTTGAAGATCTGCACGCGGATGGGCAGTTCCAGGGTGACGTCGAATCCGGTGGAGGCGAAGTCGATCAGTTCCTCGCGCAGGCGCGACTGGTCGATCGGGGTCACCGCGATGCCGAGATCGAATTCGTCGGCGCCGAGCACCTGCTGGAAGCCGCCGTCGGCGTCGGGGAAGATCGTGCGCAGCGATTCCTGGCGCACCACAACATCATTGAGCGCGGCGATCAGGGCGTCGACATCGACGCGGCCCTTCATCTGCACCACGAAGGGCAGGTTGTAGGTGGGCGCGGTGGGGTCGAACTGGTTGATGAACCACATCCGCTGCTGGGCCAGCGACAGCGGGACCTGCTCGGGATGGGGCTGCGCGACCAGCGGCGGACGCGCGGCGGAAACATCGGCGGGCGTGGCGGATTCGGCCCGCGAGGCGAGACCGGCCACGGTCGGGGTCTCGAACAACGCGCGCACACCGAGCTGGATGCCGAACGCGGCGCCGACGCGGGCGACGACCTGGGTCGCGACCAGCGAGTTGCCACCGAGTTCGAAGAAGTTGTCGTCGGCGCCGACCCGAACCTGGCTCAGCACGTCGGCGAAGATGCCGGCCACGATCTGTTCGGCCGGGGTGCGCGGTGCGCGGAAATCGCCTGCGGCGGCGGTGAAGACGGGCTCTGGCAGGGCCTTGCGGTCGAGCTTGCCCGAGGTGTTGAGCGGGAACGCGTCGAGCACCATGATCGACGCGGGCACCATGTAGGCGGGCAGCTTCTCGGACACGAAGCGGGTCAGCGTCGCCGGGTCGGCGGACTGACCCGGCGCGGGCACGATGTAGGCCACGAGCTGCTGGCCGGTCGCGGTGTCGACCACGAGGACCGCGGCCTGGCTGACGCTCGGGTGCGCGAGCAGGTCGGTTTCGATCTCACCGAGCTCGATGCGCTGACCACGGAACTTCACCTGGAAGTCGGTGCGGCCGATGTATTCCAGCACGCCGTCGGCGTTCCAGCGCACCAGGTCACCGGTGCGGTACATGCGCTCGCCGGGGGCCCCGACGGGGTTGGCGACGAAGCGATCCGAGGTCAGATCGGGGCGGCCGCGGTAGCAGCGGGCAAGCTGTCGACCGGCCAGATACAGCTCACCCGGCGCGCCGATCGCGGCCGGTCGCAGCCGCGAATCCAGTACGTAGACTTCGACATTCCACTCCGGGATACCGATCGGCACCTGGGTGGTGTCGGCTTCGGTGGCCTCCCAGTAGGTGACCGAGACCGCTGCCTCGGTGGGGCCGTAGAGGTTGTGCAGGCCGGCATCGGAGATCGCGCGCAGACCTGCGGCGGTCTCGGGAGGCAGCGCTTCACCGATGACGAAAACCGCACGCAGCGTGGCACATTGGGCCTGCGTCGCGTGGGAGACGAAGACCGTGAGCATGGACGGGACGAAGTCCGTCACGGTGACGCCGTGGCGTTCGATCATGTCCGCGACGTAGAGCGGGTCGCGGTGGCCGTCGGGGCTCGCGATGACCAGCTTCGCGCCGACCATCAGCGGCAGGAAGTAGCCCCACAGCGACACGTCGAAGGTGGTCGCGGTCTTCTGCAGGTAGACGTCGTCGGCGGTCAACCGGTATTCGTCGAGCATCCACAGCTCTTGGTTGACGATCGCGTGGTGGGTGACCGCGACGCCCTTAGGGCGACCGGTGGAACCCGAGGTGTAGATGACGTAGGCCGTGTTGTCCGGGCGCAGCGGGGACAGGCGGTCGGCATCGGTGACAGGTGTGGCGTCGAAACCGGTTGTGTCGAGTCGATCGATCTCGACGCGGGCGACGGTGTCGGGCAGGTCGAGGTCGTCGCCGGTGGTCGTCAGGACGCAGACCGGTGCCGCGGACTCGAGGATGTAGGCGGTGCGGTCGGCCGGATGATCCGGGTCGATCGGCACGTACGCGCCACCGGCCCGCAGCACGGCGTGCATGCCGATGACCAGGTCGAGCGAGCGGCGCATGCCGAGCGCGACGAGGGATTCCGGGCCGACGCCGTCGGCGATCAGGAAACGGGCCAGCCGGTTCACCAACGCGGCGAACTCGGCGTAGGTGAGGGTTTCGCCTTCGAAATCGAGGGCGATGTTGTCCGGGGTGAGCGGGATCTGCGCGTCGAGCAGCGCGGGCAGGGTGGTGGCGGGGACCTCGTGGGCCGCGTCGTTCCACTCCGTGAGCGAGCGTTCCAGCTCGGCCGTGCCGGTGACCGGCAGCTTCCACACCGGCAGCTCGGCGTCGGCGGCCAGGAACCGGTCGAAGAACTCGAGGAACCGGCCGTGATGGGTTTGCGCGTCGGCGGCCGAGTACAGGTTCGGGTTGGTCTCGAAGTCGATGTGGGAGCGGGTGCCACCGTGCGACTGATAGAAGTTGACGCCGAGGTCTTCGATGCTGCCTGTGGACAGCACGTTGAGCGTGCCCTCCATGCCACCGAAGCTCAGGTGGTTGTCGAACAGCATGATGTTGACCCACGGGCCGAAGAACTCCGTGGAGACTATGCCGTCGCCCGCCGAATCACGGCGGATGTCCTCGTGACGATAGCGCTGGTGGCGCAGGGCGCCGGAGACCTCGGTGGTCACCGAACGCAGCAGCTGCGCGACGGTGGTGTCGTGGCCCACACGCAGGCGCAGCGGGACGATGTTGGAAGTGACGCCGCCGGAGCGACGCATCACCGCGGTGGTGCGAGCGGTGACCGGCAGACTGAGGATCACGTCCTCGGTGCCGGTGATCTGGGCCAGATACGCCGCGAAACCCGCGATCAGCAGCGGTGCGGCGGTGCTGTCGTGGCGGGCGATCGCCGCGGTGAGCAGCTCGTCCTGCGCCGTGCTCAGCGCCGCGCTGGTGACGTCGTTGACCGGGGAGGGCGGGGCCGAGCGGCCGGTGAGGCTGCTGCCCTCTTCCAGACCCGCTACGCGCTGGGCCCAGTGTTGTTTGTCGGACTGGAAACGGGTGCTGTCGCGGTAGACGAGCTCGGACTCGTAGAGCGCGCGCAGGTCGGTGGCTTTGTTCGGCGGGGCCGGGGTGCCGGTGACCTCGGCGGTATAGAGCTCCGCCGTGCGGTTGACGAAGTTGTTGGCGCCGAAACCGTCGAGCACGATGTGGTGGACGCGGGCATACCAGTACCAGCGATCATCGCTGAGCTGCAGCGCGGCGGCCTGGACGAGGCGGTCTTCGACGATGTCGAGCGGGCGGCTGTACTCGGCGCGCATCCACGCGGCGGCGGCCGCTTCGGGGTCGGACTCGCCACGCAGATCGACATAGATCAGCGTCGCGTCCTGGGTGGGGTCGATGGTCTGCATCGGCTCACCGTCGACCTCGACGATGCGCAACCAGCCCGATTCGAGGTCGGTGGCCGCGTCGGCGCTCGCACGCTCGAGCACGGCGACATCGAGGCGTCCGCGCAGGTCGACGTACTGGGCGATATTGATCGGCACCTGTGGGTCGACGTGCTGCGCGTACCAGATACCCAGCTGTGCGGGCGAGAGCGGGAAGTACTCCGAGGAGCCTCCACGTCCGTCACCAGTTTCGCCGTTTCCGCCGAAATCCAGCCGGTCCAACCCAAACCTCGCTTCCGGAACACCCAATCAGGCGCTCCCCGACGACACCGGAACGCGAGCGCCCACCTAACTACCAGCGTGGCGCCCGCGTCTCGGGTTCAGTTCTCGAATCAATCAGGCAAAATGTCCATTGGCACTATCTGTCGCCCGGGTCGGTCTCGTTACACAGCCGAGACCATGCACCTGACCGTCCGGCCGCCAGCGCCGGTCTACTCGTCGCAAACCATCGCACCAATCTACCGGTGTGGCCGCCCCGCAACCAACCACCTCCATAGCTCGCAAACATCGCCCCTGGTGGAGCCACTGCCCCACGTTTGCTGACGCTTGTCCGCGTTCTCACATCCCTGCCCGATCAGCGGTGCACCGCAGGAACTGAGTGATGGCTCACACCGATCGGTCTGCTGTCGCGGCAGCGGGTGTTACCGGGTCCTGGCGGGGTCGTAGAGGTGCGACTGGGCGCAGTCGATGGCTGTGGACAGCGCGCGCCCGACCAGGATCACCGCGGCTTGACGGAGGTCGGCGGCCTCCACCTGGTCGGCGATGTCGGCCAGCGTGCCGCGCAGAACGAGTTGTTCGGGTTGGCTGGCGCGATAGACGACGGCGACCGGGCAGTCCGCACCGTATTCGGCGACCAGCTCCTCGGCCAGCCCCCTGATCCGGGTGATGGCGAGATGGAGGACGAGGGTCGCGCCGGTGGCGGCGAAGTTCCCCAGGGCCTCGCCCGCCGGCATCGCGGTGGAGCGGGCCTGGGTCCTGGTGAGCACGACCGACTGGACGACCTCGGGGACGGTCAGTTCGGTCCCTAGCGCCGCCGCGGCGGCCGCGTAGGCGGGGACGCCCGGGGTGATGTCCCACGGCACGTTGCGGGCATCGAGTCTGCGGGTCTGCTCGGTGAGGGCCGAGTAGAGGGAGGGATCGCCCGAGCACAGCCGCGCCACGTCACGGCCCGCCTCGGTAGCGCACACGAGATGGTCGATGATCTGGTCCAGGTTCAGATGCTGGGTGTCGATCATTTCGGTGTCGGGCGCGCAGTGCGCGAGGACCTCGGGGTCGAGGTAGGTGCCCGCGTAGAGGCAGACCGGACTGTCGCGTAGGAGCTCGACCGCTCGCACCGTGAGCAGGTCGGCGGCGCCGGGGCCTGCCCCGATGAAGTGCACAGTCATAGTCGGGAGTCTAGAAGTGCCCCCGAGACCGGGAGACAAGTAGGTTCTGTGTCGGATGGCAAGCGGCGGCGACGAGGAAACGGGGGTCCGCGATGCGGGTTTCGAGTAGGTCCGGTGGGTTGCGCGGCGCGGGCGCTTGCGCGGTGGTGGTCGTGGCCGCCACGCTGGCGACGGGGTGCTCGGCCGAGAAGGTCGTCGGTAAGGCCACCGCTACCGCGGACAGCTTCGCCCCGTCCTCGGACAACCGTGACCCATCGCTCCGGATTCCCGGCGTCGTCGTCACCGAGATCGCGCCGGGGCAGCAGCATGTGCGCCCGAACCAGCGAGTGGCCTACCCGTCGATTCCCCCGGTGGGCGGACCGCATGACGCGCAATGGGCGGCCTGCACCGGTGTCGTCTATGCGAAGGCCCTGCGCACCGAGAACGCGGTGCACTCGATGGAGCACGGCGCGGTATGGATCGCCTACGACCCCGCGAAGGTGAGCCCGCAGGACCAGGCGGCGTTGAGCGCGAAGGTCACCGACAGGCAGTACACCCTGATGTCGCCCATCCCCGATATGGACCACCCGATCTCGTTGCAGTCGTGGGGCCATCAGCTCACCCTCGACGACGCCACCGACGAACGCATCGACCAGTTCATCGTGGCCCTCCGCGAAAACCCTTACACCACCCCGGAAGTCGGCGCGACCTGCTCGTCTCCCCTCTTCGACCGCACCGATCCCCCACCGTACGACCCGACCCCACCGGGCCCCGACGCCGTTCCGATGTCGGGTATTCGGTGATCGGACCAGAGCGGCGGACGACCATGGGGGTGGTGTTCCTTGCGGTGCTCACACGCGCCGCGCACGGATGGAACATGACTGCCCTCGGCGAAAATTCGAAAGGCGCGACCGTGCGAAAAATGGTCGATCCGGGCAAACAGTTCGTGCTGTCGAGTCGCTGGTCAGCGACGGCCTAACCGGTCATATCGAACTGCGCGATGATCTTGGTCGGCCGAACCCGGACCACGAGTTCACCTGCCACCCCATTGCGCTTGCCGAACTCCTCCGCCTTGTCCGGCCCCATGTACCGGGCGGCGATGGTGGTGGCCGTGCGCACCAGCTCGTCGAGGTCTTCGGACAGCGTGACCGTCCCCTGCACCTCGACCAGCCCATACGGCGGTTCCTCGAGATCGACGCACACCGCGACGCGGGGATCACGCGCGAAAGCCCGCCCCTTGGCCGAGTTCTTGCCCGTATTGAAAACCAGCTCGTCACCTTCGACGATGAACCACACCGGCGTCACCAACGGACGCCCATCCGCCGCCGCGAACGCCACCTTGCCCGTTCGCGTTCCGTAGGAAAGAAATTCGAGCACCTTGGGATCAGACAGAGAGGCCATGCACTCAGGGTAGACGCAGCGCCGGAGGTGACGGCGAAGGTGAAAGTGCATGTCGACGGTCAGATCGCACCGCTTTGTCGAGCGGTCGCGACGGCGGAGGTTCGGGACTTGACGCCCAGTTTGGCGTAGATGTGGACGAGGTGGGACTTCACGGTGGTTTCGCTGAGGAACAGTTGTTTGGCGATGTCGCGGTTGGACAGGCCCGCGGCGACCAGGCGCAGGACTTCGACTTCGCGGGGGCTGAGGGTGGTGTCGGCTCGGCGGACTCTGGTCATCAGGCGGGAGGCGACGGTTGGGGAGAGAACGCTTTCGCCCGCGGCGGCGGCGCGGACTGCGGCGAGGAGTTCGGTGGGTGGGGTGTCCTTGAGGAGGTAGCCGACGGCGCCTGCTTCGATGGCGCCGAGGATGTCGGCGTCGGTGTCGTAATTGGTGACGACGAGGACGTTCGGTGGGGTGGGAAGGGCGCGCAGGTCGGCGGTGGCGGAGGCGCCGGAGCGGCCGTCGCCGAAACGCAGGTCCATGAGGACGAGGTCGACGGGGGTCGCGGCGCAAAAAGCCACTGCCGCATCGGCATCCGCGACATCGCCGACGACGGTGATGTCGGCGGCGGCGTCGAGCAGCGCGCGAAGACCCGCGCGGACGATGGCGTGGTCGTCGGCGAGGAGAAGGCGGATCATGAGGCGGATCCGAGCGGGAAGGACACCGTCACGGCGGTATGGCCGGGTTCGGATTCGACGGTCATCGCACCGCCCTGTTGCTCGACGCGACTGCGCATGGCGGCGAGGCCGAACGCGCCGGATCGGGGGTGGCGCAACATGTCCGGTGCGATCCCGATCCCGTCGTCGACGATGTCCAAGTGCGCGTCGGTGTCGCCGTAGGTGAGGGTGACCCGCATGCGCGCGGCCTGCGCGTGCTGGACCACATTGGCCACCGCACTCTGCGCGATCCGCACCAGGGCGGCCTCGACCGGCATCGGCAGTCGTTCCGGTTCACCCTCGACGAGCAGTTGCGTGGTCAGTGTCGGCGACTGCGCGCGAAGGCAAATACGTTCCAGCGCTTCGGCGAGCGATTGTCCGTCCAGCGCGGCGGGCGACAATTCGTCGATGAGCCTTCGGGTTTCGGCCAGGTCTTCGGCGGCGGTCTCGCGTGCGAGCCGAATACGATCCAGCGCAGGATGATCCGGTGCGGCCTGCTCAGCGGCGTGCAGGAGTAGTTGGATGCTGCTCAACCCCTGGGCGACGGTGTCGTGGATTTCCTTGGCCAGGCGTTCGCGCTCGGCGAGCTTGCCCGCTGTTCGTTCCTGTTCCGCGAGAATCGCTCTGGTGCCGATCAATTCGTCGATCAACCGCTCCCGCTCGACCGCCTCACGATGCAGGGCCTGATAGCCGAGCCCGATCCCGATCGCCACCAACGCGCCGAGAACCGGCCCCACCACCGCACCCGCGGACCAACCACGATGCGCCGCGAACCCGAGTACACCGACCGCCGTCGCCGAGACCACCGCGACCAGACTCCACGGCCGTGGCAGCAGGTGCAGGTAGACGAAGAACAGCCCGAAGGCGAGATAGACCGCATCAGGAGTGAGCGCGAGCAAGACCAGCCACAACACGGTCAACGCCGCCAGCCACACCCACACCGCCCCATCGGGAACCGTCCGCGAACGCGAGCGAGGAAACTCGGTCCCCGCGAAATAGACCAGCAACCACACCACCGTCAGCGCGACCACCGCGATTCCGTGACCGCCGCCGTCGGGCAGCAACGCACGCACCGCGACCACCACCGCCAGCACCGTCACCAGCACATGCAGGCCGAGGCGCAGAGTGGTGACCACCGGGGTCAGGGGGGACGAGTGCACGTCGACCAGCTTATGTGCGGCAACCACACGGGCATCCATCGAAAGATGTAAACGCCGCCAGACCTTGGATGGACGGCGTTTCGTGCGCCGGTGCGATGGCGTCGGCAGTCGAGATCGACAGAGTGGAGTCATGTTCGTCGCACTCCGAGATCTCCGAGCCGCCCGTGGCCGCTTCCTGCTCATCACCACCGTCGTGCTGTTGGTGGCGGTGCTGGTGAGCTTCCTCAGCGGTCTCACCGCCGGGCTCGCACACCAGAACATCTCCGCGGTCCAGGGCATCGACGCCGACCAGGTGGTTTTCGCCGAGACCGGGGCCGATCCATCCTTCGACTCGTCGGTTCTCACCGAGCAGCAGATCGCACAGTGGCAATCGGCGGACGCGACCCCGATCGGCATCTCACGCACGAGGGCCGAGCACGCCGGCGCCAGCCCGACGCAGGTCGCGTTGTTCGGCGGCGACCCGTCGGCATTCAGCAATCGCCCTGCTACCGCACCCGGCGCCGTGGTGCTGAGTTCGGCGGCGGCTCGTGAGCTGTCGGCGGGTACCGGTGACGTTGTGCTGCTGGCGGGCCACGAGTTCACCGTCGCCGACGTCGCCGGTGACGAGTGGTACAGCCATACCCCCGTGATCTGGACGAGCATGCAGGACTGGCAGGCAGCCAGCCCGCGCGCCGGTGCCGCGACCGTGCTCGCGGTGACCGGCGATGTCCCCGGCGGCCTCGACGCCGAAGCCGGAACGCACTCGCTGCCCGCCGAGGATGCCGTCCAGGCGATCGGCTCCTACCAGGCCGAGAACAGTTCACTCACCCTGATGACGGTGCTGCTGTTCGCCATCTCGGCGCTGGTGATCGGGGCTTTCTTCACGGTCTGGACCGTGCAGCGCCAACCCGACATCGCCACCTTGAAGGCGCTCGGCGCGACCACCGGCTCATTGGTTCGCGATGCCCTCGCCCAAGCCGCGATCGTCCTGACCGCGGGCGTCACGGCGGGCCTGGCGATCACCGCCCTCGCCTCGCTGTTCCTCGGCGAGGCAATGCCTTTCGTGCTCAGCCCCGCGACGACCCTGGTCCCCGCGCTGGCCTTGATCATCCTCGGTCTCGTCGGCGCCGCTGTCGCCCTGCGCTTCCTGTTCACCACCGACCCGCTGACCGCGCTCGGCGCGACCCGCTGACGAACCCATGACGACCGTCGCCCGCACCGACGCCGTAGTCGCGTCGCCGATCCGGTGCACCACGCGACCAACCGAAGGATCCACCGTGGCAATCACTCTTACCGACGTAACCCTCACCTACCCCGACGGCGCCGACCGTCTCACCGCCCTCGACCGCGTGAACATGCACGTCCCCGGCGGCACCATCGCCGCGGTGACCGGCGCGTCCGGATCAGGAAAGTCGAGCCTGCTCGCCGTCGCCGCGACCCTGATCCGGCCCGACTCGGGCACGGTTGTGCTCGAAACCGATTCGGCCACTACAGATCTGGCTACGCTGAGCCGCCGAGCCGCCGCCTCGGCTCGCCGGACCTCGATGGGCATCGTCTTCCAGCAACCGAATCTCATCCCGTCGCTCACCGCCGTCGAGCAGCTGGAAGTGACCGCCCACCTCGGCGGACCGAAGCGAGCATCGCGTAGTGAAACCAATTCCCGCGCAAAGGAACTACTCGAAGCGGTAGGTCTGGCCGAACAGGCTCACAAACGTCCCGCCCAGCTCTCCGGCGGCCAACGCCAGCGCGTCAACATCGCCCGAGCCCTGATGAACGACCCCGCCCTGCTCGTGGTCGACGAACCGACCAGCGCGCTGGATTCCGAACGCGGCGCCGCGATCATCGCCCTGATCACCACCATCGCCCGCGAACACCGCGCCGCCACCATCCTGGTCACCCATGACCCGACCCACCTGCACCGCATGGACGCGGTCTACCGCATGACAGACGGCCGCCTCACCGACGTCGCCGTCCCCGCGCCTGCCTGACGCCTGACCGTCCGCCACCGGGCAGACTGGGCCCATGAGCGATCCGAGGCATCTCATCGTGGTGGATGCGGCCAATGTCATCGGCTCGCGCCCCAACGGTTGGTGGAAGGACCGCGCGGGCGCCGCGCGCAGGCTTCTCTCCGACCTGGCGAACCTGACAACCCGCCTGCCCGAGACCACCGCGGTCACCGTCGTCCTCGAAGGCGCGGCCAAAGCCGCCGCCGACGGCGCCGAGCCCTCCGCGCCGCGGCTGAAGGTGGTCCTCGCCGACCGCTCGGGTGACGACAAGATCGTCGACGTGGTCGCCGAGCCCGATTCCCACGAACAGATCACCGTCGTCACCGCCGACCGCGAACTCCGCACCAGAGTCCAAGCCCATGGCGCCCAAACCGTCGGCCCCGGCTGGCTCTGGAACCGGATCGAGGCTTCACCCGCTTCGGGTGAGGACAGGACCGAGTCGGGCTGACAGGCTGACTTCGCTCCTCATCGTGGGGATTCGGTCATGGAGGTGTGATGGCGGATACGCATGCCCCGGACGTCGATCCGGTTGCGGTCATGCGCTCCAAGCGGTACCTCGTGGCTCTACTGCTGGCGGCGGCTCTGGGCATACCGATCTCTTTGGTCGCGTATGGCTTCCTGGCCGCGGTAACGAAGATCCAGCAGTTCCTCTTCAGCGACCTCCCGGGTGACGTCTTCTCCGGTGGCACGCCATCATGGTGGCCGCTGCCCTGGTTGGTGCTCTGCGGCGTGTTGACCGGGGCGACCATCCGCTATCTGCCAGGCAACGCCGGTCACTCTCCGGCATTCGGGTTCCACGCCGGAGGCACGCCGGTCGACAAGGAATTGCCGGGCATCATCCTGGCGGCACTGGCCACGCTCAGCCTGGGTGCCGTTCTCGGTCCGGAGGCCCCGCTGATCGCGATCGGCGGCGGACTCGCAGTGCTCACGGTGCACCTGCTGAAGAAGGACGCGCCTCCGATGGCGCTGGTGATCATGGCGTCGGCGGGCAGCTTCACCGCCATCAGCACCCTGTTCGGCTCCCCGATCCTGGCTGCGTTCCTGATCATGGAAGCCGCCGGAATCGGCGGCGCGACGCTGAGTCTCGTCGCGGTACCGGGACTGCTCGCCTCCGGTATCGGCGCCGTCGTCTTCGTCGGACTCGACAGTCTCACCGGACTCGGCACGTTCTCCCTCGCGCTGACATCCGTTCCGGCGGCGGTGAACCCCACTGTGGCCACGATGTGCTGGGCTGTCGTCGTCGGTGCGATCGCGGCGCTCCTCGGCTGGGCGATCCGCTGGGGCGGGCTGGCACTTCGACCGCTCGTACACACCCATCGCATCCTCGTGACGGCAATGCTCGGGTTGCTCGTCGGTCTTACCGCCACCGCCTACCAGCTGATTTCCGGGAACAGCTTCAACCAGGTGTTGTTCTCCGGGCAGGACGCCCTACCCGAACTCGTCGCCCACGCCGCCGACTATTCCGTGGGTGTCCTGCTTCTGCTCGGTCTCTGCAAAACGGTTGCCTATTCGATTTCGTTGAGTGCGTTTCGTGGTGGACCGGTCTTCCCGTCGATCTTCATCGGCGCCGTTCTCGGCATCGCGATGAGCGGACTGCCGGGCATGAGTATGGGCCCGGCGATCGCGATGGGCATCGGGGCGATGTGCGCGGTGATGCTGCGCCTCCCGTTGACCTCAGCGCTGCTGGGTGTTCTGCTGCTCGGTACCGACGGCATCTCGGTGACCCCCCAGGTGGTCGTCGCTGTGGCCGTGGCCTTTGTCCTGATCAATGTCCTGCCGACAACGCCGCCAAAGCCATCTGCCTGAGCACCGGACGGGCCCGCGAAGCGCTCGCCGCCGACGCGCTGTGCGGGGTGGAGTTGATCAGGCCGAAGGCGGCGTGGGCCTGAATACGGGCGGCTTCCTCGGGGAGACCGGGGTTCAGTTCGCGCAGGACGCCCACCCAGATCTCGACGTATTGACGCTGGGTGCGGCGCAGGATCCGGCGGTCGTTGGCGGGCACATTGTCGAGGTCGCGGTCCTGGATGCGGATGAGTTCGGGATTACCGAAGGCGAAGTCGAGGTGGAAGTCGACCAGGGCCGTCAGCGCCGAGGCGGCCGACGGCGATTCGTCGACGACGGCGCGACCGCCCGAGAGCAGGCGCTCACTGATGCCGACCAGGAGTTCGACCAGCAGCGCCTCTTTGTTCGCGAAGTGACGGTAGACGGCGGGGCCGCTGATGCCGACCGCCGCGCCGAGGTCGTCCAGACGCACGCCGAAGAAGCCGCGGTCGGCGATGAGACGGGCGCCCGCGGCGAGCAGCTGTTCGCGACGCTGAGCTTTGAGCTGCTCGCGCCGGGTCACCTGGACAGGCTCGCTAGTCGACATTGTGGCCGCCCCCTCTGGACAACTTGGTTAGTGAAGATTAACCTGAATTTCAGTTATTAGCGATTAACCGAATGAGAGAATGGGCGCGATGACGGTTACGCACGAGACCGAAGACGGCACCGTGGCCGCGACGAGCAACCGGGATACGCACGGCACCCTGGTCGCGGATCTGCGGCAGCGGCTGGCCACAGCCGCGCTCGGTGGTCCGCAGAAGTCCCGCGAACGCCACGTGGCCAGGGGCAAGCTGCTCCCCCGCGAGCGCGTCGACCAGTTGCTCGACCCCGGCAGCCCCTTCCTCGAACTGTCCCCGCTGGCGGCCGACGGCATGTACGGCGACGAGTGCCCCGGCGCGGGCGTGATCGCGGGCATCGGCCGCATCGCGGGCCGCGAGTGCCTGATCCTGGCCAACGACGCCACGGTCAAGGGCGGTACCTACTACCCGATCTCGGTGAAGAAGCACCTGCGCGCGCAGGAGGTGGCCGCACAGAACAACCTGCCTTGCGTGTACCTCGTGGACTCCGGCGGCGCCTTCCTGCCACATCAGGACGAGGTGTTCCCCGACCGCGAGCACTTCGGCCGCATCTTCTACAACCAGGCGAACATGAGCGCCGAGGGCATCGCCCAGATCGCGGCGGTGATGGGTTCGTGCACCGCCGGTGGCGCGTATGTGCCCGCGATGGCCGACGAGGCCGTCATCGTGCGTGACCAGGGCACCATCTTCCTCGGCGGCCCGCCGCTGGTGAAGGCGGCGACCGGCGAGATCGTCACCGCCGAGGACCTCGGCGGCGGCCTGCTGCATTCGCGCACCTCCGGCGTCACCGACCACCTGGCCGAGGACGACCGCGACGCGCTGCGCATCGTCCGCAATATCGTCGCCACGCTCGGCCCGCGCCCCGAGGCGCCGTGGGAGGTACTGCCGAGTACCCCGCCCGCCAAGCCGGAGGACGAGCTCTACGACGTGGTCCCCGTCGACCCGCGCACACCCTATGACGTGCGCGAGGTCATCGACCGCATCGTCGACGGCGAGAGCGGCTTCCAGGAGTTCAAGGCCGAATACGGCAAGACCCTGGTCACCGGCTTCGCCCGCATCCACGGCCATCCCGTCGGCATCGTCGCCAACAACGGCGTGCTGTTCAGCGAATCCGCCATGAAGGGCGCGCATTTCATCGAACTGTGCGACAAGCGCAAGATCCCGCTGCTGTTCCTGCAGAACATCACCGGCTTCATGGTCGGGCGCGATTACGAGGCGGGTGGCATCGCCAAGCACGGCGCGAAGATGGTCACCGCCGTCGCGTGCGCGCGGGTGCCCAAGCTCACGGTCGTGATCGGTGGCTCCTACGGCGCGGGCAACTACTCGATGTGCGGGCGCGCGTATTCACCTCGCTTCCTGTGGATGTGGCCCAACGCGCGCATCTCGGTGATGGGTGGCGAACAGGCCGCGTCGGTGCTGGCGACGGTCCGCGGCGATCAGCTCGACAGCGCGGGCAAGCCGTGGTCGACCGAGGATCAGGAGGCGTTCAAAGCTCCGATCCGCGAGCAGTACGAGACCCAGGGCAACCCCTACTACGCGACCGCACGCATCTGGGACGACGGCGTGATCGCGCCTTCCGACACCAGAACCGCGCTCGGCCTTGCCCTTTCGGTGTGCGCGCAAGCGCCGCTCGAACCCGTTTCCTACGGCGTCTTCCGGATGTGAGCGACATGCTGAACAAGAACCACCCCGTCGAATTCGACACCGTCCTGGTCGCCAATCGTGGCGAGATCGCGGTGCGAGTGATCAAGACGCTGCGCGCCATGGGCATTCGCTCGGTCGCGGTCTACAGCGACGCCGACGCCGACGCGCGCCATGTGCGTGAGGCCGATGTCGCGGTGCGGCTCGGGCCCGCGCCGGCACGCGAGAGCTACCTGTCGATCGAGAAGGTCGTCGACGCCGCCGTTCGGTCCGGTGCGCAGGCTGTGCATCCGGGCTATGGCTTCCTGTCGGAGAATTCGGCCTTCGCGGCGGCGCTGTCCGACGCGGGCATCGTGTTCCTCGGCCCGCCGGCCAAAGCGATCGAGGTGATGGGCGACAAGATCACCGCGAAGAAGACGGTGACGGCGTTCGGGGTTCCCGTGGTGCCCGGCATCGCCGAGCCCGGCCTGACCGATGACCAACTGATCGCCGCCGCGACAGAAATCGGCTATCCGGTACTCGTGAAGCCCTCCGCCGGTGGCGGCGGCAAGGGCATGCGCCGAGTCGCCGACCCCGCCGATCTGCCTGCCGCGCTGGTGAGCGCCCGGCGCGAAGCCGGTGCGGCCTTCGGCGACGACACTCTGTTCCTCGAACGGTTCGTCAACCGGCCCCGTCACATCGAGGTACAGGTCCTGGCCGACAAATTCGGCAATGTGGTGCACCTGGGCGAGCGCGAATGCAGCTTGCAGCGCAGGCACCAGAAGGTGATCGAGGAAGCGCCGTCACCACTGCTGGACGCGCAGACCAGAGCGCGGATCGGCACCGCCGCCTGCGATACCGCCCGCAGCGTGGACTACGTGGGCGCGGGCACCGTGGAGTTCATCGTCTCGGCCGACCAGCCGGACGAGTTCTTCTTCATGGAGATGAATACTCGCCTGCAGGTGGAACATCCGGTGACCGAGCTGGTCACCGGCGTCGATCTGGTGGAGTGCCAGGTGCGGGTGGCCGCGGGCCAGAAGCTGGCGCGCACCCAGGACGAGATCCACCTCGTCGGGCACGCGGTCGAAGCGCGCGTCTACGCGGAGGACCCGGGCCGCGGGTTCCTGCCGACCGGCGGCACCGTGCTCGCGCTGTCGGAGCCCGAAGGCGCTGGCGTGCGGGTGGATTCGGGCCTGTCGGTAGGCACCGTGGTCGGTAGCGATTACGACCCGATGCTGTCGAAGGTGATCGCGCGGGGCAACACGCGCGCCGAAGCACTCGCCGCGCTCGATCGGGCACTGGAACAGACTGTGCTGCTCGGCGTGACGAGCAATATAGAGTTCCTGCGGTTCCTGCTCGCCGACGACGACGTACAGGCGGGCCGTCTCGACACGGCACTGCTGGACCGGCGGGTCGCCGACTTCGTGACCGCTGAGGTCACCGATGCCGAATTCATCGCTGCCGCGGCCCATCACTGGTTGCGACGTTGGCCCGCCACCGGTGGCGATCCCTGGGCGGTCCCCTCGGGATGGCGGCTCGGCACACCGGCCCCGACCTCGATCAGACTGTCCGCGGGCGAGCAGGTGCGCCACGTTTTCATCGCGGGCACACCGGCTTCGGCGACTGTGTGGCTCGACGAGCCGGGGGCCGAGGTGTCGACATCGACCGAACTCGCGCCGCACACGCTCACCGCCACTGTCACTGCCGAGGGTCTCGCGGCGACTCTCGACGGACTGCGCCGTACCTACCGCATCGCCGAGGCCGACGGTCAGCTGTGGGTGAGCCACGACGGCGCCCTCGCCGTTCTGCGCGAGGTCGCCGAGGCGAGCGTGCGCGGCGATGCCGCCCATGTCGGTGACGCCGAGATCCGCAGTCCCATGCCGGGTTCGGTGATCGCGACGCCGGTCGAGAACGGCGCGACCGTCGCTGTCGGTGATCCGGTGATCGTCATCGAGGCCATGAAGATGGAGCACGCGCTCACCGCGCCGGTGGCAGGCACGGTGGAGGTGCTCGCCGCGCCTGGCGCCCAGGTGAAGCTCGACCAGGTACTGGTGCGCGTCGTCGCCCATCCCGCAGAAACCGCCGCGGCCGATAGCGCCGTAGCAGAAACCACCGAAACCGAGCGCGAAGGATCCCTCGCATGACCGACTACCTGTCCTCCGGTTCGTTGCCCGAGGAATATCGCCAACTCGCGCTGACCGTGCGCGACTTCGCCAACCAGGTCGTTGCGCCGGTGTCGGCGAAACACGATGCCGAACACAGCTTTCCGTACGAGGTCGTGGCGGGCATGGCCGAGATGGGACTGTTCGGCCTGCCGTTTCCCGAGGAGTTCGGCGGCATGGGCGGCGACTACTTCGCCCTGTGCCTGGCGCTCGAGGAACTCGGCAAGATCGACCAGAGCGTGGCGATCACCCTGGAGGCGGGCGTGTCGCTGGGCGCCATGCCGATCTACCGCTTCGGCAACGACAAGCAGCGCACCGAATGGCTGCCACAGCTCACCAGCGGGCAGGCGCTGGCGGGCTTCGGACTCACCGAACCCGACGCGGGCAGCGACGCGGGCGGTACAAGGACCACCGCCGTGCAGGACGGCGAGAGCTGGGTGATCAACGGCAGCAAGCAGTTCATCACCAACTCCGGCACCGACATCACCCGACTGGTCACCGTCACCGCGGTCACCGGGCAGTCCGGCGGCAAGAAGGAGATCTCCACCATCCTGGTGCCGACCTCCACGCCGGGTTTCGTGGCCGAGCCCGCCTACAACAAGGTCGGCTGGAACGCTTCCGATACCCACCCGCTGAGCTTCACCGATGTGCGGGTGCCGCAGGAGAATCTGCTCGGCGAGCGTGGTCGCGGCTACGCCAACTTCCTGCGCATCCTCGACGAGGGCCGCATCGCCATCGCCGCGCTCGCCGTCGGCGCCGCGCAGGGCTGTGTGGACGAGAGCGTGCGCTACGCGGGCGAACGTCAGGCATTCGGGCAGGCGATCGGCCGCAATCAGGCCATCGCGTTCAAGATCGCCCGGATGGAGGCGCGGGCCCATGTCGCGCGCACCGCCTACTACGACGCCGCCGCGTTGATGCTGGCCGGCAAACCGTTCAAGAAGGCGGCGTCGATCGCGAAGATGGTCGCCAGCGAGGCGGCGATGGACAACGCCCGCGACGCCACCCAGATCTTCGGCGGCAACGGGTTCATGAACGAGTACCCGGTGTCGAGGCACTACCGTGACAGCAAGATCCTGGAAATCGGCGAGGGCACCACGGAGGTTCAGCTGATGCTGATCGCAAGGGAGCTGGGTCTGTGAGCGCGCCTGATCACGGCGGCCCGAAGGCGGCAGCGGAGCGTGACCACGCAGGGCCTCGAGAGCAGGCGCCGTCGAGCACCGAGGAACGCCGGGTGGTCCAGCGTGGCCTGTGGTTCGAGGAGTTCGAGATCGGCACGATCTACGAGCACCGACCCGGCCGCACCATCACCGAGGCCGACAATGTCCTGTTCACCACGCTCACCATGAACACCCAGGCACTGCACCTGGACGCGGCCTTCGCCGACGCGCAGCCGCCGTTCAACCAGCGCTTGGTGAACTCGATGTTCACCCTCTCGACCCTGGTCGGGCTCTCCGTCGCCCAGCTCACCCAGGGCACGCTGGTCGGCAACCTCGGCTTCTCCGAGATGACCACGCCCGCGCCGCTGTTCCACGGCGACACCATGTACGCCGAGACGATGGTCACCGACAAGCGGGAATCCAAGAGCCGTCCCGGCGAGGGCATCGTCAGCCTGGCGCACACCGCACGCAACCAGCACGGCGTGATCGTGGCAACGGCGGTACGCAAGACGTTGGTCCGCAAGGCGCCGACAGCATGAGCAACCGCCCCACGCCTGGCACCCGTCGAGAGGACGCAGTATGAGCTGGCAGCCGAGTGGTCCCGCGTGGCTGTTCTGTCCCGCCGATCGCCCCGAACGCTTCGCGAAGGCCGCCGCGGTGGCCGATGTGGTGATCCTCGATCTCGAGGACGGTGTCGCGGCGGGTGACAAGGCCGCGGCCAGGCAGGCGCTGATCGACACCCCACTCGACCCGCAGCACACCGTGATCCGCGTCAACGCGGCGGACACCGACGACTACGCGGCCGATCTGGCGATCCTCGCCCAGACCGCCTACCGTCGGGTGATGCTGCCCAAATGCGAATCGGCCGAACAGGTTCGAAGCCTCGCTGGCTACGAGGTGATCGTGCTGGTCGAATCGCCGCTCGGTGCGGTGCGAATCACCGAGTCGGTGCAGGCCGACAATGCCATCGGCGTGATGTGGGGCGCCGAGGATCTGGTCGCCGGACTCGGCGGCAACTCGAGCAGGCACGCCGAAGGTGGCTACCGGGAGGTCGCCCGCCACGTGCGCTCGTCGACCCTGCTGGCGGCCAAGGCATTCGGCCGCTTCGCGCTGGACTCGGTGTACTTGGACATCAAGGATCTCGACGGTCTCGCCGCGGAGACGAGCGATGCCGTCGCCGTCGGTTTCGACGTCAAGGTCGCCATCCATCCGAGTCAGGTCGCCGTGATCCGCGCGGGCTACGCGCCCGACCCCGCCGAGCTCGACTGGGCGCGCCGGGTGCTGGCGGAGGTGCCCGACCACCGTGGCGTCTTCGCGTTCGAGGGTCGTATGGTCGACGCTCCGGTGCTGCGGCACGCCGAACAGATAGTCCGGCGCGCGGGCGTGCCCGGCTGAACATCGGGTAACCACTCCCCGATACCCGAAGTAGTCCAGTCCGAGGAGGACATCCGGTGCAACCGCAGTGGGTACCGAACGCACACGACGTCGCGTCGGCCCGAATCACCGACTTCGCCGCCTTCGTCACCGCGCGAACCGGCGAGGAATACCCCGACTACCAGGCACTGTGGCGATGGTCGGTGGACGACATCGCCGGTTTCTGGCAGGCGGTGTGGGACTATTTCGAACTCGGCGAGACCGCCGGTGAGGTCCTCGGCTCGCGGGAGATGCCGGGCGCGCAGTGGTTTCCCGGCACCCGGCTGAACTACGTCGACCAGATCATCCGGATGGCCCAGTTCGGCCGCCCGGCGGTGATCGCCCTGCACGAGGACGCCGAGCCGAGGGAGGTTTCCTGGTCGGAATTAATCGAGCAGGTCACGGTGTTCGCGCGCACATTGCGTGAGCAGGGTGTCGAAGCGGGCGATCGGGTGATCGGCTACCTGCCCAATATTCCGGAAGCGATCGTCGCGTTCCTCGCCACCGCGAGCATCGGCGCGGTGTGGAGTGCCTGCGGTCAGGACTACTCCGCCAAGGCCGCGCTCGACCGGCTCGGCCAACTCGAACCGACGGTGCTGGTCACCGCCGACGGCTACCGTTTCGGTGGCAAGGAGCACGACAAGCGGGCCGACATCGCGGCCTTGCGCGATGGGCTGCCCAGCTTGCGCGCCACCGTCGTCGTCTCTCAGCTCGAACTCGAGGTCTCCGACACGCTGTCCTGGACGGACGCGGTCGCCGACGCCGGGCTCGGTGTGATCGAGACTGTCCCTGTCGATTTCGATCATCCGTTGTGGATCGTGTTCTCCTCCGGCACCACCGGATTGCCCAAAGGCATCGTCCACGGACACGGCGGCGTACTGCTCGAGCACCTGAAAGCCGTAGCGCTGCAATCGAACATGGGCCCCGAGGACACGTTCTTCTGGTACACCAGCCCGAGCTGGATGATGTGGAACTTCCAGGTGGCCGGGCTGCTGACCGGTTCCACCATCGTTACCTACGACGGCAGCCCGACCGCGGGCGGACCGGATGCGCTGTGGCGCATAGCGGCCCAGGTGGGCGCCACCGTTTTCGGCACGAGTCCCGGGTACGTGCTCGGGTGCATCAAGGCGGGGTCCGTGCCGCGCACCGATCACGACCTGTCGGCCCTGCGCTCGGTCGGCATCACCGGTTCGTCGCTGCCGGTGTCGAGCGCGCTGTGGTTGAACGAGAATGCGGGCGAGCATGTTCAGGTGAACTCGATCAGCGGCGGTACCGACGTGGTGTCGGCGTTCGTCGGCGGCGTGCCGACCGTGCCGGTCTGGCCGGGCGAGCTGTCGGCGCCGTATCTCGGCGTCGCCCTCGACGCTTTCGACGAGCAGGGCCTGCCCGTGCGCGGCGAGGTCGGCGAGCTGGTGGTCACCGCGCCCATGCCGTCCATGCCGGTCAGCTTCTGGCGTGACGACGACGGAAAGCGTTACCACGCGGCCTATTTCGACACCTTCCCCGGCGTATGGCGCCACGGCGACTGGATCACCCTGACCGAACACGGCAGCATCGTCGTGCACGGCCGCTCCGATTCCACCCTCAACCGCCACGGCATCAGGATGGGCAGCGCCGACATCTACCAGGTCGTCGAACAGTTCCCCGAGATCGCCGAGGCCCTGGTGATCGGCGCCGAACAACCCGACGGCGGCTACTGGATGCCACTGTTCGTGCTGCTCGCCCCCGGCGCGGAACTCACCGAAGACCTGAAAACCCGCCTCGCCACGGCGATCCGCACCGAGGTCTCCCCCCGCCACGTCCCCGACGAGATCCGCGAAGCCCCCGGCATCCCGCACACCCGAACCGGCAAGAAACTGGAAGTCCCCATCAAGAAGCTCTTCCAGGGCGCCGACCCCGCCCGCGTTGTCGAACGCAGCGCCGTCGACGACCCCGCGCTGCTCGACTGGTATGCCCGCATAACCCCGCCCGACAAGCCCTAATACACTTCTCGCATGAATGTCAGCGAGTCTCGTGGGGCGCGTGGGGTAGCTGGGACCGAAGTGCGGCGTAGGCCGAAGAATCGTCGGGCGCAGATCGCGGCGTCGTCGGCGGTGGCGTTCGGGGCCGCGGGGTATCACGGGGTGAGCATGGAGGACATCGCGTCCGGGCTGGGAATCAGCTCGGCCGCGCTGTACCGGCACTACCCCAGCAAGTACGCGTTGTTCCGGGAGGAGTTACTTCGGGTCGGGCAGGCGTTCACCGCGTCGATCGTGGTGTCGGCCGAGGACACGCTGCCCGCGGCGCAACGGTTGCGGCACATGCTGACCGGGCTGATCGGCGCGACCGTGGAGAATCGCGCGACGGTGCGGCTGGTGCGGTGGGAGGGCCGCTACCTCGAACCGACCGATCGAGTGGTGCTCGACGAGCAGCAGGAGTCGGTGCTGGTCGCGCTCGACGAACAGTTGGCGGACTTGCGTCCCGAATTGACCCCGGCTGAGCAGCGCATGATCTCCACGGCGATTCTCGGTGTGATCACCAGCGTCGCCGATCACCACGCGGCACTGCCCGTTCGCACGCTCAACAGGTTGCTCGGTTCGGCCTGCATGGCACTGACGGACAGGGAATTGCCGCCCGCGGCAACCGTTTCGGAGCAGGGCGCCCGCGCCGAGATTCCGGATTCGTTCAAACACGAACTGCTGCTTCGTAAAGCGGTGGACCTCTTCCACAAACGCGGCTATCCCAATGTCAGCGTGGAGGACATCGCCTCGGCGGCGGGATTGTCGGCGGCGTCGGCGGTGTACCGGTTCTATCGCGGCAAGAGCGATATCCTCGCCGCCGCGTTCCGGCGGGCGGCGGACCGGGTGTCCGGGGCGATCGGGCCCGCGGTCGCGAGCACCTCCGACAGTGGCGCGGCGCTGGGCGTGCTGGTCGATCAGTTCGTGGCCGACACGTTCAACGAGCGAGCGCTCGCCGTCGTCTATTACGCCGAATTCGGGCACGTGCCCGCCGAGGAGCGTGCCGTCCTGCGCAATATCCAGCGGTTGAGCGTGCAGGAGTGGGCGCGGCTGGTGCGCGAGATGCGGCCGGAGCTTTCCGCGGCCGAGGCGAGATTCCTGGTGCACGCCGCGTTCGCCATGGTCATCGACCTCGGTCAGCGGTTCGGCGACGACCCGATCGCGGGCCGGGCCAGGGTGGGGTTCCTGATGCGGCGGGTGCTGCTCGGTTGAGGCAATTCACCCGTCGCGTATGAGGCAGACCGTTCTCGATTCGGCCTACGCTCGGCGATCAGGCCGTCGAACGGAGCGTGCATGGATCCCCGCGCGAGCGCGCTGACCAGGCGATCGTTGCTGGGGCTCGGTGCCGCGGTCGCGGTGGGAGCGGTGTTGCCCGCATGTGGCGACGAACAGACGTCCTGGCCGGTCCGCACCACCGGTCGCCCGGATGTGCTCGCCCTGGCGATCGACGCCTACATCTTCGGTTATCCGTTGATCATGATGGACGTGATGCGGGCGGCCAGTGGTCCGAACAACAGCCTCGATCACAGCGTGCTGCCCGATCCCTACGACCGCGGCGTGGCCAGACTCAGCAACGACATGGTCTACACGCAGGCGTGGCTGGACCTGACCGATGAGCCGATGGTGTTGCAGATTCCCAGGGCGGAGCCCGACCGGTTCTGGCTGTTCCAGTTGCTCGACGGGTGGGCAATACCGTGCACGACCTGACCAGCAAGAATCCGCGGACCGCCGTGAACGCCGACGGTCCGCCCTCCACCTATCTCCTCACCGGCCCGCAGTGGACGGGCGAGCTGCCTGCGGGGATGACACGGCTGCGGATGCCGTCGGAGCTGTGCACGATCGTCGGGCGGATCCAGATCAACGGCACCGAGGACGCGCCGAAGGTCAACCAGTGGCAGCAGCGGATGAAACTGATCCCGCTGAGCGCCTGGAACCGGGTTGAACTCGACAGCACGGTCAGCCGCGTCCACCCGATCGACCGTGGGCCGGAACCCCCGACGAAACGGATCGCGGCACTGGACGGCCGCACCTATCTCAACCGCGTCTGTCGGCTGATGATCGCCGATCCCCCCGCCGCCGACGACGCACCGCTGATGACCGAGCTGGCCACGGTCGACATCCAGCCCGGCGGAGTAGTCGACAACCTTCCGGCCGACGTCCTCGACGAAGCGGTCCGCCAGGCCCAGCGCAGCATCGCCGACTGGCAAGACCCCACCGCCCGCCGGGTCAACGGCTGGGAAATTCCCATCGACCTGGGCGGCACCTACGGCACCGACTATCTACGTCGCGCGGCCAACACCAGGCTCTCGCCCGGCCTCGCCCCCATCCGCGACGTCCTCTACGCGAACCTGGACGCGCCCGCCACCGACGACCGAGGCGAAGCCCTGCGCTACCGAATCCGCTTCGAACCAGGCCAATGGCCACCCCCTGTCGATGCCTTCGCCACGATCACCGCCTACGACACCCAAGGGTTCCTGGTCCCCAACCCCGACAAGATCTATTCGGTCGGCAACTTTCCCGCCGTGGTCCGCGCCCCCGACGGCTCCGTGGAAATAGCTGTCCAACAACAGGACCCACGCCCCGCCGTCCCCACGGGTAACTGGCTCCCCATTCCCTCGACCGGCGCTTTCTCCCTGACTCTGCGCCTCTACGCACCCAAGGAGGCCGCGCTCGACGGGAAGTGGCAGCCACCACCGATGACCCGCGTCGACGATTAGGTCCGGATTCACCCGAATTCGATGACGGTGCCGTTCTCGATCGAAACCCTGGCGGCCTCGAAGAACAACAGCCAGGTGGTCAACTCCCGGTAGAACGGGTGCTCCGCGTCGTTGTTGCTGTCCAGCACTGCCCGGATCCGGGCGAGCTCGGCATCGGAAAGTTCACCATCGACCAGACTGATACCCAAATACGGTGCGACATAGGCAAGTTCGCGCATCAGCGCCACGCTCGACCCGACCATGCCACCGGCGATGTCGACCCCGTCGCCGACGAAGAGAACCTCATCGAATTCGACGGGAACGTAGAGACCCTCGCAATCCGAGTGGCAGACGAGGTGGGAGTCGAAGGTGGATCCGACCAGGTCGATGACTGGATCATCCGAAGCCCGCTCACCCTCGGCAACGGGAGTCAGCGGTTGCTCGGGGTACTCGCGCGCCAGGGCATACGCACGTCGCAGCGAGTGCACGAAAGAGTAGGGCACGCCCAATATCCGAGCGCGGTCCACTGCTGAGCCCGCGACCCTCGGCTCCTCGTGAGGGGGTAGCCCCTCTTGCACCAGCAATTCGTTGAGCGCACGCAATTGATCTGTCAGCCTGTCGAGATTTTCCGGGTCACTGCCGTCTTCCACGGCATAGGCCAGTCCCCCGGTTCCTACGGTAAGTCCCATGGGGAGAAGCTAGCTCGACGGTCTGACAGATCAGGGCTTGTTGGACATGGCGGCGATGAGGGAGTTGGGGCGCATGTCGAGCCAGTGGGATTCCACGTAGTGCAGGCAGGAGGTTCGGGGCGCGGCGCCGAAGGCTACCGACCAGCCTCCGGGGACGGCGGCGAAGGTGGGCCAGAGGGAGTGTTCACCCTCGGTGTTGACCAGGACGTAGAACTGGGCGTTGTCGTCGTCGAACGGGTTGGTCATGGGGTGGCCTTTCCGAGGAGAGTGCCCAGATGGGCTAATGCTGATGGGGTGCCTTCGATGTCGTGGTGGGCGAGCTCGCTGGTGCGGAACAGGCGGTCGCTGTGGGTGGGGTGGGCGGGCGCGAAGTGCGGGGTGAAGTCGGTGGTGGTGATGCCGTAGGCGGTGATGAGGGTGCCTAACCGGGAGGGGTCGGGCGGCTCGGTGAGGACTACGGTCGCGCCGACGCGAAGGGGTAGCAGGTAGCCGTGCCAGGCGGTGGCGTCGCCGGTGTGGGCCTGGTGCAGGTAGACGTCGCGAGTGGAGAGATGGTGGCGGGCCTGCATGGCGGTCACCCGGTGGACCGCGGCCTCGTGGCTGATGGTGACGCTGTGGGTCGAGCCGGGCGGAAACAGCACGAGGGCGGAGTGCTGCGGCAGGATCGGGGCGCGATGTTCGCCGCGGGCGATCGGTTCGCTGGAGTAGGCCGACAGCGCGACCCGGTCGACCGTGACCGTCGGGATGTCGTAGGCCCCGAGGTGTTCGCGGGCCGCGATGGTCAGGGCCAGTGCGGGGTTGACGACCGGTGGGATCAGGGGGTTCGCGGTGTCGATCGGCACCACGGTGCCACCGGCCTTGAGCACCGCGTAGGCGGCGACCACGAACTCGATGGAACGCGGAACATCCACGAGCACAGCGGATTCGGGTCCGATGCCGAGGGCGGACAGATGCCGGGCCAGTTGGTTGGTGCGCCGGTCGAGGTCACCATAGGTGATGATCGATGTCGGGCCGTCGCTCGGCGCATGGACGACGGCCGGGTCGAAAGGGGTCGCGGCGGACTGCGCTTCGAATTCGTCGAGCAGGAGCTCGCCCGGCAGTCCCACCGCACCGGAATAGTGCCCGTCGTCGATGCGGCCGACGAATTCGATCTCGGCGGTCCAGGCATCGCCCGGCGGCCTGCGCCGCACCAGGTCGCCGGTGGCGAACATGCGGTCGTCCACCGGGCCGATGGGGTTGGCCAGGAAGGTCGCGGCGGTGGCCTGCCTGCCGACGTAACCGCGCGCCAATTGCACACCGGAGACGTAGAGTTCACCGATCTCACCGTCGGCGACGGGGCACAGGTGCTCGTCGAGGATCAGCAGTTCGACATCGTCGGCGGCCGATCCGAACGGGACCACCTCCAGATCGGCCCCGGTCACCTCGTGCGCGACGAACTCGCCCGCGGTTTCGGGCCTGCCGTAGACATGCCACAGGGTGGCTCCGCTCACCGAGCGCAAGGCGGCAGCGGTTTTCGCGAGCAATGACCCACCGGAGCCGAGCACCACGCGCAGCGAATCGAGGCGTTCCTCGGCATCGGGCAGCGCCGCCAGTTCGGCCAGCTCGGCATGGTCGAGACATGCTGTGGTCACGCCTGTTCGGGAGATCGCGTCGGCGAGCACTTCCGACGGCGAGACCACCAGCGTGGCACCGGTTTGCAGGGCGAGCAGCATCTCCCCTACCGCGGCCTGCCCGCTCAGCGGTGCGTGCCAGAGCACGGAATCACCGGCGCCGATACCGCAGAGACGCTGGCGCCAGCTCGAATTCGCCTGCGCCGCGCGATGTCCGACGACGACCGCGGTCGAGGCGGCGATGTCGACGACGAGATAGGCCGGGTTGTCCGCGGTAGGCCCTGGTAGCTCGTCGGGAGTGATCTCGACGGTGGCGTCGGTGTACAGAACCGGGAACCCGGCCGGGTGCCGCGTCCGGGCGCTCGTGAGGACGAGCGTCGGCGCGGCCAGCGCCGAGGTGCGGCTTTGCACTTCCGCCGGGGTAGCGGGGTCGAGCAGAACGAAGGCACCGCCCGCGGCGAGCACCGCGTGCACGGCGACAACGAGTTCCGCCGAGCGCGGTAGCGACACCGCGACGGTGGCCTCGGGGCCGACGCCGTGCTCGATGAGAGCCGCGGCCAAGGCATCGACACGCTCGGCTAGTTCGCCGTAGGTGAGGCCGATTTCGCCGTCGCGCACCGCGAGGATGTCGGGTTCGTTATCGGCGTAGGTGGAGAAGGCGGCGAGCAGGGTCGCCGGGTCACGCGGCCGGTCGCCGTCCAGGTCACGCAGGAGCGCGGCGAGGGTGGCGGCGGTCGTGACCGAATCCGTGTGCGACATCAGAGTTGTCCTTCCGAGTCGTCAGCCGACCCCGCCCCGGCGATTACCGCGGCAGCATCGGTCACCAGTGTTTGCAGAGTGGAAGACAGACCGACCGCGCCGAGTGCGGCGAGCACGCCGGGCACGAGGCCGGCCAGCGCGACGTTCACCAACGCTTCAGGTTTCATCTTCGCGCCCATCGCCCTGCTCACCGCGGTGAGTTTGGCGTCGAGTGCTCCGTAGGAGATGGCGTGCTCGCCGTGGGCGAATGCCACGGTCGCCGGCGCGAGCCGAGCTGCCGAGCCGACGAGGCCCGGAAGATCGGCGATGGTGTAGGTGCTCGGTGGTGGGGTCTTTTCGGCGTCGGTGCGCATGTCGATGGCGCGCACCGCCACGGCGGGATCGGCGGCGACGGCGGCGAGGATCTTGCGGAACCGTTCGGCCAGCGCTTCGACCGTCGACGCGTCGAAAAGGTCGATGGCGTAGCCGAAGTGGACGTCGAGGCCGTCTAGTACGCCGTTGTCCGAGTAGCGCTGCAGGGCGGTGAGGTGCAGGTCGAACTTGGCTTCCGTCAGGCCGGGGTCCAACGTTCGAACGTGTAGGCCCGGTAGGTCGATACCGCCCGGCGGCATGTTCTGGAAGGTCAGCATCACCTGGAACAGCGGGGTGTAGGCGCCGGTTCGCGTGCGTCCCATGGCATCGACCACCTGCTCGAACGGGACGTCGGCGTGGGAGAGGGCGGCCAGGTCGCGTCGCTTGGCCTGGGCCAGCAGATCGGTGAACGGTGCGCGTGAGTCGAGCTCGGTGCGCAGGGCGACGGTGTTGACGAACATGCCGACGAGATCGTCGAGTTCGCGAGCGCCGCGACCGGATACCGGGGCGCCGATGGTGATGTCGGCGCTGCCGGATTGTTTGGCGAGCAGGACGGCCAGGGCGCTGTGAACCACAGTGAACAGGGTGGTTCCGTTGGCGCGAGCTACCTGGTCGAGGCTGCGGGTGAGCTCGGCATCGATCTCGAATTCGAGCGTCGCGCCGCGCATTTCACGCCGGGCCGCGCGCGGGCGGTCCGTCGGCAGCGCCAGCAGTTCGGGTGCGCCAGCGAGTTCGCGGGTCCAGTAGGTGAGCTGCTGGGTGAGCACGCTGTCGGGATCGGCCTCGGTGCCGAGCAACTCTCGTTGCCAGGCGCTGAAGTCGCCGTACTGGATTTCCAGCGGGCTCCAGCCGGGTTCGCGCCCTTGGCTGCGATCGACGTAGGCGCGCACCAGGTCTCGGGTGAGCGGGTCGATCGAGTAGCCGTCGGCACTGATGTGGTGCACCACGACGACGAGGACGTGATCGTTGTCGGCGACGCGGTAGAGGGCGACTCTGATCGGGGGCGCGGCCGTGATGTCGAAGGGCTGCGCGACGAGTGCCGCGATTCGGGTTTCGACATCGGTGGGCGCGACCGGGATCGGGGCGAGGTCGACGGCCGCGGACCAGGCGGGCATCACCTGTTGCACGGGGCCGCCCGCGGTGTCCGGGTAGCGGGTGCGCAGGGTGTCGTGGCGGGCCAGGAGGTCGGCGATCGCCGCTTGTAGGGCGGGCAGGTCGAGCTTTCCGGTCAGGCGGATGGCGGCCGGGATGTGATAGGCCGAGGACTGCGGAGACAGTTGGTGCAGGACCCACATGCGTTGCTGCGCGGGCGAGAGGACCGCGGGACCTTCGCTGGTGCGTTTGGTCAACGGCGGGCGGGCGGCGGTGCGATCGGCGGTGGCGAGGTGTTCGGCCAGTGCGGCCACCGTCGGGGCATCGAAGACCGCTGCTACCGGGACTCGGATGCTGAGCGCGGCGCCGAGACGCGCGGCCAGCCGGGTTGCCATCAGCGAGTTGCCGCCGAGAGCGAAGAAGTCGTCGTCGAGTCCGGCGGTCGGGCAGCCGATCACCTCGGCGAAAGTCCGGGCGACAAGTTGTTCGACCTCGGTGACCGGGGCGCGGAAGGCGGCCTCGGCGAACTCCGGTTCGGGCAGGTCGGCCCGGTCGACCTTGCCGTTGGCATTGAGCGGCAGCGCGTCGAGCACCACCAGCGCGGCGGGAACCATGTAGGCGGGCAGGCTCGCGGCGAGTTCACCGCGCAGTCGGGCCGCGACGGATTGTGCGTCGCCCGGGGCCAGATCGGCGACCGCCGCGTAGGCGATCAGCCGCGCCCCCGCACGCTCGTCGGTCTTGGCCACGGCGACCGCGGCCCGCACATCGGCGCAGCGCAGCAGGGCTGTCTCGACCTCGCCGAGTTCGATGCGGAAGCCACCGATCTTGACTTGGAAGTCCGCGCGTTCGAGGTACTCGAGGGTGCCGTCGGCACGCCACCGCACGATGTCGCCGGTGCGGTACATCCGCGATCCGAGCGACGCACCTGCCCTGGTGGCGAAGGGGTTGGCGACGAAGCGGTCGGCGGTGAGCGCTCGGCGGCCGAGATAGCCGCGGGCGAGTTGGTCTCCGGCCAGGTAGAGCTCGCCCGCTACGCCGATCGGGACCGGCCGTAGACGAGCGTCGAGAACGTAGAGGGCGCTGTTCCACGCCGGGGCGCCGATCGGAACAACGTGCGACGGGTCATGGGCTACTTCGTATTCGGTGATCGAGACGGCGGCCTCGGTCGGGCCGTACAGGTTGTGTAGGGCGGCGGTGGTGCCGCTGGCACGGAACTGGGTAGCGGTGGCGGCGGGCAGTGCTTCGCCGATGGCGAGGACGGCGCGCAGCGACACCGGGAGTTCGGTTTCGGTGGTCAGGAGCATGCCGACGAGTGAGGGCACCGCGTGCAGGACGGTGACGCCGTGCCGGGTCATGGTGGTGCGCAGCCGATCTGGATCACGCTCGTCGCCGGGGCGGGTGACGATCAGGGCACCGCCGGAGCTCAGGGGCGACCAGAACTCCCAGACCGAGAGGTCGAAGGTGGCAGGGGTTTTCAGGAGAACGCGATCGGTGGTGGTCATGGCGAAGCGGTCGTGCAGCCAGGCGAGCTGGTTGACGATCGCGGCATGCGGGACGGCTACGCCCTTGGGGCGACCGGTGGAGCCCGAGGTGAAGATGATGTACGCGGGGTGCTCCGGACGCAGCGGGGCGATGCGCTCGACATCGGTCACCGGGTCGGTCGAGAGGTCCTGCAGGGCGCGGTGATCCAGCTCGAAGACGGGGACGTCGACCGAGATCGGGAGACCGTCGACCGCGGTGGTGAGCACGCACAGCGGCGCCGCGGTGGCGACGATGTCGGCGATGCGGTCGACGGGGTGATCGGGGTCGATCGGCACGTACGCGCCGCCCGCCCGGACCACGGCGTGCATGGCGATCACGAGGTCGATACCCCGGCGCATGGCCAGCACGACGGCGCGTTCCGGGCCGACGCCCTCGGCGATCAGGAGCCGAGCGACACGATTGATCTGGGCATCGAAGGTGGCGTAGTCCAGGGATTCGCCGGTCTCGTCGTCTACCAGCGCGAGCGCTGTCGGGGTTCGGTGTGCTTGGCGGACAACCAGTTCGGCGAGGGTTGTCGACTCGACCGGATGAGCGGTATCGTTCCATGTCTCGAGGAGCAGGATGCGGTCGGTGCCGAGCACATCGAGGTCGCCGACGACGACATCCGGTGTAGTGGTAACGGATTCGAGCACCCGGCGCAGCTGACCGACGAAACGTTCCGCGGTTGCGGCGTCGAACAGATCGGTGGCATAGCCGAGGGCCATCTCGATGCCCGCCGGAGAGCCATCGGCGGTGTAGTTGTCGAGGGCGAACAGGTGCAGGTCGAACTGTGCTACGCCGGAGTCGAATTCGATGTTCGAGACGGTCAGGCCGGGCAGTTCCAGCTGACCACGCTCGTGGTTCTGGAACGAATAGCCGACCTGGAACAGCGGGTGCCGCGCGGTGGAACGGGCCGGGTTGAGCACCTCGACCAACCGCTCGAACGGCACGTCGGCGTGCGAGAAGGCGGCGATATCGGCGGTGCGTGCCGCGGCGAGCAAAGCGGTGAACGCGGCGTCGCCCGCGACCTGGGTGCGCAGCACGAGGGTGTTGACGAACATGCCGATGACCTCGTCGAGTTCGGCTTCGCCGCGTCCCGCGTTCGGGGTGCCGACGGCGATATCGGCGGTGCCGGAAACTCTGGCCAGCAGGGCCGCGAAGGCCGCGTGGACCACCATGAACAGCGTGGCGCCGTTGCCGCGACCGAGGGCGATCAGCGCGGCGTGCAGATCGGCGTCGACGGTGAAGCTCACCTTGTCGCCGCGCAGGCTCTGGCGGGCGGGACGTGGCCGGTCGGTCGGCAAGGCCAGCTGATCGGGCAGTCCGGCGAGCTGGGTCTGCCAGTAGCGAACCTGCTGGGCGGCAACGGATTCCGGATCAGACTCGTCACCGAGTAGGTCGCGTTGCCACAGGGCGTAGTCGGCGAACTGCACGGCGGGCGGCGCCCAACCGGGTGCGGCATCGGCGAGCCGGGCGGTGTAGGCCCGCATCAGGTCGGCCACGAAGGGCGCGACGGAGGAGCCGTCGGCGGCGATGTGGTGCATGACGGCGGCCAGCACGAATTCGGTGTCGGCCACCTGGAACAGGCGCATGCGCACCGGAATCTCGGTGGTGACATCGAAGGTGGTCTCGGCCAGTTCGCGAATCGCCGCGGGCAGGTCCGCGTCGGCGACCGCGATCGGTTCCAGCGACACCACGGCGTCGGCGGCAGCCACGATCGACTGCGTCGGAGTGCCGTCGATATCGGTCCCCGTGGCTCGCGACACCGGGTACATGGTGCGCAGCGACTCGTGCCGGGCGACCACGTCCGACATCGCGGCCTGCAACGCACCGGTATCGAGCGCACCGCTCAGGCGCAGCGCGAACGGGATGTTGTAGGCCACCGACGCGCCGTCGAAGCGGTTGAGGAACCACATCCGCTGCTGAGCCGGGGACAGCGGAAGGAACTCGGGACGGGCCCGGCCCACCAGCGCGGGCCGATCGACCTCGGACTGAGCGTCGACGGCGGCGGCCAACTCGGCGACGCGCGGGGTCTCGAACAGGGTCCGCACACCGACGCGCCGGTCGAGGGCGGCACCGATGCGGGCGACGGCCTTGGCTGCCAGCAGCGAGCTGCCGCCGAGGGCGAAGAAGTCGTCGTCGGCGCCGACCGGCTGCCCGTCGGTACGGCCGAGGACCTCGGTGTAGACGTCGGCGATGATCTGCTCGGTGATCGTGGCGGGCTTGCGGTAGGCGGTGGTCTCGAAGACGGGTGCCGGGAGTGCGGCACGGTCGAGCTTGCCGTTGACCGTGAGCGGGATGCGGTCGACCAGTACCACGGCAGCCGGGAGCATGTGTTCGGGCAGGGTCCGCGCCAGCTCTTTGCGCAGGTCGGCGGTGTCGACGTGGGTCGATTCCGCGACCAGGTAGGCCACGATTCGCGGCTCGTCGACCAGGTCGGTACGGACGAGGACCGCCACTTCGCGCGGGGCCACCGAACTGCGCAGCAGCGCGGCCTCGATCTCGCCGAGCTCGACGCGGAAGCCACGCAGGTTCACCTGCTGGTCGGCACGACCCAGGTATTCGAGTTCGGCGGCTGCCGAAGCCGGCGACGCGGGATCGTCCGGCGCTATCGTCCAGCGGGCGAGGTCGCCCGAGCGGTAGGCGACGGATCCGGCGGGCCCGTAGGGGTCGGCGACGAAGCGGCTCGCGGTCAGGTCGGGCCGCCCCAGGTAGCCGCGCGCCAACTGCGGGCCGGAGACGTAGATCTCGCCGGGCACGCCGACCGGAACGGGGCGCAGACGCGAATCCAGCACGCGCACTGTCAGTCCCGCGATGGCGCCGCCGATCACGCTGGCGGAGCCCGTGTTCGGGGTGATCTCCCGGTAGGAGGCATGCACGGTGGTCTCGGTGATGCCGTACATGTTCACCATGCGGGGCGAGTCCGGGTAGCGGGCGAACCAGCCGGCCAGACGCTGGGGTTCGAGCGCCTCGCCACCGAAGATCACTGTGCGCAAAGCGTATTCGGAGGGTTCGAGGGTGGCCAGGTCGGCGGCGACGAGCCCGTAGAACGCTGACGGCGTCTGGTTGAGCACGGTGACGCGTTCGGCGCGCAGCAGCTCGCGGAACTGTTCGGGCGAGCGGGAGGTGAAGTAGTCGACCAGGACGATCGAGCCGCCGTGCAGCAGGGCTCCCCACAGCTCCCACACCGAGAAGTCGAAGGCGTAGGAGTGGAACATCGTCCACACATCCGAGGGGCCGAAGCCGAAACGCGCCGCGGTGTTGTCCAGCAAGGCGACGACATTCGTGTGCGGAACGACGACGCCCTTGGGGCGACCGGTCGAGCCGGAGGTGTAGATGACGTAGGCGGTGTTGGCAGGGTCCAGGGGCGTACGCCGGTCCGCGTCGGTCAGGGGCTCGGCGGCGAAGTCGGACAGGTTGCCCGCGTCGGGATCGATGACCGGGCCACCGAACCAGTCGGGCGCCAGGCCGGTGTCGGCGTTGGTGATGGCGCAGTGCGGCCGGGCGTCGTCCAGCACGTATTCGATGCGATCGGCCGGGTAGTTGGGGTCGATCGGCAGGTAGCCGCCGCCCGCCTTCAGCACGGCGAGCAAGGCGACGGGCAACTCCACCGAACGCGGAAGTGCGACCGCTACCAGCGATTCCGGGCCGACACCCGCGGCGACGAGACGCCGCGCCAGGCGGTTGGACCAGGCGTCGAGCTCGCCGTAGCTCAGGCTGAGATCGCCCGCCTTCACAGCGACGGCGTTCTGGTCGAGGGCGGCGGCGCGGGCGAATCGGTCCACCATGGTGTCGGCGGCGGCCACCGAAGCGCCGGTGGACGACCAATCGTGCAGGGTGCGCTGCTGTTCTTCGGCACTGAGCAGTTGGATGTCGCCCACCACGACCGTCGGGTCGGCGACGACGGCGGCCAGCACCTGGGTGAAGCGACGGGCCAGCACCGCGACGCTGCCCTCGTCGAACAAATCGGTGGCGTAGGCGATTTCGATCGACATGCCGTTCGCGCGTCCATCGATGTCGTCGGATTCGCCGACGGTGAACTGCAGGTCGAACTTCGCCACGGCGGCATCGAAATCGACAGGGTGGACGCGCAGCCCCGCAGCTTCCAGTGCCGGGACAGTGAAGTTCTGCAGAACCAGTGCCACCTGGAACAGCGGGTGGCGGTTACGAGCTCGCGCCGGGTCGACGGCATCCACGACCTGCTCGAACGGGATGTCGGCGTGCGAGAGGGCGTCCAGGTCGCCCGCGCGGACAGCGTCGAGGGCGGTCTCGAATTCGACGCGCGGGTCGATCTGGGTGCGCAGGACCAGGGTGTTGACGAACATACCGATCAGGCCGTCGAGGGCAGCCTCGCCACGGCCCGCCACCGGAGTGCCGATGGCGATGTCGCTGCCGCCGGACAGGCGCGCCAGGAGGACCGCCAGCGCCGCGTGCACGGTGCTGAACAGGGTGGCCTCGTGCTTGCGGGCCAGTTCGCGCAGTTCGCTGTGCAGATCGGAGTCGATCTGGAAGCGGTGGACGGCGCCACGGTAGGTGGATTCGGCGGGGCGGGGACGGTCGGTCGGCAGGTCGAGCTGCTCGGGCAGGCCGGCCAGGCCGTGGCGCCAGAAGGCCAGTTGGGTGTGCGCCGGCGAACCGGAGTCTGCCGCGTCACCGAGGTTTTCGTGCTGCCACAGGGTGTAGTCGGCGTACTGGATCGGCAGCGGGGCCCAGGTGGGGGTGGTCCCTTCGTGGCGGGCGGCGTAGGCGGCCATCAGGTCGGCGGCCAGCGGGCCGAGCGAGAAACCGTCCGCGGCGATGTGGTGGACCACCAGGACGAGCACGTGGTCGCCGTGCACCGCGAACAAGGCCGCGCGCAGCGGGATTTCGGTGGTCAGGTCGAAGCGGACCGCGGCGCAGGACAACAGGCGTTCGGGCAGTTCCGCCTCGGTGATCGCCTCGGGCCGCAGGGCGAGTTCCGCCGTGTCCGAGATCAGCTGTTCGGCGCCCTCCGGGCCGTCGGGGTAGCTGGTTCGCAGGGTCTCGTGCCGGATGACCACGTCGGTGAGGGCGGCTTCGAGGGCGGCGATATCGAGGTCGCCGGTGAGCCGCAGCGCGACCGGGATGTTGTCGACGGCATCGCCGATACCGTCGACGTCGGCTAGGTAGCGGTTGAGGAACCACATCCGGCGCTGCGCGGCCGACAGCGGAATCCGCTGTGGCCGTCCGCGAGTGGTGAGTTCGAGGCGGCCACCGGTGCCGCGCAGGGCGGTGCACCGGTGGGCCAGGTCGGCCACGGTCGGCGCGTCGAACAGCAACCGGACCGGGATCTGGGTGTCGAGGGCGGCGCCGAGGCGGGCCGCGACCTGGGTGGCATTGAGGGAGTTGCCGCCGAGGGCGAAGAAGTCGTCGTCGAGACCGACTTCGCGATCGGCGGGGAAACCGAGGACCGTCGCGAACGTGGCTGCCACGATGCGAGCGACCTCGGTGGTCGGCGCCCGGAACACCGCGGCCTCGAAACTCGGTGTGGGCAGCGACTTCCGGTCGAGCTTGCCGGAGGTGTTGAGCGGGAACTCGTCGAGGACCACGAACGCCGTGGGAACCATGTAGGCGGGCAGGGTACGGATCAGCGTGGCCTTCACCGCATCCACGTCGAGGTGCTGTGGTGCGACGAGATACGCCACCAGTGCGTCGTCGCGGGCGATGACCGCGGCCTGGGTGATCTCCGGAAGTCCGGACAGGACGGCTTCGATCTCGCCGAGCTCGATCCGCAGACCACGCAGCTTCACTTGGAAGTCGGTGCGGCCCAAATACTCCAGCTCACCGTCCGTGGTCCATGTGACGAGGTCGCCGGTGCGGTACATGCGCTCGGCGGGGGTGAACGGGTCGGCGACGAAGCGGTCCGCGGTGAGGTCGGCACGGCCCGCGTAGCCTCGCGCCAGTTGAGCACCTGCCAGGTACAGCTCGCCGGGAACGCCGACGGGAACCGGATGCAGTCGACCGTCGAGGACGTACACCCGGGTGTTGTGCACAGGCGCGCCGATCGGGACAGAGACGGTGTCGGCGTCGATCACCTCGTGGAAGGTGACGTCGACCGCGGCCTCGGTGGGGCCGTACAAGTTATGCACAGCCGTACCGGTGCGTCGGCGCAGCAGTTGGGCGGGCGTGGGCGGCAGCGCCTCGCCCGATGCGAACACCAGGCGCAGCGATGCGCAGCTCGCGGTGGTCGCAGCGCTCGCTTCGTCGAGCGCGGCGACGAAGACGGCCAGCATCGAGGGGACGAAGTGGGCGACGGTGATCTGCTCGGTGTCGATCAGCTGGGCCAGGTAGGCCGGGTCGCGGTGGCCGTCGGGGCGGGCCAGCAGAAGGCGGGCACCGATCTGCAAGGGCCAGAAGAACTCCCACACCGACACGTCGAAGGTGGCGGGGGTCTTCTGCAGGACGACGTCGTCGGGGGTGAGGCGGTAGGCGTCCTGCATCCACACCAGGCGGTTGACGATGGCGCCGTGGGAGACGACGACACCCTTGGGCTGACCGGTGGAGCCGGAGGTGAAGATCAGGTAGGCGGCGTTGCCGGGAGTCAGGGTGGCGAGGCGGTCGGCATCGGTGATCGGCTCGGACGAGTAGTCGGTGGTGTCGAGTTGCTCGAGGTCGAGAATCGCGGGGCGAGCGGTCACGCGCGCGTCCTCGCGATCCTGCGCGAACAGGTCGATGTCGTCGATCGCGCGGGTCAGGACGCAGACCGGGTCGGCGGCGTCGATCACCTGGGCGATGCGCTCGGCCGGGTGGTCCGGGTCGAGCGGCACATAGGCGCCGCCCGCGGCGAGGACCGCGTACATGGCGACGACCAGGTCGGTCGAGCGACGCATACCGAGAGCCACGGTGCGATCGGGGCGAACACCGATCGAGATCAGCAGGCGAGCGAGCCGATTCACCTGGGCGGCGAACTCGGCGTAGCTCAGCGATTCGCCGTCGAAGCTCACGGCGGTCGCCTCCGGGGTGCGCTGGGCCTGCGCGGTGAACAGCGAGACCAGCGTCATGCGCTCGTCGACCGGGTACGCGGTGGCGTTCCAGGTGTCGAGCAGGTGTGTGCGCTCCGCGGTGTCGAGCAGGTCGATGTCGCCGATCACGACGGTGGGATCGGCGGTCACCGTATCCAGCATTCGCAGGAAGCGGGTGCCGAGATCTGTGATGGTCTGCGCGTCGAAGAGGTCCGTCGCGTACTCGAAGCGGCCGAAGAGTCCGTCGGAGGTCTCGCGCAGGGTGAGGTGCAGGTCGAACTTCGCTGTGTGGGTGTCGATCTCGATTTCGGTGGCGGTCAAGCCCGCGAGTTCGAGTTCGGTTCGGGAGTTGTTCTGGAAGTCGAGCATCACCTGGAACAACGGGTGCCGCGCGGTCGAGCGCTCGGGATTGAGCGCCTCGACGAGACGGTCGAAGGTGACGTCGGTGTTGGCCAGGGCGCGCAGGTCGCTGTCGCGGACCGTGCCGAGGAGTTCGGTGAAGGTGGCGTCGGGCCGGATCCGGGCCCGCAGCACGAGCGTGTTGACGAACATCCCGACCAGGTCGTCGAGCGCCTGGTCACCGCGGCCTGCGACCGGAGTACCGATCGAGATGTCCTGTTGGCCGGACAGTTTGGTGAGTGTGGCGGCGAATACGGTGTGCAGCACCATGAACAGCGAGGCGCCGGCATCCGCGCCGAGGCCGCGCAGTCGTTCGGTGATCGCGGCGGGCACCGTGAAGGTCTGGCGCGCACCGCGACCCGAGGCCACCGCCGGGCGCGGACGGTCACTCGGCAGCGAGAGCAGGTCGGGCAGATCCGCCAGTTCAGTGGTCCAGAAGGCGATCTGGCGCGACAGGGAGGAGTCGGCGTCGTCCTCGGCACCGAGGGCATCGCGCTGCCAGAGGGCGAAGTCGGCGTATTGCACCGGCAGTGGCGTCCACTGGGGTGCGGTGCCCGCCCGGTGAGCGGCGTAGGCGACCATCACGTCGCGGGTCAGTGGTGCGACCGACCAGCCGTCGGCGGCGATGTGGTGCAGCACGATGACGAGGACGTGCTCGTCGGCGCCGGTGTGCAGCAGATGCAAGCGGACCGGCGGTTCCTGGTCGACCGTGAACGGGACAGCGGCCAGCGCGCGGATCCGACTGTCGAGGTCGACCGGGGCGATCGCGTGCGGTTCGAGGGTGATCGTCAGCTGGTCGGCGTCGAGCACCTGCTGGAACGGGATGCCGTCGACGGCGGGGTAGCGGGTCCGCAGCGCTTCGTGCCTGGCGAAGACCGCGGCGACGGCCGCGTTCATCGCGGTGTAGTCGATCGCGCCGGTCAGGCGGATGGCGGCGGCGATATTGTCGGCGACCGATTCGGCGTCGAACTGGTTCAGGAACCACATGCGCTGCTGGGCATACGACAGCGGAACCCGGTGCGGCCGTTCGCCTGCCACCAGGGCGGGCCTCGGCGCGACCGCTTCCGCGGAGTCGAGCACCGCGGCGAGTGCGGCCACGGTCGGCGCCTCGAACAGCACCTTCAGTGACACCGCGCGACCGAGCGTGGTGCCGAGGCGAGACACCACCTGGGTGGCGACTAGGGAGTTGCCGCCGAGCGCGAAGAAGTCGTCGTCGGCGCCGACCTGCTCGACCCCGAGCACCTCGCCGAACACCTGAGCCACCGCGGACTCGATGCCCGCGGCGGGCGCACGGAAGGCGCGCGCGGTGAACACCGGCTCCGGCAGCGCCTTGCGGTCGAGCTTGCCGTTGGGGGTGAGCGGCAGCGCATCGATCACGACGAACGCGGACGGCACCATGTGCGGGGCGAGGGTGCCACGCAGGGTAGCGGTGATCGCGTCGACATCGAGAGCCACTGCCGTCGTATCGACAGCTCGGTCTTCGGTGGCAGCGGGCACCAGGTAAGCGACGAGCTGGTCGCCACGGTGGGCGTCGGCACGGACGAGCACGACGGCCTGGCGGATCGACGGCAGGGCGAGCAGGGCGGTTTCGATTTCGCCGAGTTCGATCCGGAAGCCGCGGAGTTTGACCTGGTCATCGTTGCGACCCAGGTACTCGAGGGTGCCCTCGGTGGTCCAGCGGACCAGGTCGCCGGTGCGGTACATACGCTCGGACGGCGCCCACGGGCAGGCGACGAACCGCGCCGCGGTGAGGGCAGCGCGGGAGCGGTAGCCACGGGCCACCTGGGCGCCCGCGACGTACAGCTCGCCCGCGACACCGGTGGGGACCGGTCGCAGCCGCGCGTCGAGTACCCACTGGGTGATGCCGCGCAGTGGGGTGCCGAGGGTCAGCGGGGAATCCGCGGTGAGGGGGACACTGATATTGGTGGCGACCGTGGTCTCGGAGGGGCCGTAGGCGTTCACGAACGCGCGCGGGACGGGTCCGGTGGTCCAGCGGGCGATCAGGTCGGGCGGGCAGGCTTCACCGCCGACCATCACCATGCGAAGGGCGTCGAGTCGAGCGGGGTCGAGCACGGCAAGGCCGGAGGGCGTCATCAGCGCGTGGGTGACGCGCTGCTCCGAAAGCAGCTGGGTCAATTCGTCTCCCACGTGGCGACCCAGCGGGGCGATCACCAGCGTCGCGGCGGAGTTCACGGCGAGCAGGAATTCCATCACCGAGATGTCGAAGGACGGGGAGCCGACCTGGAGGACGCGAGCGTCGGCGGAACCGAACATGCGGGCGGTTTCCTCGGCGGCGAAACCGGCGATGCCCGCCTGGGTGACCAGCACGCCCTTGGGCAGGCCGGTGGAGCCGGAGGTGTAGATGACGTAGGCGAGGTGCTCGGTGCGCAGGGGGCGAACGCGCTCGACGTCGGTGACGGGGTCGCTGGAACGCCCGGCGCATTCGGCCATCAGCTTCAGTTCGTCGAGGACCAGCCAGTCGATCGAGCCGGGCAGTGCGGGCTGCGACTCGGACACTGTAAGACCCAGTCGCGCACCGGAATCGGTCACCATATGAGTGATCCGATCGAGCGGGTAGCTCGGATCGACGGGCAGCCAGGCCGCACCTGACTTGGCGACAGCCCACACCGCGAGGACCGACTCGATGGAGCGGGGGATGCCGACGGCGATGACGTCGTCGGGACCGATGCCACTGTCGATGAGGACCCTGGCCAGGCGTGACGACGCCCGGTCGAGTTCACGGTAGGTGAGGGTGCGGTCGCCGTCGGTCACGGCATCGCGATCCGCATCGGCCGCGACGGCCCTGGCCAGGAGGTCGGGTAGCAGGCCGGTGGCAGTCACCGGCGCTCCGCGCATCCCGACGAGCCGGGCGTGTTCGGGCGGCGACAGCAGCGCGAGGTCACCGACCGCAGTGTCGGGGGCGGTGACCGCCGCGGCTAGTAGTCGCACGAAACGCGCGCCGAGAGTGTGCATCTCGGGCTCGTCGAAGAGGTCGGTGGCATACAGGGTGACGGCGTCGATGCCGTCGGGTTCGCCCGCGGCACCGCGTCGTTCGGCGAGGGTCAGCTGTAGGTCGAACTTGGTGATGTCGAGTTCGATCTCACGCACCGTGACCGGCGAACCTGCCAGTTCGAAGGTGGTGTCGAGCACGGCCTGGAAGTTGAGCGCCACCTGGAACAGCGGGTGCCGCGACTGCGAGCGGGCCGGGTTGACGACGTCGACCAGGCGATCGAAGGGAACGGTGGCATGGGCGAAGGCGGCAAGGTCGGTTTCCCGGGTGCCTTCCAGCGCGGCGGTGAAACTCGCGGCCGGATCGACCTCGGTGCGCAGAACCAGGGTGTTGACGAACATGCCGATCAGGTCGTCGATGGCACGGTCACCACGGCCCGCCACACCGGTACCGATGGCGATGTCGGTGGTCCCGGACAGGCGCGCGAGGAGCACGGCCAGCGCGGTGTGCAGGACCATGAACAGCGAGGCGCCTGCCTGCTGAGCCAGATCGGCGAGCCGCCGATGCAGGTCGGCGTCGATGGTGAAGGCGGTGCGTGCGCCGCGCATGCTCGGCTCGATCGGCCGCTGCCGGGCCGAGGGCAGCTCGAGTTGGTCGGGCAGTCCCGCCAGAGTCCGCTCCCAGAAAGAGATTTCGCGCGAGGCCAGCGACTGCGGATCGGCTTCGGCGCCGAGCAGTTCGCGCTGCCAGAGCGCATAGTCGGCGTACTGCACACTCAGCGGCGACCACCCCGGATCGACGCCGTCGGCCGCGGCGCGGTAGGCGGTGAGTACGTCGCGGACGAGCACCTGCAGCGAAACGCCGTCTGCCGCGATGTGATGCAGCACGACTGCGAGTACGCACTCCCCTGCCGGGACGTCCGCGATGGGCTCGGCGAGCCGCGAGGCGGAGTTGTCCACAGCGCTGTCGACAGCCTCCGGGACGACGAAGATGCCCGCGCGGAAAGGAGCTTCGCGTTCGAGATCGAACCCGGCGCGAGCGAAGCGAGTCAGCTCGGCGTCGAGGTCGGCGGCCGACACTGCGACGGGATCACCGATGCGGACCGACCCGGCATCGCGGACGACCTGCTCGGCAACCTCGCCACCAGGGGCGTCGACCGCAGGGAACACGGTGCGCAGGGCCTCGTGGCGGTCGACGACCTTGTGCAGCGCGGCGACCAAGGCGGGGAGATCGGCGGTGCCGCGCAGGCGGACGACGAACGGCATGTTGTAGCCGGGGGCCGAGGGGTCGAAGCGGTTGAGGAACCAGATTCGTTGCTGCGCGGGGGAAAGCGGGATCAGCGCCGGGCGGGGGCGAGCAGCGAGCACGGGGAGCTGAGCCGAGACACCGGTGTCGGCACGTTCGGCGACGGCGGCGGCGAGGCGGGCGACGGTGGTCGCGCCGAACAGATCGCGCACGCCGAGGCGGCAGCCGAGGTCGGCGCCGAGGCGGGCCGCGACCTGGGTGGCCACCAGGCTGTTGCCGCCGAGGGCGAAGAAGTCGTCGTCGCGACCGATGCGGTCGAGGCCGAGTACCTCCCCGAACACCCTGGCCACCGTCTGCTCCACCGAGCCGACCGGTTCGGCGTAGGTGACGACGGTGCGGACGGGTGCGGGCAGAGCCTTGCGATCGAGCTTGCCCGACGCGTTCACCGGAAGGGCATCGAGCAGCACGAACGCGGCGGGCACCATGTAGGCGGGCAGCGCGCGCAGCGCGGTCTCGCGCAGATCATCGGTCACGACCGCGCCCGGCTCGGCTTCCACCACATAGGCGACCAACTGCTCGCCGACGCCCGCGTCGTCACGGACCATGACCACGGCGCGCGCCGCGGAGTCGACGCTCTCCAGGACGGCCTCGATCTCGCCGAGCTCGATCCGCAGACCACGCAGCTTCACCTGAAAATCGGTGCGCCCCAAGTATTCCAGCTCACCATTGGTGGTCCAGCGAACCAGGTCGCCGGTGCGGTACATCCGCTCACCCGGCAGCGGGTGCACGACAGCGACACCGGATCCGCCCTCGGCGACCGAGCGCCCGGAGTCGGCGGACACCACCGCGGGCGCGGCGACGAAACGTCCGGCGGTGAGCTCGGGACGTCCTACATAACCCCGGGCGAGCTGTACCCCCGACAGATACAGCTCACCCGGAGCCCCGACCGGAACAGGCCGCAGCCGTGAGTCGAGAACATGGAGCCGGGTGTTGAACACCGGCGCGCCGATCGGCACCGTGACCCGGTCGCTGTCGTTCACCTCGTGGAAGGTGACATCGACGGCGGCCTCGGTCGGGCCGTAGAGATTGTGGAGCCGGGCACCGGTCAGCAGCCGCAGGCGCTGAGCGGGCGCGGCGGGCAGAGCCTCACCGGAGGCGAAGACCAGCCGCAGCGAGGTGCGCTCGGCGATTTCCTGTTGGGCCAGAAAGGCTTCCAGCATCGACGGCACGAAATGTGCCACGGTGACGCCGTATTCGGCTATCACGCGGCGCAGGTAACCGGGATCGCGGTGGCCGTCCGGCTCAGCCAGGAGCAGCGTCGCGCCGATCTGCAAGGGCCAGAAGAACTCCCACACCGACACATCGAATGTGATCGGGGTCTTCTGCAACACCACGTCGACGCCGTGCAGCCGGTAGGTCTGCTGCATCCACACCAGCCGGTTCACGATCGCGGCGTGCTCGACGGCGACGCCCTTGGGCAGACCGGTGGAGCCGGAGGTGAAGATGACATACGCGGGGTGACCTGGGCGCAGCGGCACGGTGCGGTCGGCATCGTTCAGCGGGGCGTCATCGTAGTCGCTCAGATCGAGCGTGTCCACAGTCAGCACCGGCAGCCCGTCGACGGGCGCGCGGTCGCGGGTGGTTGTGAGCACCGCGGCCGGGGCGGCGGTGGCGAGGATGTGCGCGATGCGCTCGGCCGGGTGATCCGGGTCGATCGGCACGTAGGCCGCGCCCGCGGCGAGCACCGCGTACATCGCCACGACCAGTTCGGGCGAACGCCGAATACTCAGCGCCACCAGCGATTCCGGGCCGATGCCGTCCGCCCGCAGGCGCCGGGCCAGCCGGTTGACCCGCTGGGCCAGCTCGCGATAGGTCAGCGTCGCGTCCTCGGTGGGCGAAGACGTCGCCATCCGCACGGCCACATCGTCAGGGGTACGCGCGACCTGGGCTTCGAACAGGGCGGGCAGGGTGGCCGTCGGCACCGAACGTTCGGCCAGCGCGGCATCGACATCGAACCGGGTGGAGTTCCAGATCCTCGTGCTGACCTGGAGTTCCAGCTCGGTCGCCACCTCGATCGCGCTCAGCGCGGTGTCGAGGTCAGCAGCGGCCAAGCGCTCGAGGAAACCGAGGAAACGGGCGTGATGCCTGGCCAGGGTGTCGGCGTCGTAGAGGTGCGGGTTGGCCTCGAAATCGACGTGCACCCGATCGCGGTCGCCGTAGTAGACATTGAGACTCAGGTCCTCGATCGGACCGGTGGACAGCACCCGGTAGCGGCCGGTGGTGGTACCGAGCGTGAGGTCACTGCGGAAGAGCATGAAGTTGGCGAGCGGACCGAACAGCGCACGCCGGGCGGGGCGGCCGTCGTCCTCGGCGTCGCGGCGGATGTCCTCGGCACGGTAGCGCTGATGGCGCAGCGCACCCGCCACCTCCACCCGCGCCGCGCGCAGCAGCTCACCCCAGGTAGCGGCAGAACCCGCCGCGCCCGTGGGGAGTCGCAGCGGCACGATATTGGACAGCATCCCTGCCGAGCGGCGCATGACCGCGGTGGTGCGGGCGGTGACGGGCAGGCTCAGCACCGCGTCCGGGCGGTCGGTGAGGCGGCCCAGGTAGGCGGCGAAGGCGGCGAGGAGTACCGCGGAGATCGCCGAATCATCGCTGGCGGCAATGGTTTCCAGGCGGTCGACCAATCTCTCCGACAGGCGCCCACCGGTCACCAGGTTGATCGCCGACCTCGGCGCGGTGCGGCCGTCGAGCGCGGTGGGACTGTCCAGGCCCGCGATGCGCTGGGCCCAGTGCTCACGATCGCCGAGGAAACGAGTGCTTTCGCGGTACCGCTGTTCGCCCTCGACCAGCGCCGACAGCTCGCCCGGCACCACTTCGCGGGCCGGGGTGTCGAGCATCCGCGCGGTGTAGAGCTCGGCGACGCGCTGGGAGTTGGTGAACGCGCCGTACCCATCGAGCACGATGTGATGGCCGCGCAGATACCAGAACCACCGCGCTTCGCCGACCCGCAGCACCGCACCCGCCACCAGCCGGTCGGTGAGCAGGTCGATGGGGGCGCCGAACTCGGCGCGCATCCATTCCTGCGCGGCGGCCACGGGGTCGTCGTGGTGGCGAAGATCGATCAGCGGCAGCTCCTGCTCGACCGCGATGGTGTGGTCGACGTACTGGTGCGGGACACCGTCGAATTCGCCGATGCGCACCAGCGACGAGCCGTAGGCGTGCGCAGCCTCGGCCGAAACCTGCTGCAGCACAGCGATATCGAGCTCGCCGTCGATGTCGACATACTGGGCGATGGTGATCGGGACATCGGGGTCGAGCAGCTGCGCGTACCAGACGCCCAGCTGGGCCGGGGTCAGCGGAAACGGCAGGCCGACGACCTGCGCTTCCTGTGGTCGCGCACTGAACCCACCCAACTCCGTACCGTGCACCAGAGCCTCCTCGAATCGCGAAAGAACAGCAGATCGAATGTTTTCGGGCAGCACGAATACACCTCGTGAACCGGAAGATTCGATATGAACGCGGTGGGCGTGACGCCACACTCGCGCAAGATCCCCGACAGATCATGTGGACGAGATCGGCGACCACTGGTCGCCGAAGCAAACGGACGTTGCGTCCGTCGCGGGTGCCTAGCTGATGATCGTTCCTCCAACGGCTGTGTCAGTTACGTCACATGGTGCCTGTCCATGCAAGGCCGACAGTAGGCGCTCATTTAATAAAAGGGAACTTATTCCGGTAAAAAAACCGGTCGATTGTCCAGTCTGTCCGAGTGAGTACTCACGACCAGGGCATGAGTGTGGGCTCCAACACATCGGATATCGATATGTGAGCCACCACACCTTCAGACCCGGACACTATGAGCCGAAACGTTGCATCTGCGTTGCATCCGCGCCGATGCGCCGATCGAGCACTCGGATCTTGGCTTCTATCTGCGCATACAGCGGCGAATCACGATCGACCGTCGATCGATAGGCGGCCCACGCTGCGGCATCGTCGCGCCCCTCCGGGCCCGACGTCCAGCGACGCAGTACGCCGGCGTCGGGGTCGGCGAGCACGGCGGTTCGCAACCGGACCCGGAGCTCGTCGCGGATGTCGCAGATGCCGGGAGCCGAGGAGCGCGGCAGCACCGGGCCCGCGTACAAGCGCAATGCGGATTCGATATCACCGGAGTCGAGGGCGGCCCGCAGGGCCTCCACATCGGTTGCGACATGCACGCGCAGACGGTAAGGACGCGAACCGACGACCGAGGCGCCGATCACCGACCGCAGCCGCGACATCGCCGCGCGGATCGTGCCGTTGTCCAGATCGGTGTCGTCGAGCAGCAGCGCCAGATGGTCGGCGCCGAGGCCTTCGGGATGTTCGGTGAGCAAGAGCAGGATCTCGGCATGACGTTGCGAGAGCGGCACCCGCTCCCCCGCGATACTCAACTGAGGTTGGCCGAGGCCCAAGACGTCGAGACCGAGGTTGGCCTGTTCGGTGTCGTCGCAGTTGGCCGGCACCGGGGCAGCGATGCCGTGGCTCGCGCGCATCGCCCGCAGCACCAGGTCCATTTCGGCGGCGGTCGCGGCGGCTTTGACCAAGGCGAGGATTTCCGGCTTGGCCACCCGCATCCCGCCGGCAATCATCAGAACGCCGATCAGACGGCCGTCCGGCTCGTGCACGGGGGCCGCGGCGCCGGTGATCTGATGCATGCGATGCAGGAAATGTTCGGGTCCGTGGATCCAGGTGGCCCGGCCGGTGCGCACCACGAGGCCGACGGCGTTGGTGCCGATCCGGCGTTCGCTGAGATCGTCGCCTTCGCGCACGCCGATCTCGGCGGCGGCGGCGACCTGCTCGGGATGACCGTGCACCGAGAGCACGCGACCGAACTGGTCGGCCACCGTCACGATCAATCCGGCGTGCGACGCGTCCTGGACCAGCAATTTGTCGATCAGCGGCATGAGCGCGGCGATGGGATGGGCATCGCGATACCGCTCGAGATCGGCGCCGCGCAGCCCGCGACCGTCGATGACGTCCGTCGGATCGACACCACCGCGCACACTGCGCAGCCATGATTCGAGAACGAGCGGACGTAGAAGACCGGCCAGCTGGGTAAGCTGTTCACCACCGGCACTGAGATATCCATGGGCCTGTGCGGCATAGGCTTCCAGAGCACCGAGCTGTGCGCCCGACTCCGATGCCTGCCGTGGGGGCCTCCCACCTGCAAGATTGCTGACCATTTGCCTTTCTTTCCCGCTACAAACTGTACCGGGCAGTTATCGGGCAAAACGCCAGAAGTCTGGGTTTGTCCCGCAGGTCACATCGTGGTATCTGCCGTCACTTCGTCACACGACCATGTGGTCGGCTATGGCTGCGGCGAGCATCACTGTCGCGGCCTGCGGACCACGGCGCAGCGGGACCGGGACAACCGACAGATCGGCGACCGTCAGGGCGTCGATGCCGTGGACGCGGCCCTGTTCGTCGACCACCGCGCGCTCATCGTGCGCGGCGCCCATGCGGCAGGTACCGGACAGGTGTTGCGAGGTCCCGAGGTTGGCGTACAACCAGGCGTCCTCGATGCGACTGATCGGTCGACCGAGCAGATCGGCGGTGAGCGCTGCTCCGTCGCGCAGGCGGGCGCGGTCTCGCGCACTGCGGAGATAGCGCTGGTCGACGTGGGCTCCGACGGTGGGATCTGTCGAGACGAGCGTCAGCTCGCCGGTCGACTCGGGATGCATCAGGGCGACCCCGATCCGGCGCAGACCCGGCGTGAACATCGGGGTGTACGGGCGTAGTTCCAGGTCGTCGATTTCGAGGACGTATTCGAGCGGGACGGCCGACTCGGCGAGCTCGTCGACGCCGAACTCGACGCCGATCTCGGGGTGATCGGCGCACCACGCGCCGACCGGCGCGGGCCGCACGATCTCGACACCGAGCGAGCGCAGCAGCGGTTCGGGGCCGATCCCGGATCTGATCAACAGCGCGGCCGACTCGACCGCGCCCGCGCACAACACCGTCTGATCGGCATAGCTTCGCCCGCGCTCACGACCGCGCGCCCACTCCACACCGATCACCTTCGTGCCGCGCAGTAGTAGCCGGGTCACCATGGTGTCGCTGGTGACCGTCAGGTTCTGTCGCCCCATCGCTGGATAGAGATGAGTGATGGCCGGCCCCGCTCGACGACCGCGCGACACCGCCAACGGCACCCGGCCGAATCCCCCATCGCCGGATTCGGCCGGTGCGTTGAGGTCGGGGATTTCCGGGAACCCCACTGCCGCGCACCGTCGCGCGAACTCGGCACTGAACTCCGTGGGATCGCTGGTTCGCGAGATCGGGATCGGGCCGCCGACGCCGTGGCCGGGGGCGCTGCCGAAATCCATGTCGTGTTCCAGGTCGCGGAAAACAGGCAGGACCGCTTCGAACGACCAGCGTGGGCCCGCCACCGCACTCCATGCCGCGAAGTCGGTGGCGGGTGGGCGGATGAAGTAGCTGCCGTTGATCGCACCGGATCCGCCGATCAGCTTGCCGCGCACCAGGTTTCCCGGGTACCGCCAGAGCACCCCGGAATCAGGGCCGACCGGTAGGTGAGCCGGGTCGAGCAGTTCCCCCGTTGGCCGGTGGGCCGGTCCAGCTTCGAACACGCGCACCGAGCGCGCCGGATCAGCGCTGAGCCGGGCCGCGAGCACACACCCCGCCGACCCTGCTCCGACAATGAGAGTGCTCGTCACGCAGGCGTATTCAGCGGGGTGGCACGCTCGGCTTGAGCGCTTCGAAACTGCGCGCCCTGATGACGCCGAGCCACAGGCCGGTGCCGTAGGCCACGTCGTCGAGGCGCTTGTAGGCCACATAGCGCAGCGGGTCGAGGCCGCCGGAGTCGCGATGGGTGAACCAGTCGGCCAGACCGTCGGCGAGCGCCATGGTGATGGCGATCCTGCGGATCCGGCTCGACGCGATGACGGCGAGCAGCGTCACCGGCCAATAGTCGCGACACATCGCCGAAGCCAGTCGCCACATACCGGCGAAGTAGCCGCGGGCCAGATAGACCGCGGCGATCCTGGTCGGGTTGTCGAGTTCGGTGAAGACCCGGCGCAGACGAACAAGGGCCGTGGCGAGGGTGACGAGTCCACCGAGCAGACCCCACTTCGACAGTGTCGCGAACAGCAGACTCGCCAGCACGGTCCAGGTCGGCACCGACAGCGGCGAGACCAGGCCCGAGTGCCGTTTGCCGAGCGGTGCGGCGCCGGTGCCGTAGAACAGCTTTCGTCCGAACCAGGCGCGGAAGGCGACACGGTGATCGTGGGCGACGTGCGCGGCGGGCTCGTAGCGCAATCGCCAGCCGGCGCGTTCGAGCCGCCAGCACAGGTCGACATCCTCTGCCACCTGCATCGATTCGTCGAATCCGCCCTCGCCGAGCAGCGCCGCGCGCCGTGCCAGCAGCGCCGCGCTCGGCACATACGACACGATGCCGCGCGCGTGCACCGCCGACTCGCGGCGGCCGAGATCGAGTGAGGAGCGGGTGTGTTCGTAGCGGGCGAGCGCGTTGGATTCGGAGTCGAGGGCGACGATGCGCGGCGCGACGAGCGCGACCTGCGGATCGCTGAAGTGCCCGAGCATGACCTCCAACCACCCGCTGCGAGGCACCACGTCGGAGTCGAGGAACGCCACGAAGCCCGTTGTCGCCGCTTGCAATCCGGCATTTCGGGCAGCCGCGGGGCCGAGCGGACTCTCGTGCCGCAGCACCGTCACCTGACCACGGCCCGATCGCGGCGGGATGCGGACAGGTTCGTCGGACCCGTCGTCGACAACGATCACGTTGTGCCCGCGCAACACCGCAAGCAGACGTAACAGTCCGTCGGCATTGTTGTAGAGCGGGATGACGACGGTGACGTCGTCGAGTGACGGTTCGAGCCGCGGACGCGGGTTGGCCACGCCGGAATCGAGCAGTCGGCGGGCGACGATCGCGGACTTGGTGTCGGTCACCTCCAGGTATCCGTCGCCGATCAACTCGGCGGCCTCCGGGGCCAAGCGCAGCATCCGTGCGGGCGATCCTCCGATCAGGATCCGACCCCCGGAAAATGCGCGTACCCGTGGATCGATCCGTACCCCGAAGCCGTCGGGCAGACGATCATGGCGCATTCCTCGCATGCTATTCGCAGTTGGGCTCTCAGACATCATCACCCCACAAAAAAGGAGGAAAGTCTGCCTGAAATGCCGCCCTGACCGGTTGCCGGACGTGTCAACAAGATCGGCAGCGCATTTCCGGCAACCGGATTCGAATAAAGGATTCGGACGCGTCAGCGTTCCTCAGCTGCGCACGGCCGGAGCGCAGGCGGAGGTACGCCTAGCCGAGCGGACTCTCGTTGCACGCCTTGGCAGGTGGGCGCTTCACGGTCAGCGGCAGTGACACCCTGGCACGGCTGCGAACCGGGCGTGAGTGGTCGACGGCGGGGCGCGGAATGGTACGACCCGGCGCTGTCAATGCCGCTTCACCGTAGCCCTGCACGCATTCCGGATCAGGTCCGTTGGCGGGCAGACCGGTGAAGAACTTCGCCGCCATGCAGCCACCGCGGCAGGAGTCGTAGTGCGAGCACTTCGTGCACGCGCCACCGTCGACCGGTTCGCGCAGTTCGGCGAAGAGCGCCGAATCGGTCCAGACCGACTCGAAACCACCGTCGGCGACGATGTTTCCGGCCTTGAAGCGGTCGTGGATGGCGAAGGGGCAGGCATAGACGTCGCCGACCGGGTCGACCAGGCAGACCACACGACCCGCGCCACACATGTTCAAACCCGGTAGCGCCGAGCCGAATGCGGACAGGTGGAAGAACGAGTCGCCGGTGAGCACGCCCTCGCCGTTGCGGACGAGCCAGTCGTAGAGCTCGCGTTGCTGCTCGGGCAGTGGGTGCAGTTCGTCCCACACGTCGGCGCCACGACCCGAGGGGCGCAGCCGAGTGAGTCGCAAGGTGGCGCCGTACTTGTCGGCGATGGCCTTGAACTCGTCGAGCTGGGAGATGTTGTGGCGGGTGGCCACGACCGAGAGCTTCGCGTCCTTGAAACCCGCCGCGGCGAGGTTCGACAGCGCCTTGATCGCGGTGTCGTAGGAGCCGGGGCCGCGCACGGCATCGTTGACCGCGGCGTCGGCGCCGTCGAGGGAGATCTGCACGTCGACGTAGTCGCTGGCCGCCAAGCGCGCGGCGACCTCTTCGTTGATGCGAACGCCGTTGGTGGAGAACTTGACCCCCACATTGTGCGCGGTGGCGTAGTCGACCAGTTCCCAGAAGTCCGGGCGCACGGTCGGTTCACCGCCGCCGATGTTGACGTAGAAGATCTGCATGCGCTCGAACTCGTCGATCAGCGCCTTGCACTGCTCGGTGCTCAGTTCGTTCGGGTCGCGGCGGCCCGACGAGGACAGACAGTGCACGCACGACAGGTTGCAGGCGTAGGTGAGTTCCCAGGTGAGGCAGATCGGTGCGCCGAGGCCCGATTCGAAGCGGTCGATCAGCCTGCCGCCCTGAGGAGCGTCACCCGCGGGCAAGGCTTCGGGTGCGGCGGTGACCGGGCCGGGCGATGCCACGATCATGTCGGTGTCGGCGAGCTGCCCGAGCGCGGCCAGGTGCGCGTCGGAGGCGTCGATGCCCTTGGCGCGCAGCGCCTCGCGCACCGAAGAGTGCGCGGGCAGCGACCGGACCACGTCGACGAGATCGCGGCTCTTGAGGAACGAGAGCTTGCGGGTCCCGAAGTGGTACAGCAGCGCGCCGAAGGACTCCGGGCGCAACGAGACCCGCGGGTGCAGCGTCCAACGGGTGTCGAGATCGAGCATGGTCAGTACACGCCGCACATGCCGTCGATGCTGACCTCTTCGATCAGCGTCTCGGTGACCAGGTCCTCGTCGGATTCGACGGTCGCAGGCGTGGTGTTCTCAGGCATGACTACCTCCATTGTGTTGCCGGTCACCTCGGACCTTAACGTCAGTGACTGCCATAAAGGGCGGAATCGGAAAATCTTTCTCTGAGCACACCCCGCCCCATCACCTGCGAACCCCTCTAGACTTCCGGGGGCAGGATGGGAAAAGGGCTGATGGCCCGGCGGCAACAGAGGTGAGGCAGAGGCTTGCGTAACCATGGTGGGGCGGGCGCTAGTTCGACACTGTCCGAGACCGAGATCGTCGACGCGGCACTGAAGGTGGTGCGTGAGGACGGGGTCGAAAAGCTTTCGATGCGACGGCTCTCGCGCGAGCTCGGGGTGTCGCCGATGGCGCCGTACTACTACGTGGCCGACAAGCGCGAGTTGCTCGACCTCGTCGCCAGCGCCGCACTGCTCGGGGTGCGCAAGCCGCCGCGCGAGTCCGGTCCGTGGCAGCAGCGCCTGCGCGATCTGATCGATCAGATAGACGATAAACTCCGCACGCATCCCGGCCTCGGCGACATCTTGCTCGAGCAGATGCTCGGCAAGCAGCTCGACCTGATCGAAGCGGTGATGGAGATCCTGTTCGACGCGGGCTTCAGCGACCGCAACGTGCTGGCCGCCTACGCGACCATCCACACCTACCTGTTCGGCCGCAGCAGAGTGAACCCGCGCGACCGTTCCGCGCCGGCGGACGTGCTGCTGCCCGAGGCGGTGGCCCGAGCCACGAAGTACATGCCCGACCTGCGCGGCAAGTACTCCTACGACTTCGGGATGGAGGTGCTGGTCGCCGGACTCGAGGCACAGCTTGCCCTGCAGGCGCGTCCCGGCCTAGCATGAAACTGAAACACGTTCTAGTTTTGCCCGAGAGGACGACATGACCACAGTCGAGGTTCCGCACGGCTCGCGCTCGGTGGTGCTGCGGGTAGCAGCGGTGATCGCCGAAACGGCCGATACCCACTCCGTGGTCTTCGAGGTGCCCGCCGAACTGCGCGAGCGCTTCGCCTACACCCCCGGCCAGTTCCTGACGCTGCGCATCCCGAGCGAGCAGACCGGATCGGTCGCCCGCTGCTATTCGCTGGCCAGCTCGCCGTTCACCGATGATCAGCCGAAGGTGACGGTCAAACGCACCGAGGGCGGGTACGGCTCGAACTGGCTCTGCGACAACCTCGCCGTCGGCGACGAGGTCGAGGTGCTGCCGCCCTCCGGCGTGTTCACGCCGAAGGATCTCGACGAGAACCTGCTGCTGTTCGGAGCGGGCAGCGGGATCACGCCGGTGATGTCGATTCTGAAGTCGGCGCTGTCGCAGGGTTCGGGCAAGGTCGTGCTGGTCTACGCCAATCGCGACGCGAACTCGGTGATCTTCGCCGATGAACTGCGCGATCTCGTCGGCAAGCATCCCCAGCGACTCACCGTCATCCACTGGCTCGAGCCGCTGCTCGGCCTGCCGACCGCCGACATGATGGCCACCCTGGTCTCGCCCTACACCGGCTATGAGGCGTTCATGTGCGGGCCGAAGCCGTTCATGGACCTGGTGCACGACGCGTTGGCCTCGCTCGAGGTGCCACGCAACCGGACCCATGCCGAGGTGTTCAATTCCCTCGCGGGCGATCCGTTCGCCGCCCACGCACCCGCCGAGGTCTCCGAGGCCGAGGCTGCCGACGCGGCGACGGTCGAGGTGGAGCTCGACGGCGAGGTGCACGAGATGTCGTGGCCGCGCAAGCAGACGCTGGTCGACATCATGCTCGACAAGGGCCTCGACGTGCCCTACTCCTGCCAGGAGGGCGAGTGCGGGTCGTGTGCCTGCACCGTGCTGGAAGGCAAAGTGGAGATGGCCAATTCGGAGATCCTGGATCCCGAGGACATCGAGAACGGGTACATCCTCGGCTGCCAGGCGCGGCCGGTGACCGATCGGTTGCGGATCCAGTTCTAACGCATGGCGCGGTAGGCGGCGCGTTGCTCGGGCTCGAGGTGTTCGGTCGCGTAACTCAGAGCGGTGCGGCCCAACTCGGGTGCGTTCTCGTCGAGAAAGTCGGTGAGCGCGGCCTGGTCGACGCGTTTGCCTACTTCGCGCAGCATCCAGCCGAGCGCCTTCTGGATCAGATCTCGGCGGTCCGACTGAAGAATCCCGGCGAGTTCCAGGGTCGTGCTCGGGTCACCCGCCTTGATGAAGGCGAAGGTGGACAGCAGCGCTACGCGGCGCTCCCAGAGTGAATCCTGGTCGGCCAGTTCGAAAAGCAGGGCTCGGTCTTTGTCGAGCAGCCACGGGCCGATGATGTTCTCGGCGGAGGCGTCGACCAGGTCCCAGTTGTTGACTCGCCCCCTTCGGACGGCTGCCAGGTAGAGGTCGACCATCTCCTCGCGGGCCTTGTCGTCGCGGACGCGCGGTTTCGATGCCTCGGCGAAGCGGGCGTTGAGGATGAACAGGGCGACCAGACGTTCCTCGTGGAGTGGGCTGTCGAGGAGTTCGTCGATCTGCGAAAGGGGAAGTGTGGCGAACTGTTTCGCCACCTTCCTGGTGACGGGAACTCGGATGCCGAGGAAGATATCGCCTTCGCCGTATTCGTCGGCGCCGGTTTTGAAGAAGCGTTGCAAGTGATGCGCGTCTGTGGGGTTCGCCAGGTCGGCGAGGGCCTTGCGCACCTGTGCAGCGGTGGGGAGCTCGAACACACGCACCTCCGGGTCGGGGATTCCCCCGCATTCAACACTGGTGCGGTGACATGTTCGCGCAGGCCGTCGCCCCTACGGCCGCCGCCGATCACGCAGGAAGCGCACCGAGCAGACGACCCGACTCGAATGTCGCCGCACCGGAGGGCAATTCGCCCGGTCGCCCGCTGGTGCGAACGGTGACCGTGCCGGTGCCGGTGGTGGGGCGACCGAGTTCGTCCATCTTGCGGACAGTTTGGGCGGCGACGGCTTGGGCGCTGTCGAACAGGCGCACACCGTCGGGCAGAGCGGCGACGATGGCGTCGATGACCAGCGGATAGTGGGTGCAGCCGAGGACCACACCCTCGACATCGGCCGGGGTGCGGGCGGCGGAGTCGGCGATCGACTCGCGGATGGCCTTGACGTCGCCGCGGTCGATCGCGTCGGCCAGCCCGTGGCAGGCGACCCCGACCACCTTCGCGTCACCGCCGAACCGGGCGATCAGATCGGCTTGGTAGCGACTGGCCGTGGTCGCCGCTGTCGCCCACACCGCCACCGAATTACATTGCGCGGCAGCAGGTTTGATAGCGGGAACGGTGCCGATCACCGGCACCGAGTCCCCCACCTCGGCCCGCACATGGTCCAAGGCGGTGACGCTGGCGGTATTGCACGGCAGCACGATCACCTCGGCCCCCGACTCGACCGCCTGGCGCGCCGCGCCGACGACCCGCTCGACCACCCACTGCTCGGGCTTGGGCCCCCACGGCGCGCCGTCGGGGTCGAGCAACAGCAGCAGGTCGACATCGGGCCGCAGTTTGCGCAACCACGAAGCCGTAGGCAGTAGGCCGAGGCCGGAATCGATGAGCGCGACGATCACCGCTACACCGTATTACAGCGGCGAGATCGGCCGATCGCGACCGTGTGTGCGCCGCCGTGGCGCCCGTGTCGAGACGTGGGGTGGCCCTCAGCCCGCTGCGGCGAGGAGGTCGGCCACCGGGGTGGGGGTGGCCAGCTTCGCGCGCAGTTTCATCACCTGACCGGTCAGGCCCGCACCGAGGACGGCGGTGAGGATGCCGTCGCGGGAGTAGTAGGCGAGGAACTTGCGGCCGTCGTCGCTGACGATGGTGAGGTCGTCGTCGGGCGATGGGGTGCCGAGGGCCTGGATCTTGACGTCGTACTGATCGCTCCAGAAGTACGGGACGCGGGCCATGGTGGGGGGTGCGCCGCCGAGGAGGGCGGTGACCAGCAGTTTTGCCTGTTCGCCCGCGCTGGTCCAGTGTTCTACGCGCTTGCGGACGCCGGTGTCGTGCTGCCAGGCGGCGACGTCGCCGACCGCCCAGACCGCGTCGGCGGAGGTACGGCCGACCTCGTCGGCGAGCACACCACCGCCCGCCGACCTGTCGGCCAGTTCGATGCCGGAGTCGGCCAGCCAGTCGGTGACGGGCACCGAACCCACACCGACCACGACCAGGTCGGCGTCGATTTCGGTGCCGTCGGTGCAGACGGCGCCGGACACCCGGCCCGCATCGTCGGCACGCAGGGTGTCGACGCCGGTGCCGCAGCGCAGGTCCACGCCTTCGTCGAGGTGCATGCGCGCCACCAGACCGCCGATCCGCTCGCCGAGGATCGACGCGAGCGGAGTGGGCTGCGGTTCGACGAGGGTGACCTCGACTCCGGCGGCGCGGAAACTGGCGGCGAGCTCACAGCCGATGAAACCGGCGCCGATGATCAGCGCGCGGGTCGCGCCGTCGAGTTCGGCGCGCAGAGTTTCGGCGTCCTCGTGGGCGCGCAGCACGTGCACGCCCGCGACCTGGGGCAGGCCGGGGAGCCTGCGTGGACGCAGACCGGTCGCGATGATCAGCTGGTCATAGGCGATGGTGCTGCCGTCGGCCAGGGCGACGGTGCGCGCGGCGGTGTCGACGCCGGTAACGGCGGTGCCGAGGCGCAGCTCGATGTTCTTGTCCGCGAAGAACTCCGGCGGGCGAAGGGTGGTGTCGTCGGTCTCGCCACGCACGAACTGCTTCGACAGCGGCGGACGGTCGTACGGCGGGCGCGTCTCGTCACCGAGCAGCAGCACACCGCCCTCGTACCCGGCCCGGCGCAGTTCCTCGGCCGTTCGCAGGCCTGCCAGACCCGCTCCGACGATCACGATGGGCGCGCTCATGTTGTGTCCTCTCGGCATGCTCGGTCACCGACCGCACCCATGCCATGTTCTGCTGTGTCGCGGACCACTACGGCCCCCAGATGTTTGTACCAGTGCGCCGGGCCACCTGTGACACCCACGTCGCAACCCAACCGTGCCGCTCCCGATATCGACCGGGCGGTCAATCAGGAGTAGACCGAGGTCAGAGGTATTTTCGTCTCAACGAGGAGGCATTTCCCATGTTCACCAACAGTCGCGCACAGGATTTTCTCGCCGTGGTCCTCGGCGCATTCACCGCATTGTCGCCCCTGTGGCTCGACACCAACGACAATGCCCGATGGACTCTCATCGTGCTCGGCGTCCTCATCGCCGCGACCGGTCTGATCCAGATGGCCAGGGACGATCTGTCCGTCGCGGACTACGCGATGGGCGTGTTCGGCGTGCTGCTGTTCATCTCGCCGTGGGCCATGGACTTCACCGCCTTCGGCGGCGCATCCTGGACCGCATGGGTGGTCGGAGTGGTGACGGCGGTGGTGGCGGTCGCCGCGCTGCCTGCGATGAACCAGCGCCTGCACAACATGGCTCCACATCACTGATGCCGGGCCGACGAGTCGGGCGCCGCAACGCGAAGCGCGATGGCGACGCCCGGCAACTCATCCTGGATGCCGCCGAAACCCTGTTCGCCACACAGGGATTCGATGCCACACCGACCGCGGCCGTCGCCGCGGCCGCCGATGTGCCGAAAGGACTGGTCTTCTACTACTTCCCCACCAAGAACGCGATCCTGTCCGCGCTCATGCGCGAACGCGTCCCGGCACATCCGATCGACGACCTCGCCGCCGTGGTGAGCCCCGGCGATCCGGCCGCCAGCCTCATCAACCTCGACACCGCGATCAACCTGCGCGACCACCATTCCTCGGTCCTTCGCGTGATCATGTGGCGCGAGGCCGACACCCACCCCGACGTCCGCCGCACCCTGCGCGCCCTGCGCGACCAACTCCTCGACATCACCGCCCGGGTGCTGCAAGCCAGCACCCCGGTCCCGGTTCGGCCCGGCACCCTGCACGCGTGCGCCGCCGCCTGGGTGTCCGCCATGTTCGCGATCGCCAGCACCGACCGCCTCCACGCCCTCGACGGTCTACCCGTTCCGACGGCCGACGACCTGGTGAATGTCGCCCAGGTGGTCGCGGCGGGGATGACCCAACTCGGCTGATCCCGGCGCGATCGCTCGACTCGCCCGCGAACCGCCACCGAGGACCCGGATGGCCGCCAGACCGAGGACTACGTGCAGGACGGCCGCCGTCGCGGCGACAACGTGCAATCCGCTGACGAAGGCGCTGCGGGCGTCGTCCAGCACCGCGGGCGTGAGGGCCGAAAGGCGCAGGGTCTCGCCGAGGGTGGGAGCGAGGTCGGGACCCTGGACGCGGAAGAGGACGGCGGCCAGGGAGCCGAACAGGGCGATACCGAGCGCGTTGCCGAGTTCGTTGCCGGTTTCGGCCAGAGCGGCGGCTGCCCCGGCCCGTTCGACCGGGACCGCGGCGACGGCGATATCGGCGACCACGCTGAACGAGATGCCGTAGCCGATGCCTGCGACCACGGTCGCGGCGATGTACCAGCCCACACCGCCGCCGGAATCGGTCGCCAACAGCAGCAGCAGGCCGACCGCGATCGTGAAGTGGGCGGTGATCAGGGCTGCCGACTGTCCGACGCGGGCGACGGCGGCCGGGGTGAGGACGGCGGCCACGGTGAGCACGAGGGCGCCGGGGACCGCGAGCAACGCGGCGTCGGCGATGGACATCCCGAGCACGGATTGCAGGTAGGTCGCGGCCAGGTAAGCGGTCGCCGACCAGGCCGCCAGGGGCAGGAACCCGGTGATGATCGCGATGGTGAAGACCCGGTTGCGGAACAAGGTGAAGTCGACGAGCGGGTTGTCGATGCGCCTCTGCCTGCGACCGAACGATCCGAGCAGAGCCACACCGGCAAGCCCGACCATCACCGTGGCGATCGAGACACCTTGGGCGGCCGCGTGTTTCACCGCGTACATGGTGAGCAGGAGCCCGATCGCCGAGGTGAGCACGCTCGCCACATCGATACGGCCGAGCCCGGTCGCGCGCACCTCACCGAGCAGGACCGGCGCCAGCACCAGGAACATCAGCACCACGGGCACATTGATCAGCAGCACCGATCCCCACCAGAACCGCGTCAGCAGCTGACCGGCGACGATCGGGCCGATCGCGAAACCCGCCGCGAAGGTGGCGGCGAAGATGCCGATGGCCTGAGCGCGGCGGCGTGAATCGGTGAACAGGGTGCCGAGCACGGCGAGAGCCGACGGCAACAGCGTCGCGCCTGCCACACCCATCAGGACCCGGAAGGCGATCAACAGTGCTGGACTCGTGGCGAAGGCCGCCCCCACCGAGCCGAGGCCGAACATCGCGGCGCCGATCATCAACAGGCGCTTGCGGCCGTAGCGGTCGCCGATGGTGCCGAACGCGATCAGCAGTGAGCCGACCGCGAAGCCGTAGCTGTCCAGGATCCACAGGGTTTCGTCGGCCGAAGGTAACAGTGCGTCGGTGATGGCGGGCATCGCCAGGAACAGCACCGAGCCGTCCATCGCGACGAGCAGGACGGGACCGAGCACCACCAGCAGGCCCAGCCAGGACCGCACGTCGGTGTCATGGGTTCGATTCATGTCACTCACCCTGCGAGCGCGGGCGGGCGACAACCAGGCCCATGACGTGGGTACACCCAGCCGGGATAGGCACGACCTCGCCCAGGTGCCTACGATGGGAACGATGGAGTTGGAAAGCCTCGGAACGTTCCTCAAGTCCCGCCGCGACCGAACCACCCCAGAACGGATCGGCCTACGGACCTTCGGCGTCACCCGCCGCGTGCCCGGCCTGCGCCGCGAGGAGCTCGCTCAGCTCGCCGGGGCTACCATCGAATTAGTAGCCCCTTCGCCAAGGGAGCAGCATGAGGCCGAACAACCGGGACACTGCCGATAGCACGACCCTCGACATCTACGCGCGCGTATCCCGCTTAGGCGACGAGCGCCAACGCTCGACCACCGGGCAGGTCGAAGACTGCGAGGCACGCGTTGCCGACCACGGTGGCCAGGTCGGACAGGTCCACATCGATTCCGGCCGGTCGGCGTGGAACCCGCGTGTACGCCGCCGCGAGTGGGAACGGTTGATGGAACGCCTCGAGGCCGGGACGACCGGTGGCGTGGTCGTGTTCGACATGGCGCGGTTCTCCCGCCGTCCGATCGAGGGCGAACGGTTGATCTTGGCAGCCGAACGCGGACTTACCGTGCTCGACAGCGAAGGCGAATACGATTTGACGACCGCGAACGGGCGCAAGTCTTTTCGCGACCAGCTCACCGCCGCCGCCTACGAATCGGACCGGTTGTCCAGCCGTGTGAAGCGCGGCAAGCGGTTGAAAGCCTCTCGCGGAGAGTCCAACCACTCCCACCGCCCGTTCGGGTTCGAGATCGACGGGATCACCCCACACCCGACCGAAGGCCCGGTTCTGCGGGAAATGGCTACGCGGCTGTTGGCCGGAGAGAAGTACCGCCCGATCGCAGTGGATCTGAACAATCGTGGAATCACTACCTCGTTCGGCGCGAAATGGTCACCCGAGAAAGTCAAACGGGTCATGTCGAACCCGCGCAACGCCGGTTACGTCGTGCATGACGGGGAGATCGTGGCGAAGATGCTGGGAACGCCGATGATCAGCGAGGCCGAGTGGGACCAGCTGACCGCGCGGTTCAACTCACACGGGCGGGGGCGGCCCACCAGCGAGGTCTATGTGTGCTCGGCGACGGTCGCTTGTGGCAGATGCGGTCATGGGTTGACCGGTCGCCCGCAGTACGACCGCACTCCGTATGACGATGGGTCGACCCGGCGGCGGTACTGGTGCCAAAAGCGTTTCACCGGTAGCGGATGCAACAAGGTATCGGTGGACATGCGCCAACTCGATACCGCCATCGGTGCGCTGGTGGTATCGATCCTGTCCGATCCCGCCCACAGCGACGCCGTAGCCAAGGCTGCGACAGCCGCCCAGGAAGCACGCCGACCGGTGGCCGAGAAACTGGCCGAGTGCGAGGAACTGGCCGAGGAACTGTCGAACCGGTTGGGACGCGGAGATATCACCTTGGCGCGCTACGACAAAGCGACCGAGCCGTTAGATCGGCGTATCGCCGGGCTGCGTCAGAAGTTGGCGGAACTGGACGCCGCACCAGAGTTCGACGGACCAGCCGACACCCGCGCACACGCGGAGTCGGTACAGGAATGGACCCAACGGTGGGAAGACGCGGACACCACCGAAAAGCGGGTGATGATCAAACGCGCGTTGCGAGGCCGCCGCGTTCGGGTCATGCCCGCCACCAAGCGCGGTCCGAAGTTCGACCGGGACCGCATCGTGATCGATCCGGTCGCGGCCTGAACTCAGGCCCCGCGCCGATCGGCCACGCCGCCGCCGCTGTCGTTGTCGGCAGCGGCGGCACGCCGTTGGTGTATGCGTGCGCCACGACCGCACCGAGTCAGGCTCACTGCGCCCCCGGCTTCTGACTGTCGCCATCGTCGGTGGCGGTGTCAGCGCGGCGGCGATCGATGCGGGCCACGACCGCAGCAACGGCCGCGATCCCTTCGGCATCCAATGGCGGCCACTCCCGAGTGATCGGCTGCCAATAGGCAATCCAGTCTTCGAACGCAGTGCGCGGCGATGGCTGGTCGGACACGCTTGCCTGCGGTGGCTGCGCGTCATGGCGTAACTGTGCGTCGAACTCGGCGGTGCGGGGTCGATCTTTTCTGTTGTGGGACATCGCGTTCCTTTTCGGTTGTCGAGGTGTCCCCTGATCTCGCGGCTCTTCCGCTTCCCAGTGTGCCATTGGTCGGAAGTCGGCAAAGTATGCAAATTTCGGTACCGCGATCTGCGTCCGGGCGGTGCCGTCGCGCGCGAGCCGAGTCCGGCCGCGTCGCGCGCCGGATTCATCGCCTCAGCCCCAACCCAGCCCCATCCCATCGCATCCCATCGGTACCCAACACATCCCACCCGCACCCATACCCCCGCAAAACATCTCACCCCACCTCATCAATGCCCCACCCCCACAACTAAACTCACCCTTATTCTCATATACCCCCTACCCCTATTTCTCCCTACGTCACATTCAGACATCTTTCATCTCAGGGTTACGAGTTGGTAACGTCCTGCGGAAACGCTGTTGTGGCAAAGATTTACAGACTAGGTCGCCTTGAATTCGCCCTTTTTGGGTGTCTCATGGAGGAATGGTCGCGACCATGCACAAGGTCGCCGCAGGCAACGGCTACCAGTACTACCTGCGCAACACCGCCGCCAACGACACCACAGCGCGCGGGCGCGCCTCCCTGTCCGACTACTACAAC
>NZ_BDBR01000021.1 GCF_001613085.1 Nocardia salmonicida NBRC 13393
GCGCCGGATTCATCGCCTCAGCCCAACCCAGCCCCATCCCATCGCATCCCATCGGTACCCAACACATCCCACCCGCACCCATACCCCGCAAACATCTCACCCACCTCATCAATGCCCACCCCCACAACTAAACTCACCCTTATTCTCATATACCCCCTACCCCTATTTCTCCCTACGTCACATTCAGACATCTTTCATCTCAGGGTTACGAGTTGGTAACGTCCTGCGGAAACGCTGTTGTGGCAAAGATTTACAGACTAGGTCGCCTTGAATTCGCCCTTTTTGGGTGTCTCATGGAGGAATGGTCGCGACCATGCACAAGGTCGCCGCAGGCAACGGCTACCAGTACTACCTGCGCAACACCGCCGCCAACGACACCACAGCGCGCGGGCGCGCCTCCCTGTCCGACTACTACAACGAACACGGCGAAGCCCCCGGAACCTGGCACGGCAGCGGACTTTCCGACCTCGAGATCAGCCCCGGCGCGGAAGTCACCGAAGAACAGATGAAGTTCTTGTTCGGTGCGGGGATGCACCCGAACGCCGACCAGGTCCGCGAACGCGTCTACGCCCACCACCTCAACGCGGGTGTGCGGCCCGCTCACGCAGCCCGATTGGCCGACAAAGCAACCAAACTCGGCAACAAGTTCGCCGTCTATTCGACTACATCGGGATTCCCCGCCGCCACCGCGCAGGCATACCGCGACTACAACACCAGCCAGGACGAGTGCGTCACCGCCCACATTCCCGACCAAATCCGCGCGCAGATCCGCACCGAAGTCGCCACCGAAATGTTCACCACCGAGTACGAACGCGCACCACTGGACCCGCGCGAACTGTCGGGATGGGTCGCGAAAAACTCGCGCCCGGACCGCACAGCGGTGGCCGGTTTCGACTTCACCTTCAGCCCCGTCAAGAGTGTGTCGGGACTGTGGGCAGTCGCGACACCCGAGCTGGCGCACAAGATCGAGACCGCCCACCGTGCTGCGATCACCGACGCACTGTCGTGGTTGGAGAACAACGCGCTGTTCACCCGGTTAGGTCGCAACGGGATTCGACACGTCGACGTGCAAGGCGCGATCGCCGCGACATTCGACCACCGCGAATCGCGCGCGGGTGACCCCGACCTGCACACCCATGTTCTGGTCGCTAATCGGGTCCGCACACCGGATGGCAAATGGCGCACCGTCAACGGCACCGTGATTCACGAAGCGGTAGTCACGGTGTCAGAAATCTATGACACCCGCCTCGAACACCACCTAGAAACCGCGCTGGACGTGCAGTTCGAAACCCGCACCGACCGCGCCCCCGACCAAGTCAGGGTCCGCGAAATCGTCGGTTTCCCACTGCCGTTGATCCACCATTGGTCGCGACGCACCGCCGTGATCGCAGACCGACTCGACACCCTCACCGCCGCGTTTCAAACAACGTTCGGGCGCGAACCAACCCCCAGCGAAGTCCACGACCTCGGCCAACGCGCCACCCTGGAAACCCGCCCACGCAAACACACTCCCACCTCCCGCACCGAACAACGCGCGAGCTGGCGCGCCGATGCCGCCGCAGTGCTCGGCGGCACCGATGTCGTGGACAACATCGAAGCCCGTGTCGTAGGTGTTGCGCGCGTGCCGCGTCCGGCACCGGATCGCGCGTTCATCACCCACCTCGCCGACCAAGTGTTAGCGGCAGTGTCGGACAAGCGCGCGACCTGGCGTGAGTTCAACCTCCGGGCCGAAGTGGAACGAAAAATCCGCGGGAACATTGCCCCCGCAGAATGGGCCCAGGCCACCGAAAA
>NZ_BDBR01000022.1 GCF_001613085.1 Nocardia salmonicida NBRC 13393
GGTGTCCGTCGACCGTCTGCTCGCGGCCGGGCACACCGTCACCGTCTACGCCTCGATCCGGCCAAGATCCCCGGCCGTTGGGGTGATCAGGTGCGGGTCGTGACGGGGCAGATGTCGGACGATGCCGCGCTCGATACCGCGATCACCGGGGCCGACGCTGTGGTCAGCGCGCTGGGCCCAAGCTTGGACCGCAAAGCTATTGGGCTGCCGTTGATCGAGGGTACCGCCAACATTCTCGACGCGATGAAGAGCCGCGGTGTGCACCGCTATGTCGGCCACGCGACGCAGTCGGTGCTGGACCCGCAGGAAAAGCCCACCCCGGTCACACGGATGATCGGTTTCATACCCAGCACTTTCATGCGCCGCGCCTACGACGAGGTCACCGGTATGTCCGACCTGATCATGGGCTCCGGCCTGGACTGGACGATCGTGCGGTTCATCGCTCGACGACTTTCTCGAGGGCCGTGTACGCCGCGACACGTTTTCGACGGTGACAACCCGTCCGTCGGCGTTTCGTTCCAGCTCCCAAGGCATTCCACGAGCCACGCGTATACGCGAGCAACGACAGGTTAAGCAGTGCAATGATTTGCGCTACCGAGGGCCCGAGGTCGGCACTGGCGGCGCCACGACTGCTGCACTCGTGATCCGGGTGGCGGGTCGGGTATGAGCTGGAGCCATTAGGGTCCGCTATGGGTTTGGCGGAGTGCCCATAGATTGTGGCGGTCGGGGACCTATGCTCAGGACTGAGGTTTGTTCGAGGTCGGCAAGAAGGGCTTGGCTGGCTCTACAGTCGTGGGCGTGTGCTCCCCGCGCGAGTGGGGATGAGCCCTCAGCGCCGAGCGGACCTCGCCGAGCGGGAGGTGCTCCCGTGTACTGCGGCGACCTCATAGGGACTGCAGCGTCGAGGCGATCAGGGTGGTGTCGGTGCGACAGGACGGGACGGCATCTTCCGTGGCTCTGTTGCCGGGATCCCTGCCCTATGTAGTTGCGTTCCAACGTGCAGTCGCTGAGCTTGGAAGGCGACCGCTCGAAGGTGATTCCATATAGCTATCAATCTCATATGCTCGGTCAATCTGGGCTTGGGGTTGGCCGGGCTCGTCGGCGTGCAATATACGTGCAATAGCGCAGCCCAATGTTGCCTATCAGTGCGTACATCTGCGCGATCGCGATAACAGGCAAAGTTCCAGTTAGATGCCGATTTTTCGAGGTAGGAGCGGGTTTCGGTCTCCTGGTGTCTGCCGGTTCGAAACCAGCTGGGACCACCAGAAAATACAGGTCAGGGCCTTTTTGGTGATGGTCGTGCAATATACGTGCAATAGCGTTAAGTGTCCGGGGCTTCGACGCTGACGGGCAGGGTAACCGAACGTGCTCGACAAGCCCGCTGAGGCGTGGTGCCCGTCACAATCGCCCTCGTCTGCCCGCTCCGTGCGGTGCATCATGTTCGGCAACTTCAGCCGACGAACTGGCGCATATCAGCGCGATCACGTGACGGAATACGTTGTATCCCAACGTATTCCGGTGGTTTGGCCACATCGCGGCGTTGATGTCTTCGATTGCTATCCGGATCTGCTTCTCGGAACCCTCCATCGAGCGTCGGCACGCCGACTCAACGTGCTGGTCGCAGGTCTTTCTGGGTCTGCTGGCTTGAAACCAGCTGGGACCACATATGGTGGCTGGTCAGCGGTGGGTTCCATGTCAGCCAGCCATTTTCGTGCGATATACGTGCAGAAGCGCTGTCTGTGAACCTGCGATTTTGCGGAGTTCGGTTGGCGATACGAACCATTCGGTATGTGATATAAGTTACATACCTTCGTTGTGTTGATGCGCAAGCCATGGTCCCGGCGCCGCATCCGCTTCCGTCGAGGCCCGTCACGAGCTCTGGGCGTCGGCATTGCGCGGCTGGGAGACCCGACCGGACAGCGGGATCTGCGGATCTGATGCGCAGGCGGGGGTCGATCGGCCGCCTGACCGCCGACAACCCCCTTTTACCGGTGGCCAGGTGAGTACACCGGTGAGCGGTTAGAACCGTTCGCGGCTTGCGGCTGGACGGGAGGTACCCAAACCGGAACCGCAGCTGAGCCCTTCCTATTCGCGCAGACGTTCACTCAGGCGCGGAACTGCGGGGGTGGCGATGCTGTGTCACCGATAGCCTGTGGATCGGGCTGTCTTGTTCGTTTCGAAGTCGCCTTCAGCGTTTTCGAAGTGGTGTTCAGTGGCCCTGCGGCGACCGCGTAGTTCGTCGCCCAGCCGTCGGCCTTCATCGAGCAGTCCCGTGAGGCGCTCGGGCGTCAGCGGAGTTATCGGAAGGCGGTGGGCGCGTGCCCCCTTGTCGACGGCTTGACCGGTGAGGCCGAGCGCTTGCCCGATCTGGTCCCCAAGCGGGCGGCGGTATCGTTTTATCCCCTCGTGCGTGGCGAGGACCGGTCCGTGGTCGCCTGTGGTGTGGCGGATTTCGGGGGAATCGCGGCTGGAGTGGGTGCTGCTTCGCGGGCGGCGAAGGCGGTGGGGGTGAGGTCGGTGTGTCCGCGGAAGAAGCGGCCGAAGTTGGCGGGATCGGTGAAGCCGAGATGAGCGGCCACGGTTCGGGTGTCCCAGCGGGCGGTTCCCAGGAGACGACGGGCTTCGAGGAGCCGACGCTCGTCGATGAGCTCGCGCGCCTTTTTGCCGGTGGCGTCGTGGGCCGCACGGCTGAGGGTGCGCACCGAACAGCCGAGCAATTCGGCGTAGTCCGTGGCTTGATGCATTTCGCGGAAGTGTAGCTCCAGGGCGTTCACGAACCGCCCGTAGGTGTCGCTGCGACGGGTGTCGATTGTCGCTGTGGTCGTGGGTGTGATGTCGGAGGCGTTGGTCAGACGCAGGAGCAGTGTTTCGAGCAGGCTTCGCCGCAGGGCGTGATGCAGATCGAGGGGCCGACGTCCGAGGGCGCGGTGTTCATCGAGGAGTTGGAGTGCGGTCTGCTCCAGCCAGGCGGTGTCCTTGGGGTGCGGGCTCAACACGGCTGGGGCCTTGTGTGCGAGCAGCGGTGCCAGCAGTCGGGCCGTGTCGGGCCTGAGGACGTCGGGCTCGAACAGGATGAAGGGGCCGCGGGTGGCACCGGGCGGGTGCCAGCACTGTACGTGGCCTGGTCGCACCCAGAGCCATTGGCCGGGGGTGATGGTTCGGGTGATGTGGTCGACGTCGTGTCGTAGTGCGCCTTCGGTGACCAGGATGAGGTAGTGGAAGGTCGCACGGCCGGGCAGCGGCGGGTTCCAGGGCCAGTCGTCGTGGTGGGCGAAGAAGTTCTCGATGGTGTTCACCTCGAGGCCGTACGGCGTGCCGACCGGGGGCTGGAAGCGGTACAGCGGCACCTCGCCCGCTCCGCCACCACGTCGCCCCGCCCTGGAGTGTCGCTTGTCGACCATCACGTGTCCGCACACTACCGCCCAGATTTCGAGGGGCGGGTCGGACCTGCCGTCGCGACCGCACGGTGTGTCGTCCGGATCCGTGCGAACCTGCGTAGGTCGTGTCCTGGTCTCCGGGCCCCATACCGCCCGGCCTAGTCGAGTACGACGACGTGTTTACCGGGGCTGGTGCCGGCTTCGAGGTCGCCGTGCGCTTGCCGTACTTGTTCGAGTCCGTGGTAGGCGCGGGCGAGGGTGGGTGTGAGGCGTCCGGCGGCGATGGCGTCGAGTTGGCGGGCGAACACCTCGGCGGGCAGATCGCTGGCTTCGCCGCCGTAGCAGGTCAGGCGGACTCCGATCGGGATGAATCCGAGAGGGCTGAAGTTCTCGGTGGCCCAGTCGCCGCTGAGTGCGCCGGCGAAGCAGCCGGTGCCGTGGATGCGGACCGCGGCGAGCGTGTCGGGAAGGGTTGCCATTCCGGCCAGTTCGAGTGCGGCGTCGACACCGTCGGGGACGATCGCGCGGACGGCGTCGGCGATCTGGCCGTCGTCGACGAGAGGGTGGTCGATTCCGCGTTCGCGCAGCCAGTCGATCCGGTTCGGGTTGCGGGTGGTGGACAGCACCGTGGCGCCCATGTCCTTGGCGAGGGTTGCGGCGGACAGGGCGACCGTGGAGGTTCCGCCGCGGATGAGCAGGGTCTGTCCGGCGCGCAGGTCCAGGCCGGTGGTCAGCGAACCGTAGGCGGTTTGGAACATCTCCGGTAGTGCGCCGACGATCTCCCAGGGCAGGTCGGTGTCGAAGGGGATGACCTGCGCAGCGGGGACGAGGGTGTATTCGGCGTAGTTGCCGTCGAACGAGCGGCCCATGCCGCCCATCATCGTGGCGACTTTCTGCCCCGGCTTCAGATCGCTGTCGGGGTCGGCAGCGTCGACGATGCCGACGGCTTCGATGCCGAGGATGCGCGGGAAGGTGAAGTCCGGGCTCGATTCGCCTTTCCTGCTGGTCACTTCGGACTCGTTGACGCCGAAGGCCTTGATGCGGATACGCACCCAGCCGGGCCGCGGCTCGGGTTTGGGCACTTCGGAGGGTATGAGGATGTCGAGGCCGCCGGGTCCGGCGAGCTTGATCGCGCGCATTGTCTCGGTCATGGCTTACTTCCTCTCGCTAGTGGTAATGCCGACGTCGAGTGCAGTGGCCGGGCAGCTCATCGTTGGCGGGCCGCGTTTCGTGATCGTTTGTGCTGCTTTGGTTTTCGTGCCGCCGTCGCTGTCTTGCCGTCAGTGGTCAGGTAGTGGCCGGTGCCTTCTTGCGTCGCCGACCCGCCATAGTGGGGCGGACCAGGTCGTAGGAATCGAGCACTAGCTCGGTCACCAACTCCGTGGTGACTCCGCGTCCAGCTCCGAGGGACATCCAGTGCTTTTTGTCCAGGTAGCGGCCCACGGTCATCGAGGGGAACTGTGCGCGCAGCGACATCCCTCGCGCCGGTGCGGCTTTGACCGTGATGATCTGCTCCTCGGGGTCGTCGGTGACGATGAGGAACACCTTGCCGCCGGTCTTGTACACATCGAGCTTGTCCACGAAGGGGTGTCCGTGGCTGACTGCGGGCAGGGACTCCGCCGCCTGGCGAGCCGCTGCCTGTAGCCGCTGGCCTGTCAGCCCGCCGCGCTGCGACCGAGCGGCGGGCAGGCCCGACACGACAAGGTGATGGGAGTCGGTGACCAGGTCCCGGACCAGGGGTGCGGAGATCCCGTCACCGGCGGTCGCCGTGATCCAGTGCCGCTTGTTCATGTGATATCCGGGCGTGATCTCCGAATATTGGGTATGCAACGCGATCGCGTCGTCGGGATCGGCCTTGACGATCACCATCGGTTCGCCCCGCACCTCGGTCACCAGCATGAAGACCTTGCCGCCGACCTTGTACACCCGCCAGTCCGGGCCGAAGGGCTTTTCCACCACCGCTCCTGGTAACCGGGCCGCGGTTTTCTCGGCGACTGCGAACAACTGCTGAGCACGCATCGAAGCTCCTTTCCGGCCAACAGCCTTGAAGGGCGGACCTAACGTCTGTACCTGTAGCGAGAGCTGCAGGCGGTCAGGGACGGTCGATGTGGTCGAACAGATCCAGAACCTCCCGGTAATGGGCGCTGGGGTCGTAGGGAAGGTTGCCGACGCCTCCCGAGACGGGCCGGTCCACGACCGCAGGCCACAGACGGGTCTGCTCGCCGGTGGCGAAGTCGAGCACGAGGTCGCGGATGCGGGTGTCACGGTCGGCTTGCTCGGGGCTGCGGCCCGGCTTTTCCTGGCCGACCAGGGCATACATCTCGGTGCCGTGCACGGCGGGTGCGCCCTCGGCGGGCCCGATGATGAGCAGGTGGGCGTTACCGCCCGCCGCGGCGTGAGCCGCAGCGCCGCGGGCGGCGGAAAGCCCGAAGATGTAATCGGACAAGAACGCGGCACGGACCTCGGCTGGAGTGCGGCCGCCCAGATCGTAGGCATCGACGAGTTTCTTCGCGCGGGAGCGGGGAACACGCCAGCCCGCCACTTCGTCGATCACACAGTCGACGGTGTGTGGGTCGAATCGATCGAGGTCGTTGGCCACCCACCAGCCCATGTCGTCGGTGGCCATGCTCAGCAGGATGTCGGCGTCGCGATGCGCGCCCGAGGCGAGGACGTCCATCGGGTGGGCGTGCAGAACGGCGCCGGGTTGTTCGGTATCCAGGACGACGCCGAGGCTCTTGCAATCCATCCCGCCGCGTTCGCCGAGATCGGTCGGGGTGACCTTGTGCAAAGCTGCCACCAGGGCGGTTGTATCGAAGTCGAACAGCTTGTTCGGATTGCTCGCGACACCGAGTTCGGTGACGAACCGGTGCGCGAGTTCCTCGGCCCACCACGCCGGCTGGAGCCGAGTAGGCCCGGCGGAGAATCCGGCCAGTCGCCGGTACAGGCCGTTCGCGGCGGCGGCACCGAGCAGTCCGAAGGTGGAATACGCCCCGGCGCTGTGGCCGTAGACGGTGACATTGTCCGGGTCGCCGCCGAAGTGGGCGATATTCTGCCTGATCCAGGTCAGCGCGGCGATGACGTCTTGCAGGCACAGGTTGCTGGCCTCGGCCAGTCGGCCCCCGTACTGCGAGAGCGAGACTGCTCCCAGGGCGCCGAGCCGATAGTTGATCGACACGCTCACCACACGTTCCGACGCGGCGAGACCCGAAGCGTTCGAAGTGATCTGGGTGTTGGCGCCGAACTCGAACCCGCCGCCGAAGATGTACACGGTCACCGGCAGCGCCTGCCCGGCCGGGTGCTCGGGAGCCCATACGTTCAGGTTCAGGCAGTCCTCGCCGGTGCCGCTGTCGGCTTCGAGCCAGTCGCCGCTATCGGGCTGGACCGGTGCGACGCCTTTGCGGTCATAGGGCCGGTCGGGATCGAAATCCGCGAGCACCGGGCGGCGGAACCGCTCGGCCGTGGCGTAGGGGATGCCCCACCACGACCGCACACCTGGTGCGGTCGGGGCCTTGGGTGCGCTAGCGGGCATGGCGTGTCCTTCCGACGGGATTCGGGTATTTCGCACATCGTGTCGCTGACTGATTGCTGCGGTGACGCCTTCCCATCATTCGCGTAGATCCGGCGAATCAACCGGCATTCAGAGGTCAGTTGATGGTCATCAGATGACACGTGGGCGGAGCTACTTGCGGTGGACGCGGTCGTGGACCGGATGGACAGCACGGGTACGCCATGCTTGCCGGCCATACGGTCGGAGGTGACCAACTTATCGGCGCGCTGATCCGTTCGTGCTCGCGCAGCAGGTCGAGATACCAGCGTCTGCGGATCGACACCGGCGGTAGGGCTGGTCGACGCGGAATCGACGACGCGGACTCGCTGAACCAGACCTACGGACCGGGGTTCGGCGGCGGGGAATGAGGGCTGGTTGCCGCGTCGGGGCGAGGAGCGGAGGTGGCGGGCAGGCGCGCTATCGGTGCCGGCCGGCTGAAAGCGAATTGCAAGGACCAGCGGTTACGGTCGGCCTGAACGTGCCCGGTCGCACCACGAGTTCGACATTCGCAGGAGGTTTCCGATGGCTGCTACACGTTCTGACCTGCGGGGGAGCAGGGAGTACCTTGTCGGGGCGCTGGTACTGCTGGTTGTCGGGCTGATCTCCGCGGCATACGGGTGGATGTTCACGGCGGCGATCCTGTTCGGCTCGCTGGTGTTCTTCATCATGGGCGTCACCAGGATGGTGCTGCGGCCGAAGCGGGGCGCAGGCGGCACGGCGCGCAGGTCGGGATGGCTTGCCGCAGGTAGTGCCGGTGCCTGGTTCGCCGGGACCGGTGACGGCGGTAGCGGTGACGGTGGCAGTGGGGGAAGCTGCGGTGGCGGGAGCGGTTGTGGTGGCGGTGGTGGGTGTTGAGCCGCGAATGACCGGGACCTGGTGGAGGGTCCGGGTCCCGGTCGTGCTGACCCGGTGCGCACCGGGTCGGGTTCCGTTGTCGAACTGACTACCACAGGTCGACGAGGGCGGCGTGGACTGCCCGGCCTGCGACGGGGTCGCCGACCGCGATGCGGGCGCTACCGTCGGGGTAGGCCTTTGCTTTGATGCCGGCGCGGCGCAGGGCGGTGGCTACTCCGGGTCCGGGCAGGTAGAGGAAGTTCGCGTGACTGCGGGGGACATCGATTCCGCAGGCCAGCAGGGTCATTCGCAGGAGATCGCGTTCGCCGTTGATGCGGTCGACGCGGTCGCGAAGTTCCTTGCCTGCCGCGTAGGCGGCGCGCACTGCGGCGACGGACGCGGTGGGGGTGCCGAAGGGCAACTGCTGGTGGCGGATTCGTTCGATCAGCTTTCCACGGCCCACGTGAGGGCCCGACGGAAAGATGCACCAGCAGATGGGCTTTCACTCGCTTCGCCACCTGTACGGGTTGCTGTTGGCGGACCAGGGCAACCATTCACCGCCCTCGGGGAGACTTTCCAGCCGAAGAAAGTGACGCGGACAGTCATCCTGCATCGGAAGACGATCGTCATCGACTCGACCGGTCGCCCCCGAAACCTCCGCACCGACGAGCATCGCGCGTTCTGGGCATGGGCAACAGTCGAGTTGTTGCGTCACACCGGCACCCGGATCGAGGAGATGCTCGAAACCAGCCACCACAGCATCGTCCAATATCAGCTCCCCGAGACCGGCGAGGTCACACCTCTGCTGCACATCGCACCATCCAAGACCGACGTCGAACGCCTGCTGGTGATCGATCCCGAACTCGCCGATGTCTTGTCCACCATCATCGCGAGGATCCGGCAGCCCGACGGAATCGTTCCTCTCGTTCCGCTTTATGACACGTCTGAAAAGGTTTGGAGCGCACCAACTCCTCTACTGTTTCAGTGGGTCTACGGCGGCATCGAAGCATCGCCGATCTCGGTCGAAGCGATCCGCCGCGCAGTCAGGGAGATCCTCGAAGACACCGACCTGCTCGACGCCGACGGCCAACGGCTCTACTTCGTCCCGCACGACCTGCGAAGAATCTTCACCACCGAGGCCATCCTCAACGGGATGCCACCCCACATCGCTCAGATGCTCTTGGGTCACAAGGACATCAACACCACTATGGGCTACAAGGCCGTCTATCCAGAGGAGGCGATCAACGGACATCGAGCCTTCATCGCGCGCCGCCGCACCTTGCGCCCGAGCGAGGAATATCGCATACCGACCGATGCCGAATGGGATGAGTTCCTCGGCCATTTCGAGCGTCGGAAGGTCGCGCTCGGCGAATGCGGCCGGGCATACGGCACGAGTTGCCAGCACGAGCACAGCTGCTTCTCTGAACTCACTGACCATGCCCATCCCGGCGTCGCCCGAACGCACGCTCATGCCGATGTGCGCATGGCACAGACCAGTCGATGTCCATCAAGGCACCCGGTGCCAGCCACCGGTCGCGCCATTGGCGCAGCACCGAGGGCCGGAACCGGAATGGGTTGCGCTCGAACAGCACCGAGTCATCACGGACGTAGGTGGCGAACACCTCGGCGGCGTCTCGCGGGGGCAGGACGGTGAGAATCTGTGGTGCAGGTTGGCCAGCTGCGGAGGCGCGGCATCGACCATGGAGCACGTGCCTGTCACGTGTCGCCAGTGCGGCTCAACGTGTGACCGGCACCCCCGGTCGGCAATCGCGGCTCGACCGGGCTCCAGCTTCAAAGCTCTATATTGCCGCGGTGATGTCGATCGGTCAGCTCTACGGGCTCAACGCCAGACCGGGCGGCCGGCACCACATCCGGGGCGGCGGCCCGAGCGGGCCCTTACTCAATTGCGTGCGCCCGAGATGGTTTCGGTTGGCCTCCTCGATCGCCGGAGTCCTGCCATGATTTCTGGAGTCCCGCCAGCGCACCTCCGGAGCAGCGATGGCCCGTCGAGAAAGCAGGCATGTTTCGATGAGTAACCGCGGAGTTCCGCAGCACCATCCCGTTGTCATCGCCCACCAGTCCAGCCGCGCGGGCGACCTCCAGTTGCGCATCGCCGATACGATCACCAAGTTCGCCGGCTCCATGATGTTCGTTTACCTCCATGCGGTCGCTTTTCTGCTCTGGATGCTGTTCGCCGAGACCAGCCCGTGGCCCACGCTGACCCTGGTCGTCTCCCTGGAGGCAATCTTCCTGTCGACCTTCGTCATGATCGGACAGAACCGGCAGGCGGATTTCCAGCGCGCCAAGGCGGATCACGACTTCATCGAGCAGGAACTCGAACTCAAGACGAACACCGAACTGACCCGTGCCATCCACGCGATGACCACTGAACTCCACCGCAGGCTCGTGCAGGACGCGGATCGGGATTGAGGATTCGCGCCACACTCTCGCCAGTGGCTGGTAACGATCGAACACACGATATGCCGCGAGCAAGCCACACTCGAGACCCACGGACCTGGGAGCGATCCCAGCCAAGGAGACGACCGCAACAGCCCCGGCTTACCTTGATCGCGCCGAACGTCCGCATCTGCCGCTGGGCACTCGGTCACGAACGTCCGCATCTGGCTCCCCTCTCGTGTCAAGGCGTGGGTTGCAGGTCGGGGCTATTCTGGTTGGTGGTGAGTCCGGGATGAGGCTTGTCCGAAGTGCCGGTGTGCGGGGTTGAGCCGGTCGCGCTGGAGTCAGTAGTCGTCCCCGATTGCCCTCCCGGGCTTGCCTTTTCCCGTCTGAGCTGGTCATCGAGCATGCGCCTGATGAAGGGCTTTCGTCACCGTCTGGCCCGACAGAGGTCTCACGTGGCCGAGTACGCGTCCTCGAACCGATCGAACGTCCACCTCACGGGCCGGCTGTTCGCGGCAGGTGGTCCACGTTCGCGCAGATTCGTGCATGACGTCGGCGACAGAACTCGACGCGCACTCGCGCAAAGCTTCGTCAGACGGCACCGTCGGTGGTGCTGGCCCAGGTACCGTGGGCAACTTCTCCGCTCGATCGCCGAGCTGAACGCCGAATGGCCCACTGACAGAGATCCTCTGACTCTGGCTCAGGGCGCGGCCACAGATGCACGCTGACAGCAACTAGGGCGCGTGCGGCCCTGGGTGTTGCTGCGGCTCTCGGGACCGATCGCCGGCATCGTCGATGTCCGATGTCGCCTGTGATCTTCGACCTGGCCGCCGCAATTTCGTGCAATCGAGGTCAGCAGCCCATGTAAAGCGATCGCAACCACCGGCCCACCGACCGTACTGTCGAAACCTCCGAGGCGCGCCCGCCGCAGGTGCGCTGGCCGGATCCGCGCCCGTTGCAGGCTTGGTGGGACGAGGTCAGCCGGCGCGGCGGCGAACCTGATCATGAGCGCAGTCCGCAGCGCCGAGGTTGGCAGCGGCTCGGCTTGACTTCGGCCATGCGTGCTTCCTCGTCGAGTCTGAGCCTGGCTCGTGCGGCGACAGGTGTCGGGAGTCGCCGCGAGGACGACGCGAGCAGGGACACCATTTCGGCCTAGGAGTCCGAGGGCGTCGCGTTGTGTGACCTTTGGTACTGGTCGCGGGCCGAGCGCATCAGCTGCACTAGGAGCAGAAGGGAGCGGCCGATGCATACGGTTGAAGTGGTGGTTTCGCTCATTGCTGTCGGTCTCGGCGCCGCGTCGGCATTGTGTTGGTCGGTGTATACGTCCGCCGTCGTGTGGGTGGAGACCGCGCGGCCGGATCGGCGCGATAGCGACCGGGACATTGTGTTCGGACACGATCCTCGGGCCTGAACAACGCCTGTACCCGCCGCTCGGCGGCGGTGATCCCGGTCGTGCAGAACAGAAGATTCCGCACGCGAGGCCATGTCACATCGGGTGGCGGTGTCGTTTGAAGCGATGACAGCGAGGTGTTCGGATGTCTGACAATGTCGGCAATGGCGCTGTGGGGGCCGAGGCCGAGACCGGTATTCGGTTGGACCCGACCGAGCAAGTCGACCTGCTGTTGCGTGACCTGCGGAGCGCGCGATCAGGCCTGACCGGGCGGGACGCGCGTCGGCGATTGGAGCACGTCGGGCCGAACCAACTGCACCGACGAGGTCGTCGACAGTGGCCGCGAGAGCTGATTCGGCAGTTCACTCATCCGCTGGCGTTGCTGTTGTGGGCGGCGACGGGTCTGGCGTGGGCGGTCGGTATCGTGCCGATCGCGATCGCGATCGTGGTGGTGATTGTGATCAACGCGGCGTTCGCGTTTGTGCAGGAGCAGCAAGCGGAGAAGGCCGTGGAGGCGCTGGCGGCCTATCTGCCGATGCGTGCATCAGTGCTGCGTGACGGTTCGGTCTGTGATGTCGATGTAGCGCAACTAGTGCCCGGCGATGTGCTGTTCATCAGCGAGGGCGATCGGATCTCGGCGGACGCTCGCTTGCTTGATGGTGGAATCGAGGTTGATGCCTCAGCGCTGACCGGGGAATCGATGCCGGTGTTCCGCGGGGCGGATCTAGTCGACCAGCAGGTGCCGCTGCTGCACGCGAGGGACCTGGTGTTCAGCGGCACGGTCTGTACCGGGGGCGAAGCCCGTGCTGTCGTGTTTGCCACCGGTATGCAGACCGAACTCGGCCGAATCGCGGCCTTGTCGGAGCGGGTGGAGCGAGAAGAGAGCCCGCTCGAACATCAGGTCCGGCGAGTGGCCTGGTTGATCGCGTTGGTGTCGGTCCTGCTCGGTGTGGCGTTCATTCCGCTCGCGACCTTGGCCGCCGGGCTTTCGTTTCTCAACGCGGTTGTTTTCGCCGTCGGACTGTTGGTCGGCAACGTCCCCGAAGGCTTGTTGCCGGTCATCACCTTGGCGCTCGCGATGGGGGTTCGGGAATTGGCACGTCGTGGCGCGGTGGTCAAACGGCTGAGTGCGGTGGAGACCCTCGGGGCTACAGATGTGATCTGTACCGATAAGACCGGCACACTCACCGAGAATCGTATGCGGTGCACGGTGGCCGCTACCAGCGCCGGAATCGTTGATCTCACCATCGACCAGCCGAGATCGGACACGATACTCACTCGACTGGCAATAGCGATGACCGCATGCAACAACGCACACCCCGGCTCCGGCGAGGACGACGCGGTCGGTGACCCGACCGAGATCGCGATGCTCGCCGCTGCCGCCTCCCTCGGTGTCCCAGGGGAATCGGAGGCGCTCGGATGGCGGCGTTTACGCCAGTTCCATTTCGACTCTGCCCGCAAACGGATGTCGACTCTGGACCAAGACAGCGGCGGCCGGGTGCGCGTGCACGCCAAAGGCGCGCCGGAATCGCTCTTGCCTCGCTGTAGCAGCGAACTCGACGCCGACGGCGCCCGGCAGCCACTCACAGCGGCGCGCAGGCATGCACTAGCCGACCAGGTCGAAGGTCTGGCCCGGCGCGGGTTGCGTGTGCTGGCGGTCGCCGAACGCGGCATCGACGACTCCGCAACCCCGCCTCAGAACAGCGACCAATCCGAGCGGGAACTGACTTTGCTGGGTCTGGTCGCGATGCTCGATCCACCGCGACCCGAGGTGGCCGCCGCGGTCACCGCCTGTCACACTGCCGGCATCCGCATCATCATCATCACTGGCGATCATGGCCTCACGGCCGCCGCCGTGGCGGCACAAGTCGGGATCACCGGCACCGAACCCACCGTCGTCACCGGCAGTCAACTGGATCGGATGAGCGAGGACGACCTCGACACACTTCTCGACGGCCATACCGATCTGATCTTCGCTCGCTCCTCGCCGGAAGCGAAACTCCGCATCGCCGATGCGCTGCGCGAGATCGGGCACGTCGTGGCCATGACCGGAGACGGCGTCAACGACGCACCCGCCCTGCGCCGCGCCGATGTCGGGATCGCCATGGGCCGCAGCGGTACCGACGTAGCCCGGGAAGCCGCCACCATGGTGCTCACCGACGACAACTTTGCCACGATCATCGTCGCGGTGCGGGCCGGTCGGCGGGTCTATGACAACATCCGCAAGTTCATCTTCTACATCTTTGCCCACGCTACCCCGGAGATCACACCCTTCTTGGTGTTCGCGCTGTCCGGCGGCGCGATCCCCCTACCACTGACTGTGCTGCAGTTGCTGGCCTTCGACGTCGGGACCGAGACTCTGCCCGCGCTGGCACTCGGTCGCGAACCGTCCGAACCGGGCATCATGAGCAAGCCGCCGCGCTCGCGTGCCGAATCGGTGATCAGCCGCCCTATGCTGCTGCGCGCCTGGCTGTTCGTCGGTGTTATTTGCGCGGTACTGGCCATGGCTGGGTTCTTCTATGTGCTTGTGCGTGCTGGGTGGCAGCCCGGTGACCCCACCGGTCCCGGCGAGCCGCTGCATCATGCCTACCAGCAGGCGACCACCATGACCTTCCTCGGACTCGTCGCCGGGCAGATCGGCACGGCCTTCGCTGCCCGCACCGAGCGAGCGTCCCTGCGATCGATCGGCGTGCTGTCCAACCCCCTGCTGCTGTGGGGCATCGCCTTCGAACTCACTCTCGCCGCGGCCATCATCTATCTGCCACCGCTGCAAGCCGTCCTCGGTACCGCGGCGCTGTCCCCCGACATGCTTGCCTTCGTCGCCCCCTATCCGGTGATCGTCTGGGGAGCCGACGAAGTGCGCCGCTGGGCGCTGCGCCGTCACACCGGCCACGAACCCTTTGGGCGCACAGTCAGCGGATCGGCCGACTGATCGGCCGAGGGATCGGCTCGTCGGCAGGATGCGGCCCTCGCCATCGAAAAGACACAGAACCTGCGGCGAGTGGCCTGATCAGGCGTGGGACTGCCTGCCGGTACCGGACGATCGTGGTTCGATACCGGCAGAACGGCAGCCAACTCGCCCAATGGGAGTCCTTTTTGTCGGCGATGTAGATCACCGAGTACCTGCGACCAGCAGGCCCTGCCGAGCCGAAGACGCCGCTAATCAGCGGCAGAGGTGACTGATGTATTCCGATCTGCCGGAGTCCCCGACAGACCCAGCGAAAGGACGGATTTCCATCAACACCGACGCGGCCTCGAGTCCCCTCCGAACGCCGCCGGGTCGCCGCGCGGTAGACGTACTAGTCCGCCCATGTCATCTGCTCTCACCATGTCCCTCACGGTAAGCGGGTGCAATGTGGCACTTCGACCGGCGTCGGGGCGGGGATGGGTGCGGTAACGCGCAATTTCGCCTGGGCTCTGATGCCCCTGGCTCGACTCTTCCCTGCCCAGTGGTGGCGGGCGAGTTGAAGGAGGGCACCCGGAGGAGTCATCCATTAGTGATATGAAGGCTTCTACGTGTGGGAATCTCTACGTGTTTCCGGTTGGCGCCGTTCGCCGTGCAATATACGTGCAATAGCGCAGCCCAATGTTGCCTATCGGTGCGTACATCTGCGCGATCGCGATGGCAGGCAAAGTTCCTGGTAGATGCCGGTTGTTCGAGGTGGGAGCGGGTTTCGGTCTCCTGGCATCTGCCGGTTCGAAACCAGCTGGGACCACCGAAAGGCAGGTCAGCATTGTTTACGATGCTGACCTGCTTTTTTCGTGCCGACTTCATGCCAAATGATCGCGGTTTGTTGATTCGCGGGGTCGACGGCCTGCGCGCAGATGTGATTCACATCATGCGCTACGGATTCGTCAAGGGCGCGCACTCGACCGCAGATGAGTGGCGGTTCCCGATCACTTTCCTCGCAGGATCGTCGCGGTCGGCGCTGCTGGGACGGTGGGGGTGGCTGCCGCTTCGGTGGTGGCGGGGTAATAGGCGGCGGTCTCGGTGCCTGCGAGGAAGTCGCCGGTCCAGCCGAGTGCGAGTGTGCGGAGCATCGTCGTGTTCGCGATGCTCGGGGTGCCGCACAGCAGCGTTCCCAGTGAATCCGAACTGGTGCCCTCGGCATCGGTGTGCATGCCGTCGCTCACGCTGATGCCGAGGAACGGTCGATGAAGCTGGTGCCGGACTGCCGTTGTGCCGCTGCCGAGGTTGTTGCACAGCGACGGTGCCGCGGCGATCGTCAGGATGGGGAGGTCGGTGGGGTCGAGGTCGGCGAGTGCGCGGTCGCTGTTGTCGCCGAGAAAGGATTTCACCGGATCCAGCAACACCAGACCACGCAGGTGCGCGAACGTCTCCGGGTGTGCGACATGGAGGCGATGTGCGGCGAACGTGACCGCCTCGGCACCGGCGGAGTGTCCGACGAATACAAAGTTGCCGGGCAGTTGTGGGGCGACCAGGCCCGCGCGTGCGGCCGCGGCCGCGAGGCTGCGCGCGAGTGCGCCGTCGGGGTCGGTGGCGGTACTGAACAGGGTCGCGACGTTGTCGAGGAATCCGGTGTTGTCGCCGAGATTCTGCAGCGTGCATCCGGCGAGATCCATGAACGGCAGTGCGGGCGCGAAGACCAGATAGCCGCTGTCGGCGAAGGCGGTCGCCAGCTGTGCGACATTGCTGTTGGTGCGGGCGAAGCCGTGCTGGATCCAGACCATGCCCCTGGGGGTTCCGGTCGGCAGGTACCAGTCCGCGCTCTGCTGCAGAGTGGTTGCGGCGCAGCGGATATCGATCGTCCCGGGGAGTCGCGACGCGTCCGCTCCGGCGGTCGGTGCGGTGATGGCAAGGGTGCAGGCGGCGATGATGGCGGCGCTTGCGGCGGCCAGGGCCGAACCTCGAGAACTCATGATGACTCCAACAACGACGCCGAACGCCTGTTTCGCTGTGCGAAATGACGTTTCTTAACTGCGATAGTTTATTAGCTCCCACGGGGGTGTGGATGTCAAGTGGTGGCCTGGCGACGTGCGGTTGCGAATCGGGGCTGGACGACGCCGATGTGGGCGCGATACGTTTCGATAGGTGAAACGCTGTTACGGAAGTCGAGAGGTACGGTGAGCGGGTGAGATCGGCGCTGTATGTCCCCGGCAATCGACCGGAACTGTTCGACAAGGCGCTGGCCGGTCCCGCCGACGTCGTGCTCCTCGATCTGGAAGATGCCGTCCCGCTGCGGCAGAAGGAGACGGCGCGAGCCGAGGTCTCCGCTTGGCTGCGCACGGTCGCCGATGCCGGACAACGGATCTGGGTGCGGGTGAACTCCGGTTCGCTGTGCCGGGACGACTTGCGGGCGGTGGCACTGCCCGCCGTTTCCGCAGTGTGCCTGGCGAAAACTGAATCAGCGGAACAGGTTCGGGCGGCGGACGAGGTGTTGCGGGAGTGCGAACCGCGCGCCGGCGCGATTCGGGTGTGTCCGCTGTTGGAGAGCGCTGCCGCCGTGCTCGATGCCGAGACGATCGCCACCGCCCCTCGGGTATGGCGGCTGCAACTCGGGGAGGCGGATCTGCGCGCCGATCTGGGGATCGAAACCAGTTCCGACGAACGCGAACTGCTGGCCATCCGCACCCACGTGGTCCTCGCCAGCGCGGCGGCGGGTATCGCGCCGCCGCTGGGGCCCGTCGACACCGATTTCCGCGATCTGGACCGGTTGCGTGAGCGGACGAAAGCGTTGGCGCGGATGGGATTCCGCGGGCGCGCCTGCATCCATCCCGCGCAGCTACCCGTGGTCAACGAGGTGTTCACCCCCGCCGCGGCCGACCTGGAGCGGGCCCGCGTACTCGTGGGCCGATTCGAATCCGCCGCCGGTGGCGTCCTGCTCGATGAGGGCGGCAAAATGGTCGACGCGGCCGTGATCCGGCAAGCGCGACGCCTACTGGAGGATTGACACGGCATGCCGAATAATCGGGGAGTTCTCGCGTGATCGTTTCGGCCCTGTTCGGCCTGCTCGCCCTCGGCCACCTCGCCCTCGCGTGGCTCGGTCTGTCCGGGATTCGTGCCGGTGGCGGCCGGATGCTGGTTCTCCCGACGGTGTTGTGCGTGGCGCTGGCCTACGACAACTCCGTCATCGCCATGGGGAGCACAGTGGGGGTCGGGCGACTGCTCGAAACGTTGAGCTGGCCGCGCTTCGCCTTGCACGCGGTGCTCACACCGCTGCTGGTGCTGTGGGCCCGTGCCGCGGTCGACCACGCGGGCGTGCCCGCGGCGCGGCGGACTGCTGTCCGGGTCGGCGCGATGCTACTGACCGCGGCGCTGATCGCGATCGGGATCTGGCACGGCGTCCTCGGGCTAGTGCTGGAGCCGAAGTGGTGGGCCGGGACGCTGCGTTACGGGTACACCGGCGGCTCGGTTCTCGGCGCGTTGCCCGCGATCATCGCGGCGCTGGTCGTGCTCGCGGCCGGGCTGGTGCTGTGGCGTCGACGCCGCTATTCGGTGTTGGCGGTCGCGGCCGCGACGATGACCCTGGTCGCAGGCGCGACGCCGGTGGTGCCGGTGCTCGGCAATGCGGGCGAGCTGGTACTCGCCGCCGGATTGGTGAGCACCGGTCTGTGGCTGCGGCGAGAATTCAGTGCTCCCGCAGCAGCGAACCCGCACCCTCGATCCGGTCGTTGATGCCGTTGTCGCGCAGTGCCATCCACCAGGTCGCGGCATTGATGGCGATCACCGGTTTACCCAGCCAGCGTTCGGCCTCATCGGCCAGCCTCACCATGGACAGGTTCGTGCCGCACTGGACGAGCGCATCGATATCGTCGCCGTCCACCTCCGCGAGAGCATCGCGCAGCGTGTCTTCGGTGACATGGGCGATCGATACCGCGGTGGGGCAGCGCAGCCCGGTGATCGCGGCGACGTCGAAGCCGAGTTCGCCGAAGAACCGGACCACGTTGTCGTCGCCGATCGGCTGATAGGGCGTGACGACGCCGATTCGCTTCGCGCCGTTGAGCGTCAGCGCCCGGCGGCATGCCTCGGCGCCGGTGGCGACCTCCAGTCCGGTCGCCTCGTGGATCTGCTGGATGAATTTGCGGTTGCCTTCGACGCCGCCCCAGAAGGTTTCGGCCGACATCCCCATCACCATGTAGTCCGGTTCGCAGGTCATGATCCGCGCACAGGTCTCGTCCATTTCGGCGCGGATCTGTTCGAGCAGATGGGACATGCCCGCGTCGTCGCTCATGTTCTGGTCGCGGATGTGGATGCGGCCGAAATGCGCGGTGACCCCTGGCACGCTCATGCGCCCGAAATCCGGTTCGACCACGGTATTCGTCGAGGGGGCGAGTACGCCGAACTTGCGTCGCCAGCCCAGTACGTCAGGCATTGCTTAACTCCCGGTTGCTACGGCTTTCTCGGAGGCCGCCAGCCGCCAGGCGGCGGCCAGGAACGCGGCTTGGGCCGCGGTGTTGCACAACTGCTCGATCCACTGCAACGTCACCGTCTGGTCCGGGCGGGAGGCGAGCGGACCGAGGACATAGAAGCTCAGCAGCTGCACGCCGAACAGGCCCGCGGCCACGGTGTCGCCGCGATCACGGGCGATGCCGATCAAGTAGATTCCGGTGATGGTCGCGAACACCGTGGTGCTGACCAGCATCGGGATCGAATCGCGGGCCAGCAGGGCACCGAGACCACAGGCCGCGATGAGCCCGACGGTCAAGTACCGGAGCCAGCGCGGCGAAGTTCCCGTTTTGGTGCGGGCCGCGGCCGTGCACAGCAGGCCGAATCCCAGCGTCAGCAACGGAAACAGCATCTCGCTCAGCCACGGCAGGTCGGGCCCGTCGGCCGCGGCGATCAGTTTCGCACCGGCCTTGGCGAGGCCGCCCGCGCCGATGAACACCGCGGCCGCTACCGGTGCCGGTCCGCCGCCGAGCACTCGGCGCAGCAGCAGTACGCCCGCGGTGGTGAACAGCACCGGCGCGAAATCCTCGATCGCCAGCGAGATCGGGTAGTCGATGGCAGCCGTGCTCATTCGGCGAACAGATCGCGTCGTCGGAAGCCGGCGGTGGCGAAGCGGCCGATCACCTTCGGTGTGGTGAGCCAGCGGACGTGGGCGCCGTTGCGTCGGTGGGTGAGGGCGCGCTCGGCCAGCCAGGGCGTCACGGTCTCGACGCGGTCGGCGAGGATGTTGAATATCTTGCGCGCCTTGGCCAGTTCCTCGGGATCGGCATAGCCGTGGGTCAGCAGGTCGGTGACTACCATGCCCGGGCTGAGCAGGCCGACGGAGACTCCGGCGGGGACCTCCTTCACCAAGGCCTTGGTCAGGTAGGTCAGTCCCCGTTTGCTGGCGCCGTAGACCGACAGTCCGGGCACCGTGCGACCGTCGCTGCCGAGGCCCTCCATATTCCAGACGTGTCCGCCGCCCGCCGCCGCCATTCCCGCGATCGCGACGGCGGAGCCGTTGATCGCGCCGAGCAGGTTGGTCGAGACGACCTTCGCGGCATCGGCGGCGGGCAGCTCCCACACGGGTGTGCGGGTGTGCGAGATGCCGGCATTGTTGATCCAGACGTCGACGCCCCCGAAGCGGGCCACCGTCGCGTCCCAGAGCGCCTGCAGCTGCTCGCGGTCGGTGACATCGGCGGGCACCACCAGCAGTTCGGTTTCGGGAAGTTCCGCGCGCAGCGCGTCGATCCGCTCGGTATCGGTGCCGCACACCGCGACTCGATGGCCGCGTCGCAGCAGCGCGCGGGCGATGCCGAGTCCGATGCCGCGGGTGCCGCCGGTCACCACGACGGTGCTGGTCGTGGGCCCGCTCATGCGCGCACCAGTACCCCGTGCAGGACAGCGCTGAGGCTGTTGTGCTCGAACAGTTCGTAGACCACGGCGAGCTCGGCGCCCGCGCCCATGCCAGGTTCCGCGTCCATCATGAACTCCCGTCCGTTGAGTTTGGCGCCGTCGGGGAAGTGCAACACCGGGTAGTTGGCCCGGCCGTACGACGTCGCGTTGCCCCAGGCGCCGGGCCCCTCGTGGAACGAGCGGACGCCGTCACGGCGCACCGTCGCCTGGTATTCGCGGTCGATCGCGCCGCTCCAGGTGACGTGGTGCTCGGCGGTCAACAGGCTCGACGGCGTCACCTCGACGGTGATGCGTACGGTGCCGTGGCGTCGCTGGTCGGCGCCCCACAGCTCGCAGTCGCCGACGTAGTGGCAAGCGTCTTTGGTCGGCAGCACGAAAGGGGTAGCTCCGCAGCGTGTTTCGTGCTCGATCAGTTCGTCGGCGAGCGCCGGATCGCGGGTGTAGACCCCGTTGAACACCCCGACCATGGCCGGTCCCTGGTACAGCACCGAGGAGTACACCTGGGTGTCACCGAGTGTCAGGTTCCAGGTGTTCAAACTTACCTGCCAACCCGGCCCGTAGTAGTGCGCGTCGACGAAGCTGCCATACGGTCGACCGGCACCGTAGAAGTCGGGGCCGGTGTAGAGGCGATCGCTGTCGGAGTCGACGACGCCGAAGGCGAACGGCGCACCGAGCGCGAACCGGCCTGCGAGTTCGCCGCCGCCGGTGAGACCGCCGTCCATGAAGTAGGTCGTCGTTCCGTCGGCGAAGACCGATGAGCGGCGGATGTCTTCGAAACCGCGCCAGACACCGTCGGCGGCGAACAGCGACGGCCTGCCGATCCATTCACCCGCGATGCGCTGCTGCCACTGGCTCGGCGCTTCGGCGGCGGTCATGCGAGCAGCTCCGCACGCACGCACGCGGTCTGATCGTCACCGAGCAGTCGGGCCACCTGCGCCCAGACGGGATCCACTTCCGGGCTGAACAGATTCGCCCGGTTCACGCGGTCGCGGACGGCCGTATCGGCGTCCACTGCCGGAACTCCCTTGTCCACCAAGGAGAGCCAATGCCGCAGATAGTCGTCGACGGTGGTGTCGAGCGCGCGGAAGGCGGTTTCGGTGGCTCGACAGACGACCATCCACGGCGACATCATCGCCCGCTGCCGCGGACCGACCGCCGCCGCCGACACACCGTCGAGCTGCCAGGCCGCCTCCAGTAGCGGGGTCAGCGGCAGGAACGCGGCATCGAGATAGGTGAGGTTCACCGCCAGATCGGCACGCGGAACGAGATCGAGGTGCATGGCGTAGTACTCGCCGCCGTGCACCGAGTCCAGCGTGAAATGTGGGACCGCGGAGTCGGCAGGGGTGAAGACGAAGAGCATATGGCTGTCGAGGTGGATCGCGGGGACCACCAGATCGACGGCGACGAGCTTGTCGATCCGGTCGCCGTGCAATACCCGCAGCCTGCCGACCGGTTCCGGCGACATCGCGCTGACCAGCGGAATATCCTCGGCGACAGCGAGTTCGAGTGCGGTGCTCAGTGTCCGCAAGGTGCGTTCGCTGAGTGCGGCGGGCAGGCTCATCGCGGTGTTCCTCCGTTGCGGGCTTTGTGCACCCAGGCTTGGGCGAGTTCGGGGTTGTCGCGGCGGGCCGGTGAGGCGATGACGGTGGCGGTTCGGCGCGGTCCGTCGCCGGTGATGGTGTCGTCCTCGCCCAGCCACCAGCCGTCCTTGATCAGCTGGGTGCGCCTGCGCCGGTAGGCGATTTGCAGCGCGTCGCTGCGGACATGCAATTCGTCGGCGAGGTCGAACGGCAGCAACTCCGGGCGCTGTCCCTCGACAATCGGTTTGTCCTGCAGCAGGATCGCTTTGATTCTTCTGCGGGTGTCGGCGTCGGCCCATTTACCGGTGAAGAAGTTCCGGTAGCCGAGGATCTTGATCAGGGTGCGGTCCTGCGACAGCGGGATATTGAAGTCGTAGAGCAGCAGATCGCCGATGGGCAGCCTGATGTGCAGTTTCACCACGTTGGGCAGGTACCAGCCGTTGGTGACCGTCACGAATTCGGGGCGTGGCTTGTTGCGGAACAGCAGCCCCCACAGCCCGCCGGGCGGCGGCGGGCTGAGCTGGATATCGGCCTCCGCGGACCAATCATCCTGGCGAATGGAAAAACTCGGAATCTCGGGCTTGTCCGGATTGCCGAACCTGGTGCCGTGCACGAAGGGCGTGTGCGAGGCGTCGACGACATTCTCGAAGGTCCGCTCGTAGTTCGCCTCGACCTCCATCTCGAACTGCACGACCCGGAAACTCGGATCATCGTGCACCGGGATCTCCGGAATAGGCGGGCGTTGATCCTCGGGCAGATCGCCGAGAAAGGCCCACACCATGCCGTAGCGCTCCTGGGTGGGGTAGGCGTCGACGCGGGCCTTCTTCGGGATGATCCGATCCTCGGCATTGGCCGGGATCCGCACGCAGGCGCCGTCGGCGTTGTACTGCCAGCCGTGGTACGGACAGGCGATGCAGTCGTCGGTGACGGTCCCCATCGACAGGGCGCCACCGCGGTGCACGCACAGGTCCGACAGGCACGCCACCGACCCGGCTGTGGTGCGGTACAGCACGAAGTCCTGGCCGAGACAGGTCACCTTCTTCGGCGTGCGGCCGACCTTGTCGGCGAATTCCAGTGCGTACCAGAAGTTCTTCAGCATTGTTCTCGCTCCGGTAGGTGGGGCCGCAGAACATCCGCGGCGACGAACTCGGCGAGCTCGGTTCGTGCTGTGCCCGAGTCGCACAGGTGGGCGCGCAAGAACGCGGAGGTCAGGCGCGCGAACGGGGTCAGCGCATCCGCGTCGTCGCCGCCGTCGAGGAAGGCGCGAGCGGCGGTCGGATCGGCGTCGGCGATGCCGAAATGATTGGCCCCTTCGATGACGGCCAGCAGGTGCTCGCCTGGTGGCAGCGCCTCGTGGAAGGTGCGGGCCACCGGATCGGGGCGGGTCTCGCCGTCCTCGCCGTAGCGGTCGGCACTGCCTGCGATGACGCCGTCATTGGTGCCGACGCCGAGCAGGACAGGGCACTCGACCTGCGCGGGCAGCACGGTGCCCGCGGGCCAGCCGAGCATGGTCGCCACCATGGTGTGCGCGCCCCACGCGAACACCGCCGCGACGGAATCGAAGAAGCGTGCCGACTGCAGGACCACGGTGCCGCCCGCCGAGTGTCCGCCCAGCGCGATCCGGTTCAGGTCGAGTGCCCCGCGCAGCGGGCCCTGCGCGTTCAACTCGGCGAGGGCGTCGATGACCGCGCCGATGGTCGGGCAGGTCGGGCGGGTGCCGTAGGTATCAGGGCGGGCGGCGGCCAGGTCGACGCCGCACGTCAGACCGCGCTGACCGCCGAACAATTCGGCCACCCGGTCGAAAGTCACGACGACGAAACCGCTGTCGGCGATCGAGGTGGCGAATCGGCGGTAGGAGTCCTGGCCGACATTGACACCGGACACGAACACGACCACCGGATACGGCACCGCCGCGGGATCGGGTGCGAAGACGCCGGTCAGACGTTCGGCATCGTCACCGGTGGCGATCGCGGGGTAGTAGACCTTCAGATGGGCGGTATCGAACGGTGCGGTTCCCGTGGTGCGAGCCGACCACCAGAGTGAGCGAACAAGTCTCACGCGGGCACCTCGTCGACGTGGTGTGGGCGGATCGGGTGCGCACTCATCCGACGGGCCTTGGCAGAACTCGGTCGCCGCCCCACAGGCCACGCACCAGACGCTGGGTCAGATCCGCGCCGAACATCCGCTCGCCCATGGCATTCGCGGGATCGCGTTCGGCGATATTGCGACGGATTGCCAGGTCTCGCTCCGCCAACCGGGCCCGCTCACCGACGGGCACCGGCGTCGCCGCGTCCACCCACCCGAGCCACTGCTCGACCCGCGCCGTGAGAATCTCGGCGACCGTTTCGCGATTGGCCTGATTCGGTGGGAAGGAGTAGCAATACGCGGTGGGGGACAGGCTGGACCGGATGAAGCCGGTGCGGCTGGTGAACCAGGTGAAATCGGGATGTTCTTCCTTGAAGGCCAACCACGGCGCGTCGTTGTCGGCGTAGTAGCTGTCGAAATAATCGCCGTCGCCGACCAGGTCGCCGCGTGGTACCGCGTCGACATAGAACCAACCCTGCGGCCACAGCAGCAGCGCGACGCCCAGATGCGGAACCTGGATCTGTGGTCCGAGCCACGCGGTGAGATGCAGATTGACGAAACCGGTGCGGGGGTCGCCGATCCAGGAGTGCACCAGCCAGTCGATCTCCGGGCCGGTATAGGCGGCCAGGCTCCCCGAGGGTCCGGTCGCCGCGTCGCCGTAGTTCTCCAGGGCCTCGGTCGAGGGATCTCTGGTCAGCTCGAAGCGTTCGGCGATCCGGGATTTCAGCCCGCTCAACAGCTCTCGCCATTCCTGGAATGTCTCGGTGACGTCGACTCTGGCGGTGGTGTCGACCATCTGCTCGACGTGTTGCACGGTTTCACTCATCGTTGCTCCGGTTCTGTCGTCACTGCGCGTGCCTGGTTATGGCGTCCAGCGGCCACCGAGGGCGTCCGTCCACCAGGTCGGTGCCTTTGGATACGGTGCGGTTCACGGCTTGCGCCGGCCGCACGGTCGCCCGGACCTCGGCTGCGTCGGGCGGTGTGACGGTCACGATCGGGTGACTGATCACACCGGTGAACGGGCCGCTCCACGCGGTCCACAGCGTGAAGTCGGGGCTGAGCGCGTACACCGCGCCGAGCAGTCCGCCGTGTTCGTCGCTTCCGGCGGCCACCACATTGAGCCGGTTCTCCGCCGCGCGTTCGGACAGACCGAGTGCCAACTCCCACGGTTCGGTCGGCGAGCAGGGTACTGCCACGATGTCGGCGTTCTGGAGCGCGGCCAGCCGGAAGGTCTCGGGGAAGAGCGCGTCGTCGCCGACCACGATGGCCAGTCGGCCCCAAGGCACGTCGAAGACGGTCAATTCGGTGCCCGGCTCCGTCAGCCACGGAAGACGTTTGGTCGGATGCAATTGAGCTTGACGGCCGAGCACTCCGTCGGCGGTGACCAGCACACCGTGGTGCGCACCGCCGACGCGCGCACTCAGCACCACGTGCGCCGTTGTGCCGTCCAGTGCGTCGACGACTTCCGGTATCGATATCGCCGCGAGCTCGGGGAGCACGATCAACTCGACTCCGTCGGCGGCGAGTCGGGCCAGTAGCCCCGGGTCGGCGACCGCGAGCGCGGTGCTCAGCGAATCGGCCCCGGCCGCCGCGCGTCGCCCGCGCGGTGTGGTGGTGAGTGGGGCGTAGAGCTCGGGCCTGCGCGCGGCGAGGATGTCGGTGCCGTCCGGTCGGCGCTTGTCATCGGCCAGTGACACGTCGATATCGGCGACGACGATCGCCTCACCGGTGGCAGGCGCTACCGCGACCGGAACGCCGTCGGGGCCGACGATCTGACTTTCGCCCGCGCCGTGCAGCCGATCCTGCGGCACCCCGAGGCGGTCCGCGATCGAGGGCAGCTGGTCGGCGGGGAGCAGTGGGCCGACCTTGTTGGCGGCCACCACCCAGACCTTGTTCTCCGCGGCTCGTACCGGAATGTGCAGGCTCGCTTCGTCGACGGCGAAGGAGTTGAGGCTGTTGAGCAACAGCTGGGCACCGCGCAGTGCCAGCGACCGGGTGACCTCGTTGATGACGCCCTCCATGCAGGCGTACATACCGATCCGGCCCAGGGGAGTCTCGAGCACCGGCGATTCGGTCAGGCCCGGATCGAGATAGTCGTTCTCGGCGCCCATCAGGATCTGCTTGTCGGATTCGCCGAGCAGTTCGCCGTCGGGGCCGAACAGCAGGCTGGTGCCGGTGGTGCGGCCGTCGGCCCGGGCCAGAGTGACGCCGATCTTCACGAACAGCCGATGTCGGCGCGCCCGCTGCGCGATCGAACCACAGAATGTGTCGCCGGGTGTGCAGGCCATTCGGCGCGCGTGCGCACGGTCCTCGTACCAAGATAGGTGGTTACAGAATTCGGGAAGAACCACCAGTTCGGCGCCCGCGGCGGCCGCGGCGTCGATCATGCGGAGGCAGGCGTCGAGGTTGACCGCGACGTCGGTTCCCGCGGCGAGTTGTGCGGCCGCGACTCGGGTCATGAACTCGGACCCTCTCACTCGTGCAGCGTTTCGTACAACGAAACGCTGTTTCCAACAGTGCCCTGATTCTGTACCCCTGTGAAGGATCTGTCCAGGGGTGGTTCGACATTTCACGCGCCCGTAATTCGTTGAAATCCCGCTTCTTCTGGTCTGTCTTGACAGTGGTCGGCACCGCGGGTTCAATGTGGCAATCGTGAAACTGTGTTTCGCTCAGCGGAACATGAGTGGAGGTTGAGGATGACGAGACATCGCGCATCCGTGTCGGCCGCCCTCTGCGCAGTCGCCGCCGGACCGGTCGCCGGTGGGCAGCTGGTGCTGCTCGCCAAACCCCTGGGCGGTATGGTCGGAGTGCCCGGCGCAGTGGTCGGCTACATCGTGCTCACCGGTGCGGTGCTGGGTCTGTTCGCCGCGTTGCTGTGTCTGTGGCGTGTGCGTTCTTCGGTCGAAATGGCAAGTGTGTGTGGTGTTCTCGCGGGCATCGCCGTTCTGGTGGCGGGCGCCGCGGATACCGTCGCGGTGTTCGCCGTCGCGGTGCTGGTGGCCGGTACCCTCACCGGGCCGCTGCTGGTCGCCGGCCGCACTCTCGCAGCCGATCTCGGACGCCAGAGTTTTGTCGTCATGCACGCCGCGGCGACAGCGGGACTGGCCGTCGCCGCGTTGCTGGCCGGCCGGTACTACGAGAATCCCGGAGCCGGTGTGATCGCCGCAGGGGCGCTGACCGCCGTCCTCGGTGCGAGCACTGGACTCCTGCGAGCACGCCTCGCCGAAGCACCGATTTCGCGCCGCCCTGCCACAATCGGCGCGGTGCCACGTCCCGCGCTGTCGGGATATGTCGCCGAAGGACTCGTGGTCGGGGGCACCGTGCTGCCCGCGCTGCATCTGCTGTTGTTCCGCTGGAACGAGTTCGGAGCCGAGCAACTCACCTGGCTGGCGTTCGCTGCCGCACCCGCGGTATTCGTGCTCGCGCTGCCGGGGCGTCGACCGGCCGCCGTGCCCGTGCTGTTGATCCTGGCGGCAGGCGGACCGGTGCTCGTGGCGACCGCATCGGGGCCGGTGTTGCTGACGGTCGGGCTGGCTGTGACCCTGACGGCGGCGGCACGTGCGATGACGGCCCTCGACGGGGAGATGTCCCTGCACGCCGATCGGGCCGCCGCGACCGCCGTTGTCACGGCGATCGCGGGTTTTGCCGGGCTGGGACTCGTCGATCTGCTCGGTCGGGTCATCGGTACCGGATCTGCGCTGACCGTGCTGGCCGCCTGCGTACTCGTCGCGGCCCGGCTCGGCGGCAGGCGCGACCACGCCGCATCACCTCCGCAGGGCGTGCTCAGCTCAATCAACGAAGGAGGCGCGCCGTGAATGGTTTCGCCACGATGACCCGAGCGGCCGCGGCCGCAGTGCTCGGCGGATGTCTGATCGGCTTTCCGGCAGCGGCATTCGCGCAGGAGCCCGCCGCGATACAGGTCAGCGCGAGCGCCGACCTGACCGAAGGACAGCGAATCACTGTCAGCGGCAGCGGCTTTCGAGCCGGTCTGGCGGCGGTCGCGGTGGGTATGTGTAAACAGGGCTTCACCAATGGGCTGAAGGACTGTGATCTCGACGGCGGCGCGACCTTCGTCAATATCGGTGGGGACGGCACCTTCGGCCCGCTGACGTTGACCGCGCACCACACGTTCCACGCCATCGACTGCACTCAGCAGCAGTGCGTGATCGCGGCCGCACCGCTGCCGGGCACCGAACCACCCTCGGTCATCGCAGCCAATTCGGCTGCGGTATCGGTGGCTTTCGCGGGTTCCGGCCCGCCGACTCCACCGGCCCCCGCCCCGGCTGCCGCGCTGCGCTCGGACTCCGATACCGAAGGCCCGTCCACCGTGCTGTGGGCGGTAACCGCGGGCTTGCTGGTGATCGTCGCCGGTAGTGCCCTCGCCGATCGGCGGCGATTGTGAAATCCATCAGGAGGAAGATATGAAACGCATCGGTACCCCGCTCGGGATTCTCGGGGCCGTCGCGGTCGCCGCGATCTGGAGTGCGACCCCGGCGACGGCCGCACCTACCTTGCAGGTGAGTCAGTCCACCGGACTGGCGGCCGGGCAGACCGTCACCGTGACGCTGGACGGACTGCCCGCGAATATGCCCGCGGTGGCGGTCGGGCAGTGCAAACCGCAGATCACCGGTCCCGCGGACTGTCATCTCGCCGGCTCGATGCTCGGCGCCGCCGACGGGCAGGGGCGGTGGCAACCCAACCCCGGCAAAGAGGCGATCACCCTGGTAGCCACCGTCGGTACCGCCGATTGCGCCTCGGCCCCCGGTGCCTGCACGATCAGCGTCACCAGCCTGACGAACGCGACCGAGATCCTCGCCTCGGTGCCGTTGACCTTCGGCCCCGCCGCCCGAACACCGGTGACCGCGACCGATACGGCCGAGGCCGAGTCCGAGGACGCAGACAGCAATACCGCCATGACGGTCGGCATCGCCGCCGGCGTGGTGGTGATCGCCGCGGTCGCCGTAGCCCTCGTGGTACGCAGGCGCGGCCGAAACAACTGAATCCCCGGACGGCACGGAGGTTTGTCGCCGCCGTGCCGTCCGGCCGATCCGCGAACGGAGGACCCCGATGCCGACAAACGACCAGGTACTGACCCATATCGTGCTGATGAAGTTCCAGCATCGAGCTGATGCGCGCCAGGCAAGTGCTCTGCTGTCGGGCCTCGACGGCACTGTCCCACACATCCGTTCGCTCACCGTCGTCCTCGACGAACTCGATACGCCGGTCTCCTATGACCTGTGCCTGACCACCACGCACACCTCCGAGGCGGAATTGGCTGCCTACCAACAGCATCCGGCGCACCGGGAGGTCGCCCGATGGCTCGTCCCCCGGCTGGCCGGTCGAGCCGTCGTGGACTATCGGAGGTAACCCGCGCTCAGACGGCCGTCCCTCCGGGATGTTTCGCTACGGGCGCGCCGTGGTGGGATAGGCCCCCGCGGGCAGTCCGGCGCCGTCGGCGCGGAAGGCGCCCGGAGCGTGCGTCACGGTCGTCTGGACGTACTCGCGCAGGCCCTCTTCGGCGTACTCGCGACCGAAGCCGCTGTTCTTGATACCGCCGAACGGGGCCCGCAGGGACATGCCGGTGCGGTTGTGGGTGTTGATGAAGGTGAAGCCTGCCTCGATGCGAGCGGCGAACGCGCAGGCGCGGTCTTCGTCGGCCGACCATACCGAGGCGGCCAGGCCGAGGTCGGAATCGTTTGCCCTGGCCAAGACTTCGGCTTCGTCACGATAGGTGAGCAGCGGGACGGCCGGGCCGAACTGCTCCAGGCGAACGAGGTCGGCGTCGTCGGGGACCCCGAGCGCGAGGATCGGGTCGAGGAAATAGCCCTCCGAGGTCGGCGCGGTGGCGAGCGTGACGATGTCGGCGCCCCGATTCCTGGCATCGGTGACGAGTCCGCGTACGCGCTCGGCGGCCGCCGTGGTGGCTACCGGGCCCATGGTGACATCGTCGTCCAGCGGATCATCGACGGTCAGGATGCGCTGTGCGGCAGCGATATAGGACTCGACGAACTCGGTCAGCCGAGTCTGCGGAACGTACAGCCGTTTGGCGGCCATGCACACCTGGCCCGCCGTGGCGAAGGAGGCGAGGACCAGGCGTTCGAAATCCGCTGGGGACAGGGCGAAGTCGTCCAGGAACACTGCCGGGTCGTTACCGCCGAGCTCCAGCGTCACCGGCTTGATCGCGCGTCCGGCGGCGGCGGCGATCGCGCGCCCGGCATCCTCGCCACCGGTGAAGGCGACCTTGCGCACCAGCGGGTGCGCGATCAGCGCGTGCACGGTATCCGGGCCGCCATGGATCACTGTCGTGGCGGGCAGTAGTTCGGCCGCGGCGGTGACGGTGAGCGGTGCCAGTGGCGACGGTTTGAGCACGACCGCATTGCCCGCGGCGAGTGCGGGACCCAGCTTGAGCATCGAGAGAATGATCGGGGCGTTCCAGGGGGTGATGGCGGCGACCACTCCGAAAGGTCTCGCGGTCAAGGTGATTCGGCCGTGCGCGTCGTCTGTTGTGCGCGTACGCAAGACCTCGGCCGCATGGCCGCGTACCCAGCGCAGATAGTGTGCGGCGAAGCCGATTTCGCCCCGGCAATCGGTGACGGGTTTACCGGTCTCGCGCGCCAGCAGGATCGCCAGGTCGGCACCGCGGTCATCGAGTGCGTCCGCGGCGGTGCCGAGCGCGGCGAAGCGGGTCTCGGGTGGGCATCGCGACCATTCGCGAAACGTGGCATGTGCCGCGCGTACCACGGCCTCGACCGCGTCCGGTGCGGTCGAGGTCACGGTGCCGACGATCTCGCGCGGGTGGGCCGGATTCTCGCGATCGATTCTCACGGCCGGATCTCCAGCGAGTCGAGCAGGCAGGCCCGCCGTAGATAGGCGCGCGCGGCGACCGGATCGGCGGCCAGTTCGCGCAGGTGCTCGCGGTAGCCGGCGTCGCGGTCACGCATCCGGTTCCAGTTGTTGTGACTGATGCGCTGAACATGGTCGACGGCAACGTTTCGACGGTGCGTCGCCACCTCGTCGAGCTGGGCTTCCGGGCCGCCCTCGAGGACATCGGACAGCGCGGACGCCAGCTGGACCGCATCGTGGATTCCGCTGTTCATGCCCATCCCGCCGAGCGGGTTGTTGACATGGGCCGCATCGCCCATCAGCAGGACCTTGCCGTATCGGAATCGGTCGGTGACCCGCTGATGCACCCGGTAGAGCGAGGCGTGGGCCAGCCGCCACGGTCTGCCGAGGTCGACAACCGCCGCCAGTCGCTCCGGCAGCCGCCGCAATTCGTCCTCGTCATCGGTGTCGACCGGAGTCGGCAACAGCACTCGCCAGTGTTGTGGGGTGCGCAGCAGCACCAGCCACTCGTCCGGGTCGAAGACATAGTTGATCGGCGCGATACCCGGTAGTGCGGCGGCCAGGTCCTCATCGACCGAGGCGACCAGGAACCGTTCCGGGTAGGTGCTGCCACCGAATTCGACGCCGAGGCCGCGCCGGACAGCGGAATGCGCACCGTCGGCGCCGATCACCCAATCCGCGCGGACCGGCCCCTTCGCGGTACGCAGCACCACCGAATCGGCGGTACTGAGCAACCCGTTCACCGGGTGGCCGAACCGGACATCGGCTACGGCGCCCAGGGCATCGAGCAGGATCGGCGTGAGTGTGCTCTGTTCGCACTGCACGCGGAACGGGAAGGGGGTGTCCTCGGCCAGCACGTCGAGATCCAGGGTGGCGATCTCGCCGCCGCCGCGCTCCCGGTACTGGAAGGTCGACGCGCGGATGCCCTTGCGTAACAACGCATCGAGGACACCGAGGTCTCGCAGCATCTCGAGGGTCGGTGGATGAAAGGTGGAGGCGCGCGACTCGGTGGCCAGTTCGTCGCCCTGTTCGAGCACGGTGACCGGGAAACCCCGGCGGGCGAGCGTGAGAGCGGCGGTGAGCCCGACCGGCCCGGCGCCGACGACGACAACGGTGGGCTTGCTCATGAGGTGTGCAGGGCGAAGCGACCTTCGACGCCGACGACGCGAGCACCGGTGAAGAAGCGCAGCGTCTCCGCCGTGCCCTCCTCGCCGAGTCCGGACAGCCCCCACGCGGGACGCGGCGTCATCAGGTGCAGGCTCATGATGGACGAGCCGTTCACCTTCACCTCACCGGCGCGGATCTGTCGAGCGATGCCGAGCGCGTGTTGTTCGTCCGCACCGCAGACGTAGCCCTCCAGGCCGTAGGGCACGGCATTGGCCAGCGCTACCGCCTCCTCGACCCGGTGATAGGTGAGGACACCGGCCACCGGACCGAAGACCTCATCCGGCAGATCACCGTCGAGTAGTGCGGGGGCGAGGAAGTTGCCGGCTTCCGGCACCGCGCCGAAGGTGCGGACTTCGCGGTCGAGGAACGATCGACGCACGGTCTGAACATGTTTCGAATGCAGGAGCGGCCCGAACTCGGTCAACGGATCCAGGGGGTCACCGACCCGAAGTCCGGCGAGGTGTCGACCGATCGCGTCGACCAATTCCTCGGCCCGGTCGGCGGGCAGGATCAATCTGCCCAGTGCCCGGCACCATTGGCCGTTCAGGGTGGTCAGCAGTTCGGCGGCCATCCGCGCGGCGGTAGCGATATCGGCGTCGGGCAGTACCACGAGTGGATTGTTGCCGCCGAGCTCGAGCTGGCAGGGGCGAAACATCCCGGCGGACGCGGTGGCGACCGAACGTCCGCCGCCGAGACCGCCGGTGAACGAGACCGCCTTGATCTCGGGCGCGGCGACGAGTTGTGCGCCCACCTCCGCACCACCCTGCACCAGCTGGAACATGCCGGCGGGCACGTGTTCGGCGATCGCCTCCGCCAGTGCCATCGAGCTGTAGGGAGCGAGTTCGCTGACCTTGAGGATCACCGGGCAACCGGCGGCGAGCGCGTTGGCGACTTTATGGGCGGCCATGGGCGCGGGCGCGTTCCACGGCACCAGGCACAGGGCAGGGCCGAGTGGCAGCCGATGCACCTCGACCCCGTCGCGGTCCTGGCGCAGTGCTCCGGTGCGCAGCTGCTCGGCCGCGAGCCGAAACGATCCGGAAACGATCGCACCGAGCAGCGAGGTCTGGGCGATCGGGACGCCGGTCGCGCGCGTATCCAGCTCCGTGATCCAGGGCAGCCGCTTGTCCAAGCCGGTGGCGATCGCGTCGAGCATGTCGGGGGTGATCCGTCCCGCCGCCGCATCGGCCACCGCGATGGCCCGCTCGACGCGCTCGGTCGCCGTCGCGACCGCCCTGCTGATGGGTTTCCCGGTGGCCGGATCTTCCAGCGCGACAGCGAGATCCACGGCCGGGGTGCCCCATTCCCCATCGATCAGGTCGGCGATGTCGGGGAGTTGGGCTGTCATCGGTCCGCCTTCGTCGGTGCGGTGGCGAACAATTCGTTCGCCTTGGCGTCGGTCACGATGCGGGCGACCTCGAGCATGCCGCGCTCGGCCGGGAAGGTCATCACCAATCCCATGGCCAGATCGCGCAGTGCGCGCCCGGCCACCCCGCTCATCCCCGCCGCGGACGTGCCGCCCGCCTTGAACGCGCCGAGCGCGACCTGGAAGCAGGCTTCGGTCACCGCGCCCTTGCCGAGACGCCACTGGGTGAACACCTCCGACTTCGGTTTGAACGGCGGCTCCGCGGTTTCCACGGTCAGCTGATAGCGCAACCAGAGGTAGGCGGTCTGCAAGTGTCGTGTCATCTCACCGATGAGGACCTGGTGCACCGGCGAGGAAGCGATCGGTTCGCCGGTATCGGCGAAGGTCTTCGTGGTCGTCGCCGCGAGCATCTCGTCGTAGACATTCTGCGCGCAGCCGGTGTAGGCCGCCGCGATGGCGAGCTGGTTGCCGACGAAACTGCCTCTGCTCATGGTGAGCATCTTCGCGAACGCGCCGGGCACCGCCAAGGCTTCGTCCTCGGGGACGAAGACCTCGTCGAGTCGAATGCCGTTGTTGGCGGTGGCCCGCATGCCGAGCCCGTCCCAGGGCGCCCGCACGCTCACCCCCGGCGCGTCGCGGGGCACGAAGAAGGTCGCCAGCCCCTCGGCGGTGTCGTATCCCTCGAGCTTGGCCGAGGTCAGGTAGAAGTCGGCCACTCCGGTCGCGCAGCCGAATGACTTCTCGCCCTGCAGGATCCAGCCGCCCTCGACCTTGCGGGCGGTGGTGGCGATGGTGATGTTCGCGGCGGCAGTCTTGATCGCTTCAGAGGCGAAGTTCGCGAGCCACGTGCCTTCGGCCATACGAGTGAGGACCTTCTCGGCGAAGGCCCGCACGACGGGGATCTCGTCGTCGGCGAACAGTCCGGCATCGATGGCCTCCAGCGGGAGCAGGCCGCGGGAGGCGCTCGTGTTGTGGAAGAAGAACGCCAGCGCGGTGGAAGGGCAGGCGGTACCCATCGCGAAGGTGGCGGCGGCCAGATCACGCAGGGTGCCGCCGAGTCCGCCGTACTTCTCTGGTACCACCAGCCCGAGCAGCCCGGCCGCGCGTAACAGTTCGACGTGGCCGGGTGGGAAAGTGCCGAGCCGATCGGCTTCCTCGGCGGCCGCGCGCAGGACAGGCAGCACGTCGTCGACCCGTTGTGCGCGTGCGCGTTCGGCGTCGGTCATGTCCTCGACGAGTCGTGCACCGATCATCGGATGATCCCCTCGTGGTAGTTACGGTCGTGGTAGATGAGTGGCGCGGCGGGCCGGGGCGTCGCGGCATCCTGCACGGACCCGACGACGATGGTGTGGTCGCCCGCGGTGTGGCAGTCGGTGAGAGCGCAATCGAGCCACGCGACGGCGTCGGTCAATACCGCCGCGCCGGTGCGAGCGGTGTCCCAATGCCCGGTGGCGAAGCGATCCGCTGGTGCGGACCCGGCGATGGACGCGAAGCGTCTGCCGATGGCCTCGTGATCGTGCCCGAGGACGTTGACCGCGAAAATACCGCTCTCGCGGATCATTCGGCAGGTCGTGCTCGTGGAAGCGAGGCAGATCGAGATGAGCGGCGGGTCGAGGGACACGCTGGTGAACGAACTGGCCGTCATGCCGTGTCGGCCGCCGTCGGCCCTGGCGGTGGTGACGACCACGACGCCGCTGGCCCATTGGGCCAGGACCGCGCGGAGAATGTTCGGCTCCACCTGGACATCCGTTTCGATAGTGGAAACATTGTTCCACTCACGGTAACGCTCGATACCGACTCGACGCAAGCGTCATCCCGATGGGGATGGTGTTTCCCATCGGGAAATCGACCACTTAGACTGTCGTTGTGCCCGAAATCGAATCCGACAACCAGAGCCGGTCGATCGCCGCGGTCGAACGCGCCATGGATGTGCTGCTGCTGTTCGGCCGTAGCGGCCGGCCCGACCTCGGCGTCACCGAGATCGCCACCGAACTCGGTATCACCAAGGCCGCGGTGCACCGGATTCTCACCGCGCTGCGCAATCGCGACCTCATCACCCTCGAACCGGCTACTCGGCGTTACGCACTCGGACATGCCGCCATCGCGCTCGGCCGGGCGTATCTGGCGCGCACCGATCTTCGGGTGATGGCCGCGCCGGAGCTGCGCAGGCTGGCGTCGGTGACCGGCGAGACCGCCACCCTGTCGATTCGCCGCGGCGACACCAGGTTGTACGTGGATCAGGTGGTGCCGGATCAGGAATTGCGGATGGAGGTCGTGCTCGGTGTGCCGTACCCGCTGTACGCGGGCAGTTCCTCCAAGGTGATCCTGGCGTTCCTGCGCAAGGAGGAGATCGACGAATATCTGAGCAGGCACGAGCTGACCGCGTTCACCGACGCGACGATCACGTCGGCCCGCAAGTTGCGCACGGAACTGAACGCCACGAAGAAGCGTGGTCATGCGATCTCGATGGGAGAGCGTCAGATCGGGGCGGCCTCCATCGCCGCGCCGATCCTCGACCACGACGGTGGGGTCGTCGCCGCGATCAGTGTGTGCGGTCCGCTCTCGCGCTTCCAGCCGCGCATGGCCGACTGTGTTCCGATGCTGCTGAAGGCGGCCGGGGCGATCTCGGCCCAATTGGGCTACACGGCGTAGCCACGTCTCACAGCTGGGCACCGGGCTTGACGACGCCGAGTGCCGCCGCCGCGAGCACACTGCCCCAGATCAGCCACACATAGGGGAGGCAACCGTCGACGCTGCGCCGCAAGGTGCGCTCGACGGCCTCGCTCGACCCCTCGGTCATCAGGGTGCCGAAGGCCGCACCGAAGGGCCGCAAGGTCATTCGGATGCCGAGCCCCGCGGCGATCGCCAGGGTGTACAGCAGAATTTTCGCGCCGAGCCAGCGTGGGTTGGTCGTGACGCCGAACGGCTCGCTCGCCAGCAGGGCGTAGCCGCCTGCTCCGGTCATGGCCGCGATCACCGCGATCCGGATGGTGAGGTCGGCGCGACGGATCGAGGCGACTTTCCCGTGCGTGCGGTGTGCCTGCACCGCCAGCGCCAACCAGCCCGCGGCGAAGATCCACACCAGCACGACCGACCACCAGGGAAACAGGGCGATGCCGAACAGGCTCGCACCGTGTGGCTCCAGTGCCATCAGCGTGATTCCGCTGGGTAGGAACAGGACCAGGCAGACCTTCGGCGCCAGATCCAAGCCGCTCATGATCGTCAGCGCCGTGGCGCGGGCGGGCGGACTGAGCGCCGGATCGATCACTGACCGGCTGGAATAGAACACGCCGAGATCGCCGCCGAGCCAGAACACGAACAGCGTCAGGTGCAGCACGATCCACCAACCGTGCGGATGTTGGCCCATGGGAATCCTCGTCCTCGACTTTCGGGAAACAGTGTTTCCAAGTACCGTTCCGCCTTAGTTTCATACCGAAACGCTGTTTCTGCAAACGAAACGGGGGGCTCCATGCGCGCCTTCTTCCTGACCGTCTTCTGTCTGCTCTCGGTGACTGTGACAACACCAGCACCCGCCTCCGCCGAGCTCGGCGTCGCCCACTTCGAGACCCACGTCGCCGGTGACGCGACCACGGTCTGGTATCCGCTGGGCGCCGATCGCGCACTACCGGTGGCGGCGGTGCTGCCCGGCGCTGACGTCAAGCGCGAGTACTACGGTCGGTTCGCCACCGAACTCGCCGGATACGGCTTCGTGGTGGTGATTCCCGAGCACTACCCGCTGCCGTTCGTCGACCGCAGCCTGGCCAGTGAATACTCGCTCACCGATATCGCGGCGTGGGCGCACGCTCAACCGGGGGACCCGTCCTCACCGGTGCGAACCGTCATCGACCCGGAAACCCTGGTGGCCGCCGGGCATTCCTTCGGTGGCGCGACGGCCCTCTACGCTGCCGCGAACCGATGCCAGCTGCCGTTCTGCTTCGGTGTGTCGTATCGGCACCCGCCCGAACTGCGCGCGATCGTCGGCCACGGCACCAACACCACGATCGGCGCAAGTGTGGATCCGGTGCGGGTGAACGACATTCCGACGATGCTGATCAACGGCACACTCGACGGTGTCTCCGAACCCGTCGAGGCCTACGACACCTTCACCCGATTGACCGGCGCACCGGCCGCGGCCTTCGTGAGACTTGTCGGGGCGAACCACTTCGGCCTCATCGATCAGAACAACCCGCCCGGCGCCGTACCCGACCTGCACGAGTCGACCATGCCTCGTGATCAGTCGGTGTACGCCGCCGCGCGGTGGACCGCACTGTGGTTCCGCGCCCAGCTCGGTGATGCCGAGGCGCGCGAGTGCATCGATCGCGCCGCCGCGGGATCCGACCCCACGGTGACCATCGAATTGCGCTGAAACACAGTGCGGTGCTGATGGTTCCGTCGCCGAGTAAAGCGGCGGAACCATCAGTCGATCCGAGGGCTCCGGTTCAGCGCAGTACCGCGAGGGCTTCCTCGAGGCCGAGGACATCGGCGTACTTGATGTCGAGGTCGGTGAGGTTGGCCTCGTGCAGGGCGGCGTCACGATCGCCGCAGGCGTCGGCGACGACCAGTGGTCGGAAACCGTGCTGCATCGCATCGGTCGCCGAGGCGCGCACGCAACCGCTGGTGGTGAGACCGACGATGACGAGGGTGTCGATGCGCTGAGCGGCCAGCGTCGCCGCCAGCGGAGTTGCGTGGAATGCGCTCGGGTACTGCTTGGTGATGACCACGTCACCGGGGGCCGGTGCCGGGTCGTCGAGAAAGTCGCCGAGCGGATTGCCCTGCTCGAAGACCCGGAGCACGGGTACCTTGCGACGGAACAGCCCGCCGTCGGGACCATTCGGCTCGAAACGGACCCGGGTGAAGATCACCGGCAGTCCGGATTCTCGTGCCCGCGCGACCACGGCAGCGGCGGCGCGCACCGCGTCCTCCACCGGTGCGCGCAGCGGTGAGCCGTCGGTGACGTAGGCGGCGCAGATGTCGACCACCAGCACGGCGGGGGAGTTGCCCGCGCCGAGGCGCGCGCTGTAGCCGGAGCGACGGTATTCGCCCGCACGATCGGTCATGGCGGCCTCCTTCTCAGATGACGCCGTCGGCGGCGAGTCGGCCGATGGCCTTCTCGTCGAGACCGAGCAGGCCGCCGTAGACATCCTGGTTGTGTTCGCCGAGCTCCGGGCCGGGATGGCGCACCGATCCCGGGGTCTCGCTCAGTTTCGGGAAGACGTTCTGCATCGGCAGCTCGCCGAACTCCGGATGCGCGAGTCGGACGATGGCCTCGCGCGCGGCGAAGTGCGGGTCGGTGAACATATCTCGCGCGGTGAAGATCCGGCCCGCTGGTACGCCCGCCGCGTGCAGCTGCGCGAGCAGCTCCTCGGTCTCGAACGTCGCGGTCCACGCGGCGATCAGGTCGTCCAACTCGGTCATCCGGGCGCCGCGGGCGTTGTGTGTCGAATACCGTTCGTCGGTCGCGAGTTCGGGGCGGCCCATGGCCTTGACGAGGCGGGCGAAGACGGTGTCCTGGTTCGCGGCGACCAGGATCATCTCGCCACCGAGGGTGGGGTAGATATTGCTGGGTGCGACATTCGGCAGCACCGATCCGGTGCGCTCGCGCTGATACCCGGTGACCGCGAATTCGGGGAGAAGTGACTCCATCATCGCGAGCACCGCCTCGTAGATGGCCGAGTCCACCATCTGGCCGCGCCCGGTATTCGCGCGGTGGTGCACCGCCGCGAGGGTGCCGATGGTGGCGAAGACCGCGGCGAGCGAGTCGCCGAGCGAGATGCCCGCTCGGGCCGGGGCATGGTCGGGATCGCCGGTCACATAGCGGATTCCGCCCATGGCCTCCCCGATGGAGCCGTATCCGGCGCGCGGCGAGTACGGCCCGGACTGGCCGTATCCGGTGACACGCACCATGATCAGCCCGGGATTGTGCTCGCGGAGCCGGTCGAATCCGAGGCCCCAGCGTTCCATGGTGCCGGGCCGGAAGTTCTCGATCACGATATCGGCGCGCTCGATCAGCTGCCGTGCCAGCTGCTGCCCGCCGGGATCGCGAAGGTTGCAGGTCACCGACTTCTTGTTCCTGGCCACCACCGGCCACCACAGCGACTTGCCCGCCGACTGCTCCCGGCCCCACTGCCGCATCGGATCGCCGGTGCCGGGGGATTCCAGCTTGATCACCTCGGCGCCGAGATCGCCGAGCAGCTGGCCGGCGAACGGTCCGGCGAGCAGCTGACCCATCTCCACTACCCGCAGGTCGGCAAGCGGACCTGTCGGTGTTGTCGCCTCGACTGCCATGTGGTCGTCTCCATTCCGTGGTGCCTGCGTCGATGTCGCGGTGGACATATCGCGAACCGCCAGCTTGGATACAATGTATCCCGTAGCGGAACAGACCGGCAAGATGGCTCGGCTGCCCCGCGCCGGGAGCGTTGTGTCGACAGCAATCTGGAGGATCTGTGAACGTCACGTTGGTCGAGGTCGCGCCGAGGGACGGCCTACAGAACGAGCCGGTCGTCATCACGGTCGAGGACAAGATTCGGCTGATCCAACGCAGCGTCGACGCCGGACTGCGCCGGATCGAGGCGGTCAGCTTCGTCCACCCGAAGCGGGTGCCGCAGATGGCGGATGCGGAGGCCGTCATGGCGGGAGTGCCACGGATCGACGGCGTGTCCTACGCCGGGCTGATATTCAACGACCGCGGCTTGGATCGCGCGCTGGCGGCGGGTGTCGACGAGATCAATGTGGTGGTCGTCGCCACGGATTCGTTCAGCCTGCGCAACCAGGGCTGCTCGACCGAGCAGGGGATCGAGCGCTGGATGACGTTGGCGGCCAGAGCGAAAGAGGCGGGGGTGCGCCGCACGGTGACGATCGCCGCGGCGTTCGGCTGTCCCTTCGAGGGAAACGTCGCCGAATCGGCGGCGCTGGAACTCGTGCGCCGAGTCGCCGAGGCGCAACCCGAGGAGATCGCCCTCGCCGACACGATCGGCGTCGGCATCCCGGATCAAGTCAGCGCGCTCGCCACCGGCGTGGCGAGGATCGCCCCTGATGCGGACCTGCGGTTTCATTTCCACAACACCCGAAACACCGGCTACGCCAATGCCGTTGCGGCGCTGAACGCCGGTGTCGGCATCCTGGATACCAGCACCGGTGGCATCGGCGGCTGCCCCTTCGCACCCGCCGCGACGGGCAATATCGCCACCGAGGATCTGCTGTACACACTGGACCGGATGGGCATCGAGACCGGCGTCCAGCTCGAGCGGGTCATCGAAACCGGTTCGTGGCTGGGCGAATTGCTCGGGCAGCCGGTGCCCGCTCTCCTCGGACGGGCCGGTCTGTTCCCGGAACCGGCCGGAACCGCACCGGTCGACGCGTAATCGTTGTTGTCGCACGCAGCGCTCCCCGCGGGCACAGTCTCGCGCGGGGGCGTCGCTACCGCGCCTCGCGCAGCAGCGCCATCAGAGCGTCCAGATCGGGCTGACTCGCCAGATCGGCGACCGCCTTGCTGATTTCGTCGGCCTGCTCGCCGGAGAAGGTGCGTTCGGTGTTGAGCCGGAACTTGGTAGCGAGTTCGTCTGCGGACAGCGGATTACCGGGACCACCCCGGTTCACCTCGACGCGCTCGGTACGGACGCGACCGTCGCGCAACCAGGCCGTGAGGACAGCGGGGAACTGCTGAGGGAAGATCGCGTCGCAGCGCGGATCCGCGACACAGGTGACCCGAGCCGCGAGGGCGAGCCGGGCGGGGTCCGCGGCCGCCGCATCGGTGAAGTCTTGGTGGAACACGCCCAGGCCGCCGCCGCCGAGGAGTGCTGCCGCTACGGTGTACGGACCGGAGAAGGCGGCGTGGTAGCCCGATTTCGGGCGGATCTTGTCGGCGTGCGGTTCGCCGATGGTGCGCGATACCGCGGTCGGCACACCGAGTTCGAGGCGCTCGATATCGTCGGCGGTGATGCCGTCGGCGCGGAGGCGCAGGGCCGCGTCGATGCCCGCGTGGGTGAAATGGTTGCAGGGGTAGGGCTTGAAGAACACGCCGGGCAGCTCCCAGCGGGTACCGAGACCGTCGAGGATCGCGGCCGGGTTGCTCTGCTCGCCGCAGAACGCTTGCAGTAGCCCGAATCGTCCCTCGAAGACCGTCGGCGGCCCGGTCAACCCGGCGCGCGCGAGGGCGGCGGCGGTGACCGCGGAGTGTGCGGCCCACCCGCAGTGCACCCGCTTCACCGTGCCGCCGGTGCGGTTGGCTTCTAGTAGCCCCGATCCCATACTCGCCGCGATGCCGATCGCGTGGGCGATGCCGTCGGCATCGGCGCCGGACAGCATCGCAGCGGCCGCGGCGCCACCGAGGGCGCCGCAGATGGCGGTCGCGTGCAGCCCCCGTTCGAAGAAGACCGAATTGCCCAGCGCTTCGTTGTAGCCCGCCATGCCGACGCGGACCGCGATTTCCACCCCGACGGCGATGGCATCCAGCAGCGCGGCACCATCGGCATGGCGGGATTCGGCGACCGCGAGGGCGGCAGGCACTACCGTCGCCGAGGGATGCAAGACCGAGGGCAGATGAGTGTCGTCGAAATCCATGGCATGCGCGAGTGTCCCGCCGAGTAGCGCGGCACTCGCATCGGGCCAGCGACCGGGCAGGCCGAGTGCCGTGGCCCGAGGTGCGCCGCCCCACTCCGTGATCACCGTGCGCACGGCGTGTACCGGTGACGTCCCGAGCGCGGCGATGCTGTTGCCCAGCACATCGAGCACTCGCTGCGCGGCGTTGGCGCGCAGCTCGTCCCCGACGCCACGCTCGCGCGCCGATGCGGCGAAGGCGGCCACTCGCGCCACGATGGTGGCGTCGTTCATCGGCTGACCGCCGCGAGCGGGCGAATAGGGGAGCCGGTGCCGCCAACAATGCGCAAAGGGGCGAGCAGGAAAGCGAATTCGCTGATCCCGGCATCGGCGAGATCCTCCAGCGCGAGGTGCTCCATGATGTAGATGCCGGAATCGACGAGCAGCACCCGGTGCACCGGCAAGATGCTGTGGCCTGCCCCCGGCGCTATGCACTCGTAGGCAGTGGTGTCGGAACCGGTCGCCGACACCTCGTGATCGGCGAGCCAGTGGGCCGCGTCGACGCCGATCCCCGGGACGCCGGTTGCCTGGCCCAGGTAGGCGCCGGGTTCGTCGAACAGCTGCGACCATCCTGTGCGGATCAGCGCGACGTCGCCCGCCGTCACCTGGACTCGTGCCTGCCGGGCCGCCGCTGCCAGATCGTCCACCGTGATCTCGTAGCCACCGGGGAGGGTGTCGGTCTCGTGCACCCGAGCGATGTCGAGCAGAACGCCGCGGCGCAGCATGCCGGGCAGATGTTCGGCGCCGTGCGCGCTGAACTTGCCGCCACGCTGGGCCTCCTGCGCGTCGACCCCGCCGTGCAGCGCGCCGTTGTGGCTGACGTGGCTGAGCGCGTCGATGTGGGTGCCGACATGTCCGCCGGTCACGATGATCTCGTTGGCGGCCGAGCCGCCGTCGGCACGCACCATGTCACCGTGTCTGCGGGCCAACGTCATGCGGAAGCCGGGATGATTCGGCGAGCACGGCATGCCGGTGAAGAAGGGCTGCCCCAACTCGATCAACCGGATATCGCCTCGCACGGCCACGATCAACGGATCGATGGCGGCTTCTTCGGGCATGGCGGACTCCTGTGATCGTGGTGTCGTTGTCATCGGATCACCCCGGCAGCGCGAAGCTCGGCGAGGTCGCTCGCGTCGACGCCGTAGCGACTGAGTACGTCGTCGGTGTGCGCGCCCAAAGGCGGCCCGGTCCACCGTATTTCGCCTGGCGTCTCCGACAGTCGGAACAGGATGTTCTGCATACGCACCTGGCCCAGCTCGTCGTCAGGCAGCGAGATGATCGATCCGAGAGCCCGGAACTGCGGGTCGGCCAGCACATCGGCGGCGGTATAGATCGGCGCCACCGCGGCCTCGGCATTGTCGAAGGCGTGTATCACCTCCTGGGTGCTGTGCTGTGCGATCCAGCCGCCGACCGCCGCATCCAGTTCATCGGCGTGCCCGGCCCTTTCGCTGCCGGAGGCGAACCAGGGGCGGTCGATGAAATCGGGTCGTCCGACCAACCGCACCACCCGTTCGGCGACCGATTGCGCGCTGGTGGAGACCGCGACCCAGCCCCCGTCGGCGGTGCGATAGGTGTTGCGCGGCGCGTTGTTCGATGACCGATTGCCCATCCGGGGTTGTAGCTCGCCGAGTTGGTCGTAGGCGATGATCTGTGGGCCGAGCAGGGTCAGGATCGGTTCGATGATGGCGAGGTCGACCTGCTGGCCGTGACCGTCGTGCTCGCGGGCACGAAGTGCGGTCATGATCGCGAAAGCTGTTGTCAGGGCAGCGATTCCGTCAGCGAGCCCGAAGGGTGGCAGGGTGGGCGGGCCATCCGGTTCACCGGTCACGGCCGCGAAACCGCTCATCGCCTCGGCGAGCGTGCCGAAGCCGGGCCGTCGCGCGTAGGGTCCGAACTGGCCGAATGCGGTGACCCGTGCCAGCACCAGGCGTGGGTTGATGGCACGCAGTTCGGGGTAGCCGAGTCCCCATCGCTCGAGGGTGCCTGGCCGGAAGTTCTCGATCACCACATCCGCGTCGGCGACCATGCGCCGGAAGATCTCCTGGCCCTGCGGCGAGCCGAGATACAACGTCACCGACTTCTTGCCGCGGCCGAGCATCTTCCACCACAGCCCGACCCCGTTGCGCTGGGCGCCGTGGCTGCGCACCGGATCGCCTTGGGGATGCTCGATCTTGATGACGTCGGCGCCGAAATCGGCGAGCAGGGTGGCCGCCAGTGGGCCGGCGAACAGCGTCGCCACATCGAGCACCCGGATTCCGGCTAGCGACTGCACCATTGCTCACTCCTTCACGCCGCGAGCGTTTCCCGTACCGAAACGGTGAGGGAGCTCACGACATTGACTACCAGCGCATGCTACTGCGATGATCGCCAAAGTGGAAATACTGTTTCGCACAGAGAAACTTGGAGGGTTGCTGTGCCCGCGACCGAACTGCTGATCCGCAATGCCCGCGTAGTACGTCCGCACGGCCCATTTTCGGAGAGTCCCGAACCCCTCGACATCGCGATCTCCGGGGGCACGATCGACGCGATCGGCCCGAACCTGCCCGTCGACGACCGGACGCGGGTGATCGATGCCGACGGCCTGCTCGCTTTCCCTGGCGTCGTCGACGCCCACCAGCACTGGGGGATCTACCGCGATCTCGCCGCCGACACCGAGAGCGAGAGCCGGGCCTGCGCCCAGGGCGGTGTCACCACCTCGTTGACCTACATGCGTACCGGGCGCTACTACCTCAACCGCGGTGGTTCCTATCGCGATTTCGTCCCCGAGGTCCTCGACCGGATGGCCGGGCGATCCCAGGTGGACTACGGCCTGCACCTGGCGCCGATGACCGCCGAGCACATCGACGAAATCCCCTATCTCGTCGAAGAATTCGGAATCGCCTCGTTCAAGATCTTCATGTTCTACGGCGGCCACGGCCTGCACGGCCGATCATCGGACCAGGCCGATTTCCTGATGATCCCGCCGACCGAACGCTACGACCTGGCCCACTTCGAATTCGTGATGCGGGGAATCCAGCGCGCTCGCGAGAAGTACGGCGACCACATCTCGCTGTCGCTGCACTGCGAGACCGCCGAGATCATGGCCGCCTACACCGCGCTGGTCGAACAGGACAGCACGCAGACCGGGCTGCGCGCCTACAGTGCCTCGCGCCCAGCGCATTCCGAAGGCCTCGCGATCACCATGGCCTCCTATCTCGCACACGAGACGGGCCTGGCGAACATCAATCTGCTGCATCTGTCGTCGGAGAAGGCAGTGGCGGCCGCGCTGACGATGGCCGAGGCGTTCCCGAATGTGAACTTCCGCCGCGAGGTCACCATCGGCCACCTGCTCGCCGATGTCGACACCGCCCACAGTATCGGCGGCAAAGTGAATCCGCCGTTGCGTGAGCGCGCCGATGTGGAGGCGCTGTGGCGGCATCTGCTGGCGGGCGAGATCGACTGGGTGGTCAGCGATCACGCGTGCTGCCGGGCCGAACAGAAGTTCGGCGCCGATCGCGAGGATGTGTTCCTCGCCAAATCCGGCTTCGGTGGCGCCGAGTATCTGCTTCCCGGCTTGGTCGGTGAGGGGCGCAAGCGTGGTCTGTCACTGCAACGCATCGCCGAACTCACCGCGGCCAACCCCGCCCGTCGTTACGGGCTGAGCCGCAAGGGGCACCTGGCCGTGGGATACGACGCGGATGTCGTGCTCGTCGACCCGGTCACACGATGGACGGTGCGGGCGGCGGACTCCGAATCCGCGCAGGAATACACACCTTTCGAAGGCTTCGAGATGACCGCGAGCGTCACCGATGTGTTCCTGCGCGGAAACCACATCGTGCGGAAGGGGCAACTGCAGGGCCCTGCGCACGGCCGCTACCTGCGGCGCGGCCCGGACGGCAGCTGATCGGCGCCGACCGCGCCGCAAGGGAGCGACGGCGGTGTCGCATTCACTGGTAGGTGGGGTCGGTCCACTGTCCGATGGAACGGGAGCGGACCGGCTCGACCAGCCGTGGTGCGAGGCTGTGCGCGAAGTCAGGTCCCCAGTTCGTCGCGTCGCCGGATATCTCGATCTTGGCGTTGTCGGTGTACCAGTCGACGAGATCGGCATCGGAGCGCACGATCCAGGTGCACCCGTGTTCGGCGTCGGCGGTGAAGTCGCCGTGGCGAATCAGGGCGGGCCGCCAGAAATAGGTTCCGGGCCACATCTTTCCGAAGTTGTAGTCGAAACCGCCGTCGAGGCAGTAGGCCTCCTCGCTGCACGGGTGATGAGCGAGGGGTTCCTCGCGCCATCCGGGCTTGGCCTTGATGAGACGGGTGTAGAAGCCGGTCGTCACATCGCGCTGCAGCAGCTTGATGTAGAGGCCGGGGACGGGGGTGCCGCCCAGGTCGAACCGCATCGGGCTGCCGTCCTTGACGTCGATCCACGGCATCGCCGCGGTGTCGAGGACAACCAGTTTCTGGTCTTCGCGGACGAAATCGCGGTCCGCGTCGGCGATATCGAAGTGCCAGTCGCCCCCTTCCCTGAACAGCAGGATCTCGGTGCCCTCGGCCACGGAGAGGGCCGGTGTCCACACCCCGGTCGGCGCCGTCCAGAAGCCGTGGGGACCGAGTTCGGTGTCGCCGATGGTTACCTGGCCGGACAGCACGTACCACTCGGTCGCGGCGTGGTGTACGCCGGCGGGCCGCGACCAGTCGCTGGTGAAGCGGACCTTGAGCGAGGCGGAGCCGTCTTCCTCGTCGTAGCTGAGATTGCGTTGTTCGGCACTGCCGGTGGCGTGCTGGAACTCGGCGGGGTGCTGGATCAGATCGCGTTCGTCGATGATTTCGACATGTGGACGCATGGGGTCCTCCTGAAGCGAAAGGTAATTCCACTACAGAATGTACTGGTTATTAATAACCAAGACAAGATGTATCGTTTATTCCTGTGAGCAAGCCAGGACGCCCAGCCGGTCCCGCCGCCGAGACCGCACAGCTCGTGCTCTCCGCGGCCTTGGATCTCTTGCTCACCGAGGGCGGCGCCGCGTTGACGCCGCAACGCCTGCACGCGGTGACGGGCGTGGCCAGGACCACGATCTACCGGCACTGGCCGATGCCGCGTGACTTCCTCGCGGCCCTGATCGCCGTCGCCCCGCACCCGGGTCCGCAACCGTCCGGCGACCCGGCCGCCGATCTGCACGCCGAAGTCGATCTGCTGTGTGATCGCCTGCGCGACAAACCCGTTGCCGCCTTCCTGCGCGCGCTGGTCACCGCCTCGGCCACCGATCCGGACTGCGTGCCGCTGCGTCAGCGTTACGTCATGGACTTGCTCGCACCGATCCATCGTTCGGTCCGCGCGCTCGCTGTCGACGCCGAGTGCGACGTCGAGGAGGCCGCCATGGCGATTGTCTCGCCGTTGCTCGTCGACGCGCTGCTGCTCGACCGGGCGGCCGATCGGAGCCGGGCGCATCGCGCCGTCGACGACCTACTGGCGCGGGCTACCGACCCGGCGCGCCACCCGACCTCCCGAGGAATGAGCAGATGACCAACGCTGTCGGCACCCGAGCCGTCTTCGGTGTGATCGTGCCGAGCACGAACACTGTTGTCGAACACGACTATTGGCGGGTCGCGCTGCCCGGCATCACCTACCGTTCGGGATCGATGTACATCCCGAACCCGGTGATGGGCAACGACGAGGACTTCCAAGCCCTCCTCGGTCAGATTCGCACCTCCATCGATACCGCGGTGCGCGATGTGCTGACCGCCGAACCCGATCGCCTGGTGATGGGCATGTCCGCCGAGACCTTCTGGGGTGGGGTAGCGGGCAACGCGGCCTTCGAGCAGCGCCTGCGCGAGCGCTCCGGATTACCCGTGACGACCGGTGCGAGCGCCTGCCGGGCCGCCCTCGGGGAACTCGGTTGCCGTCGGATCGCGGTGTTCTCGCCGTATCAGCCGATCGCGGACAGAGAGGTCGGCCGCTTCTTCACCGAGGCGGGATTCGACGTCGCCGCGATCACCGGACTGCGCTGTGCGACCGCGACGGACATCGCCCGCGTCGAGGCCGACCGGTTACGCGAGGTCGTCGCCGACATCGACGGACCGGATGTGCAAGCGATCGTCCAGGTGGGCACCAACCTGTCCTTCGTCGCGCTCGCCGACCAGTTGGAGCGTGAACTCGGCAAGCCCGTTGTCGCCATCAATGCCGCCACGCTGTGGCATGCGCTGCGCGAGCACGGCCTGGACGACCGTGCGCAGGGTGCGGGCAGCCTGCTGCGCGAGCGCTGATCCTGTGGCGCGACCTCGCGAGCGCTCTTGTTTCTCTCATCGGAACGGTGTTTCCTATATGAAACCTTGTTCCAGAAATGGAGAATCGCGTGTTCGTATCAACTCGGCGTGCTTCCGCACTCGCTCTCGCCCTGGCCGCCGCGGCGCTGAGCCCGCTCTCGGCCGCGCCCGCGGGGGCGGACCCGACCGACTACGGCAACCTGTGCATTCGCGCGCAGACGCAGACCGCGGATCTGCACCCGCGCAAGTTCGAACACGAGGGTGGAACCCTCGACAATGTGGACTATCCGGACGCGGCCGGTTTCGCCACGTCCAAGCCGCAGCTTCGCCCGCTCACCACCACGCGGTACACAACCTATGAGGACGCCGGGAAGACCCAGCCGAAACAGGTGCGGTGCAAGGGGAAATCGGCCGATCACATCGCCGCCGAATACGGTGCGCGCGTCACGGGCGAGGAAGGCACCTGCGCGGAGGTCAACGAGCGGACGGTGCGCGAGGTCGCCAAGGATCTCACCAACGACGAACGAAAAGCGTTGGTGCACAAGTCTCGCGACATCGTCATCGACCCGGACACCGTCGCGGCGACCGGTCAGGAGTGGGTCGCCGAATTCCCCACCACGACCATCGATGCCGACGGAGTCCTGCATATTCCGTCCAAGGCGTTGTACGTCCCCTATGACACCCCCGGTATCCCGGAGGCGTTCAAGGGGCAGCACTATTGCACGCTGGTCGCGCACGCCTATCTGAAGCGTATGATGCTCGGGCAGGCCACATCGTAAAAGCGTGCTTGATATCCCGGCTTCTTAACATCGGCGGTCCGGTCTGTTTGAATAGATGTATGTGCAGATGGATGGCTTATTCAGGGGAGCCGATTCTCGCTGAAGAACTGTTGTTCAAACCGCGGCACTCATTGATAGACCAGAGTTTGCATTCCCGCCTCGGCGCGACAACGACCAACGGCGACGGTTTCGGGATCGGCTGGTATGGCGAGGGTGACGAGCCGGCGATATTCAAGAGCATCGAACCGGCGTGGAACGATCGAAATCTGCGTGAGGTCGCCGGTCAGATCCGGACGTCGATGTTGCTCGCCCATATCCGCGCGTCGACCGGGACACCGGTGCAGCGGAGTAACTGCCATCCGTTCCGGCACGGGCGATGGCTGTGGATGCACAACGGCGCCCTGCGCGGGTTCCGCGAGGTCCGCCGTGACCTGGTCACCGCGATCGATCCAGCATTGTTCTGCGACCTCGAAGGATCGACGGATTCGGAGACGCTGTTCTATCTGGCGTTGACGTTCGGTCTCACCGACGATCCCCTCGGTGCCGTCGCTCGCGCGGTCGGATTCGTCGAAGATGTCGGGCGTATGCGCCGGGTGGAGAATCCGGTCCAGATGACCGTCGCGACGACCGATGGAAAATCCCTGTGGATCTTTCGTTACTCGAGTGAACGACAGTCCAGGTCGCTGTTCTTCTCGACAAAGATCGCTGACCTGCGGGCACTGCATCCGGAGGTGGACGTCTTGCACCGCCTAGGCGACCAGACCCGCTTCGTGGTGTCGGAACCACTACGCGATCTTCCCGGCGCGTGGAACGAGATACCCGAATCCTGTGCCGGAATAGTGCGGGCCGGGGCGGACGAACTGGTGGATTTCCAGCCCGTTTCGCCGGGCTGAGTTCGCGGGATCAATCAATCGCGGTGGCGGGCGGATCAACTGTCCGTGGCACGGTCGGTTCGATGGTGGAAAGCGTCGACCGCGGCTTCGATGGTGGGATAGAAGTGTGTCCTGTCGAACCGATCACCGACGCCGAAGCGGATCAGCTTGTCTTTGATCGGTCCCTTCATCTCGGCGAATATCAATTGAATTGCTTTGCCCGCGAGGTAGTTATCGAGATCGACGAGTTCGTCTACGGCCGTCGTGTCGAGATCGGTGATGGGTTCGGCGGCGATGATGACCCATTCGATCGGGGGCGGAGCATCGGCGACGACCGAGCGAACGTATTCGTCGAAGATCTGTCCGTTGGCGAAGAACAGGGGTGCGTCGAACCGCACCAGCACCAAGCCCGCGATGCGCTGCCCGTCGGGGTGGCGCTCGACGTCGTGATAGCCGGGACGGTCCGGCGTCCGGACGAGTTCGGTGCGGTAGGGCTGCCAGGCCCGCGCGACCACCGCGACGAAGGAGAGCCCGATCGCGACGATGATGCCCTGCAGCACGCCGACCAGCGCGACCCCGACGAACGCGGCTGTCGCGAGGGCGAATTCCACGGAACTCATGTGCCACATCCGGACCATGCCGCGGATATCGATCAACGCGGTGGCCGCGACGATCACGACCGCCCCGAGTGCGGCGTCGGGCAGGTATGCAGTGAGCCCGGGGGCGAGCAGCACGAAGAGCAGAACGGCGATCGCGCCGACGACGCCCGCCAATTGCGTGCGGGCGCCGCTCTGTTCGGCGACCGGAGTTCGCGACCCGCTCGCGGAGACAGGAAATCCACCGAACAGACCGCCCGCCACATTGGCGACCCCGATCGCCTTCATCTCGGTGCTGCCGTTGACATCTTCCCCGTGCCGGGAAGCGAAGGTCCGCGACAGCACGCCGCTGTCGGCGAACGCGATCAGCGCGATCCCCGCCGCGGGTCCGATCAGGTGCCCGATGTCGTCCCAGCCGATGCCGCCGATGGAGGGTAGCGGCAGGCCTTCGGGCAGGGCGCCGACCATGCCGATGTCGTCGGTGAGTCCGGCGGCGGCCGAGATCGCGATAGCGCCCGCCACCGCGACCAACACACCTGGTATCGCAGGCAGCCACCAGCGGAAGGCCACGATGACAGCGAGCGTGCCGAGGCCGATAGCGGCCGCGACGGGATCGATATCGCTGCGGACCACGGCCTGCCCGATCTCGGCGATCTCGGCGAGCACGCCGGTGGCATCGACGGAGAAGCCGAGCAGTTTGGGAAGCTGCCCGACGACGACGATGAGCGCGATCGCGTTCAGGTAGCCGAGTCGGATGGGCTTGGACAGCAGCTCGGTGACGAACCCGAGCCGAAGGAATCCACCGACGAGCAGAATGAGCCCGACGAGAACGGCGAGGACTCCGGCCAGGGCCAGCGCACGGTCGGGATCGTCGACGGCGGCCAGTGGTAGCACCGCGGCCGCGATCAGCGGGGCGAGTGAGGAATCCGGGCCGAGCACCAGGATTCTGGACGGCCCGACCACGGCGTAGGCCAGCAGCGGCACGATGGTCGCGTAGAGCCCGGCGTACGCGGGCAGTCCCGCTGCTTCGGCATAGCCCATCCCGGCGGGGATCAACAACGCGGTCAGGACGAGGCCCGCGGTGATATCGGCTCGCAGCCACGCACGGTGATATCCGCGGGCTGTCGCGATCCCGGGTAACGCGGTGACGCGGTCCTTCCACGACATGGTCGGGCGCCTCAGCGCACTCGTGCGCGGGCGGAGGCGGTCGCCACCGGGCCCGCGTGCACCGTGTGCGTGGCGGCCATAGCTCGCCGTCCTTCTCTCGATGGGGGCCCTTCAGCAGGGTGAGCGAATCAACTAGATCGTAGCCATGGACGGGACACTGTGCGGGTCCTCGCCGGTGACCTCGATCGGGTAGACGCCGACAGCTTGCCGAGCGGCCTTCTCGACGAGCAGCGGAACGAAATCGCGGACACGGGCATCGGCGAACCGCTCATGGATACGGCGCACCAGGAGCTCGATCTCCGCCGGTGATTCCGCGGGGAAACGGGCGATCAGGCGTTCGATCACCTGATCGATCTGCACAGATTCATTGTCGTCGCGCATCATCCACCGCCTGCTCGCTCAGGACTCACCGGTCTGGTCATATCGCCCGCTGGGAATCGTCGGCTTCGCACCCTTCGACGGTCAGGCGCGAGAGCACATCCACGACGTCGGCCGGGCCGCCGGCCACCAGGGCACCGCGTTGCCGGACGGCGCCGTTGCCGCTGGTGAGTACTGCCGCCAACGCGTCGCGGGTGAATTCGTAGTCACCGGATTCCTCCAGGGCGCAACGGACGTGGCAGAGCAGTTGGGTGAGGGCTGTGGGGAATCGCGTGCCGGAGAGCCCGTCGCGGGCGGCGTAACTGCACGCTGAGCGCAGGCGCGCGCCGGCGATCGGAACGGCGAGGTGCCCACGGTCGATGGCGGCGACCGAGGTGATGACAAGGGCCCGCACGAAACTCGCCAACAGGGCGGTTTCCACGACGGTGGCGGGCACGTCGCTGATTCGGATCTCGATGGTCGGCAGATGAGCGGACAATCGCACGTCCCAATAGACCATCGCGGGGTCGAGAATGTGTCCGTCCTCGGCGAGGTCCGCGACGATGTCGTCATAGTGGGCTGCTGACCGGAAATACGGTGGTGGGCCCGCGCTCGGCCACTGCGCCCACACCATGTGGCGCCAACTGGCGTGCCCGGTATCGATGCCCTCGGCGATCGGCGAATTCGCTGTCAACGCCAGCAGGGTGGGCAGCCAGTGACGCAGGTGATTGCTGACCTGCACCGCGAGGTCGCGCTCGGGGACGCAGACATGGACATGGCAACCGCAGGTCACCTGCTCGGCCGGCGCCCCGAAGCGTTCGGCCATGCGCCGGTATCTCGGCGTGTCGGTGATGGAACCGGTAGGCGGGCCCCAGATCGGCACCCCCACCGCCAGCGGAAGCGAACCGGACCGAGCCGCGGCGGCGATGATCGCGACCCTGGCCCGTCGAACCTCGCGATGTACCTCCTCGATACTCGCGCAGACGGGCGTGCAGGTCTCGATCTGGCATTGCGAGAGTTCCAGCTGCACATCGACGCCGGTCTCGGCTGCCGCCACGGTGGTGTTGGTCAGAGACGGGCATCCGGTGGCCGGGTCGATCAGCACGAACTCTTCCTCGACGCCGACGGTGTACGCGCGGACATCGTTGTGGTGCAACCGATCGCGTTGGTCGATCGACAGGGACGCCATCGTTCCTCCTGGTCGGCGCCTCGCTCACCCGTGGACGAGCTATCGGGGAGACATCCGACGAGGACTCAGCGTGCGGGTCGCCAGGTGGAGACTGCCCAGATGATCACGACACTCAGCGCGATGATCACGATGGACCAGGCCGGGTAGTAGGGCAGCGACATGAAGTTCGCGACAATGACCAACGCGGCGATTCCCAGCGCGCTGTATCGACCCCACGTCGATCCGATCGCAAGGCCGATGCCGCAGATCAGCGCGAGGGCGCCGAGCACGACATGAACCCAGCCCCACGTCGTGGTGTCGAACTCGTAGACGTATTCGATGCCGGCGACATACAGCTGGTCGTCCGCGATCGCGGAAATCCCTTGAAGAATGGAGACCGCCGCCAAAATCACGAGCATGAACGCGGCCGAGATGGATATCCCCTCGGCGATGGCCTGCCGCTGGAAGGGCTCTGCCTCGGGCGTGGCGTTGTGCACCGCAGATGTATTGCTGGTCATGTCGACTCCTCGGTGATGCTGAGGACCGCCCACTCGACACCAAGCGATCCGCCGTTTGAATGGATGCAGGTCCTGTCGGAAACTTCTACATGTTCGAATCCATTGTCAGTGGACCACCGGTGGTGGTTGTAGTGACGACGAGGGTTGATGCTCCCTCTTTTTTCGCGCGCGAGTGTTAGCTCGGTGTCGTGGTGCATCATCGAGAATCGCATGCCCACGAAATGGTCTGCAGGGGTGCAGTATCCACATTCGTGGGTTGCCCAGAGTTTACCGGAGTGGATTCCTTTTAACAAGAAGCGGCGCAATCGCGAAAGATGTATGCGATCGGGCGACCGGCTGTTGGTCGGTAAAGATCGGTGCTCACGAGGTGTCACGGTCCGCCATCCGAAGTAGGCGACGCCCCGGTTCGACCGAGACTACCTATCGATCGAATCGATTGCCGGACAATTGCCGTCGATGCTGACGTATGCACTCAGTCTGCGCGTTACGGGCGAGAGTTATCGTTCGGCTGAATCGGCGGCGTCAGCTCGGGCCGTGGCGCTTATTCGGCAGGATTCCCCGACGCCGGTAGCTCGGCGTAGAACTCGCGGAGCGCGGAGGTGACGCCGACGAGTACGCGGTGGGCGGCGGTCAGGTCGGCATCGGGCAGCGCGGCCAGCGCGGCGCGGGTGCGGGCGCTGAGCGGTCCGAAGAATCCGGACGCGACCGACATGCCGTGGTCGGTATAGCTCAGGTTTACTCGGCGTCGGTCCGTCGGGTCGGACATGCGTTCGAGGTGCCCGGATTCGATCATGCGCTCGACCAGGTAGGTGACGGCCGGTGCGGAGACGCCCATCAACCTGCTCAACTGGCCCGCACTCACCGGCGAGCCCTCGGCGTCGGCGGTCGCGACATGCATCAGGGCGCGGAAATCGTTCGGGCGCAGGTCGTGCGATCGCGCGAAGGCATGACCGATCTGTTCGGAGATCGCGGTCAGGGCACGCAGATCCCTGGCTATCTCGGTCTCCAACTCCGGCCGACCGACGGCTGGTTCTGTGTCGGCGGTGTCGTCATCCACGCGCGATCTCCTGTCTCTGCTCGACAGAGAGCTTAGCTGCCGCAACCATGGGCTTTGCCGATTGCTTAAGTTTCTGAAATAGTTTTCTTGTGATGCGAGCGAGCAGAGGAAACGGATGGGACCGCTTCGCCGGGCTGGTCACCGGCAGACGATCGTGGGCGGTGTTGCTGGTTGTCGTCGCGGCCGCCATGGCCGTGATGGGGCTGGCGGGCAGCAACGACAGCGCGGGCCAGGCGCCGGTGTCCTTGCCCAAGTCGGCGGAATCGGCCTTGGCCGCCGAGGCCGCCGCGAAATTCCCTGACGCTGGAACGGCTGCGGCGATCCTGGTGGCGACGCGCACCGACGACGGCACGCTGACGCCCGGCGACCTCGCTGCGGTGAACGCGGCGCTCACCAGGGTCGGCGTCTCGCCGGCCGACGGCGCCCGGGTGATCCCGGCTCCCGACGGGCGCGCCGTGCTCGCCCAGATTCCGGTGTCCGCGCAGCTCAACGGGTTCGCGCTCACCGACCGGATCGGCGAACTGCGCACCCAGGTCACCACCGATCTACCCGATACCCTGCGCGTGCAGATCACCGGCGGCCCGGCGTTCGGCGCCGACATCGCCGACTCCTTCTCCGGTGCGAACTCGCTGTTGCTGATCGTCACCGCGATCGTGGTGATGGTCTTGCTCATCGTCACCTATCGCTCGCCGGTGTTGTGGCTGGTGCCGTTGACGGTGGTCGCCTTCGCCGACCGCGTCGCCACCAGCGTCGGCACGCTGTTGGCCGATCTGACCGGCCTCTCTTTCGACGGCTCGACTTCCGGCATCACCAGCGTTCTGGTCTTCGGGGCGGGAACCAATTACGCGTTGCTGTTGGTGTCGCGATACCGCGACGAACTGCATCGGCACACCGACCATCGCGCGGCGTTGCGCGCCGCGGTGCGTCGTGCCGCGCCCGCCATCGTCGCCAGCAATGTCACCGTTGTCCTCGCTCTGCTCACCCTGCTGTTGGCGCTGCTGCCCAACACCCGCAGCCTCGGCGCGTTCGCCGCGGCCGGTCTCGTGGTCGCGCTGATCTTCGTGCTCGCCGCGTTGCCGCCCCTGCTGGCACTGTGCGGGCGCCGGGTGTTCTGGCCGTTCGTGCCGCTGGCGGACGGTCGCGATACGGCCGAGCAGGGCATCTGGGCGAGTGTCGCGACGCAGGTCGTACGACGCCCGGCCATCGTCGCCGGGGCGGCCTCGGCGGTGCTGATCGTCTTCGCGACCGGGCTCGCGACCACCGATATCGGCCTCTCGCGGACCGAGCAGTTCCGGGTCGAGGCCGAGTCGGTCGACGGACTGGAGACGATGGCCGAACACTTTCCGTCGGGCTCTTCGGATCCGGCTGTGGTGATCGCGCGCAGCGCGACCATCGCGCAGACGCAGGCGGCACTGGACGGCGTGCAGGGCGTTTCGCGCGCTACCGCTACCGGCACGTCCGCGGGCGGTTCGACGCGGTGGTCGGTCGTTCTGGACGCCGCACCGGGTTCGGCGGAAGCGTTCACCACCATCTCGGCGATCAGGACAGCGGTCGGCGCGGTTCCCGGAGCCGAGGCCCTCGTCGGCGGTTCCGACGCCGAGGCGCTCGACATCCGCGACGCGGCCCGCCGAGACCAGGCGCTGGTCATTCCGCTGATTCTCGCCGTCGTGCTGCTGGTGTTGCTGGCGCTCCTGCGCGCGGTGCCCGCCGCCGTGCTGCTCGTCGGCGTCACGGTACTCAGCGCGGTCGCCGCGCTCGGGGCGGGCAGCTGGATCAGTGGCACGGTCTTCGGCTTCCCCGCGCTGGACACCAACGTGCCGCTGTTCGGCTTCCTGTTCCTGGTCGCGCTGGGTGTGGACTACACGATCTTCCTGGTGACCAGGGCGCGCGAGGAGGCAGGTACCCACGGCACCACTCAGGGGATGGTGCGCGCCGTCGCCTCCACGGGGGCCGTCATCACGAGCGCCGGTGTCGTCCTCGCCGCGGTGTTCTGTGTTCTCGGTGTGCTGCCGTTGATCACCCTGACCCAGCTGGGCATCGTGGTCGGAATCGGCATCCTGCTCGATACGTTCGTGGTGCGGACGTTGGTCGTTCCCGCGCTGTTCGCGCTGCTCGGCGACAAGGTGTGGTGGCCAGGAGCGCCGACGAAAGCTGTGGCGGCGTCGCCCGCTTCGAGGAAAACAGCCGACGTGGGCTGATCGTCACACTTCCCGGTCGAGTTCGGCACCACATGCCGAACTCGACCGGGCAGTGTCCTTCGACCGGTCGAATGCACGAGGATGGTCGGATGCTCATCCGAATCGTGGGGACGCAACTGCCAGGGTTGTCCTGCCGACCGCCGGGGATCGAGACGGCCTACTCGAACATCCATGTGGGCGTGCAGCGGAAGAATCGTCCGCAGGAGTTGCTCGACCTGCAACGTGGCGACGCGGATTCCGTCACGTGGACTGTGGAATGCACCGTCGACGGCGCCGACGTCCGCGGACCCTACATCCAAGGCAGACCAGGGGAACGCTTCCTCTACCTCAGCTGGGGCGCCGTCGACGACGCCGGAACCGTCACCATGTTCCGGCGGGCCAAACTGATGCTCGCCGACGTGCCTGCCGAGGTTCTGGCTGCCGCGACGGAATCGGGAGTGCTCGAGGCTCGACTCGGTCTCACCGATACGACCGGAAACCCGTTGTGCGCGAGGGTGAAACCTCCCCAGATCCGGTGGACTGCCGCGACCTGACCGCGATGCCTGCCCTGATCGTCGGGTGCCGACAGGCCGCAGACAAGGTCGGTCCCCGGTGGCAGGATGTGGAGGTGGGTGATTTCTTCGAACGAATCGTCGACCTCGAGGTGGCGGCCGCGGACGCGGGCGCGTTGGCGGAGCGGATGGTCGACTGGATGGTGTCGCGGCGATGGCTGCTTCGGGAGACCTCGCGCGACGCGATGTACAGCCTCCAGGTCGACGAAGGGTATGTGGCGGGCCCGGACTGGGCTGAGATCGCCCAGAACTGGGGCGAGGACTGGATCCCCGCGCCGGTCGCCGTGATCGTCGGCAGAAACGCCCACTACGCGGGCCAGGGTGGCATCGAACCGGCCGCCGCGATCTGTCCCCACTGCGCGGCGACCACCGTGATCATCGACTACCCGCAGGCCTGGGAAGCCGATCCCGCAGTGTGGCAACCATTTTCGGACGCGATCGACGCCTGGATCGAATCCGGTGAAGGCTCGGCAACCTGCGCCTCCTGCACCACAGCGAGCCCGATCACGACCTGGCGATGGGCTGACGATTTCGCCCTCGGCACCCTCGCCTTCGACTTCTGGGGCTGGCCGCCCCTGACCGACGAGTTCGTCACCGAGTTCACCGCCGAGCTGGGCCACCGGACCGAACACCACACAGGCAAGTTCTGATTCGAGGCCACCCACGGCTGGTGCCGCGCCGCCGACCTGCCTGATCGCGCGCGGCGATGTCACCGGCGGGGTGCTGGCCGTCGGACTCGTCCACGATCGGGGCAGACACACACCAGAACGTCAGGAAGCGCTCGATCGGTTGCGGTGCTCGCCGCATCCGGATCTGTCCCAGCCGGCGTGGGATATCGGGCGCTGAGCGAACCGTGGTGACGTCGGCGCTCGTGCCGGCTGGGTGCGACGCCGATCTCACCGGTGGGGAGTGGTCTACGGTGAAAATTTCGCCCTCACTAGCATCGATGCAGCGGAAATATCGATGAACCAGAGGACGTGTGTTGATTACCGAACAACTTGATCGCTGGAACGCTCAGGAAGCTGCTGCTGAGGCGATGATTCCGATCATCGGGACGCTGTACCGCAGCAAGGGTGTGACGATTCTGCTGCACAGTCGGTCGCTGGTGAACAAGTCGGTGATCAGCATTCTGCGGACGCATCGCTTCGCGCGCCAGATCGGCGGCGAAGAGCTGTCGGTGGACGAGACGCTGCCGTTCCTTCAGGTGATCAGCCGGTTGGATCTGGGACCGTGCAAGATCGACCTGGGCCAGCTCGTGATGGCCTATCACGCCGATGGGCGTGGGCTCTCGGTCGAGGAGTACACCACCTCGGTGCTGGCCGAGGTGAGCGACAGCAACAAGGCCGTCTCGCAAGGACCGCGCGATGTGGTGCTCTACGGGTTCGGGCGGATCGGGCGGCTGGTCACCCGGCTGCTCATCGAGAAGGCCGGGTCGGGCAACGGGCTGAGCCTGCGTGCGGTGGTGGTCCGCCGGGGTGGTGACGACGACCTCGCCAAGCGGGCGTCGCTGCTGCGCCGGGATTCGGTGCACGGGCACTTCAACGGCACCATCAAGGTCGACGCGGACAACGATACGATCACCGCGAACGGCAACGTCATCAAGTTCATCTACAGCGATGACCCGACGACGATCGACTACACCGCCTACGGCATCGACAACGCGATCCTGATCGACAACACCGGTCGCTGGCGTGACCGCGACGGTCTGGAGCAGCACCTGCGCCCCGGCATCGCGAAGGTGGTGCTCACCGCGCCGGGCAAGGGTGACGTGCCCAACATCGTGCACGGTGTGAACCACCGCGACCTCGACCTGTCGCAGCAGATCTTCTCCTGCGCCTCCTGCACGACCAACGCGATCGTGCCGCCGCTCAAGGCGATGGACGACGAATTCGGCATCGTTCGCGGACACGTCGAGACGGTGCACTCGTTCACCAACGACCAGAACCTGCTCGACAACTACCACAAGGCCGACCGTCGCGGCCGCTCCGCGCCGTTCAACCTGGTGCTCACCGAGACCGGCGCCGCCTCCGCGGTGGCCAAGGCGATGCCGGACTTCAAGGCCAAGATCACCGGCAACTCGATCCGCGTTCCCACCCCCGATGTCTCGGTCGCGATCTTGAACCTGCAGCTGAAGCAGGACACGACCAAGGAAGACGTCCTCGCCTACCTGCGTCAGGTGTCCCTGGCGGGCCCGTTGAGCCGCAACCTCGACTACACCGCCGCCACCGACGCGGTCTCGAGCGACTTCATCGGCTCGCGCGCGGCCTCGATCATCGACGCCAACGCCACCATCGTCGAGGGTGATACCGCGATCCTCTACGTCTGGTACGACAACGAATTCGGCTATTCGTGCCAGGTCGTGCGGACCGTGCAGTACATCTCGGGCATCGAATACCCGACCTACCCGCAGCTGGGTGCGCAGTCCGACACGCGCGAGCTGACCGACGCACGGTAGCGACGCTCCGGCAGGGCGGGCATCTGGTCGCTGACCAGGGCCCGCCCGCCTCGTCGACTCGGTGGCAGACCCCGCGACCCGAACCTCACCGCTTGTCGGGTCGCGCGTTGTTGTGCATACTGGCGACATGACATCGAGTCGAAAGGGCGTTCTGCGCCCGGGCCGTTGAGCCCCCCGCCGGTCATCGCACCGGCTTCTCTCCCGCGTGAACGCGGGGAATTCACCGAAAATCCGCAGTACTCCCGTGCGTCCTATGACGATGCGCGCCTAGCCCTGTGGGTGCGTGTGCGTGAACTCGCTGTGCCGCCCGGCATGATCGAAGTCGCCACCGCACGGCGGCTCGTCGGCGACTGGTCGGGGGCCTGCACCGCGGCGCACGTCGATCTCGATGTGGATCTGCGAAGGCTGGCGCGGACCCACGGCCGAGGACTCGCCGCCCGAGTACGGGCCGACCTGCGGTACCTGGCACCGGACCTGTTGCGCTGGCATCTACCCAGAATCGCGCCGGACGGTCTGCTGCGACCCGGGTTGACGATGGTGCTGGCTCGCTACGGCGCCGAGGACATCACGAACGTCGAGGGCGGAACACAGTGTCTCCGTGAGGGTTCCGTGCATCTGGTGGTACGGACGCCACCGGCATGGGCGGCTGCCGGTCAGCGGATAAGCCTCGCACTGTGGGACGGGACGAGCCCCGGAACCGGTGCGCGCATGCACCCACATCCCCGACCCAACAGTCGCTACCGGCTCGACCTGCATCGTCACCTGTGGGATTCGCGCAGGGTGGGGGAGTTGCGAACCCGTGCTGGGGCAGGACAACGCGCGGCCGTGGTGACGCCCGGTGACGATCCCGGTCTCACGCTGTCCGGATCGGTGCTGCCGGGTTGTGCCGTCGACCGGTGGGCAGATGAAGCGGGAATTCTGCTGCGCGCCGAGGGGCAGCGGTCCGGGCTGGTGCTGGTGCGGTGCGGTGCACGGAAACGGGTGGTGTTGGACGTTCGCGCCGACGGGGAAAACGCTCCCGCGGTGCGCATTTCGAAGGCGCACTCGCGCGGCGGAATCTCGGCCCTTCCGGTCCTGCCCGACGCCGCTACCTGGGTGCTCCCCGACCTGGAGTTGCTGCGCGCGGGCGCGATCGCCGCCGACCAACTGCATCCACTGGTCGCTTCGGTGCTGGGCCACGACGGCATGCCGAGCGAGAACTCCGAGATCGACACCGCTCATCGAATCGTGGAGTGCCGGGGCGAACGTCATCGCATCGGGTTGGTGAACGGGGTGCTGGCCGCGCTGGATCACGACCCCACCGAAATCCGGCGCGAGGAACTCCTGGCGGCCCTGACCGGAACCCCGATGCCCTGCCTGCAGGCCATCGACCGGTCGCTGCGCCAACCGGATTGGCTAGTCGGCGTCTGCGACCGCCTCGACCACGGCGATATCGACGGCGCCCTCACCATCGTCGAAGGCAAGCTCGGCGCCGACGCGGTGCTGCGCGACGGACCACTTCGCGACGCACTCGAAGCAGCTGTACGACAACGGATTACCTATGGCCTGTTCCGGGCCGGTCTACCTGCGCCCGGTCGCGGCCACACCCCTCCCGACCGGTACGACCGCAAGGGTCGTCGCGCACGTCCGAAACGCCTGATCTTGCGCTGAGTTGTCTTCGGGCCATCGGGGTCACGCTGTGTCGCGCTGCCGACCTTCGTGCTTCGTCGACCGACCCGGGGACCGAGCTCGCTCCACTGCGCTCATCCATCGAATTCTTCTGAACCCAAAGGTGATTCACACATGACTGTTCACACCTTCCGCCCGCCGCTCCCGATTCGCGCCGCCGACTCCCAGCTCGACATCGCGAGCGAACTCCTCGCCATGCTGGGCGAAGTACACACAGAGCCGCGTCGCAATACCCAACTGGAAGCTCTCACCTTGGCCGCGGCCGCCGACCTGCCGGTACTGCTGTGGGGTGAGCCGGGCATCGGCAAGACCGCTGCGTTGACCCAGCTCGCCGAGTCGCTCGACCTGCCGCTGACCACGGTGATCGCGAGTGTGCACGAGCCGTCGGACTTCTCGGGCCTGCCGATCATCGGCGACGACCCCGCGACCCAGGGTGTTCCGATGGCGCCGCCGGACTGGGCGGTTCGACTCGTGCGGGCCGGGCGCGGCCTGCTGTTCCTCGACGAATTGTCCACCGCACCGCCCGCCGTGCAGGCGGCGCTGCTGCGCGTCGTTCTCGAAAGACGGGTCGGCGCACTGGAACTGCCGCCGGGTGTGCGCATCGTCGCGGCCGCCAACCCGCGCTCGTCGGCCGCCGACGGCTGGGAGCTGAGCCCGCCGCTGGCGAACCGCTTCGTGCACCTGCAGTGGACCCACGAGCACGACGTCGTCGTCCGTGGCCTCGGGGGAACATGGCCGCGCGCGACCCTGCCTCGGCTCGCGCCCGAAAAACTCTCGGAGGCAGTCGTATTCGCGCGTCGTGCGGTCTGCACCTTGCTCGCGGCCAGGCCCAGGCTCGTGCATCAGATGCCCACCACCGAATCCCGGCGGGGTGGCGCCTGGGCGTCTCCGCGGAGTTGGGAGATGACCGTGCGGCTGATCGCCTTCGCCACCGCGGCCGATGCGAGTCGTGATGTGCTGTCGCAGTTGATCCGCGGCACGGTCGGCGACGGCCCGGGTTTCGAACTGCTGACCAGCATCGATCGGATGGATCTGCCCGATCCGGAAGCATTGCTGGCCGATCCTGTCGCCGCCGAACTGCCGACCAGGGGCGACCTGCGCCAGGCCGTTCTCGACGGTGTGGTGGCCGCGGTGCGCAAGCGACCGGAGCGGGCGCGGTGGGATGCGGCTTGGTCGCTGCTGGTGAAGGCCGTGGAAACCGGAGCACCCGACCTGGTGGTCGTTCCCGCGACAACTCTGGCCACGCTGCGCCGCGACAATTGGGAGGTGCCCGCGGCGATCGAACAACTAGCCGGGGTGGTGTCGGTGTCGCGGAGTGCCGATCGCGCCGCGGCTCGCGTCGCCGTCCAGGCGGGCCGATGACAGCGGACACGACCGGGCTGGATTTCGACAAGCTCTATGCCGCACGGCTGCAAGCGGTTTCGGCCCGCCCCTATCTGGCGACTGCCCTGTACGCCCTGAACATCGTCGAGTCGGCAGGGGTGTCGACGATGGGCGTGGACAAACACTGGCGGTGCTACGTCTCGCCACGGTTCGTCGACTACACGCCGGTGGAAGAACTGGCGTCGATACTGGTGCACGAGGTTTCGCACCTGCTGCGCGACCATCACGCGCGCAGTGATCGCTACGCCCACACCCACGAGCTGACCGGCCGCGGCGAGCGGCTGCGAATGAATATCGCCGCGGATGCCGAGATCAACGACGACGCGTTCGGCGACGGGTTGGTCTGGCCCGAAGGCGCGGTTCTGCCGAGCACCTTGGGGCTGGACCCAGGGCAACTCATGGAGGACTACCTGGGTCAGTTCAGCCTCGGGCATCTGACGGAAAGCATGGCGTGGCTCGACTGCGGTAGCGGCGCGGACGGATCGGACCGGGAGTGGGAGCTGGGTCCCGACGGCGCGGACGGGCTCAGCGAACAGCAGCGCGACGGCGTCCGGTTCCTCGTGGCGCAGGGCATCGTCGGCCGTCCAGGGAACGCGCCCCAGGGTTGGCGACGCTGGGCGAACGAGGCCTTGCACCCTTCTCAACCATGGCGGGACCTGCTCGGTGCTGCCCTGCGCGCGGCCGCGTCGGCCCCCGGTGTCGGCGAGGACTACACCTACCGGCGCCCCGCCCGCCGCTCGACCGCGCTCCCCGGCATCGTGCTGCCGAGCCTGCGTCGCACCCCACCCAAGGTCGGCGTGGTCATCGACACCTCGGGATCGGTCAGCGACGACGAATTGGGCAGCGCGCTGCTCGAAGTCGCCGCCATCATCCGCGCCGTCGGCGGCCGCCGCGACCTGGTCACCGTGTTCTCCTGCGACGCCGCGGCACGCATCGCCCACCCGCTGTGCCAGGCCGAGGGGATGTCGCTCATCGGCGGTGGCGGCACCGACCTGCGCACCGGTTTCACCAAGGCCCTGCGCACCCGCCCTGATGTGCTCGTGGCCCTGACGGACGGTCAAACGCCCTGGCCGTCACAACAACCGGCCTGCCGAACCGTGGTCGGCCTCTTCCGCAGGGGCCATGCATGGCAGGAGAACGATCCCGATTATGTTCCGGACCGACCACCCGCGTGGGCGCGGGTGGTCGACATCGGCTGAAGTCGCGGTCGGCTATCCGCCGGAGGCAGCCCGGCGCGCCCGTGGTAGCGGCGACACCAGCATGACCGACCCCGACAGCAAGAGTCCGGCGAGTGGTATCAACGGCAGATATGACACCCACACCACCGGCTCTTGCTGCGCCAATGCGATGACAGTGGCGACAACGGCGACTACGAACACGACGGCCGACCAACGATGTAGCTGACGAACGCGCCCGCCGACCGCCGGACCCGTTCGTGAGCCGCGGTAGACCAGCACATATATCACCGAACCGGTGAGGAACAGTCCGGCCAGCGGAATCAGTGGCAGGTAGACAACCCATTCCGGTCCGCTCAGCGACAACCCGATCACCGTGATGAGTACTGCCGCGACAAAGCCGATGGCGAGCCATCGATGAGCTCGCCGAACTCCGATGATGTTCATCGAAAACCCTTTCGTCGATCCGTGGAAAAGCAATGCTGCCACGGCGCCGACCTCGGAACTTCTCGATTCCTGACCGTTTCTCCCCGCTGGCGACCGATCGCTGATCGCCCCGTTTTCAATCCGGCAATTCGTTGAAAGTATCAATCCCCTCGGGCCGCCGAAGCCCTGCCAGACTCGTCGTGTGATCAGCGCGATTGTGCGAATTCGGTCCATCACCTACGAATCAGAGGGCGTGCTGTCCTTTGTGCTCACCGACCCCGGCGGCGCGCCACTGCCGCCGTGGGCACCGGGTGCGCACGTGGATGTCGTCCTGCCCGACGGCGTCGTTCGTCAGTACTCGCTGTGTGGCGATCCCGCGAATCGGGACAGTTATCGCATCGCGGTGCTGCTCGAGGATCAGGGTCGGGGCGGGTCGGCGTGGATGCACGAGAAAGTACGGCCGGGCACGCTGCTGGAGATCCGGGAGCCCCGCAACAATTTCCCGCTCGCCCCGGCAGCGAGCTACCTGTTGATCGCCGGCGGCATCGGGATCACCCCGCTGCTGCCGATGATCCGTGAACTCGAACAGCGCGGCGCCGCATGGCAACTGCACTACGGCGGTCGCACCGATGCGCGGATGGCCTTCGCTGAGGAGCTCTCGGGCTACGGTGCGCGGGTTCGTCGCTACGCGCAGGACGAAGTCGGGCTGATGCCACTGGCCGAGATACTCGCGCCGGTGGGCTCGGACACGCTCGTGTACTGCTGTGGCCCCGAGCCGCTGCTCACCGCGGTCGAACAGCACTGTGTGTCGGAGGCTCTGCGCGTGGAGCGTTTCCATCCGAAGGAGATCGCGTCGACCGGACCCGACCGGCCGACGACGGTCGTGCTCAATCGCTCCGGCCGGACCATCGACGTTCCGGCCGACTCGTCGGTCCTCGACGCGCTCGAGCGCGCCGGTGCCGACGTGCTGTGGTCGTGCCGCGAAGGAACGTGCGCGACCTGCGAAACCACCGTGCTCGAAGGTGAAGTCGAGCATCGCGATTCGGTTCTCACACCGGCTGAACAAGAGTCGGGCAAAACCATGATGATCTGCGTCTCCCGAGCGCGCACGGACCGTCTTGTGCTCGATGCCTGAAAGGTCGAAGACTGTGCACGATGTCATTGTTGTCGGCGCGCGCTGCGCTGGTGCCACGGTCGCGATGCTGCTCGCGCGCCGCGGCTACCGGGTGCTCTGCGTCGACCAGGCCCTGTTTCCCAAGGACGCCGTCTCGACCCACATGCTGCGGCAGAGTGGTCTCGCGCGGCTGCGGGATTGGGGCCTGCTGGAACAACTGAAGGCCACGGGCTGTACGCCCATTCACTCGATCACGATGTCCTACGCCGACGCGCAGTTCTCCGGCTTCTCCGACCCCATCGATGGCATCGCCGAGACCTACGCCCCGCGGCGCATCGTGCTCGACAAACTGTTGCAGGACGCCGCTCGGTCGGCCGGTGTCGATCTGCGGGAGGGCGTCACCGTGCTCGATCTGGTGCGCGAGGGTGAGCAGGTCACCGGCATCGTCGGGCGTGACCGCGACGGCGAACCGGTCGTCGAACACGCCCGCCTCGTCATCGGCGCCGACGGTTACGCCTCCACCGTGGCCCAGCTCACCGGCGCCGAGAAGTACGACGTGATCCCGGGGGAGACCTTCACCAGCTACTCGTACTGGTCCGGTCTGACTATGCAGAGTCAGTTGCGCATCGGCGACAAGCAGGCGGTCGGCGGCTGGCCGACCAACGACGGCAAGACGCTGATGTGGTGTGTGCAATACGTCGACCGGTTCGCACCGTTTCGTACCGATGTCGAGGGCAATTTCTCGTTGGCGTTCAAGGAAACCGCGCCCGACCTCGCCGAACTACTCGAGACCGGCGAGCGCGAGGAGCGGTTCTACATCGCGCGCTACCCGGAGAACTTCTATCGGCAATCGCACGGCCCCGGTTGGGCATTGGTGGGTGACGCCGGATATCACAAGGACCCCTTCACCGGTCTGGGGATCAGCGACGCGTTCACCTACGCCGATCTGCTCGCCGAGCGCGCACACGAAGGACTGTCGTCGGCGCGGCCACTCGACGAAGCGCTCGCCGAGTATCAGGCGCAGCGCGATCGGTCGAGTAAACCGATGTACCGGTTCACCTGTGAGTCCTCGCGACTGGTGTTGCCGGACAAGCATGTCGAGGTGATGCGGGCGCTGCCGAGCAGCCCGAGACACACGCAGCAGTGGTTCCGGATGATGGCGGGTGGGCTCAGTGGTCGGGAGTTCTTCACCGAGGACAATCTCGCCCCGCTGCTGAATCCGCAGGGCGCACGATGACCGTGCAACCGTTCGACACCGTCGGAATCTTTCGCGATGAGCACGGTGTCGCGCACTACGCGGGCCTGCCGGATTCGCTGGTGGATATGCTGCGCCACACGGTGCGGACCTGGCCTGACCAGGAAGCCGTCGTCGAGATCGGCGGCGAGCGACTCTCGTACCGGCAACTGTGGGATCGGGCCGCCCGGGTGGCCGGCGGGCTGCGGGACCAGGGAATTCAACCGGGGGACCGCGTCGCCAGTCTGTTGGATGCCGGAACCGATTGGGTGGTCGGCTTCCTCGGCATCGTGCTCGCCGGCGCGGTGGCAGTGCCGGTCAACACTCGGTTCGCCGCCCCCGAGATCGAGTACGTCCTGACCGATTCCGCCGCCTCGTTCACTTTCGGCCCGAAAGAGACGCTGCCGCAGGGCGATCCCTATGTCTACGAGGGTGCGGCACCGAAGGATCCGGCCGCGATCTTCTACACCAGCGGCACGACCGGACGGCCGAAAGGCGCGATCACCACCCACCGCAACCTGCTGTCCACGGTGGAGAACGTGCGCCGACTCGCCGACATCGGCACCGACGAGGGCCCGACCCTGCGCAACCTGGTCTCGGTGCCGCTGTTCCATGTCACCGCGTGCAACAGTCAGCTGATTCCGCAGCTCGCCATCGGCGGCAGCACGATCATCCTGCCGCAGTTCAAGATTCAGGACTTCCTGCGGGCGATCGTCGACGAGCGGGTCACCTCGCTCACCAACACTCCCGCCATCTACTACCTCGCGTTCCGGCAACCGAACTTCGCCGATTTCGACCTGAGCGGGGTGAACCGGGTCGCCTACGGCGGTGCGCCGGTCGCGCCCGCGCTGGTCGCCGAGATCGCCGAGCACTTCCCGAACGCGCGCCTGGCCAACGGTTTCGGTCTCACCGAGACCTCGTCCATCTCGACCTACCTGCCCCATGAGTGGGCCACCGAGCACGCGGAATCGGTGGGGTTCGCCGCGCCGATCGTCGACCTGGCCATCGACGCGCCCGACCCGGTCAGCGGTGTCGGGGAACTGCTCATCCGCGGCGCCAATGTCGTGGCCGGCTACTGGAACAACCCCGTCGCCACCGCCGCGACCTTCGTCGACGGCTGGCTGCGCACCGGTGACCTCGCCCGCATCGACGAGCGAGGACTGGTGTCGATCGCCGACCGGGCCAAGGACATGATCAACCGCGGCGGCGAGAACGTGTACTGCGTCGAGGTGGAGAACGCGCTCGCCGGCGCCCCGGGCATCGGCGAATCCGCGGTCGTCGGGGTACCCGACGACATGATGGGTGAGAAGGTCGGCGCGGTGGTGGTGCCGGTGGCCGGCACCGAGTTCGATGAAGCCGCCGTGCTCGACTACCTGCGCGCACTTCTCGCGGATTTCAAAGTGCCCCAGTACTTCTCGGTGCGCACGGCGCCATTGCCGCGCAACCCCGGCGGGAAGATCGTCAAGACCACGTTGCGGTCCGAACCGTTCAAGCCCGCCGGACGAGGGTGATGCTGGTCCGCCGCTGCTCGGCGAAGGCGTGGATGTCGTCATCGGGCGCCAGATCCTCGGCACGGTAACCGATCGTGCTGAGGATGGCGCCGCTGGCGACGTCGAAGACGTCGGTGTAGTACAGCGCGCGGCTGACCCGGGTGTAGGCCGGATCGGCGCCCCGGTCGGTGCCGGAGAGATTGACGTTCGCGGTGAACCAGCCCGCCCGCGCTGCCAGCAGCGTGGTGAGTATCCGGGCGGTCGCCTCGGGTACCCAGCTCCAGTCCCAGGCGTGCGGCTCGGCCCACGGTCCACCGAACTCGCGCGAGAGCGCGATGCCGGGCACACCGCGCGCTCCCGCTTCCTGCACCGCACCGTAGGTGCCGCTGACATTCAGGGTGGCGCCGATGTTCTCGCCCGCGTTCACCCCGCTCAGACACAGATCTACCGGAGCGATGACCCCGGAGGTCAGCGCGAAGACCACGCAGGCCGCCGGTGTCGATCCCATGTGGATCGTGGGAATTCCGGCGGTCGGGGCCGCCCACTCCCACTCCGTGGCGACGCCACTGCGTCGCGACTGGCTCGCGCCCGACATCGGCCCGCTCGGTGCTACCACCGTCGCGTCGATGCCGAGCGCGCGCACGGCTTCCGCCAACGCCAGGAGACCCGGCGCGCGGAATCCGTCATCGTTGGTGATCAGCAGGTGCATCGAAAGCCGTCACTCTGGCACCGGTCTCCGGATCGAACAGGTGCAGCCGGTCCGCCGGGACGAAGACCTGGATCCGCGCGCCGATGGCCGGTGCCGGATCGTTCGCGGGCAGCGTCACGGCCCAGCGACCCGATTCGCCGGTGCACTGCGCGATCTTGGAGTCGCCGGTGAACTCGACCAGCTCCACCACACCGTGCACGAGCAGTCCCGGGCCGTCGTGGCGTCGGAGCGCGCCGTCGCCGGGCCGCCAGCCCAGCGTCAGTTCGGCAGGCACGCCGGGGACAGGTTGCGCGAGAAGCGCTTCCAGCCCGGACCCGGTCATCTCGTCGCCTGCCTGGTTCATGGTCACCGTCGCCAGGTTCATCGGCGGGCTACCGAGGAACGTCGCGACGAACAGATCGACCGGCCGCCGATACACCTGCGCCGGACTACCGACCTGCAACACCCGCGAATCGTTCATCACCACCAGATGCGTCGCCATCGACAGCGCCTCGAGCTGGTCATGGGTGACCAGCACGACGGTATTGCCGAGCTCACGATGCAGCCGCACCAGCTCCACTCGCGCCTGCTGGCGCAACTGCGCGTCGAGCGCGGACAGCGGCTCGTCGAGCAGCAGCACCTTCGGCTGCCGAACGATCGCTCTGGCCAACCCGACTCGCTGACGCTGACCACCCGACAACTGCGCGGGCCTGCGGTGGCGCAGCTCGCTCAGCCCGAGGCTGTCGCACGCACCGGCTACCCGCCGCTCGATCTCGGTGCGGTCCAACCCCGACTTACGGTTGTGCTTGCCCTCCAGCCGCAGGCCGAAGGAGATATTGCGCTCCACCGTCATGTGCGGGTACAGCGCGAAGTCCTGGAACACCATCGAGACGCCGCGCCGTCCCGGCGACACCTCGGTGACGTCGGCGCCGTCGATGAGCACCCGCCCCGCGGTGGGGGTGATCAGACCGGACACCACGCCGAGCGCGGTCGATTTACCGCAGCCGGACGGGCCGACCAACACGGTGAGCGATTGTCCCGGTACGTGCAGTAGGTCCAGGTCGAGAGCCGGGCGGTCCTCGCCGTATTGCTTGGTGATGCCGTCGAGCACCACACCGGCCGAGAGATCGAGCTCGGTGGTCAGCACCGGGGGCTCGCTCACACTGAGACTGGTCATGTCGTTTACCGAACCCCTGAATGAAGGAAGGCGTCCGCGATCCGTCGCGACGCCAGGACATAGATCACGACGACCGGCAGTGATGCCAGCATCGCCGCGGCGAGCATCGGCCCGTACTGCGCGCTCTCGGGGCCGACGAACAGCGCCAGACCCGGCTGGATGGTGGTGTCCTCCGGGTCGGGCATCACCAGCAGCGGCCACAGGAATTCGTTCCAGGTACTGATGAACAGCAGGATCGCCACCGCGCCGAGCGCCGGGCGAAGCACCCCGAGCACCACGTGGCGCAGGATCTCCCACGAGGTGGCGCCTTCGAGCACCGCCGCGCCGATCAGCGATTGCGGCACCGAACGAATGTGGTCGCGCAGCAGCAGAACTGCCAGCGCGCTGACACCGAGCTGCGGGATGATCACCCCGATCGTATGACCCTGCCAACCGAGCTTCGCGGTCATCAGGAACTGCGGGATGATCAGTGCCTGCGGCGGGATCAGCAGCGAAATGCCCACGGCGGCAAGGACGAAGCCTCGCCCCCTCGCCGTGTCGAACCGCACCAGCGCGTAGGCGGCGGGCACGGCGACGAGCATCGTCGCGACAGTGACGCCCGCGGCCATCACGAAGGTGTTCCACAGCAGCCTGCCGATCGGGAACTTGCCCACGGCCAGTTCGTAGTTCTCCATGCTCGCCGGAAACGGGAGCGGATTCAGATCGAAGATCGTCGACACCGGCTTGAACGAGGTGGCCAAGGCCAACGCCACCGGGAACAGCATCAGCACAATGGCTGTGATCAGTAGCAGGTGTCTGCCGATCGCGTCACCGCGTCGCACGGAATCTCCTCGAGAGCAGGGTGTGGAAGGTCAGGAGCAGCCCGAACGCGAGCGCGATCACGATGGCCGCCGCCGATGCGGTGCCCGCGTCGAAAAAGGTGAAACCGTAGGTGTAGAGCCGGTAGTAGACGTTGTCGGTGGCATTGCTCGGTCCACCTCGGGTGAGCACACCGATATTGGTGAACAGCCACGGCCACACCACCACCATCGACAGCAGTCCGAGCAGCACGATCGGGCGTCGCAGCTGGGGCAGGATGATCGACCTGGTGATCTCACCCTCGGTGGCGTCGTCCAGGCGCGCGGCGTCGATGGTGCGGCGATCGAGGTTCGCCAGTGCCGCACCGAACAGCAAGGTGTTGAGCGCCACCACTTTCGGCGCCGTCACCACGACGACGGTCGGCAGCGCGGTGGCCGGGTCGCCGAGCCAGTTGATCGGTTCCACCCCGGCGAACCCGAGTACCTGATTCAGGCTCCCGTACAGCGGATCCAGAATGAACTGCCACGACAGCGCGTTGGCCACCGGCGCGAGCACGACCGGCAGGAACAGCAGCATCCGGTAGAACTCGCTGGCCCGGCCGGGGCGCTTCCACAGTGCGATGGCGAGCGCGCACGGGACCACCGTCGCGAAGGGCAGCACGAACAGCGCGTACTTCAGCGTGTTCCAGGCCGCGTTGCCGAATTCCGGTTCGGTGATGAGGGTTTCGTAGTTCTCGAAGCCGTTGAACTCGATGTCGGGGGAGACCAGGTTCCAGTCGAGGAAGCTGAGCACCGCGGTGAACACGAGCGGCCCGTAGACCCACACGGCGATCGCGAGCATGGTCGGCGAGAAGTACAGCCAGGCAAGTCCGGTCGCGGCGGGACGTTCGACCGCGCGTACCTTCGGCTTCGCGTCGCGTACCTTCGCCTTCGCCTCGGGGGCCTCGGTGAGCGTCATGATCGGGCTCGCACGTCGACCAAGCGCAGGGTGGTCTCCAGTGCCTCGGCGTAATGGCGCGCGTGGCGCATTTCGATGATGATCGCCGGATCGCGGGGGAAGGTCGTCGCCATGACCTCGGCCAGCGGGATCGAGCCCCAACCGGGCGGCAGGTGCAGATCGCCTTCCCCGAGGAGCTCGAGTTCGTACGGGCTGGCGTCGGGCTGACGGGCCATCCGGCCGAAGTTGTCATGCAGGTGGACGTGGCCGACGACCGGGGCGACCTCGCGAATCGCGGCCAGGTAGTCGTAATTCAGGTAGCCGGCCGACAGGTACGCGTGGCCGACGTCGAGGCACATCGTCACCGCGGGGTGGTCGATCTGCTGCACCTGTTCGGCGACCATATCCAGGCGCATCCCGTAGGAACGGCGGGTGAGCACCGCGGGTCCGGGTGCCCGATTCTCGACCGCGATCATGACCCCGCGCGCGCCGGACTCGTCGGCGAGCTCGCGCAGCATCGTGCGTTCGGTTTCCATGCCCGCGGTCAGCGCCGCACCGTCGCTGTAGAGGTTCGGCAGCACCCCGGCGTGGTAGACCAGCACCTCGGCGCCGATCGCGGCGGCGACCTCCAGGTCCGCCAGCAGCCCGAGCTGCTGCGCGGACGCGGTGCCGACGTCGAGCAGGTTGCCGGTACGCCCGGACGAATACCACGAACTGTGCAGGGTCAGCCGGAGTCGGCAACCGGCCAGCGCGTCGCGCAGCGCCGCCAGTCGGGAGCGCTGTACCTGTCCGCCGATCACCACCCCGAGGCCGCAGCCGCCGAGTTCGGCATAGCCGAATCCGGCGGTCGCGGCCTCATCGAGGAATTCGCGCATCTCCTCGAAATCGGAGCGCAGGAGCTGCTTTCCCGACCACGGATTGACCGTCAGGCCGATCTTGTTCGGGATCGCGCCGCCGTGAGGCGAACCGTTCGGAGGCGTGTGTGCGAATACCTGGTGTGACAACGGTGTCTCTCCTCGAGGGGGTGGTGATTCAGCGGATGGTGCGCGAACTCAGCTGAGTCCGCGGATCTTCGTGGCCGCGGCGCGCAGGGTCGCCGCCGGGTCGGCGCCGCGCAGGACGATCGGTTCGACAGCCTCGTCCTGGAGGATGACGACGCCCTGGTTGGACTGCTTGCCGGGGAAGGCGGTGTAGGGCGCCAGGTCGGCCATCTGCTTGACGGCCGAGCCGAGGCGTGGGTCGGCTGAGGACTCCGCCGCGGTCCGCAGCGGCAGGTACCCCATCTGCGACGCGATGAGCTTGAAGCTCTCGTCATTGGTCATGAACTGCACGAACTTCCACGCCGCCTTCGCCTTGGCGGCGTCCTTGGCCACGATCGTCAGGCCGGAGCCGGAGAAAGTGGGGCGGGCGGGCAGGTTGTCGAAGGCGGGCAGCGGTGCCACCTGCAGGGCGAACTTGCCCTTGGCAGCCGCGTCGAGGGTCAGCAGACCGCCGCCGGTGGTGACCAGCATGCCGAGCTTGCCCGAGTTGAAAGCGCTTTGCGCGGAAGCGAAGTCGACGGCGGGCTGGACACCGGACTTGGTGAGATCCTGGATCGTCGACAGCGCGGTGATCACCGGGGCCGAGTCGACGGTGACTTCACCGCTGCCCGACACCAGTGCGCCACCGGCACTGTTGACCAACGACTGGGTCAGGTAGTCGGACTTGCCCGGGTCGGCCGCGGAGACGTACACGCCCTGTGCCTCGGTCTTGTCCTTGATCGCCTGCGCGGCCTGCTTCAGCTGGGCCATCGTCTTGGGCGGCTGGGCCGGGTCGAGCCCGGCGGCGGTGAACAGGTCGGCGTTGTAGAAGACCACCGGGGTGGCCATCATGAACGGCATCGCGACCGGCTTCTTGGCGCCGGCCACCGGGGTCGCCTTCAGCACCGACGGCACGAAGCCCGCCATGTGCTTGTTCCATTCGTCGGTCCCGGCGACCTCTTCGAGCGACCGCAGCGGCAAGGTCTGCGAGGCTTGCGCGACCTTGCTCCAACCGATTTGCGCGACGTCGGGCGGGTTGCCTGCCACCACTTCGCTCTGGAGTTTGGTGAGCGCGTCGGCCGTCGGGACCGACTGTGGTTTCACCGTGATCTTCGGGTTGGCGGTCTGGAAGTCGTTGATCAACTTCTCGATGCCCTTGCCCAGCGGGTTCGCCTGTCCGTAGGTGTAGGACAGGAAGGTGATGGTCACCGGGTCGTCGGCCGAGGCCGGAGCCGAGCTGTTCTGGCCGCAGGCTGCGAGCAGCGTGGTGACCGCGACGAGCACGATCCCCCATCCGGCCTTACGGCCGTGGTGGTGCGAGTTCATAACAGGCTTTCTGTGGAGGGGGTGGTCGAATCGGAGGTCAACGGAGTCGGACTCCGCCATGCGTGACGGTCATGGCCTGGATGCCACGCAAGTTCACATTGGGTCGGTACTGCAGCGAACCCGGAACGAGCACCGGGTCGATCACGCGCGAGGCGAAGGCGGACAGCGCCGCGGCGCCCTCGGCCCGGCCCAGCGCCGCGGCGAGGCAGAAGTGCGCTCCGGCGGAGAAGGCGAGGTGGTCGGCCGCGCCGCGGGCGACGTCGAAACGGTCGGCGTCGGGGTAGTGCGCGGGATCGCGATTGGCCGAGGCCAGCAGCACCAGCATCGCGGTGCCGGGGCTGATCGCCGTGCCGCTCACCTCCATGTCGCGGGTGGCGACGCGCATCACGAACTGGATCGGCGCGTCGTAGCGCAGCACCTCGTCGGCGGCACTGATCCCCAGTCCGGGATCGGCGCCGAGGATCTCACGCTGCGCCGGATGCTGCAGGAGCGCGAGCACACCGTTCGCGATGAGGTTGGCGGTTGTCTCGTGACCCGCGACCATCAGCAGCACACAGGTGGCGAGCAGTTCGCCCTCGCTGAGAACTTCGCCTTCCTCCTCGACCTCGATGAGCCGCGACAGCAGGTCGTCGCCGAGGTTGCCGCGCCGCCGGGAGATCAGGTTGACCAGGTAGTTCATCAGCTCGTTGCGCGCGCCTTCGGCATCATCGAGATCGTCGTTGTGGACGACCAGATTGAAATCGAGGACGCGGCCGAGTCGTCGGGCTGCGGGCTCGAAGTCGCCGAACTCCTCGACGGGGATGCCGAGCAGGGCGCACATGATCCGCACCGGCAGGGGCAGCGCGAATTCCGAGATCACGTCGAATTCGGTCTTACTCGCGATCTGTTCGACGAGTTCGTCCACGATGGAGTGGATCTGTGGCTGCGAGGCCCGAATAACCCTGGGAGTGAAGGCTTTCGAGACGAGTCGGCGAATGCGGGTATGCGCCGGCGGATCGAGGAACAGCAGGGACTCCGGACGCTCCGGGTGATCCCTGCCGAGTCGGGACAGTTTGGGGTCGTTGCGCACCGACGGGTCGCGCAGCACCTGCTGGCAATCGGCGTAGTTGGCGATGATGACGAGGTCGCCGCCTTTGGTGACCAACGGGGACTTCGTGCGCAGCGCGCTGTGGACGGGATAGGGATCGGGTCGGGTATCGGGAGCGAACAGTTCGGCCAGTGTCGACTCAGCGTCGTGCTGGTTGGCAACCGTGGTCGTCATTTTCTGGGCTCCTTCGAAATCGGCGTCGAAATTATTTCGCCTGCACCGGGTAAAAGTGTTCCACCCCGATGTCGCGGGCGACAACGCGGAACGCATTATTGATCAATTGCGGTACGAAATAGATCGCTGTGTCAAGACGGGGATCATCGGGCTTTTCGGGGTCAGCGATTCGATTGCCGAATCGACCGTGTTCGCGGTGCCGTTCGCGATGCGGGTCACCGCGAGGCGGGGAAGACACGCCGTGGAGTCGGCAGGAATTCGGTCGCTGCTCACCTGGGCTTCACGGGCGCGTTCCCCGATGACGTGCGGTGCCGCTATACAAGGTGCATATCTCGGACAAGTCACGTCACTGATTACGCGAGGCGCGCACTATGGAGACACGGCATATCGAGGCATTTTTGGCCATCGCCGACGAACTGCACTTCGGGCGGGCGGCCGCCAGGCTCCACCTCACGCAGCCGTCACTGAGTCAGCAGCTCAAGCGCCTGGAACGCCATCTCGGCGTCGAACTGGTGTCGCGGACGTCGCGGGTGGTGCAGTTGACCCCTGCGGGTGAAGCGTTCCGTACCGACGCCCGGCGGATTCTCGGAGAGGTGCACTCGGCGACCAACACCGTCCGCGACATCGCGGCCGGACGCATGGGCAAGATCAACATCGGGTTCAACGGCCGGGCTGGGCAGCTCATCATGCCCAGGTCACTGGCACAATTGCACGCCAACTATCCCAATATCACCACCAAACTCACCTCCGGCCGCTCCGGACCGCAGCTCACCGCTCTCACGCGCGGCGAACTCGATGTCGGGTTGCTCTACGGTGGCGCGTCCAACGGCGGGTCGGTGTTGTCGCGGTGTCTGCTGCAGATGCGCATCGGCGCGCTGGTCGGGCAGGGGCATCGGTGGGCGGACCGGTCGTCGATCTCGATCCGCGAACTGGCCGAGACACCGTGCGTACTGTTCAACCGCGAGGTGAGCCCGGCGATGTACGACGCCATCATGACGGCGGGCGAACGGGCAGGCGCCTTTCCGAAGGTCGCCGAGTACATGAACGACTCGGTGGCCACCGGGATCACCGTGGCGGCCCGCCGGTACGTGGGGTTCGCGTCGTTCGTCAGCATGGACGAGCCACGCCCGATGGGATTGAAGGTGGTGCCACTCGTCGATCCGGAACCGGTGGTGGAATTACAGGTCGCCTGGCGCGTCGACAGTCCCAACGAAGTGGTGCAGGTATTCCTGGACAGCCTCGATTCGACGAAGAATTTCCTGCAATCCACGATCAGTGGCAAGGTGTACGGAGAACCGTTGGCGAGTTGATTACCATTCGGTCGATTGAGATCGGCAATGGAAATCCGAATCGACGGCCGCGGATGGTGCAATTAAATCATGGCACCTGAACTGAAAACCTCAGCCACCCTCGGTTCGGTATTCGAGGCGATCGATCCGGATAACCCCGACTTCTTGCACCTGCAGCGAATTGTGAGCAAGTTGGTTCCTTTCGGTACCCACGCGGGTACCGAAATCACCGAAATCGGTCCGCACCGCGCGATCGTGGAGATTCCCGACGAGCCCTACATCCTCAACCATCTGCGTACCGTGCACGCGGGTGCGCAATTCCTGGCCGCCGATATCGCCGGCGCGTGCGCTTTCGTGGGCGCGCTGGCGTCACGGTTGTCCGCCATCGACACGTTGGTGCTGCGCGACGCGCGGCTGTCGTTCCGTAAGCCCGCCATCGGCCGGATCCGGGCGATCGGGGTCATCGACCCGAGCGACGTCGCGACGGTGCTGGCGGCCAAGGGCGGCCGGCGACTGGACGTGGACGCGCGGGCGCTGATGTACGACACGGCGGGTGTGCTGGTCGGCAAGGTCGCGCTCGACTACGTCTGCACCCTGGCCGCGGAGGCGTGATGAGCGAGCAACGCACCGAGATCGCCGGGCTGGAAGCGACCACCGTCGCGACTTCCGACGGCGCGGCCCTGTCGGTTCGTCTACTGCCGCAAGCGGATCCGGCCGCACCCGTCGTGCTGGTCCTGCCCGCTATGGCCATCAAGGCCAAGTACTACCTGCCGCTGGTCACGGCCTTGCACGCGGCCGGACTCACGGCCGCGGTCCTCGATCTCCGCGCGCAGGGTGAGAGCAAGCCCGCACTGGGGGAGGGCCCCGGGTTCGGCTATCGCGAGCTGATCGAGGTCGATCTGCCCGCCGTGGTGGACGCGCTGCGGGAGCGTTTTCCGCAGGCGCCGCTGCACCTGTTCGGTCACAGCCTCGGCGGACAGCTCGCACTGCTGTTCGCGGCGGCCGAACCGGAGCGGGTCGCGAGCATCACGACGATCGGCACCGGTTCGGTGTACTGGTGGTCGTTCGAACTGCGCAGGCGCCTCGAGGTGCTCGCGAGCGGACTCTCGGTCGGTGCGATCACCCGGCTGCGCGGCCGGTGGACCGGCGGTCGCGGCATCGGGCCGATGACCGCGGGCGTCATGCTCGACTGGGCACGTCACCTGCGGACCGGTCACTACCGGCCCAGTGGCAGCACCCGTGACTACGACCGGTTGCTGCGCGAACTCACGCTGCCGGTGCTGCTGATCTCGCTCGACGGCGACCCGCTCGGCCCCGAGTCCACGGTGCGGTTCCTGAGCAAGCGGATGGGCGCGGCGCGGCAGCACCGCTGGCACATCGACCGGACTTCGGGCTTCACTCACATCGGCCACGCGTCCTGGGTGAAGGACAGCGGTCTGGTCGCGCCCGCGGTCGCGGACTGGGTCACCGAAGGCCGACCGCCCCGGTAGCGAGGTCCCACACCACTCCCGATCACTCCCGACCGCTCCTCGGCGACGACGGCGTCGTTCGCGGCGCCGACCGTCTACGGCACCTCTCGCTAGCGACCTCTGCCCTCGGGCTCTCAGAAGGATTGGCACAGTGACGACTTCCCTTGCACCCTCGGCGCTCGCCAGGGACGACAACTCCATCTACCGTGCGCTGTCGGAATTGGACAAGCCGGTGTTCGTGGTCCGTGACGATGCCGGCGTCGCGGTGACCACCGACGCCGGTACCGCTCGCGGCAAGCAAGTGCTGGCAGCCGCTCCGGCGTTGCGACCGGAAACGCTGGGCAACAACGAGTTCCGGCAGACCCACGGCGTGGGCTACGCCTACCACGCCGGCGCGATGGCCAACGGGATCGCCTCGGCCGCGATGGTGGTGGCGATGGCGCGAGCGGGCTTGCTCGCCTCGTTCGGCGCCGCCGGTGTACTGCCCGCCCGGATCGACGAGGCCCTGGCCACGATCGGCCGCGAAGCACCGGGAAAACCCTTCGCCTGCAACCTGATCCACAGCCCCAGCGAGAACGCGCTGGAGCGGGCGATCGTGGACGCGTGTCTGCGGCACGAGGTGCGCTGTGTCGAGGCGTCGGCGTTCCTCGACCTGACCCCGCAGGTGGTGCGCTACCGGCTGGCCGGACTGCACCGCGACCCGAACGGCCAGGTGGTCGCCCGAAATCGGGTGATCGCCAAGGTATCTCGCGCCGAGGTCGCCGAACTGTTCCTGCGCCCGGCGCCGCAGCACCTGGTGCGCGGACTGCTCGACGCGGGGGAGATCACCGCCGAGCAGGCGGAGTTGGCTGCGTCGATCCCGATGGCCGACGACATCACCGGCGAGGCGGATTCCGGTGGCCACACCGACCGTCGTCCGCTGGTGGTGCTGCTGCCCTCGCTGCTGGCGGTGCGCGAACGGATACAGCGCGAATACGGCTATGCCCAGCGTGTTCGGGTCGGCGCTGCCGGTGGCATCGGTACTCCGGCCGCCGCCGCGGCGGCTTTCGCGATGGGGGCCTCCTACGTGGTCACCGGGTCGGTCAACCAGGCCACCGTCGAAGCGGCGCAATCCGAGACGGCGAAGCGGCTACTGGCCGCGGCAGGTGTCGCCGACACCACCATGGCGCCCTCCTCGGACATGTTCGAGCTCGGCGTCGACGTGCAGGTGCTGCAACGCGGCACGATGTTCGCGAGCCGGGCCCGGCGTCTGTACGACACCTATCGTCGCTACGACGGCATCGACGCGATCCCCACCGCCGAACGCGCCGAAATCGAACAGAAGATCCTGGCCCGCTCGTTCGACGAGGTGTGGAGCGACTGCCTCGGCTACTTCCGTGAGCGTGATCCCGAGCAGATCGAGCGCGCCGAGGGGAACCCGAAACGCCGGATGGCACTGATCTTCCGATGGTATCTGGGCCGGTCGTCGGGCTGGAGCACGGCCGCGACGCCCGATCGCACCCTCGACTATCAGATCTGGTGCGGACCCGCGATGGGCGCGTTCAACGACTGGGTCGCCGGAACCTACCTGGCCGCCCCGGCGCACCGCCACGTCGCCGAGATCGGGCTGCAGATCATGCACGGTGCGGCGTTCGCCACCCGGGTGAGTCAGTTGCGTGCGGCGGGGGTGCGGCTGCCGGGTCGCTGCTCGACCTACGTCCCGGCTCCGCTGACCAGCATCGAGTCACGATGAGCAGCGCCGTGCAGGGCCACCGAGTCGTGCGGGAATACACGGTCGAGCCACTGGTCACGATGGCCGACGACGACAACTTGGCCAACGTGGTGTTCCGCAAGGCCGAGGCCGACCCCTCGGCCGTGGTGTTCAGCCGCAAGACGGCCGAAGGCTGGCTCGACGTCGGCTACGACGAGTTCGCCCGACTCGTCCTCGAACTGGCGAAAGGCCTGGTGGCCAATGGAATCAGCGCGGGCGATCGGGTACTGATCCTCGGCGGGACCAGTTTCGAGTGGTCGGCGGCGGACTTCGCCGTGCTGAGCGTGGGCGCGGTCGCCGTGCCCGTCTATCCGACGTCGTCGGCCGAACAGATCCACCACATCGTGGCCGATGCCCGACCCAGCGCGTGTTTCGTGGAGACGGACGACCAGCGCGAGCTGATCGTCACGGCCGCGGGGCAGGCGCTGCGTGGGCGGGGCTGGCTGCTCGGCTCGTCGCTGCCCGCGTTGATCGAACAGGGCGCGGCGATCACCGACGCGGAGGTCACCGACCGTCGGCAGGGGGTGCGCGCCGATGATGTCGCGACGATCGTCTACACCAGCGGCACGACGGGCGTCCCCAAGGGCTGCCTGCTGACGCACCGCAACATCTTCGCCGCCGCGGCCAACGTGGTCGAACTCCTCGACACCGTATTCCGGCGCACCCCAGCAGATCCCGCGTCGACACTGCTGTTCCTCCCGCTCGCACACGTGTACGGGCGGGTCGTGCAGTTCGGCTGTGTGCTGGCCGGGGTTCGTACCGGTCTGGTCGCCACCCCCGCGCAGCTGCCCGCCGAACTGCCGATCTTTCGGCCGACGTTCCTGATCGGCGTCCCGTACGTCCTGGAGAAGATCCGCAAGGCGGCGCGCCAGGCACTCGGCGGCGATCGATACGACACCGCCGAGGCGGCGGCGATCGCGGTCGGCCACGCGCGCCGACGCGGTGAGCAGCCCCCGGCGAGTGCGGTGATCGACGCGGAGATCGGCAAGCAGTGGCGCGGCATGCTCGGCGGACGGCTCGAGCACATGGTCGCGGGCGGCGCCTCACTGGAACCGTCGACGGCGGACTTCTTCACCGGGATCGGCGTGGAGATCATCGGCGCGTACGGCCTGACCGAAGCCTCGTCGACGGTCAGCATGAGCGCGCCGCACGCCAATCGGGCCGGCGCGGTCGGTCGGCCGGTGCCGGGTACGACCGTCGCGATCGCCGACGACGGTGAGATCCTGGTCCGTGGCCCGCAGGTCTTCCCCGGGTACTGGCCCGACGGCGGGCACCCGGCCGAGAACTGGCTGGCCACCGGCGATCTCGGCCGACTCGACGAGGACGGATTCCTGTTCATCACCGGGCGGCGCAAGGAGATCATCGTCACCAGTGGTGGCAAGAACGTGGCGCCCGCGCCGCTCGAAGACCGGGTTCGCCTGCACGCCTTGGTGAGCAACTGCATGCTCGTCGGTGAAGGCCGGCCGTATGTGACCGCTCTGATCACCGTCGATCCCGTCGTGCTGGCTCGCTGGGCCGCGGAGCAGGGCGTCGATCTGTCCGGCGGCGTCCCGACCGACGACGCCCGGTTGCTCGCCGAGCTCTCCGCCGGGGTCGAGGCGGCGAACCGGCTCGTCTCCCGTGCGGAGTCGATTCGCCGGTTCGCCGTTCTCGCCGAGGACTTCTCGATGGAGAAGGGGCAGCTGACGGCGTCGCTGCGGCTGCGTCGCGCGGCGATCGAAGCCGACTTCGACGCCGTCATCGCCTCGCTGTATCCGGACTAGGCCGCGCCCAACCAGCAGAAGTACTCGAGATCTACCTTCGCGAGCAAGGCGCCACTGTCGTCGTGCAGCAGGGCCTTTCCGGTGATATCGAACTGCTCCTCGGTCCTGCGCCCGACCACGTCGGCCAGGATCGGGGAGCTCACCGTGCCGCTGGCGCGGATCCGGCCGCGGGCGGGCCGGAAGAAGGTGGCCTTGGTGCCGCGGAGCACGAACGTGCGCACATGCAGGATGCGCGGCGCGATGATGCCGGAAAACGCACCGGCACAGGCGACTTCGGCGGCCAGGAACAACGCCCCGGCATGCACGGTACCCAGGTGATTGCTCATCGTCGGCGCCTCGGGGATCTCGGCCACCGCCGAGCCGGGTCCCAGTTCGGTCATGCGCACTCCCACCAGATTCACGAACGGCACGAGAGTGTCGACGGTCTTGCGGATCTGTTCGTAGTCCGGCGTCGCGGCGCCGGTCATATTCGTCAGCCGAGCCTGCGCTGCGGCGATTCCGGGGGCCGGTTCATTTCCAGTTGGCATGCCCCAATTAGCCCATATCAAAACGTTTTTCGTGATGAACGGAAGTTGAATTCAACTATTCATCCGAGCTGCCGGATCGCTAATAATCGACTCCATTGTTCGAGAACGTCTATTCATGTAATCCGATTGGAAATCGGTGCGCGAATCATGCGGTTCGCCTCCGTAAAATCGCAACCGGGGCCATAAGCGTTTCATTTACTGAGGAGTCACCCTGATGTATGACGCGATTGTTGTCGGCGCGCGGTGCGCGGGTTCACCGGTCGGCATGTTGCTGGCGAGGCAGGGGCATCGAGTCCTGGTGGTGGACCGTGCCACCTTCCCCAGCGACACCGTCTCGACGCACTACATTCAGCAGCGCGGGCTGGCCCGGCTGGCCCAGTGGGGCCTGCTCGACAAGCTGATCGCCACCGGTGTGCCGGCGATCAAGCGCATGACGGTGTCCTACCTCGACATCGTCATCGCGGGCTTCGCCGATCCGATCCAGGGCATCGATGCCACCTACGCGCCGCGGCGCACCGAACTCGACGCGATCCTGGTCGAGGGCGCGAAGGAAGCGGGCGTCGAGGTTCGCACCGGCTACACCGTCAGCGAGCTGATCATCGAGGACGGCGTGGTCGTCGGTATTCGCGGTTCGGTAGCCGGTGGTGAGATCGCCGAGGAGCGGGCTCGCATCGTGATCGGCGCGGACGGCACCAACTCGTTCGTCGCCAACGCTGTCGGCGCCGAGACCTATACGAAGGTCGCGGCCGAGTGCTTCATCTACTACAGCTACTTCAGCGGCCTGTCGCAGACCGAGTTCCACAGCCGCATCGGCGACAAGCAGCAGATCGGCATCTGGCCGACCCACAACGACCAGACCCTCGTCGCGGTCATGCGCAAGATCGACACCTACGCCGATTTCCGCGCCGATGTCGAGGCCAACTTCGTGAAGGTCGCGCGCGAGATCCTGCCCGAGTTCGCCGAGGAACTGGTCACCAAGGGCAAGCGTGAGGACCGTTTCTACCCGATGCGGTATCCGGACAACTACCGCCGCCAGTCGCACGGCGAAGGCTGGGCACTGGTCGGCGATGCGGGCTACCACAAGGACCCGTTCACCGGACTCGGGATCTCCGACGCGTTCGACTACGCGGCACTGCTCGCCGAGCGGGTGCACGAGGGTCTCACCGAGCAGCGGCCGATGGCCGAGGCGCTCGCCGATTACCAGCGCGAGCGTGACGAGAAATCGCAGTCGGGTTTCGAATTCACCTGCACGATTTCCACGCTCGAGCTGACCCCGCAATTGCTGGCTGTTTTCCGTGCGCTGGAAAACAACGAAGAATATGCCAAAGACTTCTTCGCTATGGTCGGCGGCGGAATGACCGGCGAGGAATTCTTCGCGCCGGAACGTATCGCGAAATTGCTCGGTGCCAACGTATGAGCTGATGGTGCTCGGCGACAGTTTCGCGGAGGGGCGCGGCGGTTCGGTCAACGCCGACGGCTCCTTCGCGGGATTTGTCGCGCACGTCGAGCACCTGCTCGGAATCTCCGGCGCGACACTGAACCTCGGTTCCTACGGGGCCACCACGCAGGATGTCATCGACCGGCAGCTGCCGGTCGCCCTCGCCGCCGATGCTCCGCTGGTCGGCGTGATCGTCGGCGGAAACGACCTGGTCACCGACTACGACCCGGATCGCTTCCGCCGCAACCTCCGTCAGATCTATGCCGGGCTGGCGCGCCCCGGTCGGCTGGTGTTCACCACGAACTGGCCGAGTATTCCGGACCGCCTGCCCGGCCTGCCCGAATCCGTCCGCACGGTGTTGCGGTCGCGATTCGCGCAAGCCAACGACTATCTCGACGACCTCGTCCACGAGTTCGATCTCGTGCGACTCGATTTGGTGAACGCACCCATCACCGCGGACCCGGTCATGTGGTCCCCGGACGGCATGCATCCGAGTCCGGCGGGCCATCAGCTCATCGGCACGGCGATGGCCGACCTCATCGACGAGGTCCGGACTGTGCGAGTTTCGCAACTCTGAGCAGAAGACAAGGGATAGCAACCATGAACGACCAGCTTCGGCACTCCGAAGACCCGGCCATGACGAGGCGACTAGCCGACAATCCGATCGCGATCGTCGGACTGAGCGGACTGTTCCCGATGGCCGCCAACTTCCGTGACTTCTGGCAGAACGTCGTCGACGCCGCGGACTGCATGTCCGACGTGCCTGCCACGCACTGGAACCTCGACGACTACTACGACGCCGATCCCACGGCGCCCGACAAGACCTACTGCCGCCGTGGCGGTTTCGTGCCCGAGATGCCGTTCAGCGTCACCGAGTTCGGGCTGCCGCCCAATCAGCTCGAGGTCACCACGGTCGTACAGCTGCTGAGCCTGCTCGTCGCCCGTGACGTGCTCGCCGACGCGGGCGCCGTCGGGTCGGACTGGTACCGGCCCGAGCGCACCGGTGTGGTGCTCGGCGTGGCCGGGCCGACCACCTTGTCGCACCCACTGGCCGCCCGCTTGTCGACGCCGGTGCTCAAGGAGGTCATCCGCAGCTGCGGGCTGACGCAGGCCGACGCCGAGCAGATCGGGCAGAAGTACGCGGACGCCTTCCCGTCGTGGGAGGAGAACTCGTTCCCCGGTCTGCTGGGCAATGTGATCGCGGGCCGGGTCGCCAACCGGCTCGACCTCGGCGGTATGAACTGCACCGTCGACGCGGCGTGCGCGAGTTCGCTGTCGGCGGTGCACGTCGCGATCAGCGAACTGGTGTCCGGTCGTGCCGACATGATGATCACCGGTGGCTGTGACACCGAGAACTCGATCTTCGGCTACCTGTGCTTCAGCAAGGTCGGGGCGCTGTCGCGCTCGGGTGTGATCAAGCCGCTCGACGACACCGCCGACGGCACCCTGGTGGGCGAGGGCATCGGCATGATCGCCCTCAAGCGCCTCGCCGACGCCGAGCGCGACGGTGACCGGGTGTACGCGGTGATCAAGGGCATCGGATCGTCGAGCGACGGGCGCTTCAAGAGCATCTACGCCCCGCGCGCCGAGGGGCAGCAGGCAGCGCTGCACCGCGCCTACGAGGACGCGGACTGCTCGCCCGCCACGATCGGGCTGTTCGAGGCGCACGCCACCGGCACCCGCGTGGGCGATCAGACCGAACTCGCCGCGTTGAACGCGGTGCTGCGCGAGGCCACTGACGAGACCGGCTACGCCGCGATCGGCAGTGTGAAATCCCAGATCGGCCACACCAAGGGCGCCGCCGGGGCGGCCAGCCTGATCAAGCTGGCGCTGGCGCTGCATCACAAGGTGCTGCCGCCGACGATCAATGTCACCGCGCCGAACAAGGCACTCGACGACTCGTCGCCGCTCTACATCAACACCAGGACCCGGCCGTGGATCCGCGATCCGCACCGGCCGCAGCGTCGCGCGGCCGCGTCGGCGATGGGCTTCGGCGGCACCAACTTCCACGCGGTGCTCGAGGAATCCACCGGCGATCGTGCCCGCACGATGCACCGGACGGCGCGAGTGTGGCTGTGGCACGCCGCGTCCACCGCGGAACTGGCGAGCCTGCTGAGCTCGGGCGCCGAGCCCAACGGCGACGCCGGGATTCCGGACGAGCACGCTCGCGTGGGTTTCGTGGCGCGCGACGAGCAGGAAGCTTCGGCACTGCGCGCACTGGCGGTGACCGAACTCGCCGGTGACGCCGAGGAGTGGAACCATCCGCGCGGCATCGTCTTCCGTCGACGGGCCATGCCCGATCTGAAGATCGGCGCGCTGTTCGCCGGTCAGGGCAGCCAGTACGTGGACATGGGTCTGGCGGCGGTCCTGAACAACCCCACCGTCGCCACCGCCTTCGACGAGGCCAACGCGGTGTTCGCCGACGCGGCCCGCCCGCCCGCCGCGGTGGTGTTCCCGCCGCCGGTCTTCGACCCCGAGCTGCGCAACGCCCAGGAGGCGACGCTGCGGCGGACCGAATTCGCCCAGCCCGCGATCGCGGCGTTGTCGGTGGGGCAGTACCGGTTCCTGTCCGAGCGCGGCCTGACCTGCGCCGGCTTCATGGGCCACAGCTTCGGTGAACTGACCGCCCTGTGGGCGGTGGATTCGCTCGACACCGCCGACTACTTCACCCTCGCCAGGGCGCGCGGCGCGGCGATGGCGATCGACACCGACACCGACGCGGGCACGATGGCCGCGGTGCAGGCCGACCGTGAACAGGTCAGCGCGATCCTCGCCGATCATCCCGATGTGAGCGTGTGCAATCACAACGCACCCGACCAGGTGGTGGTCGGCGGCGGTACCGCGGCCGTCGCGGAGTTCGTCGCGGCCGGCCGGGCGCGTGGGCTGACCGTGCGTGAATTGCCGGTGGCCGGCGCGTTCCACACCCGTTATGTCGCCCATGCGGTCGAGCCGTTCAAGGCCGCGGTGAAGAGCGTCGGCATTCGCGCCCCGAAGGCCAAGATCTACGCCAATTCCCGGGATGCCGAATACGGTTCGCGGGTCGCGACCAACCGGCGGGTACTCACCGAGCAGCTGCTCGAGACCGTCGAGTTCGTAGCAGGTCTGCGGGCCATGCAGGCCGACGGCTGCAATGTGTTCGTCGAGTTCGGGCCGAAGGCCACGCTCACCTCGCTGGTGCGCCGGACTCTCGGCGCCGAGGTGATCGCCCTCTCGACCGACCAGGGCCCGACCGGCGACAGCGACGTGGCGCTCAAGAAGGCCGCGCTGCAGCTGGCGGTGCTCGGCGCGCCGATCGTCGATATCCACCGCCACGATGCCGCACCGTTCGCGGTGCCGGAGGCGCCCGGCATGGTGGTCCGGCTCAACGGCCGCGATTTCGTACCGGAATCCCGTAAGGAGCTCTACCGCAAGGGAATCGAGGAGCACGTCGTGTTGGAAGCTGTCACGCAGGCGCGGCTGGACGCCGAAGCCGATGCCGCGGCACAGGCGCAGGTGGTCGCGCAAGCGCACGCCGCCGCGCAGGAACGAGTCGCGGCCGAGTCCTACGCCGCCGCGCAGGCGGCCGCGGAAACGCACACCGCCACCAGGGAACTGGTGACTGTCGAAGCTCCGGCCGCCACGCAGGTCCGGGCGGGATCGGCGGTAGGGTCGACGGTCGCAGATCGGTCCGCGACGGGACTCGACGCGGCCGCCCAGCAGCACCTCGACATCCACAGCCGGTACGCGGAGGGGCAACTCGAGGTCGCCGAAGGCCTGGTCTCGGTATTGCGCGACGCGCAGCGGACCGGCGGTGCCGATGACCGCCTCCACTCGACCGTGCACGCCATCAAGGAACAGAGCCTGGCGATCGGCCGAACCCACGTCCGGGTCAACGAAATCCTCGCGTCGTTGTCCGGCCTCGAATACGGGTCGCCGGCGCCGACCGTCGAGGTTCCGAGCCGGAACGGGACGAACGGCTTCCACGCCGAACTGCCCACCGGCAATGGAAACGGCAGCCACACCCACGCGGCAGCGCTGCTCGGCCACCAGACCGCCACGCGCCCCACGGTGCCCGACAGTGTCCCGCAATCAGCCGCCCCACAACCGAATCCGGCTCCGCCGTCGGTTCCCGATGTCGTTGCCGAGCCGGCTTCGGCGGGCCGGACGGTCGAATCCGCGCTGCCAGTCGTAGCGACCGAGACTCCGGCACTCGATGCCGACGCGGTGTGGTCGGTGTTGTCGCAGGTGATTTCGGAGAAGACCGGTTATCCGCCGGAGATGCTGGCGCTGTCGCTGGATCTGGAAGCGGATCTGGGTGTGGACTCGATCAAGCGGGTCCAGATCATGGGTGCGGTCGGTGAGCGCATCGACGGTGTGCCCGCCGTGGGCCCGGAGCAGGTCGCGGAACTGCGAACCCTGAGCGACATCGTGGACTTCGTCGCCGCATCCGTGGTTTCGGGGCCGAGTGTCGCGCCTTCGACAACCGGTCCGGCGCTCGATGCCGACGCGGTGTGGTCGGTGTTGTCGCAGGTCGTCTCGGAGAAGACCGGCTACCCGCCGGAGATGCTGGCGCTGTCGCTGGATCTGGAAGCCGACCTCGGCGTGGACTCGATCAAGCGCGTGCAGATCATGGGTGCGGTCGGTGAGCGCATCGACGGTGTGCCCGCTGTCGGTCCCGAGCAGGTCGCGGAGTTGCGCACGCTGAGCGACATCGTCGATTTCGTCGCTGCCTCGGCGATTCCCGCACCGACTGGTGAACCGGCGACCGAAGCGGTGGTCGATGCCGACGCGGTGTGGTCGGTCTTGGTGCAGGTGGTTTCGGAGAAGACCGGTTATCCGCCGGAGATGCTGGCGTTGTCGCTGGATCTGGAAGCGGATCTGGGTGTGGACTCGATCAAGCGGGTCCAGATCATGGGTGCGGTCGGTGAGCGGGTCGATGGTGTGCCCGCTGTCGGTCCCGAGCAGGTCGCGGAGTTGCGCACGCTGAGTGACATCGTCGATTTCGTGGCCGGCTCCGCTGCCCCCGCAGCGACCACGTCCGCGTCGGCGGCCCCCGCGGACCCCGTGTCGGACAGCGATCGTGGACTTCAGCCGGGATCCGATCGTGGTGGGATCGTGGACGATCCGGTATTGCTGCGGATCGTGCCGGTCGAACTTCCCGATATCGACCGCGTCGCCGAGCCCTACGCCGCGCAGCGGACAGCCTTGATCGTCGACCACGGTGACGACACCGCGGCGACTCTCGCGAGTGGCCTCGAGCAGCAGGGATGGACCGTGCATACGGCCTCCGTCGCGGCCGCCGACAACGCCGGAATAGCCGCCTGGGACGGTGCCACCGTGCAGGGGGCGATCGAGTCCGCGCTGAAAGACGTTGTGCGGCTGGATCTGTGTTTGACCGTGCTGCCAGCCGACAGCCAGTGGCTGGTGGGTGGTCATCGGCTCGCCGATACGATCCACACCGCCACGCTGGTGCACGACCGCCTGGTGGCGACCGCCGAAGCCGGTACGCGAGCGGCGTTCGTCACGCTCACCCGCATCGACGGCGTGCTCGGCCACCGAGGTGATCGAGCGGCTGCCGCCGCCGTTGTCGGCGGGGTCAGCGGTCTGGTCAAGACCCTCGCGCAGGAGGCCCCCGGACTGTTCTGCCGGGCACTCGATCTCTCGCCGCACCTGACCGACGAAGCGCTGGTCGAAACCCTCCTCGCCGAACTCGACGACGCCGCGACCGACGCTCGCGAAGTCGGGGTCGACGCCGAACGGACCCGCCGGACACTGCGCCCGCAGGCGGTTGAAAGTAACCTCGCAGCAGCAGAACTCACCCTCACCACCGACGATGTTCTCGTTGTCACCGGTGGCGCACGGGGCGTGACGGCACGGTGTGTTCGTGAACTGGCCGCTCGCCGACCGTGCGAGTTCATCCTGCTCGGACGCACCGAACTCGACGACGAACCGGAGTGGGCGGCAGGTGTCGCCGACGATGCCCTCAAGGCCGCCGCCATCGCCGCCGTGCGCGCCGCGGGTGAGCAGCCGACACCGAAGCAGGTCGACCGGCTCACCCGAAATCTGCTGGCACAGCGTGAGATCCGCGCGACCGTCGAAGCGGTGGCCGAGACCGGCGCACGGGTGCGCTACCTCGCGGTCGACATCACCGATATCGAAGCCACCGAGCGGGCACTCGCCGAGGACGCGGGCCGGGTCACCGGCATCGTGCACGGTGCGGGCGCACTGGCCGACTCGCTGCTCCCCGCCAAAACGGCCGACGACATCCGCCTCGTCCTCGCGACCAAACTCGACGGGCTGTACAACGTGGTCAGTGCCCTGCGCGACGCCACGCTCGGCCATCTCATCCTGTTCGGGTCGGTAGCCGGGGTCTACGGCAATCCGGGTCAGGCCGACTACGCGGTCGCCAACGAGGCCCTCAACCGGGCGGCGGTGAGCTGGCGACGACAGGGTCTGGCCGGACATGTCACCACCGTCAACTGGGGCGCCTGGGACGGTGGCATGGTGACCCCGCAACTGCGCGAGGTCTTCCTCGCCCGCGGTGTCGCCCTGCTCGGGATGGATGCCGGTGCGCGGATGTTCGCCGAGCAGTTCGGCTCCGGTCGCGCCGACGACGTATCGGTGCTGGTCGGTCCCGCAGCTCCGCTGGCCACGGCCGTAACCCTTACCCCGACAAAGCCTTTCACCACCCATCGTGATCTGGCGGCACTGGCCACCGACCCGGTGATCGGCGACCATCGAGTCGGCAAGTTCCCGGTGTTCCCAGCGGCCGCCGGGCTCGGCTGGGCGATCAATGTGCTCGAGCGCGCCAACCCGGGCCTGCGAGTGGTGGAATGCACCGGTTTCGAGGTGCTGCGGGGAATCGTGTACGACGGAAAGGACGAGCGGTCCTACCGGCTCGAGGTACAGGCGGGCACGGTCGTCGAGGACCGCCTGAGCGTTACGGTCTGGATCCGCAGCGACGAACCCGGCAAGACGCTGGCGCCGTCGCACTTCACCGCGACGTTCGCCCTCGCCGCCGAAACATGGCCCGCCCCGGTACTTTCCGGCTGGCCGGGCTACGCGATCGGTGAAGGGGCGGAGAACGGCCTCGACGTCTACCGTGCCGCGGATCTGTTCCACGGGCCCCTGCTGCAGGGCGTGCGCCGCATTCTGGAGCGGACGGAGCGTCGCCTCGTCGTCGAGGGCAAGCTCGCCGACACCCGGATCGGTACCGGCAACTACGCGGGGGCACTGCACAGTCCGGTGCTGGCCGATGTCGCGATCCAGTCCGGTGCGCTGCTCGGGGTGTGGTTCATGAGCTCGGCCTGCCTGCCGCTGTCGGTCGGGCGGATCGAGTACTTCGCCCCGCTGCCCGACGACAGTCCGTTCGTGATCGTCGTCGACGACCTGCGCGCCAACGCGGGCGGCACGGAGGTCACCGTGACAGTCACCGCGTGCGATCCGAACGGCACTGTCCTGCAGCGCTATAGCGACCTCGCGGTGATCGCCACGCCGGAGATGACCGAGAAATTCGCCGAGGCCGTGCGCCTACGTGAGCAGCGCGCGTGAGCATCGTCGACGTCAGGAACGGAGATCCGATGACCACCACACCACTGGACACCCTCGACTTCGACGGTGAGCCCTTCGATGTCCTCGCCTGGACGTTGGCACTGGAGCCGGCCACCAGCCCCGCCTCGCAACCGTCCACCGCACCGGCGGGCCCGACGCACACCGCGTCGGTGCCCGCGTTGCAACCGCCCATCGTCCCGGTGCCCGCCGTTCAACGACCCACCGCACCGGTGGCGGTGGCCGGCCCCGTCGACGCCGTTGCCGCGCTCCTGCAGGAGGTTCGGTCCGAGCTCGTCACCGCACACCTGTCGGCGATGGACGTACAGACCGCGTTGCAGCGGCGCGCGCTCGACACCCTCGGCAGCAACGAGCAGGGTGCCCGGTCCCACCGGGCACCCGCACCCGCGCCGACCACCTGGGCGGAACAGACCTTCGCGGTCATGATCGACTACGCGCCGGCCACCGGATTGTCGGTCTCCGCCGCGCCGGGACACCCGGTGGTCTTCGAGCTGCCACCGCCGGCGACCACCATGAATGCCTTCAAGTTCCTCGCCCGCACACCGATCACCGCGCTGGACGGCGGTGCCCTCGCCGCACTGGGCAGGGGCGAGGTGGCTGCCGTCTTCGGCCCGGCTTACGACCAGGAAGGCGTCAACCCCGACATCCGGCTGACCGACGGCGTTCACGGCAACCTCACCGAGGTGCTCGAGATCGCCGGACGCGAAGGTCCATGGGCCAGAGGGCGGTTGCGGGCGAGCTGCCGCATCGATGGCCCGGATCCGGTCACCGCAGCGACCGAACTCGCCTGGCAGGCCGCCCAGGTCTTCGCGGTGCGCGCGGGCCTGCACCTGTGCCTGGCCGGTGCCCGATTCCAGGCGAGCGAGCCCCTCGAAGTGACGGTGTCCGCCCCGATGACCGGACCCGCCGAGCTGATCGCCGACGTGGTCCAGATCGACCTGCTGCCGCGTCCATGGCTTCGGATCAATGCCGAAATCCGTTGCGCGGGCGCAGTGGTGGCAACCGTGCACGGCCTCGCCCTGGAGATCAGGGAGGAGCAGGGTCTGGCGATCGGTCCGGATGCCGGTGGCGAGATTCCCCGATTCCTCGGCCGCCGCAACGTCTTCGGACAGCGGGCTCTGCTCGGTGAGTTCCACATGACCCACAGCGCGCGCGGCGATCTCGGCATCGCGCTCGGCCCGGAGTTCTCGGCGTACGCGGGTCGCAGGGCCACACGCATGCCCAACCACGGACTTCAGCTCTGCGATCGGGTCATGGCCGTCGACGGGCGACGGGGGCAGCTCGACGCGGGCAGCGCGCACACCGAATACGACTCGCCCGCCGACTCCTGGTACTACGTCGAGTCGGCCAACGCCTCCATGCCCAACGTCGTCTACATGGAGACCTCGCTGCAGTCGGCGTTGCTGCTCGGCTACTTCCTCGGCGCCACCCTCACCTCGCCCCAGGAGGACTTCAGCCTGCGCAATCTCGACGGCTCCGCGACGGTGCTGCGCGAGGTGGACCTGCGGGACAAGACGATTCAGCAGACCAGCAGGCTGATCGACACCACGGTCCTGGTCGGCGTCGTGCTGCAGACGTTCTCGTACGAACTCGCCGTGGACGGTGAACCGTTCTACGCGGGGGAGTCGCTGTTCGGGTTCTTCAACGCTCCGGCGCTGGCGAACCAGAACGGACTCGACAACGGCGAATTCGTGCCCACATGGCTCGACCGGCAGGAGCGACGCCCCGCTGTTCGCGTGATCGACGTGGCCGCGCGTCGAGCTTCGGGTACCGGCATGCCGTGCGCGGTCGGGCACCTGGCGATGCTCGACCGCATCGAAACCGTCGACGGCGCGGGAGAATTCGGGCTCGGTTACCTGCGTGCCACCCGTGCGGTCCGCGCTGACGATTGGTTCTTCGGCTACCACTTCTACCTCGACCCGGTGATGCCCGGATCCCTCGGTGTCGAGGCGGTCATCCAGGCGATGCAGGAGTGGACGGTCGACGCCGGTCTCGCCGCCGAACTGGTCGCGCCGGAATTCGTCGTTCCGGTCGGCGTGGCGTTGTCGTGGCGCTATCGCGGACAGATCCTGGCGAGCGACGAGCTGATGACCCTCGAGGTGCACATCAAGAGCGTCGAACGCCGCCCGGGCCGGATCCGGGTGCTCGCCGACGCGAGCGTCTGGAAGCCGAACATGCGGATCTACGAACTCACCGGTGTCGCCGTGGAGTTGCGCGATGGCGATGCCCAACCCTGGTGAGGCGCACGGGCATCCGGTGGTCGTCGCCGACGCCGCGCCCTCGTCGATTCGGTGGCTGCCGGTCCTGGTGCTTTCCCTCGGCGCGTTCTGCGCCGGGACCGACAACTACCTCGTCGCCGGGGTACTGGCGCCGATGGCGGCCGACCTACGGGTCTCCGTCGCCGGCGCGGGGCTGTTCGTCACGGGTTACTCCCTGGCGTACGCCCTCGCCGCGCCCGTCGTGGTCACCATGCTGCGGGTGCGCTCGCCACGGCGGCTGCTGCTCATCGCGATCGCGCTGTTCGTCGTCGTGAATCTGCTCGCCGCGGTGGCGTGGTCACCGTGGGTGATGGCAGTGGCGCGCGTCGCGGCCGGGTGCGTCGCGGGGATCTATGTGCCGCTCGCCGGCGCGGCGGCGGCAGCCATGGCTACCGCGAACCGTCGCGGTCGGGCGCTGGCGGTGATCCTCGGCGGCATCTCGATCGCCACCGTGGCGGGTGTGCCGCTCGGGGTGTGGGTCGCCGGGCTGTCGTCGTGGCGGATGGCGTTCGTCGCCGTCGCCGCGGTGGCGCTGATCACGACTGTCGGTGTCGCGCTCACGGTTCCGGCGGGCGAGGGCACACCCGTGGTGTCCCTGCGGCAGCGACTCGCACCCCTGCGGCACCCACCGGTGTGGCTGGGGCTCGCGGTGACGATCTCGGGCATGACCGCGGGATTGATGGTGTTCACCTATGTGGGCCCGATCTATACCGAGGTCCCCGCCGTGGGAGCCGATCACGTCGGCGCGCTGATCATGGCGCACGGCGTCGGGGCGATGTTCGGCCTGTGGGGCGGGAGCGTGCTGGTCGACCGATTCGGCGCGCGGCCGGTACTGCTCGGCGCGTTGACGATTTTCACCGCGAACCTGGCCTGGCAGCCGATCGCCGCCCACACCTTGGCGACCACCGTCGCCTTCGTCACGGTGTGGGGTGTGGTCGGCTGGGCCTTCCTGCCCGCGCAGCAGCACAGCATGATCGCCGACGCGACCCCGGAGCAGGCACCGATGTTGTTGTCGCTCAACGGGTCGGCGATGTATCTCGGGGCCGCGTTCGGCTCGGCGATCGGCGGAGCCGTCATCGCGGTCCTCGGTACCGATCACATCTGGATGTTCGCCACCGGCTTCGGCGCGATCAGTGTCGCGCTGTCGCTGGTCCGTCATAAACAATTCCGATCCGACGATCGGCAATTGTCACACGCCGTCGCCGACCGCTGAACGCCTGGCTACGGTAAATAATGTTCAGCCCGGTTCCATACCGCTGAGGTGAATTGCACAATGAATCCCGATCCGCGCAGAAAAACGATCAGTAGTCCCTATATCCACCGACTGCAACGACGACACTTCCTGCTGTTCGATATTCTCCCGATCATCGGCACGGTCGTCGCCTTCGCCTTCCTTCTGGTCCGGCCCTTCGGTGTGCTGGAATTCGCCCTGCTCTTCGTGATGTGGCTGCTCACCGGACTCGGCGTGACGGTCGGCTATCACCGGCTGTTCACCCATCGCACGTTCAAAGCCGCGCCGTGGGTGACGTGGGTCCTGGCGATCCTCGGCTCGATGGCGGGCCAGGGCCCGGTCATCTCCTGGGTCGCCCTGCACCGGCGCCACCACGAATACAGCGATCGCGAAGGCGACCCGCACTCACCCAACCTCGCCGGTGACGGCCTGCGCGGTGCGCTGCGCGGCCTGGCCCACTCCCATTTCCTGTGGATGCGCCGCCACGAGTACCCGAACGTCGTGCACTACGCGCCCGACTTGATCAAGGACCGGGGGCTCGTCCGCATCGCCCGCCTCTACTACTACTGGGTGGGGCTCGGGCTGTTGATCCCGACCGTGATCGGTGGCCTGGTCTCGATGAGCTGGACCGGCGCGGTCGCCGGCCTGCTCTGGGGTGGGTTGGTGCGCATCTTCGTCCTCGAGCACATCGTCTGGGCGATCAATTCGTTCCTGCACATGTTCGGAACCCGAAACTACGAATCCCGCGAGAACAGCCACAACGGTGGCGTATTCGCCCTGGCGACGCTGGGGGAGTCGTGGCACAACAATCACCATGCCTTTCCCGAGTCGCCTTCCTTCGGATTGGACTGGTACCGCCTCGATCCCGGTTTCTGGCTCATCCGAACACTGGCATTCTGTGGTCTCGCCTGGGACCTGAAAATGCCGTCCGCCGAACGCATGGCAGCCAAGCGAATCTAAGGAATTCTCACCGTGGATACAAGTAAAGAAGCCATTGTCATCTGGTGCCAGGAATACCTCGCGAGTCTGCTCGAGGTACCGGCCGCCACCATCGACCCGGCCACCGATTTCGATCGCCTCGGCATCGACTCGGCCCTGGCCGTCGCGCTGCTGATCGAGGTCGAGGACCGCTACGGTGTCGATCTGGCGCCCGAGGACCTGTTCGACAACCCCAACCTCGACGCCGTCGCCGCCTACCTGCACGAGCAGAGCCGGCGGAGTGTGGGGTAGCCATGTCGGTCCATACCGAGCGGTCCACCGCGGCCGCCGCAGCGATCCGTCACCACTACGACGCGGGTAACGACTTCTATCGCCTCTGGCTCGACGAGTCGTTGTCCTACTCCTGCGCCCTGCGCGAAAACCCCGACGACACACTGGAACTCGCCCAGGATCGCAAACTGCGATTCCACCTGGACGCGATCGACGCGCAGCACGCCGCCACCGTCCTCGATATCGGCTGCGGGTGGGGCGCGATCCTCGACCGGCTGGCGCACGCCGGGGTCGCCAGGTCCGTCGGGCTGACGCTCAGTCCCGAGCAAGCCGAGTTCGTCCGATCGCGCCATTGCCCCGGCGTCGAAGTGCGGACCGAGAACTGGCTGCACTACGAGCCGGACACCCGGTTCGACGGCATCATCTCGATAGGCGCCTTCGAACACTTCGCGACTCCCGACGACGCACCGGACCAGAAGATCGGGGTGTACCGGGACTTCTTCACGCGGTGCCGCGACTGGCTCGAGCCCGACGGCACGCTGTCGCTGCAGACCATCGCCTACGCGAACATGTCTCGCGAACAAGCCAGCGCCTTCATGCAGCAGGAGATCTTCCCCGACGCCGACCTGCCGACGCTGGCCGAGATCACCGCCGCGGCCGAGGGTCTGTTCGAAGTGCGCTCGATCAGCAACGGGCGCCTCGACTATGCCTGGACGTGCGAACAGTGGGCACGCAGGCTGCGGGCCCACCGCGCCGAAGCCACCGAGATCGTCGGCAGCGACGTGGTGGCCCGCTACGAGCGCTACCTGAAACTGTCGGCGCTCGGTTTCCGGATGGGCAAGATCGGCCTGCTGCGCCTCGTGCTGGTGCCCTACCTCACCGGATTCTTCGCCGACACTCGGGTGCGGTCGGCATGACCACGCATTCGCCCGAACCCGTCGCACCGAGCAGGGCGCGGGTGCGGTTCAACCCGTTCAGCGCCGAATTCCGGCAGGACCCGTACCCGCTCTACCAGCAGTTGCGCGAAGCCGAACCGGTGCACCGGACACTCGGCATGTGGGTGCTCACCCGGCATGCCGAGGTGCGTGGGGTGCTGCACGATCGCTCGTTCAGCGCCGGTCTGATTCCCAGTCTGGTGAGCAGACAGGCCGAGCGGCTCGGGCACTGCAGCGTCGCGCAGATCGAACGCCTCGGGCGTAAGTCGTTGGTGTTCACCGACAATCCCGATCACGCGCGGTTGCGCGGACTGGTGAACCGGGTGTTCACCGCCCGGTCGGTGGAGTCGCTGCGCCCGCTGGTGGCCCGGGTCGCCGCCGACCTCATGGAGCGGGCCTGGCGTGACGGCGGCCTTGATGTCATCGCCGACCTGGCCGCGCCGCTGCCGGTGGCGGTGCTGTGTGAGTGGATGGATCTGCCCGAGGAGTTGCGCCCGCGGGTCGGGCCGTGGACCCACGACATCCGATTCCTGCTCGAGCCCGGCATGATGAAAGCCGGGGATTTCGAACGGGTCCGGGTGGTGGTCGAGGAGTTCGCCGCGGCCATCGATGCCGTGCTGCCCGAGCGACGTGCCCGGCCCGGCAGTGATCTGATCAGCCAATTGCTCGCGGCGCGGACCGCGGGCGGCGATGTGCTGACCGACGAGGAAGTGGTCTTCGTCTGCGTCATGTGTTTCGTCGCGGGCAACGAGACCACCAAATCGCTGATCGGCAACGGGACGCTGGCGCTGCTGCGCCACCCCGCCCAGGCCGCGCTGCTGTGCCGCGGACCGGAATCGGTCGAGGCGGCGGTGACCGAGGCCCTGCGCTACGACCCTCCGCTGCAGTTGACCAAGCGCCTCGCCACCCGCGACATCCAGCTCGACGGCGCCAGGATCTCGGCGGGCGAACAGATCCTGGTGTGTCTCGGCGCGGCCAATCGCGACCCCGACGTCTTCGCCCGGCCCGACGAGTTCGACCTCACCCGCACCGGCGGTGGACATCTCGGATTCGGCCACGGCATGCACGGGTGCCTCGGCGGACTGCTCGCCGAACTACAGGCGCAGGTCGCCTTCGAGTACCTGTTCGTCCGTTCGGAGCACCTGGAACCACGGCAGACGGATCTCGAATGGCAGGACCACAGTTTCATCGTGCGTGGTCTGAAGAGCCTTCCCGTCGACGTGCGGCGGGCACGATGACGGGCACCGGACTGGTCACCTCCTGGTTGCGCGGCGACACCGCGCCCGCTGGGGTGCGGCTGGTGTGTATCCCACACGCGGGTGCCGGCGCGTCGTCGTTCAATCGCTGGCCCGACCTGTTCGGACCGGGGATCGGGGTCGTGCGGGTGCAGCTCCCCGGCCGCGAGGATGTCGCGCAACGTCCGCCGCTGCACCGGGTCGGCGAGGCGGTCGACGAATTGTCCGGACAGATCATGCAATCGGGCGACGAACCGGTGGCCCTCTACGGCCACAGCATGGGCGCGCTGATCGCCTATGAACTGGCTCGCGCGCTGACCGTGGCGGGCAGGCCGCCGGTCCACCTGTTCGTGTCCGGTCGCCGGTCACCACACCTGGCGGCGAGCCGCGCGGTCCTGCATCGCCTGCCCGACAACGACTTCGCCGCGGCACTGGACGCGATGGGCGCCTGGGGTGCGGCGGGCCGCAGCGCGAGTTTCCTGCGGTACGCGCTGCCGCTGACCCGTGCGGACCTGGAGTTGTCGGAGGAATACACCCACCGGCCCCAGCCCCGGCTCGCCTGCCCGATCACGACGTTCTACGGCGACGAGGACCCGATCGCCGACCCGGACGAGGTGTGGGCGTGGGGGTCGTTGACCGACGGCCCGTTCGCCACCCACGAGTTCACCGGTGATCACCTGTTCCACCATCGACATCGCGCGGCAATCGCGGCGATCATGACCGCCGCCCTGACCTGAGGACCGACGTGCAGCTACTTCCCGAGATCCTCGCGCGTCGCGCCGTCGACGAGCCGGACCGCATCGCCTACATCTTCCTCGACGACAACGGTGCCGAGCACACCACCACGACCTATCGCGAACTCCACGAACAAGCGATGGCGGTGGCGCGACTGCTGCGCGCGCGGTGCGAACCGGGCGAGCGCGCGCTGTTGGTGTTCCCGCAGTGCGTCGAATTCATCACCGCCTACTTCGGCTGCCTCTACGCGAATATCGTTGCCGTGCCGGTCAATCCGCCGCGCCGCGGCAAGGTTCAGGACGCGACGCGCTCCATCGTCGGCGACTGCGCGCCCACAGCCGTGCTGACGATCGCAGGGCTGCTCGAGACGCTGCGACCGGCGCTCGAGCCGCTCTGCACCGCACGGCAGTGGCTGGCCGTCGACGAGTTGCCCACGACGCAAACGTCTTTCACCGCGACCGCCGCCGATCCCGATGCCGTGGCGTTCCTGCAGTACACCTCCGGGTCCACCTCCGCGCCCAAGGGCGTGATGGTGACGCATCGAAACCTGGTGGCCAACGAGGAGATGATCCGGCACAGCTTCGGCCACGACCGGGAATCGACCGTGGTCGGCTGGGCGCCCTTCTTCCACGACCAGGGCCTGATCGGCAATGTGCTGCAACCGGTGTACGTCGGCGCGACGACCGTCATGATGTCGCCCACCACGTTCATCCGGCGGCCGTTGCGGTGGCTCGAAGCCATCTCGCACTATCGCGCGCACACCAGCGGCGGCCCGAACTTCGCCTTCGACGCCTGTGTCGCGCGCGCCGCCGCCGGTGAACTGCCCGACCTGGACCTGAGCAGCTGGAAGGTCGCCTTCAACGGTGCCGAGCCGATCCGGGCCGAGACCCTGGACCGGTTCGCGAAGACGTTCGCGCCACTGGGGTTCGGCGCCCAGGCGGTGTTCCCGTGCTACGGCCTCGCGGAGGCCACCCTGCTGGTGTCGGCGAGCGGGAAGGGCCGCGGTTCCCGGTTGCTCGACGCCGATATCGACGCACTCGCCGATCGACGGTATGTCGCGGCCGCGGTGGATCGGGGCCGCACGCTCGTCGGCTCCGGGGTGGCGCTGCCCGGTGAGGACCTGCGCATCGTCGACCCGGAGACGGGCAACCCCTGTCCGGAAGGTCTGGCCGGCGAGATCTGGGTGGCGGGCGACCATGTCGCCCGAGGCTATTGGGGCCTGCCCGAGGCGACCGCCGAGACCTTCCACGCCCGCATCGCCGACGATCCCGAGCGCACCTACCTGCGCACGGGCGACCTCGGAGTGGTCGTCGACGACGAACTGTATGTGGTGGGCCGCCTCAAGGACATCATCATCCTCCGGGGCCGCAACTACTACCCGCACGACATCGAGCACACCGTGCAGCGCGCGCACCCGGCGCTGCGACCCGGTAGCGGCGCGGCGTTCGCGGTGCCGGGGCGCGACGGCGAGAAGCTCGTCGTCGTCCAGGAGCTCGAGCGCGACGCCGACGCCGACACCGACGACATCGTGGGCGCTGTCCGCGCGGCGGTGCTGCAGGAACACGAACTCGCCGTCGCGGAGGTGGTCCTGGCCGCGCCGGGCACCGTGCAGAAGACGAGTAGCGGAAAAATCATGCGATCAGCGGCAAGGAAGCGATACCTGCAATGAGCACCGAGACCTTCGTCTTCGACCCCACCGCACCGGGATTCGCCGATGACCCGTATCCGCACTACGCCCAGCTGCGCGCCGCGGGACCCGCGCAGGAGCACCCGATGGGGTTCTGGATCATCTCCCGGCACGAAGACGTGGCCGCCCTCCAGCGCTCCCCGCATTCCGTCGACGAGCAGCACCTGCGGCACCTGCCCGCGTGGAAGAGCGGCAGTACCGAGGTCCGCAAGGAGAGCCGCGTGATGGGCGGGCTGTCGATGCTGGATCAGGACCCGCCCGACCACACCCGCCTGCGGCGACTGGTGTCGAAGGCCTTCACGCCCCGCTCCATCGAATCGCTGCAGCCGCGCGTCGAGGAACTGGTCGAGGAGGCGCTGGCCCGCATCGCCGCCGCGGGCACCGCGGATGTCATTGCCGAACTGGCCTTTCCGCTGCCCTTCACCATCATCTCGGAGATGCTCGGCATCCCGGTGGGCGAGCACACCCGGCTGCGCGAGCTCACCGAGATCGTCGTATTGGTGTTCGAGCCGTTCGCGAGCCCCGCGACCCAGGACCGGATCCGAGCAGCCAACCAGGAACTGTTCGGGATGGTCCGGGAACTGATCCGCTGGAAACGCGCGAACCCCGGTGACGATCTGCTCACGGCGCTGATCGGCGCCGAGGACAACGGCGACATGCTCAGCGAGGACGAGCTGATCTCGCAGGTGATGTTCCTCTACATCGCGGGCCACGAGACCACGGTGACCCACCTCGGCAGCGGAATCCTGTCGCTGCTGCGGCATCCGGACCAGGCGCGGCGGCTGCGGGACGAGCCCGAGCTGGCGGCCGGCGCCGTCGACGAGCTGATGCGTTTCGACACCCCCGTGCACCTGATGCGCCGGATCACCCTCGCGCCGTTGCGCGTCGGTGACCACGAGATCCCCGCGGGCTCCTGGGTGATCGGCGCCTTGGCCGCCGCCAACCGGGACCCGGAATTCTGGGGCGCCGACGCCGACCAGCTGCGTCTGGACCGGCCGAACGCGCACCAGAATGTCTCGCTCGGTGCCGGCATCCACCACTGCCTCGGCGCCGCGTTGGTCCGGATGGAGGCCCGGATCGTGTTCCCGCGCTTCGTGACCCGCTTTCCCGAGGCCGCGGTGGTCGATCAGACGTGGAACGGTCGGATCAACCTGCGCGGCCTCGCGACCCTGACGGTGGCGGTGTAGCGCTCAGCGCGGCTGTTCGGCGGGCACCGAGAACCGCATGCCGGGTCGGCTCAGGTGCACGGGTCCGTCGAATTCGGCGGACACGTCGTCGCGCCGAGCCTGCTGCCACTGGTCCTGTGCCGAACCGAAATGGGTCAGCACCACCGAGCGCGCGCCCGCGGCGGCGGCGACCCGCCCGACCTCGCCGGCCGAAAGGTGGCCGTGCGGGGTGCGATCGGGCTCGGCCAGGGTGGACTCGGCGAGAAAGATGTCGACGTCGGCGGCGAGCGCGACCAGGTTGTCGTTCCAGCCGGTGTCGCCGGTGAACGCGAGACTGCCGGTGGGGCTTTCGATCCGGACGCCGCAGGCGGGTTCGGTGTGCACCATGGGCACCAACTCGATGCTGCAGTCGGTGAGCGCGTAGGTGGCGCCGCGCTCGTATTCGATGACCTCGTAGGCCAGGTCGAACGCCCGGTTCAGATCAGGGAAGGTCTTCACCGGGAACAGCGCGGCGAGCTGGTCCAGTTTCGCGCGAGCCCCTTTCGGCACGAACAGCTTGATCCGGCGGTCCGGGGCGTCGGCGGCCTTGCGCATCGCCTGTTTGCCGATGGGCAGCACGTCGTAGCAGTGATCCAGGTGCAGGTGGCTGATGACCACCGCGTCGAGCAGGCTCGCGTGCACGTAATTGCCGAGCATCACCGCGATTCCGGGGCCACAGTCCAGCAGAACTCGCGACTGGCCGGTCTCGACCAGATAGCCCGAGCTGGCGCCGCCGTCGGCGGGCATGCCTGCTCGATTTCCGACGATTGTCAGGTGCATTCGACGTACCTTTCGACACGGAAGTTTCGAGCCCGACGGTATCGAGGGAAACCGGCGCCGCCGACTCGTATCGAACATTCCGATCCGTCCATCGCATTTCCTGATCGAATCGACGAGGTCAGTGCTCTGACCTGTGAAAACGTCCGGAAGATCATTCGGGGAGAGCGAATTTCGGAATTTGCGGTATCCGACACCGAATACCGTTGACCAACGGTGCGAATAGGTGCTGCGAAAATGAGAACGGGGATTGTGATGACCAACGGTGTGAGTTCTTCGATGGGCCGGGAATTGCCGCTGCGCGGTGCGGTGAACGCGCGGGACCTGGGTGGGTTGCGAACGATGGACGGGCGGCAGGTGCGCCGCTTGCGGGTGCTGCGGTCGGACCTGCTGACCTCGCTGGACGCCGCGGATGTGTCGTTCCTGCTCACCGAATGCGGGCTTCGCACGATCGTCGACCTGCGTGCGCCGAGCGAGATCGTCACGGACGGAACAGGTGCCGTGGTCGACGCCGTCGCGGACTACCGCAACCTGCACGTCTACGGCGCGGACCGGGTGCGCCTCGACCTCACCGAGGTCTCGCCCGACGGGAGCATGTTCGACCGGTACTGCGAATACCTCGAGCACAGCAGCGAGAACATCGCCGCCGTGCTGCGCCTGCTCGCCGGGCCGGGCCAGTTGCCCGCGCTGGTCCACTGCGCCGCGGGCAAGGATCGCACCGGGGTGGTGGTCGCCCTGCTGCTCGCCGTCGCCGGGGTGCGCGCGGACGACATCATCGCCGACTATGCCGCCACCGCACCGAATATCGCGGCGCTACGGGCACGAGGGGCGCGCGCCGCTCGACCGGAGGGCGACGCGGCAGACCGCCTGCCCGCCTGGGTTTTCGCCGCCGACGCGGAAACCATGCGCCAATTCCTGGCCCACCTGGACGCCGAGTACGGCGGTCCCACCGTGTGGGCGACCGACGCCGGTCTCGACCAGGCGACGCAACGACAGTTGGCCGACAACCTGCTTTGTGACTGAGGTCACAGATCGACGGCGATTTCGTCCCATTCTTCCCAGAACGTTTTCTAATGCTTGGGAACTTCTTTACTATTGTCAGGACTCTGTGTCTGGAGTCCGAGCTCTTCCGAGCAGTGCTGCAGATCCGCCGTTCGCTCGCAGCTCAGCATCAATTGCCAGTGCATGTTCGACCGATGAACCGGGACCTCATCCGCCCCGGCGAAGGAGAATGATGACCGACAATGATCCGGGCACCACTACTACGGCGACCGCGCGCACGCTGTCGCATGCTTCACTGAAATCGGTTCTCCAGCAAGATCTTCCAGCGTCACTCGTAGTGTTCCTCGTGGCGCTACCGCTGTCGCTCGGGGTCGCGCTGGCCTCCGGCGCGCCTGTCGTCGCCGGGCTCATCGCCGCCGCCGTCGGCGGCGTGGTCGCGGGATTGCTCGGCGGCTCGAAGGTTCAGGTCAGTGGGCCGACCGCGAGTCTGGCCGTCGTGGTGGCGGGAGCGGTCCAGCAATTCGGTTGGGCCGCCATGTGTTTCATCACCGTCGGGGCGGGTGTGCTGCAGATCCTGTTCGGGCTCAGTCGCGTTGCGCGCGCCGCGCTGGGAATCGCGCCGGTGGTGGTGCACGCGATGCTGGCCGGCATCGGGGTGGTCATCGCCCTGCAGCAGGTGCACGTGCTGCTCGGTGGAACGACGGTCAGCTCGCCGTTGGCCAGCATCGTCGCGCTCCCGCATCAGGTGGTGTCGGCGCAGAAGGGTGACTTGTTCGTCGGACTGCTGGTGATCGCCGTGCTGATCGGATGGCAGTATCTGCCGCGCCGGGTGCGGGTGGTGCCCGGCCCGCTGGTCGCCGTGGTGGCGGCGACGGTGGTCTCGCTGGTGCTGCCGATGACGGTGGAACGGGTGCGCCTGGACGGCTCGCTGCTCGACGGCATCGGGTTGCCCGCGCTACCGCACGGCGGGTGGTTGCCGCTCGTGCTCACCATGCTCACCGTCGCCCTCATCGCCAGTGTGGAGACGCTGCTCTCGGCCGTCGCGGTCGACAAACTGCGCCCCGACCAGCGCACCGACTTCGATCGGGAATTGCTCGGTCAGGGCGCGGCGAACATGGTCTCGGGCGTGCTGGGCGGTCTGCCGATAGCCGCGGTCATCGTGCGCAGCATCACCAACGCCAACGCGGGCGCTCGCAGTAGGGCGGCCACCGTGCTGCACGGTGGGTGGATCCTGGTGTTCTCGGTCGCGTTGGTCGGCCTGGTCCGCCAGATCCCGACGGCGGCGCTGGCCGGATTGCTGGTGCTGATCGGGGTGCAGTTGGTGAAGCTGGCCCATATCAAACGCGCCCGCCGCACCGGCGACATCTACGTCTACCTGGTCACCGTGATCGCGGTCGTCGCGCTGAACCTGTTGCAGGGCATGGTGATCGGACTGCTTGCCTCGTTCGCGCTGCTGCTGTGGCGGGTCGTGAAGTTCACCATCACCGCGGCGCCGCGCACCGATGGAACCTGGCTGGTGCGGATCGCGGGCACCTGCACCTTCCTGGCCGCGCCCCGGCTCACGACCGAACTGGCGAAGGTGCCCGCGGGGGTGGACGTGACGGTCGAACTGAGCGTGGACTTTCTCGACCACGCCGCGTGCGAGTTGCTCTCGGAATGGGCCGATGTCCGTGAATCCAGTGGCGGCACAGTCGAGTTCGTAGAGCTCGGCGCCGCGCGGATGGCCCGCACCCACGACGGGCCGCCCGACCACGGGCACGCGCGCAAGGCGGTCGTCGACCCGATTCGGCCGTGGCGGCGCAGCGGCGGCGTCGACCCGATCGCCGCGGGCATCGCGGCCTACCATCGCGAGCACGCGCATCTGATGCGGCCGCACCTGGCCGGACTGCAACACCGGCCCGATGCCGACACCTTCTTCCTGACGTGCGCCGACGCCCGCATCGTGCCCAACGTCATCACCAACAGCGGCCCCGGCGACCTGTTCACGGTGCGCAATGTCGGCAATCTGGTGCCGGTCGGCGGCTCCGACGTCTCGGTGGAGGCGGCGCTGATCTACGCGCTGGACAAGCTCGATGTGCGCTCGGTGGTGGTGTGCGGGCACAGCGGCTGCGGGGCGATGGAAGCGCTGTACCGGCAGGTGCAGGCCGGGCCCGGCCTCGACGACTGGCTCGCCCATGCCCAGCCGACGCTGACGGCGTTCCACAGCGGCCACCCTGTCGCCGAGGCCGCCAGGCTGGCGGGCTTCGGCCCGATCGACCAACTCGGCATGGTGAACGTGGCCAGGCAGGTGCAGACCCTGATCGATTATCCGGCGGTGCGAAGCGGCATCCAGGAGCGCGGGGTGGCGGTGTCGGGACTGTTCTTCGACCTGGCGACGGCGCGCGTCATCGAGATCACCGCCGACGGGATCGCCGACTTCGACGACGCCCGTCGGGCTGCCGCCGAGCCCGTGTAAGGGGGTAGTTGTGGGTCACACCACAGACTGCCTGCCGTTATGGCGACTCCCACTGTTTGTGCGGCACACTGGCTTTGCCAATTCTTTACCAATAGGTTGGATCCACCCAGTACCCGGTTCGCCGTCGCACCGGTGTCCCCTTTGCTTCACCGTCCTCGTGATGATCGGCCTCGGCCCAGCGCCGGGAGCCGGCGAAGGAGAGTCATGTCTATCGAGAACGACCTTGCTCCGCCCCGTGCGGACGAGTCATCCCGCCCCGCGTGGCAGCAGACGCTGCTACGACATGATCTACCCGCTTCCATCGTAGTTTTCCTGGTCGCGCTGCCCCTGTCGCTCGGCATCGCGGTGGCCTCCGGCGCACCGATCGCCGCCGGTCTCGTCGCCGCCGTGATCGGTGGTGTGGTGGCAGGTCTGCTCGGTGGGGCAGTTCTGCAGGTCAGCGGACCCGCCGCGGGTCTGACCGTGGTCGTCGCCGAGTCCATCGCGCAATTCGGTTGGCGCGTCACCTGTTTCATCGTGGTCGCCGCGGGCGTGCTGCAGATCCTGTTCGGGCTCAGCCGGATCGCGCGCGCCGCCCTCGCCGTGGCTCCCGTGGTGGTCCACGCCATGTTGGCCGGTATCGGCATCACCATCGCCCTGCAGCAGGTCCATGTCCTGCTCGGCGGCTCCTCGCACAGCACCGCGCTGCGCAACTTGACCGAACTGCCCGGGCAGCTGCTGTCGCTGCACGGTGGTGACGCGCTCGTCGGCGCCGTGGTGATCGCGGTGATGCTCGGCTGGAAGTACGTCCCGCCGAAGCTGCGCGCGGTACCGGGCCCGCTGATCGCGGTGCTCGTCGGCACCGTGCTCTCCCTCGGCCTGCCCGAAATCGAGCGCATCGCGCTGAGCGGGTCGGTCTTCGACGCGCTCGGCCTGCCGGAACTGCCGTCGGGCAACTGGTCGGCCGTGGCCATGATGGTGCTGACCATCGCCTTGATCGCCAGTGTGGAGAGCCTGCTCTCGGCCGTCGCGGTCGACAAGATGCACACCGGTCCGCGCACCGGATTCGATCGGGAACTGATCGGCCAGGGCACGGCGAATGTCGTCTCGGGCCTGGCCGGCGGCCTGCCGATCACCGGCGTGATCGTGCGCAGCGCCACCAACGTGCAGGCGGGAGCGCGGACGCGGGCCTCGGCCGTCATGCACGGCCTCTGGATTCTGCTGTTCTCGGTGGCGCTGGTCGGTCTGGTGGAGCAGATTCCCAAGGCCGCGCTGGCCGGCCTGCTGATCGTCATCGGCATGCAACTGGTGAAACTGGCCCACATCCGGTTGGCTCGGCGGACCGGCGACCTCCTGGTCTATGTGGTGACCGTGCTCGGCGTGGTGTTCACGAATCTGCTCGAAGGCGTGGTCATCGGGTTGGGACTGGCCTTCGGGCTGCTGCTGTGGCGGGTCGTGCGCGTGCAGGTGACGGCGCAGCCGCTGCCCGACGGGCGCTGGCAGGTCCACATCGACGGATCGTGCACCTTCCTGGCCCTGCCGAAACTGTCGGGCGAACTGGCGAAGGTGCCCGCGGGCGTCGACGTGACGGTCGAGATGACCGTCGACTTCCTCGACCACGCCGCCTTCGAGGCGATCGAGGACTGGCAGCGTCAGCACGAAAGCAGCGGTGGCCGTATCGATTTCGTCGAGATCGGGCACGCCCGGATGGCCGACACCCCGGGCGCGCCGCCGACGCGTGGATTCGGTCGCGCCGCGATCGACGACATGCTCCGCCCGTGGCGGCACCAGAAGTCCGGCGGCGACGCGATGACGGCGGGTATCGCGGCCTTCCATCGCGGCTCCGCGCATGTGGTGCGCCCGCACCTGGACGGCATGCACCAGGACCCGGATTCGTTCTTCCTCACCTGCTCGGATTCGCGGATCGTGCCCAATGTGATCACCAACAGCGGCCCGGGTGACCTGTTCACGGTGCGCAATGTCGGCAACCTGGTCCCGGTCAGCGGCGACGATTCGGTCGAAGCGGCGCTGACTTTCGCCTTGGACTCGCTCGCGGTCCGCTCGGTGGTGGTGTGCGGACATTCCTCGTGCGGCGCGATGAAGGCGGTGCACTCCGCCGCCGACACCGGCGGTGGGCTCGGCTCCTGGTTGCGTCACGCCGAACCCGCGCTGCAGCGATTCCGCGCCGGTCATCCCGTCGCCGTGGCCGCCGCGGCGGCCGGGTACAGCGAGGCGGATCAGCTGAGCATGGTCAATGTCGCCGTGCAGCTCGAGACGCTGGGACGCAATCCCGCCGTGCGACGCGCGGTGGCCGAGCGCGGGTTGGTGCTGTCGGGGCTGTTCTTCGACATCGCGGGCGCCCGGGTGCTCGAGGTGACCGTCGACGGGGTCGGCGCGATCGACGATCACGCCGCACTCGCTGTCACCGGTGGCTGAACAGCCACGTTGCTACTCGGCGGCGATCGGACTCGTAGTCTGGACTTCATGACCAGCGATCCGACCGCCGCCGAGCGCGTCACCGACGGCTCCGATTCCGCGGACAACGAGGCCGCCGCCGAGTCGGGGCGGTGGGACGGGTTCAAGGACCGCTGGCGCGCCTTCCGGGAACACATCGCCCAGCGCCCTACCCTCAACCTCGGCTACCGCATCGTCGTCGGCGTGGTCGGTGGGTTGGTGCTGATCGTCGGGATCGTCACGATCCCGTACCCCGGACCCGGCTGGGCGCTGGTGTTCGCGGGATTCGGCATCCTGGCCACCGAATTCGTCTGGGCCCATCACACCTTGAACTGGGTGCGCGGCAAATACCGGATCGTCATGGACTGGTACACCTCGCGCGGTTGGTTCATCAAGGTACTCGGCGCGGTGGGCACCTTCGCCCTCGTCCTGGTGACGTTGTGGCTGCTCGGTACATTTTCGATGGTCGCAGGGTGGATCGGAGTCGATTGGCCATGGTTGCACAGTCCCCTGATGTCGTGAGCACGGTTCCCGGCCTGCTCCTCACCGACCCAGCCTGGGTCGCGGCCCGGATCGACGCGATGAGCCATACCTGGGGCACCGATGTGCCCCGGGTCGCGGGCACCCTGTGGTGGTGCATGGTCGCCTCGACCTTGGTCGAGCAGATCACGTTCGCCTACGCGGCGGGCACGCCCGCTCCGGTCGCGGCGCTCGGCGAATTCGACTGTGTGGTCCGTCCGGACGGCGGCGTCGAGCACGCGCGGTTCCACCGGATGCCGGTTGATGCCGCCGGGCGCTCCGTGCGCTCGGATGTGGGTGGCGAGACCGGCGCGGCAGCGGCCGAGGAGGTCGCGACCGCCTTGCGCGACACCTTGACCGCCGTGATCTCCCAGGTCGCGGCGGTTTCCGGGGCCGGGATTCCCGCGCTGTGGGCGGTCGTCGCCGATGCCATCGGCAACCGGGCCCTCGACGCGGGCGCCCCGGAGGCCGCGAGCCGGCTGGCCGCGGACGTGGGCCCGTGCCTGCCCGCACCACGGTTCGTCACGGTGGCGGGCCGTACTTTCGTCCGCCGCGCCTCGTGTTGCCTGGTCTACGAGGCGCCCGGTCGACAGATGTGCACGAGCTGCCCCAAGCGCGCGCCCGCCGATCGAGCCGAACAGTTGGCCGCCGCCGCGCGCGCTCGCTCCTAGGTCCATCGACACGCCCCGTCGGCGGTCCCGATAGCATGGGCGGCGCAGGATCCCCTGCGTGACCGACGCTGCGCGACCTGCCGGATGACCCGGCACCGACGTCAAGGAGAACATTCCCGTGACCACCTCTGCACCCATCAGTCCCGTCGCTCTCGTTCGGGTGCCGGCCGGGACTACCGCGGGCGCAGCGGTGCGGGAAGCGGGCTTGCCCACGAAGGGCCCGGACACGGTCGTCGTCGTGCGTGATGTCGACGGCGCGCTCAAGGATCTGTCCTGGATCCCGGAGGAGGACGCCGACGTCGAGCCGGTTCCCACGAACAGCGAGGACGGGCGCAGCGTGATCCGGCACTCGGCCGCGCACGTACTCGCCCAGGCGGTGCAGCAGGAGTTCCCGGACGCGAAACTCGGGATCGGCCCGCCGATCAAGGACGGCTTCTACTACGACTTCCAGGTCGACAAGCCCTTCACCCCCGAGGATCTGGCGAAGCTGGAATCGCGGATGAAGAAGATCATCAAAGGCTCGCAACGCTTTTCGCGTCGCGTCGTGGAGATCGACGACGCTCGCGTCGAACTGGCCAACGAGCCGTTCAAGCTGGAGCTGATCAGCGACAAGTCCGGCGCCAACCTTGCTGCGGATCCCGAGATCATGGAGGTCGGCGGCAACGAGCTGACCATCTACGACAACCTGGACCCGCGCACCGGCGAGAAGCTGTGGGGCGACCTGTGCCGCGGCCCGCACATCCCCACCACCAAGTTCATCCCCGCCTTCAAGCTGACCCGTTCCTCGGCCGCCTACTGGCGTGGCGACCAGGACCGCGAGGACCTGCAGCGCGTGTACGGCACCGCGTGGGAATCCACCGAGGCGATGGACGCCTACCTGGAGCTGCTGGCCGAGGCCGAGCGCCGCGATCACCGCAAGCTGGGCCTCGAGCTCGACCTGTTCTCCTTCCCCGATGCGCTCGGTTCGGGGCTGCCGGTGTTCCACCCCAAGGGCGGCATCATCCGCAAGGAGATGGAGGAGTACTCGCGGCAGCGCCATGTCGACGCGGGCTACGAGTTCGTCAATACCCCGCACCTCACCAAGGGGCATCTGTACGAGATCTCGGGCCATCTCGACTGGTACAAGGACGGCATGTTCCCGGCCATGCACCTGGACGCCGAGCTCAACGAGGACGGCTCCGTCCGCAAGCCCGGCCAGGACTACTACGTCAAGCCGATGAACTGCCCGATGCACAACCTGATCTTCGGCGCGCGCGGCCGTTCCTACCGTGAGCTGCCGCTGCGGATGTTCGAGTTCGGCTCGGTGTACCGCTACGAGAAGTCCGGCGTGATCCACGGCCTGACCCGCGTGCGTGGCATGACCCAGGACGACGCGCACATCTACTGCACCAAAGAGCAGATGCACGGCGAGCTCACCAGCACCCTGCAGTTCGTGCTCGGCCTGCTGAAGGACTACGGCCTCGACGACTTCTACCTCGAGCTGTCGACCAAGGATCCGAAGAAGTACGTGGGTTCGGACGAGCTCTGGGCCGAGGCCACCGAAACCTTGGAGAAGGTCGCCGAGGCTTCCGGCCTGGATCTGGTGCCCGACCCCGGCGGCGCCGCGTTCTACGGGCCGAAGATCTCCGTGCAGGTCAAGGACGCGCTGGGCCGCACCTGGCAGATGTCGACCGTGCAGCTCGACTTCAACCTGCCCGATCGTTTCGACCTCGAGTACACCGCCTCCGACGGCACCAAGCAGCGCCCGGTGATGATCCACCGCGCGCTGTTCGGCTCGATCGAACGCTTCTTCGGCGTGCTCACCGAGCACTACGCCGGTGCGTTCCCCGCCTGGCTCTCGCCGGTGCAGGTGGTCGGCATCCCGGTGGCGGAAAACTTTGTCCCGCACCTGGATTCGGTGATCGAGCAGTTGCGCGACGCGGGCGTGCGGGCGCAGGTGGACCGCAGCGACGACCGGATGCAGAAGAAGATCTTCAACCAGACCGCGCAGAAGGTGCCCTTCATGCTGCTGGCGGGCGCGCGCGACGTGGAAGCGGGCGCGGTGAGCTTCCGGTTCCGCGACGGCACCCAGGTCAACGGGGTGCCCGTCGCCGACGCGGTCGCCACCATCACCACCTGGATCGCTCACCGCGAGAACGCCTCACCCACCGCCGAGGGGTTCGAGGTCGTCTCGGCGGCGGTCGGGTCATGAGCGAGAACCTCGCCCCCGACGCCGGCTCGATCGTCGACGCCGGGGCGGGCCAGCCCGACCGACTCCAGCGGTTGTGGACGCCGTACCGGATGTCCTACATCACCGGTGAGGTCAAGCCCAAGGACGCGACCGGGCATCCGTTCACCGATATCCCGAAGATGTCGGACGAAGACGGCCTGATCATCGCGCGCGGCGAGAATGTCTACGCCGTGCTGAACTTGTACCCGTACAACCCAGGGCACATGATGGTGGTGCCGTACCGCCGGGTAGCCGACCTGGAGGACCTCACGACCGCCGAGAGCGCGGAACTGATGGCCTTCACGCAGCGGGCCATTCGCGTGATGAAGCAGGTCTCGCGGCCTGCCGGATTCAACGTGGGTCTCAATCTCGGCGGCGTGGCAGGTGGTTCGCTCGCCGACCACCTGCACCAGCACATCGTTCCGCGCTGGGGCGGGGACGCGAACTTCATCACCGTGGTCGGCGGGGTGAAGGTGATGCCTCAGTTGTTGCGCGAGACGCGGCAGCTGCTGGCGGAGGCATGGGAGGAATAAGGACCGTGCTCAGCTTCTTCGGCCGCCAGACGTTTGCGAAAGCGACTGCGCCGCTGGGCAAAGCGCTCGTCGGGACGGGGCTCACCCCGGACGCGATGACACTGATCGGTACCACGGCGACCATCGCCGCCGCGGTGACCCTGTTTCCCTCCGGACACCTGTTCTGGGGAACGATGGTCATCTGGCTGTTCGTCATGTTCGACATGCTCGACGGGGCGATGGCGCGCGCCCGCGGCGGCGGCACGAAGTACGGCGCGGTCCTCGACGCCACCTGTGACCGGGTGGCCGACGGCGCGATCTTCGCCGGACTCGCCTGGTGGGCGGTCTATCACGAGCACAGCAAGCACCTGTTCGCGCTGACCTTGATCGTGCTGGTCACCTCGCAGGTGATCTCCTATGCCAAGGCGCGTGCCGAGGCCAGTGGCCTGTCCGCCGACGGTGGACTCATCGAACGCCCGGACCGCCTGGTCATCGTCCTGGTCGGCGCCGGACTCACCGGCATCGGCGGGCACTGGGGGATCGACTGGCTGACCTGGGCCGTCTACGTGGCGATGTGGGTGCTGGCGGTGCTGAGCATCGTCACGGTGTTCCAGCGGGTGCTCGCGGTGCGCAATTCGCCGGGCGCCAGGGTGGTCATCCCACCGGCGCCGCAGCCGGACGCGGCAGAGGGATCGGCGTCGTGAGCCTCAAAGATCGAATGAGTGACTGGGGCTACGCCGCGGGCTGGGGTCTCGTGCGTTCGGCGCCGGAAGGATTGGTGCGCAAGGTCTTCGACCTCGGCGCCGATCGTGCGGTGAAGGGCGGCGGACCGCAACAGTTGCGCCGCAACCTCGCCCGTGTCCTCGGTGTGCCCGCCGATCAGGTGCCCGACGACCTGATGCGGGCGAGCATGCGCTCCTATGCCCGTTACTGGCGTGAGGCGTTCCGGCTGCCGTCGATGGACCACACAAAGATCGACTACTACGTCGGTGGCCTGGAGAATGTCGACGCCGCGCTGGAACAGGGCCGCGGTCTCATTCTGGTGCTCCCGCACTCGGGCAACTGGGACATGGCCGGTGTCTGGCTGGTGCAGCACTACGACAACTTCACCACCGTGGCCGAGCGACTGAAGCCGGAATCGCTGTTCGAACGGTTCGTCGCCTACCGCGAGAGCCTCGGATTCGAGGTGTTCCCGCTGACCGGTGGCGAGCAGCCGCCGTTCGCCGCACTCGCCGAACGACTGCGCCAGAACCGGATCGTGTGTCTGATGGGCGAGCGCGACCTCACCGGCAAGGGCGTGCCGGTCGACTTCCTCGGTGAGCGCACCTGGATGCCCGGCGGCGCCGCGAAACTGGCCATCGAGACCGGCGCCGCGCTGGTCCCGGTGCACGGCTGGTTCACCGTCGACGAGGACGGCACCGAAGGCTGGGGCCTGAAAGCCGAACCGGCACTGGATGTTTCCGGTGGCGTGGCGGCCGCGACGCAGGCGCTCGCCGACCGGTTCGCCGCCAATATCGCCGAGCATCCGGCCGATTGGCACATGCTGCAACCGCTCTGGGAGGGCGACCTGTCGCCCGAACGACTGTCGCGGATCACCGCGCAGGACACAGGGGGCCAGCGGTGAAGATCGGGATGATCTGCCCGTATTCGTTCGACGTCCCCGGCGGCGTGCAGGCGCATGTGGTCGAGCTCGCCCGGGTGTTCATCGAACGCGGGCACAAGGTGAGCGTGCTGGCCCCGGCCTCCGACGACACACCGCTGCCCGATTTCGTCGTCTCGGCGGGTCGCGCGGTCGCGATTCCCTACAACGGGTCGGTGGCGCGGTTGTCGTTCGGTCCGATGGCCTACACCAGGATCCGCCGCTGGATCGACAGTAACGACTTCGACGTGCTGCACATCCACGAACCCAACGCCCCGAGCCTGTCGATGCTGGCGCTCAAGATCGCCGAGGGCCCGATCGTGGCGACCTTCCACACCTCGACCACGAAGTCGTTGGTGCTCAGCACTTTTCAGGGTGTGCTCCGCCCGTATCACGAGAAGATCAGCGGGCGGATCGCCGTCTCCGAGCTGGCAAGGCGCTGGCAGGTCGAGGCGCTCGGATCCGACGCGGTGGAGATTCCCAACGGTGTCGATGTGTCCGCGTTCGCGCTCGGCGAGCCGCTCGACGGATATCCGCGCGCGGGCCGCACGGTGCTGTTCCTCGGTCGCTACGACGAACCGCGCAAGGGCATGGATGTGCTGCTCGGCGCCCTGCCCGCGCTCATCGAACACCATCCCGATGTGGAGATCCTCATCGTCGGGCGCGGCGACGAGGACCGGCTGCGCCGCGAGGCGGGCGAGCACGCGGGGCACCTGCGGTTCCTCGGACAGGTCTCCGATGCGGAGAAGGCCGCCGCGCTGCGCAGCGCCGATGTGTACGTCGCGCCGAATCTGGGCGGGGAGAGCTTCGGCATCATCCTGATCGAGGCGATGGCCGCGGGCACCCCGGTGGTCGCCAGTGAACTCGACGCCTTCCGGCGGGTGCTGCGCGACGGCACCGCGGGCCTGCTCACCCCGATCGGTGACTCCGCCGCGCTCGCCGCCGCCATCGACACCCTGCTCACCGACGACGAGACGCGCGAACGCCTGGTCAGCACCGCCACCCAGGTGGTCGCGGGCTACGACTGGCCGGTCGTGGCCGAACAGATCCTGCGGGTGTACGAAACTGTCACCGTCGGCGACAACCGGGTGCGGGCCGCCGGATGATCACCTTCTCCGCGACCACCGTTCTCGTTCTCGGGCTGATCGCCCTGCTCGTGCTCGCCCTCGGCGTGTGGGCCTACTCCACGGCGAACCGGCTCGACCGGCTGCACGTGCGTTCCGATCAGTCCTGGCAGGCCCTCGATGCCGCGCTCGCCCGCCGGGCCGTGGTGGCGCGCGCGGTGGCGATGTCGGAGGCCGGGCCGGTGAGTACCGATCCCCGCCGAGCCGAACGGGCCTCCCGGCTCGCCACCCTCGCCGATCGTGCCGAACGTGCCGACCGCGGTGACCGGGAAACGATCGAGAATCAGCTCTCCGCCGCGCTGTCCCTGGTCGAGATCGACCACCTGCGACCCCAGTTGGTCGCCGAACTCGCCGACGCCGAGGCCCGCGTGCTCATCGCGCGCCGCTTCCACAACGACGCCGTGCGCGACACCCTGGCCCTGCGCACCCGCAGGCCCGTACGCATCCTGCACCTCGGCGGCACCGCACCGCTGCCGCACTACTTCGAGATCACCGAGCGCGCGACGCCCGCCGCCGCGACCGGCCTCGTCGTGCACACCACCCGCACCTCCGCGCGGGTGATGCTGCTCGACGAGCAGAACCGGGTCCTGCTGCTGCGCGGCCACGACCCGATGATCCCCGAGGTGGCCTTCTGGTTCACCGTCGGCGGCGGGGTCGAACCGGGGGAGAACCTGCGCGACGCCGCGGTCCGCGAGATCTACGAGGAAACCGGTCAGCGTGTCGACCCCGCGTCGCTGCGCGGCCCGCTGTGGCGACGCGTGGCGGTGTTCCCATTCAACGGCGAACTGATCCGCTCCGAGGAACTGTTCTTCACCCTGCGCTCGCCGGGTTTCCACTGGAGCCCGGCCGACCTCACGGCCCTGGAGCGTCGCACGATCACCGATCACCGCTGGTGCACCGCCGACGACATCCGCGCGCTCGATGCCGCGGGCGAAGCGGTGTACCCGTACCACCTCGACGAGTTGCTCGTCGAGGCCGTCACCGCGGCCGAGGACGATGCCGAGCACGTGGTCCGCTCCATCCGCTGACGCACACGCGGATAACCCCGTGCGTCTGTGTCCGGCCGTTGTTACGGTGAGGGCGTGAATTCTCCGGAGGCGTCGAGAAGGTAGCCGTCCGGCCTACGGGCTGGGCGGCGTTGTGTGGGTGCGCGTCGTCGGCCGGGTAACCGGTGCGACGTGTCTTCCGCAACGCCGGACGATCGTCGATTTCTCGCGGCCAGGCCCCTTTTCGCCTGGTTTCGCCATCGTCTCGGACGCCGCGCTCGCGGTGTGGCGTCCCGGTATCGGGAGAGTTGATATTCATGCCCATCGGGGTTTTCGTGCTGGCTGTCGCCGTTTTCGCGCAGGGCACATCGGAATTCATGATGTCGGGGCTGGTGGCGCGGACCGCCGCCGACTTCGGGGTCTCGCTCGGGACCGTGGGGTTGCTGACCTCGCTGTACGCCGTCGGTATGGTGCTCGGCGCGCCGACCATGGCGGCCACAGCGGGTCGCCGGCCGCTACGGCGTTCGGCCACAACATTTCTCGCGCTGTTCTGTCTCGCGCACGTCGTCGGTGCCGTCACCACCGAGTTCGGGGTGTTGGTGGCGACGCGGGTCATCGCCGCGGTGGCCAACGCGGGGTTTCTGGCGGTCGTTCTGGCCGCCCTGCCTCGGTTGGTCGGTGCGGCGCAGATCGGGCGGGCCACCTCGGTCATCGTGTCGGGGGTGACGGTGGCCTGCATCGCGGGTGTTCCCGCCGGAACGGTGCTCGGTCAGCTGTGGGGGTGGCGCTCGGCGTTCTGGGCGGTGGCCGTGGTCGGTGCGGGGGTGCTCGTCGCGATGGTGCTGACGCTGCCGCTCGACGATAGAGACCGGTCGACGGTGTCGATTCCCTCGGTGCGGTCCGAGTGGGCTGTGCTCGGCGTGCGGCGGGTGCGGGCGGCTGTCGTCGTCGGGATCCTGGTCAATGCCGCCACTTTCGCCGGTTTCACGTATCTCGGCACGATCACCGCGCAGCTCGCGGGACAGGACAGCGGGTGGGTTCCGGTCGTGCTGGCCGTGTTCGGGATCGGCTCGTTCGCGGGCGTCACGCTGGCCGGTCGCCACAGTGACCGCCACGGCGAGCGCATCATCGGTGTCGGGACGGTAGGCCTGGTCGGCGTCTGGGCGCTGGCCGCGCTGACGGCAGAGTCGATCGCCGCGGTGGTGATCATGACGTTCGTCGTGGGTGCTGTCGCATTCGGTGTCGGGTCGACGTTGATCGCGACGATCGTGCGGTCCGCCACCCCTGTGGCACCTCGCTCGGCCGGTGCGTTGGCCACCACCGCGCTCAATATCGGTGCGGTCCTCGGTCCCGTCACCGCCGGGGTGATCGTCGATCGGGTCGGTGATCCGGTCGCCGCGCTGTGGTGCGGCGCCGCATCGGCCGCCGTCGCAGCGGTGATCGTGCTGGTCGGTCGCCGCGGGCGTCATCCGGCGCCGGACGAGGTCGGAGTCGACGTGCGGTGAATCACGTCGGACCCCGGCGGGGCCCTCGGACCAGGCCAGCTGGGGGCGGAGTTCGCATCGCCGCTGGTCGTGACAAGGCCAGTGGTGCTCAACTGGCTATGAAGGCCGAATTCGGGCAGATCTAGAATCGACGGTGACCCGAACCCGAGCGACTTGATTGGCGCCCATGACACAGGAGACATTCGTGACTACGCCTGAGACCACCAACACCGTCGGCACCGCCCGCGTGAAGCGCGGCATGGCCGAGATGCTCAAGGGTGGCGTGATCATGGATGTGGTCAACGCCGAGCAGGCCAAGATCGCCGAAGACGCCGGCGCCGTGGCCGTGATGGCGCTCGAGCGGGTGCCCGCCGACATCCGCGCCCAGGGCGGCGTGTCCCGGATGAGCGACCCGGACATGATCGACGGCATCATCGCCGCCGTCTCCATCCCGGTCATGGCCAAGGCCCGCATCGGCCACTTCGTCGAGGCGCAGATCCTGCAGAGCCTCGGCGTGGACTACATCGACGAGTCCGAGGTCCTCACCCCCGCCGACTACGCCAACCACATCGACAAGTGGAACTACACCGTCCCGTTCGTCTGTGGCGCCACCAACCTGGGCGAGGCCCTGCGCCGCATCACCGAGGGCGCGGCCATGATCCGCTCCAAGGGCGAGGCGGGCACCGGCGACGTGTCCAACGCCACCACCCACATGCGCACCATCCGCGGCGAGATCCGTCGCCTGACCTCGCTGTCCGAGGACGAGCTGTTCGTGGCCGCCAAGGAACTGCAGGCCCCGTACGAGCTGGTTCGTGAGGTCGCCCAGACCGGCAAGCTCCCGGTCGTCATGTTCACCGCCGGTGGCATCGCCACCCCCGCCGACGCCGCCATGATGATGCAGCTCGGCGCCGAAGGCGTGTTCGTCGGCTCGGGCATCTTCAAGTCCGGCAACCCCGAACAGCGCGCCGCCGCCATCGTCAAGGCCACCACCTTCTACGACGACCCGGACGTGCTGGCCAAGGTCTCGCGTGGCCTGGGCGAGGCCATGGTCGGCATCAACGTCGAAGAGATCCCGCAGCCCCACCGTCTGGCCGAGCGCGGCTGGTGATCACGGGCCCGATACCGTTCGGGCACTGAAGAATTCGCCTCGGCGGGCGTCGTGATGATCGCGACGCCCGCCGAGGCATTTTCGGGCGAGGCTCAGCGCCGCAGGAGTTCGGTGGTGAGGGCGTCGAGGCAGATCGCGTTGTCCGGGTCGAAGTCCTTGCGCGTCACAGGTCGTCCCAGTGGATTCGGCCGGGGAGGCCGCCGGGGCCGCGGATGTTCATGATCACCGTGGCGCTCGTGCGTTCCAGCGCTGCGATCAAGTCATCGGCCGATATCTCGAGGCTAGAAACGGGGACGCCACCAAGTCAACATCTGATGACTTAGCATGACTTCATGGAACCGAAGCCCGAACCGCGTCGCCGCGATCGCGCGGCCACCCGCGCCGCGCTGCTCGATGCCGCGCGTATCCGTTTCGCCGCACAGGGTTTCGACGGCACCGGCCTGCGCGAGATCGCCGCCGAGGTCGGCGTCGACCCCGCCTTGGTATCGCGCTACTTCGGTTCCAAGAAGCGGCTCTACGCCGAGGCGATGCACATGGAGATCCCGACCGGAGTGGCCGCGGATCCGCACCGGCCGGTCGTCAGCATCGCCGACGCCCTGCTCCATGACGTCGTGTACCAGGACTGGTCGCAGTACGGCGGCGAACACCCGCTGCTGGCCATGCTCCGATCGGCAGGCCACGGCGACGTGCGCGATCAGCTCCGTACCCAACTCTGCGACGGCTACCTGCGCGAATTCGCCGACCGACTCGACAGTCCCGACCCGCAACTGCGCGCGGAGCTGATCGGAGCGCTGCTGATCGGCCTCGGGGTCCTGCGCTCGGTGATCGGCACGCCCGCCGTGAGCGCGGCTCCGTTCGACCGAACCTGGGTGCTCGTGGGCCGCATGGTGAACGCCCTGACCTGACGGCTCAGAGGATTCCCTGTTCGTGGGCGTAGATCGCGGCCTGGGTGCGGTCGCGGACGCCGAGGCGTTGGAGGATGCTCGAGACGTGGTTCTTCACGGTGCCCTCGCTGAGGTAGAGGGACCGGGCGATCTCGCGATTGGCGGCCCCGGCGGCGAGCAGGCGGAGGACCTCGGTTTCGCGGCCGGTGAGGTCGATGGTGGGGCGTGGGATGCGGGAGCGCACCATGGCGGCCAGACGCGCGGTGACGGCGGCCGAGTACTGGTCGACGCCCGCGTGCGCGAGGCGGATCGCCTGGGCGAGTTCGGCGGCGGGGAGATCCTTGAGCAGGTAGCCGGACGCGCCCGCGTGCAGGGCCGCGACGATGTAGCCGTCGTCGTCGAAGGTGGTGAGCATCAATACTGTGACCCGCCCGCGCAGCCTGGTGGCCGCCTCCACGCCGTCGGTTCCCGGCATACGAACATCCATCAGCACCACATCCGGCTCCAGTGCGGTCGCGAGTTCGACGGCCTCGGAACCGCTTTCGGCCGCACCGAGCACTTCGATGCCGGGCTGCAGGGCGAGCAACGCGGCGATCCCTTCACGAACCAGGCGCTCGTCGTCGGCGATCAGCACGCGGACCTTCGGGACAGTGCCCGATACCTCGGGATCGTGTCCGGTCATCGTCCCACCACGGGGATCGTGGCCAGCAGACGAGTTCCGTCGGGACCGGAGGTGATGCGCACCTCGCCGCCGACCAGGTCCAGGCGTTCACGCATTCCGGACAGCCCCTGACCTTCCGTCGCGCCGGGCGCGAAACCTGTTCCGTTGTCGGCGATATCGAGGATGCCGGTGCTCGCGGTGAGGTCGACGCGGACCGCGACGGCGGTGGCGTTGGAGTGGCGGCGTGCGTTGGTGAGTGCTTCCTGTGCGGCGAGGTACAGGGCGAGACGGACGGGTTCGCCGACGGTGTCCTCGGTGCCGGTGAGGTCGAGGGTCACGGCGAAGCCGGTGTCGTCGAGCCGGGTCGCGAGCGCTCGCAACGCGGTGGCGAGGGTGAACTGCGTGTCGTCGGCGCGCAGGGTGCCGACCGCGCGCCGCACCTCGTCGAGAGCCAGGCGCGTGGAATGACGCCCTTCGGCGAGTGCCCGGTCGGCGATATCGGTGTCCAACGGCCGGTAGGCGGCCGATTTCTCCAGTTGGATCGCGGTCACCACGAGATGGTGGCCGACGCTGTCATGGATATCGCGGGCCACCCGGGTGCGTTCGGCGACGGTGGCGAGGGAGACCGCCTGGTCGGCGTATTCCCGGAGCCGGGCGTGCGCGTCGGACAGTTCGGTGAGCAGTGTTTCGGCGCGGCGCCGCCCGGTTTCCTCGCGTTCGGCGATCACCGCGATCGCGAGGGCGAAAACGACGCCGATCGTGAACATCAGCAGATCCGAGAGCGCTTCGGGATTCGCCCGCAGCGCCGGTCGCCCGAGGACGATGATCGCGGCGAGGAGTAGACCGCCACCGGCGAGTGCGTAGGCGACACGATGCCCGACGGTGAAATAGGCAGTGAGCGGAAGCAAGACGAACAGGACCTTCGCATTGCCACTGCTGTCGAGCACGGTGATCACCGTGTACAGGACGGCGCGGACGACCAGCCCGGCGATCGCGAGGGTCCTCGACCGGGTGAACCGCGCTGCGGCGAGCTCCAGCCCTCCTGCGAGCGCGAGGGCCCCGGCGAACGCGCTCGACCTGGCGGGGTCGACAGGCCCGGTCGAGGCGACGGCGAGCCCGGCGACCAGCACGGAGACATAGAGGAAGCACGCGACCCAGGTCAGTGCGCGCGGTCGATGCATTCGCTGAGCGTATGGCCAGATTCGTCGCACGGCCACGGTCGCGAGGAGATTGTGGCCGAAGGTCATGGGTCGCCCGGCACTTACCGCCGTGACCACCGGATTCCTACCGTCGAGCTCGACATCGAGAAGGGATTTCGACATGGACACACGAGCACTACTGCGACTGGGCGGCGTCTCCGGCTTCGTCTGCGGCGGAGCGATCGCGGCGGCCGGCATAATCGAACTGATCGCCGCGGGCAAGATACCGATCACTCAGATTCTCAACGGGGCCGCCGTCCCCTTCGGGATCGGTCTGCTGGTGGCGTTGTACGCGCTGCTGCACCAGCGTCTCGGCCGCTTCGGAGCACTCGCCTTCGTCGTGCAATTCCTCGGCTTCGGCTATTTCGCGGGTATCGCCTTCGCCATGAACTTCGTGCTGGTCTATCTGGACAAGCCGGTGGTCGACGAATTGCTCACCAGCCCGGCGAAATTCGCCTTCCTCGCCACCGCGGTCCTCGCACTGAGCGGGACGCTGCTGTTCGGCACAGCGCTGCTGCGTAGCGCGGCGGTTCCGCGCGGCGCGGCGATCCTCTACACCGCGGGCCTGTCGGTGCTCTGCCTGACCTTCCTGCTCCCGGCGACGCTGGTCCGCGTCGGACACATCGCGGCCGGATTCGGCATGGTGTGGCTGGCCTGGGCCGTGTGGTCGAGCGTGACAGTGAACTCGGCGGCTGCCGCTCGCGCGTGGCAGCCGACACCCGATCCGGCGCGCTAGCGCTACCAGGGCCGCGGCCTACGGCTGACCCGCCGCGCCTTCGGTATCGGTGGTGAGGGCGTCGGCGAAGTTCTCGGCGTAGCCGAGGATGAGCTGGCGCTGGGTGGGCAGCAGAACGGCCAGCTCGTGCCAGGCGATGGCGGTGGGGGAGCCGTAGAGGTGGGTCAGGTCGGTGACCAGAGCCGCGGCCTGTTCGGGGGTGGGGGCGGTGGGGCGGGCGAAGGCGAGCAGGGACGCGCCGATGGCGATGTGGCGGTAGCCGTGGAGGGCCATGCGGCGGATGACGGTGTGGTTGTCGTAGGTGCTCCAGTCGTCGGCGAAGTACCCGTTCGGGATGCCGGCGATCGCGAGGTCGTCGCGGTCCACTGGGACGCGCTGGATCAGCACGACGTCGTCGACCACGCGGTCGGGGGAGCGGTTGGCGGCGACGAGCGCGGCGAGTTCGTCCTCGGACGCGTTGCGGGTGTCGCGCAAGGATTCCCACGGGACGCGCGCGGACGGATTGTCCAGCAGCGCGGCGATCCGGGAGACCGTGGCGTTCTCGGCGTGGTGGGTGGCGGCGGGATCGTCCGGGTAGTCGTGGCCCGCGCCGTCGCCTTCCACGAGTCCGAGGGTGGCGTGCATGCTCGTGTACGCGCACTGGCCGAGATCATCGAGCGTGCACAGGATCCGCGCGTCGGGATGGTCCATCCGGACGAGCTCTAACGCGTCGAGCAGCTGGGCGAAGGTGGTGACGTCGTCGAGGCGGGCAACGGTGTTGGAGTCCAGCCGGTTACGTCGAACGGGTGGTTCGCCCGGCTCGAAAGTCGTCATCTGCACCCCGCCATCCTGGCACGGCCTTCGGCGCGTCGGAGTGATCCCGGCGCCGGTGGGCGATGTGGGCCGCGTCTGCGCCGTGCGCTGTGCCCTCGCAGGCGCGTCGTTCCGCGATGTCGGCGTCGGTTGGCCCAGGATTTGCTGCCAACTGGGCGTACCGTACAGTCGGTCCGTGACCGCGCTCGACTTCTGCTTGCTGGTCGTCGCGGGTTTCTTCACCGGCTTGATCGGTTTCGTCACCGGGATGGCCTCGATCGTCTCCTATCCGGCGCTGCTGGCCGCCGGTTTGCCGCCCGTCGCGGCCAATGTCACCAATACTGTCGCCATGGTCGCCGTCGGCGTCGGGGCGACCGCCAATTCCGGACGCGAACTCGTCGGACGCGGGTCCACGCTGGTGCGCTGGGCGGTGTTGTCGGCGTTGGGTGGGCTTCTCGGTGCGCTCGCACTGCTGGTCGCCCCGGACGGCGCGTTCGAGGTGGTCGTGCCGTTCCTGGTGGCCATGGCGTCGATCGCGCTGCTGGTGCAACCACTGGTGCGCCGCCACATCGGTGAGCTCAGCGCGCCCTGGATCGTGCCGGTCGGCATCCTGCTCACATCGGTGTACGGCGGGTATTTCGGCGCGGGCGCGGGGGTGATCTACCTGTCGATGATGCTGCTGTGCACCTCCGAATCCCTCTGGAGCGCCTCGATTCTCAAGAGCTTCCTGCTCGGCATCGCGAACCTGGTCGCCGCGATCGGGTTCGCGGCCTTCGGGCCGGTGCACTGGGGTGCGGCGCTGGCTCTCGGTGCGGGTGCGCTGGCCGGTGGCTGGTGCGGTCCGCCGGTGGTGAAAGTGATTCCACCGAGCGTCTTGCGGGTGACGGTCGGGATCTGCGGACTCGGTCTCGCCGTGTACCTGGCTCGATAGGCGGCCGCGCGGCAGTCGAGGACCGTTGCGCGACTGTGCCCCGCGGGGCCGTTGTTTCGCCTGCCGGGGTGTGGTGCGGTCCGTAGCCTGGAAGCGGTGCACCACTCAGATAGTGAAATCGCCATCCACGCAACAGAGGTCGCTTCGGCAGTGATTCGGTCGGCGTTCCACGCTCCGCTCACGCGCTACGCCAAACAGGGCGACGACTTCGCCACGCAGGCCGATATCGCGGCCGAGAAAGCCATCCTCGATGTCCTCGCGACCGCGTGCCCGGACGACCGGTTCGTCGCCGAGGAATCAGGAGTCACCGGTCCGGCCGGCAGCGACCGCACGTGGTTTGTCGATCCACTCTGTGGCACAAGGAATTTCGCTGTCGACACCGCGTTCGTGGCGGTCAATGTCGCCCTGCGCGACGGCGACACCGTGACGGCGGCGGCCACCGCCGACCCGTTCGCCGAGGAAGTGTTCTGGACAGCGGGGGAAGGTGCGTTCCTGCGCGCCGAGGGTCGCGACGAGCCGTTACGGCCGTACTCGGGAAGTCACCTCGTCGATGTCGACCTCGACCACCCGTTCCCGTGGTCGACCCCGGCGCGACTATTCGACGCCGAAGGCTTCGCGGGCGAATTCCATCCGCGGGTGTTGTCGACCTCCCTGGCCCTGGTCTGGGTCGCGGCGGGACGGCGCGCCGCCTACATCACCGGCGGCGATCTCCGTGACAGTGTGCATTTCACCAGCGCGATCGCGGTGTGCCAGGCGGCGGGCTGCGTGGTCACCGGCCTCGCCGGGCAACCGCTGCACACCCCACCACACGGACTGATCGCGGCCGCGGACGCGCCGACCCACGCCCGACTGGTCGACGCGGTGGCAGGTCTGCGCGCCGGGTAGCACTGGGGTGCATCACAATCGAATCCTTCTCACAGACCCACGTTGTGTGTATCTCAGAGTTTCCTCAACATCGCTGGGTAGCGTCCGGGCCGTGGCATCGAGGCCTGCGCTGTGTGGCGCCGGTGCGACGCCGTCGCCCAGAGGGCGAGATTCCGACCCGACGTAAGGACGAGTGGATGAAGTTTCGTAGGACCGGACGAGTCGCGATCGCAGGACTGGCTGTGGTCGCCGCCCTCGGACTGAGTGCGTGCAGTGACGACAAGGGTGACAAGCCCGCCGCCAAAACCACCACCAGCGCCAAGGCTCAGGGTTCGGCAGCCGCGAACCTGCCCGCCGTGCCGACGGTCGAGCAGCTCAACGCACAGCTCGGCACCTCGCTGGATCCGGCGGTCCCCAACGACCAGAAGCTGGACTTCGTCCAGGGCATCGAGGCCGATCCCGAGCTGCCGAACCGCCTGGCACAGGCCGTGCAGGACAACAACGTCCAGGTGCAGGTCACCGAGGTGACCTCCTTCGGTGACAGCGTCAACGCCAAGGCCAACTTCACCGTCAACGGCCAGACCAATGTCGTCGACGTGCCGTTTGTGGCCGAAGAGGGCAAGTGGAAGGTCCAGAAGTCGTGGGCCTGCACCATGCTGACCAACCTGGGTCAGACCTCGGTCGCCTGCGCCTGATCGTTCTCGCCGAAGCCCCGTTCGCTCGTCGCGGACGGGGCTTTCGCGCGCCTGCGTGACGCCGCGGTTTCCGCGATCTCAGCTGCGCAGCGCCGCCCGATCGGGATGATCCCAGCGAACGGTCCATGTCGCTTCCTCGGGATGGTCGGCTGTGTGATCGCGCACAGCGGGCAACGTCCAGTGCTGCTCGGCGGGCGTGCGTCGCAGCGCCGCTTGCGTACTGAGTTCCAAGCGGACCGTGAGATCGAAATCCAGACCGCGACCCAGCAGCATCGGCCCGGCGAGCACCAGCACCAGATCGGCCTGCGCCACGCGAATCGCCGCCCGTGCGGACCTGTCTCTCTGCTCGTCCCACAGCGCGGGCAGCCAGCGCCCCTCGGTGCGCATCGCGTCCACGATCTCTCGCCGGATCGCCTCGTAGTCGAACCACGCTGTGCGATAAGACCATTCGTCATCGCGCCCGTATTCCATGCGCAGCGACGCGGGGCGCACGTAGTCGTGCACCGACACCACCGCCGCCGATCGGCCCCGATCCGCGAGCGTCTGCGTGATCCGGCGGCCCAGTTCGACAGGCATCGCGGCATCGGCACCGTCCACCGCGAGCAGCCGTCGCCCCGGCAGCTCGACGAGCCGGTCGGCGACGAGCCGGGCGAGGGCGGCGGGGGAGGTGGGAGTGAACGTCGGCACCGGACCATCTCAGCAAATTCCGGGCCGCTGCGCAGAGCCGGACATACCGCCCGGTCGGCAAGGCGATAATCTCGAGCGCATGGCGACAATCGACGAGGCGCTCGCGATCGAGCGACTGGAGCGCGACATCTTCCGCGGTGCTTCCACGGAGTCTCAGCTACCGCGCACCTTCGGCGGTCAGGTGGCCGGGCAGGCGCTGGTCTCGGCGGTCCGCACCGTCGACCGCAGCTTCCAGGTGCATTCCCTGCACGGCTACTTCCTGCGACCGGGCAATCCGGAGGAACCCACCGTCTACCTGGTGGAACGCATCCGTGACGGCCGGTCGTTCTGCACGAGGCGGGTCACCGGCGTGCAGGACGGGCAGGCGATATTCACGATGTCGGCCTCGTTCCATCACGGTGACGAAGGGCCGGAACACCAGGACGTGATGCCCACGGTCGACGGTCCCGACGACCTGCCCGACGCCAGCGTGACCATGACCCCCGAGCGGCTGTGGGCAATGCGTGAATGGGAGCACTGGGACATCCGCACGGTCCCGCAGGAGCAGGTCGTCGCGCGCGACGGCGCCGTCTCCCCTCAGCAGGTGTGGTTCCGGTACCGGCACCCGCTGCCCGACGACCCGATGTTCCACGTCTGCACGCTGGCCTACATGAGCGATATGACGCTGCTCGGCTCGTCGAAGGTGATCCACCCCGACGAACCGACCCAGAACGCGTCGCTCGACCACGCGATGTGGTTCCTGCGCCCGTTCCGTGCCGACGAATGGCTGCTCTACGACCAGTCCTCACCCTCGGCCGGTTTCGGTCGCGCGCTGACCGGCGGCAAGATATGGGACCGCGAGGGCAACCTGGTCGCCGCTGTCGTCCAGGAAGGGCTGATCCGCACGCCGCGCCAGAAGTGAGCGTGAGCGGGCCCACATCGGGCGCGCTCGTAAGCTCAACGGCTGTGAACGCAACCTCGACCCCCACCCGGCCGACCATCGGCGTCCTCGCGTTGCAGGGCGACGTGCGTGAACACGTTGCCGCGCTGGAGCACTGCGGGGCCGATCCGGTGCTGGTGCGGCGCGAGTCGGAGCTGGCCGCCGTCGACGGGCTCGTGCTGCCCGGTGGCGAGTCGACCGCGATCTCCAAGCTGTTGCAGGCGTTCGACCTGCTGGAACCGTTGCGGGCCCGGCTGCGCGACGGGCTGCCCGCGTTCGGGTCCTGCGCGGGCATGATCCTGCTCGCCTCGGAGGTCCTCGACACCAGGGCCGATGCCCAGCACCTGTCCGGCATCGATATGACGGTGCGGCGCAACGCGTTCGGTCGGCAGGTCGATTCCTTCGAAACCGATCTCGACTTCGCGGGCCTCGACACGCCCGTACGCGCGGTGTTCATTCGCGCCCCGTGGGTGGAGCGGGTGGGCGACGGTGTCGAGGTGCTGGCGCGGGTGCCGCACGGGCCCGCCGAGGGACGTATCGTGGCTGCCAGGCAGGGCAACGTGGTGGCGACCTCGTTCCACCCCGAGGTGACCGGCGATCTTCGAGTGCACGAACTGTTCGTCGACCTGGTTCGCGCCGCCCGCTAAAGCCCGCGTCGGCGGGCGTGGCGGACGGTGAGTAGGCTGGATCGAGCTTGTCCGCCCGGGCAGACGCGCAACCGACTTGAAGGAAGTAGGGCATGAGCGGCCACTCCAAATGGGCCACCACCAAGCACAAGAAGGCGGGGATCGACGCCAAGCGCGGCAAACTCTTCGCCAAGCTGATCAAGAACATCGAGGTGGCGGCCCGCACTGGTGGTAGTGACCCTGCGGGCAATCCGACGCTGTTCGACGCCATCCAGAAGGCGAAGAAGACATCGGTCCCCAACGACAACATCGAGCGCGCCCGCAAGCGCGGCGGTGGTGAAGAGGCCGGCGGCGCCGACTGGCAGACGATCATGTACGAGGGCTACGGGCCCAATGGTGTCGCCGTGCTGATCGAGTGCCTCACCGACAACCGCAACCGCGCCGCGGGCGAGGTCCGACTGGCGATGACCCGCAACGGCGGCAACATGGCCGATCCGGGTTCGGTGTCGTACCTGTTCGCCCGCAAGGGCGTGGTGACCCTCGAGAAGAACGGCCTGTCCGAGGACGACGTCCTCGAGACGGTCCTCGACGCGGGCGCCGAAGACGTCAACGACCACGGCGATCTCTTCGAGATCATCACCGAGCCCGGCGATCTGATCGCGGTGCGTTCGGCCCTGCAGGCCGCGAACATCGACTACGACTCCGCCGAGTCCGGTTTCCAGGCGTCGGTGTCGGTCGCGGTGGACGCCGAGGGCGCTCGCAAGGTGTTCAAGCTGGTCGACGCGCTCGAAGACAGCGACGATGTGCAGAACGTGTACACCAATGTCGACATCTCCGACGAGGTCGCCGCGGAACTCGACGACGAGTAGGGTTTCCGGTCCGTCGAACCGCCCCGGCCGTGAATTCGGCCGGGGCGGTTCACGTTCGGGCTACGACGCGCGCTGCTGGTAGTAGCTCGACATCGACGGGTAGTAGTCGGCGAAATCGGGGCGTTCGGTGTGCGTGCTCGCGGCGACGAACATGTCCGCGTAGTACTCCCAGCCCGGACCGATCTGCGGGATCTCCGCCAGCTGGTATTCCGAGGTCAGGTGGTGGACCAGGCGCAGTTCGGTGGCCGCGCCGGTGTCGAGCAGGGTCACCTCGAGTCGCCACACGCCGATCTGGTCGGTCGAGGAGAGGCCGAGGTGGATCGGCGCGGTGCAGTCGTCGATGCGCATCGACGACCACGGCTCACCCTCCTCGAACCGCATCTGTACCCGGATGGTGTTGCCGGTGCCCGCGTCGCCCTCCCAGGTGCCGTACCAGCTCGCGGTCAGATGCGGGTCGGTCAGTCGCGCCCACACCTCCTCGATCGGCAACCCCAACGACCGGGTGATCACCAGATCCCGCCCGTCGGGTGTCGGCACGATGTCACCGGTGGGTATGGCCATGTGGGGTTCTCCTCGTCTCGGACGGACCGACCATGCCTGACTTCCTCGACGGTACCCGTGGTCGACGGCCGATCCCCGGCAGAATGGGGATCATGACGCGAATCGATGCGGTCCGGGGCGACATCACCGAACAGCAGGTGGACGCGGTGGTCAACGCCGCGAACTCCTCGCTGCTCGGCGGCGGTGGCGTCGACGGGGCGATCCATCGCAAAGGGGGCCCGCAGATTCTGTCCGAATGCCGCGACCTGCGCGCCTCGCACTACGGCAAGGGTCTGCGAACCGGGCAGGCGGTGGCGACGACCGCGGGGCTGCTCCCCGCCCGCTGGGTGATCCACACCGTGGGCCCCGTGTGGTCGGCCACCGAGAATCGCTCCGAACTGCTCGCCTCGTGTTACCGCGAATCCCTGCGCGTGGCCGACGAATTGGGGGCGGCGACGGTCGCGTTCCCGGCGATCTCCACCGGCATCTTCGGCTGGCCGATGGACGATGGCGCGCGGATCGCGGTCGAGACCGTACGCGCGGCCGAGACGGCGGTGACACAGGTGCGGTTCGTGCTGTTCGACGATCGTGCGCTCGAGGTCTTCGCCGCCGCTGTGGGGTAGGGGCCCTGTCCTGTGGTGTCGCTAGCGGGTGCTGATCTCGCGAACTTCACGTAGGTGTTGTTCCATCGCGGCAGCGGCGGCGGGGCCGTCTCGATCGTCGACCGCGAGCAGGATCTGGGTGTGGCCGTGGACGGAGACGCGGCGGCCGAGCGGAGTGCGGTGCGAGAGGGCTCGGGTGTGGCGGGTCCACTCCGTGGTCATCGTGCAGAGCGTGACCAGCAGTGGGTTCTGGGCGGAATGTGCCAGTAGCGTGTGGAATTCGATGTCGAGTGCCATCGAGTCCGCCGGGCTGAGGGCTTCGTCGGAGCGGTCGATGATCTCGTGCAGTGACAGCAGATTCGATTCGACCGCGTGGAGGGCGGCGAGCTGGGCGATGCGCGGTTCGACCAGCTCGCGGAGTTCGGTCGCGTAGGCGAGTTCGGTGTCGAGGTCGGCGAGGTTGCCGTGCAGTTCGGCGGCGCCGCGGGGGAGCTCGGTCACGGTGCTGCCGCGGCCCTGTCTGCGATCGACCAGTTTCTTGGATTCCAGCTCGAACATGGCTTCGCGCAGCGAGGACCGTGACACGTTCAACTGCGCCGCGAGTTCGCGTTCGGGCGGCAGGCGATCGCCCGCGCGCAGGGTGCCGTCGATGATCAGCCGCTCCAGATGCGCGGCGACTTCGGCGCTGACGCTGCCGGTGCGGCGGCGTAGCGGGGGGATCGGCGCGACGGTCACCTGGCTCCTGTCGAAATCTGTTGATTGGTCCGGCCAAGTGTAATCGAGGCAGGGTCCGCAGGCCGATATTGCCGAGGTGTAAAGCCTCGGTTACGCACGTTTCGCCCGGTAGCAACGCTGTTCATAGTGGAATACCGTTACCGCATCAGATGGTCGGACCAATGTTCGGCTGAGTGTCGCGAAGACCGGAGGAACCACTGTGACCTCGTTGGCTGAGGACCAGACCGCCACAGCATTCCCGGTGTTGCAGCGGGGGATCCGCATCACGCCGGGGATCACCTATGTGCCCGCCGATCCCGATCAGGTGCTGTGGGGCAGGCTGCCGCGTCGCGGCGATACGCCGGTCACCACCGTCGCGCCTGGCACGAGCGTGGTGATCGACACGATCAGTCACGAGGGCATCCTCGACGATCAGGGGTCGGACCCGGTCGCTTACTTCGGCGGGCACGGCGTGGCCCGCGATCAGATCCTCGACGACACCGTCGAGGTGGTCGCCCGGCGCGTTCGCGAGGCCGGAGCCGGGCCACACATCGTGACCGGCCCGATCGCCGTCGACGGCGCCAGGCCCGGCGATCTGCTCGCCGTCCGGATCGAGCACCTCGCCCTGCGCGCGCCCTACGGTGTCATCTCGACCCGGCACGGTCGCGGCATGCTGGCCGGAACACCACACGACGGTTCCTACGGTCAGTTCTGCACGGTGACCGGGCAGGACGACGAATGGTTCGGCAGTATGCCGATCGGGCCGGGCAGCCCGCACCGGGCGCGCTTCCCGCTCGCCCCGTTCCTCGGCATCATGGGCGTGGCCACCGACACCGAGAACCGTGCGCACTCCGTGCCACCGGGCGCGCACGGCGGCAATATCGACGTCAAACTGCTCACTCCCGGCGCCACCCTGTTCCTGCCGGTGCAGGTGCCCGACGCGCTGTTCTACGTAGGCGACCCGCATTTCGCGCAGGGCGACGGAGAGGTGGCGCTCACGGCGCTGGAGGCGCCGCTGCGGGCGACCGTGACCCTTGACCTCGTTCCGGCGGAACAGGTCACCGATATCGGTTCGGGCACAGGGCCGTTCGCCGCCGGGCACGGCCTCGTCATCCCGACCGGGCTCGATCCCGATCTGGATACCGCGCTGTCGCTGTGTGTGGGCAACGCTGTCGAGCTGCTCGGCGCGCTGTTCGACACCGATCCGCGCAGTGCCTACCTCTACCTCAGTGCCGCCGCCGATTTCACGATCTCGCAGGCCGTCGATCTGACCCGCGGGGTACACGGCAAGATCCGCGTCGCCGACTTCGCGCATACCACCGGCACCGATCTGGCCCGCTACATCCTGGAGCGGGCGCGGTGATCGCGATGGCGCGGTGGGGCACCGAAAAGTCTCGTGGGGTGGACGCCACGGTGTGGCGCGTGGTCGGTTCGCCGCTGGTGGGGGCGACATCGGCAGGCCCACTCGCCGGGCACACGGTGGCTGTGAAAGACCTGTTCGCGGTCGCCGGACACCCCATCGGCGCGGGTGTCGAGGACTTTCTCGCCGAGCGCGCCCCCGAACCCCGCCACGCCGCGGTCGTCGCCGCCCTGCTCGCGGCGGGCGCCACCATTACCGGCATCGCCCGGACCGACGAGTTCGCCTACAGCATCACCGGCGGCAACGGACACACCGGCATGCCGCTCAATCCAGCTGCCCCGGAACGAGTTCCGGGTGGTTCGTCGAGCGGGCCTGCCGTAGCGGTCGCCCGCGGCGAGGCGAGCATCGGCCTCGGCACCGACACGGCGGGTTCCATCCGCGTACCCGCTTCCTACCAGGGACTCTGGGGCATCAGGACAACCCATCAGAGCCTCGACACCACTGGCCTACTGCCGCTGGCGCCCTCGTTCGACACCATCGGCTGGCTCGCCCGTGATGCCGGTGCCCTGCTCGCTGTGGCCGATGCGCTGCACGCGGATTCCGTCGTGCCCCAACAGGGCACGCTCTCCGACTCGGCGCAGGCTGACGTCGGCGAGTCCGCCCAGCGCCCATCAGCGGCGAATGCCTGCTGGACGACGCGGGCCGACTCGGCATCGAGATCCGGTGCGCCGAGTGCCGCCGAATCCTCGATGGAGGGGATGGAACTCGTCGTCGACCCGGCCCTTTCGGCGGCAGCGGAGTCCGAGATCGCCGAACAGTGTCTGCGGGCCGCCGTGGAACTCGGTGCTCGACCGATTGCCCTGCGTGGTGACCTCGACCGCTGGTTCGCGGCGTTTCGGACAGTGCAGGCGTACGAGGCTTGGGCCGGGCACGGTGCCTGGCTCAGAGCGCATCCCGGCGCGCTCGAACCCGAGGTCGGCGACCGTTTCGCCTGGGCCGCAACGGTGACCGCCGACGGTGCCGCCGCCGCGCGCAAGGTCGTGGCCGAGGCCGCCGCGCGGATTCGCGGGACCATCGGCCACGGTGTGCTGGTGCTGCCGACGACGGCGGGACCGCCGCCGTTGCGCGAGGCCGATCAGCGCACGCGCGACGCAGTGCGTAGCGCGACCCTGCGACTGACCTGCCTGGCGTCGATCGCCGGCCTCCCCGCGGTCACCCTGCCGCTGCCCAACCGTCACGGTCTCCCCGCCGGGTTGTGCCTGATCGGCGCCGCGAACACCGACCGTGCCCTCATCCACCGCGCGACCCGCTGCGCCGCCCGACTGGCGAACCTATGAGAAATGGACCCGCAATGCCTGCCTCCGACACGCCGTGGACCGCCACCACTCCCGCGATGAATCGCCCACTCGGCCGGGTTCTCTCGGCCCTGTTCGCGGCATTGCTCATCGCGACCGGCCTGACCGCCTGCGTGTCGACACCGGGCGGCGACAGCGACCCGGCGTCGGTGCGGATCGGCACGCTGCGTGGGCAGCCGCATCTCTACGCGCCCTACTTCATGCAGCGTTTCGCGCCCGCGGGCACCACGTACGAGATCGTGCTGTTCGAGAATTCACCCGATATCAAGAACGCGATCGCCTCAGGCGCCATCGATTTCGGCGTGCTCGGCGCACCGTCGATGCTGGCGGGCAGCGCCGCGGGGCAAGATGTGAAGATCGTTGCCTCCGCCGCCGACGGTGGGTCGGCGCTCGTCGGCAAGCCGGAGATCACCACGGTGAACGGCCTGCGCGGCAAGAAGATCGGATTCCCGCAGGGCTCCTCGCAGGAGATCCTGCTGCGGCTCACCTTGACCGCGCACGGCCTCGACCCGGCCACCGACGTGCAGTTGGTCAACCTCTCCTACTCGGATATGGCCAACGCCTACAAGTCCGGCCGGATCGACGCGTTCCTGAGCGCCGAGACCGCGCCGTCGATCGTCATGCAGGTCGGCGCGCACCCGATCGCTTCGCCGTACGACACCGCGATCGGCGCGGTGAACATCGTCTTCGGTACCAGGGGCGCGCTGATCGACCGGGATCGCGACCGGGTGCAGCAGGCGGTGCGCAGCTTCGTCCAGGCGATCGAGTACATGAAGGGCGATCACACCGCCTGGGTCGATGGGCTCGTCACCACCTTCGGCCTCGACCGCGCGATCGTCGACACCGCCACGAAGAACGTTCGGTTGCGGTGGGAACTCGACGACGAGTATCGCGGCCGGGTGGTCGCCCTGGCCGAGCAGATGCAGGCCTTCGACCAGCTGTCCAAGGCGCCCGACATGGCGAAGGTGTTCGACACCGGATTCCTGACCCCCGCGGGTATCGGGCGATGACGGCGCTCGACGCATCACCGGCCGTGCGCACCACCGAGGCGCCGCCCGACAGCCGGTGGCGGATTCCTGATCGGGCGCTGACGGTGCTGTGGGCGCTCCCGGTCCCGCTGCTGCTCGGGCTGCTGTGGGATCGCGGTGTCGAAGGCGCGTGGACGCTGCCGTTCGGCATCCAGATGCAGTTCCTACCCACACCGTACGACGTGGCGCGGCGCTCGGCCGACCTCGCGTTCGGCGGCGTCATCGGGGACACCTACAGCGGCACCCTGTGGTTGCACCTCTACGCCAGCACGCTGCGGGTGCTGCAGGGGTTCTTGTTCGCGGCCGCCGTCGCGATCCCGCTCGGGATCGTGATGGGTCGCTCCCGGCTGGTCTACCGGATGCTCGAGCCGACCATCAACCTGGTGCGACCGATCCCGGTGACCGCGTGGGCCCCGCTGTCACTGCTGATCATCGGCTTCGGCGACCGCTCGACGATCTTCCTGGTGTTCCTCGCCGCGGTGTTCTCGATCCTGCTGAACACGATCGCCGGGGTGCGCGCGGTGCCGAAGCGGCTGCTCGAAGCCGCCGCGATGCTGGGCACCCCACCCGCGCACACGCTGTACAAGGTGGTGCTGCCCGCCGCCGTGCCGAGCATTGTCTCGGGGCTGCGGATCGCGCTCGGCCTGTCGTGGGTGATCCTCGTCGTCGGTGAGACGGTCGGCATCCGAATCGGGTTGGGGGCGTTGATCACCCAGGCCAGAGAACAGTCACGCACCGACCTGATCATCGCGGTGATGATCGTGATCGGGCTGGCCGGATTCGTCGCGGACCGGTTGCTGATGCTGCTGGTCAAGCTTGTCGCGGGCCGTAGGCCGCTCCTTCCGTGATCGCGCAGACAGGACCCTCATGAAGATCTACTCCACTCGCCGCCGCCCACAGCGCCCCGCGCGCATCGTCGTCGACAGCGTCGGTAAGCGCTATTCCCGTGCACCGGGATTCGCCGTCGACCATGTCGAACTCGACATCGCCGCAGGCGAATTCATCTGTGTCGTCGGCGCCAGCGGTTGTGGCAAGTCCACGCTGCTGCGGATTCTCGCCGGGTTGGAGGCAGCCACCACCGGCACGGTCACCGTCGCCGACGAACCGGTCAGCGGGCCTGGCCCCGAGCGCGGTGTCGTATTCCAGGACTACGGGCTGTTCCCGTGGCTCACGGTCGCCGAGAACATCGCCTACGGACCGAAGCAGGCCAGGATGACCCGGCCCGACATCCGCGAGGTCACCGACCGCTGGCTCGAGACCGTCGGCCTGACCCGAGTGCGGAAGTCGTTCCCGCACCAGCTCTCCGGCGGAATGCAGCAGCGCGTGGCGATCGCCAGGGTGCTGGCGAACAGCCCCGCCGTCCTGCTGATGGACGAACCGTTCGGCGCACTCGATGCCCTCACCCGCACGGACATGCAGGTCGAGCTGAAACGCATCCACCACGAGACCGCCGTGACCGTCGTGTTCGTCACCCACAGTATCGACGAGGCGGTCTACCTGGCCGACCGCGTCGTGGTGATGGCCGGTGGCGCGGCCCACGGCAACGCGGGCCACGTGCGCGAGATCGTCGAGATCGACCTGCCCGCCGAACGCGACTCCACCACACCGGAATTCAACGCCTATAAACGGCGCATCGACGCCCTCGTCCACCGCGGCAACCACAGCGCGGCCTGATCCGTCGTCGCGCGATCCGGTCGAAGTCGGTGAGCCGTGTGCGGCATCGTGCGCAAGCGCCGCATCAGCGTGCGGGGACCGCGCGGGCGAGGATTTCGGTGACTCGGGTGGTGCGCGCGATGATTCGGCCCGCCTTGATGACATAGCAGCGGTCGGGGCGGTCGAGTAGGGCGTCGGCGAGGCGGTGTGTGCCGAGGACGACGAGGTCGGCTCGGGCGCCGACGCGCAGGCCGTGGCGGTCGGCGATGCCGAGCACCCTGGCCGCGTCGGTGGTGGCCATGTCGAGGACCCGGCGCAGGTCGGTATCGCCCGACAGATGACCGGTCTGGGCCAGGAACAGGCCGATGTCGAGGAGGTCCGTGTTGCCGTACGGGGTGAAGGCGTTGCGAATGTTGTTGGAGGAGTACGCGGTTGTCACACCGGCTGCCCACAGCTCGCGGACCGGCGCGACGCCTCGACGTACCGCGGCCTGATCACCGCGCCCGCCGAGGTGCATGTCGGTGGCAGGCAGCGGAACCACGGCGACGCCGGCCTGGGCGAGGCGGGCCATGGTCGCCTGTCGCTCGCGCGGGGGACGGGCGGCCAGGGAGGTGACATGGCCGATGGCGACCCGGCCGCCGAGTCCGGCGCGCTGGGTGGCATCGGCGATGTAGTCGGCCATCGCGAACCGGGGGTCGGTGGCATCGTCGGCGAAATCGGCGTGGATGTCGACGGGGACGCCGAATTCGGCGGCCAGCTCGAAGACCAGGTCCACGTGGCGGCGGCAGTCGGTGACGTCGGTTTCGTTGTAGGAGCACCCGCCGATCACGTCGGCACCGAGGTGAAGCGCCGCGCGCAACAGGTCGAGGGTACCGGGCGCGCGCAGGATTCCTTCCTGGGGAAAGGCCACGATCTGGAGGTCGATCAGGTCGCGATACTCGTCGCGCAGACCCAGCAGCACCTCGACACCGAGCAGCCCGACGATCGGATCGACATCCGGGTGCGCCCGAAGTGCGGTGGTGCCGTGGGTGATCGCCTGATCGAGGACCCGGCGCGCCCGGTCGCGCACGCCGTCGGCGGTGAACCCCCGTTTGAGTTCGCCGGTCACCTCGATCGCGCCCGCGAGGGTGCCGTCGGGCGCGCTCCGCTGACGATCGAGCAGCGCCTTGTCCAAGTGCACATGGGATTCGATCAGTCCAGGAATGACAACCCTTGTCGCGCAATCGATCTCGGTTGTCCCGATGGCAGGTAGCGCGGGCCCGATCGCGGTGATGACGCCGTCGGTGACGGCGATATCGACCAGGTCGGCGTCATCGGCGATACACGCGCGACGCAGCAGCAGATCGACCATGACAACCTCCAGTCGCAGAACGGGACCTCGTTTGTATACGACTCTGAGGTTTCGGGCGATGACGGCGATTGCTGCGCCCGTGTTACGTCCTAGGGCGTAGGTACGGACGCGGGGGCGGGCTCGGCTTCGGCCCGTGGTCGCAGGCGATAGGCCGAGGTGGCGTGGGCGATGTGTTCGGCGACCACCGTGCTCGCTCGGTCGGGATCCCGCGCCTCCAGTGCCGCGCAGATCTCCTCGTGCTCCTGCCAGGAATCCTCGGCGCGGCGAGGGAGTTCGACCGAGTACACCCAGGCGATCTTCCAGCTCAGCTGGGTGATCAGCTGGCTGAGCAGCGCGCTGCCCGACGCCTCGGCCAGCACCTCGTGGAAGCGGCTGTTGAGCCGGGCGAGCTCGCCGAGTCTGCCGTCGCGCACCGCTTCCTGGCCGAGGGAGGTGAGTTCCTTGAGTCGTCCCAGCTGTTCGGGGGTGCGGCGTACGGCGGCCCTACCGGCGCACATCGGTTCCAGCAATGCCCTGATCTCGAGCAGATCGGCCGCCTCCGCCTCGGTGAGCTCGGCGACGAAGGTTCCCGCATAGGGGCGTGACCAGGCGAATCCCTCGGCTTCGAGGGTGCGCAGCGCCTCACGGACCGGGACGCGGGAGACGCCGTACCGCTCGGCCAAGGTGTCCTCGGTGAGGCGCTGGCCGGACCGGAACTCGCCCCGAATGATGTCGTCGCGGATCGCGCGGCACACCTGCTGCGGTGTCATGCGCCCAACGGTGTTGCTCACGTCGCCCCCAACGGTCGAATGGCCTTCGCAGGAATTGCTCCAAATCTACGGCATTCGGGTGGGGGTTCTGCCCCGCCATCGCTCGGCGCGAACGCGTGCCAATTATCGTATACGATCGCACGACGTTCTGTCGGAAGGATTTCATGGACCCCGTGCATCTAGCGCTGCTGCTGGCCGCAGGACTCGGCGCAGGCTTCTGCAACGCCATCGCGGGCGGCGGCAGCCTGCTCTCGTTCCCCGCGCTACTCGCACTCGGCTTGCCCCCGGTGACCGCCACTGTCACCAATTCGGTCGCGGTCTGGCCGGGCTACCTGGGGGGTGCGGCCGCACTGCGCAAGCGCGCCGAGGACTACCGCGCACTGCTGCCGCGGCTCGTCGTGATCAGCGTCGCCGGCGCCGGGCTCGGGGTGCTCGCGCTGCTCGCCGCGCCGGCCGAGGTGTTCGCCGCGCTGGTGCCGTTCCTCGTCCTCGGGGCGACCGCGGTGTTCGCCGCGCAACCATGGCTCTCGCGCACTCTCGGTGTCCGCCACTCGGATTCGCGCACCACCCTCTACCTCGGGGTCTTCGCGGGCAGCGTCTACGGCGCCTACTTCAACGGCGGCATGGGCATCGTGCTGCTGACCGCTCTCGCCCTCGGCCTCGATGCCTCCGCGCAACTGCTCAACGGACTGAAGAGCCTGCTCACGCTGACCGTGTCGACCACCGCCATGGTGGCCGTCGCACTGTTCGGACCGGTGGACTGGCTCGTCGTCGCGATCCTCGCACCGGCCTGTCTGCTCGGCGGTGTCCTCGGCGCGAAGTTCGCCGACCGGCTGCGACCCGCCGTCTTCCGGACCGTGGTGATCGTCTTCGGCGTCGGCGCCGGGTCCGCCATGTTGATCACCGGCTGATCGCGCCCACCCGACCGCCACACCCCGCGACCGAAAGGACCCCTGATGACCGACCTACTCCTGCGCGGTGGCCGACCGTGGACACCCGGCGCCACACCGGAACTCGCTGACCTCCACCTCGCCGACGGCCGGATCGCCGCGATCGGCACGAGCCTCGCCGCGCCCGGCGCCGAGATCATCGACCTGGGCGGTGCGTTGGTGCTGCCCGGCCTGGTGGAAACCCACTGTCACCTGGACAAGACCTTGTACAGCGCGCCATGGGTGGCCAACTCGGGTGGGCGAACGCTGGCCGGGCGAATCGCCAACGGGGAACGCCGCCGCGCCGAACTCGGCATTCCGAACGCCGAATACGCCGCGAACCTGTTGGGCGCCATGGTCGGATACGGCACGTCCCATGTGCGCAGCCACGTCGATATCGATCCCGACATCGGGTTGCGGGGCGTCGAGCAGGTGCGGGCCGCCGCCGAACGCCACGCGGGGCGGGTCGAGGTGGAACTGGTCGCCTTCCCGCAGGGCGGGCTGATCACGCGCCCCGGCACCGCCGAATTGATGGCGGCGGCGCTGGCCGACGGTGTCGAGGTCGTCGGCGGCCTGGACCCGGCGGGCTACGACAACGATCCGGTCGGCCAGCTCGATGTGATCTTCGATCTCGCCGACAAGTTCGGCGCCAAGGTCGATATCCACCTGCACGACGGTGGCGCCATGGGCGCCTGGGAGTTCGGTCTGATCATCGAACGCACCAAGGCGACAGGGCTTTCGGGCCGGGTCACCATCAGCCACGCCTACGCGATGGGCCAGCAATCCGACGACGAACAGCGCCGCATCGCCGACGCGCTCGCCGAGGCCGGTGTCGCCATGGTGACCTGTGCGGTCGGTGAGGCGGCGGTCGTTCCCGTCCGCGTGATGCACGAGGCGCGCGCCACCCTCGCGCTGGGCAACGACGGCATCCGCGACCTGTGGACGCCCTACGGCGACGGCGACATGCTGCGCCGCGTCAACACTGTCGCCTACCGTGACCGTCTCGTCGCGGACGCGGAGATCGAACTCGCGCTCGCCGCGGGAACCTATGGCGGCGCGCGGGTTCTCGGCCTCGACGACTACGGCCTCACGGTCGGCGCGCCCGCCGATCTGTTCGTGGTGGAGGCCGAGACGCCCGCCGCCGCGGTGGTGCGACTGCCCGCCCGGCAGCTCGTGGTGAAGTGCGGCCGGATCGTGTCGCGGTCGGGCGTTCCGCAGAGCTGAAGTAATCGTATACGAAACAGGGACGTAATCGCGTAGACCGCTGGCGGCAATGGTATGCCACTAGAAATAGTGCATGAGCGCCACGGTTTCCACCGCCCCCGCACGATCGGGCCGGGACTCGTATACGACTGCTGAACGCGACGAGCCCGGTCCCGCCCTGTCCTTCGATCACGTGACGTTGACCTTCGGCAACGGCACCACCGCCGTCGCCGACATCGACATCGCCGTTCGCAGTGGCGAATTCGTCTCGCTGGTCGGGCCCTCCGGCTGCGGCAAATCGACCCTGCTCCGCCTGGCCGCCGGATTCGAGATACCCACGGCGGGCACGGTCGGGATCGGCACCCGCCGCCTCGGCTACGTCTTCCAGGAATCCACCCTGCTGCCATGGCGATCGGTGCGGCAGAACGTGGAACTCCCGGGCGAGCTGGAAGGTGTCGACAAGGCCACCCGTCGCGCCGCCGCCGCGGACGCCATCGAACGGGTCGGGCTGGCGGGGTTCGAGAAGCACAAACCCGCCCAGCTGTCCGGCGGCATGCGGATGCGCGCCTCCATCGCGCGCGCCCTCACGTCGCGGCCGGAACTGTTCCTGTTCGACGAGCCGTTCGGCGCGCTGGACGAGATCACCCGGCAGCGGCTGAACGAGGAGGTGAGCACCCTGTTCCGCCGTGACGGGTTCGCCGGAGTGTTCGTCACCCACTCGGTGGGGGAGGCGGTGTTCCTGTCCACGCGAGTGGTGGTGCTGACCGGTCAGCCGGGTCGGGTAACTGCCGACATTCCGGTTCCGTTCGACTTCCCGCGCACCCCGGAGCTGCGCTACACCCCCGAATTCGCCCGCCTCTGCGCCGAGGTGTCGGCGGCGCTGCGTGGACAGGAGACCGCCGCATGACCACCGTCGCCATCCCAGGGGCAGTCGTCGCGGAATCGGCGGCGAAACCGAAGTACCGCTGGCCTTTTCGGATCGCCCCGGTCCGTGTCATCGCCCCGATCCTGGTGTTCGTCGCCGTCCTCGGAATCTGGTCGCTGGTCAGCCACCAACTGCTGGCCGAGGAGTCCCGGTTCCTGCTGCCCGCGCCGGAACAGGTGATCGGCAAGGGGTTGCTCGATCCGCTGGCGCGGTCGACGATCCTGACCGCGCTGTGGTCGACGGTGCAGGTCGCGCTCGTCGGGCTGGTGATCGCGATCGCGCTCGGCGTCGGCTTCGCGGTGGTCATGAGTCAGGCGCGCTGGGCCGAATACTCGCTGTATCCGTACGCGGTGGTGCTGCAGACGATTCCGATCCTCGCGGTGGTGCCGCTGTTCGGGTTCTGGTTCGGCTACGAGTTCTCCAGCCGGGTGATCGTCTGCGTGATGGTGGCGCTGTTCCCGGTGATCACCAATACGCTGTTCGGCCTCAAATCGGTGGCGCCCGCCGAGCACGACCTGTTCACTCTGCACGGCGCCTCGCGGTGGCAGCGTTTGGTGAAACTGCAACTGCCCGCCGCCCTTCCGGCGATGATCTCCGGCTTCAAGATCTCCGGCGGCCTGGCCATCATCGGCTCCATCGTGGCCGACTTCTTCTTCCGTCAGGGCGAACCCGGCATCGGCCGGATGATCGATGTCTACCGTCAGCAACTCGCGACCGAGGAACTGCTCACCGCGCTGCTGATGTCCTCACTGGTCGGCCTGATCCTGTTCTGGTTCTTCGACTTCCTGGCCGGGCGCGTGGACCGCGCGCACGGACTACGTCGCGGCAAGTAACTCACTTCCTATGTCCCACTCGTACATTCGCTCGACCCGAAGGATTTCCGGTGCGCAAATCTCTCCTCGCCACGGCCGTATTCGCCGGCGCCACAGTGCTGACCGCCTGCAACAGCGCGACCTCGGTGCCCGGCCCCACCGGTCAGGGTGTCCTCGCGGGTGTCTGCCCGTCGACCGTGGTCATCCAGACGGATTGGTTCGCCACGCCGGAGCGGGCCGCGGCCTATCAGCTGGTCGGACCGAACGGCACGGTCGACGTGAAGAAGGGCGCTTACTCCGGTCCGCTCGGTGACACCGGCGTGAATGTCGAAGTGCGCCTGGGTGGCCCGTTCCTCGGTGGCCAGCCGGTGCCCGCGCAGATGTATCAGGACCAGAGCATCACCCTCGGTTTCGTGCCGACCGACGACGCCGTGCGGGCACAGTCGAAGTTCCCGGTGACGGGGGTGTTCGCCTCGCTCGACGTCAATCCGCAGATCGTCCTGTTCGATCCGGCGACCTACCCGCAGATCACGTCGTGGAAGGACGTTCCCGCATCGGGCGCACCGGTTGTCTACAGCGAGGGCAAACTATTCATGGACTATCTGATCGCCCACGGCGACGTGAAACCCGATCAGGCCGATGCCTCCTTCGACGGCACCCCCAGCCGGTTCGTCGCCGAACGCGGCCGGGTGATGCAGCAGGGGTACGTCTCCAACGAGCCCTACCGGTGGGAACACGACGTGAAGGGGTGGCTGAAGCCGGTGAAATCGTTGCTGATCCACGAGTCCGGCTACGAGATCTACCCGCACGCCTGGTCGGTGCGCGCCGGGGAGATGGAAAAACTCAGCCCCTGCCTGAGCAAGCTGGTGCCGATGCTGCAGCAGGCCCAGATCGACTACATCAGCGATCCGGACCCGGTCAACGCGGCGCTGCTGCGCATCGCCGAGACGATTCCCGATGGTCCGCCGATGACCGCGGGCGGCAACACCGACTCGGTGAAAGTCCAGCTCGCCCAGAGGATCGTCGGCAACGGCCCCGACAACAGCCTCGGTGATTTCGATACCGCCCGAGTCGACCGGGTGATCAGCGCCGTCACTCCGATCCTGCGCAAGCGTGGCGTCGAGGTTCCCGACGGCCTCGCCGCCGACGCGATCGTCACCAACAAGTTCATCGATCCGACGATCGGACTGAAGAGCACGCCGTAGCGGCCTGCTCGACCTGCGCACGCGCAGGTTGGTCGCGGATCCGGCGCGGGTCCGGGCCGAGCACGCCCGCGATCCCGCGCTGCTCGGGCTGTCGCCGCGACCGGCGTGAGATCGTGTCGTTGGTGGGTCCGAACCCGGGGATGCTCTAGACTTTCGAACAACTGTTCGTGTCTTCGAAGGGGTGGCCGGTGCGGGTGATGGGCGTCGATCCGGGGCTTACCCGGTGCGGGCTCAGCATGGTGGACAGCGGACCGGGCCGGAAGGTGGTCGCCCTCGATGTGGGGGTGGTGCGGACGCCGCCGGACGCCGAGCTGGCCTTGCGATTGATGGCTGTCGCCGATGCCGCCGAGGAGTGGATGGATACCCACCGGCCCGAAGCTGTCGCGATCGAGCGGGTATTCGCTCAGCACAATGTGCGCACCGCGATGGGGACGGCGCAGGCCGGTGGGGTGATCGCGCTGGCCGCGGCGCGGCGCGGGATCCGGGTGGCCTTCCATACGCCCAGCGAGGTGAAAGCCGCTGTCACCGGGAACGGTACGGCGGACAAAGCGCAGGTGACCGCCATGGTCACGCGAATTCTCGGGTTGCAGGTGGCGCCGAAACCGGCGGATGCCGCCGACGCGCTCGCACTGGCGATCTGTCATTGTTGGCGGGCGCCGCTGATGGATCGGATGGCGGCCGCGCAGGCGCAGGCGGAGCAGGTTCGCCGCCGCTACGAACAACGGCTCGCCGAACAACGGAAGGTGGTGCGCGGGTGATCGCGTCGGTACGCGGCGAGGTACTCGAGATCGCGCTCGATCACGTGGTGATCGAGGCCGCGGGCGTCGGGTACCGCCTCAATGCCACCCCGGCCACTCTCGCCGGGCTCACCCGTGGCGAACAGACCCGTCTCTACACGGCGATGATCGTGCGCGAGGACTCGATGACCCTGTTCGGGTTCGCCGACACCGAGGCGCGCGAACTGTTCGGGCTGCTGCAGACCGTCTCCGGCGTCGGCCCTCGTCTGGCGATGGCGGTGCTCGCCGTGCTCGAACCCGAGGCGCTGCGAAAAGCACTGGCCGAGAGCAACGTCTCCGCCCTCACCCGGGTCCCCGGCATCGGCAAACGTGGCGCCGAGCGGATGGTCGTCGAGCTGCGCGACAAGGTGAACCAGGTGGCTGTTCCCACCGGTCCGCCCGGCGCGGAAACGCCGAGTACCCCTGTGCGCGAACAGGTTTCCGAAGCGCTCGTCGGCCTCGGGTTCTCCGCGAAACAGGCCGAACAGGCCGTCGACACCGTCCTCGCCGACCAGCCGACCGCCACCACCTCGGTGGCATTGCGCGCGGCTCTCGGCCTGCTCGGCAAGAACAGGTAGACCGTGTTCGACGACGACATCGACGAGACCGACGAATCCGACCTCACCGCCCGGTATCTCAGCACCGACGGCGAAGCCGAAACCGGACTGCGTCCGACCTCGCTCGACGAGTTCATCGGCCAGCCCCGCGTGCGCGAACAGCTCGCACTCGTGCTGCGTGGCGCCCGCCAGCGCGGCGCCACCCCCGACCACGTCCTGCTGTCGGGACCACCCGGCCTCGGTAAGACCAGCATGGCGATGATCATCGCGGGCGAACTGGGCACCGCCCTTCGCATCACCTCGGGACCGGCCCTGGAGCGCGCGGGCGACCTCGCCGCCATGCTGTCCAACCTGGTCGAGGGCGATGTCCTGTTCATCGACGAGATCCACCGAATGGCCCGCCCGGCCGAGGAAATGCTGTACCTGGCGATGGAGGACTTCCGCGTCGACGTGGTGGTCGGCAAGGGCCCCGGCGCGACCTCGATCCCCCTCGACATCGCCCCGTTCACCCTGGTCGGCGCCACCACCCGCTCGGGCGCGCTCACCGGCCCGCTGCGCGACCGCTTCGGCTTCACCGGTCACATGGACTTCTACGACCCCGCCGAACTACTGCAGATCCTCACCCGTTCGGCCCGCATCCTCGGCGTGCAGATCGACCAGGACGCCGCCGCCGAAGTCGCCGGACGCTCCCGCGGTACCCCACGGATCGCCAACCGGCTGCTGCGCCGGGTCCGCGACTACGCCGAGGTCAGAGCCGACGGGTTCATCACCCACCCCATCGCGATGGCGGCGCTCGAGGTCTACGACGTCGACGCGCTCGGCCTCGACCGGCTCGACCGCGCTGTCCTCGGCGCGCTCGTGCGTGGCTTCGGTGGGGGACCGGTGGGTGTGTCGACCCTGGCCGTGGCGGTCGGCGAGGAGGCGGCCACCGTGGAAGAGGTCTGTGAACCGTTCCTCGTTCGCGCCGGGCTCGTCGCCCGCACGCCCCGAGGCCGGGTCGCGACCGCGGGGGCCTGGGAACATCTGGGCCTGGTGCCGCCGCCCGATCTGGTCATCGGCGCCATCGAAGTGCGTGGGCGTGAACCGCAACCGAGTGTCGAGGGCTTGGACTGAAATACCCCGCCTCCGGACGGGCATCGCGCCGCAACGTCGTCTACTGTCGATTCGGTGGCAGTCCTAGAGGTGGTGCAACGACTCCCCGAGCCGTTGCGTTCCCTGCTGATGAAGCATCGGGAACTTCTGAAATTCGCCGTGGTCGGCGCGGTCACCTGGTTCATCGACACCGGGGTCGTGTACGCGGTGAAACTGACCGTGCTCGGGGACAAGCCGCTCACCGCGCGCCTGCTCGGCGCGCTGATCGCGACCATCGCCTCCTACATCCTCAATCGCGAGTGGTCCTTCCGCGCCCGCGGCGGCAGGCAGCGTAGCCATGAAGCGGCCCTGTTCTTCGCCGTCAGCGCGCTGGGCATCGTGGTCACCATGATCCCGCAGGCTATCTCGCTCTATGCGCTGAACCTGCGTGTGCCGCACGTGGATCCGACGGTACAGATGGTGGCCAACTTCATCTCGGGACAGATCCTGGGCGTCCTGCTGGCCATGGCGTTCCGCTTCTGGGCCTTCCGTCGCTACGTCTTCCCCGACGACCTGCGCGAAGCCGAACTCCACAGCATCCAAGGGTAGGAACGGGCGTAACCCCCATCGGCGCCAGCCGCCAGAATCACGGACGGCGTTCGGGGTGCTCCAGTGCGGTGATCACCAGGTCGATGAAGGCGTCTACTTCTTCGCGGGCGTAGCCGCGAGTGCCGAGGCGGGTGTCGTTGAAGCGGACGCCGCGCACATCGGAGGTGGTGAGGCTGCCGGGGCCGTTGTGGGCCAGGGTCGCCGCGACCAGGTCGAGGAAGGCGTCGACCTCTTCCTCGTGGTAGCCGCGCCTGCCGACGGCGGACTGGGTGAAACGCATGCGGTGCACGTCGTCGGGGGTGAGCATCTCGGCGACATCGTCGCCGGCACGCGCCGCCGGAACGGGCGGGCCACCCTTCTGCCGGTGTTCGAGCTCGGTCCGTACGCGGTCGAGGAAGTCGTCGACCTGGTCGGCCTGATAGCCGCGACCACCGAAACGCGGTGCGCCGAAGTGCACGTGGCGGATGTCGTCGGCGGTGAGCCCGCCCTGCCCGTCGAGGGTGGCCGACACCTGTTCCAGGAAGGCGTCGACCTCGTCTGCGTGGTAGCCGCGATGGCCCAGAGTCGGCATGGCGAAGTGGGTGCGGCTCACATCGTCGGGCGTCACAGCGGTCATTGTCTCAGGATTGCCCTTCTATCCCACGGCTTTTCGCTATCGGGCAGCGGCGCGCACGCCATCGATGAACAGCCGCCGCACGGCGTGACTGTACACCGACATCGATGCCGGATCAGGGGTACGCATGCCCGATACGAGCCCGGCGACGATCATGCCCAGTGCCGCCTTGGCGGTATTGACGGTGTCGATATCGGCGCGTAGGTAACCGACGCGCACACCGTGATCGAGGTAGCGCGTCATGAGGATCTCGGTGGCGTCGACCAGGCCGTACACCCGCGCCGTGAGTTCGTCGTCGATACCGGTGGCGTGGAACAGCAGCAGGTGCGCCGTGCGTGGATCGTCGAGCAGGACGCGGGTGAGCGAGTCGCCGATCCGGTCGATCAGCGCGGCGTATTCGTCGATGGTGGACGCACTCTCGGGCTCCATGTCCTTGTCGAGCGCGCCGAAGATGCGCCCACTCACCTCGTCGATGACATGGTCGATGATGTCGCGTTTGTTCGCGAAATAGCGGTAGAAGGTGCCGTGCCCGATGCCCAGACGCGTGGCGATATCGGCGATTCCGGTGGCGTGATAGCCCTTCTCGGCGAAGCAGTCGAACGCGGTATCGATGATCTCCCTGCGCAATTCGGCTTTGCGCTGGTCGATTCGCGAGGGTGGCTTCGTCACATTGACGATGTTACAGTCGGCGTAATCAGAATGACATGTCATTCTCGTGATCTCAGTGTGGAGGTTCGACATGGTTCCTCAGTTCGACGCGGTCGTGGTCGGAGCGGGTTTCGGCGGCATCGGCGCAGGTATCGAACTCGACCGGCTCGGGCTGCGCGATTTCGTCATCCTGGAACGCGAGGACGACCTGGGTGGCACCTGGCATGTGAACAGGTATCCGGGTCTGGCGGTCGACATCGCCTCGGTGACCTACTCCTACTCCTTCGAGCCGAACCCGCGCTGGACCCGGCTGTTCGCGCCCGGCGCCGAGCTGAAGAAATACGCCGAGCACGTGGCCGACAAATACGATCTGCGCAGGCGGATGCGGTTCGGGACCGTCGTCGACGGTGCGCGCTGGGACGCGGAGAACCAGCAGTGGGTGGTCACGATCGCCGGTGGTGAGACGCTGACCGCGCGCTATCTGCTCACGGCGACGGGGTTCCTGTCCCAGCCCTACACTCCGCCGTTCCCCGGCATCGAGACCTTCGCGGGCAAAATCATCCACACCACCGACTGGGACGCCGACTACGACCTGACCGGTCGCAGGGCCGCCGTCATCGGCACCGGCGCCACCGCGGTGCAGTTGGTGCCCGAGGTCGCGAAGAAGGTCGATGAGCTGACCGTGTTCCAGCGGACCCCGATCTGGGTGGTGCCCAAGGTCGACGCGCCGATTCCAGGGGTGGTGCGGGAACTGTTCGACAAGGTTCCGCTCACACAGAAGGCGGCTCGGCTGGTCAACACCGGCATGCTCGAGGCATTGATGGTCGTCGGCGTGCTGCATTACAAGCAGGCCGAACCGTTGAACCGGGCAGCCGCCGCGTTGGCCAAGGCGCACCTGTTCGCGCAGGTGCGTGACCCCGAGACCAGGGACAAGCTCACCCCGCACTACGACTTCGGCTGCAAGCGCCCGACGTTCTCCAACACCTATTTCAAGACGTTCAACCAGCCGCACGTGCGGCTGGAGACGAACTCGATCGACCATGTGGAGCCCGACGGCATCGTCACCGCCGACGGCCACAAGACCGAGATCGACACGCTGCTGCTCGCCACCGGCTTCAATCTCTGGGACGTGAACTTCCCGGCGATCGAGATCGTCGGGCGCGACGGCGTGAACCTCGGGAAGTTCTGGCGCGACAACCGTTTTCAGGCCTACGAGGGCATCACCGTGCCCAAGTTCCCCAACTTCTTGAGCCTCAACAGCCCCTACTCCTACAGTGGGCTGTCGTACTTCACCACCATCGAGGCCCAGATGAAGCACATGGGCAGGTTGTTCACCGAGCTGTTCCGCCGCGGTGAGCAGACCTTCGAGGTCACCGAGGACGCCAATGCGGAATTCCTCGACCGGATGACCGACAAGCTGGGTTCCTCGGTGTTCTACGGCGGCGACTGCGCCACCGCGCGCAGCTACTACTTCAACCAGCACGGTGAAGCGGCGCTGCTGCGCCCGACCAGCACCGCCGCGGCGCACCGCGAGGCAGTCACCTTTCCGCTCGACGACTACACCTACGGCAGCATCACGTGAGCTGTTTCACGCGCGCGTCGGTGTCCGGTGTGTCGCCGCGACGGGGAACTGGCAGACTGTCAGGCGTACTTGCACGTCCACCACTGACTAGGGACTGACTTCGACGATGGACTTCCTGTTTCCGCTGCTGATCCTGGCCCTGCTCGTGCCGATGTTCTTCGGTATCCGCAAACAGAAGCGGGAGGCCGAGAAGGTCTCGACGATGCAGGAGGCCTTGAAGGTCGGTGACGCTGTCGTCACCACCTCGGGTCTGTACGGCACCATCGTCGACCTCGACGAGAACACCATCGACCTGGAGATCGCCGAGGACGTGGTCACGACGTGGCTGCGCCAGGCGATCCGCGAGGTGCGCGTCGACGAGCAGACGGTCGAGGAGACCCCCGAGGTCACCGACGCCCCCGCCGAGGAAGCCGTGGAACAGACCGAGACCCGGCTGACCAAGGACTGACCAGTCCCTTTTCCCGCCCGGGCGCGTACTGCGTTCCGGGCCGGGCACCGTTGTGCCTACCGATTCAGCCTCGACTTCCGCCTAGGAGATGACCTGCTGTGCCACCTTCCCAAGGATCGGCGCATCCGTTCCGGTTGCTCGGCGTCTACGCCGCGCTTCTGGCCGTGATCTACGCGCTGGTGTTCTTCACCGGTGACCATTCCCCGTCGGCCAAGCTCGGCATCGACCTGCAGGGCGGTACCCGCGTCACGTTGACCGCGCGTACCCCCGACGGCAACAGGCCGAGCCAGGACAGCCTGAAGAAGGCGCAGGAGATCATCGAGAGCCGTGTCAACGGTCTCGGCGTCTCCGGCTCCGAGGTGGTCATCGACGGTGACAACCTGGTCATCACGGTGCCCGGCGAGGACAGCCAGCAGGCACGCGCGCTGGCCACCACCGCCAAGCTCTACATCCGCCCGGTGCTGTTCGCGACCGAGCCGCAGGCAGGCGGCGCGGCTCCGCCCGCGACCGGCACCGCGCCACCGGGTGGCACCGCGCCCCCCGCGGCCACGGAGACTCCGGCGCCGGTGCCCGGTGAATCGACCCCGCCCGCCGAGGGTGCGACGACCCCGGCTCCGCAGTCGCGGGTGTTCCCCGCGCAGGCACCGCCGACGCCGACTCCGCCGCCCGGTGGGCTCACCACCCAGCAGCAGCAGGCCAAGGAGATCGCCGACGCCAAGGCGCTGCGCCAGAGCACCGATCAGCAGGTTCAGCAGGTTGCCGTGGCGGCCATGGACTGCACCAAGCCCGACCCGCTGACCGGTAACGACGACCCGGCCCTTCCGCTGGTCACCTGCTCGCAGGACGGCGCCGAGGTGTTTCTGCTCGGCCCGAGCCGCATCGACGGCCAGGAGATCGCCGACGCGACCTCCGGCCTGAACTCCCAGCAGGCCCGGCACGAGGTGAACCTCGAGTTCAAGTCCTCCGGTGCCGATGCCTGGTCGAAGCTGACCGGTGAGTACGTCAACAAGCGAGTCGCGTTCGTGCTCGACTCGAAGGTCGTCAGCGCCCCGCAGGTGCAGCAGGGCCCGCAGCTGGGTGGTCGTACCTCGATCTCGGGCAGCTTCACCGCCGACAGCGCGGAAGAGCTGGCCAACACGCTGAAGTACGGTTCGCTGCCGCTGTCGTTCCAGACCTCCGAAGCGGAGACAGTCTCGGCCACGCTGGGCCTGTCCTCGCTGAAGGCGGGTCTGCTGGCCGGCGCGATCGGCCTGATCGCGGTGCTGCTGTACTGCCTGCTCGTGTACCGGATGCTCGGCCTGCTGGCCGGGTTCTCACTGATCGCGGCCGGTGTCGCGGTCTACGGCATCATCGTGCTGCTCGGGCGGTGGATCGGGTTCACCCTCGACCTCGCGGGCATCGCCGGTCTGATCATCGGTATCGGTTTGACGGCCGACTCGTTCGTGGTGTTCTTCGAACGCATCAAGGACGAGATGCGCGAAGGACGCAGCTTCCGCTCGGCGGTGCCGCGCGGCTGGCAGCGAGCTCAGCGCACCAACCTGTCCGGTAAGACGGTCAGCTTGATCGCCTCGGTCGTGCTCTACCTGCTCGCCGCCGGTCAGGTGAAGGGCTTCGCCTTCACCCTCGGTGTCACCACGGTCCTCGACGTGATCGTGCTGTACCTGGTCACCGCACCGTTGCTGATGCTCGCCGCGCGCTCGCCGTTCTGGGCCAAGCCGTCGGTGAACGGACTCGGCTCGGTTCAGCAGATCGCCAGGGAACGCGGCCAGGCCAGGTCGAAGGAGATGTCACGATGAGCAACGACAACCCCACCGAGGAATCGGTGAACCTGGACTCCTACGAGCCCACACAGGGCCCGAAGCACGGCTTCTTCGAGCGTCTCTACACCGGCACCGGCGGCTTCCCCATCGTCAGCAGGCGCAAGTTGTTCTACACGCTGTCGGCGGTGCTGCTGCTGATCTCGCTGCTCAGCATCGGCGTGCGCGGTTTCACCCTCGGTATCGACTTCGAGGGCGGCTCGCGTATCCAGATCCCCGCGGCCGAGGGCATTACCACCCAGGAGGTGGAAGACGTCTACTCGCAGGCGCTCGGCCACGGACCGGTGTCGGTGCAGAAGGTCGGTTCCGGGGACGCGGCCACCATCCAGGTGCGTTCGGAGACCCTCGACCTGGAACAGATCGACCAGCTCCAGACCGCGCTCTACGACGAATTCCAGCCCAAGGACTCGTCCGGGCAGGTGAGCCGCAACGCCATCAGCATCGCCGAGATCAGCGAGACCTGGGGCGGGCAGATCACCCAGAAGGCGTTGATCGCGCTGGCGGTGTTCGTGTTGTTGACGATGGTGTACATCGCCATCCGCTTCGAACGGGACATGTCCGTCGCGGCGATCGTGTCGCTGTTCTTCAACCTGTTCGTGACGGCGGGTATCTATTCGCTGGTCGGGTTCGAGGTGACACCGGCCGCGGTGATCGGCTTGCTCACGATTCTGGGTTACGTGCTCTACGACAACGTGGTGGTCTTCGACAAGGTCGAGGAGAACACGCGAGGCGTGCTGCACCTGAACAAACGCACCTACGCCGAACAGGCCAACCTGGCCGCCAACCAGACCCTGATGCGCTCGATCAGTACCACGATCATCGGCATCCTGCCGATCATCGGCATGCTGGTGATCGCGGTGTGGCTGCTCGGTGTCGGCACGCTCAAGGACCTCGCGCTGGTGCAGTTGGTCGGCATGATCGTCGGCGCCTACTCCTCGATCTTCCTCGCCGTGCCGGTGCTGGTCTCGATCAAGGAACGCTGGGGTCCGGTGGCCGCGCACACCAAGAAGGTCCTGGACAAGCGCGCCGGTGTCGGCGCGGGCGCCCGGGTTCCGGTGGGCGCAAGCGCTTCGGCGGCCCGTGGCCCCCGACCGACCGACAGTGGTGCGCCGCGGCCGGGTTCGCGTCCGAGCGGAAAGCGTCAGAAGAGAAGGCACTGACGACCGACAAGCAGGGGGTCTCATCATGCGACGCAGCACGATTCGACTGATCACCGCCCTCGCCACGGCGGCCGTGACCACCTCCGTGGTGGCCGGGTGCTCGGCGAAGAACCAGGTGCCCTCCATCGGGTACGCCGTGGACGCCTCGATCGCCAGCTACAACGGCGCGAGCACGCGCGGTGCCAGTAGTGGCGCCGCCGCGGTGTTCGGCCGCGTGCTGACCGGGTTCTTCTACACCGGACCCGACGGTCAGCAGGTGGCCGACACCGACGTCGGCACGGCCAAGGAAGTGCCGGGCGAGACCCAGACGGTGCAGTACCGGCTCAACCCGGACGGGGTGTACTCCGACGGGGTGAAGACCTCCTGCGACGACCTGGTGCTGGCGTGGTCGGCGCGCTCGGGCAAGTTCACCCGCCCGGGCGATCGCGGGCCCGTCTCGCTGTTCGACGCGGCGAGCACCGTGGGCTACGACGAGATCGAACGGATCGACTGCCAACCGGGATCCAAGGACGCCACCGTGGTGTTCCGGCCGGGCAAGCACTACCTGCCGTGGCGGACGCTGTTCACCGCGACCGAGGTGATGCCGGCGCATGTGGTGGCGCAGGCGGTCGGCGTGCCGAATGTGGTAAACGCCCTGCAGACCGGCGACGGTCCGGTGATCGGCCGGATCGCCGATTTCTGGAACAGCGGCTGGACCGTCAAGGCCGGGGCGCTCGACCTGACCAAGTTCCCGTCGTCGGGTCCGTATCGGATCGAATCCTTCAGTGCGAAGGACGGTCTGGTGCTGGTCGCCAATGAGAAGTGGTGGGGTGACGCGCCCGAGACGAAGCGGATCGTGGTGTGGCCCAAGGGCACCGACTTCGCCGCCAAGGCGAAGGAGAACGCGCTCGGGGTCGTCGATCTCGGGGCCGGGTCGGTCGCGGATCTGAAGCTCGACGGTTTCGACGAGCAGACGGTCGCGAGTCGCGGCGCCGAACAGCTCGTGCTCGCCAGCGGCGGGGTGTTCTCGCGGGTGGAGGTGCGCCGGGCGTTCGCGCAGTGCGTGCCCCGGCAGGCTCTGTTCGACACCCTCGGCAAGGCGGGGAAGGAGCCGCCGAAGTACGGGCTCGGCGCGGGCGTTCTGGATGCCCATGTGGTACAGCAGGATGCGTTGTACTACCCGGCGGTGATCGGGGGCGCCGATCGGTATCGTGGCGCCGACATCCCCGCGGCCACCGCCACCTTGGCCTCCGCGGGCACGGCGCAGCCGACGGTGCGGATCGGCTACCAGGGGCCCGACGTCCGCCGTGCGCGGACCGTGGCGATGATCGCCGAGTCGTGTCGTGGGGCGGGAATCACCGTGGTCGACGCGGGTGCGCCCGACTTCACTCCGCTCAGACTGCCCGAGGGCGCCGTCGACGCGGTACTCGGCGGCACCGGTGCGGTGCCGGGGCCCGCGGGATCGAGCGAGGGTGTTGTCGCGTTCGCCGCGTTGCGGGCAGGTAGCGGCCTCGATTTCGGTGGCTTTGCTAACGGTCGCTACGATGCGATCACCGATCAGCTTGCGGGCGAGTCCAATTCGACCGCGACGCTGAATTTGCTGACCGAGGCCGAGAACCTATTGTGGGCGCAGCTCCCGAGCATTCCGTTGTTCGCGACGCCGCGCGTCATCGCTTTCGGCAACGGGATGCAGAACGGGATCGCCGGGCCGACACAGGCCGGTACCGGGTGGAACATGGATCGCTGGGTGTTGCAGCGATGAGTGGACGTGATGAAAGAGGGTTGATGAGCAAGCACGCGGTGGTCGAGTCCGAGGATCAGGCCAGTGAGCGGACCGCCGAGGCGGCCGAGGCGGTCACCCGGCTGACTCGCTGGCACGACGACTTCCCCACGCCGGGTGTGCGTTTCGCCGATCTCACCCCGGTCTTCGCCGACGCGGCCGGTTTCCGCGTGGTCATCGACTGCTTCGCTGCCATCGCCCCCGACGCCGACCTCGTGGCCGGTGTCGACGCGCGTGGCTTCCTGCTCGGCGCCGGCGTCGCGGCGACCCTCGGCACCGGGGTGCTCGCCATCCGCAAGGGCGGCAAGCTCCCGCCGCCGGTCGTCTCGCGCGAGTACGAACTCGAATACGGTTCCGCCGCACTGGAGATCCCCGCCGACGGCGTCGATCTCGCGGGCAAGCGAATCCTGCTGCTCGACGACGTCCTCGCCACCGGCGGCACCCTCGCCGCCGCGGCCGCCCTGTTCAAGGAGGTCGGCGCCGAGGTGGTAGCCGCCGCGGTGGTGATGGAGCTCGAGTTCCTGCAGGGCCGCGAGCACCAGGGCGACTACCCGGTGACCTCGATCGTCAAGCTCTGACCCGTTCTCAGCGCGGTGTTCGCAGCATCGGCCAGAGCGGCGGGCCGTCCGGGAGCTGGAGTTCGCCCGTCACCGCGAAGCCGAAGCGTTCGTAGTACGGAACGTTGACCGGGTTGCTGGATTCGAGATAGGCGAGGGCGCCCTCGACGTCGACGGTCTCGAGGGCGGTGCGCAGCAGGGCGTGGCCGAAGCCGCCGCCTCTGGCATCGGGGGCGGTGCCGATCATTCCCAGGTACCAGTGTGGTTCGGTGGGGTGGTTCTTCTTCAGCAGGTCGCCGACCTGTTTGGCGGCCGGGACGCGGCGGCCGAAGGCGCGCCAGAGGCCGGGCAGCGTGCGAAGTTCGCTCATCGACGACTGCGCCGTGCGCGGCGGGGTCCACAGGGCCGCGCCGCCCACCGTGCCGTCCGGGCGGAGGGCCACCTCGGACGCACCGCTGGGAACGAAGATGTGGCGCGCCATAGTGGCGAAGAATCGGGGTAGACCGAGCGCGCGCCGGTGTGAGTCCGGCAGGATCCAGCTCATCACCGGGTCGTGCTGGAAGGCTTCGGCCAGTGTCTGTGCTGCCGCGTCGACGTCGCTCTGACCGGCCGTTCGCACCACAATCGTCTCCGACATCGCACTCCTCGACTAGGGGGCTGTGCTTTTCGAATTCAGACTAGCCGCGACATGAGCGGGCTCACAGGTCCGGAAAAAGGGGTGGCGCGCCGGGGCGTCGGGGTGTTATCAATGAAGGGTCTTGTTCCCGGCGATCGGAGTCACGCGTTGATTTCTTGAGGTAGCGCTCTCGGGCGGTCCGCATTCTGCGCACCGTGTATCCGTCGCACCTCCAGGGGATCCGCATGACCTCTCTTTCTTTTTCCGATCTCACTTTTCACTGGCCGGACGGCACCGCTGTCTTCGACGGGCTCGATGCTGTCGTCGGACCCGGGCAGATCGGTCTGGTCGGCAGCAACGGCGCCGGAAAATCCACGCTGTTGCGGCTGGTGGCCGGCGAGCTGAAGCCGGTGCGCGGGTCGATCTCCGTGCCGGGCAACCTCGGGTACCTGCGTCAGGACCTGGGCATGCGAACCGGTCAGCGGGTCGACGCCGTGCTCGGCATCGCCGAGGTGCGCGACGCACTGCACCGCATCGAAAGCGGTACCGGTGAGCCCGCGGACTTCGACACCGTCGGCACGGCCTGGCAGGTCGAGGACGAGGCCCTCGCTCTGCTCGGCAAGCTCGGGCTCGACTACGTCGCCGAGTCGGTCGAGGACCTGGACCGGACCCTCGACACCCTCTCCGGCGGCGAAACCGTGTTGCTCGGCGTGGTCGCCGAGCTGTTGCGCGAGCCCGACGTGCTGTTGCTCGACGAGCCGACCAACAACCTCGACGCGGTCGCCCGGGGACGCCTCTACGAGGTGATCCGGCAGTTCACGGGCACCGTGATCGTGGTCAGCCACGATCGGGATCTGCTCGACCGGATGGACGGCATCGCCGAACTGCGCGCGGGTGAGATCCGTTCTTTCGGTGGTGGTTTCAGCGATTACGAGCGGATCATCGAGGCCGAGCAGGAGTCGGCGCGCGCGGCCGTTCGCGACGCGCGCTCCGATGTGCGCAAGCAGGCGCGCGAACTCGTCGACGCGCGAACGAAACTGGACCGGCGGGCGCGCTTCGCCCAGAAGATGCAGGACAACAAGCGGGTCCCGAAAATCGTCGCGGGACTGCGCAAGAACGCCGCGGAGGTGTCGGCGGGCAAGCTGCGCAACTCCCACATCGACAAACTCGACTCCGCTCGCGAAACCCTCGGCCAGGCCGAGGAATTGGTGCGCGCGGACCGGGAGATCCGGGTCGAGCTCCCCGGCACCCGGCTGTATCCGGGTCAGGACGTGCTCGACCTCCAGCAGGTCGAGCTGGCCAACGGGCCGGTGGTCGATCTGCGCGTGAGCGGACCGGAGCGGATCGCGTTGACCGGGCGGAACGGGGCGGGCAAGACCACCCTGTTGCGCCGGATCGTCGCCGAGGAACCGAAGGTGGCGTGGCGGTTGCTGCCGCAGCGCCTCGATGTGTTCGACGAAACGCGGACGGTGTTCGACAACGTGGCCGCCGCCGCGCCGCACGCGACACCGGAACAGATCCGCGGTCAGCTCGCGCGCTTTCTGTTCCGCGGCGCCGACGCCGACATCGCCGCGGCCGCGCTCTCGGGCGGAGAACGGCTGCGCGCCGCCCTGGCGACCCTGTTGCTCGCCGAACCCGCCCCGAAGCTGCTGATGCTCGACGAACCCACCAACAACCTCGATCTCCCCAGCCTCGCTCACCTCACCCAGGCGCTGGCGAGTTTCGAGGGCGCGTTGATCGTGGTGAGTCACGACGAGCGCTTCCTCGACGACATCGGGGTGACCCGCAGGCTCGAGCTCACCCCGGACGGCCTGGTCGAAGACTGCCGGGTGCCTACCGAGCAGGGCGCGCGGCCCGGCGAATCGCTCCTGGATACCGGAGCAGATTCGGGCCCAACCACACCGCTACCGCGGTGAGCGCGAGCCAGGGCCGCAGATGTGGGCGCATCCGTCGGATGCGGCCGTCGGTATCGAGGTCGAGCACCATGGCCTCGGTCATCCGAAAGGGACCGAACCTGGCTTCGCCCAAGAGGACTCGGGTGTCACCGGTGCCGAGGGTATCGGTCCACCGCAGATCGCTGACCGCTCGATAGACGAGGGTGAGCAACGGGGCGAGATCGTTTCGGCCACGGAATACGAGCTGTCCCGACACCGGTGAGACGAGTTCGGCATCCTCGGTCAAGGTGTCGAGCAGGGCGGTGATGTCGTTGGTGGTGGTCGCGTGCCGGAATCGGGCCACCGAATCGATGGACACCGGATCGGCGAGGGCATCGGACATGGGCATTACACCTTCCCTTTATGGCGAATCCTTCAGGTGCCTCCTGACCGTAACCAGCTGACTTGCGAAAAGCAATGGACTACCCTCGGCGCTATGGCAAAAGCGGACCTCGCCGATACCGCGTGCTCGATCGCCCGCACCGTAGGCATCGTGGGGGAGCGGTGGACTCCCCTGATCCTGCGTGACCTGTTCCTCGGCATCACCCGCTTCGAGGAACTGCGTCGCGATCTCGGCATCGCGTCGAACGTGCTGACCGACCGTCTTCGCACTCTGCGCGACCACGAGATCGTGGAAACCCGGGTGTATCAGGAGAACCCGACCCGCACCGAGTACGTCCTCACCGACCGTGGTCGCGACCTCTACCCGGTCCTGACCATGCTGCTGGCCTGGGGTGATCGCTGGCTGGCCGGTGCCGACGGGCCACCGCTGTCGGTGGTCCACCGCGACTGCGGTCGGGTGACCGAGGGCGTCGTCGTCTGCCGGGAATGTGGCGCTCCCCTCGCCTCGGACAACGTCACGTGGCATCCCGGGCCCGGTGGTAAGCCCGGTCCGGGTGTTGTCCTCGTCGCCACGCGCTTGGCGCCGCTGCCGGTCGGCGGTTCCCCCTAGCGGGGGAGTCCGGGCGAATCTGCTGGGCGCCTTGACGATCATCGTTTTGGTGAAATAGACTAAAACAACGATCAAGGCGAGAGGGAGTGGTTCGGATGGGGTACGGGAATTGGGACGACACCGCCTACCGGGCGGGGAAGACGTTTCGGGCGCGGCAGGGGGTGGATGACTTCGGCTACACGGCCGAGATGCGGGCGAAGCCGTATGACACGTGGTGCGCGCACCCGCTGCTGGATCCGTTCGGAGTCGGCAAGCGCGAGTGCCGGGACTCGGCCGAGCACGGGAACTCGCTGCCGGTGGCCGTGCTGTTCGATGTGACCGGGTCGATGGGGCGGGTGCCGCGCATCATGCAGGACAAGCTCGGAAAACTGCACGGGCTGCTGAAGAACAAGGGGTACGCGCAGGACCCGCAGGTCCTGTTCGGCGCGATCGGCGACGCCGACACCGATCGGGTGCCGTTGCAGGTCGGGCAGTTCGAATCCGACAATCGGATGGACGAACAGCTGCGGGCGATCCTGCTCGAAGGCGGCGGTGGCGGACAGAAATCCGAAAGCTATGAGCTGGCCGCGTATTTCATGGCCGAGCACGTCGCGACGGACGCCTGGGACAAGCGTGGCAAGAAGGGGTATCTGTTCCTGATCGGCGACGAGTTGAACAAGCCTCGCCTGGCCGCCCGGCACATCCGCGCGGTGGTCGGTGACCATGTGCGCCGCGATGTGTCCGTGGAGTCGATCTATCGCGAGCTCGAGCAGCGCTGGCACGTGTACTACATTCTGCCGAATCAGTCGTCGTACTACCGGGATCCGGAGATCGCCGAACACTGGCGGGCGTTGCTCGGGCAGAATTTCCTGAAACTCGACGACCCCGGCGCGGTCTGCGAATTGATCGCGCTGACCATCGGATTGGGCGAGGACCGGGTCGATCTCGATACCGGGCTGGCCGATCTGCGCGATGTCGGGTCGGGTGACGAGGCCGACGCGGTCGGCCGGGCGCTCGGCTCGAAGCCCACTCCGACGATGCGCGCGCTGCCGCCGGGGCGATGAGTTCGATGTTCGGTGAACGTCATCTCGTCGTCGTCGATCTCGGCTTCGGCGATGCCGGTAAGGGTGCGACGGTCGACTGGTTGTGCTCGGCCGAGGCGGATCTGGGAGTGTCGGCCGTCGTGCGGTTCAACGGCGGTGCGCAGGCCGCGCACAATGTCGTGGCAGACGGTCGCCACCACACCTTCGCGCAGTTCGGGTCGGGGACCTTCTCCGGGGTGCCGACCGTGTTGTCGCGGCACATGCTGGTCGAGCCGATCGCGCTCGCCGCCGAATCCGAGCAGTTGGCCGCGCTCGGAGTCCGCGACCCGCTCGGACTGCTCGCCGTCGACGGTCGCGCCCTGCTGACCACGCCGATCCACATCGCCGCGAACCGTGCGCGCGAAGACGCGAGGGGTGCCTCGCGGCACGGTTCCTGTGGTCGTGGCATCGGCGAAACAGCCTGGTACGCACTGGAACACGACGCACCGACGGTGGCCGACTGCCGGGCGCCTGCCGTGCTGCGCGCCAAGCTGGATCGGCTTGCCGCGCACTACGACAGCCTCGTCGGGCCCAGCGCGCACGGATACGAATCGATCGATGCCCTGGTAGCGATGTACCGCGATTTCGCGCGCGCCGTCCGCATCACCGGTGCGGGTGAACTCGCGCGGTCCGCGAGTGAGGGGCGATTGGTGTTCGAGGGTGCGCAGGGTGTGCTGCTCGACGAGTGGCGGGGCCTGCACCCGCACACCACTTGGTCGACGGTCGAGCCGCGCAACGCGCGCGCCATGATCCGCGAAATCGGCGGAACCGCCGCGGTGCTCGGCGTCACCCGCACCTATATGACCCGGCACGGCGCGGGCCCGCTGCCGACCGAGGCGCCGCTCGGATTTCCCGAACCGCACAACGCCACCGGGCACTACCAGGGCGCGTTCCGGCAGGGGCACCTCGATCCGATCCTGTTGCGCTACGCCGTCGAGGTGTGCGGCGGGATCGACGGGTTGGTCGTCAACCACCTCGACATGCCCGGAACTGTCTGTGCCGCACAGGCATACGACACGCCTGCGGGCGGAGTGACCGAACTCGTCCCCGGACGGTGGCGTGATCTCGATCACCAGCAGCGGCTCACCGACCAACTCGTGGACGCGACACCGATTCTCGCGCCGATCGACGACGACCCGGCAGCCTGGCTGGCCGAGCGGTTGCGGGTGCCGGTGGTGCTGACCGGTCACGGTCCGGATCGGCGCGACCGTGCTGTCGCGGCTGTCCCCGCCGACCGGAGGGGGCAGCCCGATGATGTCGGCAGGCAGGGAAGAATCGAGGCATACGTACCGTGAACCGCGGTATCGGCGCACTGTGCCCGGAGCAGGGCAGCTCGAGACAGGATGGGGTGACGTGGAGCAATCCGTTGTGTCGATCGATGTGGTGACCTTGCGGTGCTGGGACGCCGACAGCGGCGTTCGTCTCGGCATCGCCCCCCGCGAGTTCGAGCCGTTCACGGGCCGACTCGCGCTACCCGGCGTGCTGCTCGGCCGCGGCGAACGTCTCGTCGACGCCGCCCGACGCGCTGTCCACACCAAACTCGGGGTGCCGACCGAGGCGATCGGCGCGGTCGGCCAGCTCGTCACCTTCGACGAACCCCATCGAGACCCGCGCGGCCCGACGCTGGCCATCGCGATGTGGGCGGTGGTCGCCGAACACGAGGGCCCGGCCGAGTGGGTGGGCTTCGACGACGTCCCGCCGCTGGCGTTCGACCACAACCGCATCGTCGAGACCAGCCGCGGCCTGCTGGCCGGACTCCTCTGGAAGGACGCGACGCTCACCCGAGCGCTGGCGGGCACCGAGTTTCCCGCTACCCGTGCGGTCGATCTCAGTACTTCCCTGCACGGCGCTCGTCCCGACCCGGCCAACCTCAACCGCACGCTCGCCGCGATTCCCGGACTCGGTCGCACCGGTGAACGTCGCCGGGTGAAGGCCACCGGCAGACCCGCCGTGGTGTGGGCGTTCGACGTCGACGAGAACTGAGCGGCTCATCGCACAGCGGTGGTTCCCAGGTCGTAGCGGGCGTAGGCGTGGCGCAGGACCGAGGGCCACACACCGCTGCTGATGTCAGCGGAATTCGCGGCTCGACGCTGTGGTTCGCCGGTTGTTCAGCGAAGCGTCCGAGGGGTGCGAAGGCGATGAAACGTCGATGAACACCGTCGCGTCGGTCTCGCCGCGGCGGCACGGATCCCTCATCGTGATGGCATGCGCGAGATGTCGGCCCCGGCGAAAGTGCTTGTCGCGCTGGTGACCGCGTTGGTGACGATTCCGCTGGTCGGGTCGGCGGCGGGGTCGGTGGCGGCGTTCGACGATGTGGGGGCGACGGTCGACGCGGCGGCCGAGTTCGGGGCTCCTCGACGCGGGGTCGGCGAGGTGGTGAACAAGGTCGTCGTCATCGGGATCGATGGCCTGATGTTCGACAAGGCCGATTCGGCGCAGGCGCCGCGGTTGCGCCACCTCGCCGCGCAGGGGCTGCTCTCGCAGGGCGACATCGCGGGGCACATCACGATTTCCGGGCCGTCGTGGGCGAGCGCGCTGACCGGGGTGTGGGACACCGAGCACGGGATCACCGACAACGAATTCGACGCGAGTCCGTTCCTGGCACACCCGAGTGTGTTCACCCGGATCGAACGGGCCGACCCCGCCCGGTACACCGTGTCCATCGGCACCTGGCACCAGATCGCGACGATCGCCGCCACCGGTGACCGGCGCGCCGACGTCGCCCTCACCACCGTGCCGGTCGCCGACGACCCCGACGAATCGGCTACCGATGCCGCGACCGCGACCGACGTGGTGTCGGCGATCGAGCGTTGCGGCCCTGATCTGGTCTTCACCCACCTCGACCAGATCGACCTGGCAGGCCACCAGCACGGCGGTGCGTCCCGCGCCTACCTGGCCGCGATTCGCCGGGTGGACGCGCTGGTCGGCCAGATCGTCGCGGCGGTCGACCGGCGCGCGCAAGCCTTTCCCCGCGAACAGTGGACCGTCCTGGTCACCACCGACCACGGACACCTCCCGACCGGCGGCCACGGGGGCCAGACCCCCGCCGAAACCGCCGACTTCGTCATCGCCCGCGGCCCCGACTTCACCCCCGGCACCGTGACCAGCGCCCACACGCTGATTGATCTCACCCCCACCGTCCTCGACCTCCTCGCCGCCCCACCGGGCCGCCTGGACGGCCACAGCCTCCGCGCCCGCCCGACCCACGCCGACGAGCGCTGACAGATCCCACGACTCGGGTCAGAACAAACCGCTGATCACGCTAGGACGTGGGTAACTCATCGGGGATGACCAAAACCTGTCGAACACCTATCGGCAGGCCCGGAAACTCACTACGCTGCCCGGGAACGACCGGCAGAAACCGCGGAGTGGCGGATTAGCCGCAGGCCTGTGACCCCGGTGACTCGAACACCAGGTCGGTGCGGGGACTAAAGTTGAGGACCCGGGCGGTTTGCAGCACTCGGCCGACAGGTCCGAATGCAGCGTGAGAGGTGGTGGCATGACTCGACAACTCGGCGAGGCGAAGGTCGGGCAGGAATCCACCGGCGCCACGCCAAGCGAAGGTGCCCCGGCGAAGACCCCCGAAACCGCCAAGCAGTCCCCGACAGCCTCGGTGCCCAGTTCGGCCTCCCGGCGCGTCCGTGCGCGGCTGGCTCGACGGATGACGGGTCAACGTGGGATCGCGGCGGTCAAGCCGGTGCTGGAACCGCTGGCCACCGTCCACCGCGAGCTGTACCCCAAGGCCAACCTCGGCCTGCTCCAGCGCGCCTTCGACGTCGCCGACGAGCGCCACGCCAAACAGTTCCGCAAGTCCGGCGACCCCTACATCACGCACCCGCTCGCGGTCGCCAACATCCTCGCCGAACTCGGAATGGACACGACCACCCTGGTCGCGGCCCTGCTGCACGACACCGTCGAGGACACCGGCTACTCCCTCGAGCAGCTCAAGGAGGAGTTCGGCCAGGAAGTCGCCCACCTCGTCGACGGCGTCACCAAACTCGACAAGGTCAACCTGGGCGCGGCGGCTGAAGCCGAGACCATCCGCAAGATGATCATCGCCATGGCGCGTGACCCGCGCGTGCTGGTGATCAAGGTCGCCGACCGGTTGCACAACATGCGCACCATGCGTTTCCTGCCGCCGGAGAAGCAGGCCAAGAAGGCCAAGGAGACCCTGGAGGTGATCGCGCCGCTGGCGCATCGCCTCGGCATGGCGACCGTCAAATGGGAGCTCGAGGACCTCGCCTTCGCGATCCTGCACCCCAAGAAGTACGACGAGATCGTGCGCCTGGTCGCCGACCGCGCGCCCTCGCGCGACACCTATCTGGCGAAGGTGCGCGCCGAGATCACCAACACCCTGGCCGCGTCGCGGATCAACGCGATCGTCGAGGGCAGGCCCAAGCACTACTGGTCGATCTATCAGAAGATGATCGTCAAGGGCAAAGACTTCGATGACATCCATGACCTGGTCGGCATGCGCATCCTGTGCGAGGAAGTGCGTGACTGCTACGCCGCGGTCGGTGTCGTGCACTCGCTGTGGCAGCCCATGGCGGGCCGGTTCAAGGACTACATCGCGCAGCCGCGCTACGGGGTCTACCAGTCGCTGCACACCACCGTGGTCGGCCCCGACGGCAAGCCGCTGGAAGTGCAGATCCGAACCCAGGACATGCACCGGACCGCCGAGTTCGGCATCGCCGCGCACTGGCGGTACAAGGAGACCAAGGGCAAGCACTCCGGTGACGCCGCCGAGGTCGACGACATGGCGTGGATGCGTCAGCTGCTCGACTGGCAGCGTGAGGCGGCCGACCCCGCGGAGTTCCTGGAATCGCTGCGCTTCGACCTGAAGTCGCCGGAGATCTTCGTGTTCACGCCCAAGGGCGACGTGATCACGCTGCCGCAGAAGTCGACCCCGGTCGACTTCGCCTACGCCGTGCACACCGAGGTCGGGCACAAGTGCATCGGCGCGCGGGTGAACGGGCGACTCGTAGCACTGGAACGGCAGTTGGAGAACGGCGAAGTCGTCGAGGTGTTCACCTCCAAGGCGCAGAACGCCGGACCAAGCCGTGACTGGCAGAAGTTCGTGGTCTCCCCGCGGGCGAAAGCCAAGATTCGCCAATGGTTTGCCAAGGAGCGGCGTGAGGAAGCGCTCGAGAGCGGCAAGGAGCAGATCTCCAAGGAGGTCCGCCGCGTCGGGCTGCCGCTGCAGCGGTTGATGAGCGTCGAGGCGATGACCGCGGTCGCGCACGAGCTGCACTACAGCGACATCTCCACTCTCTACACCGCTGTCGGCGAGCACCAGGTGTCGGCTCACCATGTGGTGCAGCGGCTCATGGCCCAGCTCGGCGGCATCGGCGATGTCGAGAACGAGCTGGCCGAGCGGTCGACGCCGTCGACCACGCCCAGCAGGCAGCGGGTCACCGGTGATGCCGGTGTGCTCATCCCCGGTGCGCCGGGAACGGTCGCCAAGCTGGCCAAGTGCTGCACGCCGGTGCCGGGCGACGAGATCATGGGCTTCGTCACCCGTGGTGGCTCGGTGAGCGTGCACCGCACCGACTGCACCAACGCCGATTCGCTGCAGGAGCAGTCGGAGCGGATCATCGACGTCGAATGGGCGCCCTCGCCCTCGTCGGTGTTCCTTGTCGCCATCCAGATCGAGGCGCTCGACCGCACCCGATTGCTCTCGGACGTGACCAAGGTGCTGGCCGACGAGAAGGTCAACATCCTGTCCGCCTCGGTGGCCACGCACGGTGACCGCGTCGCGATCAGCAAGTTCACCTTCGAGATGGGCGACCCCAAGCACCTGGGCCATCTGCTCAATGTGGTGCGCAACGTCGAAGGTGTCTACGACGTGTACCGGGTGACCTCCGCCGCCTGACCTCGACCACGGCCCGGGCACTCTCGCCTCGCGAGGGTGCCCGGGCCGCTGTCTATCCAGGTGATCGCCGAAAAGTTGCCGGCCGCAGCGGGTTTGCCGGGGGCAGTGAAAGGGCCGATTAGGGCAGCGGTTGGGTTACCCGGAATCTGTTACGGTTTAGTGCGTTTCAACGCTCCACTGGTCAGCCGAAACGGACTGTGATGCGGATCGATATGGCTCGGTGCACGACACGACTCACGGGGACGCTGATAGCGTTCACCGTCGCTTCGCTGTCGGTTACGGCGGGGGTGGCCGGTGCGGAAGACCGTACACCCACCACGCCGTCTACGCAGGTATCTATCGCGGCGTGTCCGGCGCTGTACGCCTTGGGAATTCAGGGCACGGGCGAGTCATCGCCCGACGCGGCGCCCAGCACCGATACCGGAATGCTGTCGACGGTGTTCCGCCCGATGATGGCCGGCGCGGCCGACGCGGGACTCGTCGATCGTGCGTATGTGCCCTACGAGGCGGGTTTCGGTGGCGCGGTCCAGGGCGGGGCGGTGCCGTACACGGAATCGGTCGCGGGTGGGTTGGAGCGACTCCGCTCGATGGCTACCCAGGTGATCCAACGCTGCCCGGACTCCCGGATCGCGGTCGTCGGGTACTCCCAAGGCGCCCATGTCGCCTCGCTGTTCGCCCAGGAGGTCGGCGCGGGCGGCGGTGCGGTGCCCGCGGACAAGGTCGCCGCGGTCGCGTTGTTCGCCGACCCGACCCGCGGCGAGAACGCGCCGCTGTTCCCCGGCGCACCCGACCGGTCCTCGCCGCTGGCCGCACCCGGCACCTCCGGCGAGGCGCTGACCGCCATCGGTGAGGTGCGCCAAGGTATCGCGTCCGGCGGCGGACTCGCTCCGCGGAGTGAGCAGACCGACGACTTCGGCAAACTCACCGGTCGTGTCGCAAGCTTTTGTGCCACAGGCGATCTCGCGTGCGACGCCCCCCAGGGCGCGCCGATCGTGCGGGCCGTCACCAACCTCATGAGCCAGACGAAACTCTCCGGCGGCGACCCGATCGGCTCGTTGACCTCGATCGCGCAGGCGCTGGCGTTCACCTCCATCAAAACCGCCACCGCGGTGGTCGAGGAGGACATCTCCGGCACCACCCTGAGCGATGTGTCGATCTCGCCGAAGAAGTCGATCTCGCAACGACTGTCCGACGCCTCGGACCCGAACAGCAAGCTCGATCTGAACGCCGCGTACCGGGCGCTGCTGAAGGTGGGCATGATCGGCCTCAACGCCGTCGCCACCGTGGTGAAGTCGGTGATCAGCCCCGCGAGCATCAGCGAATTGGCCACGGCCACACTGTCGAATCCGCTGGCCGGGCTGACGCTGCTCGGGACGAAACTGGTAGGCGCGGTCCCGCAACTCGTCCCGCCGACCACCGGGGTGCGGCTGGTCAACGAGGCGTTCACCGCGGTCAAGCAGAACGTCACCGACAACGCCGAGCTCCTCGACATCACCACCTGGGTGCGCTACTGGAACACGCTGCAACGCCATGACGCGTACTCGCGCATGGGCGTCGGCGCGAACGGCGCGACACCGACGCAGTACGTGGGCGAGTGGTTCGCCGCGCTGGCCCGCGACGCGGCAGGCGCTTCCGGGAAGGGCGCGGTACCGGTCGGCGGGTCCGACTCGCGTGGTATGGGAATATTCCAGAGCCCGAACGGCGCGTCTCCGACACCCAAACCCTCCGGTGGGGGACAATTTCCGTTCGGGACAGGAGCCGATGGCGCCTCATCCGGCGGCGCGACGACTCCGCCTGCCGCGACACCCGTAACCACCGCACCCACCACCCGTCCGTTCTCTGTGAACTGATCACCGAGAGGTCTTCGATGCGAACTGTGCCCGGCGCCGTGGAAAGGGGGGAATGTTGAAGTCGTACAACGAATTGTCGCGCTGGTACTCGGCGCTGGAGCCCGAGTCCGATACCGATACCGGTGCCCCCACGCGCCCGGGCACCACCGAACCGGTGGCGGGCGACGACGACAGCATCGACCGATATTCGACGAGTCCCGACTCCACCCCGACGCCGGAACCCGCGCCGGCAGGGGAGCGTCAGCCGGAACCGTTCAGCCTCGACCTCGACGATCAGTCGAACGCCACCGGCGACTCGCACAGCCGGGTCACGGGACCTCAGTCGAAAGTTGTCGGCGACCCCCACGACTCGAACACCGAGTCCGAGCCGAAAATCGGCGATCCGGACGGCTGGAACGTCGAGCCGAAGCCGAATGTCGACGACGACCGCCGACCCGTTCAGCACCTGTCGAACGCGAAGGGCGACCCGTTCGATCGAGCCACCGAGTTCGATGACGCGACAACTGAATCCGCCGACTTCGCCCCGGCCGCGTACGGAAAGCGACCCCACCCGGTCGAACCCGACCCGGTACCACCGCCCCCCGCGCAACTGGCCAGACGTCGCAGCGACTTCACCGGCGGCTGGTCGGACTGGGTCGCCGAGCCGGCACCCGGCCCCGACGACGACTACGACGCCGAACTCGTCCAGTTCCCCTGGCCCGAGGCCGCCGCCGACGAATACGACGACGCCCGCGTGCTCGAACCCTCGGGCGCGCTGCGCGCGAGCCGGAAACGGCAGCGCGCCTGGGTGGTTCTCGTGGTCTCGGTGCTGGTGCTCGTCCTCGCCGCGACCGGTGTGTTCTTCCTGCTCTTCGGGCGCGGCGACGGCGACGCGGCCCGGCACGCCGCCCCGCCGCTGCATTTCACCGCGGGCAACCTGACCGCCGACACCGCGGGCTCGTGCCCGACCGAACGCACCGACATCGTGGTGCGCAGCGCGGAGGCGGGCGGTACCGGCTCGGGCCCCGACGCCGTGCTCGCCTTCCAATACGCCTACTACGTGACCCGATCGGGGGAGCAGGCCAGAGCGGTGGCCACCCCCGACGCCGACGTCTCGCCGGCCGCCGTGATCCAGCGCGGTATCGACACCATCCCGGTGGGGACCACCCACTGCGTGCGGATCACCACTGTCGCGGCCGACCGGTACACGGTGGAGGTCACCGAGTTCCGGCCCGCGGGCGCACCGGCCACCTACACCAAGCAATCGGTGCGAACAGCGCTGGTCGGCGATCGCACGCTCATCACGGGCATCGCGGCAGGGTAAGGAGAGGCGATGACAGACGACTGGAGCCGATGGCTCGACGAGGCCCCCGAGGGGGACCCGTCCGATGACCTGGCGCGTGATCCGGCTCCGGTGGTGCGGTTGCGGCGTCGCAACGGTGAGCGTCGCGACGGTACCCGCAGGCCGATCCTGGTGGTCGGTGGCTGCGGCGGTGCGGGCACGACAACGACGGTGCTCGGCCTGGCCGCGGAACTGGTCACCGCGGGTGCCACGACGGTGGCGGTCGACGCGACCGCCGCGGGCAGCGATATCGCCCTGCGCGGCGCCGACAAACATCTGCACCCGGTGAATCTGCAGTCCTGGGTATACGGCCGCGGCGACGACGAACCGGCACCGCTCGAGGAGTGCCTTTCCCGTTCCACCTCCGGTTTCGGGCTGCTGTGGCGCGACGCGACCCCGCTGCGCCGGCGCGCGACATTTCTCACTGTCGCGCGGGCGCTGGACACCGGTGGGTACACGGCGGTGTACGACGGCGGCAACCCGATTGCCGGACGGCAACTGCGCCCCCTGCTCGACGATGCCGATATCGCACTCGTCCTTGCCATTCCGGCCCGCGTCGACGCCGCCAACCGGCTGCGTGTGACCCTGGAATGGCTCGACGACCACTACGGTGACGACGGCGCAGGTGTGGTGGCCGACACCACCATCGTTGTCTCGCACCAGTACTCGCACGACGACTCGCGCGTAGCGGAGCATTTGCGCGAGCATCTGTCGGGCTGGGTGCGCGAGGTCGTCGAGATCCCCTACGACCCGCATCTCGCGCGCGGGGAACTCGTCCGCCACGCCGAGCTCGCCGAGGCGACGCGTTCGGCGTATGCGAGCTTGCTCGCGGGGGTGGCATCATGACGGCAGCCATGAATCTTCGTCGTCGTCGTGAACCGGACGCCCCCGCCGGTGTAGTCGCGCCGCCAGAATCGCTGCGCGCCAAGATCTGGGAGCGACCGGTGCCCGGGGTCGGCCGGGCGCCGCTGGTGTGGTTGCTCGGGGTGCACGGAGGCGCCGGCGCGACCACCCTGGCGCACGTGCTCGCGCCCGCCGCCGACGCGCGCGGGCGCTGGCCCGGCGTGTTCGACCGGGAGTCCCCCTATGTCGTGCTGGTCGCCAGGGAAACCATCTCCGGACTCACCCGCGCGCACGATCTGCTGCGCCAGCACCACGCCGGGCTCGCGGGCCCCGCACTGGTTCTCGGTCTGATCACCGTCGCCGCGCGGCCTGGCCGGATGGCGCCGGAGATCCGGCGCTACCGGGAGGTGGTCGGCTCGCTGGCCGGGCACGTCTGGCAGGTGCCGTGGTTCGAGGAATGGACTCTGGTGGAGTCCGACGCGCTTCCGGTGTGGTCGCCGGGCGACGAGGTGGCGGTCAGGAAACGCCGCCCCGACCCGCTCGACGACGTGCCGGTAGAAATCGGTGACCTCGGTACCGATGTGGTCGCCGCGATCCGCACCAGTCTCGGCCCGCCCACGTCGGGCGGGGGTCGATCATGAACGCCGGGCGGTTCACCGGTCGGTGGTGTACAAACGTGTGTCGTCGTCGAAGTGTTTGTGGCACAACACCTTTACAGTGGGAGAAAGGCACCCGATGAGCATGCTCCTCCTCGCCGTGCAGGACACGTACGGCACCGTGCTGGCCCAGGTCGGTAATCCGACTCCGGAAGCTCCGCCCGGCTCGGAGAAGATTCTGCAGCTGGTGCGTTACCTCACCTGGTTCGTACTGCTGTCGGGCATCTGCGGCATCACCTACGCGGGCGGCAAGTTCGCGTGGGAGCGCTGGACCGGTGGTGGTCTCGAGTCGCCGAAGATGGTGGCGGGCGCCATGATCGGTGGCGTCGTCGCGACCAGCGCGGGCACGATCATGAGTGCGGTCATCGGTTAGTGATCACCGTGCTCGCCTACAAACAGATCCCGGCCGACGTGTTGGCGCCGATGATGCAGTTGCTCAACTGGCTGCTCTGGTTCGTCCTGCTGTCGTGCCTGGCCTGGATGATCCTGTCGGCGGGTCGACTGTGGATCGCGTTCCGCAGCGACCTCGCCGTGAACGACGCCTCACACGGCGTCCTGATGAGTCTGATCGGTGCTTCGGTGGCCAGTACCGCGTCCGCGATCGCGCTGGCCTTCCTGCCGGCATGAATTCCACAGTGACACGACCGGTTGCGGTCGGTATCGCATTGCTCGCGGCAGCCGTCGGCTGTGGTGGCGGTGGTGATACCGGCCCCGACCTGACAGCCGCACCGACCGGGATCGGCTGGCAGGACTACCAGGGCATCTCCCTGCCGCACACCGACCAGGGCCCGAAAACGGTGGACCAGGGCGCCGCGACCGGTTTCGAGCATTCCCCGCGCGGGGCCGGGCTGGCGGCGCTGACCCACACCATCCGGTTGTCGGTGGCGCCGGACAGTCAGTGGGCCCAGGTGGTGAACGCCGAACTCGTTCCGGGACCGGCACGTGACGAGTGGGCGATCAACCGAGTACAGCTGTCGATCACCGGACCCGCTACGGCGGAGTACGCGCCGAAATTGTTGGGTTACAAAATTACCGAATATCGTGACGAGCGAACGACAGTCGACGTCTATACCGAATACTCCGACCGGTCACGGGCGGTGAACCACACCACGGTCAGCTGGTACGGCGGAGACTGGCGACTGCAGTTACCCGATCCGCGCTCGGTCGACCGACCGGTCGACCCGATCGACGAATTACCGCAAGACATCGTGACATTGGAGGCATCGCAGTGAGCGAGAAGGAGCCGGGCACGCGCGACCGCGCGTCCTTCGGCATGATCGCCTCCGGTGCCCTGCTCGCCTTGATCATGGTCGTCGGCGCCGTCGTGTACTTCAGTCGCGACGGCGACAGCGCCGTGGACAACGCGCCGCCGCCCGCCCAGGCCGAGGGTGGAACGGGTTTCGCCGAACCCGATGTCGACCTGCTCGGCAGGCGGGTGGACATCCCGAACAACCCGGCGGGTCAGCCGCTGGCCCAGGAACCGGGTACGCAACGTACCGCCGCGGACCCGGATTGGCTGACCGGCGCGCCGAGGGGCACCACGAAACCGCACGGCTGGCAGCGTGTCTACGGCGCGTCGGTGCCGTTCTCCACTTCCGACGGGCCGTCGCGGATCGAAGACGGACTCGCCGTCGGCTACGCGCGCACCCCGCAGGGCGCCGCGCTGGCCGCCGCGCAGATCACCTACCGGCTCAACGCCCGCCCGGGCGACCGCGACCTGTACGTGACGCAATTGCGGGTCAGTACAGCGCAATTGGCCGCCTACGACTCCGCGCTGTCGGGTGACAAGCTGCCCGCGCAGCAGCCGAAGAAGGTGACCCAGTACTTCGTGGCGTCCGACGCGTTCAAGATCGACGACTTCGCCGACGATCTGGCGATCGTGCGGCTCGCCTCGCGCGGCCCGGTGATCGACGGCAAGCAGTTGTACGCCGCGATGCGGATGATCGTGGTGTGGGACGCCGGTGACTGGCGGCTCAAACCATCGACGACAGCAAATACCCAGACCGAATACGTGGAATCGCTGGCGGGGTGGACGACATGGTGATCGAGGTACAGCACAGCCCGGATCGATTCCGCGCGGACCATCGAGGGGTGCCAACTATGCTGAGACGGATCGTCACCATCTTCGCGGTGATCTTCACCGTGATGATCGCGACGCCGACGGTGGCCTACGGCCAGACCTACGGCTTCGACGAGGCGTGCAACGAACTGCACGACACCCTCGACAGCGTCGCGATCCCCGGAGTCTCGCTCGGCGACGCGGCATCGGCGGTGTGTAAGGCGGGCAATGCCGCCTCCCATCCCGGCGACGCGGCCACCGCGGTCAAGGACAAGGCGTGGGATTCGACCTTCGGCAAGGTAGTCGACTCGCTGATGAAGGGCCTCGGCGAGGCGCTGATCCTGGCATTGACCTTCTGGATGAAGGTGCCCAACGAGGCGGTGAGCGACTCGGGGGCACTGTTCACCAAGATCAACGACTACACCTATCAGATCCAGATATTGCTGTTGATCGCCTCGGTGATCATCACCGGCGGCAGATTGGCCGAAGCCAGACGCGGGGCGGCCGTGAGCGAGGCCGCCGAATCGTTCCGCCTGTTCGCCAGGGTGGTGTTCAGTTCGTGGATGCTGGGCGCGGTGATCGTCGCGGGGACGCGAGCCTCGGACAAGTTCTCCGAGTGGATCATCGAAGACGCCACCGGCGGCAATGCCAAGAACATGGCCGAGTTGATGGTGAAAACCAGTAAGTTGCAGGCTTTTTCGCCGGGTCTGGTGCTGATCATCGCCATCGTCGGATTGCTCGGCGCGCTCGCCCAGATCGTGCTCGCCATCGTTCGGCAGGGTCTGCTCGTGGTCGCCGCGGGTGTGTTGCCGCTGGCGGCCGCCGCGTCGGCGACCGGAACGGGCAAGCAGTCGTATCAGAAACTGGTCGGCTGGATCATCGCGTTCATGCTGTTCAAACCGGTGGCCGCGATCGTGTACATGATCGCGTTCACCACCGCGGGCCATGTCGACGAGACCACGGAGTCCGGCGGATTGCCCAGCGGCGAGGACGCGCAGCGGATGCTGGTGGCGCTGGTGCTGCTGTGCAGCGTGGCGTTCGTGCTGCCCGCGCTGATGCGCCTGGTCGCACCCGCGGTGGCCACGGTCGGCACCGGTGGTTCGGGTCTGATGGTGGCCGGTGGTGCGGCGGTCGGCGCGATGGCGCTGGGTGCGATCGGCACCAAGGCCGTCGCCTCCCGGCCCGCGGCGGCACCCGGTTCGGCGGGTTACTTCGGTAGTGGCGGTGCGGGTCCGCGGCCCGGTGGGCCCGGCGGCGGCGCGGGT